>CAWDMN010000038.1:0-114171 GCA_963803155.1 uncultured Acidobacteriota bacterium
CAAGGTCACCCATGGCCCAAGCACGGCCTGGGTCGCGGCAAGATCGATGCCGTTGGCCCGCAGGTAATCGCGGCACCGGTCGAAGGCGTCGGATAGTTCCGCGCGGGCCCGGATCGTCTCCAGGATCTCGCGGGCGGGACGCCGTCTCCCAGGCGGTACGAGATGTTGGCCATGTGGCAGCAGGCGGTGACATTGTCCTTGAGCACATCGGCATGCAGGTCGCCAACACGCCGGCTGCGGACGGTGGACACGAAATTGGCCAGGTGGACAGCGTCGGGAAACTCGGGCAAGCACTGCTTGAGAATGTCTTTGATCTTCCGCCTTGCGGGTCGAAAACCGCACCGCCAGCGGCGTCGCCGGCAAAGTAGCCGCCTTCGCACTCGATCACCACCCCGCCGCTATGGCCGCGGTACGTGCCCATCGAGTCCTTGGTGATGCGGACGTTGCGGACCTCGCAGATCAAGGGGGCGGCCGGTAGTCCAGCTGATGAATAAAGAGAACACCATTCAAGTGATCAATCTCATGAGTCAAAATCCGGGCTAAAAGGCTATGTCCCTCAAAGATCTTGTGATGTCCCTTCACATCCTGCGCGGAAACAACCACATGCATGGGCCGCTTCACTTTAGCCGTAAAATCCGGAAAACTCAAACAGCCTTCCTCTTCATACTGCTCCCCCTCGCTGTTGATAATTTCCGGATTTACCAACACTAGCAATGATTCAGCCGTTCTTCCAACGCTTTCATCCACAACGATCAAACGTTTGGATACCCCCACTTGAGGGGCAGCCAAACCATATCCCGGAGCAGCATACATGGTTTCCACTATGTTCTTGGCCAGCTGTTCCAGCTCCTGGCCAAAAGCACTGACCGGTTCTGCGTTTCGTTCCAACACTGGGTCGCCATATTTGACAATGGGCAATATCATGCTCCACCTTGCGTTCCATCAATATATCCTGTACCCATGTTACCTTTGCAGGCTAAGCTGGTCAACCTTTGATAACTCAAGGTAAACGAAAGGCGAGGCTGGCAGGATGAGATTCCCGCCATGCATTTCTCAGCTAGGATCCGGACATAATTTTCGGTGGAAGAAGTTCTGTGGCAAAACCAACCGAAAGGTCTTTTCCCCATACGTGATTTTTGAGCGTCAACGCTATGTATGGAGCTCTCAACCTTTCCGGATGGGCAGAGGATCAATACCGGCGAATCTGTTCCAGATAGCCGTCGTAGTTTCTCAGCGTTTCTTGCAGAGAATCTCCGCCAAATTTTTCCAGAAAAAGTTGGGCCAAAATAATTGCCGCCATTGCTTCCCCAACGACTCCGGCGGCCGGGACTACACAGGTATCCGACCTTTCGTAGGCCGCTTCAATGGGTTCTTTTGTATTGACATCGACTGACTTCAATGGCTTCCTCAAAGTGGGGATGGGTTTGACGTGGCCACGGACAACGATTTCTTCACCGTTGGAGATTCCGCCCTCAATTCCCCCCGCATTGTTGGTCGACCGAAAGAAGGATTTCTTCGCGGAATCATATCCGATTTCATCGTGCAACAATGACCCCGAGATGGATCCGGAACGAACCCCGGCGCCAATCTCGACAGCTTTCACCGCTGGAATGCTCATAATCGCCTGCGCAAGTTTACCATCTAGGCGCCGGTCCCAAGCCGTATGGGATCCCAATCCTGGCGCGACTCCCCTGGCCACTAGCTCAAAACACCCACCCAGCGTGTCGCCCGCCAAATGGATTTTTTTGATGTGGTCCACCATCCTCCGAGCTGTTGCGGGGTCCAAGCAACGGACTTCGCCATCTTCGTAAACAGAACAAATTTGTTCAAAATTGTAGATAAAATCCAGTGGCAGGCTCACCTCGCCAATGGAAACGGTGTGGCTGGCAATTCGTATGCCAAACGATTTTAGCAATTGTCTGGCCAATCCCCCCACAGCCACACGGGCCGTAGTTTCTCGGGCACTCGAGCGTTCCAGGATATTTCTCAAATCATGCGAGTCATATTTTAATGCGCCGGCCAGGTCCGCGTGGCCAGGGCGAGGCCGGGTGATCCGCCGCATTTCTTTATCGTCAAGTTCCCTCGGTTCCGCGGCCATGGCCGATTCCCAATTGGCCCAATCCCGGTTTTGGATCAATAGCGTCACCGGGCTCCCCAACGTCTTACCGTGGCGAATTCCGGAAACCACTTGAATGTTGTCTTTTTCGATTTTCATCCGCCCGCCCCGCCCATAACCAGATTGGCGCCGTTTTAGTTCCAGGTTAATCAATGCTGGATCCACTGGAATATCTGCGGGGACTCCGGAGATGATCATCACCAGACCTTTGCCGTGCGATTCACCCCCGGTGACAAAATCAAAACCCGACATAGCTTCTCCCGCCAATCATCATGAAAGGTAGAATGAAAGGACCATGCATTCAAATGCCGTCTGAACCGATCCAGGTAGTGTCCCCTGATACTTCGCGGGCATTAGCCTCACCGCTTGCGCCTACTATATCATGTTCCCGCAAAAAACGCCGCCACCCTCCGCACTTCTGGATGGAAAGCAAACAATGAAATTGGTATCATTAAAGTCCACTTGCCGGGAAGGTTCGATGGCAACAAGAGAATCCCTGGCGGGGCTCTTCCCCGCCGACGGTTGCGAGCAAGGTTTATGGATCTGATCATTGCCCGTCCCAGTCAAATTTTCAAGCGCTGGGTGGTCGAAATTCAGAATTTTACGGTCTTGGGCTTCAAATCCCTCTGGAGTCTAATTCGCCCGCCCATTTACCTTCGCGAAACATTTGAAATGATGGATATCATCGGGGTCGGATCTCTGAGCATTACCTTGCTCACTGCTTTTTTTACCGGAGCAGTCTTGGCACTGCAAACCTCTAAAACGCTCACCTCCTTCGGCGCCATGGCCTACACGGGCCAACTAGTGGCCCTCTCATTGGTACGGGAACTCGGTCCGGTCCTTACTGCCGTGGTGGTAGCTGGACGCATTGGCTCTGGAATTGCCTCAGAGCTGGGCTCCATGTTGATCAGCGAGCAAATCAACGCCATGCGCGCTCTGGGCACTGACCCTATAAAGAAATTGGTGACACCCCGAATGTTAGCCGCCGTTACCATGGTTCCCGTACTGACCATCATCTCTGACTTTGTGGGAATTATGGGAGGCTTCTTCGTTTCTTATTTCCTGCTAGGCCAAAGCTCGGATTTATATTTGACATCCGCCTACGATCAGCTGACCTATTCCGATCTTGTCCAGGGTTTGGTCAAGCCGCCCATTTTCGGATTCATCATCGCCATCGTGGGTTGCTATTGCGGATTGCGCACTTATGGAGGCACTCAGGGGGTTGGCCGCTCCACCACGCAATCAGTGGTCAGTGCCATGATCCTGATTTTCGTTACCGACTTTTTTATCACTCGTTTGCTGTTATCGATATTATAGTCAAAAGTCCAATGGAATCCATGTTTCCAACACCCGCGATTCAGCTCAAGAACGTTTCCAAATATTATGACGATCAGTGTGTGCTCAAAGACATATCCTTTACGGTCAGGCGCGGTGAGACCAAGCTTATCTTGGGTGGAAGCGGCTCCGGTAAGTCCACCATCTTGAAATTGATCATCGGACTGGAAAAGCCGGACGAAGGTGAAATCTGGGTCGATGGGGAAGAGACTACCCAGTATGAGGAATCCCGGCTGAATGAAGTACGGGCGAAAATTGGCATGGTGTTTCAAGAAGGGGCTCTCTTTGACTCAATCACGGTGGAAGAAAATGTCGCCTATCGCCTCTATGAGCAGACCAATCTTGATGAAGAGGAAATTGAAACGATTGTCCGGCAGACCCTCGGATTTGTGGACATGGAAGAGGCTCTCCATAAGATGCCGGCGGAGTTATCCGGCGGCATGCGACGTCGCGCCGGAATCGCACGCGCGCTGGTGGGTAATCCTAAGATAATGCTTTACGACGAGCCCACGGCCGGGCTTGATCCAATTGTTGCCCGTACGATCAATGAACTGGTCATTAAGCTGCGCGACCTGGAAGGGGTAAGTTCTGTTTTTGTCACGCACCGTTTGCGTGACGCATTCACCATGGCCCGGGAGTTTTTGGGCATCCGCAATGGCCGCATAGAATATCTTACTGAAGAAGAATCTCAAGTTTGCCTGATCAATACCAGCTTTATCATGCTCAGGGAAGGGCAGATTATTTTTGATGGAGTCGATGAAGAGATTCGCAATTTCAAAGACGAATATGTCCGGAGATTTCTTTTTTCTTAGTTGGACGGAATCTGTGACAAGGAGGAGTCATGGCCAGAAAACGACTTGCCTGGTCAGAACTTCATGTGGGTTTTTTGGTATTGGCCAGTTTCAGCATCCTAACGCTAGCCATTATCTTGATTAGCGGCAAAGCCAGCATCTTCACGCGGAATTATACACTTCGAACTTTCCTGCCGAGCGCTTCCGGCCTGAAAAAAGGATCTCTGGTTTGGGTGGCTGGGATTGAAGTGGGGAATGTACGCGATGTAAGGATTTCCACGTACAAAGATCCTGCCCACGCCGTGGAAGTGATCCTCCGTGTCAGCCAGGAATATCAGAGTGCCATTCGGACCGATTCCGTGGCTTCGCTTGGTTCAATCGGACTGTTGGGTGACAAGTATCTTGATATTTCCCGGGGATCGGATAAATTTCCCATGATTCCTCCAGATGGGGAAATTAGAAGTTCCTCCGAAGCCGATATCCGAAAAATCATTCAAAATAGCAACGATTTGGTGGCCAATTTGGGTGATCTAGTGGACAAAATTAACAGCATTACAACAAAAATTGACAAAGGTGAGGGAACGATAGGCAAATTCATCAATGATCCGGCCATGTTCGACCGGCTGAATCAAACCGTTCAAGACGCATCGGATATTGTTGCCAAACTAAAATCAGGGGAGGGTTCTTTGGGGAAAATGCTCAATAACCCTGAAATGTTCGATCATTTAAATAACACGTTGAGCCGCGTGGACAGCGTAGTGGCAAAGGTTGACAATGGCGAAGGCACATTGGGGAAATTAGTTTCAGATAAATCGGTTTATGAAAAAACGGACTCCATTTTAGCCCGTGTCAACACCGTGGCGGACCGCCTGGAAAGAGGCGAGGGTTTCCTGGGGAAAATGACTAAAGACGAGTCTCTATACTTGGATTTAAAGGACTCCATCGCCAAGATTAACCAGTTGATGGACCGGATCGACCATGGCGAAGGAACTATAGGCAAACTGGCCAAAGACTCCTCTCTTTACGACAATATCAATACGGCGGCGGCGGAGCTGGTCAAACTTCTCTATGATTTCCGCCAAAATCCCAAACGTTTTTTGCGCATTAAGGTCGGCTTGTTTTAATTGGTAAATTTTGACTTTTTCCCGGGGAGCTATTATTATCTTCATCCATTCGAGTTGAATGCAAGGGATTGATTTACCCATGACAATGCAGATCAAACGCAAGCTGGAAGAGGAGATTCGAATCATCGATCTGGAATTGAAGACTGAACTCCCCAAAGAACTGAAGAAGGCCAAGGAATTGGGAGACCTGAGTGAAAATGCGGAGTATCAGTCGGCCAAACAACGGCAGGAAATATTAAATGCCAAGTTGGCCCATTTACGAAAACGGCTCGCGGAGATTTCTCTGATTAACCTGGATAAAATTCCCCATGACCGGATTTCGTACGGTTCCACCGTGGTTCTGCATGATGTCCAAAAAGGGTCTGAGCTTACTTATAAGCTGGTCTCAGTGGAGGAGTCCGATATTCAAAAAGGGCTGATTTCCACAACTTCCCCCATTGGAAAGGGACTACTCAACAAACAAGTTGGGGATATGGTCAAAATAGTTACCCCGGGCGGAACCAAGGAATTTGAGATATTGAAATTGACCACCATCCACGATGAAGTGAAAGAGGAGATCCCTTAGACTTCCATGATTAGCCAATTGATTGGGAAAATTTGCCAGGCCATCCTGAACAAAATTGTTCTTGGCCTTTCTTATCTTCACATTAACCCTAACTTGATCACATTCATCGGATTTTTGATCACACTCCCCTCCGCGTGGTTCCTCGCCTGCGGTGATTTTTTCGCGGCCGGATGGATTATCGTCATTTCAGGCCTATTTGACATGTTGGACGGTCGGGTGGCTCGAATCACCAACAACGTGACCAAATTCGGCGCCTTCTTCGATTCCGTGTTGGACCGCTATTCTGATATGGCTTTTTTTATCGGGTTAATGATCTACTATGCTCGATGCCAACGGATGGGATATGTCGTTTTAGCCGGGATTGCCATGATGGGATCCATCTTGACCAGCTATGCCCGCGCCCGAGCAGAATGCCTGATTCCGCTCTGTAAAGTCGGCTTTTTAGAAAGACCGGAAAGGTTGGTCCTTCTCATCATTGGAACCTTTTTTAATCGGATGGCTCCGGTATTATGGGTAATTGCAGTGTTGGCAAATTTGACTGTGATTCATCGCACTTATTTTACCTGGCAGGAAACCAAATCGCCGAAAGCGCTAGCTTGATTTTTCTCAATCTACCAAGAAGATTGGTCTTTTTACCTCTTGACATATTTGGATGGAAGGATTTCGCTTAGAATATCCCAAAGCGGAACCCCAAATCCACCAGTCGTACTTTTTTTTCATTCGGACGAGAACCCTCCCCCATGTACAATCGCTACTGACTGTATTCTCAATAGCTTATCTGTTTTTCAAATCTTGATTTTTCCAAAATCCAGCGGGGCGGATACTTTGCCTTTACCATCCTAAAAGCATTAGACGAAGCCATTCATTTTTCCTTGAATAGTTGACTAACATGATAGTTTATAAAATACTTACATCAATTAGACTCCATTTTATTGCAGCACGTGGATCCAAAACCGGTAGAATATTGCTAGCCGCACATTTGCCTAGAAAAGATTTCGCTTGAAGTGTAGCTAATTATGAGGTAAATTGTACATACTAAAAGTCTTGGTAGGTTAATTCCCTCAGAGACGAAAATGACCAATAAAAATAATCTATCTTCCGTGGAATTTTTCAATCAGTTGAGTGATTCTTACGATCAGATGATGTCGTGGCAGCCGAGAATCAGCCAAGAGGGGATGTTTTTCAAAAAGCTGATATCCGAAAACAAGTTGAAGAGTTCACTCTCCGTTGCCTGCACTACCGGATTTGACGTTGTGATGTTTCGCCGCCTGGGAGTTGACGCCGTTGGGATTGATGAAAGTCCCAAGATGATCGATAAAGCACGGGCAAATTCCGTAGCCTGTGGAGTGACTGTGGACTTTGTCTGTGGCGATTATCAAACCCTGGCAAAAAGATTTTCCGAAGGATTCGACATTATTACTCTCATGACGGATAGTCTCTCTCACATCAAGAGCCATGCGGATTTGAAGAAAATCATGGAGGGACTCTATGCCATCTTGAATCCTGGCGGCTTGCTTGTCCTTCAAACCAGAAACTACGAAATGATTCTGAAGAATCAGGACCGCTTCCTCGCTCCCATTATCAATCGGAGCGGGATTGACGAAACAATTTTTTCCCGGGTTCTCGATTTTGCGGCTAAGTCCTTAGAGTACACCATCGTAAAGTTCCATAAGCATGAGAACCAATGGAATAGTCAAGTGTTGACCACTGAAATTTTTCCTTATCTAAAAACCGATCTGGAAGCGATGTTAAAAGGGGCGGGATTTAAAGAGATTAATGCCTACCGAAACTTCAATTTGGAAGATTTCGATAAAAATGGTCCTGAAGTAATTTTCGTAGCCCACAAAAAAGGAGTACTAAAGCCCGAAAAGAAAAAGAATTCAACCCCCTTGAAAAAACCTGCTCCTCCTCTCAGGGCTAAAGCAAACTTACCCTCAAAAATCCAGCCAGTAAAATCCAAGAAATCCCCTGTTCAAAAGAAGGGAAAGCGAAAGTAATCCTACATTCTTTTCGTGAACATCAGACTTGTTCCGCTTCTCTGTATCCCGCCAAGACCTCTCCGGAATCCTGGCGAATTATTTTCGCCCGCTTGCTTTGTGCTCCGGCGGCGGGTTGTGCAGATCTAAGCAAAGCGAAGGAAGACAAGACATCTTTATAAAGTGAAGTAACCACAAAGATTTCGCCGGTCTTTTCATCCTTCCACATCTGTCCTTTGGCAATTTTCCTGACGCTCATAACACCTTTGCGAATCGGTTCGCCATCCTCCAATCCATGGCATTTCAATAATGTACTATATTTACTGCATTCGTCTTGTTTTGTCCATGCCAATTCGGGAGTTAACATAAAAATCGACTCAGCTAAAAACCATGAAATCAAGGTTAGGTGCGGGAGTTGCAACTAAAAAGCTAGTTTCTGGTCAAGGATTGCCCTTGTTGGGAGTGTAAAAATGGAATCAAAAATCTGAGCAAGAGAGACTTTGTCTCTGACTATTGTTACTTACTGATTGGCATTCCAAAGCTTGACTCAAAATTGTCGATTTTTGCGGATCAAGCAGACTAGTCATGGAAAAATGTTTCATCCATTTCCGAGAATCAAGACCATTCTCGAAGTCCATTGGCAAAATATGAATACTGGCGCTAGTGTCTATGTAAATATTTATTTTTACAACCTATCCACCAAAAATATGTTCTAACTTCCGGTAAAGCATCAAATGCCGCTAATCTAGTTTGGTGGTAAAATAAATGTAGGCATGTCTTAAGTTGATGAAGAGGTGTTTTTTTTTAGCGAAGACTCCTCACAATGGTTCTAGGGGAGGAATCCGTCCTAAAGAGACTCAAAATGTGTAGTTGTTTTAAAACAAAGGAGGGAAAAATGAAGTGGGGAATTCACCTTGGCAATTGCCTTCTCATTAGTACGCTGGTTATTGGCTTGGCTCCGAACCTCCTGGCGGACAAAAAGCCGAAGAACTCCGATGTCGACAATATCGGGAATCGGAATATCAATAAAGGGTTGGGGAATCTCAACATGATTTCCTTGGAAAAGGAAATCGCCTTGGGAAAATCGCTGGCTCAAGAAGTGGAAAGAAGCTCCAAATTAATCAATGATCCCATCGTCACGGAATATGTCAACCGGGTTGGACAAAATCTGGTCAAGAATTCTGATGCCAAAGTGCCTTTCACCATTAAGGTAATTGACTCAGAAGAGATCAATGCTTTTGCTCTACCGGGAGGTTTTTTTTACGTCAATTCCGGTCTGGTTACCGCAGCTGATGAAGAATCTGAACTCGCCGGGGTCATGGCTCATGAAATTGCTCATGTAGCTGCAAGACATGGCACCGAACAATATACCAAAGCCACGCTCGCCAATTATGCAACCATCCCCCTGATCTTCATGAGCGGAGGACTCGGGTATGGACTCTATCAAGCCGCTGGCTTTTTGATCCCGATGCAATTTTTGCATTTTAGCCGGAAAGCCGAGACTGAAGCCGATTTCCTGGGATTGGAATACATGTACAAAACCGGCTATGATCCCACTGCTTTTGTCTCCTTTTTTGAAAAGATTCAAGCTCAGGAAAAGAAGAAGCCGGGAACGCTCTCAAAAATGTTTTCCACTCACCCTCCAACGGGGGACAGAATTGAAAAAACTCAGGCCAATATTGCTTCCATCCTGCCCGCCAGGGAACAGTATGTAATCAACACTTCTGAGTTTGATCAGATCAAGAATCGCCTAGTGGCCATGGAAAATGCCAAGCGTCCAGCGGAAGGGGATAAAGCCAATAGGCCAACCCTGAAGAGACGGACCAGTGGCGACGTGGAGGATGATGGAGACAAATCTTCCACAAGTGATGAAGATCGCCCAACTCTAAAACGTCGGAACTAGGCTTCTCGTCTGCTTTTTATCCACCCCAAAACAAAAAGCGGCCTTTTGCTGGCCGCTTTTTGTTATTCCACTCGCCATGATGTCAATCCTGGGCTCAACCCCGAATTAAAGGTTCTTTACCTCTTCCGCATAATATTTTCTATACAGAATGTCCCATTCCAGACTGCCTTCAGGGACATTCCTTTTTTGGGATTCAATTTTCTTGCGAGCCGCCTGGTCGATTCCTTCTTCCATTTTAAGCTCTTCATTGATAATTCGGATTACTTCCAAGCGGATCGTGTTCCGGTCTTCAATGAACTCAATCTCATCAAGGGAGGCCAGTTCATCAGTGAACAAATGAGCTAGATGATTAATTTTCTCGCGGCTTAGACGCATAATTAAAAATCAAATGATTATCTTTTTTTCTTTGACCAGTCGGCTTTTCACCCGCTTGAACATCTCTTGATAAGACACTCCACTCTGACGCATTTCTTCGGCATAATTCTTCAAGATGACTCGAGTCTCCTCGTTGATCTTCTCTTCCACGCTGAGTTCTTCATTGAGAATGGATTCGAAGCGAGACCGGAGTCCGTCCCGGTTGGGAGTCTCAATCATTTCTCTCTTGATGAGTTCTTCAACAAGACGGCGGGAAAGATGGTGAACAAATTCCTTGGGCAGACTCATGTGTGGCTGGTAATGAATGGCGGGGCCGACGGGACTCGAACCCGCGACCTCTGACGTGACAGGCCAGCGTTCTAACCAAACTGAACTACGACCCCGCTGTTTTTGAATGTCCCGGAATCGGCAGATCAAGCGAACTGACGCTGGGGACTGGATTATCCCGGTTTCATCCTCGACTTTGCCCCCGGACACTTAACGTTGGTGGGCGGTGCAGGGATCGAACCAGCGACCTCATCCTTGTAAGGGATGCGCTCTCCCGGCTGAGCTAACCGCCCTGGTCGAGCGATGTTACCAATAAAGCGAACTGAACTATACCCGCTTTCCTACAGTGTGTCAAGATTCAAAAATGATCGATTCCCCCTTCCAAATCTGGCGTCTGAATACGGCAACAAACGACAAAATACACTCCCTTCCTTGGTTCCAGTTGTTAATATATCTTGACTCTATTATTCCGATATTCGGGATTTGCAGGGAGAACTACTCAACAAGCGAACGCTTCGAAAACCCTCCAGCCCTTCGAGATTGGATTTGATATAATGAGGCCGGATCGAGAAATCAACACCTGCTAAGCCTGATTCTTTCCCAAAATTGTCGGGACTATTCATAAGTGAACCACAAAAAACCCGTCGGCCATATTGGAGGCTTGGAATTGGGTGTAATTCAAAATGCGGTCAGGGTGAATCAGTCGCACTGATCGGCTGAACTGAACAATGGCCGTGGATGGGTGAGGCTCCCACTTAGCGGACTTTGCCTGTCGAACCGGTCTGGGCAGAGATGGCACACCCGGGTGGCCCGCTAGGCGGAGTTCGCCTTTGCGGGAGGCAGGTTCCCTCGTGCATTCCATCCCTTGGCGCACGCTTTTTCCTGTGGCACTATGGACTACACCACTGGAATTCTGGAGAATCCGTCCCAGCAAGGAACTCCGGGGACCACGGAATTTCTCGGAGATTGAGATTATGAACGCTCAGCTTAGTTTCGAAGAGAGAGATGGGCCAGAAAATATCAATTCGATTGAATATGGGATGATGGGTGAGAAGCCTCCGAACAAAGAAGCGCGCGATCCAGAGGCTTCTCATCCTATAAAGAGGAAGCGATGCCTAAGGAAATGATCTTGCCATTGGGATTGATTTTTTTTGTTGCTGCCTTGTTGTTGATCTGGCCGCTCATCAGCATGGGCCGCCACTTGCGAAAAAAGCTCACCCCACCACTCCGGCTTTGGATTTTTTTGACTCTTGGATTGCTGGCTTGGAGCCTGCTGGTTCTTGCCTTTGCCATTAGAGACGCCATTCTTGGCTCCTCACCCGCTGAAACCGCACTACTGACGTGGCGCTTTATGCTTGGTGTGATTTTAATCGTGGTATTGCCGCTCTATGTTTTGAAGGCCCTGATTCGTCGCTGGCAATCGAAATGGAGTGAACCTCGCCTCACATTACCCTCAAGGGGCTTCTATTGGTGCAGTGCCGCAGTGTTTCTTTTGCTGTTTTTTTATGCCGCCTTCAAATTAATCGATCCCCCCTTGAATTGGGCGGCTCGGGAAAATCACGCCATTTTTTTCCATCTATTTCTGTTTTCGGGTTTTTCGCCCAATCAACGGGATGCCTATGGCGGTACTCCGCTAGTCTATATTAGCCGAGGCCAACAGATGAATCTTGCCCGGAAATTATTGCGAGAGGGAGCGGATCCGAATCTGCGCGCTGCGAATGATTGGACGCCACTGATGGCGGCTTGCTGGAGTGGGAGTACCGACCTAATAAAAGTGTTAGTGGAAGCGGGTGCGGATGTCAATGCGCGGACCCAATTTGAAGGGCCACTCTCTTTGTTAAGCGGCCTGGCATCGCCAGCGGCCCTTGGTTCTTGCCGATTTCTTCTTGAGCAAGGATGCGACAAAAAATCAGTCCAGGAGGCTTTCTACACGGCTGCCGCGGCCGGCAACGATGCCATGCTGGACCACCTTTTGGAAAATGGCATAGATCTTAACGGCCAGGATCTTCAGGGCAATTCCGCTCTGGTCTATGCTGTCAGGGCCAATCAACAAGCGAGCGTCCAGTTTCTTGTCGGCCGAGACATCAATCCAAATGCGCCAAACAGACAGGGCTGCACGGCCTTGCACTTCGTGCAGAATGGCGAGTCAAATGAAAAAGCTCTCTTCATCCTGCAACTTCTCCTGAAAAAAGGAGCTGATGTCAACTTGCAGGATCAGGAAGGCTGGTCCGCTCTTTTCCATGCGGCGGCCCGAGGCGATTCCGCAATACTGGATCGATTATTTGATCGAGGCGTCAAACCGGACCTTCGGGATCATTCGGGCGCCACGGCCCTGATGTGGGCGGCTTCAGCCGGATCAGCTTCCTGTATTAAAACATTGCGGGAACACCAGTCAGACTTAACGCTTCAAGACAATGCTGGCCTCACCGCTCGAGATTATGCTCTGCGCGCCGGCCATCCTGAAATCGCTTCCTCGCTGGCTGAGGGCGGGAAATGAGAAACAATCTACCTTGGCATTGCCATCATTCATCTTTACGATGGAGAGACGAGACAATTGAACTGGAAACCTGTCAAAGCACAAGGAGTCCGGGCCTTGGGATAGACCAAACAAAATTTTGACTTCATTCTGACGGCAATAATCTTCGGATGAAAACCCCCATTCCCAAGTTCACTCTGAATAATTTCGATCTTGATATTTTGGTACTGGTTGGACCGAGATTGAAAAATGCGGAATCCAATCTTTTTGGGAACTATTTCGCAAACTGGGCATCGCGGATTTTTTTGAATTCCGCTCCCTCTTTCCACTTTGGCCGGGAAGCATCCTGGGTAATTCGATACCCTACCAGGAAAAGCAGTTGAGTATCTTCCACCATCCCTCGCAAATCCCAATCAGGTTTCACGTCATCAGTTACTTTGTGATAATCATTCTGGAGGTACTCTTGTCGTTTCTCAATTCCATAAGCGGGAGGCACTCCGATATAATCCGAGCCCGACCCTATATTCAAGGCCGGTACTCCAACTTTGGCGAATTCAAAATGATCCGAGCGGAAATATCCTCCCTTTTCCGGTTCTGGGTCCGGCTTTACGACTCGCCCCTGTTCCTTGGCTTCATTGGACAGCAGATCTTCAAGGGTAGTTTTCCCCGAACCCACCACAACCACATCACTGGTTTTGCCCCAGGGATTGAGACCATCCATGTTAAGATCGGCAACCAGCCGATTTAAAGGATAAAGCGGATTCTCAGCGAAATAGCGCGCACCCAGAAGTCCCTTTTCCTCACACGTCAGGGCCAGGAAGAGTACCGACCGTTTTGAAGGTTGGTCCAGCTTTGTAAAAGTCCGGGCAATTTCCAGCAAAGCCGCCACACCAGAGGCATTGTCCCGCGCTCCGTGATAAATCTGGTCCCCCTTCAACAGTGGATTCTTGCCCAAGTGGTCCCAATGGGCAGTGTAAATCACATAGTCATTTTTCAGGTCTGGATCAGCCCCTTCCCATTTTGCCACCAGGTTATTTGACTCCACTTTGCGGAGTGAGTTCTTCACTTGAAAGCTGGCACGGCAATTCAAAGTGACCGGTTTGAAATCTCGCCGGGCCGCTGACTTTTTCAGCCATTCATAATCCCGCCCCGAAGCCGCAATAAGCGATTGAGCCATTGAGAGAGAAATCCAAGACTCGACCACCGCCCGCTTCATGTTCCGATCGGGGTTGCGAATCTCGAAATTTTCCCTCCCCCAACTGCTCGATACCACTTCAAACGGATAGCCAGCCGCAGCCGTTTCATGAACGAGCACGACGGCAGACGCACCCTTTTTCGCCGCAATCTCATATTTGTAGGTCCAACGGCCATAGTAGGTCATCGCTTTGCCTTGGAACATTTTGTCGTCCAACCGTGAGGGATCCCGCGGATCCGGAATGGGAGGATCGTTCACGAGCATCACAAGCGTTTTGCCTTTAACATTGATTCCTTTATAATCATCCCATCCATACTCGGGAGCCACAATCCCGTAACCAACAAATACTACCTTGGATTGTCTTACCGCAGCCCTCGTGACAAACCGGCGGCAAACCGCCACCCAATCCGTCCCGGGCTGAAGCACAATCTTTCTGTTTCGAGTCTTGAATACAGCGGATGCTTCCGTTGTAATGCCCATCAGTGGCACTTTTTGGAGATATGTCCCATCGGGATTCCCCGGCTTCAAGCCCAGTTGCTGGAATTGTCGGAGGAGATAGTCGGTGGTGAATTTCTCACCCTTGCTGGCGGGAGCACGCCCTTCGGCTTCGTTGGAAGCCAACACTTTGATTGTCTTCATTAGCCCATCAACGGTAATGTCGGCCAGGGTAATCTCAAGCTGGGATTGCTCCGGGATTTGCGGAGGCTTGGCGCAGGAAATCGAAAAAATCAGCAAGAGGAGAGCAATTGAAAAGATTTTTGTGTTCATCACGCGTTCACCCCATATCATGAATTCACATCACGCCCTGGGGAATCGTTCGGAGTGCAACTCCAACAACGATGGCTTAAAAGGGCGCACCGAGGGAGCGGGTTTCGCATTGCGGTCAACTGCGGCGCGGAGGGGGCTCCCACAATCAAGATATGCCCATTGAGAGACAGGATCTGCTCGAAGAAATCGCGGCGACATACCGAGGCGGTTCAAACTCTGCATGACACCTTACCTGCGCAATTCCTGGACGAGCCGCCTCGCGCCATAAACCTTGTCCAACGCTTGAATCAGTCCTTCGGAGTGCACAGCCACGGCCCGGCCTTGCCTGTCGTCATAAAGGAAATTCCAAACCAGAGATTGAATGTTCCCATCAAAAATCAAACCGATCACCTCTCCCTTCGCGTTGACCACCGGGCTGCCTGAATTGCCACCAATGATGTCTGCGGTGGAGACAAAATTCAACGGAGTGGCGAGGCTCAATTTGCTTTTGGCTTTTATCCAACTTTCCGGCAATTGGTAAGGAAATATGTTTCCATGGTTGGCAGAATGCCGATAAAGTCCGTCAAATTGCGTAAACGGGGGAATCGTCTTCCTGTTCTCCTCATATCCCTTCACGGAACCAAAAGAAAGACGCAGCGTAAAAGTAGCATCCGGATAGATAGAAGTACCGTGAATTTTGAACAATGCCTTGGCGAGCAATGCATGGTTGGCTCTTTCCACTCCCTGAACTTTGTCTTCATAACGGGTTCGCAAGTCCCGCGCTTCGGCATCGATTTCCCGAGCCAGCACAACCATGGAATCGGAAGATTGATCAATGGCTTGTTGTCCACCTTCTGCCAGTCGCTTGCGAAAGGCCACGTCTTTAAGCCCCGTTTTGGAAACCAATTCCTCAGCTCGTTCTCGCGGAGTCTTCCCAGCTAGAATCTTCTTGGCCAAAGGATAATCCGGCCCAACTTGCTCAATCATAAATTGCAGAGAATCCGCCAATTTCAGTATCTCAAAGGACTCATAGATCGGTGCTGGTGAATAAAGCTCCAATTCCAATGAAGGCAAATTCGAATCCCCAAATTCTCTCAACCGTTTTTCGTTGGGCTTGGATTTTTCAGCGGCCAGCCGAACCAACGTCCGCGCAAGATTGAAGAGCTCGGAGTTCAGGGCGGATCCACGATCGAAGAGCGATCGCTCTTTATAAAACTGAGACAGTTCTGTTTGGGCCTGGGCAATGGCATTCCAGGCTCCCGCGTAAGCTTTCCGCCACTCAGGATTTGCCGAAACAGCCGCGCGCAAAGTTATTTCGTTCTGCTCTTTCTTCTTCATGACTTCAGGATCCATTAATCCTTGATAAAATCCGGTGTACGCTTTCAAGCTGTTCTCGATGCTAAAGAGCTCCTCCTTGGCAATTCTCGCATTCTCGTCTCCCTGACTGCTGAACTCCTGCAGCAGTTGCTGTCTCCGTTTCATGAGATCCAAGGTAAACGGGTATGACTTATCCCGCAGGTACTCTAACTGAGACAGAGTGTTCAGCCGATTGGTGGCCCCTGGGTGGCCCGAGACCAGCGCAAGTTCCCCAGCCTTCGCTCCTCTGCGGCTCCAGTGCAAATAATGCTGAACTCTGACGGGCCGATTATTTTCATACACCCGGAAAAAAGTGACATCCAAGTCAAAGCGCGGATAGGTGAAATTGTCCGGATCGCCGCCGAAGAAGGCAATATCCATTTCTGGAGAAAAAACCAATCGTACATCAGTGAATTTCTTATATTTATAAAGGCTGTAAATGCCTCCCTGATAGAGTGTCACCACATCACAGCGCAAGCCGGAACTCTGAGAACATTCTTTTTCAATGGCAGACATGGCGCCCCGTTGGGCGGCAAAAGCTTTGCCGGCATCCATCCCAGGCATCACGCTATTGTTCACCCGGCTGGTAACATCTTCAATTCCCGTCAAAACATTCAGCTCCAAATCCATACAGGGAGCTTCATTGGCGGGAGCGGTCGCATGGAAGCCATTCTTATAGTAGTCCTTCCCCTGGGCGCCGAGTTTCTGCAGACAATCGGCAGCCACGTGATGATTGGTCATCACCAAACCGTTGGAGGATACAAAAAACCCGGACCCGCCATTATTAAACCGGACTGAGCTCTTCTGCAGGTGCTCCAGCCAATTGGTGGTCACATCGAATCCATAATGTTTCTTCAATGCAGTTTTGGGCAAATGATCAAAAGTCCACATTCCTTCATCCGCATAACAAGGGACCGACAAAGCAAAAAATAAAGAGAGACAAATCCACAAACCAAGCCATGCCTTCCGCATACTGTTTATCTCCAAATCTTGAAATATCCCGGGGCGCGCATTAGGGCGGACAATTCGCGGCACCGGAAATGAGTGAAATTTTTATAATCCCGATCAAGAGTTACAACCGGCGTGCCAGAATCAGAGTCATGTCGTCGCGATGATCTGGGTTGCGTGCCCATTCCATTACCGTGGTGGTCACCAACGAGGCAATCTCATCCAAAGGCTTGCGTGAATGACGGACGAGCAGGTCGATCAGACGCGCATCCCCGAATTCCTCTTCGTATTCATTTTCCGGTTCGGAGAGACCATCGGTAAAACCCACCAACAAATCTCCCGGCTCCAATTGGATGCTGTTCTGATCATATAGGACATTGGGAACCACCCCCAGAACCATTCCGCTGACTTCCAATCGGCTTGCCACGCCTTGCCGGATCAGGATGGGTGGCAAATGGCCGGCATTCGTGTAAAGCAGCCGGCCAGTGTGTTCGTCGTAGACGCCCAAAAAGAAGGAGGCAAATTTTTCCGAGGTGGTGCTATCGTAGAGTTGCTGGTTCAACATCGCCACTAATTGAGCCGTGGAAAGCAATCCCTCCCGCGATTGCAGGCTGGAGGGGAGCGAACCATGAAAAGTCAATTGAGCGCGCAGGGAGGATTGAATCGAAGCCATCAACAAAGCGGCGGAAATCCCTTTTCCGGAAATGTCTCCTATCGCCAAGGCAGTCTGACGTTGATCAATGGACACAAAATCAAAATAATCACCGCTGACCACCCGGGCAGGGCTGCAATAGCCGGCCACCTCCAGGGTCTTGAGCCTGGGCATTTTTTTGGGGAAAAGCTGGGTCTGAACTTCGTGGGCAATCAGCAATTCCGACTCGAGTTTTTCCTTTTCCTTGACTTCCAAGATCAGGCGTTCGATATTCTCCGTCATCTGATTGAACGAGACCGCCAGTTTACTCAGCTGATCATTGGAGCGGATGGGAATCCTGTGTGAGAAATCTCCGGCCTCAATCTTGCCGGTGGCTTCATCCATGTCTTCAGTTGCCCGCGTGATGGATCGCGTCATGCGGACTCCGGCATACACGGAAAAATAGGCGGCCGCTAAGAGCAAAGCAATCAGCACCAGGCTGATCCACTTCAAAAATAATGAAACGGAACCCGCCATGTCAAAAGTCCGGAAGATGTGCTTAAAGACCAGCGTGGGACGCGTGATCACCTGGAGAATTCGAAGAGGCTGATTGGCGGAATCCCATTGTCGTACGGTCAAAAAAGCCCACCAATTAATTTCGATATCCCACCGATGAAGGGCAGGAGGGAGCACCGTCAGTTCACTTGCCACTCCTTCCACTTTTCCCCGGTCTTCGGTGCGCAACTTGATTTCCTTCTCGCCTCCGAACCCGTCATCCGATGATTCCAGGTTTGAAAGTTCCACGAACTGCACTCGGCCTAATTCAGGCAGCAGACTGGAAAGCAACTGGGGAGAAAGCGGTTCAAAGGCAAAAGCCTCCACACGGCGGCCATTTTGCATGACACTGGAGTGCGCGGCCAGATAATATTGTCGGCCCAGGATGATGACGCCCATATACCCCGGCTTGCTCCATTGCGGGATGTCCCGCTTGTCATCCGCGGAAAGATAGTAATTGGTCTGACCGGCCCGCAGAATCACCTGCAATCCAGGGAGCCGCCGGTGAACCAAATCCAGAAAACCACTCTCAGCCTTCAGGGAGGAAAAATTGCCGCTACCGGAGGTTTCCCAAGCAATGGCAGCCGCCGCGTCAAAAACCAAATTTTGCCTCGACCTGATTTCCGAAGAGACCAGATGAGTGGCCACCTGCCCCATCACAAGGTATAAACCGCTGGCCACCATGGCCAGAATCAAGAGCAGCGGCACCACTCCAATAAAAACATAGGTCACGATCAGCCGGTTGCGAAGACTCCACAACAAAGGCCGGATCAGGCGCCGCAAATAGTGCCCCCCTAGGAACAGTGCCAGCACCACGAAAAGAACAGTCAGCACAAAAGAGCCGGGCCAAGCTTGGCCAGTCCAACGGAAATTGATCCTGTAGACTAATTGCTGAAGCAGCATCAGCAGAAACAGCTTTTCCTTCAGGTCTAACTTGATGAAAAGCGTTTTGATTGTGGTGATGGAAAACGGCATAGGGCAAGATTCTGCGCGAGGTCTGACTGCGCGAAAAAATTGGATATTACTGCGTCATCGGCCAATTGTACCCCATTTTTTCTGGAGACCAAGACGAATATTGAGGAGAGGATCAATCTATGGGGCAAAGTGGGCCTTGCTCCTCAAACTCGGCGAGCAGGAGAGTGACCCGCATCGGGTATCGTCATCCATTTCAGGCATATTTGGCGAAGCAGATGCACAGCGTAGAGCGGGGGAGGCAGCAGCAAAACTTGGGATTCTATTCATAGCGGAGCGATTCGACCGGGTCCAGCCGGGCAGCCTTAACCGCGGGCCAATAGCCGGAGAGTAGGCCAATAATGGATAGGGTGGCAAAAGAAATCACGAACGACTGATAATTCACGAGCAAATAAATATCTCCCTGGTGACTCTTGTCCTCAAAAATCTCGCTCAAGAAGGGGATGGATCCAATTCCCCAGGCAACCATTATAGCTAGGAAATAGCCCACAATCCCACCGATCATGGCCATGGCCAGCGCTTCACTCAGGAATTGCAGCTTGATGTGCCACCTACGGGCGCCTAGAGCCTTCACTAATCCGATCTCCCTGGTCCGCTCCTGCACACAGAAAAGCATGATATTCATGATCCCGACGCCAGCCACCGCAAGAGTAAAAATTCCGACGATAATCATCAAGGCTTGGATCGCCCCGCTCAAACCGCCAATGATGCTGAGGACTTCGCTGTAAGTGTGCAACTGGAGAGCTTTTTCGTCATTCGGATTGAACTTGTGAATATCCCCCAGAATCGTTTTGACCTGACGGATGGCCTTCTTTTCCATAATTCCGCTGACCGGTTGAAAGACTAGGACACTGTTATATTTGATACTGTACATGGTCCCCATGACCTCGATGGGGATCATGGCGCAATCATCGTCACTATTGAAATAATTGGAAATGGCTATTTTTTTCTTCAGCACCCCGATCACGTTAAATCTAATGCCATCCAAAAATATATCTTCTCCCAGGGCCGGTGACCGGCTGAAGAGCTTTTGCTTCAGATCGTAGCCCAGCACCGCCACCCGGCGCATGTTGGCGATATCGTCGGAATTCAGGAAGCGCCCTTCCCCCATGAACATCCCGCGCATTTCCCCATATTCGTGGTTAACGGCCCGGACTCCGCCACTGGCCAATCGATCGCCCCAACGAAATTGCATTCCGCGGAAGACTTCCGGACTGATCCGTTTGATCAGCGTGGCCCGTTGGCGGATTGCCTCCACATCCTCAGGCGTCGTCTGTATGACACGGCCAGCCTTTGCGCCTCCCGCTTGCATCGAGGTTTGGCCGTTCCAGACCACCACCACATTGTCGCCAAAGTAGCTCAAGCCCAACATAAACGCCCGCCTAAAACCGTCTCCGTAAGCAATCAGGAGAATAAAAGAAGCAATCCCCCAAGTAGTACCGAGGATGGTCATCAGCGATCGCTTACGGTAAGCCACCAGATTACCGAACGCTCTTTTGAATATTTCGTAGAGCATTATTCGTACCTCAACGCCTCGATTGGATCCATCACAGAAGCCATAAATGCCGGGTAGATACTGGACAATACTCCCACCACCGTCAAAAAGCCAAAGGCCATCAAACCTATTTCTGGGGTCACAATCAATCCCGCAAAAAAGTCAATCTTGGGCAGCAGGTTCACCAGAGCACAAATCCCCCACCCGATACTAATCCCCCCAAGCCCCGCGGATACGGTCAGCGCCATCGACTCCGCGAAAAACTGCAAAAGGATGTTGCGGCTGGTGGCTCCGATGGATTTGCGGACTCCAATCTCCCGCGTTCTTTCCTGGACGGTAAGAAGCATGATGTTCATGATCCCGATGCCGCCCAGGATCAGAGTCACCACTGCCACGGTACCCAGGAATACCTTCATTGAAGAAAATATTTTCTGCATGAATTTAGCTTGCGTGACGGTATTCCAAATCGGCAGGGCATCCTTGTCGAGATAGTCGAAATTCTTGTATTTCGCCATGATCTTTCTGACCTGCAATTCGGCAGCGTCCCCAAGAGTCTCGCTGCGCGGTTGAAGAATCAGGTTGGAAATCTCATACTTCCCTTCCGTCGCCTCAGGCAGCGGGAAATCCTTGACAATAGTATAAAAGGGGATATAAATCATTTTGGCATCCGGCCCGTTGTAATTTGAATTCTGATCTTTGTGGATCAGCTCCCCAATCACCAAATAGGGTAAGCCCGCGACAATGACGGTTTGTCCGACGGCCGGACTTTTGCCAAACAATTGATCTTTCACTTCATCCCCCAGGACGCACACTCGCTGAATTCCCAGATTATCTGAATCGCGAATACCCCGTCCACCTTGCTTCACTTCGATAGTGCGCATTTGCATGTAATCAGAAAAGACTCCATGGACGGAGAAACTCCCGTTATTGATCGAGGACCTGACGGGCAGATAACGCGAAATTTCCGGACTCAGCCGCTGCAGGTAATGGGCTTCCTGCTTTAAAATATTAAAATCTTCCATCGTCAAAGTAATCGATTTGCCAGCTCGAACCCCTTCCCCCCCCTTGCTGGTCATTCCCCCCCAAACAATCATGATGTTCTGCCCCAGCGTACGAGCCTTGTGCTTTTGGGCCACCCACATCCCTTCGCCAATGGCGGTCATCAGAATAAGGCAGATCAAGCCCCAGGCAATCCCGAACATGGTGAGAAAACTCCGGGTCTTGTTGGCCATCAATGTCATCCAGGTTTGCTTGAGCAGTTCCATGGCTTTTCCCCAAAAAGAGCGGCGAGTGAAGCGCAATTACTAAAAGTATCCGCGCCCCACGGTCGAGATTCCCCGCGGATTACCCGCTATTGCAACACAATCTGATCTCCCTGCTTCAGTCCCGATAACAGCTCCGCTTTACTGCCATTGCTTAACCCAATTTTGACCGCCACTTGTCGCCGACCGGTTCTGTAGGAAGGATCTGGCATTTCAACCGAGGTTTCTCTCTTCTCGTTGTAGATCAAGGAACTTTCAGGGATCAACAATACGCCAGGATGTTCTTCCAAAACAATTTCGGCATTAGCGCTCATGTTGGCTTTGAGCTGATCGAGATCATTCAAAATGGAGACCCGAACCTCAAAACGGGTCACATTGTCTTTTTCCACTCCCATCGGTGCAATCCTAAAAACCTTGCCTTGAAATACCTTGTTTTTGTAAGCATCCACAATGATTCGCACGGACTGGCCAATTTCGACGACTCCAATGTCAGTCTCGTCCACCTTGCCTTTGACATACAGTTCTTTGACATCGCCTAAGGTCATGATGAGAGTGGCATTAGAACCCAACTGCAAGATCGAAGAGACTGCATCACCCACTTCCACTTCACGGCTTAAAACAACTCCATTGATGGGCGAACGGATCGAGGCATACTTTAGATTCTCCTCTGCCCGTTCCAACTGGGCTTGAGCCTGAAGAACCTCCGCCTTGGACTTTTCAATTCCCTTTTTGTTCTGTTCAATTTCAGCCTCTTTGACCGTCACAGAGGCGTTCAGGGATTTCTTGGTGATTTCGGACGCCTTCAGCTTCTGCTCCCAGGAATCCAACTCGGACTTGGGAATGAGTCCCTGCCCAAAAAGTCCTTGGCGACGCACAAATTCTTTTTCGAGGAATTCCTGATCTTTATACTCTGCCTCCAACTGTGCTTTCTTCAAGTTGGCATGAATCGTCTTCCCTTGGGAAATCATCTCCTGGAAACTCCCTTCCGCCGCACTCAGAAAGGCATGAGCTTCCCTCAACTGAGCTTCCAAAGTCTCTTTGTCTAATTCGAGCAGCAGTTGACCCTCTTTCACGGTATCACCCACGTTGACATACAAGTATTTAATAATGCCACTGGCTTTCGATTTGATTTCCACTTTGGAAAGAGGCTCAATCTTGCCAATGGCCACAACGGATTTGGCAATGGAACCTTTCTCAACTTTGGCAATTTTTTCCGGGGGAATCGTTTTGTCGACGGAAAAGAGCGCTCCAAAAACCCAATATCCACCCAACAACAAGATAAGACCGACTGTCGTCAGAAAAGTAATCGTGAAAACTCGTTTCTTAGCCAAGGTCCACCTCCAAACATCAATTAATTCAATTCCGCTTACTCCAACTACGTGTTTGAATACGAAAAGAACGCAAGAAAAGTTTAAAAAAAAACGCAATTTGAAAAATTCTTCTGCCTTGATCCGCCAGATGAATGGTATGGCACAAGCGCCGCTGGGATTTGCGGCCCGCCCTGAAGGTTGTGAGTGACTTCACCTGGAGAAAAGTCGCAGATTAATGGTCGAATCGAACAAAGGAGAGACTCTTGCCATACTATGGATTGCAGGTGTCGTACAATTTGCGGTGTGTAAATCAAAGCACTGTAAACAGAGAAGCCATCGAGGAAAGGAATACAAAGGAGGGCGAACCTCCTACCAGTGCAGTTTCCTTCGGTTACAAGCTGGAAAGCGTTTGTCTAGAAGGGACTTTCACCCTGCTATTCACGTGCGTGCCTGCCACTTTCCGGAGATGTTACCTCTCCCCAAGTGTTAAATACCTTTCTTTTTTCTCTCACTTTTTAATACACCCTCCCTTGGCGGCCTCCTTGACGTTGGGGGGCTGCATCCCGTATCCTAAGAAAGGCTGAAGCAATAATCTAAAAGTGAGGTTCCATGGGAGTCATCGCACGCCGGCCAACGGCCACCACAATAATAGGGAATGTCTCAGTGGGCAGTCAGCATCCGGTCGTTGTCCAATCAATGACGAACACCGACACTTCCGATGCCAAGGCCACGGCCCTTCAGGTGGTGGAATTGGCTCGCGCCGGATCGGAATTGGTCCGAGTTACGGTCAATACAAGAGAGGCCGCCGCTGCCATTCCAGAAATAGTGAATCGCATCCACAACGAAGGCGTGGATGTCCCCTTAATTGGTGATTTCCATTTCAATGGCCATTTGCTCTTGAGCGAATTCAAGGAGTGTGCCCGCCTTCTGGCCAAATACCGCATCAATCCGGGGAATGTTGGAGTGGGAAAACGTCACGACGAAAATTTTCAGCGAATGGTCATGGTGGCTTTGGAAAATGACAAGCCGGTTCGTATTGGCGTGAATTGGGGTTCTCTGGACTCCTCTGTTCTGGCTCGTTTGATGGATGCGAATGCCCGGCTTGCTCAACCTAGAGAAGCGCGCGAAGTGATGATTGAAGCGATGATTACTAGCGCGCTGGAATCCGCGGCCCTGGCCGAACAGTATGGCCTCCCGCACGACCACCTTCTGCTGAGCGCCAAAGTTTCGGGAGTACAGGATTTGATCGAAGTATATCGCTTGCTTGCGCGCCGCTGCAACTACCCTCTACATTTGGGGCTGACAGAGGCGGGAATGGGCGCTAAGGGTATTGTCTCGAGCACGGCGGGTTTGGCCGTCCTCCTCCAGGAAGGAATTGGAGACACGATCCGGGTTTCGCTGACTCCGGCCCCCGGCGGCGCCCGAACCGAAGAAGTATATATTGCCCAGCAGATTCTCCAATCGCTCGAACTGCGCAGTTTCTTCCCGCAGGTGACGGCTTGTCCCGGCTGCGGCCGCACGACCAGCACGCTTTTTCAGGAATTGGCCGCCGGCATTCAAAATCATTTGAGGGTACGAATGCCTGAATGGAGAGAACAGTTCCCTGGCATTGAGGAGTTGCGCGTGGCCGTGATGGGTTGTGTGGTAAACGGGCCGGGGGAATCCAAACATGCTCACGTCGGCATTTCTCTCCCGGGAACGGGAGAAGATCCCAAAGCTCCGGTCTATGTGGATGGTCGCTTTATGACCACTTTGCGCGGCCCAACCCTGGTGGCGGATTTTACTGCAATCCTGGAAGAGTACGTCCAAACACGATGGGGAGTGGCAACGACAGAGGGGAAACGGCAGACGGCAGAAGGCAGTCGGCAGACTGGAGACAGCAGACAGTAAACAGAAGGCAGTGGACAGCAGACAGGAAACTGGAGTCTGGAGACCGGGGACAATGGCAGCGGGCAGTAGGCAGGGGGCAGTGGAAAGTAGACAACAAACAGCCGGTATTAAGCGACTCATGCCGCGGTTGTGTTGACACGGCAGAGATTTCACAAATGAGACTTGGGCGTTTTTACTGCTCTTCGCTCTTCTATCTCCGGTCTCCGGTTTCCGGTCTGCCGTCTCCCGTCTGCCGTCTGCCGTCTCATCATTCATGCCCAATCCAATGAATTTTTCGAGCGGGGAAAATTTATGCCTTTCGACCAAATGGCTTACATCGACAAAGGGAGTGGAGCGCCTTTGGTTCTGCTCCATGCTTTTCCGCTAAACCGGTGCATGTGGAACGCTCAAATGGATTATCTGAGCAATTGGTTCAGAATAATTGCCCCGGATTATCACGGGTTTGGGGATAGCCCAACCGCTGAAATCCCGTTCAGCCTGGAGACTTTGGCGGACGACATCGCTGGTTTGCTGGACTCATTAGGCGTCTCAAACCATATCGCACTTTTAGGATTATCCATGGGTGGATATGTTGCTTTCGAGTTTGTGCGCAAATATCCGCAGCGGCTGCGCGCCATTGTTTTGGCCGCCACTCATCCGGCACTCGATTCGGAAGCCGGACGTCAGGCTCGTATTGAGATGGCGGAGAAAGTGCGGAATGAAGGAGCCACAAGCCTAGCCGATCCGATGATTCCGCGCCTTTTAGGAAGGACGACCTTGCAGACCCGGCCAGAGCTGGCGACGAAAATCAAAAACCTCATCGTGAGGAATCCACCGGAGGGAATTGCACAAGGCTCTTTGGCCATGGCCACCCGCCGCGATTCCACGGATTTGTTGGAGCAGATCCATCTGCCCACCTTGATACTCTCAGGAGAGGAAGACTCCATAGTTCCGGCAATGCCCCCCGCGGTTATGCACCAGAAGATTGCCGACTCGACCTGGATTTCCATTGAACAATGTGGCCATTTGATGAATCTGGAGCGGCCGGATATTTTTAACAATGCCGTCCTTGAGTTTCTGCAAAGCCGCTAATGCCACATTCCTCATAACCTTGGTCTCAATGTCTTTCCAGAATTCTTTTTGCCATAATCATGATTTTGATGCTCTCATTTGATAGTTGTGCCGAGAGGGAAAGCGCGTTTTCTCCTCAAGCGTGGATGGATGCAGGGTACCCCGCCTGAGTTTGCCAAGCGTGCTCAGACGGCCTAAGGGCAGGCCGCCTTCATCATCCCATTTTCATCAGCCTGTTGTGCCATCCGCGCCAAGAAAGTCCCCTCCACCGGAGGGAAGGCGTGAAAAAATCGCGAAAAGTCAAAAAAAGATTGACTAGCGATATCGCTAGGTGTATACTTTTTCCATCTTTGACGCGGAGAGTGCCGCATGGGTTATCAATCCAAAGTTCAAGTCATCGAGCGGGCCAAGGGGCAAAAGCAATTTTACCTGATCTGCCCGGCGCCGCTAGCCCAAGCCCTGGAGATGGAAAAGAGCGAGACCATCGAATGGATCCTGGAAGACAAGCACACGCTGGTCATCAAGCGCATCGAGGCAGCCGCGGCGGCCCGCAAGGGGGCCCATGGACGCTGCTAAGTCTTCCCCGCAAAACGCCCCGGTTCGTCCGATGAGCCGGGTGAAGACCGCCAACCGGGCCCAATTGGTCTTGCGGATGGTGGATGTCGAGAAGCTGATTCCCCTGCGCCATCCGGCCCGGATGATTTGGCAGATGGTCGGACAGTTGGACTTGAGCCCCTACGAGGCCAAGATTGAGGCCGTGGCCGGGCAAGCGGGCCGACCGGCCTGGGATCCCCAGTTGTTGATCTGTGTGTGGGTTTATGCCTACAGCAAAGGGATCAGCTCGGCGCGGGAAATCGAGCAACGCTGCAGCTACGATCCCGCCTTTCAGTGGCTGACCGGACTGGACGTAATCAACCATCACACGCTGTCGGACTTTCGCGGCAGCCGGGAGGCGGAACTGCGGGAGCTGTTTGCCCAGCTGTTGGGAGTGCTGAGCCGCCAGCAGCTGATTCGGCTGAAACGAGTGGCCCATGACGGCAGCAAAATCCGGGCCTTGGCCTCGGACAAGAGCTTCCGCCGGGGAGAGACGCTGGAGCGTCATTTGCAGCAGGCGCGGGAACTGGTCGGGCAGCTGAGCGAAGCCGGATCGGAAGAGCAGAGCGCCCGGCGCCAGCAGGCACGGCAGCGGGCCGCTCGCCAACGAGTCGAACGGCTGGAAGAGGCGCAACGGCAGCTGGCCCAGCTGCAACAGCGCAAACCAGACCCGTCGAGCCAACAACCGAGGGTCAGTGAGAGCGATCCGGAGGCTCGGATCATGCGGACGGGACATGACGGTTTTATTCCCGCTTACAACGTGCAATTGTCCACCGACGAACAGGCCGGGATGGTCGTGGGGGTGGCGGTCACCCAGGAGGCCGCCGACGTGGCCCAACTGCAACCGGCGGTCGATCAGATCGTCAACAATCTGGAGCAAAAACCGGAACAGATGCTGGTCGACGGAGGGTATATCTCGCAGGCTAATGTGGTTTCCCTGGATCAGCAAGAGATTGACCTGATTGGCCCCTGGGTCGATCGGAAGGACACGGGACAACAGAATCTGAAACGGCGTCAACTGGATCCGGCCTTCTATCCCGAAGCGTTTCGGTATCAGCCGGGGTCGAACGCGTATCAATGTCCAGCCGGCCAACTGTTGAGTTACGAAGGAAGTGAAGACCGACCTTTTCAGACCCGGCATCGCTATCGAGCCACCGCCTCGACCTGCCGGACCTGTGCCCTGCAGTCGCACTGTTGCCCGAACACTCGAAAGGGGCGTTCGCTGGTCCAGATTGAGGCCGCCCCCGAAGTGAAGGCCTTTCAAGAGAAGATGCAGACCCCCCAAGCCCAGCAACTTTACAAGAAACGGGCCCCGCTGGCCGAATTCACCAATGCCTGGATCAAAGAGAAAATGAAATTGCGGCAATTCCGAGTGCGGGGGTTGAAAAAGGTCTCGCTGGAAATTTTGTGGGCCTGTTTGAGCTACAACATTCAGCAATGGATCCGCTGCTGTCGGCGAGGGCCCCTGATCCCAAGGCAAAGCCCGGCCTAAACCCAAGCGTCCAGAGTTTCGCGCTTTCAAAGGCGCTGGCGAGGGGGAAAAGAGTACTACGGTCCCAGGGATCTTCGGATTGGGAAGAGGGAATGACATGAAAATGTTCGCACCCGGTTGAATTTTTCTAATCGTCACAAAAAACAAGCCCGTCTAATCCCTAATTTTTTCACGCCTTCAGGGGTCGCTGACTTCAGTCACCGAGAATGGGTCCCATTAAGGGAAAGCATCCCCACATTGAGCCGACCCCTTCCGCTGACGGGAATCTCCTCTGTCATGGTTGGCTCGATATAAAGGCGCCATCGCCCGTACGCTCTCCTGGTTGGGTTCCATCGTTGATGACCGCATAGGCAATGAATGGATTTGTACCCTTTGTCTTTCGGACACAAGCATATCCTTGTGTCACAGCCATCCCGTTTTGAGCCAAGATGGCGTTAACTTGAATCCATGATTTGGCCTCCAAGCTTATTGGGAGCGAGCCTACTTTGCCGCCAGTAGCGCCATCATAAATATCTATACTGAACTCCGAGGTGCTTCCATCGACCTCCCCGGTGTTCACGATCGCCAGGTTGCTTCGGTTTTCAGAATTCTGCTGAAGCCCGAGCAGCCAGGCACGATCAGCGGAGGCCCGGCCGAAAGGGACCGCCGTATAAAAAAGTCCATAGGCTCCGCCGCCGCCCGGAGCCGTGGTTCGCGCGCCTATGAAAAGTCCTTGACAATCCCCATTTTGAACAGTGACGAATAATGCTCCTGCGTAGGTCGCCCCCTTTGGTCCAATTCCATCAACTCGCTGCTGCCTTAAGTAGTCAATGATTTTGGGGATAATAACCTGCCTACCAGCATCAATCTCCAAGGAGAATCTCGTCGTTTTGTCATCGGTCTCAAGTGCAGCGGAATGAAACTCGAAATTCAGAGTTTTGGGAGTTACTGACCAATTGGCAATGGCCAATTCACTTTCAAAGACGCCAGCTTCTACGACCACGGGCAAGGTCAATCCTTGCACCGCCCCCTGTGCTTCTGGTTGAGGTGGGATGAAGGAACCATCAGAATTGCTCTGGTCATTGATTACTCCATAGGCGTAATAGGGGGCAGAACCCCTAATCCTTTCCACGCGCGCATATCCATTATTCAATGAAAGCCCGTTTGAATTGAGGATTCCGGAGATCTGGTAAAATCCTCCTGGAGCCAAAGTGATTTCCGGCAAAGCCCGCGAAAACAAGGATTCTCCGGAAAAAACCGTTGCCTGTAACGTAATTTCTCCTTCTGAAGAGCTGCCCACATTTTGAAATGCAACATTGGAACGATCCTGAGAGTTTTGCCGCAAACCGCAAAGATAAGCGGGGCCAGACAAGGTCGATTCTCCGCGAACTCCCGCATAGGCAAGGCCTGCGCGCCCTTGCGGGACGGCCGTGGTCGTCCTCACCGTCACAGTGCCATCCAATGGGGAAGCTAAACCATTGAAGCCCACGCTGAGAGTCCCTCCCTGGCCTGTTGATGGAGCGATGGGGATTCCAATGGATCTCAGATACTGCAAGGCATCCACGAAAATCCTTTGCTGGCCGGCCGGAAGGAAATCGAAGGTAGCCCCCTCCCCTGATCCAAAGGCCTTCTTGTAGGCAAATGAAATTGTAGCGTCGGTGGCCCCGCGGTTTGTAAGGGTTAATTCCGAAGTAAAAAAAGAACCCTGCATGCCTCCAGCCGAAAGGACAATAGGCACAAAAGAAGACGCTGCATCCTTTCTTTGAAGCGTGCGGACTCTATGATTTTGCTGGTCGGCGAGGTAAAGACGGCCAGAAGAGTCCAAGCCCAGAGCTGTCACCTGGTTCAGAAGAGAAAGAGATGGCACGCAGTCTCCACTGAAACCAGGCTGTTGGCCGCCCGCTAACCAGGAGACCTGGCCGGAAGCGGAAACCATCAAAATTTGGGCATCAGTCCCAACGTAAAGATTTCCCGCTGCATCCAGAACCAGCCCCACCGGAGACTTGAAGAAGATTTCGAACGGCAGAGAATCACCAGCCGGGAGGTGAAGTCCGCCTCCGGCATAGGTGGAAATTTCCCCAGCAGCATCAATTTTCCTGACGCGATGATTATTGGTATCACACACATAAATTTCACCGTTTGGCGCCACGGCCAGACCTCGCGGGAAAGCCAGTTGGGCAAATGCTGCAGGTCCATCATCCCCGCTGAAACCAATCCCTCCGGCACCGGCAATGGTTGAAACGATTCCGCCGGAATTCACTCTCCGTATTCTCTGGTTAAAGGTATCCGCGATGTAGAGATTGCCTTTGGTGTCGACTGCGACAGCTTCAGGCCACCACAATCGGGCCTGGGTAGCCGGTCCTCCGTCGCCCTCGAAACCAATTAAAGCGAGGGGACTGCCAGCCACCCTTTGAATGATCCCATCCGGAGTCACCTTGCGAATTTGGTTGTTATCCCGGTCCGCGATGTAGAGATTTCCGGCATTGTCAAGTGCCAATCCAGCAGGATGATTCAGCTTGGCATTGACGGCAGCCTGTCCGTCGCCGCCGCCACCGGCTTCTCCAGTGCCCGCAATTCTGCTGATTTTTCCATCGGTGGAGATCATCATGACCCTATGATTTGCGTATTCCGATACGTATAGGTTCCCTGAAACGTCGATCACCAAACCCGTTGGCAAGTTCAGGGGAGATTGTGCCGCCAAGCTGCCTTCGCTGCCCACGCCGGGAATCCCGGTCCCTGCCACAGTTTTTAGACTCAAGGTGGATTCCTCAGAAACGATGGGAAAATGAAAGGTAAAATCCACATAGGTTGGTTTCCCATCCAGCGATGCTCTTACTACAACAATAGGGTCGCAGCTGGAGGAAGGGGTGAAATTCATATAGGAACGGCCCATCTCATCAGTGGCGGTTGACGATCTCGAAAGTGTGCCTGAGCCCCGCACAATGCTCCAGTGGATGGCGGATCCCATGACGGGCGTGGAATTGTTGTCAACGGCGGACACTACTAGGGCCTCGGGCAACGGCTGGTCCGGCTGAGCGCTCTGCTCATCCCCTGAATAAACCGTCAGATGTTCCGCTGAGCCTAGAAATGGGCTTTTCTCATCAAAGCCAGTGTGAAGAATCGCTCTTCCACCAACGGCTTTTTCCCATTCACGCTTCCAGCTGGACCGAAGAATCTGAAGACGGCTCAACTGTTCGGGGGTGATTTGTTCTCCTTTTCGATGAAGCAGCAGGAAGGGGACAAAGAATTCTTTCTTGGTTTCCTGGAAGCTGGGACTTCTTGGCCCCTCGGCGGCAATCACCTGCTGGATATTTACGGGTACTTTCGCGGCGGTCACGGTCACGCCGGGCGTTGCATTATAGGCTTTAGGTTGCGGCGGATTGCAATCGCGCAAATAAAACCAATCGGGAACGTCTAAAGGGGAAGCCAACCCCATCAAATACAGATCGGTCCAGGAATAGCCATGATTGCTGAAATAGGGAACGGTAAAGGTTCCATCTCCGTTTGTGTTCCAGATTCCGCCCCCCATTGTTGAGACCTCGGGCTTCCCATCATTGATGGCCGGAAATGCGGCAGGGGTTTGAACATAGGCAGCTGGGTGGGAACTTTCAGGATTTAAAGAATGGGTTTTCTGCCCGTTTTCCAGGATGCTGATAGCATAAAGCCAGTTGTGCCCAAACTCATGTGACAGGATTTGTTCTCCAATAAAGTCTCTTATGTTTCCCATCCCCAGCTTGGCAGGCTTGAAGGGTTGGCCGGCTGCATCATTCATTCCAATGCCTTCCACTGCCGGATTACCATCCGTGGCGAAGGCTGCGGCGCCTCCTCTGTCGTCATCAAAGGTCGTGTAGATGGCGAGAGAATCCCATTGCTCGCCGCGCGCTCGGGTCAATCGGTCTCCCAACTCAATGCAGTTTAACAACGGCAGGTTGTAGGGATTCAACAACGGACTTGCGGAGCCGAGGATGGGCAGAGAGCTAAAATTAGCTCTAATGTCTCGCGCGGCGGTGAAGTCAACGATCCCGCTCATCATCTTCTCGTTCACGTTGGAACCGCTTCCCCAATAGAACTTGACGGAGAATTGCCGGTTGTACCCAACAATCGATTCCAGTGGGACGGTCACAAGGATGCTATCCACACTGGTCTCAAATCTCACGAAGACATTTTCCGGGAGCAAATAGGCGTACAAATTGTCTGTGGACTCCACCACCAGTCTCCAAATCTCCTCATTTGTGGACGGATCAAGAAACGCAAAAGCGAAAAACAGCTTCTCCGGAATTGGGCCTTGTGCTTGAACACGAAATAAAAGGACGTTCGTATTATCCTTCTGCGAAATTTCCGCTGCCTTGACGTAAGTGAGATCCTCAAGCCGACTCAAAGTTTTTTCATCGTCCCACCAGGATTCCTGGCCCGTGATTGCCAAAATGGCGCCTTCCCCGACTCGGTAGAGCTTTCTATAGCTGAAAGTCGCTTCTCCGGAGGCGTCCATCGCCAACTGGAAATCGATGGAACCTTCGCTGCCATCCCACCGCCAGGTGAAAAAGGCCCGGGTGGCTTCAGTCCTGCAATAGGCGCGTTTTGTCCACCGTGAAGACAATGGACAGAGCCGGGGCGAGCGATTCTTCCAGATGACCTCAGGCAGGTAGGTCTGAGCATTTTCGAGAGGGGCACCAAAGGAGATGCCGCCGAAAGAGGAGAGCCAAACCATTGAGAAGGAATTTCCACCAACAGGAAAATTGAATCCAAGAGGGACCTCAACCGCCGGCTGGCCTTCGTCAAGGATCTTGTTTCCCACCTCGGTTTCATAGGAATAAGTGGCAGAAAATACATCATAGGAATGCAATGGATTCGGAACGAAGCGGATCGAAGTATGCTCCGGAATCGAAAAAGGATGGTCATTGGAGGTCAGAAAATCATCGTCCTCCATCAAGACTACTCCATCCACTATTTGAATCGGGGAACTTTCCTGAAAACCATAATGCTGGCCTCGATCCTTTTGCCTGGCTTGTCTGGCACGCTCTTTTTGGGTGTAATAGACCGTTTGAATGCGACGGTCATTTTCCTTGCTCGTGCCACACCATTGCCCCGCAGGCCCATGGAATCCGCCGGTTCCCGACAAAATTCCATTGGCCAATCCCACCAGTCCAATCAAACCTAGAAAAACGGATCGTCGTAATCGAGGAAGGGAAAGCATTGGCTCTTTCCTTGAGCGTCGCAAACCGCTCGATTAAAAAATGCTCGAAAGGATGAATGGAAAATCTAACATTGGGCAGAAATCCCTAAAACGGCGCAAGTAAAAAGGCTTCATGTCGTGTTTCTTTTTATACTTCAGAAGCTATCACTCAGAATTGGCGATTTCAAGCAGAATCGCCGGCCCTTGATTTCAGCACGGATCAATAGCCCGCGTTCCGTCACGTTGTAATTCACGTCAATTCGATGCCAATTTCCAGATTAGCCAACATCATGGCCATGCATATCGACCCATTATCATTTAGCTCGCGAGAGAATTGGCTTAGCTGGGCGGAGCTGATATTAAACCGCAGCCAAACGAATTTTTTTGGCCCCCTTAGCGAAAACTCGCCATAAAGACAGCTTGCGGAAATATTTCCTTCGCGCTACAGTCTCAGTCAAAGTCGAGCCAGCCCAATTAAGCCCCGAAGTTAAATGACAAGAAGTCACCGTTCCTCCAGCTGGAAAAGAAATAGCGGTCCTTCAGAGGATTGCCTTCCAAATACCATCCTATAAGTAGCCCTTCCATCTGTGCTCTACTCTAGTTTGCTTTAGCCATAAAAGCCGACGACTCTGAGTAGTGTTTTGGAATGGGAATCGGCAAGTCTCTAAAGTTCAAGACAAAGTCTCGCTAGATATTTGGGAAACGAGTATTACTCTCATTTGAGTATCCTATCTGCACCCATCCGACTAGACCGGCAAAGCCAGTCTGCACTTCATGGATCAAGTGACTACCCCCCCGCATTGTAGGCAGATGCGGCCCAAAAGCTTTGCCACATGATTGTTTCATGTCCATATAAGTGTTTCCACTGAACTTGAGTCTTTCCAGTTTGAGCTTTTTAAAAACAGAGGTACCCTGTATTCACTTCACAATAAGGGGAACGCCATGCCAATATCGAATTGTCTTTGCCTTAGAGTTGACTTGAACCGTCGCAAATTCCTTCAGGCAGTCTTCGCGGGGGCTGGCATGCTGGCCCTTCCCCAATTTGGAGAATCTGCGCTGCCGAAAACCAAAATCACTCGGATCCGTTATTTCAAATCCCCCGTGGACGCTGCCTCCCGGCCCAACGTCCATCAGCCCACATTTAATCAAAGTTCCAATGTCGTCACAATCGAGACCGAAGCCGGACTTATCGGGGTCGGCGAAGGGGGCTCGCACGACACCATCGAGCAGTGCGCCGGGATGCTGATTGGAGAGAACCCCTTCCAAATCGAACATCTCTGGCAGATGTTGTACCGGGGCTACTTTTATCCTGCCGGCCGTGAAAAGCTGCATGCTTTGGGGGCTCTCGATATGGCTTTGTGGGATCTGAAAGGCAAGGCGCTCGGGGTGCCGGTTTACGATTTATTGGGTGGTTTGACGCGAGATTATGTCGAATGTTATTCGACCGGATTCCCCCACCAGGGAGGAGCCAAAGAGACCGCGCAAGCCTGCATCGAATTTGGCTTCCGTGTATTTCGAACCAGTGTGGGAGGGGAAGCCAACTTTGAGCGCTTCGAGGAGGTCCGCCGGACCTATGAGCATTGTCGGCAAGTTCGCGAAGGGGTCGGCAAAGACGGCGCTTGGGCCATTGATTATCATACCCGCTTGGACATGAACGACGCCGTTGCCTTGAGCGGTTTGATTGAACCGCTGCGCCCTTATTTTGCGGAAGACTTGGTCCGTTCAGAAAATCCCGGGATTTATCGCACTTTGCGGGGGCTGGTAAGAGTGCCCATCGCCGTGGGTGAGCAGTTTGGCGGTCGGTGGGATATGAACGAATTAGTGGAACAACATCTAATCGATTATCTGCGAGCCACCGTGCCCAACGTGGGCGGCATAACGGAGTTCGTCAAGATTGCCAGCCTGTGCGAAACTCACTATGTTGGCTTGATCCCCCATTTCACTGGCCCCATTGCTGAAGCTGCCCTAGTTCATCTTTGCGCCGCCTTCTCCGGCCCGGCGCTTATGGAAATGCTCGGCAAAGGAACCCAGTCCTGGCCTCATCTGATTCAAGGTTACGATTTCCGAAATGGAAAGCTATACCCAAATCCTCGGCCTGGGCTGGGGGTGGAAGTAGAAACCAAACAGCTGCAATTGGTCGCGGAAATCAATGAGCATTACGCTCCGATCCCAATGCTCCACCGGCCAGATGGTTCCTTCACCAATTGGTAAGATTGTGAATTCCTTATACCGAGGCGGAATTCAAGAAAGTACAGGCCGCTCCTGGACGCCGGTTGAATGCGCGGGAGGATTATCAAAAGGCATTAAAACAATTAGGAAGATTTTTTGCATCATTTGGCTACACCAATTGATGCAAATACCTAATAGGGCACAGATAGAGATGAGGAATCGTTCGAAATGGGAAAAGGATGGGGTGAGTGAAGGGGTTCGAACCCTCGACCACTGGAGCCACAATCCAGCGCTCTACCAGCTGAGCTACACTCACCACAGATTAGCCGGAATAATATAATACAAACCCCTCACGGATTCAACTGGGAAGTAAGGGCGCAATTCAAAGTGCGGCAGGTCGGACAGACGAGGGATTGGCTGAAAAACCTACGGGTGACCGGGAGGCCGAGGCTCCCGTCGAGCCGACCGATAGTCCACGGTCATGGAGCGGCTCGCCGAGCGGAGTTCGCTCAAGCAAAAGGCTCGCACTCCCGAGCATTCCATTCTTTGGCACAATCTATATCTCCTCTCACTTTGAATTGTCCCTTTTGGATCGATTCATTTCAAACCAGCCAAGAGATTGGTTTAGAATACTGATGTTTTCACTTCGGCTGGACCGGGAGATCGATTGAATGGTAATTAAATTTGGCACGGATGGATGGCGCGGGGTAATTGCCCGTGATTTCACCTTTGAAAATGTGGGAGTGGCTTGCCAGGCCATTGCCGACTACCTGGATTCGCTGCACCCCGCTTCGCGTCAAATGTTGGTGGGATATGACACCCGCTTTATGGCCGGCCATTTTGCTATCAAGTCCGCACAGGTGCTGGCAGCCAACGGATTTGCGGTCGATGTGCACGATCGTCCCTTTCCCACCCCGTGCGTTTCCTACGAAGTCTACATTCGGAAGATGGCCGGCGGCATCATGATCACCGCCAGCCACAACCCGCCGGAGTATTGTGGGATCAAATTAAAAGCTTCGTTTGGGGGATCGGCCACGCCAACCATGATCAAGGAACTCGAAGAATTTCTCTGGAAGAATCCCGTCCGCTGTCTCGCGGAAGGCGATTCAACTGGAATTCGCATCGTTCCGCCGGGAGATGAATATTTTAATCATATTCGAAAGTTGATCCGATTCGAGCTCATTCAAAAATCCAGCCTCAAGATTGTAGCCGATGCCATGCATGGAACGGGGAACGGGATCATTGAAAGAATCCTCCGGGAGTACGGAGTCGAATGTCAAAGCATCCGATCCACTCCTGACCCGCTGTTTGGCGGAGTCTTCCCTGAACCCATGGAGGAGAACCTGGGGGCACTAAAAGAAGCCATACTGCTAAATCACGCTGATGTTGGATTGGCTACTGACGGCGACGCAGACCGGTTGGGGGTGATGGATGCCAGCGGGCGCTACGTCAACACGCACCAAGTGCTTGCCCTATTGGCGCTATACTTGTTGCGCGGGAGAGGTTGGACTGGAAAAATAGTAAAAACGGTGGCGCAGAGCGTAATCATCGAGAAGATATGCCAGAAATTTAATCTGGAATACAGCATTGTCCCAATCGGATTTAAAAGCATCACGGACCTCATGCTGCGGGAAGATATCTTGATTGGCGGGGAAGAAAGCAATGGAGTGGGCATTAAAAATCACATCCCCGAGCGGGATGGAATCCTGATCAATTTGCTGATGCTGGAAATGCTGGCCGACAGCGGAAAACCTCTACATCAAATGGTGTGGGACCTTTGGGACGAATTTGGGGAATATCATTTCGAACGGCGGGATTTGTATGTGCCGCTCGAGTTTGGCAGAGGATTGGTGGAACAACTCCGGGAAAATCCCCCTTCCCTGTTTGCCGGATTGCCGTTGGACCGGGTCTTCACATTGGACGGGACGAAGCTGATCTTCCAGGATGAAAGCTGGATACTCTTCCGGCAATCCGGCACGGAACCTTTGCTCCGTCTTTATGCGGAGGCGCCGACCGTAGATCAGGTTCATCGGATGATGGCAGAAGGACTCCGCCTAGCCACCCCTTGAGAGGAGTTATTTCTGCGGATTCCGCCGAGGACGAGGGGGGACAACGATTGGCACATCTCCGACGACCTTGATGCCATACCCTTTGAGGGCTACAATCTTGCGGGGATGATTGGTAAGCAACCGGATTTCCTTGAGATTCAGCCGGGCTAGGATTTGAGCCCCCGTGCCGTAGTCACGGCTGGCTCGGCGCATAGTATAGGCTTCGCGGTCGATGTTGGGCATGCCGTGATAAATCATGCGGGGCTGAGCCTCCCCTTTTTGCAATTCAAACCCGCGGCCGCGCTGATGCATATAGAGCAGAACCCCGCGGCCTTCCGCCGCGATCATTTCCAATGATTTTTCCATTTCGGCCCGGCACTGGCAATCGAAGGAATTGAATATGTCCCCGGTCAGGCAATGAGAATGCACCCTCACGAGGACTGGCTGGTTCGTGTCCAGCTTTCCATAAATCAAGGCCACGTGGGTGTCATGATCGATCTCACACTCGAAGGCCACCATTCGGAAGATGCCGTAGGGAGTGGGCAGATCGGCTTCCGCCATGGGATGGACAAAACACTCCGTGCGCATCCGGTACTTGATCAGATCCGCGACCGTGATCATTTTCAGGCCATGCTCCGCGACAAATTCCAGCAATTGAGGAACTCGGGCCATCGTCCCATCATCGTTCATGATTTCGCAGATGACTCCAGCCTGTTGCATTCCGGCAATTCGAGCCAAATCCACGGCAGCTTCCGTCTGACCGGCCCGCATCAGCACTCCACCCTTGCGGGCACGCAACGGGAAGATGTGGCCTGGTTTCACCAAATCCTGTGGTCGTGAAGCCGGATCGATAGCCGTCAGAATGGTGGCGGATCGGTCAGCGGCTGAAATTCCGGTGGAGACTTTATTGCGCGCTTCGATCGAGACGCAGAAAGCGGTCCCGAAATTAGACTGGTTGTCCGTCGTCATAAGCGGAATCTGCAAGTCGTCGAGCCGTTCTTCCGTCATGGCAAGGCAGATCAAGCCGCGCCCGTATTTGGCCATAAAGTTGATGGCATCCGGCGTGATTTTCTCGGCGGCGATCGTTAAGTCCCCTTCATTTTCGCGATCTTCGTCATCCACCACCACGATCATCCGCCCTGCCTGAAAATCCTCGATGGCTTCCTCGATACTGGAAAAACGCATGTCTTTTCCCCGCAAAATGGTCCCCTTTGATTTATGGATGTGATCGCGAAATTCAACACGGGAAGAAATCGGCGACAATTACCCCGCCTAGTACCCTCGTTCCCGCAAATATTCAGCTGTAAGACGCGGCGTCTCTTCCCGCGAATCCTGATTTTTCAAAAGAGCGTCGACATATTTTGCCAAAATGTCGAACTCGATATTCACTGCATCGTCCGTTTGCAAATATTTTAGGGTCGTGTTTTCGAGAGAATGCGGAATCAGGGCCACCTGAAAGTTATCCCCCTGAAGCCGGGCGACCGTCAGGCTGACCCCATTCACGGCGACGGATCCCTTTTCCACCAGCCATTTCCGACCGTCCACCGGGATGGCAAAAGCATGGACTGCATATTGTCCTTCGCGGCGGATCCACTGAACAGTCCCTAAGGTATCCACATGGCCCTGAACGAAATGTCCCCCCAGGCGGCTGACCGGCAGCAAAGCCCGTTCCAAGTTAACCGGAATGCCCGGGCCCATCGCTTTGAAGCTGGAGCGCTCCAACGTTTCGCTGGACAATTGCGCCTGAAATCCCGTTGAGCTTATCCGAGTGGCCGTTAAACATACCCCATTCACGCAGACACTATCTCCGATTTTGAGGTCGTCCAAAATCTTTGCCGCGGAAATCTCCAGAAAGGCGGTGTCGCCTTGAACTTTCAGAACCGTGATTTTTCCAATCTCTTCAACGATGCCTGTAAACATGAAAAATCCTTAGCTCATCAGAAGTCTATTTGTTCAGGCTGATGATCCCTGAAGCCTGGTGAATCGTCACTACTCGGGGGCTGCTCAATTCTGTTGGGGATTAGATTCTGTGAGCGGCTTGGGTGATGAGACGTTATGCTGAATCTCAACGAGGTGTTGGGTTATATAAGACTCAATCATCACATCAGGACCGAGGCGTTCTATATCCTCAAACCGCATTGGCACTGTTTCACTCAGACCTCCAAATCCCTCGCCAGCTACAACAGACAAAGCATTCCGCCCGCCGAGAATTTTGGGGGCTATAAAAAAAATCACTTTGTCGGCACAACCGCTCTTCAGAAATTCAAAGTGGGTTTGCCCTCCTCCTTCCACCAAAAGACTCGTAATCTGCCGACGCCCGAGTTCTTCCAGAACATAGGAGAGAGGAATGATCCCACTTTGCGAAGGATGCACGATCACTTCAATTCCCAAAGATTCCAACTCCGTTTTCTTTTCCGGAGGATGTTCTTCCCCACAAAAGATCATGAGCGGCGCAATTGAAAGGGTCTGCGCCAAACGACTCTGCGGCGAAATCCGGAGACGCCGGTCCAACACTATCCGCCAGAGAGGATAGTGGCGCAGGCAATTACTCCTGTCAGTCAAGCGCGGGTCATCGGAAAGAACAGTCTGAATTCCAACCAGAATCGCGTCCGCGGCATGCCGGAGCTGATGCACCTTTTGCCAAGACGCATCGCTAGTGATACGCCGCTCCGCTGTGCGAATGGAGGCAATTTTCCCGTCGAGAGTCATCCCCGCTTTCAATGTCACAAAAGGGATCTTATGAACAATATACTTGGAAAAGGCTTCATTCAACTTCCGAGCTTCATTTTCCATTAGCCCGGTTTGCACTTCAATTCCTGACTCCCGTAAAATCTGAATTCCCTTCCCCGCCACCAGTGGATTGGGATCCGTCATCGCCACGACCACGCGCTGGATGCCCGAGGTCCGGATCAAGTCCGTACAGGGAGGAGTGCGTCCATAATGGCAACATGGCTCCAAATTCAAGTAGAGCGTGCCTCCCCGTGCTCTTTCAGCAGCCTCTTCTAAAGCCAATACTTCTGCATGCTTTTTTTCCTGAAAACGATGGCACCCCTCTCCTTTAACCGCGCCAGCCTGTACGACCAAGGCTCCGACCATGGGATTGGGGCTTGTCAGGCCCGTCCCCATCCGGGCCAGTTCGAGGGCACGCCGCATGAATTGTTCGTCATCCACAAGATAAGACGCAGCCATAGGAAAAATCGAATTTAAAAATCTGGGGCTTTAAAACCTCAATGAGACTTACCCGCAGGGAGGCAGGGATGCAGAGGTCATCCATTATCCCACGGTTGGTGTCGCGCCAATACGCGGTGAAGCGCGCGATTCACTCGACAGCGACGTGAAGCTTTCGCCTCCCCCTAAAAATCTCCGGGGATTTCTAAGTTTCAAACAGAGATTCAATATATTGGGCCGGAAAAAACTGCAGCAAATCGTCGATTTTTTCACCAACACCCACATATTGAATGGGGACTTTCAGCTCGCGCGCGATGGCTACCACCACGCCGCCTTTCGCCGTCCCATCGAGTTTGGTCAAAACAATTCCCGTAATACCCGCCGATTTTAGGAACTCGCGCGCCTGGTTCAATCCATTTTGTCCGGTAACTGCGTCGATGACAAGAAGAACTTCGTGCGGAGCCCCTTCCACTTCCCGCGCGGCAATCCGGTTCATTTTTTCCAGCTCTCTCATCAAGTTATCTTTGGTGTGCAAGCGGCCGGCGGTATCAATGATCAGCACCTGCACTCCCCGGGCTTTGGAGGCGGCAATCGCATCGAAGAGGACCGCGGAAGGATCCGCTCCGCTCTTTTGCCGAATGATGTCCACGCCAGCCCGTTTTCCCCAAACTTCGAGCTGTTCGATGGCAGCTGCACGGAAAGTGTCAGCCGCGCAGATTAAGACTTTTTGGTCCTCGGACCGAAAGAGGTTGGCCAGCTTGCCAATCGTGGTAGTTTTTCCAACTCCGTTGACCCCCACTACCATAATGATGCGTAATCCTCCGCTGGGCTTGGCCCCACATGCGGTAGAAGCATTTTCAAGGATTTGCCGGAGTTCCAACTTGATCAGGTTCTTCAGTTGATCGGCATCATCAATTTGTTTACGATCTATCTGCTCCCGAATCTTATCCAGAATCTCCCGAGTGGTTTCCACGCCGATATCCGCGCCAATCAAAATTGCTTCGAGTTCATCCAGCAAATCGGCATCAATCTCTTTTTTGCCTTTGACCACATCCTCGATCCTGGCCACGAGATTGGCCTTGGTGGAAGAGACTGCTGCCTTCAATTTACTGAAAAATCCCTCTTTTTTTTCCCGTTTTCCAAATGACATTGAGATAAATTATCCTTCCCTGATTCTTATTGCAGCGTCTGTGTACGCTGAGCATCCCGGGAGCCGCGCCGAATCTGTTCGCCTATGCATGAGGCCAGTTACCTGTATCCAGCCCAGGCTTTTTGCCGGATGAACCTTCATAGCGAACTGATTATCTTAACATGGGCGCATAGGAGGGGGAGAATTTTTCGAAATAGGTCACAAATCGGCATTGATGGCGAGAGCCGCTTCTTTTATGCGCGAGACTGCCTGGAATATTCTATGGCGGTCTTTCAGGGTAAAAACCAGACAATATCCTTGATTTAAGGGATGTATGATCCAGGAAAATTGGTCATATACACAGATGATCAGTTGGAGTGGACCGGACGAACTCGTTTCGCTGGCGCGATCCAAAAAAATTCTCTGGTAGGCCAGATGAACACGGTGAGCATACCCCTCCAAGGGCCCTGCCACTTGCACCGTCTCACCATCATCCGCGACGAACCCCGCGCCCACACTGCCGGGTACTTTTTCCAGCAAATGGTTCAGGATCTTGGAAAAGGGCATTCCAGAATACTCTCAGTCAAAATTTAATCATGGTTTTTTGGCAACGGATGGTTCCTTGCCAAATCCTGAAACATTATGCCACGGGAGCAGGAGTATTGCAGATAGAATTGAAATCCCCTTGATCAACGGCTTCCGCGAGAGCCGTTACAACACGGGGATCATATTTTATGCCGGAGCCGTTTTGGATTTCGCTAAACGTTTCTTCAATCGAAAAAGCTCTTTGATATAGTCGTTTTGAAGTCATCGCGTCCAAGGTGTCGGCCACACTGATAACGCGGGCGATCAGCGGGATATTATCCCCTTTGAGGCGGTCCGGATAACCATTTCCATTCCAATGCTCATGATGATGTCTCATGCCGGGAGTCATGTTGTGCAATTCTTCAATGGAGTTCATGATGTTGGCCCCTTTGACGGGGTGTTGTTTCATCATCTCAAACTCCTCATCACTCAAAACTCCCGGTTTTTTCAAGACGCTGTCATCGATCCCGATTTTTCCAATGTCGTGAAGGAGAGCAGCAATGCGCAAACTCTCCAGCTCATTCTCATTTAATCCGAGATGCCGTCCGATAATGGTGGAAAATTCGGTTACTCTTTCAGAATGTCCGCGTGTGTATGGATCTTTTTCGTCGATAGCGGCCGCTAAAGCACGAATCGTCCCGATAAAAAGGTCCCGGTTTTTCTTGGCTGCCATTTGCAGCTGTTCGACATAGAGCTGCAATGAGCCGGTCATTTTGTTGAATGTATCCGCCAGTTCGCCAATCTCTGTACGCGTGCGGATTGTGATTCTCTGGGAAAAGTCGCCTTGGGCGATAGCCCGGGTTCGTTCGGTCAGTTGCTGCAAGGGGGAAACCAGGAACCGGGTGCTCGAGAAGCCGACAAAAACCGCAAAGAGTAGCAACAACGCGCCCCAGAAGATAGCTTCCCGTTTCATCTCGGTCACCGAGGCAAAAGCATCAGCCTGTTCAATCTGCACGATCACCCCCCAGGCTGGTTCGGGGATGATGCAATGGGTCCCGAGCATGGCCACTTGTTTTCCGTCCCGGTTCATCAAAAAAGGGGAGGTGACAACCGGGCTGTTCCAGCTGTTTTTCCTGATTTTTGCCGCAGTCACGAAGTCTTTGACAATCTCGACATCATTCTGGATGGCCCGTCCCGTGAAGAATTCCCGCTTCTCCGGGTGAACGACAATCCTTCCTTCCACGTCCACCACATAGACGCTTTCTCCACCGACACTCCGCTTTTTGACCCGATCCGCGATCTCTTCGAGACTCAGGATGGCAATAATGGCGCCACTCCACTGGTTCCCCGAATTATAGGGCACGGAAACCACCGTCACAGTCTGGTAACCGGTTCCCGGATCGACCTGGGTGGGACTTGTAATGTAGAACGGTGTCTTTCTTCCAGCGATCGCTGAAAAAGCCTCCAGCAGTGATTGTTGAATAAAATCGTCACTGGCGTTGTAACTGCCTGCGCGAATCCCCTTGCCCTCAGTGTTGACCAGACTCACATATAGGGTCTTGGGTGATTGAGAGGCAAATTTCTGTAATTTCTGCTCGATGGCCAATCGGCCTTCGCTTCCTTCCGTCAGTCCAGTGGCTCCTCTGGTCTCCAGTGCGGTCGCCAACATTTGTAGCTGCTCACGATAACTGCCGATAAACCACGAAATTTCACTCGCCAGTGATTCAGCGATAGTGCTCTGATGGATGCGCTCCTTTGTCTCCAGCAATTCCCGATTAAAACGGATCTGTTTCCACCCATAATACGTCAGGGGAAGAACGCTGACTAAGAGGAGAACGCCAAGGATGTGATATAAAAGCTTTATGCGTTTGAGAAAATACATAGGCAGTTAATCTAAGAATCTAAGAACCGGCCCGGGGCTAAACTTTTTTATCGGTATAGGAGAAGTCGAAGGTTAACGAATTATTCTGCCAGGTAAAGGCTTGCCAATTGGGTCGAAGATTGGGACAAAAGTTGGAAGAATCAGAGAAGGGATAAGCTTGCAGAGAGCGCAGCAGCATACATGCCGCCACGCTCCTGTCTTGCCGTTTTAGCCCATTGAGCGCTAATCCGATTTCGCGTAATGACATCGCATGATTTTTTGGACGAATTTTAATTGACACTGGCGGGAGGGGTGCTGGACAAATCCAACGCGCGCAGGATTTTCTTGGGTCCAGACGCAAGCGAAATATTCTCCGCCCGCCCCTCATGCTTATCGCGATACATCTGATAGTCGGCAACGGTAAAAAGATGAGACAACTCAGAACCATGTTCCGGATAAAATGCCGCGCCAATGCTAATGCTTAATTGAAGTTCCTGCCCGGAATTGACCTTGTGCCGGATATCCCGGACGGAATGGCGGATGCGTTCCATCACAACAGCCGCGGTGTTCTGGTCAGCGTTGTACAAGAAGGCCACGAATTCGTCGCCGCCATACCGGATGCAGGTGTCATATTTGCGCATTTCCTGCTGGAGCACGCGGCTAACTTCAATTAAAACCTCATCGCCTACCCGATGCCCATGCTGGTCATTGATGCTTTTGAATCCATTGAGATCCATCACCAAGACTGCCATTTTCTCGTTGAAACGTTCGGCTTTCTTCACGTTTTGTTCATAGATGAGAAACATATAGCGGGAGTTGGGCAGTCCCGTGAGAGCATCCGTCAGTGAATTCCGCTCGTACGATTCGAAAGCTTGAGCATTTTGAATGGAGATGGCAGCCTGACCACAGACCATTTCCAACAACCGGACGTGATCGTCAGTATAAGGAGAATGGGCATCTTTGGAATAAAGAGCAATGGCCCCCAGCACGTTTTCTTCAGCTTGAAGCGGAAAGGCCAGGGTATTGACCAACTCATCAGGCCGTTCATACAACAGTAAATTCTTAAATTCGCAAGATGGGTGCGTATTGACTACCGGCTGGTTGAAGGCAATCGCATACGCCGGCGGGACCTTCCCCTGACCGCACCCAGTTTTTGCCGAGATATTCTGAATATTCCCCCACCGCCAATGCGGCTCGCGCCACATCCGTTTTCGGATCTTTCAAATAGACGACACAACTGGTGAAAGGAATTAGGGTTTGCAGCTTTTGACAAATGACTTGGATTGTCTCTTCCACGTTCAAACTGCTTCCCACAGTCTGAAACATTTCATAGAGAGCAAAAACTTCCCGCTGCGCTGAGGAGATTTCCTCGATGCTCTTGCGGCGCATCCTCATTTTCGATTCTTCCTTGCTGACTGAAATTCCCTGTCGAAGAGAGTGGGAGATTTCAGGCATGTCGGAAAGCACTTTGGAGGCAACTTGAGGCAGGTCTGGAGCGATTCGAATGAGAGCGTCCACGACCAGCGGATCATAGGATATTCCAGACTCCTCTTTCAAAATTGACAGGGCTTCATAGTGAGTGATGGCCTTCTTATAGGGGCGCTGGGTGGTAAGTGCATCATAACTTTCCGTCACCGCGAGAATGCGGGCGCCCAGGGGAATTTCTTCCCCTTTCAATCCGTAAGGATATCCACTCCCATCGAAACGCTCGTGATGATGACGAACCAGGGGACCAATCGGATAAGGGAAGTCAATCGGTTCCAGAAGGTTGGCGCCTATTTCCGCGTGGCGAGAAATCCGGGAGAACTCGGCATCAGTCAATTTGCCCGGCTTGGAAAAGAGATAATCCGGAACTCCAAGCTCGCCAATATCGTGCAACAGGGCAGCTGTCCTTAACGCATTCAGATCCTCTTCATTTTCAATTCCAAGACTCCGGGCAATATTCAAACTGTAAATTTCCACGCGCCGCGCATGTCCCGGCGTAATTCGATGTTTAGCATCAATGGCCAGAGCAAGAGCTTCGATGATGGAGGTTTGCAGAGTGGTCTGCTCCCGCTGGTGGGATGCCTCCGCCGTCCATGCTCGGGACTGCTTCCAATAGAACCGCACCGCCAATCCCGCCAAGGGGAGAGTTGTCACGAGTAAAAACCAAGGAGCAAACAAGATGAAAAACCTCACACAAGACAGAGTCAGCGCCAATGATAAAAAAATCAAAGTTGAACCGGCATATTGATCTCTCCATCGCCGATAAATTTTCCGCCACTGCAATTCGGAGGACCAAACTATGCTGAATCCTTGCAGCAGCAGCATGAAGAGAGCCAATTTCAGCACGCCATCCGTCAGAAAATTGAAAAACTTGGGACCAGCCGCAAAATGGGAAGAAAATTGGGAGAATAAGATCGCGCACCAAGCGGCCAAAAAAGCGGGCAAGTCCTCATTGAGTCTTTGTGCCCAACATTTAAAATCGCGGACCAACCACACTCCCAACCTGCCCAAGACCATGCTTCCGGCGATCCAGAGTGCCATCACCGGTTCAAGCCCCAAAACACCCGCCGCAATCAATAAGTGCCGGATGGCAATGATCTGTCCCCGCCATGGAACTCTGACTTCTTTATCCAGCAAGAAACAAGCTGGCAGAAGAATGATCAAACTCCACATCGGGTTTTCCTGGGGGAGGTTTCTAAAAGGCCACACCAATCCAGCCGCAATCAAACCCAGAGCCGCGATGGCCTGTTTGAAAGATAGATTGGATGTTTCTTGCAGAGTCGTCATACCGGTCTCCCCATGAATTACTGTCCAGCCCTGACAGCTGATTGCCAGCAGTCTCTTATTTTTAAGCAATCAGGCTTCCATTTGATAAATAATAGATTCTGCACGATATGCCTGGAATCACACTGGAGGCAAATGAATATAATCGGTCAAATTGTCCGACTCTTGAGCTTAATAAATGCCGCCCTGGATTTGCATCTATCGCAGCCAGATTTAAATACCGCCAGCGAAATCCCTCAAAAGTGAGGGAGAGAAATGAAACTTGGGCACTGGAATCCCATCAAAGCTCACAAGGTATTTCGATCATGCAGTCAGTTATCTTTCAGGCTCATCAATCGCCAACAGCTGATCAGCCTTGGGACCAACCACTGTTTGAGTTATCCCGCTCGGCCAGTATATTTCCAACGACTTGATACTGCTCTCTTTGCCCAGTCCGAAATGAACCCGGCGATCCGCGGAAGACATGAATCCCACGCTCACATTCACATGATTATAAAGAGTTCGTCCGGAACCAGTCGTAAGCTTCACCCGCGCCCCAATCGCATCACGATTGCTTTTTCTGCCCGTCAAGGAAAACATGGCCCAATGATTGCCATTGCCACCCGAGTTCAGCATGATCCGGGGTTTTTCATTCAGGGAAGTCACGATCAGGTCCAGAAATCCATCGTTATTGAGATCCGCAAAAGCCGAACCGCGCTGAAATCCCAAATGAAGAAAGTCTTGGCCAACCTTGTCCGAAACATCCACAAACTTCTTGCCATCCACATTTTCCCAGAGGGTATCGTGTTGCTTGGCATTCGGCTCAAAATAATCCACGTCTCCATTGCAGGAAAAGATGTCTTTCCACCCGTCATTATTGAAATCGACAATGGCGGGGCTCCATCCTGAAAAACGCCGGCTCAACGCCTCTACTCCTGAAGCCGGAGAAACATAGCGAAATAATTCCCCATTTTCATTTTGAAAAAGGGCAAAAATCTGGCCCTGCAAATTGTTGTAGAAAACGTCCACCCAGCCATCATTGTTGAAATCGTTTACATCGCACCCCATGCCTGAAACTGTGATGCCGTCGTCGTTATAGGCAACGCCGTAAAGCAGGCCCGCCTCTTTAAATATGCCATTCCCCTGGTTCAGGTACATGAAATTGCGCTCGGTATCATTCGCAACGAAAACATCATCCCATCCGTCGTGGTTGAAATCGGCGATGCCAATGCCCATCCCCTTTCCCAAGGCAGAAATGAATCCGGATTTTTTAGTGACATCTTCAAATTTCCCATTTCCTAGATTATGGTAGAGGGTGTGGGGCACACTTTTATAAGTGCGGGGGTGGCAATACGAATCATCTTTGCCATCGCGAACACAACGGACATCGGTGACGGGATTCCAGTAAGTGTATTGAGAAACCACCAGATCCAGAAGGCCATCGTGGTCGTAATCGAACCAAGCGGCACAAACACTCAACAGGTCTTGCGGTTTGGCATCCAATCCCGATCCCAGGGTAATATCAGTGAAAGTCCCGTCTCCATTATTGTGATACAGGGCATTTCGGCCGGCGCAGCAGATAAACAGGTCCGTCCAGCCATCATTGTCAAAATCGCCAGCGGCAACTCCGAAACAAAAATCCAGATCCGCACCGGTCAATCCTGCTTTGGCGGTGACATCCTCAAAAGTTCCGTCCCCTTTGTTTCTCAACAAGCAGTTATAAAATGAGGCATCGGTTTTTTTCAAATCGGGCAGCTTGGCGCCATTAGTGAAAAAGATATCCATTTGCCCATCATGGTCATAATCCAAAATGGCTACACCTCCGCACATTGGCTGCGGAAAGTATTTCCTCCCAGTGTAGCTGTTGTTGGAGATATAACTGATGGAGGACCGCGGGGCAACATCTACGAATTGGATGGACGAGCCTGAATTCACGGGTCCGGGAGTTTGCGCCATCAGGGTCTTAACCAAGTCAATCCGCCCCAAGATTACCCCGCAAGGCTGAAATGAAAATGAAGCTAAAAGGAATGCCAAGCGCCATTTTTTGAAAATACCTCGATCTCGTTTAAAAAGAATCATTCGGTTGGGACTCCCTGGACAAGAATTGAGAAGCCACCTTTACCTCTTGGTGCATCGGCGCATCCACCCTGAGTATTCGGCTTGGGTGAAACCAAATACCGGTTGTCACGCCATTCACGTTCTCTTCAATCCGCAAGCATTATATCGAAACTCCTGGATAAAATCCGCAGTTGCCAAAAGCTTAAACTCAGAAATAATTCATTGCTCATTGCTCTTGGGAATGAATAAGGGAACACTCTCCTTTTGGCGGAGGTCATATCTCAGGACCACTTCGATGAGGCTATATACTCCTCCAATAAGCCAATCCGCAGCAGAGCTCTTCTGCTATATAGCTTTTCGAAACATAAGCAGCCCTTTCGGAACTTTGCCAACGCTATGCGTCTGAACCTCAGCCGCCAGGGGTAACCTGGCCAAAATCTCCCCCTTAAAAAAAGCCGTTCTATTTTCGCATTCGCAAAATAAAGGTTGACTTTTGGAAATCTGTTTGTAATAATACATGCAGGAGGAATTGGCCATGAAAATCTCGCCTAAAGGCCCCCAGGCCGCCCGGCTCCGAAAACTCAAACACGACTCCCTCCGCACACTCTCGATTCCGCCGGAAGCTCTGCCGGGATCGCTGGCCCAGTGCTTTCGCAAGTGCGGCAAGCCCACCTGCCGCTGCGTCTCTGGCCCCGGTCATCCTCAATGGCTGCTGACCTATATGGTGGAGGGAAAAAAGCGGGTGGAAAGGATTCCCGAAGACTGGGTGGAGGAAGTCCGTCACCGCGTGGAAATGGGCCGAAGCTTTCGGGAGAAACTCACCGAAATCCTCAACGCCAATGCGGAGCTGCTGGTCTTGTGGCGGCGGGAACAAAAGCGTTGAGGAAACCGGTTCCCCCCGCCAAGTTCAAAACCTTTTTGTTCGAGCAGTTCCAGCTGCGCCGCTACTTCCACCAGCCCGGGGATGGCCGGCCGCAACCCAGCCTTCCCCCCGCCGTGCTGCTTTGGGCCCTGGTGATCGGCACGGTGCTGCGGAAAAACTCGCACCATGGCCTTGAGGCTCTGGCACACAGCCCCGCCCGTTCCGCCTTGAAAATCAGCCGCAAATTCGGCAATGATGCTCTGGCCTACTTCACCGAAAGGCTCGATCCCGCCCCCCTGCGTCAAGCCTTGGCCGGGGTGCTTCGACAAGCCAAACGGAATAAGGCCTTCGACCGTTCTTTTTGGATTGGCTTCATTCTGGATGGAACCGGAGTGGCCCGTTGTACGCGGCCCGCTTGTCCTCATTGCCTTCCGGTCAAAAACAAAGATCAGGAGGTCTCCAGCTACCACCACAAATTCAGTTTGGGCTGCGTGACGGCGGGCGGCCTCGTGCTCCCCCTGGACGTCGAACCCCAACCGCCCGGCCAGGGAGAACTGACGGCCAGCCGCCGCTTGTTGCGGCGGATGGTGCAGGGACTAGGCCCCCGTTTTGCCCAATATGTGGTGTGGGACAGCCTCTATGCCAATGCTCCGGCCCTGCACGAAGCCAACGATTTGGGTTTGTACGTGGCCACCCCCCTGAAAGACAATCTCCCCACTCTTTATGCCCAGGCCCAGGCTCGGTTTGAAAACACCCCCGCTCACCGGGTGTTTGAAAAAAAGAAAACCCGGGTGGAACTCTGGGATGCCGATGACTTCGATCCGTGGGATAAGCTGCGCTGGGTGTCCGTGCGGGTGCTCCGCTACCGGATTCATTATCCCACGGGGCAGGTGGGGGAAGGCTATTGGCTCACGGACATTCCCGTCAGCCGCTTGAGTTCCCCCAGTCTGTATCAACTTTGCCAGGGCCGCTGGGGCATCGAAAATCAGGGCTTCAACGATGCCAAAAACCGCTACGGACTCGAGCATATCACGCACCATCATGACAATAGTCTCTTAATCCAATGGCTTTTGATCTGCCTCGCTCTCGCCATCGAACGCCTTTTCCGCCTCCGCTATCTGCGCCGGGGATCCCATCCCCCGATGACTCCCGCCGACCTTCATCTTCTGATCTGGACGAGCCTCGATAGACTCGCCCCCGATTCCAGCTAAACCTTCCGCTCTACGGGCTCGCTGGTCCCGTTTCTCCCCCGCCGATCTCCAACCGCACAACTCGAGCAGGATTGCTCCACTCGGCCCCAGAGCTGTCTCTGAAAATAGCCCTTCGTCTTCTGCCTCGCCCTTTTGCTTCATCTCCCGCTCCCGCTCTCTTCCTTTCCTCTGACCCTTGCCAAAAGTTCCGAAAGGGCTGAAACATAAGTGGTAGCATTGACTTTGCCGAGCCTCCAAGATTAAGATGACCGATGACGATCTAGACGTGAGAGGCCAATGCAGCGATTCCAATCCGTTGTCTATGCCGTTTTATTCCTATTTTTTAATAGCGGACTCCTTGCAGGACAATCCTCGGCTGGTTTTCAGGTTGAAAACCGGGCTCTCTCTTCAGGCATCGCTTTTAAACAAATCAATTTTGCCACCGACATGAAATACCCTTTCGAAACCCTGGGCGGGGCGGTCGCTGCCCTGGATTTCAACAATGATGGGTGGGTGGACCTTTTCTTCCTTAATGGCGCCCCCTCCCCAGAACATATCCGGAAAGACCCCGCCAGTTTCAATCGCCTATATCAAAACAATGGAGATGGCACATTCTCGGACGTCACCCAGAAATCCGGATTGAGCGGAGAAAATGCGAAGGGGTACCCGCAGGGTGTGGCCATCGGGGATTACGACAATGATGGGTTTGTGGACATACTCGTCACCCAATTCGGCGATAACATTCTCTACCACAATAATGGCGACGGCACTTTCACGGATGTAACCGCCAAAGCGGGCGTAGCCATGAGCCTTCATCCCTTCAAGGCCAGCGCCTGTTGGATCGACATTGATAATGATGGCTGGCTCGATCTATTTGTGACCCACTACTTCAATTGGACGTTCCAAGATAATAGCAACGACTATTGCGGCGAACATAAACCGGGATACCGGACTTATTGCACGCCGGATGTTTTCAAGCCTCTGCCCAACGTCCTGTTCCACAACAATCGGGACGGGACTTTCACCGACATTTCTGAAAAAGCCGGATTAAACCGCTCAATGGGCAAAGGGATGGGAGTTACGATTGCCGATTACGATGGGGATGGGTGGATGGATATTTTCGTCTCCAACGACAAGACCCCCAACTTCCTTTACCACAATGAGCGAAATGGAACTTTCAAAGAACAGGCCCTTCAAGCCGGCGTTTACGCCAATGAGAGCGGCGCCATGGTCTCCGGCATGGGATGCGAATTCAACGATTACAACAATGACGGACGTCCGGACATTTTCTACGCAGACTTGGTGAGAGAACTCTTTACCCTCTTCCAGAATCAAGGTAATGGGATCTTCGCCGACATGACGTTTCCTTCCGGCTTGGGTGCGCTGACAGCTCTCCATAGCGGTTGGAGCAACAAGATGATGGATTGGGACAATGACGGCTGGAAGGATATTTTCGTTGCCGGATCCCACGTCGTGGATAATGTCGAAATGTTTAATTATAATGCCCGGTACAGAGAAAGTTGCTTCTTTTACCGAAATTTGGGAAACGGAAAATTTGCCGATCTCACGGGCCAGTTGGGGCCGGACTTTCAACTAATTGGCGGCAACCGCGGAGTGGCGGTGGCGGATTTCGACAATGACGGGAACTTGGAAGTGGTAGTCTCCCGGCTAAACGACTCGCCTCTCTTCTTCAAAAAAAAAGGCGGTCCGGAAAATAATTGGATCCTTCTGCAGTTGAAAGGGACCCGCGGCAACTCGGATGCGATCGGCGCAAAAATAAAAATCACTCTCCCCTCCGGCTTAAAGCAATACAACCATGTCTCTACCGCCAATGGCATTTATTCCGCCAGCGACAAGCGGGTCCATTTCGGCCTGGGAGGAGAGACTTCAATCAAAGAATTGGAAATTCAATGGCCGGGTGGCGTGACTCAGACATTGCGGGATGTAAAAGCCAATCAGGTGTTAAAAATAGTGGAATCACAGAACTGACCCACCCTCGCGGTTTAGATGCCCCAGGATAAGCAATTCCGCGCGATTCGTCTGTTGAGTGATGGCTTTCGCCCGGCAAATTGAGCTCTTAGTCTGGTGACGCGAGAAATGTCCTTTCCGCAGCTGCATATTTTTTTTGAAAAACAGAAATGAATATTTTTGAAATCGGAAGCATGCAACTAAACAGAAAGCTATTCCCCCTTTTTTGTTCAAACCCGATCATCGGCCTGGCTGATGTAGTACGGATGGGGGGAATGGTCGCAATTGGCCTGTGGTTTACGGGTGTAATCCTGGCAAAAGAGACAACCCAACAGTCACCGGGGCCGTCAAACCCAAATAGTAAAGCGGTTGAAACCCTGATCCAACAAGGGGTGGAGGCCTACCGGCATAAAGACCTCTCCGATGCCATTCATCGCTTGAGACAGGCTTACCATCTTTCCCCCAACAACCGGGATGCGAGATTATTGCTGGGGCTCATGTTATACGAAGAGAAGTCTTCGAGCCTGGAAGCCCAGAAGCTCATGGAATCAGTTTCTCGATTTTTCCCCTCCAACAAGGATTTGCAGGTGAAGCTGCTGGACTCGTATCTGCAAACCCAGCATCTCAGTGGCATCCCTCCCCTCCTTGAAGGGATTCAGCCCTTCATATCGAAAGAGACTTCCTACGGCTTTCAAATCCTATATACCCTTATAAAGTACGGCCAGACTGCTCCCGCTCAAAAGGAGATCGACCTTCTTGCCCCCCCCATCGAAAACCGATGGGACCAGTTGAATGCCGGCCAAAAGGAAATAGTCGAAAATAAGAACCTCAAGCGCGGGTATGCCGAGCTGCTATTTATTCGTGGATTGCTGGCGGCCACTCGGTTGGAGAAAAAGAGCGCTTTGGATAATTTTCAGGCGGCAGATCGCCTGGATTTCCCTAGCATGAATTCCATCCAAATGGGCATGCTCGCGGAGAGCCTAGTTCGTCTGGGAGAGAATTCTCTCGCCATCAAAGCCTATGCCGCTTATCTGAAAAATTTTCCAGCTGACACCAAGGCCCGCTTTAATCTTGCGCAGCTTTATTATTTTGACGCTCTTTACCCACAGGCCCAGGATCACTTTCAGAAGGTGCTCGAACAGGCGCCTCAAACCGCCAAGGCGCATTTGTATCTGGGAACTACTTTCCTGGAGATGAAGAATCAAGAGGAGGCCCGGCGCCATTTTGAAGAAGAATTGAAAATGGATTCGCAATCTTATCCGGCCATGGCGGAATTAGCGTATCTGGATTACCTGATCGGGGAAAATGATCGTTGCCGGCAATGGCTGGAAAAAGCTCAAAAAGTGGAGCCGGATTGGTATGAAACCAACATGGTATTTGGTCTGCTTTACAACCGGCTGGGACAATTCGACCGCGCTATCGAATCTCTAGAGAAAACCATTAAAGCAATGCCCCGATATTACAAAGCACATTTCCAACTTGCGCTCGCTTTTCGGCGGACTGGCAATGAAGCCAAAGCCAAGGAACATACTCAAATATATGAAAGACTAGTAGCGGAAGAAAAAGCTCGCCAGCTGCAGGATATGGCTCAATAAATTCAAATAATCCTTGCGGCAATAAAAATCCAGCAATTCATTCCGCCTCCTGCGTTCTGTAACATCACCCCATTCAAAATGTCATGTCGTACGGCTTCGGTTTTTCTCATCCAGTACTGAAATTTGACAAGAAGAAGGCTGCAACGATAGGCGCCCGGATGGAACAATTTCGTCCCGCTTCACCGCCGCAGGAAGCTGGGACGGGTGTTCCATTCCGATAGATATTGCCAATGTTCCGCACTGTCTACCTCGGCAGGTACGCCCAAATAAGGATATACTCTCATTTTATGGAAAGGCAGAGGATCGACGGTAGTGGCGGTGGCGGAGTGAATTTCGTGCCCTTTCTCATAGCCATCGCTATAGAGAAAATAAGTCCGCTTCCACCCGGAACGAAGCGCAGGCAAACGGGAGGCGTCAAATGAAAGCGCCACTTCTTCTCCATGCTCCATGACCACAAATTGATCGTCTGCTTTCCCGAGCAATGGCATTACATCGCCGTAACGAGTCAGTAAGCCTTCATGCAGCCCCCAGTTGGGATGGGCCTCAATATTGGAATAATCAAAAATCTCAGGCAGTTTTCCATCCGGCAATTTGCGCTGCGGATAGCCCAGCCACTCCAATTTGCCATTTTTGAGCGGCAATTCTCGCAAACAGATCGAAGAACTCGACGAAGTCTGAACAAAAGGATGACTTAACTTTTTCTCGGCAACCAGGGCTTGGTCGTAGTAGAGTGTTCGATTGCTGCGGATCCTGACCACGTGCTCTCCGGCGCGTAACATTTTCGAGAGATCTACTAAAACCATTCGAGGGAGACCCGCGGACACACCCATATCATCCGTGCCACAACGCCATTTCCCGTTCGAGCCTTTGACATCCAAGACCGGGCCCCACAGCTGCTGATGAGCTTGGGACGCGGAGACAATGGAAGCCGAGGAATTCCAATAACTCCAGCTATAAAGAAGCAGGGCTGGCGATTTGATTCCCTTGAGATCGCCCAGATCCAGCGTGAGCGCCCATTCTTTCGCAAATCCTTTGAATGGCAAAAGCTCATAGTCATCGAAGTATTTCCGATCGGCCTTTTCCAGCGCCGAAGTCACATCGTGGCCATGATGATCCGTGGCGCGCCGCACGGGATGCAGGTTCTCAAACGCATAAAGTTCGGCCGGCTGTCTGTTCTTGGCCTCATTAACCATCCGTTCGTTGGGATAGACTGCTATTCCTGCCGGATGATCGACCGCCATCAGCCGCACTTGATCCAAATAAGTGACCTCTTCGAGGGGATTGGCCCAGCGGATCTCCAGAGTGCCACGGGAGGTTGGTCGCAAATCCTCTGAAGTCAGACGAAGCCATTCGCCCGAATCCGGTTGGGAAAAGACTCCCGGCGTGACCAGTTCTCCGAGGATGCCGGCGCTGATGGTGTCGGCGATAAAGCGGAATCGTTGTCCATCCCAGGTGAAAATCGTCGGGCAGGAATTAACATCCAGCAAAGGTTCGGCCACCTTGATCCCCTGATTGGCTTTAATATCTTTTAAGGTCCAACGGACACCGGAAGGAAATACCGAACGAACAAAGTCCACTCCTTTTTCCGTCCCGAGATCGAAATAGACTTCCGCCGCATCGCATCCACCCACGCCATTGCCCGCCCGGAGTTCCTTGATCTCCCAGCGTCCCACCGAGCGGATTTCCACTTTGGTCCCGATCCCCAGCTTGTTGCTTTTCACCTTTCCCGGTTCGGCATAACCTTGAGGCTGCACCCGCAACCAACTGGTTGGATGATTTTCATTGAGGTTAAGCAGGGGGGATTTTCCGCACTGGACGATCAATTCATCAGGCGCTCCGTCCCGGTTGATATCCCCATAGGATCGCGATTCTCCCAAGGGGGGAAGTTTGGGTGCATTTTTCACCGGATAATCGACTGCGCTAAAAGTGCCATCGCTCATATTGAGATAAACCGTCGGCTTGCCACTGATGCCCATCAAAACAAAATCCACCGACCGATCGTTGTTGACATCGGAAAAGTAAACGGCCCGGCTGGGCAGGCCATTCCCTTCCACTTTGGCCTCTTTGGTAATGTCGGTGAAAGTGCCGTCGGAATTGTTGCGCAACAACAGGTTCGGGACCCCGGCAAAGTCAGCGGGGAATCGGAGTTGTGCTTTTTCGGGAAGTTTGCTCAAGTCGGCAAAACCTGGCAAGAAGATGTCGAGATCGCCGTCGTGATCTACATCGGCCAGCGCTATTCCCAGATACCAGGCATCCGGCGGTATTAGCTTCGCTACCCCGCTGGATTCAGTTATGTCTTCAAATTTTCCTTTGTTGTTGCGCAGGATTTTCACTCCACCTCTGCCGGCGAGAACCAAATCGCTCCAACCGTCATTATCCAGGTCGCCCCAGGCACAGCTGGTTACCGCGATGTCAATATTGGCCAAACCAACTCGTGCCGTTACATCTTCAAATTTCCCGTCAGGCGTTTGTTCCAACAAAGCCTGCTTCCCATCGCCACTGACCAGAAACAAGTCCAGCAATCCATCATTGTTGTAATCACAAATCGCGCTGGCGGCAGAGGCCGCCGCCACCAAACTTTGCTGATTGATCTTCTGGGCATACCATTCCCTGGCTGTGGGATTCCCCTTCAAAGCCCCTTGCAGAACTGGATCCAAGATTGCCGCCTGATTCGGAAACTGAATGCCTCGTTGAGCCGCCACATTGGAATAACGAAGGGGAACGGAGGAAGGAGCGGGCAGTTCTCGGGAATCGGCGATCGCTTCGGCATATTTACCCTGCCGCAAATATTCCAGGGTGCTTTTGGGTGGCGCCACAGCCTTAATGCTGGAGGTTTCCAGTTTGCGGAAATTTTCTAACTCCGTCTGGGCTTGCTCACTCATTCCAGCGCGGTTGAGGGCCATAAAGAGGTTGTATCGAAACTGCCTCTGATATGGCTCAAATGAAGCGGCTTTTCGCAATGGGGCGATCGCTTCCGCATATTGTCTTTGCTTGCTGAAACAGTATCCGAGGTTGTACCAAGACTTGGCATCGTTGGGATCCAATTGCGTGACTTTCAGAAAATATTGTCTTGCGGAGTCATATTCACCATCGGTTTCAAGAACCAAACCGAGCATGAAATTGACATAAGGATTATCTGAGCTCACTTTCAATAATTCATTGAGTGTGGCCAGGGCCGAATCTTTTTGTCCCGCATAGTAGAAAGCCATGCCGAGATTGATTTTCGCGGTCAAGTACGCAGGCGCGATTTCCAAAGCCACTTTGAGTTCCTTGATGGCCTCAGGGAAATAATTCGGATCTTTGGGGCCGGCATCCATTAGAGCCACGCCCAGATTATTATGCCGGATCGCTTCTTCAGGAATGCCCTTGGGAGCTTCGGCCAGGATAGCTGAAGAGGATCCATTGCCATCGGATTGCCAGAAAACGAACGAAGCCAAAGCCGCTAAAAGGAGAATTCCTAACGGCAATCCAATATGAAAAATAGAATTCCCTTTTCCCCAAGAAACCGATTTTTTAATAGGAATCACACTCTCCTCCCAAAAAGAGCATTTGCGCTGCCCTGCGTCCGTTGACGCATTATACCCGAATTGCCGACCCTGGATGCGTGAACTTATCGATGAAGCCGAGCTCCGAAGGCCGGGTCGGTTTGATGTGTTGGAAAAATCCAAAGAGTGCCAGGAGATTCTCGGTAAAAGATCTCCCTGATTTTATTTCGTCAATTCTCCGACAATTTCTCGATCGGTTAGCATTGCGGCGGCTCCCGGGAGGCACGGCAAAAGTAGAAGATCGTGGTCCATGGGGAGGCAAGCCTCCCGCGTGGGCGGACTCTACCCTGGCGAGCCGTTGTGCGAGCATGACAGGCCGCGGCTCGGCGGGAGCCTCGCCCTCCCGGCTGATTTAGTCTAACGAATCAGAACCATTCCTTGTTAATTTTGAATCTACAGGAGTTCCGAGCCGAATATTTCCCCTACCAACCGATGGAGTTCTTTGATCGATTCCGCCCGGTCGGCTGGACAAACCAACGTAGCATCGGGAGTATGTACGATAATCATGTTTTCACAGCCGATGGCGGCAATAAGATGATTCGATTCGGAAGATGCAATCAGCGTATTGGAAGTGTCGAGCAGGAGATTTTTATCTGAAGCCAGCGCATTCCCTTTTTCATCCAGCGGGCAGGTCCGGGAAAACATCGGCCAAGAGCCGACATCCAACCAATTCACATCCATCGGGATTGCCGCGACTCGAACCTTGGGATCTTGGGATGCCGGTTCCATGACCGCGAAGTCGACGCTGATTTTTTTCAAGGCAGGATAAACAGCCGCGATGGTGCCGGCCGCATCGTCTTCATTCCAGCTTTTCGCTATTCGATTCAATCCCTCATAATTGGAGGGCTCATATCGTTGGAGGCAATCCATCAAGGTTGACGCCCGCCAGATAAACATCCCGCTATTCCACAAGTACCGTTCAGGGCCTGATTGAACATAATGCCGCGCCGTAACGAGATCTGGTTTTTCCCGAAATTGGTGGACAGTGAAAACACCCTCCCGCAAAGGCTCAGCAAGCTCCAGGTATCCAAACCCGGTGGCCGCGCTGGTGGGGGTTATCCCGAAGGTCACGAGGGTTTCAGGGGCTTGTTCCACCACATTGAATCCCCGTGCCACAATTTCCTGAAATCTCTCAACTGGAGTGATGATGTGATCGGCGGTGAATACGGCAATGATGGCTTCAGGATCGAGCCGGCCAAGGATTGCGGCCCCTAATCCCACGGCGTTCAGCGTGTCCCGGCCCACCGGCTCACCGAGGAAACGGGCGGGAGAACACTCAGGAAGGGCTTTCAGAATTAATCCGCGATGCTTTTCGGCGGCGCAAATATAACAACATTCCTTAGGCGCCACGCCCCGGAGTCTTTCATAAGCCACTTGCAGAAGACTCTTCCCGCCAATAAACGGGATCAGTTGCTTCGGCAGCGTGGTGCGGCTCATCGGCCAGAGTCGCGTCCCTGATCCTCCGGCCAAGATTAAAGCATATCGCATAGTCCCCTCACGGCTTCATGCTCAATGATTTGAAGAGCATTATCGCCGTTCCGGCGACTCTTGTAAATCAGGTTTCCTGGAAACAATCCACTCCAAGGACTCGCGCAAGCTCTTTTGAAACTCAGGCCATCCCCCGCTGAACCGGTGATTTTCGGCATTTACGGAGAACATTTTTCTCATTTCGGAGTCCTGCCCAAACAAACCTCTTGCCGCGGCTGCCGGAAGAAAATCATCTCGTGTAGACTGAATCAAGGTCACAGGCAAATCGGCGATATCGGGAATTTTTTCAAAAGTCTCAAAAAGGATGGTCTGCAACTGGGGACGCCAATTGGCAATAATGATGTGCTTCCCGCGTCTGTGAATTTTAAGCTCTTGCTTATCGGGCAATCCAATTCCAATCACGCCGGCACAACGCGATTGAAAATTAGGGTCCGATCCCACCAATACGGAAAAAGCCGCACCTCTGGACCAACCCGCCAAAATTATATGGCCCGCCGATTTTGCTCCCATTTCTTGATCACAGGCCTGGGCAATTTGAGTATAATCCCGGACCAACTCTTCCAAGTTTGCCGGCAAGGGGGAATTCCCCAAGAGTTTCAAATAGGATCTGGAGCTGAATCCCGCGACGGGAAAACCGTCCAGCGCAAATTCTTTGAACATTTTGGTAGCCGCGCCAAACCAACCTCCATCGCCACTGGCGTAAAGCACATAATAATCACGAGACTTCTCTGATCCCGGGATAGCTAAGTGAATATCAAGTGATTTCCCATGCAGCTGAAGACTCCTGGTTGAAAAGCGGATAGTTGCCACTTGAGCCGCATCTGCTGTGAGAGTCAAAGGCCCCTGACAAATTATCAAGATTCCGATGACGCACGACACGATGTTTCTTCTTATCATGAGCAATCCTTTGAGCTCTTTCGACTCATTTCTTGAAGCCGCATTTTTTCAGCGGAAAAAGCTAGAAATTCCCGTTCCCTAATCCGAAATAAATCCGGTCCAACCGATCCTCCCCACATCTAGAATTTAACATAACGGACAATTGGACCATTTTATGCGGGAGCATATTACAACATGAATCGTGAAACATAACGGCGAACGGGATTCCATTGGGACTCCGCCGCCAAAGCTTGCCGCGAAATGAATCCACATGCAAATCAACCGGCCGGCGGGATAAAGAAAGCCATTTTTTCGAATCGCGGAGTAATGAATGGGAAGTCGTCTCTGAACAACAGCAGGGAAGAGCCCTCAGGCGGCGGTTTGATGACATATCAGGCATGGATCCCGGAGGGCTGGGCTCCGCAAGGCTGATAGAGGCCGTTCGCTTAGAGCCTCACGGAGTTCGACCCCAATTCTCTTCTTCAGGATTTCGGGATCAACCATCACTGGGCGGTTGATCCAGTCCCCGACGGAGTGTGGTTCCAACGATTCTGCCGGCGTGTTTTTTGCTCTTCCCTGAATTTGGCTAGCCTGTCTTTTTGATCCGGTGTCAGAAGCGCATAGATCTGAGACTGCGTCGTAGCACGGATTCCAGCCAATTGTCCCAGCAGTGTCCCCTCCTGGGCCGCCAGCTTTTGAATGGCGTCCGCCGGCTGTCCAGATTGAATGGCCGTCTCAATCTGATCTCTCAGCTGTTTTAATTGATCGTGAACCGGTTGCGCTTGAGACTGGGCCGCCTTCCGCAAATCCTGGATTTGAGTTTTTTGAGCATCGGTCAACCCAAGATAGCTGCCCATCAAACCCCGAAAATCAAAGCCGGGTTCCCCCATGGGAAATTTTCCCCGGCGTGGTCCCTGAGCAAAGAGTGAATTCGCCAGAGACAGTACAATGATCAACCCGCACATAAACATTAAAATACCATGGAGTCGATCCAAGCAGTTTTTCAACATGACATGGCCCCCTTCCCTGGAAATAAATAGTGAGATTCTACCTTTCATATTTCTCCTCCGTTCAAATTTATTGCTCCTGATGGGTGTCCTCATCAGGAGCAATTCCTCAGCCGATTTCATCAAATCATTCTTTGAACACCCAATCATTGAAACGCAAAATGGCTGTTGGCTGAGGTAAAATCTTGGTCAATTTTGCGTAAAGAATTGTAAAAACCATTTCAGGGCACCGTGAAATGAATTGTAGGCAGGTATACTTCCTTCCAGCGCTTTAATCAGGCGGTGAGGAAAAACCCGCTGAAGTCTAGAATGGAATCTGCGGACGTGATGGTAATGGAGTCCCTGATTTGGCCTTGCGGGATCTCTCCCTCATCTTTTGTCGAGTCGCAGAATCAAACGATCACTAACCCGTGGGATTGGGTTGGGATCGGTAATTGCCGGACAGACGCTTTGATGGATCAATGGGTCAATTCAGGCTTCCCAGGCAAAGGATGGCGGATTGATCGCGGAAATCAGGATGCCTCAAGTTGCTAATGCAAATCGGGTGGAATAACCAATTACTGCACGATCTAATTCATAGTCGGAATCAAGTTAGGCGTGGAAATCGCCGGGGAAGATATCTCAGCCCGCAGAGACATGTCAGCGGTTTACACGGGCGGATCGCGTTCCGCCCGTGTATGAGGCCATCCGCTGCCCTGTTTCAAGATATGAATTCTCAGAAATTAAAGCAGGAGGCCTCAAATCCGCAGATTCGTTGAAGGTCAACTCCAGAGCCGTTGAATGACTCGGATCAGGATGGAGCTGCTAATTGCGAAAACCGCCAGGAGAGCCATAGTGTAGCCCATTCGACCATAGAGGAGGTTTCCCACCATGAATAGCCCGGACCAAATCACCGCGCTTCCGGCCACCCAGCCCAAAAGAGCCAGTGGGATGTTATCTTTCTTGGCATATTCAGCCGCTTCCGCCTCTGACACGCCCGCCTCTTGCCGAATGCACTTCCAACCCGGTCCAAAGGGGTGCACTTTGCGATAAAAATCGATGAGCCGCTGTTTTTCCGTTTGTGGACCAACGAAGGCCATAATCACCCAGCAAATCGAGGTGAAAAAGACAGTGGCCAGCAGCTCTTTATGCGTCCCCAGCGCTATGCCGTTTTTATGCATAAACAAAAATCCGATCGAGATGCCAAAAGAGCTGACCATGGCGGTAATTTCACACCAAGCCGTCACCCGCCACCAGAACCAGCGCAATAGGTAAAGTAATCCCGTCCCGGCTCCCACCTGGAGAATAATATTAAAGCTGTCTTGCGCCGTCTCCAGAACGAAAACCATGGAAGACGAGAGAACGAATAGTAGAATGGTGGCCATTCTTCCCGCTTTGACATAATGCTTCTCGGTCGCATCTTTTTTCATGAAACGGCGGTAAAAATCATGGACCAGGTAAGAGGCTCCCCAATTCAGGTGAGTCAGAATTGTGGAAGAGTTGGCCGCGATCAGACCACCCACCATGAGTCCAATCCACCCAATGGGAAGGAATTTGAGCATGGCCGGAAAAGCGATATCGTGCCCAACCAAGGAAGGATCAACATGAGGAAAGGCTTTCTGAATATCAGACAACTCCGGATATATAATGATGGAGGCCAATCCCACCAAAATCCAAGGCCAGGGGCGCAGAATATAATGAGCTAGGTTGAAAAAAAGGGTTCCCCCCAGAGAATCTTTCTCGGACTTGGATGCCAGCATCCGCTGGGCAATATAGCTGCCCCCGCCCGGTTCAGCTCCAGGATACCAAACCGCCCACCATTGGACGCAGAGTGGCATGATAAACACAGCCACAGCTAAATCCCAATTATTGGAAAAATCCGGAAGTATATTCAAATAATTCACCCCCCCTGGGCCTTTCAAATGGGAGAGCTTTTCCACCAATCCGCTCAATCCGCCCACTTGGGGCAACTTGACGGCGAAATAGGCCGCTGCAATCACCGCCGACATCTTGATGAAGAATTGAACCATATCAATGACCAAGACACCCCACAGCCCGGAATGGGCCGCGAAGGCGACATTCAGCAAACCAATGGCCAGCAGGGTTTCCCAGCGGTTCAAATCGAAGAGAACGTTGGCGATTTTACAGGCCGCCAGATTGACCGTTGCCATGATAATGCAATTAAAAAAAAGGCCAAGGTATATCGCTCGAAATCCACGCACGGCACCAGCCGCTTTGCCTGAATAACGCAACTCATAAAACTCCAGATCGGTGAGAACCCCCGAGCGGCGCCAGAGGCGAGCGAAGAAAAAGACCGTGGAGACCCCTGTCAGTGTGAAGGCCCACCATTGCCAGTTTCCTGCTACTCCCTGAGTCCGCACAAAATTGGCAACGAGGTTGGGCGTGTCGCTGGAAAACGTCGTGGCCACCATGGAGATCCCCGCCAACCACCAGGGGACGGAGCGGCCGGAAGCAAAAAACTCAGAAGTATTTTTACCGGAGCGCCGGCCAAAAGCCAGCGCCGGCAGAAAACAGATCAGAACACAGGCAATTGCGATAACCCAATCAATAGGATGTAATATCATGGGACCTCCGAGGAATTAAAAACTCATAAACCTGCCAATCATACCCGAACCACCCGGCAAAACTACACCTATAATTTGTCGTGGCCGGAAGATTTTCTTGGGACAATCGGGACAATAACTGCCAGGAGAAATTTATGGCAAGAGCGTAAGAGAAAGGGAGCAAAAATAGAGCAACTATCTTATACCCATCGATCAAGTGATCCCGCCAAGAAGCGCGAAGCACAAACGAGTGACCTTTATGTGGGATACAGTGACTTGAACAAGTGACGCTCCGCTGAATGCTCGCTGTGGTTTCTCGCTTATCGCATGGTGAAATGGACCGAAATCGCTGATGAATTCCGCCATTTTGACTGCCTTGGACCACCAATTCAAGGATAGGGGCCAGGATCCGAGCAATCACAAAATGAAAAGCTATCGGAATGATCCGATGCTGCCTCTTGGCGATGGACTTTCTGGCTAGATTTCCCCCGAACTACTGGAATCAAGGAATAAGCCAACTCGAAATCCGATGCAATTCCTTTAGATATTGCGGCTCAGCCAAGTTCGCTTAGCCAATGGGCACGAGTGCGGAATGGGAAATCTCCGAGCCGAGGGCGTGAGCGACGGGTCGCAAATCGTGCATCAATTGGTCAAAACTTTCCGGGGTCAGAGATTGAGGGCCATCGCTGAGCGCCTCGTGTGGCTTATGGTGAACCTCGATAATCAATCCATCGGCCCCGACGGCGATCGCGGCCCGGGATAGCCATTGGACCATCCACCAGCGGCCGGTGCCATGGCTGGGATCGACAATGACGGGCAAATGAGTCAATTGTTTCAACATGGGAACGGCATTCAAGTCGAGTGTGTTGCGCGTGGAATTTTCGAAGGTTCGAATCCCGCGCTCACACAGGATAACCCGCGCATTTCCGCCCTTCATGATATATTCGGCCGCGAGGAGAAATTCTTCGATGGTGGAACTCATGCCACGCTTGAGCAAAACCGTTTTGCCGCACTTTCCGACCTCTTCCAGGATCGCAAAATTCTGCATGCTGCGCGACCCCACCTGGATGATATCGGCATACCGGCAGACCAGGTCGAGTTGCCGCGTATCCAGCACTTCCGTTGCCACTGGCAATCCAGTCTCCTGCCGGGCCAAAGCCAGCAGTCTTAATCCTTCTTCTTTTAATCCCTGGAAGGCATAGGGAGAGCTGCGCGGCTTGTAGGCGCCACCGCGCAGGATGCTGGCGCCGCTGGCCTTGATGGACCTGGCGATCGTCAAGAGCTGCTTTTCGCTTTCCACCGCGCAGGGGCCCGCCATGACAACGATTTCTTCGCCCCCGATGCGAACCCCATTCACATCAATCAAAGTCCCCCCGGGTCGCATAGGCCGTCCCACCAGTCTGAGCGAAGCCTGCGCCGCTATTAATTTTTCCTCATGATGGTATTTGCCTGGGTGTTGTCGCATATTTTTCTGCCTTATCGGAGAAATGACAATTAACAAATGGCACGGATCAAACCTTCAGTCCGCCTGGTTTTCATCCCCCCACCTTTAACGGGAGGGGAAGAGCGCGACGGCTTCAATTTCCACTAGCAAATCCTCCCGGCACAGACGGGTCTGCACGCCCACGCTGGCTGGCAGGGGATCCAGTCCCAACCACTTGAAGAAGGAGGTCCGGATGCGATTGAATTGGTCATAGTCACGCTCGATATCCCTGAGATAACAAGTGGTCCGGATCACATCGTGCCAAGAGGCATCTTCCGCCTTTAATAGAGTGGCAATGTTCCGATAGGTCCGCCAACATTGCGCGCCAAAGTCACCCAGATGGATCGTCTTGCCATACTCGTCAATGCTGGCCGTTCCGGAAACCAGAAGCAGGGTATGGCCGCCGATATCCAATCTCAACCCGCGGGAAAACGAAGAAGGCTTTGCATAATCGAATGCTTCATTGAGAACTTCTGGAGCCCGGATCGCCCTCTTCTCCAAAATGGGCCGAGAGGCCAATTCCGGAGGCAGGCAAAATTCCCGAAATTTCCCTTCCTCAGAAAACATCCCCAGCAGAGTCAGCTCAGCGCGTTCCCCATCGGTCAAACGATCGAAATTAATCAATAATTCTGAAGTGGTTGTACAAGGTGTCATGGAACCATTCCTTTTCTATAAGTAACGTTCAAATTACGGGGCATAAAATCTCCATATTACACTCAACAATTCCGGAGAAAATCTCTGGAATAGCTTAGACTCCGTCAAATGAATTTCGGGAAGCTGCCCGAAGACTATTTCAGGTTTGACATCTCAGCGGTTTCCAACCGTCCCCAGGATCCATTTCTTAGCGTAAGCAAATAAGGCAAAGCATCATTTCCGCCAAGTGAATTAAACCGATAGGTCCCAGCCAGTCCTTCATAATCCGTTTCAGACAAGCCTTCCCGGATGTCAGCCCGGCTGAGCCCCTTCTTTTCAATGGCTCGAATTACGATGCGAGCCACGTCATATGAATAAACTGCCACCAGCCCAGGCGTTTTGCCTGTCCGCTCTAGAAACTTCCGCTGAAAAGCTTTTAATCCGGGGGAGGAAGAACTCCAATCGCAAGTGGAAGCCACTACAATTTCTCCCAAAGTGGAAGCCTTCGCTGCCACTTCAGGAATTGCCAAGTAGGAAGGAGCCAAGACGGGAACGAGATTCCCTTGTTTACGCAAGGCCTGTAATAAAGGCAGTGCCGTTTCACTCCGTCCCCAAAGCAAAATAGCATCAGCGGGGATCTCTCTCAGAAGGGGAAGGATTTCCTCCGGATCTTCCGGCTGATACTTCAATTCCCGATAAAAGGTCAACTTACCGTGGCGAGCGGCTTCCTGAATCCGGTTCAGAGCAGCAAAGGATTCCCTCTCCCCTTCAGTCAACAGCAACAATCGTTGAAAGCCTCTTTGCCTGGAATAGCGCAGCAACATTTCCGCCTGTTGCCGATCGGCCGGCATGGCGCGAAAAACCCAGGGGACATTGGCATATTCCACCGTGGAATCAATGGTGGCGGGAGTGATCAACGGCACCCAGGTTTTTGCGACAACCATCTCTGCCAGATGAGTATGTTGACCATCCAAGGCGCCCAGGATGGCGGATACTTGATCCTCATATATCAGCCGTACCGTTTGAGAAGCCGCAACACCCCAGAGTCCATCGTCCGGACGAAACACCATTTCATAAGGAATGGAACGATCCTCTAATCGACCCGAGGAATCTCCGTCCTTCCCGCCAGTCACTGGGATCTTAATCCGATATCCCCCGCGGCCATTAGCTTCGTCAAGGGCGATTTGAATGGCAGTCCGCATCTCCTCTCCCAACGCGGAATCTCCCGGGCCCAGCACACCCAATCGGACCGATTGGAGGTGATCAAGGTTTACAGAAGTATCCACATCCGTAAGGAAACCGGCTCCAGACCGTGAAAAATCCATATAGGCCGGAGGCGCCATCATGCTCACCAGACATGTGAAAAGCAGCCAATTCATAAAAGCATCTCAAAAATCAAATTTCAGAAAAATCACCGCTAATCGAAAATTCTAATCATGTAGCTGCTCAGATTCGCATGTGTATGGTAGCCACCGCGAGTCCACCTCCCGCGAAAGCCGCGGCGTGGGCTTTTGGCCAGGTAGAGCGTGGCTGCCACGCTCGAATTATAATTCGCAATTCAAAAAAGCCGATCCACTTTGGGAATGCCATAAACAAACTGGCCATTTTTTACGGTGGCCACGACAACCGGGCGGCGGTTGGTATAGACCTGATCGAACTCCACCTCTCCGGTCACACCTTTCCAATGGTTCATCTCCGCGAGTTGATCGCGTATTTTGTACCGGTTCAAGCCAGCTTTTTGGATAGCCTCGATCACCATCCAGGCGCCATCATAGGAATGAGCCGCATAAGTATCCGGCTCTTCCCCATACAGCGACTTGTATTTGGTCTTAAACACTTGGTACTTCGGATTAGGGTCTTCTGGATTATAGGGCGAAGTGGCCACGACGCCCTCCGCGGAAGATCCGGCCGCCTCCAAGAAGAGTGGATTGATAATTCTTTCGCACGCCACGATGGGAATGTTCATCCCAAGTTCCCGCATTTTTTTCACCAATAGACCAGCCGGTTCAGCATCAGCCCAAAGGACAATGCCATCCGGTTGGGCTTCCTTCAACCGATTCATTTGGGTTAGGAAGTCCATGTTGATCTGGCCATAATTGATTTCGTAATTTACTTCGATCGGGGCCGGTTTCTGGAACAGGATAGATGCCTTCTTGAAGCGGGCTACGCCAAAACGGCCGTACCGATTGTTAGCGCGCAGAATGGCGACTTTGTTCAGTCCCAGCTGTTTGTAAACGTAATAGGAAATCGTGTAAATCATTTGACGATCATCCGGAACATTACGGAAGACCCACGGGATTTTGGTTTCCATCAAGGTTGGATCCAGGTCAGAAACCGCCATCATCGGGATATCGGTCCGCAGCGCCACACGAATGGCAATATGCGTGTTGGCTCCATCCACCGTCCCAATCACGGCCCAGCATTTGTCTTCATAAGTGAAGTCAATGATTTCGTTGGCGGAAGCTCCCCACAATCCAGTGTCATTCTTGGCGATGAGGTTAAAAGGCTTTCCTTTGTACCCACCTTTCGCATTCGCTTCATCCAGGGCCATCTTGGTGCCGTTGAACATGGACTTTCCCATGTAGCTTTCATTGCTTCGTTCCATGGGGGCCAGCAAGGCGACGTTTACCTTGTCGACTTCCGGTTCCGGCTTTTCCCGGCCAGGTCCCCAGAAAGTAATAGCAGAATCACTGGGCACAAAGTATTTCTTGTAGGGTTCTTTCACAAATTTGCCATAAGGCTCCAGCTCCTCTGGCATATTTCCATAGAGTTCTTTTTTGTTGGGCGGGGGCGCAGCTTCTTCCACAGTCGCGGAGGTTGTCCCCCCCTTGGAAGCAACACTCTTCGCCTCAACAGATTTCTTGGCATTGGATTTCACGGCGGTTTTGGAAGCCGTGGTTTTAGGATCGGCCTTGGGGGGAGCCGCGGGTTTGACCTCTTCAGCTCCAAGCCAACTAGCGATTCCTAAAAGGATTGCCACAATCAGAGTCATCCCCCATTTTGCTTTCATAACTATTTCCCCCCTTTCCACAAGCCGTGACTCACCCCTTTGGAAGTGGCGACCCAAATATCATCTCCCTGAAAATCCACGCCATAAATATGGTTGTTAGCCAAAGGGTGATCCAATGGGACCTTTTTGACCAGCTTCTTGTCATCATCGTAAACCCGGGCTTCATATCCCTTGGTTCCTTCAATGTTCGTGGCGCCTTCAGCTCCGCGCTGGTGTTCCCAAACCGGATCCACCGGCACATAGCTGACCCACTTATTGTTGTCTCCATTTACAGCGCCCAGCCCACGGTCCGTACAAACCCAAGCCACATTGTGATTGGCTTTCACCATATTGATGAAGTTGCTGGGAATTCCAGAATCGACGTCGGTGTATCCCCGCCAGTGGCGGCCATCATAACGGCTCATGCCGAAATAAGTGGAGACCCAGAGAACTTTGTCAATGTAGCTGGAACTGGTGGTAATGACGTGAATCAATCCGTCATCCCTCATGACGTCCACTTCCATCTCCCCATCGGGGTCGAGCCAGGATTTCCACCCTTGAGTGGCAATGTCAAATTCCAAGATCCCTCCGCCCCACAAAGCGGCATAGAGTTTTCCATCGTTGTAAGTTACATGATATCCCCACGGCTCGTGCTGGGGAGAGTTGGCCGGAGTGAAAACATCCCAAACTTTTTCCGCAACTCGGAAACGGGCCGTTCCCGCGGTGGTGGCCACCCAGATATTTTGGTTTTCAATACAGACTCCAAAGACTACGTCATTGGGCAAACCACTGTTCAATTGGGTGAACACCTCAAACTTTCCATTGGAAATGTGCGTCAACCCTTTCATGGTGGCAGCCCAGACATCACGAGTGGCCGGGTCAATGGCTAAGGCAAGGACACCCGGATACGACAATCCATCTTTCACGCTATAGGAAGACCATTTCCCATTTTCATATAGCGCCAATCCATTGTCAGTGCCGGCCCAGACCCGGTCACGATCAACGGCAATGCAATAGACCTTATTCGCGGGTAGACCATCTTCCGCGTGGAAGGATTCCCAATGGGTGTAAATCCTAGGATAGCCATCCGCCGCGGCTGAGGAAATTGTTGCTCCAGTAGTTTCAGACGGCGAGGAATCCTTGGCCTCCGCGGCCGTCGCTATCGAAGGAGGCCAAAGAAAACATACCAGTATCACCAAAAGCCATGTCATTCGATGTCTCATCCATATCCTCCCTAAAGGTAGGCCTGCCGAAAGGTAAGCAATGTTGTCGGATCCGACATGTTCGAGCCCACAATCAAATGGCGCCCCACTGTCGTAGGAATCGGGCATCCCCAGCTTGAAAAAAGAGGTCCCCAAAATCTACATTCCCCCGCCTTGACCGTCCACCGGGCCTATTTTCCCTTTATCAGTCCAATGATTGATCCTCTTCATCCCGGCCTCCACATCAAACGGCTGTAAAATTCCCTTTAAGACGGCATGCGAAGGTTTGGGCTTATGGCAGGCCATGCAATCTTCGGCCTGGGGAATTTTCAACCCTGCGGCAATAGCTTTGCTCCGGTCATTCATCACTTTCGTGTACTCGCCTCCCGGACCGTGACATCCCTCACAGGAGACTCCCTCTTCGATGTGGAATCTTGGCACACGGGAATCCTCCGTTACCAGGGCCGCCGTACCATGGCAGGCTAGGCATTTGGCACTGTATTGGGGATTACCCTTGACGCCCAATTCCTTGGCCACTTGACGGGCAATTTCCCGCCCTAACACCACCCAACTGCGGCCATGTCCCGTCCCCAGCAACGTCTTATACTGACTCAAGTGGCAGTTGGCGCAAACTTTCACCCCTTCATAGCGGGCCTTGGATTTGATGGGATTCTCCAGATCCTGGACTCGGAAGAGGCTGCGCCGTTCCGTGCTGGGTGGAAACATCACCTGCATAAACTCCCTATCCGAATAGGGGGGGCGAGCAGTCAACGTTTTTATATATTCGATCAGCGCATTCAACTCCCGCTTGTCCACCGTGCCATTGGTGGTTCCGTGCATATCGTCCGGGTTATAAACTGTCCAGATTTCTTCCAGCGAGTAACACCGACCATCATGTAGATAGGGCGGACTCGCAAAAACATTGCCCAGATGTGGAGTGTCCACCAGGGAATCGGAATCGGAATAGGCGCGGTTGCCCACGTTATGCAACTTCTGATCTGTGTAGTAAGGGGGCCGATGACAGGTGATACAACGATTTCCCGCGGGAATGTAACGGCCGGCAAAGGGACCGGCTCGAACAAAGGCCCTCTCGAATATCTGATGGCCTTCTTCCTGTGCCTCGGTTAACACTATTTCATCCGCGCGGCTGGTGTAAGCTTGAAACCGGTTGGGACTAATCGGAATTGACTCCACAAATTTGACAATGTCTTTGAGCTGTTGTGGATCAAACCCATGGGAACGGAAGAAAATCTGGGCAGTCCGGGGACCGTCCTGCCGGGTAATAGTGGGGTTTTTCCCATTCCATTTAAAAGGGGCTGTGAAGGCAATGCCGCGCAGGCTCCGGTTGTCCACCAAGTTCTGCCCCATCGAGTCGGCACCAGCCACAATGTCATATTGTAATCCATCCACATGATATTCTGGATGGCAGGTATTGCAGCTCAACTGCCTTTGATAACTGAATTGGCTGCTGTTGAACAGCTTTTCCCCGCGCCGGAGAGCTGTCTCCACTTTTGGCCCTCCCAAATCAATTCTGCCGAAAAATTGATTCGCTCGGGTATCGATGATGGAAATGGAATCGGCTAACCGGTTTGCGACATAAAGCCAGCGGCCCTCCGGAGAAATGACCAGATCCTTGGGATTGCTCTCCGTGGGAATTCGGCCCACGACATATTCTGAGCTGAGGGCCAGATGCCGGGCATAGCGCCGGATGGTTTCATCGGAAATTCCAAATTCCCCATCGTGGAATTGCAGCAGGCCACGCAGTTTGTCCATGCCGATGACCGACACCATGTCAGCTCCGCTCGAGGAAACATAAAGGAATTTGCCGTCCCGGGAGAATACTATTCCATAGGGATCCGCAAAATAGCGATTGGCATCATCCAACAAAAAATAGGCCACTCGCCCTTCAGGCCGGGCTTCGGCTACGGCAAGGCCGTGAGTCACCATCCAGCCTTGGTAGATCTGGGTTTCAGGAACCAAATTCTTGGTGATCTCCACGGCCACGATTGCCAGCTTTCCATCCGGGCTCACCGCCACATCCTGGCCGGCCACGGTCGATCCCAGCCGCAGACGCCCTGACACCAACAGCTTTTGCGTATCCACAATGGTCAGTTCGGTGACCGGTGCGGTGCGGAAAGGAACCGGGTTGGAAAGCTCGTGGGAGATAAAGAGAAAATTGCCGGCGGGATTCATCTCCTGGCCGAAGGGGGCTGTCCCGGTTTCAAGACGTTTTAACGGTTCGAAGCTCTTGGTGTCCACAATGGATAATGTGTTGGATCCCAAGTTCGTCACATAAAGATGGGCTCCGCTCGCATCTATCTTCAGCTGATGTGGTTCCTCGAAGTTCTGGATAGATCGAATCAATTTTCGCTGACCCAGATCAAAAACCATGACACTGTCTTCCCATCGGTTTCCCACATAGAGCCGGGATTCATCTGAACTCAGGGCAATCCCAAAGGGATGCCGCCCAGTTTTAAGCTGGCCGGCTACTTTTCGCTCCAGGGCGTCGATGATGAGAACTTCGTTGCTATTCTCACAAACCGCATAGATCGTCCTTCCATCCCGGGAAATGGCCAATTGGATGGGGGATTTATAAAGATCGTCTTCCGGCGCCGCATGCTGAGCTCGCATACTGCCGTCCAATAAAGGTTGGGGATTGTTTAACGACAAGCAAAATAAAGTAAACAGGCAAAGGGCCAGCAGACTCGCCACCAGCATTCCGAATCGTCTCAAAATCAAGTTTCTGTCCCCCTTGTCAGCAACTCATGGCAAACATGCACGGATAAGTATTATTTCTTGACTCCAATCACAACCGGAAAAGCTTTCAACAGGGCTTGACTGACGCGGTTTTCAGGCGCCAGCTCCTTATCCTCATGACAGCCGATGCAGCCGCGACTGGTGCCGCGCCGCACCCACATCCATCGGTGCATGGTCATGAGAGGTTTTCCATCGGCATTGAGGGTTTGAATGTAAAAGGGAGTATCCGCCGGTAATTGCACATAGAAGGAACCATCCGGCTCGACCGGAGCCTCCCCAATCACCCGAGTTTCCGCTGGAGCGCCGGGAGTCTGAGCAGCAACGCCTTGAATGAAACGAACCTTCTTAACCTCTCCCTTCTTGAGCGCAGCGGCCTCCGGACGGTCCGAATCATACACATTCATGCATTGCAGATCACCGGTGGGCTGGCCATCGAAAACCGCACTAATCAATCCAGCCGGTTCGACCGGCGGCGCCACGGAGATTGCCTCAACCGCGTCCCACTTTGCATCCATATAGAGTTTGGCTCCAACGGTCTTGCGCGAAAAATCGAATTGATAAAGCCCATAAGCCTGATCTCCCTTGGCAAAAGAGACCATCACGTTGCCATTCGGCAAGGGATGCGGATTGCGAAAGCGGCCCTCCCCTGAACTGAGCGGTTCATAGCTATGCAGAGGCCGTTTCAGGGATACTCTCCCCAAGCTGCCACTGCCATCCATCGATTTTCCATCGGATTCTATAAACACTACCGTTCGGTCTGGCATCTCACAGGCCATGGTCTTCAGTTTTCCACCCTGTTCATCGCCACAAAAAAGGTTCAGTCCGGAACCGTCCCAGTTGACCGCCATGAGAGGGAACCGGCCACCCGGAAACCTGTCGCTGTCTCCCATCTGGTGGCTCGTAAAGAGAATCCTGCCATCGCTCAACATGGAGGTGGAAAAATCGCTGGAAAGATTATAAGTGGTTCTCCAGGAGACGATGCCGCGCCCTTTCACTGGATCGAGACTTCGCACATAAAGAGCCGTCGCATAAGCATTCCCCTTTTCCTCATAAGCCTTCGCCGCCGTCGAAATAAACGCGATCCAGCGCACATCCTCGTCATAGAGCGGATAATTGAGGGCACTGGAGGGTAGATAATGAGGCTCTCCGCAATCGCTCATATTTTGGGTGATCCGCAGTTTGTTGCGTCCCTCCAAATCCATCTCCCAAATGTCCCAAGAGTCGCTTTTACGGCGCTTCCCGGAAAAAATCACCTTCCCCCCATTGAAGGAAAGCGATGGTTGCGCCGCGGAAGCAAAATCAGGAGTTACGACCGTGATTTTCCCATTGGCGGCAAGTCTGACCAGCCGGCTTCCTTCAATCCAGCGGGCAGGGCCAAGCGCACTATCTTTCCCTGGCTGTGATTGGCTCGAACGATGGGGAACCTGAGTGAAGAGCAAGTCATAGCGCGGCTCACTGGAGACCAATGGCTGATGGGCTTGCCAAATCGCCAGGCCACCCAACAAAGCCGCAATCAGGATTATCCGCGAGGTTCGACGACTTTGAGCACTTGATTGGTGTTGATGTTTGTGAATGTCTGCAATATCCCACTGGGCCATTTGATGATTACCTCATCCACTTTGGTGTGAGTTCCCAACCCGAAATGCATCCGGGGATCGTGAGCCGATAAATAGCTGGTGCCGTTTTTCTTTTCATCGTACTGGACCAGCTCACCGGCTTTGATGGTGACTTTGGCGCCCAATCCGTCCCGGTTGCTCTTGGTGCCCTGCAAATGCAATTGCAGCCAGTTATTGCGATTCCCTCCATCGTTTCGCAAGAGGAGGGAAGGCTCGTTTATATTCAAAATCGCGGCATCCAAGTCTCCATCATTGTCGTAGTCAGCCAGCGCTAACCCTCGTGTCACCATTTTTTTACTTAACACTTCCCCGGAATTGTCGGCAACATCCTGGAAATGCCTCTTGCCTTTAGGATCCGCTACATTGCGAGCCAGGATCATCTCCTGTGTTTCCGTCAACCGGTGTCCATCCCCATTCACCACCATGACATCCAGGTAGCCGTCATTGTCATAATCCAGGAATTTCCCGCCCCATGACCAGTATTGCGCCGTGATTATCGCTAATCCGGCTTCTACGGCCATATCTTCAAATAGGCCGCCTCCCTCATTATGATAAAGCGCGTTATATCCCATGGCGGGGACAATCAGGTGCAGACGTCCCACATGATCGAAATCTCCCCAGTCTCCGCCCATGGAGGCAGCGGCGTTTCCGTTCTGGCCAAACGCGACAGCCGCATTCAGGGCCACTTCGGAAAAAGTCCCGTCATGATTGTTGTGATAGAGAAAATTGGGCGTGTTGTCATTGGCAACAAAAATGTCCTGCCAGCCATCGTTATCGTAGTCGACGGCCAAAGCGCCCATGGCTCGGCCATCTTTGTCGACTTTGGCCCTTTGAGTCACATCGGTGAAAGTCCCATCCCCATTGTTGTGGAAAAGATGACTTTTCATGGCGGGATAGGCCAGCGGGCCGGGATAAATATCGGCTTCATAAAAAAGCCGGTAGGCCGCATCGTATTTCAAGTAAGCGCCAACAAAGAGGTCCGGCTTCCCATCCTTATCGTAATCCATGAAAGCCGCACCGGTGCTCCACTCCCCTTTGCACGACACACCCGCCTTTTCGGTCACGTTGGTAAAGGTGCCATTCCCGTTGTTGTGGTACAAAACATTGCCGCCATAATTCGTGACATAGAGGTCAGGGAAGCCATCATTATCATAGTCGCCTACCTGTACAGCCATTCCATAACCGTCTTCCTCGCCACCCAGACCAGCTTTTTCAGTGACATCTTCAAAAGTGCCATCATGTTTGTTGCGATAGAGACGATCCGTCATCTTCTTACCTTTGAACGGGGAATTGGGATCGTTCACTCCCTCCAAATAACAGCCATTCACCAAGTAAAGATCCATCCATCCATCTTGATCGTAATCCAGCCAGCCGGCCCCAGAACCCGTTGCTTCCACAATATTGTTGATTTTCCGAGACCCCAGGCAATGGTTAAAATTGATCCCCGCCTGCTGTGTCACATTTACAAAAACAGGCAATGGGGACTCCCCTAATACCACCAGAGAGAAGAATCCGACCAAGGAAACCAAGAACATTTTCTTCATAAGTGGTCACCCCAAGGTGTGACAGAGAATAAACACATACAGTGAATACCCCGTCTTGTGAGAAAATTCAAAGCACTGAAACGTGGAAAAAAAATTCGTGACAACTCAGGGCAACTTGTTTGTTGGGGAATTGGCATTGGAATCGTACTCTAATTTTCGATAACGATAGAAGCCTATCTGATCCCTCACAAAGACAATTCCGATAGCGATTCTGATCCCGATTATGAACCTCGCCCATGATGGAAAATACCACCTGAGTAGTTAAGTTTTTGTTGAGGAAGGCGTCTTTCTCGTGGAAATATACGATTATTCGTAATATAAATACCAAAAAACAGATCAAAAGCTTTCATTTCTAATCATTAACTAAGACAATGATTCATATATAATTTATATAAACCATTTAATATCAAATCATTAAATTGTTAACCTTACCAAATTTCATCTTTGCGTTAATATTAAATCGTTAACTATAAAAAAACTCATTGGTTACTGTTGCAAATATTTTGCCAAAGCAAAGATCGGAAGGATAGTGATATAAATTATTCCCTTTATGCAATTAAAATATAAAATTACCTTGAAGTCAATTCCCAATGTAAAGTCCGCTTCATCTAGAGGAGGAAATATTTCATTAACTTGAGACGAGAATTGGCATTAAGTTAATGAAGGTGGTGGTAACTCCTGTTTTGAGTCAACTGGTGGAGTTGAATGAGGCAATAGGTCTCTGCTTGGGGGGGGGACAAAAAAAGCAGGGCAAACTGAGAAGTCGCCCTGCTTAAGAGGATTGATGAAATCCGCCGCTGGTCACTCCGATCTAGAAATGCCCTAAGTCAAAATTGGATCCAATCTCCTATAACAAGGGAGTCTGACCTGGAACTGCAATGGCCGGGAACGGCATCGATCCCCATTCCAGTTTGGCTGGCATGAGGTTTTCCTGAGAATTCAAAGCCTGCTCCCAAGTGACAGCTTTGCCGGTATAGGCCGACATACGTCCCATGATGGCGGTGAGCGTACTTTCCGCCGTATACTTCAGGCAGTTAATCTCCTTGCCATTGCGAATGGCCGCGATGAGATCGGTATGCTCTTGGACATAGGGATTATTATCTTTGCCCGTGAATCGCCATTTTGTTTCGCCACCTACTTTTATGAGATAACGGTCCACATTGCACGTTCCCTTTTCGCCCACCAAAGCTTCGGAAACGCTGTTTTCGCAATTGGGGATCTGGCGGCACATACTCAGCAGGTGAACGCCGTTGGCGTATTCAAAGTCGACGGCAAAATGATCGAAAATATGGCCGTATTCTGGGCTGACCCTTTGGGCACGACCCCCCATTCCTACCGCGCGAACCGGAGTGGCACCCATGATCCAATTAATAACATCCAGATTGTGAATATGCTGTTCGACGATGTGGTCGCCACAAATCCAGGTAAAATTGTACCAGTTGCGCATCTGCCATTCCATGTCAGACATGCCGGGTTTGCGGTCCACCTTCCAAAGGGCGCCCTGGTTCCAATAGGCGCGTGCTGCCACAATTTGGCCGATCATCCCTGCTTGAATCTGTTTCAGGGTCTCCAGATAGCCTGTCTGATTGTGGCGTTGAAGGCCGGTGCCGATTTTCAAGCCTTTAGCTTTGGCGGCTTCATAGCTGGCTAAAACAGAGCGAATTCCAGGTCCATCCACGCCCACCGGTTTCTCCGTGAAAATGTTTTTCCCGGAGGCTACCGCGGCAGCCAAGTGCGGAGGACGGAAGCCGGGAGGGGTGGCCAGGATGACATAGTTCACTTCCTTGAGATCCAACAACTGTTTGTAGGCGTCGAAACCAATGAACTGGCGGTCCTGGGGAACATCGATGCTATTAGGGGCCGCCTTTCTGGCATCGGCCAGACATTTTTTCACGCGATCTTCGAATACATCGGCCAGGGCAACCACTTTGACACCAGCGGCGCCTTTGATGGCATCTTGGATTGCCCCCGTACCGCGGCCGCCGCAACCAATCAGGCCTACCCGGATTTCATCGCTGCCCGCCGCGTGAACGGCCGGAAGATCACCCAACCGGGAAACCACCGACGCAGCTGCTAGTGTCACGGTCGAGGTTTTTAAGAAGTTACGGCGTGAAGTGCTGCCTTGGATATTTGATCCCCTTGCTTGCATTTGTGCATCCTCCAAATTAATTTAGATGAATGATCAGATACATTAAAACGGTTCAAAAGCATTCCATAAAACACCGATTTGCCACGGGAAGGCCCTTGATTCACATGAAAGATGAAAAAAAGTCAGTCAATATCCTCTCCCGCTCCTTCCTCCCTCCCCCCTTATCCTTTATCCTTTACTCCCTAGTTTTCCTTCGTCGATTTTTCCTTGATCACTTTTGACTTCAAACCCTTTAAATTGTCCTGCTCTTCCAAGGGATGAACTAAGCGAAACCCGATCATGATGGCATTGGTGTGCCACCAGATGCTCTTGGGTTGTTGTGGATCCAACATGCTCCAGTCTTCTTCGGAAGCGCGGCGGGCGGCACTCCGGCAACGATCCGAATCATCATCCCAGGAACCGCCCCGAACCACATGCGGATACTTTTTTTCCGTGGGGAGGAGGACTGGCCATGGGGTCACGCTGTCCGCGGGGAAAGTCGAGTAATACTTCGCATCATAATGATCCAGACACCATTCCGCCACATTCCCGTGCATATCATAAAGGCCCCATGGATTTGGCTTCTTCTGGGCCACGGGGTGAGACTTCCCATCGGCGTTGTCGAGATACCAGGCAAAGTCTTTTAGCTGCGCAGGATCGTCTCCAAAGGAATAGGCGGTTTTTGCGCCGGCGCGGCAGGCATATTCCCATTCGGCTTCAGTGGGCAAGCGATAAATCTTGCCGGTCTTTGCGGAGAGCCAGCGGCAATATTCCATGGCGGCATGATGCGTGATGGAAATCGCAGGCTGATTGTCATGACCCATGCCAAAGGTGGGATCGGCGTACGGCGGGGTTGGTTTGCTGACCGCATCCGCCGCAACATTGGCGGGACTGGTGGGATCCGACGGCTTGGGCAGGGACTTGCTGAAGGCAAACAGATCAAACTCATTCCAGGTGACCTCGGTCTTTCCCATCCAAAAAGGGCGGATTTTCACCTGGTGTTGTGGTCCTTCATCCGCGCCTCGCTTAGGCTCGGATGAAGGGCTTCCCATGGTGAAAGTCCCCCCAGGGATCGGAACCATGTCGAACTTCACGGTGGAATCGGGAATAGCCTCCGTAAAGGGTTTCATCTCCGCTGGCCCATCGCTGGAGAAAAAATTCGGGATCAATGTCCACATCACGCTTATTAATAAAAAAAGCATGAAGAAACGAGAATGCTTCAAAGAATTGTCCTCCGCTATAATATTATTTTAAATTTGGATCCTTACCAGGAGAGGCAGATGCAAGATAAGAAGCTCTTATATTACTCAAAACGGGAACAGTTCCGCAAGCCAAGATTAAGACAACCAAGGACAAGACCATGTATGAAGACGTTACACCACCATCCTGCCGTCGGACACTATTTAAAACGGCGCCTGCTCCCCGGCCCTGCCTTTGCCTGGGCTTGTGTCCTCGGGCTGTTCTGCCTGCATTTTTCAATATCCGCTTCAGCCGAGCCGCTGCAGCGTTTCGAGTTTGAAAAGAATTTGATGGGGACGATGTTCCGGCTGGTGTTCTATGCGCACTCCACCCCATTGGCGCAAAGTGAGGCCGAAGCGGCTTTTGCGCGAATTGCCGAGTTGGATCAAGTAATGAGTGATTATAAAGAAGAGAGCGAACTGAGCCGTCTCTGTCTAAAGGCTGGCGAAGGCCCTGTCGCCATCAGCGCGGATCTGTTCCAGATTTTGCAGGAGTCTCAGCAGTGGTCGCGATTAACCGAAGGGGCTTTCGATTGCACCGTGGGACCATTGACTCAACTCTGGCGGCGCTCTCGCCGGCAACACGAACTGCCATCTCCCGAACGGTTGGCGCAGGCTTTGAACGTGACGGGATTTGAAAAATTGATCCTGGATCCGCGGCTTCGCACGGCCCAACTCTTGAGCAGGGGAATGCGGCTGGATCTGGGGGCCATCGGCAAAGGGTACGCCGCCGACGAGGCTTTGAGACTGCTCAAGAGGATGGGCGCAAATAGAGCCTTGGTAGTGGCCGGAGGCGAAATGGCCGCCGGAGCCCCTCCTCCAGGAAAAAAAGGGTGGAAAATTCTGATTGCGCCTCTCACTCCCTCCAGCCATCAATCACGGGATTTCCTATTGCTGAAGCATGCGGCTGTCTCGACTTCAGGAGATGCCGAACAGTTTGTGGAAATTCAGGGCCAACGCTATTCCCACATCCTGGATCCCAAGACTGGCTTGGGATTGAAAGGACGGCGAAGCGTATCGGTCATCGCCCCGCGGGGCGCCGTCTCTGATGCGTTGTCTACGGCTTTGAATGTCATGGGGAGAGAAAAAGGATTGAAGCTGATCGAATCTCTTCCCGGCCTGGCGGCTTATTATATGGAAGCCAATGAGAATGGCGTGATTCGTAGAGCTTCAAGAAGGTGGGATAAGTTTAAGGCCCCTTCCAATCTGGGGGATCAAGACTGAAGTGCCGGGACCATGAACTTGTTCGGCCAATTATGACTTAATTTTTTGGCGAACCGAAGAAATAGACCAGCCACGGATTGATACAAATGATCGCGGAAAGGAATTCAAGAGAGCAAAATTATCCGCAGGTAATCCGCATTCCTCCCCTTCGCTCGTTTGCTTGAGCCGTAAAAGTCGACGACTTTGAGTCAAGTTTTGGAATGGGAATCAGCAAATTCCTATAGTCCGAGACAAAGTCTCGCAGAGATATCAATCCAAGAACTATGGTCCAGCCGATCAGTCTGAAAGACGGCAGGCGGTTGGGCCCCTCGATAGCAGGCAATCGCCCTTGATCTGCATTTCTCACCATTGTTGGGGATATCTTGGGAACGCATGCATCGGGCTTGCATGGCAGCTCGTGCGAAAGAGATTTGCAACGAGCAGTAGGCATTATCAAAGCTCTGGGTCTTAACTTGCGGCAACGAAAAATCGGGGGAAGTGGAGGCGGGATGTCCCCATCCCTCTCTTCGCTTGGCGCCATGAGGGCACGGCGCCTCCATCCTGTGCAGCGGTGAGTTATCCAGGTTAAGGCCGGCCCGATTTTCTTTGCTCTCCCTCATCTAAAAATGAAGGCATGGATGTGGCGTTCGCTGACCAAGACCTACGGAGGAGGTAGTTGCAGTTGCCTGCGTTATTCTTCTCACTTCCATCTGAGAAGAAGTTTAAGAGATGACAAGGAACTTGGGAAATCTTGTCAGGTTGCGGGAACCCCGAGCGGTGATCAAAAGCAGATCTTCCAAACGCACCCCTCCGAGTCCCTTATAATACAGGCCCGGTTCTATCGCAACCACCTGCCCTTCCTGAAGCGGCGCATGCCCCTTGGGATTGATTCGTGGCAACTCGTGAATTTCCAGCCCCACTCCATGCCCAGCGCCGTGGAAAAAGCCTTGTTGGCGTCCCTGGATCAGGCCCGTCTTGTAGCCATCCGACTCAAAGCAGTCCAAAATTGCCTGATGGATCTCATGGCCTGACACTCCCGGGCGCAACAGCCCCATGGCTTTTTTTTGGGCCTTCCCCACGGCACGATATAGATTTTTCACGGCTGTCGTGGGCTCTCCTTTGACGAAGGTTCTGGTGAGGTCTCCCCAATAGCCGCTCCTCTGCGAGCGAGGAAAGATATCGATGATGATGGGGCGATTGGCGCGAAGCGGTCCGGTTCCCTCGTCATGCGGTTCATAGCAATGATTGCCGCACGCCACAATGGTGTGGGCCGCCGTGCATCCCAACTCCAAGGCAGAAACGTTGATTTCCCATTTCAAGATCTCGGCGGTTAGCGCCTTTTCATTCCAATAGAGAATTCCTTTCGGCCCAATCTTCGATGCGGCCAATAGTTGAACCGCCTTGTCCATGCCGCACTCGGCTGCTCTGAGGGCTTGAATGATCTTGTGAATTTCCTCCGGCCCTTTCCTGCTTCGCTGTTCAAAGAAAGGGGGCATTTTAACCTGGAGGGGAATGCCCCGCCGGCCTAAATCCAGGGCAACTCCAGCCGGGAAATCGAAGGGAATTTGAATTGAATGGACCTTGAGTTTCTCGATCAGGAATTGAATCACTTGTACCAGAGACGGGGCGGCATCCAGTCTGTCTTTCAGCGGTCTCTCAATTTCCGCCAGGGAGAGAATCTCATCCACGGAGGCCTGCCGCCGCGCTCGGTCGATTTCCAAATCTCCCAGAACAAGTATTTTCTTCCCCCGGTGACTCAGGAAAAGCATGGGGTCCGGCGCAAAAAAACGAGTGGCATAATACAAGTCCGCGCAGGTTTCACTGGAGGCGTAAATCAGCTGACACGATGGCGATTGGGCCTTTGGCATGTTTGTTCCGTCTTTTTATTAGGATTTTTGAGTCCGGAAGCCATTCTCGTTGAAAAATATTGCTCTTTATTTTGTATCCGAAGAGTCGCGGTCATCCACCATCACCTCACAAATCCGGTCAATGACATCCCGCACTTTGGAGATTTCCCCTGAGTAATTGTTGGCCATGATGGAGAAGATTAATTCCTCCCCCCGGATGGTCTTGGCATATCCCGACAGCGAACTCGCCGTATTAAGACTTCCAGTTTTGGCAAATATGTTCCCTTTGGCGGGCGATTGCGTCAAACGATATTTCATCGTTCCGTCCACTCCGGCAATGGGAAGCAAGTTGAAAAAGCTGGTGTGAGACGCATGAGTTCTCATGAAATCCAACAACTGGGTCAACACTTTGGGAGAAATCAGATTGGATTTGGAGAGGCCCGAACCATCGGCAAGATGGCCTGAGAACTCCGCCACTCCGGATTTTCTCAAAAAACTCTTCAACCCCGCGCAAGTTTCCAGGCGGGAACCAAGCCCTCCATCCGTCAATCCCAATTGCCGGCAGATCATCTCGGCATAGAGGTTGTCGCTGTTTTTGACCAGGAATTTAAGAATTTCCTCTAGGGGGATGGACTCAAAGGAAGTCAGTATTTTGGCGCAGCTGGGTTGAACGCGAATCCTCGCGGCCTTTCGGGGCGAGGGGTTCCCCTGCTCTAGCACTTCTTCAGGCAGTAAGTGCCGCGTCACGACATTCCCGCCGAGGGTAATCCCCTTTTGCTCCAACGCTCTCTGGAAAAGTCGTCCCGCATACTCCGCCGGATCGGCAACTGCCACCCGTTCCAACACGGCCTCGTTTCCCAATGGGATTTCCCCGTACAGAGACCACTCTTCTTTTCCCGCTTCCCTCTGCAAGGAATAGGAGACTTTTCCCCCTTTCTTCCCGGTGACGATCCGGTTGTGAAATTGGGCTGCCGCAAAACCCGGCGTGACTTCAATCAGGGCGGGAAGACCAGCCGCGCGCCCCGGCTTGATTTGAATTCCGATGCAGTTTTCATTGACGGCTAAGGTTTCGACGGGAGCGGCATAATACCATTCCAGATCGTCCCAGCCCCACTCCGGCCCCAGCGGCTCATAAAGAAAAAGCGTATCATCCACCACCAGGGTTCCCTCAATTCGCCGAATGCCTTGGTTGGAAAGCTGATCAGCCAACGCCGCCAACGCCGCCGGATTTTCCTCCGGCCAGGCCCGTCGTCCCTCCGGCGAATAAAGCCTATCGGAAAAATGGGGATCGCCTGCCCCCTTCAAAATCAGGGCTCCTTTCAAAACACCTTCTTCCAGCACCGCATCCGAACAGACGGATGTTTTAAAACGGAACTCCGGACCCAACAAGTCCAGCGCCGCGGCCGCCGTTACTAACTTCATATTGGAAGCCGGAACAAAATTTTTTGCGGCATTGAAGGAGCAGAGTACATTCCCATCGCGGGCACGCAGAATATGAATCCCCCAGAGCGCTTCACTAACGTCAGGAGATTCGATCAAGGGGATGATGCGGGAATCCAGGGAATGCGGAGAGGGCTGAGCTGAACTGAGATGGCAAGAGAGACAGAGCAGAAAAAAAACAACCAGAGATACGCCAACTTTGCGGGTCAAAAAAGAAGAATTCATGCATGCTCCGGCCGGTGCTTTTCGAGGTAGTGCAATACCAGGCGGCTCAACAACTCAACACCCAACGGCATGGCATCTTCATCCACATCGAACTCCGGCGTGTGCAGCATGGCGGTGATCCCCTTTTTCTCATTCCGCACACCCAGCATGAAGTAAAATGCGGGGACCAATTCCGCAAAAACCGCGAAATCTTCAGCCCCCATTTGCGGGCTCTGCAAAATCACATTGGCCCGGCCCAACGTCTCTTGCAAGACCGGGAGAGCCATGGCCACAAGATCGGCATGGTTCATGGTCACTGGCGCGCCCGGACTGACTTGAATGGAATAGCCGGCCCCGAAGCTTTCCGTAATTCCCTTCACGACTCGTTCGATTCGGGCAGCGGCCGTGGCGCGCAAAGCCGGGTTTAGAGTCCGGAACATTCCCGACAATCGGACCCGATCGGCGATGACGTTGAATTGGTTGCCCCCTTCTATTATTCCGAAGGAGATCAGAAGTGGATCTTGAACGTCTATGGTACGGTTGGCCATATTCTGCAAAGCCACCTGGACCTGAGCGGCCACCGCAATTGCGTCCACACCGGTGTGAGGATAAGCGCCATGAGTCTTCTTGCCATGAATCAGAATCTCCAGGCTATCGTTGCTGGCCCAGACCGCGCCCGTGTGATAGCCGGCCTTTCCCACTTCGAGGGAAGGGCTGACATGAATCCCGAAAATGGCCTGCACTTCAGGATTCTTCAGAACCCCCTCGTCTCGCATCAGATAAGCTCCTCCGGATTCTCCCTTGGGCGCCCCTTCTTCAGCCGGTTGGAAAATAAATTTGATCTCGCCGCGAATTTTCTCTCGCAGCGAAGACAATATCTCCGCCACTCCTAAAACCATGGCCGTATGCACATCGTGCCCACAAGCATGTTTGATCCCCGGATTTGTGGAACAATAGGAGACATTCAGGGTCTCCTCGATGGGCAGGGCGTCCATATCGGCACGAACCGCAGCCACTGGCCCGGGGAAGGCTCCTTTCAACAATCCCACTACCCCGGTTTTAGCCACATCTGTATCGAAAGGAATTTCCAACCGTCTCAATTCGCCGACTACTTTTTCGGCTGTACGGAATTCCCGGTTGCTCAACTCGGGATGACGGTGGAGGTCACGGCGAAATTCAATCAGTCTGGACGATAGGGCATTGCATCGCTCATGAATCAATGTAGTCAGCATGTGGTTAATATCCCCGGATCAGCGGCCATGGTAGCCAAGTGGAAAAATAAATCAGCCGGCTCAGCGCAGCAGCTCTTCCAGCGCTGTCGTGGCATCCGTGGCATCGTCGCGGTACTTAACGATTACGGGAGTGGCCAGATGAATTTTGTGTTCGGCGGCAAAATCACCGCGTGCGGGGCGGCCGCCCGGCACCACCACCGCGTTGCGCGGAATGATCAGCGGGGCATTCGGCGATTTGCGCAGGATCCGCCCTTTGACCAAGTCATAGACTGGGGTGGAACCCGTGATGATGGTCCCGGCGCCAATAACTGCGCGGCTCTCCACGATGGTCCCTTCATAGATGCCGCAATTTCCGCCAATCAGCACATCGTCCTCAATGATCACGGGCATGGCGCCGATCGGCTCCAGCACACCGCCAATCTGACAGGCGGCGCTCAAATGCACCCGCTTGCCAATCTGCGCGCAGGAACCCACCAGGGCATGGGAATCCACCATGGTGTCATCATCCACGTAGGCGCCCACGTTGATGTACATCGGCGGCATCATGGTTACATTGTTGCCGAGGTAAGAGCCGCTGCGCACGGAAGAACCGCCCGGGACCAAGCGGAATGGCTTTGTGCGGGCTGAAAAGTCCTGGGGGGGGAAAGTGTCTTTATCCCGGAATTGCAGCCGGTCATGGATGGAAAAATCCACGATCTCCCCCAGCTTAAATCCAAGCAGGATGCCTTGTTTGACCCATAGATTAACCTTCCATCGTCCGTCCGCTTTTTCAGCGGCGCGGAGCTCTCCCGATTCCAGCTTCTTCAAAAATTCACGGAAAAGATCACGAGATTCTCCATCCAATTCTTCCTTCTTCCGCTGGAAATGCCGGGGGATGAGTTTTTCGAGTTCCATGTCTATCTCTCAATTAGAATTTGCTGCCAATCTCTCCTTAGAAAATCATAATTGGGCAAAGGTGGAGCGGGCACTCTGTGCACGCTGGCTGAGCTGGCCAGGCGACACGCGAAGGATCGCGCGTCCCACCTTGTTGTGCCAGTTGTGTTGGCATATGAAGCTCCTCCGAAAATAGCGTGGGTGGAGGCGGGGAACCTCACCCCGCCTGAGTTTGCCAAGCGTGCTGAAACGGCCTGAGGGCGCCCCGCCTCCATCATCCAATTTTCATTATCTTGTTGAGCTAGCCGCGCTGGCAGGAGAAGATCCACCCAAAATTCGCAAACCCGCCGAGGAAGGACAGGATTGGCCTTCCTCATTCTGGCTTCCCCTGCCCGCTCAAACCTGGTCAAATCAACTTCAATTCCCGCAGAATATGCGCCATCTTTTCTTTGTTTTTGGCCTGCAACGGCACCATGGGCAGACGATAGGCCTCTTCAATCATTCCCATTAAAGCGAGAGCCCCCTTGACGGGAATCGGGTTGCTCTCGATGAAATTGGCGCGCATGAGCGGATAAAGCCGATAATGAATTTCCCGCGCCAGTTTCCAATCGTCTTCGAGCGCCGCATGGATCAGCCGGGTGAACTCGCCCGGAATTTCATTGGCCACGACGGAAATGCATCCATCGCCTCCAGCGGCAATTAATGGAAGGGCCAGGGAATCATCCCCGGAAAGAACCGCAAATCCGGAAGGTCTGCCGCGCAATATCGCCATCATTTGATCTAAATTCCCCGAAGCTTCTTTGATGGCGGCGATGTTGGGAATTTCCGCCAGGCGCAACACCGTGTCGGCTTCCAGGTTGCTGCCCGTGCGGCCGGGGACATTATAGAGCACCACCGGAATATCGACGGCTTCGGCAATCGCTTTGAAATGCTGAAAGAATCCTTCCTGGGTCGGTTTGTTGTAATAAGGACAAACCGAGAGGACCGCGTCAGCCCCGATTTTTTTGGCATAGCGGGTCTGTTCGATGGCTTCCCGCGTATTATTGCTTCCGGCGCCCATGATGACTTTGGCCCGGCCATTGGCCTGCTCCACCGTGATCTGGCAAACCCGATAGTGTTCATCATAATCGAGCGTGGAGGCTTCACCCGTAGTGCCACAGGGGACCAGGCCGTCGATCTTCCCCTGAATTTGGTGATTAATCAGGTTTTTTAATTGGTCTTCCCTGATCTGACCCGCTTTGTCCATCGGGGTCACCAGGGCAGTGAAGGCGCCTCGAAATTGAATTATCTCTTTCATGTCATTCCCTTTCCTAGAATAACGAAATGTCCTTTTGACGAATAGATTATTATGCGCCGCGATTCAGGCAAGTCCCAGAATATCTTTTAGAACTTGATCGAATGTGAATATCCCCCGGCGCCGGGCAATCCACTCGGCAGCCAAAACCGCACCCAGCGCGAGGCCGGCCCTCGACCGCGCCGTATGGGTCAGCTCGATGGTGTCGGCCAGGGAATCGAAATTTACCGTGTGAGTTCCGGGATATTCACCGCTTCGAATCGCCACCAAATGAAGCTCATCCAGCGCGATGGGCCGGTTCAACGATTCTGAAGTTATCCTTTTTTTTCGCTGAATATTTTTGAGCAGAATTTCCGCCATTTTTTTCGCGGTCCCGCTGGGGCTGTCCACTTTGTGCCGGTGATGAGTCTCCACGAGCGCTACATCGTAAGCATCGAAGTGATTGAACAGGGAAGCGGCCTTTTCCACGATCAAGTAAAACAGATTCACTCCGAGTGAGAAGTTGGGGGCATACACCAACCCCGTTCCGTTTTGTTCCACCAAATTCTGAACTTCGGCGAGATGGGAGTACCAGCCCGTCGTGCCAACCACTAGCGGCATCTTCGCCTCCACCGCCATGCGGATATTGGCCAGCGCGGCGCCCGGGTGGGAAAACTCAATGGCCACCTCCGTGCCGCTAACGGCCGCGAGAGTAAATTCCGGAGCCACTTTATCTCCGCCGGCCGGATCGATTCGGACACCAATCCTATGTCCTCTGTCCAGCGCGGCTTTTTCAATCTCCTTGCCCATTTTTCCGTAGCCAATTAAGGCGATGTCCATAAAAATGGCCTCCAAATAGAAAGCCCTTATCATACCAAAGCTTATTAAGAACAGATAGACTGGAATTAGATACGGGGCGCAATTAAAAGTGAGAAAACAATGAATATGTCTCCACCAATTGGAGAGAGGAGAAATCACCGGAATGGGGGAGGCGCGCACATGACCACCGTCACCCGCGCGGCGACTTAGAGGGGTCACCGGACCACAGTTTGCCTCCCACATTTTGGAGCGTGTAACGAGGATTCGCGGCAATAATTCCGCGGTTCATTGCCCCGGTAATAGCTTCAGCGCTGAATGGCTTTAATCGACCTTGAAGGCCAAATCCGTGCCACGGTAGTAATGCACCCTGACACGTTTCCCTTGAGGGATTCGATGTTTGAAGATTCTCTTTTCCAGCTTGGGGGTATAGCGGAAAGACCGGACCTGATAAATATCTTTCTCATTCTGCACCGAGATGTTCGTAGGTCCCGCAAAAATTACTTTGCCTCGAAAAGTGTCATGTTTAGGCCCTGCCTGGAGAGTGGAAAGGGTCAGAAAGATCAGCAAGAAGGAAAAAAAAAGGGTCTTGATCCGTTTGAACCTCATCGGGGCAGGCCCAGCAGCTGAAGATGGCAAAATCACTAATTCCTCCGAGAACCCATTTATTCCGTATCTTTATCGTCGATGCTGATTTTGAGTGATTTCAGAAATTTTACATCTTGCGAAGTCATGCGCAGCTTGGTCTCAGTGCTCAACTCCTGATTCGAGCTTGCCTCGGCACTTCCCTCTTCCTGGCGTTTATTGAAACCGATCGTAGCCTCGAGGACCAGAAAAACATCATATCCGGCCTGACGAATCTTCCCGATGGCTTCGTTAATGTGCTCGGAGTGCGACAACGTATCGTTGATCGCCGTGCCCAGCTCTTTCATCAGTTCCTTCAAATTTTCATCTATGGGTTCCACGGAGTCTCCATGCCTGCCCGGGAATAAATCTCTGCCGTCAAAGTAGTCTTCCCCGAGCCTTTCTTTTGCGATGGTACTCTCAAGCCCCTGGAGTGTCAAGGAAGGTTGGCGGGATGGTTGCAATGCAAAGTGCGACAAGATAAAGAGTGTGCCAAGGGGTGGAATGCAGGGAGGGAGAGCCTCCCGCTTCGGCGAACACCGCATGGCGAGCTACCCGCGCGTGCAATTTCTGCCTAGACCGGCGAGGATTGGGCAGGGCACGGTCTGAGACATAGCCTCGCAAGGGACACTAGCCAGGAGCAAGTCATCAGGAAAAAAGATGCCACTCCGACTCCCGACTCCTGTATCCTGATTCCCGACTCCCACCCGGTCATCTATACCGCACCCAGTCCCGGACGGGTAAGAATGCCGGTTTGCATGGTTCCATCAGTGATCCGGAAAATCCCCGGGAATTTCGCCTCCCATTCCTTGTTCGCGGCCGGCATGTATTGGCGGGCATTGGCTTCAATGGCCGCCACACCCGGAACATGCGCCGCCAGGCCAGCCGATTGAATCAGGGAGGCTCCCGGACAAGTCAAATCCTGCACACAGAGAAACATTTTATATTTTTGCGCCGCCGCCGCCATCAAAAGGGCTTGGCTCTGTCCCTTGCAGGCCTTGAGCGCGGCGCCAGTGTATCCCATCTCACGGGCCAGTTGCAGGCTCTCCAAATCGGTCAGCGATTCATCAATCACAACGGGACGCAGCCGGGAAGCCGCATGCATGACATTTTGACGGTGATTCTTCAAATCCCGGTGTGTGGGCTGCTCAATATATTGAATGCGTTCAAATCCGGCCGGACTCTTCTCCTTGATCCGATTCAGGAATTCCAGCAAATACTGAACATTCGGGCATTTTTCATTGAAATCCAGCGAATAATGCCAGGCCTGGACACCCCGCTTAACCTGGGTTTCGGCAGATACCTGCTCCACTCCTAGCACCCGGCCGACATCCCAGTCCAGATCGCCGCCATTCAGCTTGATTTTGATGTGGGTGAGCCCATTGTAACGAATCCACTCCGGCAAGGTTTCGGGCAATCCATCGTTGAGGCGTTGTTTGATGTCCGCATCAGTCAAAGGATCCAACGCGCCGACCAGGTGGTAGAGCGGCATGCGGGGTTTAGGCTGGCGGGAAATATATCGATCGAGATATTCCCCCTTGAATTCCGGGCCTAAATAGCGGGAGAGATCGAATTCCATGAACTCCCGGCCATACGTGAGGTAGCTGCTGAGGCTGTACATTTTTCCAAAAGCATCATGCAATGCCGCATCAAAAGGGCTGGCCACGACCAAGGTGGCAAGTTTGGGGATGGGTTCAGTCAATTTTCGTTCAAGGGAAATTTTGTCGGCAGCCTTCAAATAATCGGGCTCTAAGAGGTAGTTGAGTTCAATCGGATGGCCATATTCCTTGCACTGGCGGGTAATCTCAGCGATCTGGCTCGCCAATGATTTCATGGCCCCTAGGGTCACTTCATAGGACATAGTTTTGGAGGGAAAAGACCAGATATTCCCTAGCGGCATCGAGCCAAAACCATGAGCCGTCTTCCCTTCCCGGTTCCTGACGACACACCGTACATTCAACAGCGTCACCCGGTCCAGCGCCGTTCCGCCAAATTTTATGGGTGTACGGTAGAGATAATTTTCATAATCCAGTGAGACTTCGCTAACTTGAATGCCATGGATGCGGCTGGAACGGGCCAGCAAGCCTGGCTTGAAGCAAACCGATCCACAAATTGACGCTATGCTTAAACCTGCCGTTGAGGTTAGGAACTTACGGCGGGAAGGGGTTGACATTGGCAAATCCTTTCCTCTTCCTAAAGAAGAGCATTCAACGCCAAGACTCCAGCCAGGCCTGTAATCCCCACAATGGTTTCCAGTGTGGTCCAGATCAAAAAAGTATGTTTGATATCCAGATTATAATACTCTTTGAACATCCAGAACCCGACATCGTTGAAATGAGACAACATCAAACTGCCTGAGCCAGTGGCTAATACGACCAACTCCGGACGAACCCCACTGCCCGCCAGGGTGGGAAGAACGATTCCCGCGGCCGTAATCGTGGCGACCGTGGCGGAACCCAATGAAACCCGCAGAAGCGCGGCGGTGCTCCAGGCTAGCAAAAGGGGGGAAAGTTTCAACGTAGAGGCCATCTGGGCCATGTAATCACCCACTCCGCCATCCAAAAGAACTTGCTTGAAAGCCCCGCCAGCCGCGATGATCAGCAGGATCATGGCGATGCTGTTGACCGATTCCGCCAGGCTTTTCATGATATCGTCCATCTTGCGTCCGCGGCGCAGTCCAAGCGTGTAAGATCCCACCAGGACGGCCAGCAAGAGTGCGACATTGGGATCGCTCACAAATTTGAAGATCCGGGCGATCCGACTTTCGACCGGGTACGCCATCGTGGCGATTGCCCCGGCCAGCATCAGCAACACGGGGATTAAAGTGGTGAACAAGCTGATTCCCATGCTGGGCAGATCTTCCCGCTTGAATGTGCGCGGAGTATATAAACCCGCCGGAGGGGTGTTCCTGAATTTGCGAAAAAACAGAGACAGAACCGGGCCTCCCAGAATCACCGCGGGGATGGCCACGATAATTCCATAGAGCAAGGTGAGATTCGGATCCGCCTTATACATCACGGCTACCGCGGTAGGGGCGGGATGGGGGGGCAGGTAGCCATGGGTGACCGAAAGGGCGGCCGAAAGTGGGATTCCCAAATACATCAAGGGTAGTCCCGTGGTGGTGGAGAAGGTGTAAACGAGCGGGATCAGGACAAGGAAGCTTGCATTGTAAATCATGGGCAATCCCACCAGAAATCCGGTGAGCAGGACAGCCAGCTGAATGCGTTTGAGTCCAAAGAGATCCGTCAATGAATAAGTGATGGCATGAGCCGCCCCGCTTTCTTCGATCAGCTTGCCTAACATGGCGCCGAAAGCCAGCACCAGAGCCAGGCTTCCCATCGTGCTGCCAATCCCCTTCAGGATAGATTCCAGTATGGCGCCCACTGGCAGGCCGTTCAAGACTCCCACCAGAAAGGAGGAAAGAATCAAAGCCAAAAAGGCATTGAATTTGAATCGGCTAATGAGGACGAGAAGCAGAACCACGGCAACGGCGATGGTCACCAAAGGCATTGGCCTGTATTCCTTTTTCATGAGATCGAACAGTTGCGGAATTCCCCGGCATGGGGAATGGAAGACCGGAATGCACAGTGTAGCGGGAATTCACTCGAAAAGCCAGTTCGCGGATCGAGGAGCGTACAATTCAAAGTGAGGGGAACCATTTGGAGTGCGGCGGCCTGTCGCCACCTTCCTAGGGCGCGACGCGTCACGCCCTTCAAAGCACAGACGCGTCTGCGCACTCCAAACCGAGCCACTGCTAAGGTGGAAAAATCTTTTCCGGCCGATGTCTGCCCTGGATTCCAATCCACGCGCCCGCGTGGGGCGCGACCTGGCACAGACGGACGGTTCGGCGTACCGTCCCTACCGATTGCACCACATAAAAAAAAGCCGGGCAATTGCCCGGCTGGATGAGGAGAGTAAACAATAAAAACTTGGATTATCCCCCGGCTCTTTTGGAAACCTGGAGACGGATAACCGCCCGCTGCAGGCTGACTTCGGCCCGCTGATAATCGATTTCCGGCTTGGAAAAATCCGCCAGCCTTTTTTCGGCCCGGTCTTTCGAGGCAGCGGCGCGAGCCACATCGATGTCTTCCGGTCTTTCGGCTTTTTCCGCCAGGATGACCACTCGATCCGGCAATACTTCACAATACCCGTTGACCAGCGAAAGGGACCGGCTGATTTTATCCTTTTTATAGGAAAGCTCCCCGATTTGCAGTTGGGAAATCAGAGGGGCATGTCCCGGCAGGATTCCCAGATAGCCATTGAGTCCGGGAATCTGGATTTCATCCACCTCCTCTTTCATGAGGAGCTTTTCTGGAGTGACGACTTCGAGTAAAAGTTTATCTAAAGACATATTATTAGGTGTCAGGTGTCAGGTGTCAGGTGCCAGGTGTTAGGTGTCAGGGAAAGGATCCCCGCTCCTCATTGCAATTATGAAGCCTGACGGATTTTTTGAGCTTTCTCAACGGCCTCTTCAATGCCGCCCACCATGTAAAAGGCCTGTTCGGGCAGATCATCGTGTTTGCCTTCGACAATTTCCTTGAATCCCCGAATGGTCTCGGCCAATGGAACGTATTTGCCCTGCAATCCGGTGAACTGAGCCGCCACATTGAAGGGCTGGGATAAGAACCGCTCGATCCTGCGCGCGCGAGACACCACCAGCTTATCGTCTTCACTCAATTCGTCGATGCCGAGGATGGCAATAATGTCCTGCAGGTCTTTGTACTTCTGAAGAATCTGTTTTACGGCGCGGGCGGCGTTGTAATGATCATCGCCGATGATGCGCGCATCCAGGATGCGCGAAGTCGAAGCCAGCGGATCCACGGCGGGATAAATCCCTTTATCCACAATTTGCCGCGAAAGATTAGTGGTGGCATCCAAGTGCGCGAAAGCCGTGGCCGGAGCCGGATCCGTGTAATCATCCGCGGGCACATAAATGGCTTGAACCGAAGTGATGGATCCCTTCTTGGTGGAGGTGATCCGTTCCTGCAATTCCCCCATCTCCGAGGCCAGGTTGGGTTGGTATCCCACGGCGGAAGGCATGCGGCCCAACAGAGCGGACACTTCCGAACCGGCTTGGGTAAAGCGGAATATGTTATCGATGAAGAGCAACACATCCTGCCCTTCTTCATCGCGGAAATACTCGGCGACGGTCAACCCAGTCAAACCGACCCGCAGACGGGCGCCGGGGGGTTCCGTCATCTGGCCGTAAATCAGGGCGGCTTTGCTGATGACACCCGACTGCTTCATTTCCAGCCAGAGATCGTTCCCTTCGCGAGTCCGCTCGCCCACTCCGGAAAACACCGAATATCCGCCGTGCTTGGTGGCAATGTTGTGGATCAGCTCCATAATGACGACGGTTTTGCCCACTCCGGCGCCACCGAACAGGCCGATCTTTCCGCCTTTCAAGTAAGGTTCAAGCAAATCCACCACTTTGATGCCGGTCTCGAGCATTTCCAGGCTGGTGTTTTGTTGTTCGAAAGTGGGGGCTGGGCGATGGATGGAATAAGTCTTTTTCGCATTGACCGGCCCCATCTCATCCACGGGTTGACCAATGACGTTGATAATCCGGCCCAGCGTCTCCGGGCCTACCGGCACGGAAATCGGGCCGCCGGTGTCGATGGCCTGCATGCCCCGCACCAAGCCATCCGTCGGTTGCATGGAAACGGTGCGCACCCGCCCTTCACCCAAGTGTTGTTCCACTTCGCAGATGATGTCGATGGGTTGGGGGACATTGAATCCCTCGCTGATGATGCGCAGCGCCGTATAAATTGGAGGGAGTTTGGCCTCCTCAAATTGAACGTCCACCACCGGACCAATGATCTGAACCACTTTTCCTGTATTCATCACAATCTCCAAATGCCGAATTCCGAATTCAGAATTATGAAATCTGAATTGACCCCTGCCACCCTTTTAATTCAGAATTCACCATTCCTATTTATTCCAAAGCGGCCGCGCCGCTGACAATTTCAATGATCTCCGTGGTGATCTTGGCCTGACGCGCCCGGTTCATGGTCAACGTCAGGGAATCGATCATATCAATGGCATTTTCCGTGGCGGCGTCCATGGCGGTCATGCGCGCTCCGTGTTCCGCGGCCACTGACTCAATGAATGCCCGGTAAACCTGGATTTCCACAAACATCGGAATTATCTTGCTGTAAATCTCCGCGGCGGGTTGCTCATAGATGTAATCAATCAAGTTTTCGCCAGGTTCAGTGGTTTGCCGGGGCAATGGCAGCAACTTTTCCACCACGATGCGCTGCTGCATGACGGATTTGAATTCGTTGTAAAGAAGATAAACCGCATCTACTTGCCCCGAGGTGAACTCCTGCATCAAAGTTCCCGCGACTGCCCGGGCATCCAGAAAACTAAGCTTGTTCAGTAGATTGATGTGCTCGTGCACCAGCGGGGTAGAACGTTTGCGGAAAAAATCGCGCCCTTTTCTTCCGACGCAGTTAAGCGTCACCCCTTGATCCGCATGCTCCTGAATAAAGGCCTGGGCTGTCTTGATAATATTGGTATTGAAAGCTCCGCAAAGTCCTTTGTCGGAGGTAACCACCACCAATTGGATCTGTTTCTCTTCCCGTTCTTCTAGCAAAGGATGAGTCTTCACTTCACTGCGAGCCACCAAGCTGTTGAGAACCGCTTGAAAACGGTTGGCGAAAGGACGGGCATTTAAGACCCGGTCCTGGGCCCGGCGCAGTTTCGCCGCGGAAACCATTTTCATGGCCTTGGTAATCTGCTGAGTACTTCGCACGGAGCGGATGCGCCGGCGAATATCGAGAACGTTTGGCATGATGACTTAACAACCCTGTGACACGGTGGATTTTTCACCCCAGCCAACACTGGCCAGAGCCACCCCATTAAGCCGAGGTCTTGGAACCGCGCTCGGCGATAAATTTCTCTTTAAACTCGTCCAACACTTTGCGCAGTTCTTTCCGCAAATCGTCGTCAAACTGCTTCTTTTCCGCCAGCTTTTTGGCCACGCCGGGACAATTGTTATCGACGAAACGGTAGAACTCCCCTTCGAAGGTCAGACACTCGGAGATTTCCAGGCTGTCGAGATATCCGTTAGTGGCCGCGAAAATAATCATGATCTGTTTTTCCACGGGCAGGGGCTTGTATTGCCCCTGTTTGAGCACCTCGGTCAAGCGCTGGCCGCGGGCCAATTGGGCGGCGGAGGCCTTGTCGAGGTCGCTTCCGAATTGCGCAAAGGCCGCCAACTCGCGGTATTGGGCCAATTCCAGACGCAAGGTTCCGGCAATCTGGCGCATGGCCTTCACTTGGGCATTTCCACCGACTCGGGACACAGAAAGACCCACGTTAATGGCGGGACGAATGCCTGAATGGAACAAGTCGGATTCCAGGTAAATTTGCCCGTCGGTGATGGAAATCACGTTGGTGGGGATGTAAGCCGAAACGTCGCCGGCTTGAGTTTCAATCACCGGCAAGGCCGTCAAGGAACCACCTCCCCGGGCATCGCTCAGTTTGGCGGCCCGTTCCAACAGCCGGGAATGGAGGTAGAAGACATCGCCGGGGAAAGCTTCACGCCCTGGAGGACGGCGCAACAGCAAGGAGATTTCTCGATAGGACGCCGCATGCTTCGAAAGATCGTCATAAATGCAGAGGACATGCTTGCCTTGGTCGCGGAAATACTCGCCAATGGCGCATCCGGCATAAGGAGCGATGTATTGGGTGGGGGCGGGATCGGAGGCCGAAGCCGCAACCACGATCGTATAATCCATGGCCTCATATTCGGTCAGGGTTTTGACCACTTGGGCGATGGTGGAACGTTTCTGTCCAATGGCCACGTAAATACAGATCACATCGCCACCCTTCTGGTTAATAATGGTGTCGATGGCCACGGCGGTTTTCCCAGTCTGGCGGTCGCCGATAATCAATTCCCTCTGGCCCCGCCCGATCGGGGTCATGGCATCGATGGATTTTAAGCCCGTCTGCAAAGGCTCTTTCACGGGCTGGCGATCCACAATCCCAGGGGCAATTCGTTCAATGGGGTTGAAAGTCTCGCTGGCAATGGGGCCCTTTCCATCCAAGGGGCGTCCCAGAGCATCCACCACGCGCCCCAGAACCGCTTCACCGACCGGCACCGACATGATGCGCTGAGTTCGCTTGACAAGGTCGCCTTCTTTAATTTCGGCCGGATCCCCCATCAACACAGCGCCCACCTGGTCTTCTTCCAAGTTCAGGGCAATTCCGGCTACACCGTGAGGAAACTCCAGGAGTTCGCCAGACATCACCTTCTCCAACCCATGGATCCGCGCGATTCCATCACCCGTGGAAATCACCGTGCCAACCTCGCTCACCACCAAATCGGAGCTATAGTCTTGAATTTGGGCTCGAATAATTTGACTGATCTCTTCCGCTTTAATATCCATTTCCATCTCCAGAATAACCGAGAGAATTGCTTACTATGCGCTCAGACGATTTTTGAGTGAATTCAGCTGCTGGCGCACCGAGCCATCATAGATGGTGTCGCCGATCCGAGTCACCACTCCGCCAATCAAAGAAGGGTCCGGCTGAACCTTTAGCTGTACCTTCCGGCTGGTCAGCTTTTCCAGTTGGGCAACCAGTCGGGCCTGTGTCTGGCCATCCACCTCGAGGGCGCTAGTGACATCAACCCGAACCACTCCCAGGCGATCGTTGAGGAATTGGTAGAAAGCCGCCCTGATTTCATCGAAATAACCCATCCGGTAATTGTCGATCAAAATCAAAATAAAATTGGCAGTAGCGGGGCAGAAAGCAAGTTTACGAAGAATTTCCACGGTCACCGCATTTTTCTTGATCGCGGGGATCGCGGGGTTGGCGTAAAGCTGATGCAATTCCCGGTTATCTCGCAATAACTGATCAAACCGGTCCAGTTCCCGGCCCACCTGCTCGTGCAGTCCCTGGGAAAAACTCACGTCCACTAATGCTTTGGCATATCGATTGGCAATTGCGGCCAAGGTACTTACTCCCGAGAGCTAAATGTAAAAAGCATGAGGCAGAGATGGTTTGCCGAAGCGTCCGTTTCCGCGATAATGTTGCATTGGGCGGCACGTTCAGCAATGGTGTCCCGGCGTCAGGCAATTTTGCGGCTGGCTCCCCACATATAAATATTCAATTTCGCCGCGCAGTCCCAAATCGCGCGGGCAGAATTTAATTCAATTCCAAGTGGAGCCCAAACCTTCCACGAACCGCTCCACGATTTTCTTGTGCTCATCCGGGCCGATGGCGCTTTTTAACCGCTGCTCGGCCATTTGTACGGCCAGTTCCGCCACGTGGCCTTTCAACTCGAGCCGTGCCGCTTTGCGGATACCCTCGATCTCCAGGCTGGTCATTTCCAAAATCTTTCGAGCTTCCATGCGGGCGCCTTCCAGAATTCGCACCCGTTCTTCTTCCGCCTGCTGCAACGCTTCCGCTTTCAGCTGACGAATATCCTCATTCATTCCGGCCAAACGGCTCTCCACTTCAGCGAGTTTGTCTTGTGCTTTACTCCGCGCTTCGGCAGCCATGGCCAGCCCCTCTTCGATTTCCTGTCGCCGGGATTCCAAAAAATTGAGCAACGGCTTGCGGAGTTTCCACCCCAATCCGCCAAAAAGGATCACGAAGTTGATCCATTTAAATACAATATTCCATGGGCTTCCCCCATGATGTTGAGCGGACTGTCCCTCCGCCACGGGGGGCGGGGTCTCTGAGTGTTGGGCAGACAAATTCAGACAAAGGGTCCAACTGGCCAGCAGCAAAAAAGCCAGCGCCAGAATAGAGATTTTGACTGTCCGGTTAGCGTAAAACGGCTTTGACGATTCCATCGGCGATGCTCGCAACTTCAGTCTCAAGGGTTTGTTTGGCGGCAGCCACCTGGCCGCGAATTTCATCGCGCGCCGAGGCGACCTGATTTTCGGCTTTGGCACGGCCTTCGGCAACAATTTCAGTGCGCATCTTCACGGCATCCACCCGGAATTTTTCTTGCTCGCGATAGCTTTCCATCCGGGCCTTCTTCACGGCTTCCTGATAGCTTTGACTTAACTCATCACATCGGACCAGTTTGTTCTGAGCTTCTTCCTGTCCGCCATTGATGGCAGAATCCCGATCTTCAAGGATCCGGTTGATGGGTCCAAAGAGATATTTGCTGAAAATGAAGTAGAGACCATAAACCATAATCATGACGAGAATTATAGAGAGGTCAGGACTCAGTGCACTCATTTTTGCGGAACCTTTGTTTGAGGTCTTGCTTGAGAAGCTTTGAAAGAAGTCCTACTAGCTTCAAAAGTTTGATTTTTTATCATACAAGGGGGCATGGGTCAAGGGAATTCCCGCAAAAGGAATCTCTTGAAATTGTCCCCGAAACAAAGGGAATCCCATTTGTACTCATAGGATCGAACGCAGGAATGCCTGCGTTTTTGTCAGGAAATTATTGCCGTATATCCGCATCGATCCTGCCCGAAAACTCGATCCGAATTGAATTCCATTCGGGCAAACGCCGCGCTCATGTTAAGATGAATTTCTTTTGGGATGATGTCATCATTTTAGGGGGGGGGGAAACATGCGAAACGTTGTCATCATTGGATCTGGACCAGCGGGATACACGGCAGCCCTATACACCGCCCGGGCAAGTTTGAACCCTCTGCTCATCGAAGGAATGCAAATTGGCGGACAATTGTCCATAACGACGGAAGTTGAAAATTTCCCTGGTTTTCCGGATGGAGTGATGGGGCCTGCCTTGATGGACTCAATGCGCACCCAAGCTCTCAAGTTCGGAACCGACATTATTTCTGGGGTAGCCACCCGCGTCGATCTATCCAAGCGTCCGTTTACCATCACCACCGACGATCAGGAGATACAGGCGGCGGCACTGATTATCGCCACCGGAGCTACTTCCCGAATGATTGGGTTGGAATCGGAGAAGAGGCTGATCGGATATGGGGTTTCCACTTGTGCAACTTGCGACGGCTTTTTCTTCCGCGGCAAAGAGATTGTAGTTGTGGGCGGTGGCGATTCCGCTTTGGAAGAGGCCATCTTCCTGACCAAGTTTGCCAGCAAGGTCTCTCTCATTCATCGCCGCGATCAATTGCGCGCTTCGAAAATCATGCAGGAAAAATCCTTCAACAATCCCAAAATCGCTTTTATATGGGATACGGTGGTTGATGAAATCTACGATGTGCAGGCGCGTAATGTCACAGGTGTGCGGCTAAAAAATGTCAAGACAGCCCAACTGACCGACTTTAAAACAGACGGTGTATTTGTGGCCATCGGACATGTTCCGAATACACAGATTTTCCAGGGCCAGCTCGAAATGAATGGAAACGGCTACATTATCACCCAGGGCGGCACCAAAACCAGCGTCCCGGGCGTTTTCGCCGCGGGAGATGTACAAGATCATGTTTACCGCCAGGCTATTACTTCCGCCGGCTCAGGATGCATGGCCGCCATTGATGCCGAACGCTTCCTGGAACAAAGTCACTAATTCTGCTTCGTTGATTTACCTCTCCTTTCCCGACCTGTTGGCATTGTGGCAGCCCCGGACAGTGGCAAAGGCGGAAGATCGCGGCACGAGGGGAGGGCGGACCTGTGGCTTAGGCGGACTCCGCTTGCCGAACCGGTCTGGGTAGAGATGGCACAAACCAAGCGAGTGGCTCGGCGGGAGCCTCGCCCTCCCATGCATTTCATCCCATGGCACACTCCCTATCCTGTCGTGCTTTGAAAAACACCCGGCTCCATATATTTTTATTACGAAGTCCATGGGATCGTCTATTATATGCCGTTCAGTAGAATCGGGGCACTAGTCGGTAACCAAGCTAATTCCCGCGTTTCCAAAAGAGTCGATGCGGAGGGGCAACATGCTTAAGCCTCATATTGAGGTAGCCGCGGGCATCATCAGAAGAGGAGGACAAATCTTAATTTCCCAACGTGGCGGGAATTCGCACTTGGCGGGATATTGGGAATTTCCCGGGGGAAAAAGAAAAAGCGGGGAGAGTTTTGAGGAATGCTTGATTCGCGAAATTAGGGAAGAGCTGAATATCGATGTGGCTATCGAACGTTTGTTCGAAGAAATCACTTACGAGTATTCCGAAAAAATTGTCACTCTGCACTTCTTCCTCTGTACGGTTCAGATGGGGGACGTTAAAGCCATGGAAGGACAATCCTATGCTTGGGCTGAAATAGCCGCACTTTCACAATACACTTTCCCGCCGGCTGATCGGGCAGTCCTCATCAAGCTTCAGCAAACCTTGATTCCCTAATGCATTGGGACGGAGAAAAACAAAAATCAGCAAAAATTCACCAGTCTGAGATATCGCGGATAAAACTCCCCGACCGGGCTAAACTCGCGGGATCTCAAAACACAGCCTCAATTACTCGCACCATCAAAGGCATGCCAAATCGCAAGCTCAACCATTCCCACTATTTTTTGAGCAGGTTCTTCGTCACAAAAAAAACATTCTCTTTTCTTTCCCGCAAGCGACGATAGAAATAGGGAAGCCAATGGGCGCCGTAGGGAACATAAACCCGGACTTGATATCCTTCCTCCACCAAACGTTTTTGGGTTTCTGCCCGGAGCCCAAAAAGCATCTGAAATTCAAAACGGCTCGAATCGATCCGCTGTTCCTTGGCATACTGCTTGACCCACGAAATTAGAACATCATCATGAGTGGCAAGAGCGGGACAATTCCCATGACAGAGAAGGCTGGAGGCCTGACGGCAATACCCGTTGCGGATGTCATCCATCGATTGCAGGGCCACATTGGGAGGTTCCTTGTAGGCGCCTTTACAGAGCCGGACCCTGGCCCCCAAGCCCAGAATTCTTTCCAAATCCTTGTCGGTGCGGTGAAGATAGGCTTGAAGCACAATTCCCACATTGGGATAGATTCGAAACAGCTTTTCGAACAGATCCAGAGTACGCGTAGTGTAATCGGATCCCTCCATATCGATCCGCACAAAGTTGCCGTGGGCGGCGGCTTTCTCGCAAATTTTTTTCAAATTGTCGAAACAGAGCTCCTGACTAATGTCCAACCCCATTTGGGTCAGCTTTAAAGAGACATTGGAATCAATTCCGCTTTTCTGAATGGAATTCAGGGTAAGCAAATAACTTTGGACTGCCATTTCGGCGCTTTGAGGCAAATTGACATTTTCACCCAACACATCAAGGGTTGCGCGAATCCCCAACTGATTGAGGCGGCGCACTGCCCGGACTGCTTCTTCCATGGTGAGTCCCGCTACAAAACGGCGGGCGAAAAAAAACAAAATTCGATTGAGCATTGTTCGTCCTGGAAACAATACAGTTGAAGAATGCCATTAAATCAAGGATCGAATAGTCCGCTTCGATGAGAACCTGAGACGGAGGAACCGGCTCTGGTCCGTCTCCTGATGGGATCTTCCTTCCCAACAATGGATAGAGGCTGCTTTACCTATGACTCCCTAGAAAATCCCGGCGTCAGAGACCTCACAGGTCTCCAAGACCTGTGAGGTCTGAAGATTTTCATCATCTTGTTGTGCCAGCCACGCTGGCATGATCAGCTCCCTAGAAAATCCCCCTTTGAAGGGGGTGGCGTCCGCTTGCGGGCGTCGGGGGATGTCAGACCTGCCGACAAGACATCCCCCTGGCGCTACCGCGCCATCCCCCTTCAAAGGGGGAATAAATTTTCATTCTCTTGTTGAGCCAGCCGGGCTGGCATGAGTGGCTCCCTAGAAAATCCCGGAGCCAGAGACCTCACAGGTCTCCAAGACCTGTGAGGTCTGGAGATTTTCATTGTCTTGTTGTGCCAGCCACGCTGGCATGATCAGCTCCTCAGAAAATAGCGTGGATGGAGGCGGGGTGCCCCCACCCCGTCTGGGTTTGCCAAACTTACGGACTCATTCTTCCTTTTGAATCGCATCCACCAAATCCAGCACTTTCTCTTCAATCTGGTCCCGCACATGGCGGAAAAAGTCGAGAGATTCGCCAACCGGGTCGGGGATAATCCATTGGCTGAATTCAGCACTCAAAGCCATGGAACGGACTTGCGGGGCGATCGACAAATCCAGGGCGATCACCCGGTCAATCCGGCGCCAATCCACACTCTCCAGACCGCGCGAACATTGAATGGCAATATTGATCCCCTTTTCTTCCATCACCGTGACGGCATTCCGGCTGATATATCGAGCGGGATGAGTGCCGGCGCTGGAGGCTTCCACCCAGCTTTTGCCGTAATAGTTGGCAAAACCCTCCGCCATCGGACTACGGCAGGAATTGCCGATGCAGACAAAGAGGATCCTTTTCATGAAGATCTTCCTTTTGATCTAATGGCAAAAATTATAGCGGAGGTGGTTCGTCAAACTCAGTGTCTTTGAGAAATGAATCGCGGGGTAAGGTCGCTCTGCGATCACACCTTGCCGCATGGCAAATGTGCAATCGGATTTCATGTACATCGGATTTTACGCATGGGAGGGCAAAAGGCTCATGGAGTTTGGATGTGGGGATGGCCATACCCGCCCGACATTTTCGTTTAGGGTTTAGATGACATCCCGCTCGCCAGTCCGGATGTTATATCCCTGCTCGACGGGAAGGACAAATATTCGCCCATCCCCGATTTCCCCCGTCCGAGACGTTTCCATGACGGCTTTGATCACTTCGTCCACCAAGTTATCCGGCAATACCATCTCGATCATCATCTTGGGAAGAAGAGTTACGCTGTACTCCCGCCCGCGGTAGATCGCCTTATGTCCTTTTTGCCGCCCATGTCCACGCACTTCCGAGACCGTCATCCCCGCCACATTCAACTTTCCCAGGGCCTCCCGCACTTCCTCCAACTTGTTGGGGCGAACGATACATTTAACCAATTTCATGGAGTCCTCGCTTCCTGCCTTAAAGTGCGGCTTCCCGCCATAAGAATCCTATCCCGCCACATTCTCAACGGAGAGCCGTTCCAGATTATTTTTCATCATGCCGGAAAGATTTTTTTGCCGCTCCTCGGAGAGCTTTCCCCCTCCATGCGTCAGATAAAAAACATCGATGGCTTTATGCCCTTCCGTGGAAATCAAGGCCAAATCAATATTGCATCCGGCCAGCGAAATGGTCCGGGCAATGGTGGAAAGCAAGCCCAAGCGGTCCCTCGCAATGATCTCCACAATAGTATAACCGCCAGAAGCATGTTCGACGAAATGCACGGAAGGCTCAACCGAGCTCTTGCCCTTCGAATGAATGAGATTACTATTTTCCCGCCGTTTAAGCAACTCGGATAGGCTCTGTTCTTCCAATATCACGGCACGGAAGGTTTCCCGAAAACGATCGATTTCGCTCCGGTTCAATTTAAAGGTCTGCATCCGATCTTCAAATTCGATTATATCCAGGATTATCCCGTGATGATTGGCCAGGGCTTGTCCGCGCACAATGTTCATGCCGAAGTAAGCAAGCACCCCCGTCAGCTTGGCAAATAGGAAGGGTCGATCAAAGGCCATCAAGCTCAATTCATAGGTGGATTTGCGGCGAACGAGCTTGATGATGAACTCATCGGCGGATCGAAGCCGTTCCGACATCCGGAAATGTTCGGCAATTTTCTCAGCTGCTACAAGCTTAAGGTAGCGGCGGGGAAAACCATCCAGAAACACGCGGAGCTTGCCGCCCGTAGGATCTTCCGGCACCAACGGCAGGACGGCATCCACCAAATCGCTGGCATGGTGAGTTTCCCAGCGATCGTCGGCAAACACTCTCGTCAAATGAACATCAGCCTCTACATACAATTGCCAAAGCAAATCTTCCTTCCACGGAGTGAGCGCGTCAGGGCTGACCGCCTTGATGTCCGCATAAGTGGCGAGGCAGAGCAATTTTAAATTCTCCTGAGACCCCACCCGCTCGACAAAATCTTGCAGCATGGCTTCGTCCGTGATATCCCGCCGCTGAAAGGCATTCGACATTTCCAAGTGACTGTGAACAAGGAACCGAGTGACTTCATAGTCCTCAGCAGCCAGGTGGACCCGCCGTGCAATGATTTCCAACGCCTCAAGACTTCTCGCTACATGGTTTCCCTCCAAGGCTTTTCCCACATCGTGGAACAACATGGAGAAATAGAGCAGGTCAGGCCGGACCAATGATTTCAGCATTTCCCCGAAGCGTCTGTCTTTGGGTCTGCGGCTGTTATGCAATTCCTCCAAATGCTTGATGGAAAGCAGGGAATGTTCATCCACGGTGTAGCGGTGGAAAAAATCCTGGATGACGTGGCAGCGAATCCGGTCAAACTCGGGGAACAACCTTCCCAGCAGTCCGATTTCATGCATCAACGCCAGTACGTGATATACGCGCTTGGGTTGCCGCAACAAATTCAAAAAGAGATCACGGATTTCCGGCAAAGAACGAACCCGGTCATCGATGAGGTGGAGGTTCTTCTTGACTTGATTGAGCGCGGACTCACTCAGCGGAATCTGATATTTTGCCGACCGGTAAAATAACTTCAAGAGATTGGAGGGATTTTTCCGGATAACTTCCAGATCGGTAAAATCCAAAGCCCCCCGGCGGACCCGGGTGGTGCTCCATACATTCGACTTAAAACTCTTGGAAATGCGGCGCGCCGGCGGAAAAGCCCGCCGGCTCATCGATTCATAAAAACTATGAATTTCTTTGGCCTTGAGAAAATAATCTCGCATGAAAGCCCGAACCGCTTCCCCTTCTCCTTTTCGCGGGTAACCCCAGGCGGGGGCAAGGATCTCCTGGTGCTCATGAGAGAGGGTGTTGCGATCGCGCCGGTTGAGAAAATGCAATGCCGTCCGCAAAGCTCCCAAGAATTGATGGGCTTCCCGGAGTTTCCGCAGTTCACCCGGGGTGAGGATCTCACCCTCCACGAGTCCCTGGCCGCTATCGGTTCCAAAAAGAATTTTGGCAATCCAGCGGGAAACGTGCAAATCCCGCAATCCGCCCGGAGCTTCTTTGACATCCGGTTCGAGATGGTAGATGGTATCGTCAAACCGCCCGTGGCGTTCCTCCTGAAAAGCAAGCAATGCCTTCAAAAACTCCTTCTTCTGGCGGGACAAAAAGCGCTGTACTTCTTGGTGGCGAAATTGCTCCGCCAACTCGGCATCACCGGCTAAAAATCGCAGATCGAGAAGCGCCGTAGCCAATTCTAAATTGCGGGAATCGAATACATACTCCTTAAGGTGCAGAACCCGATGCCCGATGCTCAATCCCAGATCCCAAAGCGGATTCAACATCCTTTTGAGAAAGTCCTCATCCTCGCTGAAGAGCGGCTTTTCAAAAAGAAAGATCAGATCAACATCCGAATAGGGGTGAAGCTCACGCCGGCCCAGTCCACCCGTGGATAACAGCGAAAACCGGTTCGAGCAGGCGGGAGAAATCAGCCGCGCCTTCCCATGGATCTCCGTAATCAAGTCTTCCATGTGGCGGGATAAAGATTTTAAAAGGCCCGGGGCGCGGGGAGAAGTCTCAAACTCTTGTCGATATCGGGCTACATGCTGTTCCCAACGTTCTCGTGTCATATGCGGACTCAGCTTTTCTCTATTCATAGCTCAGAGAATCTCAGAAATCAATCGCAAATAATCCCCCCTAACAGGCACTTTAATGGAATTCACAACTTTTTTGAACAATTCCAGGAAGGAATTCGTTACACTGGTTGGGAGTGGAAAGAGTCCGAACTCCACTGCCGCCGGGAGGATGCTATGAACTGTTTAAAACATCCGGAAAAAGAAGCAAGCTTATTCTGTTCAAATTGTGGCATGGCTTTGTGTCAGGATTGCGTCAAAACCGCAGGATCCCGTATCTTATGCGAAAAATGTTTCCTTGTAGCGTCGACGGAGTCCGGTCAGGCAACAATTCCGCCCCCGCCTCCCCCTCAAAATGCTGTCCGGCCCAATGTTGAAAGCGCTAAGGGAGATCCTTATTGCTCTCCCGGAGTGGCCTTTGCTCTCGGGCTCGTCCCTGGCGTCGGAGCTATTTGCAATGGAGAATTACTGAAGGGCTTTGTCCATGTCTTGATATTTGGCAGCCTGATTTCTCTGACCGGATCTGACGATGTCGCCGGACTGAGTCCTCTATTTGGAATTTTGGCGGGAGCTTTTTATGTGTACATGCCTCTGGAGGCGTATCACACCGCCCGCAAACGGACCATGGCCCTGCGCGGCATCCAGGTGATTACTCCCTTCGAGCAATTCCGCTTTTCCAATTTCTGGGCGGGGACAGTGGCCATTCTTTTTGGGACCCTATTCCTCGTGAACCAGTTTGTATCCGGCGCGATTGCCTTTGTGTTGCGAGGCTGGCCCATAGTTTTAATCTTGATAGGAATCTACAACCTTACCCGGCATTTTGGAATTGCGCTTCCCAAACGCAGGACTAGTTGATCCCCTTCTGGTTGGAATTTAAATAAAAAAAGCCCACTTCCAATGAGTGGGCTTTTTTTATTTCAAGGCCAGGCTGAAAGGCGGCACAAGGGCTGCTAAACCTGAGCCGCCAATTCCGCCAAGATTCCCGCTTTGTCGGTTCTCTCCCAGCTAAATCCGCCGGCTGTCGCGGGGGGACGTCCAAAATGTCCATAGGCCGCGGTAGCCTGGAATATTGGAAGTTTGAGCTTCAGCATTTCGATAATCCCCTTGGGCTTTAAATTAAAGACTTTTCGAACCAGCTCTTCCAATTTCTCATGACTTATTTTTCCAGTTCCGAATGTATCCACCAGGATGGAAACCGGCTCGGCAACACCAATGGCATAGGCGAGCTGGACTTCACACTGGCTGGCCAAACCAGCGGCAACAATGTTCTTGGCGACATAGCGGGCCGCATAAGCCGCGCTTCGATCCACTTTAGAGGGGTCCTTACCCGAAAAGGCGCCGCCTCCATGGCGGGCCCATCCACCATAACTGTCAACGATGATCTTCCGGCCAGTTAAGCCCGTATCGCCATGGGGGCCTCCCACTACAAATTTACCCGTGGGATTGACAAAAAATCGGGTCTGGGCATCCAGCAAATGGGCAGGAATTACAACCTTGATGACCTTTTCGATTACATCCTGTTGAATCTTCTCGTGGGAGACATCTTCGGTGTGTTGTGTCGAAACTACTACCGTATCCACGCGGACCGGCTTGCCATTCACATATTCCACGGTGACCTGGCTCTTGCTGTCGGGCCGGATATATTTAAGAATATTCGCTTTGCGTAATTCGGCAAGCTTCTGCACCAGGCGGTGGGCAAAAATAATCGGAGTGGGCATCAATTCAGGAGTCTCATCGCAGGCATAGCCGAACATCAAACCTTGATCGCCGGCTCCTTGTTCTTTGAACATTCCTTCGCCCTCAGTCACGCCTTGGGAGATATCAGGGGATTGAGGATGAATTCGAATATCCACCCGGCAAGTCCGCCCATCGAATCCAATGTTGTGATCGGTATAGCCAATCTCGCAGATGGTGTCCCGAACTACTTTCTCCAAGTCCACCGTGCCGCTTGAGGTAACTTCGCCCGCCACCAGGCAGTAGTCCGTCGTAACCAGTGTCTCGCATGCCACACGGGAATTGGCATCTTTTTCCATATAAGCATCCAAAATGGCATCGGAAATTTGATCAGCCACCTTATCTGGGTGCCCTTCCGATACCGACTCACTGGTAAATAACATCCGTTCGGAAATCATGATTATTTTCTACCCTCCAAATTCAAATTCTTGTGGGGAACTCTCTGCGCTGAAATAAAAGAAACCCCGTGTTGAGGTTTTTAAAGCGGCTACTGAATTTGCGAATCATTTAGCCCGGCAACCAGCTGAATACGACTGCTTATTCCCTGCGAATCCAGTCCAGCCTGGAGAATAACCGAAGAAAGATATCCTTCCCCTCCAAATTTTGTCAAGCGAAATAAGTCTATTGCAAAGCTTTTGGAGACTCGTTCAACATCAGGATCAAGCGGGACCATTTGACCATTCAAGCCCTATGTTTGTTAACATGATGTCAGTGGCAGAGCGCATGCATCACCTTGGGAATCTCTCCCCGGCATATTTCTCGAACAGACATTTTGGCTCTCTGCCCATAATTGAGACATCGCAATTAGATGACAAGTCCCGCGGGAGCGAGCACTTCTGCGTCTGCTGGCTCGGAAACGCGCACGGGGTGACTTCGTCACGCGCGGCCATTCCACCTTTTTACCCCAGGAATTCCTCCTGGGTCTCCAATGGGAATTTTACGATGAAGCTTAGAGACTATTCTGGAGGGATGCTGGCCTTGAATAGAACCGCATCTGTCTTTACCCCGGCAATGGAGTACGGCACATCCGCGGAGATCAGACAGATCCCCCCAGGGTCTAGAATGCAGGTTTCTTGTCCAGCCTGGACTTTGGCTTTTCCTCTCAAAAGAATCACGGAATCGGCACTGTGCGTGGAGACATTTTGAAAAACCTTCTCTTCTTGCAGATGGATTGAGCTGAGTTCAAATTCCCGGGAAGGGGTCAGATAGACTCTTTCATGCTCAGATGTGCATTTTCCCTCGAGGATATTGGGTCTACGTCCTTCAAACTTCAAAATGCGCATCAATTCGGGCACGTCCACATATTTGGGGGTCAAACCTCCTCGAAGCACATTGTCCGAGTTGGCCATGATTTCGATAGTGGTTCCTTCCAAATAGGCGTGCAAAAAACCAGCGGGCTGATAAGTGCCTTGACCCGGTTGAAGGTGAACAAGATTCAGCATGTAAATAGAAAAGAGCCCCCGGTCAATATGCTCTTCAGGAAGAGGGAATTCCGCCGCAGCGCGAAGGGCCCAGTAATCCGGATGATTTTTGTCCCTGCCCGCCGAGCCACGAAGTCTGGCGAGCAGTGGCCTCAACAAGGCATCCACTTCTTCTTGGGGCAGCTCCATGATCAGGGCATAGAGCAACCTGATTGCGTCTGCAGGTCCGATCCCAGCGCCCTGCAGAGAGCCTTTCCTTCCTGGGAAGTCCGGCATGAGCTTGCTGACTTCAGGAGTTGAATCCAGCCATGCCGCTATCTCTTCGGAGGGTCGGAAGCCGTGCAACATCCAGAATTCAGTCAAGGACACATGAGCTTCCGGTTTGTGATTGTCGTCTTTGTAATTACGGCGCGCTGCTTTCAGACTAATGCCCGCTGCATTCTCACGGGCAAAACCCTTTTCGGCTTGTCGTTTGTCCGGATGAGCTTGGATGGAGAGCATTTGTCGGGCATCCAGCACTTTGAGCAGATAAGGAAGACGGTTTTGAAATCGCTTTGCCGTATCTTTGCCCAGGATTCTTTCAGCATCGCGAGAAATCAAATCATTGAGCGGGACGTAATCTTTCCCCGCAACCACCAGGGAGGGCGATTTTGCATGGGCCCCAATCCACAATTCGGCATAAGGCCTCTGCCTCTGATTCTCTACACCCAGCAGCCGAGGGATGAAATCATACCCGCCCCATTCATAGTGCTGAATAGCACCCTGCAATTTCAAGAGAGAGGAAGGGGTGAAGATTTTGGACATATTCTAACAAGGTTCCATTTCAGATCAATGCAAGCAAATGAAGACATTGTCCATTTACTATTTGCCATTAATTGGCAATTGGCGCCAAGGCATTGTGGCTTTTACCCAGCTCAGTGACAAATGAAAAATGGACCATGGGAAATGGAGCAGTCTTTTTGTGCCGCCTGTGAAGAATTAAGACCACCCTGTACTTTTCCCGCTGTGCGAAATCGCCCTATTAATTTTTGCGCGACTAGGCTACGACACTGCCGATTCCGCCAACCGCCGTAATATGCCCCCCGGTTCAGCCACACCCAGCCTGGCAATTTCATTGGCCCGCTCGGCGGAATCGGCAACGGCATATATTCGCAATTCATCGGCATTTCCCGATGGACGCACATGGGCGACATCTCCATTTCCGAAATAAATGCGGATGCCATCTGTCCAATCAATTTTTGTGATGGAACCAAATCCCCAATCAGATGGAAAGAAACCGGAAAGTTCATGGCGGATTTGCTGGAGATGGCGCGTTTCTTCTTCCTTCAGGGCAACCAATGAACCTTCAAAGCCTTCACATTCTACCGATCCCAATTCGAAACATACTTCCATAACATTGCGATTGGAAGGAGAAAAACGGCCGATAATTTGCTGGCTGATTGAACGAGAGACCTTCTTGAGCAAGGCTGCCCTGCTATACCGCTTTGGCAAAGCGTCGAAAAGAGCGGGGATGGGAATATTTTTTTCGGATGCGGCAAAAAGGACACATAGAATCGGCAAAACGGCGTCGCGAGTGGGAAGGGAACGCAAGAATCTCCCTTCATTTTCCAGATCTGTTCCGGTGAGAAATCCGCCGTTGGCTTCCCATCCCATAACTCTCTGCTTCCCTTTCCGTTTGGCCTTCTCCATGGCGGCTATAACGTGCGGAGAACCAATTCGCGTTTTAGGTTCGAGCAGATTCTTTAGGTTCCCCCGGTCAATTCCATCGTTGCACGTAATGGGAACAACGACAGCGTCAGCTCCCAAATACTCGGCCACAATCATCCCCGCCAGATCGCCCCCAAAAAAGCGCACCTGCTGGCACGCTGAGGCTGACTGGGGAGGCTCCAGGCCAAGAATTAAGGGCCGATCGCTATCTCCATCAGTGGACACCACGGCGTCGAATGCTCCCCCTCTGGCGCTCATTTCCTCAACCAGTGTCTGAATTTTCGCGAGCACTGCATCATCGACGTTCTCCGTGTCAATCGGAACAAACACTTCGCTACGGCCAGCCGGAACCACTTCGGCGCCAAACTTTTCCAGGATCTCCGCCAGCAGGTCGCGGCCTACCGCGGAGTGTTGATAAACCAGGATACGCTTGCCCTTCAAAGGGCGGCCTGAAAAATATTGCGCGTACCGCTGAAGGTAGGCTCGGCGAGCCGAATCTGTTTCAGGCAACAAGTCACGAGGTCCCCCTTTGAACATGCCCTGTGCATTAAAAGAGGAAGACTCCGCCGATTGCCCGTAAATTTGCCGCCGGACCTGTTCCACTTGAAAGTTGACCGGCGCCTCGTGATGCTTGAGCAATTCCCCGATGGAGGTGTTGACTTTATATCCATTGCGTTCAAAAGGGATGTGACTACCCGTAATCATGATGCTCCCCTTGCCTTGGGAAATGGCAAAATAGGTGAGCGCCGGCGTCGGGATTCGTCCAAGATTGATTGGCCTCATACCAGCATCGCGAATGGCCTGTTCCACCGCCTGGGCTATCTCCCCTCTTCCAGATTCTTCTTTCACCAAAGCGCTGGAACTTGGCCGCAGATCGTAAGCATAATAAAAAACATCTCCCGCTCTGATCCCCCCTTCCGGCGATGGCAATGAAAGTAAAAATTGCAATTCCGCCAACGTATTGATGTACACCTCGAGTTGGGTCAAATCCGCCACATCTCCGCGGCGTCCGCTGGTGCCAAAGCGCAATTCACGCGGTTCGTATTTGAGGCTAGCTCTCAAGTTATCCGGCCGTAAAGCTGAAATATTGCTCATTCTAAAACCCCCTCAAAAATCCCTTCTGTAAGGTGACCCGCGGCGGAGGAAACCATCCAGCTGGCGATGAATTGAGGACCGGCGCTCACGCCATACCGGGATCGTTTTCGGACTCGCGGGGCCTGTCCCCGCACTCCATTTTTATCGTCATGGGTTGTCGGAAGCAGAGTCAGGAGAGGAATCGCTTGAAAACCATAAGAGCCAGCTCAAGCTTTTCCGTCAGGGGGAAACCTAGATCCACAGCGATGATTGCATTGAGTGTGAAGACATTCGCACTTCTTCCTTAAGCCATAAATAAAGGGCCTTCAGGCGGGGCATTAGGACATCCCGCTATTCCAGGGGCTGCCTTCATCACCGCATCACGCCATGGGAGCATGATTGGCCAGCACACCAATGCGCTATTCCCGGTTCGGGGGTCGAAATTTGAGATGCGTTGAGCTCTTCGCAACAACGCATCTCGACTTATGCCCTTGGAAGTCCAGGAAGGCTATTATTTCGCTGCCGCGTTGTTTTTCAGGATTTTGAGCAAATCGGTGAATGCTGCATCGGTTGGGCGAAGCTTGATGCCTTCTTCACAAATCTTAATGGCTTCAGCATATTTTTTCTGATGTCCGTATGCCAGGCTCAAGGCATAAATCACATCAGAATTAGATGGATCCAGTTCCCTCGCTTTTAAAAGCTCCGTTTCTGCCACGTTGAATTTTTTGTCATTCAGTGCCTTTTCCCCTATTTGGTAATGACTCATCATATTCAGCTGTTTCGCCATATCCTGAAACTGCGCGGGATCAAGGCTGGCCGCTTTCTGAGCGGCATTTAGGGCCGGTTCCCAATCTGCCAACAGGGCATTAGCTTTGGCGATATTAGCCCAAATGATGGGGGAGTTGGGAGCATATTTGAGAACGTTTTCGTAATGGCTTAAGGCAGTCTTAAAGTCCTTCTGCTGAAAGGCAGCATTGCCATCTGACTCTTCCTTCTTCATATATTCCCCGCTGATCAATTTGATGTCCAGCGGGACATCTTCGTTTTCAATTTTTATCCCTTCCAGCTTTCGTTCCAAAAATCCTTGTTTCTGCGCGATAAAAACATACTCACCCGCCGCCAATCCGTCAAAAACTAATTCCCCTTTTTTATTGGCTTTCTTCACTTGCTCTTTCTTGGATTCATTGTTGATCACTTTGGCGGCTGCCTCACCCAGAGGCTTTCCTTGATCATCATAAAACTGGACTTTCAACTTGGCGGCAAAAACAGCTCCGCAAAACAGCAACAGGCACCCTGTCGCCAAAACTCTCTTCAGC
>CAWDMN010000039.1:0-100088 GCA_963803155.1 uncultured Acidobacteriota bacterium
CAAGAATGGAAACTCCTGGTACCAAGGCGCGCCCGGCGGGCATTACTTCAACCACATCGACACCAAGGCCCCCAAACAGTGGCGCAAGGCAATCTGGCGAGTCCTAAGGTCTCTGTCAAGCCCCGGGAGCCGGTCCCGGCGGCGCTCGGGCTGCGCACCCATTCGGGCTGGGCAGAGATGGTCGCTGTGTCCGGTCGGTCGGTACATGCGATCGTCCAACCGGAAATACTCGTCCAGGGGATTCTCCTCGCGGCCTGGATGAGCCGCTGGATGGGCAAGCCAGCCCAAGGATCTCAGCTGTAATGCAGATTCTGCTTTGTATATAAACTAAGAGAGCATCCGGAAAAGATTGTGGGAGCAAATTCTTCACCACCATTCACTGCCACAACAAGCTGGCTCTCAACATCGGAACTTTTCCCGTGCAAGGGAGTGGGCTCTTGAAGCGTGTCGAACTATGAATTACCCCCCCCGGTGATAATGGATCCGCATGGGACTCCGCGAGCCATGATATAATCGGCCACAAAGGATTTCACATGACTTCTCAAGCCAAAAAATTTTTTTATCGACTACTTGGTGGCATAGGATTCTCCCTGGTTTTTGGGGGCATATTTATTCTTATTTATGGCCTGAGCAATGCAAATTTCCCCTGGGGCGCTTTCAAAATCACCGGCATTATCCTTCTTACCTATGCCATATGCTTCTCTTTAATTTCCTTGATGCTGGAGAAGCTTTTCTTTAAAAATTTTTCGCCAACACGAATGTCTTATTCCATCATTGCCAGGGGGATCTTCTTCTTGTTTATGATTGGGGTTTTAGGAGCGCTGTTATCCGATGGGATTCTGCTCTGGATACTTCCGGAAGTGAATCTATTTGAACCCCGGGCATTCATTTCGACGGTTTTCTTTGTGGTTTTTCTCGGCTCTCCTCTGTTTCTCTATCAATTGGTGAAGGAGTTGTGGAAGGAAGCCATCCAGCAAGTTCGCGAGAAAGAGGTAGCGCAAGAGCGGCTGGAAAAGGAGCTGCTGGCGGCCCAGCTGAAAAACCTGCAATCTCAAGTGAATCCCCATTTTCTGTTTAATTCACTGAACTCCATTGCTGCTCTGATCGCCTCCGATCCCTCCAAGGCAGAGCGGACCGTGGAGCAATTGGCGAGCTTGTTTCGTTACGCACTCGAAAGCAATCATGGATCTTCCATTCGGCTTTCGGATGAACTCAAGATCATTGAGGATTACCTGGCCATCGAAAAAGTCCGGTTTGGAGATCGGCTCACCTACACAATTGCGCTAGACCCTCAATTGGCGGAGTTCCCTGTTCCCCCGCTTCTCTTGCAGCCGCTGGTGGAAAATGCCATCAAGCATGGGATTGGACGGAGGGAGGAAAGCGGTCAAATCACCGTTCGAGCCAACCTCCTCGATGGAAAAGTGGAGTTGCTGGTGGAAAATGACGGGCCTCCTCCTCAGATGACAGCGGGGACCGGAGTGGGTTTGAAGAACTTAAAATCGCGCGGCACATTAATTTATGGCGGAGAGTTTGATTGTGAGTTGGGACAGCCCGAGCCTGGCCGCACTCGCGCCCGGCTTTTATTGCCCTCGAAAAACCCGTCCCATGAAAATATCCAGGGAGGCCAACATGGCAGCTGAGCTTTCCTGCCTCCTGGTAGACGACGAACCTCTGGCACTCGAGCGGCTGGAGCGCCTGTTGGAGCGTTTTCCCCAACTCAAAATCCTGGACAAAATCAGCCGCCCGAGCGAGGCTCTCCAGAAAATTGAGCTGCTCCGCCCGGATCTGCTCTTTCTGGATATCCAGATGCCCGGCATGACGGGCTTTGAACTGCTCCGGCAATTGACCTATCAACCCTGGATTATCTTTGTTACAGCCTATGACCAGTATGCACTGGAGGCGTTTGAAACCCATTCCATCGATTACCTGCTGAAGCCGGTCCAATTGGAGCGCCTTGAACGTACGATGGACAAGCTTTTCCAAATCACCGGCAGGGGACAAGCTTCCCCGGAATCTCCGGCGAATTGGCAGAAGTTGCTTGAGTACCTATCCAATCAGCAACCGGCAACTCCACCCAGACTAGTTTCGCGCAAGGGCGAGCGCATTCTCCTGTTGGATCCGCATGAAGTGGCGTATTTTTATGCGGAAAGCAAATATACTTTTGCCGTCACGCCCAAGGAGGAACATATCCTGGACTACACCTTGCAGCAATTGCGCGAGTGGCTTCCCTCCTCCAATTTTCTCACCATTCATCGTTCTTACATTGTCAATCTGAACTGGATCGTCGAATTGCATCGAGGATTCGGCGGCGGATTGTTGTGCCGCCTGCAATCGCCGCTGAATAAAGATTTGCCGGTCAGCCGTTCGCTCATCAAACCATTGCGTGACCGGCTCCACTTCTGATTTCGAAGAATTGCCCTGGAGAGAAAGAATCGTGACTAATTTCAACTTTCACCACTTCCTAAACTGGCTGCGGAACACCTCGGATGAAACCGTTCTTTTCGCCTTGCTCAGCCAGATGGCTGTCGTCGGATTTACCCTGATTGGCGCTTGGATTTTGGTCCGGCTGACAAGGATCGTGGCCGACCGGGTGGTGAGAATGGTGGAAGACGACGATCCCACCACCATCAACGAACGCGAGAAACGGGCCCGGACTCTGGCCGGCATTTTCAAGGGAGTGGCCCGTGTGGTCATCATGATCGTCGCGATTCTCACGATCCTGGCGGAATTGAACATTCCGACGGCTCCGCTGATTGCCAGTGCCGGCGTGGCTGGCTTGGCAATCAGTTTTGGCGCTCAAGACCTGATCCGCGATGTCATCAGCGGCTTTTTTATCCTCCTGGAAAATCAGTTCAAGGTGGGCGATGTGATCCGGGCGGCTGGAGTCTCCGGCATGGTGGAAGATATGAACCTGCGCGTTACCGTGCTGCGCGACACCGACGGCGCGGCTCATTTCATTCCCAATGGGGAAATCAAATTAGTCAGCAATCTCGCCAAGGAATGGTCGCGAGCCGTGATCAACGTGGGGATTGCCTATACGGAAGATGTGGAGCGGGTCTTGGGAATATTGAGACAAGTTGGGGAACAATTGAGCAAAGAGCCTTCGTGGGCGTCCTACATTCTCGATTCGCCTCAGGTGCTCGGCATCGAGAGTTTCGAACAAACTCAGATGACCATCCGGGTTTTGATCAAGACCCGCCCTCTCAGGCAATGGGAAATTGGAAGGGAATATCGCCGACGGGTCAAGATCGCTTTCGATGAGAAGGGGGTCGCCACCTCCCAACCTCAAATTATCGTGGCTCGGGAAGAACCATCCAGCCGGGGAAAATAGAGAATTGCATTTCAGATTTCAGATTCCAGACTCGACAATTCAGAATTCATAATGCCGAATTAAATCCATCTCACGCCGTGGCTTGAAACCGGCTCTGCAACAGGTGCAGGATATCCTGGCGACTGATGACTCCCACGAGCCGCCCCGACTCGATGACCGGAACCTGGCTCAACTTTTCCCGATCCATGTGTTCCAGAATCTGCATCATGTTCTGCGCCGGCCCCACCCAGCGAAGCCGTTCCAGTGGTACCATGGCTTCCGCGACCTGCGTTTTTTCCCATTGCTCCCGCGGGACCGAGTTTAGTTCATGGAGAGTGAGAACGCCCGACAGTTGGTCTCCCCGGGTTACGAGAAAACAGTGCCCTCCAAAATGGAAAAGATAATCGTCCACAAAACTGGAAAGAGTAATCTCCGGTGGAATCCGCAGACAATTCCGGGTCATAATGTCGCCAGCTTTCACGCTGGCCAAGGAATTGCGCCATTCGGCCTGGACCTGACTATGCTGGGCGGCATTGAGCAGGAACCACCCGATAAAACCAATCCAGAGGCCGTTTAAGAGATTGCCGAATATGGCAGTGGTGACCCCGATCAGAATGAAAAGATAAGCCACGCTTTTCCCGATGGACACCGCCACCCGCGTGGCTTTGAAATAATCCGCGGTGATGCCCCAAGTGATCGCCCGGAGCAATCTCCCTCCATCCAAAGGAAAACCGGGAATCAAGTTAAAAATCCCCAACATCAGGTTTATGCCCGCCAAAAGTCCACTTAAAGCCGAAACAATCTCAGATTGACCGTGGCTAAAAGTCCAAACTCCCCAAAACAGGATCGATAAAAGAAGGCTGGAAGCCGGACCAGCTGCCGCGATGATAAATTCCGTCCATGGAGTATTGGCCTCACGATCGATTTGAGCGACCCCTCCAAAAATGAAGAGAGTGATCGCCCGGACCGGAATCCCCTTTTTTGCCGCCACCAGGCTGTGCGCAAGTTCATGAAAGAGGACTGAGGCAAAAAAGAGCAAGCTGCCCGAAATTCCCACGGCCCACAAGGTGACATTTCCCCAAGAGGGGTATTCCTCCTGCAATTGCCGGCTTAAGGAAAATGTGATCAAGGCAAAAATAATGAACCAGGTCGGATCAAGCTGGACGGTGATGCCCTTCATCCGGCCTACTTTGATGCGTGATAGCGGCATGGCATTCTTCCTGAAAACTCAAAATTGGTTCTGCCTGCTCGATCCAGGCTGAACAGGTTTCGGTATGACACATTAAAAAAATGGAGGCGGGATGCCCTCATCCCGTTCCTCGATTTGCGCCGTGAGGGTGCGGCGCTCCCATTCCGCCTCACGCCAAGAATTCAGATTATTTGGCTTGCCTTTTGACGTTCCCAACATCGGCTCAACGGTTTCCATTTTAGCGCAAAGCAAATCCGCAGTCTTGATTATGGGAAATTGAAACGGAAAATTTTCACGGATCCGAAGACAGAGTGGCACTGCCAATAAGCTGGCCGCCTTCAGTCACCACATCCAAGCTGAGCTTTCTTCCGGCATCTGCCGGATCCCAAGGGGCCAGGCTCCACAGCCGAAAGCCCCGGCCTCTCCCGCCAACGATCTCTTTTAAATCCTGTTCATGAATCAATCTCCCATTTAAATGCCAGCGATGCCGCACGCGCTCCTTCAAACCATTGGGAGCCTTAATGGCCGTCAGCGCCGCCACCTTTCCAGACCACCCGGAGGGAATTCTTTCAAAAGGAGAAACCATTTGGAGGGAGGCCACGCGGCCGCCAAATTTCACTTCGGAGAGCTGAAGCGGAGCAGGCGGAATAAAGGAACGGAAAAGCAGAATCAGCAGGCTCAATCCCAGCCCCACCGCTCCGATCAGTGTTTTGCTGGGACGCCGCCGCCAACCTTCGGCCTGCCAGAAAAAGCTCGAAAATCCTCCCAACGTAATCGCCGCGCTAATCCAAAGCGCCCGGCTGTTGCCAATCCCCCACAAAACGGGCAACATGACGTTAATACAGGCGAAAAGATTGAAGTTGAAAAACAAAACCGTCAGCGGCCATCTTAAGGAGATGTATCGGTCATAAAAAATGTCCATGGTTGAAAGGATCGCTGAAATCGCCAGAACCAGGACAAACAGCATATTGCGCGACCAGAAGGTGGCGCTGGCATAATATAGGGGCAACAGAAAAAAAAGCAATTGTTGATAAAAATTCTTGTTGAAGTAATTGACCACCAACCTCAATCTTTCCCGCCATTCAGGCGAAAGACTCGTCAAACGGGAGAGAGAGGGGAGCAACAGGCTGGAAATCCAGATGAAGCTTAATGGAAAAATTATCCAGCGAAGACAGGCAAAATTCTTGGAACCCAGCCACATCACGAAAATGCCGAGCAATAAGGCATATCCGCTGTGAAGCCACCACAAGAGGGCCGATTGCCGGTGAATGAAATCCTTCAAGGGCTTCGTCCGCAACTTCATCCTCTGACCGAATGACAAGCCCGGCGTGGAGCGCGGGCTTTCGGCTTGCACTTCCAGGGCGGGTGGCAAAGGATCGGAGGAGATCGGCAGATTTTCCATCATGTCATTATTAACGTAAGGGACCTTTTGGCTTACAGGTTCAACCTGCTCTATAATTCAAAGGCTGTGGAATCATACCACATCCTGGGTAATCCATCAGCGCATAGACTGAGTTAAGATGCAACTAGCGGTGCCAAAGCACACGCACATTCCGCCGTGCCTTGCCGATGCAGGCTGAGCCGGCATAGGGGTGGGTCGCACGATCCTTCGCGCAACTCTCCGCTTTGCTTAGTAAGTTGAGTTGGCAGAGCGACCACGCAGCGGGTAGCTTCGTCACGCGCTGGCGTTTCACCATTGGCTTTTGGCGCTGATTATTTCTTGACGCGCCCTCAAACGCAGGACATCCGCAAGATAGGAGGACCCTTTGAAAAAGAACGGCGCGCGGCTTCGCCAATTGATCTCACTTCTGGCCGGCGAATACCCGGACGTTCATTGTGCCCTGAGACACCAGAATCCCTTGGAATTGCTGGTGGCTACAATCTTATCCGCTCAATGCACGGATGAGAGGGTGAACATGGTCACGCCAGAGTTGTTCAAATCGTTTCGCACTGCCGAGGATTATGCCCGTGCCCCCAGAGAGACACTGGAAAAAATGATCCACTCCACGGGTTTTTTCCGAAACAAAGCTAAAAACATTCAACTTGCCTGCCAGCGCATCGTAACGGAATTCCAAGGCCGGGTGCCTCAAACCATGGAGGAACTGCTGACGCTTCCCGGGGTGGCCCGGAAAACCGCCAATGTGGTGCTGGGCACGGCTTTTGGGATTGCCTCAGGAGTTGTCGTGGACACGCATGTCTTTCGGCTCTCGCACCGGATGGGGCTAAGCGCCGCAAAGACACCTGAAAAAGTGGAGCAGGATTTACTCAAACTTTTGCCACAGGATGAGTGGATTAATTTTTCTCATCGACTGATTCATCATGGCCGCGGAATTTGCCTGGCCCGCAAGCCAGATTGCCGGAATTGCGCGCTCCTGCACCAATGTCCCCGAATAGGGTTGAAATCTGAATTGTGAATTTTTGCGACTGTTCAGGCCTGTTGGGAAGGAGAGATTTTGGCTCCCCTCCTCAAATGAGGAGGGGTCCTCGAGCCGCAGTCGAGGGGGGGAGTGCCAGAAGCTTCCTTTCGCTATGAGCCTGGGCCTTTAAAACACTCCTGTCTCAGTCTGCTCGTGCGGACTGCGTCTGTCCCCTCCTTTCCCAAGATAAGTCGTGGCTTCATGCTTCGCAACAAAATGGACTCGGGTAGTTGGGAATTTTGAATTCTGGATCGTGGAATCTGGAATCTATAATCAAAAATCGAGGAAAGGGGGACAAGACATCCGTTTTTTTTTGTGCTATTTTCTAAAGGCCAAGTTCAACCATCGACTTGGAATATGCATCCTACAATATCGTTATGATGAGAATAATCAAAGACAGCGCAAAAAAAAATCGCCTCACCTACCGATCACTACTTTTTCCACTAATGCTTTTTCCCCTGATCCTGCTCTTGCCGCTGCAATTAAAATCTCAGGCGCCCGCCAAGGAAGAAAAGGAGTATCAACTCCGGGTCCCAGTCTCCGAGGTAGTGGTGCCGGTCACGGTGGAAGATGGAGATGGACGGCCTGTCTACAATTTGCGAAAGGAAGATTTTGCCCTGTATGAGGAGAGTCTTCCTCAGATCATCAGCCGCTTTTCCATTGATCCCGTCCCTCTTTCGGCGGCAATCCTCATCGACAGTTCCACCGGGATCTTGGCCCAGACGCTGATCAAAGACAACCTGGCTGTTATCGTGGAATCTCTGAGTCAATTTGACGAAGCCTGCATTTACGAATTTGAGCACGTGCCGGATTTGATTCAAGAATTCACCTCTGACAAAGATATCCTGACGAAGGGTTTCACCAAGATCACGCTGGCCGCCAATTCTCCGGCCTTTGACGCCAGTGGCCGAGGCCCCTTCAGCAATACTCCCGTAATCAACGGGATTCCCATCGGTACAGGGGTGAATAATACCCAGCCCAATAAAACGATTAATACTCATATCGATGATGCTATTTTTGCCGCAGCTCAATCTTTGCGAACCAGGGCCAAGAATCGTCGGAAGATAATTTTTGTTATCTCGAATGGACAAAACGCCCCCGGGAACCGCCATAACTATGACGGGACCATGGAATCGCTGCTGACCGGCGAAATTATCGTGTATGGAATCGGACAGGGGACCAGCTTGGTCTCGCGCAAGATTGGAAACCGCGTGGCCCGCTATGCGAATGACACCGGCGGGGCAGTTTTCTATCCGATTAAAACGGATTCCTTTGCGGAAAGCTGTCAACGAATAACACAAATTGCCCGGAACCAATATGTGCTAGGGTACGCTCCCACCCAGCTGCCCGAAAAGCCGACGTATCGAAAAATCACCGTCGAATTGATCGGGCCACAGTACAAGTCGCTCAAGATCCGGAGCCGGAAGGGTTATATCGCCATTCCCGCCTATTAAACGGGTGATCCGGACCCTCACGACAATTCTTCTTTGACAATTTCCGACAAATCCAAGTTGAGGGGGTTTCGATGGAGGTTTATCTTTCACCCGGAGCGTTCTGGGGGCTTTTAGTTTCGGCCATCGAAGTCTACAAAAAAGAGTGTTTCGGATTCCTGATTGGCTACCGCGACCGGCAAAATTTTTATATTGTCGAGCACGCCCTCTCCTTTCAAACCGCCAAGCGATACAATACGGGGGTTATCGAAAACAAGCGGGCCATCAAGAGAATTAAAAAGTTTCTCTCCAACATCCCACCCCTCTCTCTCTTGGGAGATTTTCATTCACACGCAGGGTGGGGAGATTTGAAGGCCGTTCCCAGTTTGAGCGATCAAGACATTGATGAAATGGCGCAGGACACCCTTTACCTCGTCATCGAAGTAAACGATAAGCGGAAGGCCCTTCCCTGGAATTATAATGATGATGGGTCGCTTTCCGGAACCACGGACGAATATTACTTTAAACTCGTGGCCTACTATCTAGATCATCGCGACAAAGTAAAGCGGGCCAACATTATTTGTCCCTATGCCATTGGGTTTGACGCCAAATTGCGGCTCGAAGATCCTCTTCAAGCCGGTTGAAACGGGGAGGAGAATATGAATAGGATTTTGAAAATTCTGCCTCTCGTTGTTGGTACGCTGCCGTTATGGGTTCCCTGCTTCCGCGCGGATGGTAAGCCACAGCCGATTACCCCCGAGTCTCGCATCCTCCTGGTGCGAACCTTGGGAAGCGAATACATCACTCTTAAAGTTCCGCTCCCCGTCAATAAAAAGGGATTGGTGGTGAATTCCAAAGGGGAATTTGACTGGCAGAGAAACGAAAAGGAACTTGCCCAGTCTCCCACTTTCATAGCCGCGGATGCTGTAGTCCAAATCACCCAATTGTTCATTGAAGACAGGCGGCTGGTTTTTGAAATCAATGGCGGCGGCAAAAAAAAACGCCATCTCCTTGAGCACATCGAGGTGGGAGCGGGAGGCGGCACGACTCCCCTCGGCCGGCCAACCGTAAAGGCTCCTCCCCAGGGGTCCTACTTGATCCTGCAATTCGATAATTTTGTCCCCGATTTGACCTCAGACCAGGTCAAGGAAATCCTTTCCTCCGTGGCTGACTTCAGCCGCAAGTCTGCTACCCGCACTTTCATTGACACGGTCCCGGACGAATTCAAAGAAGCCGCCAAGGAAAAACGCATTGAAGTCGGCATGGACCGGGATCTTGTCCTCTCCATTCTCGGCCGCCCCTTGAAGAAGGTCCGCGAAAAAAAGGGAGAAGTGGAGACCGAAGACTGGATTTTTGGAGAAAAACCTCAGAAGGTCATATTCATTACTTTTGTCGAAGGGAAAGTGGTCAGCGTGAAAGAGTATTAAACCGTTTGCGCCTTATTTGTGGGGATTTCCCTTCCGAAGAATCGGCTTGCCAGAAACATCCCGCCTTAGAATCCTTTCATCTGTCTCAATGCTTCGTAAAGGACAATTGCGGCGGAATTGCTGAGATTAAGGCTGCGAGGCATTGAACCCCACATGGGGATGCGGACCGAAGTTTCTGGATTTGCTTCGATTAATTCCCGGGGCAATCCCCGGGTTTCACTTCCAAAAACCAAGTAATCATCGGGCCGATATTGAATTTCAGTATAGAGCCGATGGGCTTTTGTACTGACCAAAAAGAATCGGCTCTCCGCGTTTTGTTCAATCAGGCGGCTCAAATCCTGGTGATATTCCACTTTTAAATATTCCCAATAATCCAATCCAGCTCGCCTTAGATAATAATCCGAAGTTGAAAAGCCCAATTTTCCCACCAAATGGAGGGAGGATTCCGTCAACACGCATAGCCGGGCGATGTTGCCGGTGTTTTGAGGAATTTCAGGTTCAACGAGAACGATGTTCATTTTATTCAAGTGTCAGGTGTCAGGTGCAAAGTGCAAGGTGCGAGGTATTGGGTGCGAGGGGCGAGGCGGCAGGTTCAAGCTGCCATATTTGATTCAAGGTTTCAAATTTCAGACTCCAATTCCCTGGTGCCAGGAGGTTAAGAACTGAGATTGGCGGCCTGTTAAAAAAAACCTTAGCGCACTCGATACTCTGAGCTAATCATTCCCCACTTGGCAAATCCGCACCCAACAAATTACGCCTAACCTTATCTCATCTGGTCCCTGACAGCTCACCCTCGCCCTCGAACCTAACACCTTAATCATGGTTTCACTACGACCAATGACTTCCCCAATCCAACATTGCCGGAAGAATCATAGACTCGCAGCGTCACTGTATGTTCTCCAGACGGCAGACTCTCCCGGCGGAACTCGAACTCTTCCGTTTTAGAATCCAGCACTCCGTCTATGGGATATACCGGTTCCCAATCCTTTCCATCCAGCGAAACTTCAGCTTTGCGCAATCCGGATCCAGTGTCCGACGCTTTGAAGATGACGCAGACTGCGCTGGCCTTGCCGTCCTGTCCGGTCACTTGAACCTGGGGAGGAGTATTGTCTATTTCAAAAACCGGGCTTACCATTTCCCCGGAAAGAGCCTTGGCTCGTGGATTAGAAGGAGAATCGCTGACCTGAACGCGAATCTGATACTTTCCATCGGGGAGACTGTCTGACTCCAAAGTCACAAACCGCTCTTCCACTTCTTCACGCAGCAGCCGCCAAGTTTCTTCCTTTTCCCCCTTTAGGTACACGGTATAGATCAAATCATCCCCGTTGCGGTCTTCCGACTCCCACTGGATGGACTGAGCCCCTTTTTGAAAGACCCGCCGCGGAGGAATCGAGACTGATCCTCCGGGGTTCACCAGACTTTTGGCTCCCGAGGCTTCCGCCGACGCCTGATCCACGCCTGATTGTGCCGAGCGAGAGCCTCCTCCCGCGCTGGCTTGCAGGGCAACGCCGGGGGGCAAAACGGAGATGTATTTTATCTCTGGAGGAAAGTTCCGCGGGAGGAAAGGGAGGGAAACCATGGTCAGTTGAGGAGACTTGTCCTTGTTCCCTTTCAGCGCCGCTTTATATTGGATGTAGCGGGCTGGGGGACTTTTTATTTTTTCACCTTCGGAGCGAGTGTATGCAGTGGACCAATCGCTCCAGGTTTTATCCGGCTTCTGAGTATTTCCCGAACGAGTGAACAATTGGAGGGAAGTTTTTTCCGGCAGTTCGCTGCGCCATTGAATATCTCCCCAGGTGGGAGTACTCTGCGTATCCTTCACGTCCGACTCATAGGAGCCTTCCTCGCTGAAAGCTGGCGTCATCCTGTACACCCGGGCCAGGTTGCTGGTGCAAGCATACACCTCGCCGCTGCCCGAAATCAGGCGGGTGGTCTGTTCCTCGGCAGTCTCCATTAGCAAAACGGGTTTTTTTCGAATCTCCAAACGATAGATTTTGCCTTTTTGTCCCGTGGAGAACAGGAGCTGTCCGTCTTTTTCCACCAACAAGGCAAAAGCAGTCTCATTTTCGGCGCTCCAAAGGGTCTCCACCAGTTGATCCCGATTGATTCGATAGATGGCGCTTTTCAGCGGGGCAGTGTCCAACCGCATCGGTTGCGGGATTGTTGTAGGAGATGGAAGGGGGGTTCCCTCATCCATTTTTCGTTCAGTACCAAGCGGGCCGGTCAAAGTAAAGGGTGTAGGTGCGCTCTCCACTGGCGGCCGGGTCATCCCGGCGGAAGTCACCGCGGGGGAACTGATTCCAATGAAGTAGATGTTCCCGCTGGGGTCCACAGCTACTTGATGAATTTCTCGCATCGAAGAATCATAAAGAACAAAAGCTTTTCCTTGGGGAGAAATCCGATACAGATAGCCATCCGGCTCGCTTCCGGCCAAAACGTTCCCCTCCGCGTCGATTTCGAGGCACATCAGGTTGGTCTGACCGCTTTCAAACAACAGCTCCCCCTTCCCCTCTTTGTTGACTTTGTAGATCCGGCCTTTGCTACCCGTGGCCACATACAGCGTTCCACGGCTATCCCAGCGGAGATCCCAGATGAATTTATCTTCCGGATCAAAAAAAACGGAAGCTTTCCCTTTGGAATCGATTTTATAGATTTTCCCATCCGGTGAAGTGGCGGCATAGAGATTCCGCTCCGAATCCAGCGCCAGAGCCAGGACATCGAGTTCCGATGCATCAAAGAACAGACTGGATTCCCCTTTCCGATCCACTTTGAACACCTTTCCATCATGTCCGGTCCCCACGAAGAGGTCCCCATTTTTGGAATCGTAGGCAGCTCCCCAAATCAAGGCTTGGTCGGCATTAAAGAGGGATTTAAATTGGGGCGCCAGGGAGAGATGTCCTTCCCGGCTTAAGGAGAGGTTGCTCAATTTCCCTTTCGCAAACTCGGAGTAGGATTCGGTATTCCAAAATTGAGGATTAACGCTCCAGAGAGGAATGGCCCACAATATCCACCCAAGCAAAACCATCGCGGCCGGCTGAACTTTCAACATTTATCGTCTCCTCGGTAATAGCGCAGATGGAGGCGGGGTGCCCCCACTCCGCCTGGGTTTGCCAATCATGCTGAGACGGCCTGAGGGTAGGCCGCCTCCATCATCCCATTTTCAGTGTCTTGCCGTGCCAGCCACGCTGGAACGTGGGGCTTCTTGGAAAATTATCCCCTCAGACAATCGACAAGAGTCACAACCCAATCAAGAAGCGCAAATCCTGAACACACCTATGGATTTCCGCTGCCTTTCCACATTTCACGACCGTGCCGCAACGGGGAAATCAGTCCACCACATCCAAAGTGAGTCGTCTTTGTCCCGAAATAACCAGAGAGGTGGAGGGCAACTCAAATTCATAAAGGTTGGAGGCCCGCATGGAAAGCATGCTATTGCTGGAAGAACGCTCGGAGGAGATAACGGCATTAAATGACGGAGGCAGACTTGAAAGTTCTTCTCCCCGCAAGATGACCGCCGGCTCAGGCCGCTGCAACCGCACATACATGCGATCGTTTTTCCGGGTGTTATTGATGGCACGAATCAGTTGGTCCAAATCTTTGGGGATGAAAGTCTGTCGCATCATCCGGCTTTCCAGGTTCATTAAGGTGGCCCCATCGGCAACCAGAACCATCAATGGCCCGGGAGGCAAATCGGCCGGAATGATTAAGGGAATTCTTTCCACCTGCTCTTCGCCATTATCCGTGCGAAGGTATGCGGATAGATTGACCGTCTCTCCAGGCTTGACCTCGTCGCGCTCGGCCCAAACCCGGTCCAGCACAGCGGTCCGCCTTTCTTCCGTGGAGGTAATATCCACCGTAACGCTTTCCACATCCACTCCGGCAAATCCGCTCCCCAATACATACATCAGCGGCTGAACCACTGCCAGAGATGCAAAAGCCTGGGTATTGGAATCCGCCGAGAAAAGATTATCGATCTTAATCTCCGGCTGTCCTTTGACGTTGATCTTTCCCTGCACCTGAAGCGTCGATTCTCCCAAGGCCCGTTCATTGTTGGTGATGGTATTGAAAACCAAAAAGTTGGTCAGATAAGGAGTCAGAAACCGGTCGTTGACCACTTCGTACTTATAGACTTCTTTGCGGTTTCGACTGGAGAAAAGATTGATAATCAATGGAATCAATTTGGGCTTATGCCCCACAATTCCGAATATACCCAGCGAGCGGTCCTGCATAATGGAGCCGGCCAGATCAGTTGGAATGGCAATTTTGAACGACGATTGCAGATTAGGCGCCAGTGAAATTACTCTAGCCTTGGTAAAGGGAAGCTCAACCGGACCGGCCGAAAGCCACGGGTGGCCAAACGCATAGATTTTGTTGCCATCCCGATATGTCACAGTCCCGACGGCGCTGGCTCCCACACCTAGATCCCCCCGCACCAATTGCACGGCAATAGAGGATCCTGGCTGGATGTCGGCCCCATCCGTCATTTTGTCTGTCCCCGATCCAAGGGCTATCCCAGAAGTCGGAACAAATTGAATTCCGGAATTTTTGAAGGCCGCGCCAAAATGCTGCATGGCGGCGGGAGAAAATCCCGAGAGGAAAACGGGAGTATCCAAATAAGAAAAATTCTGTCCTCCCAGAGATTGCATCTGAGGCAGACCTGCCAGCATGGCTGGTTGAATGGAGAAATTTCTCGGCCCAGGCAATACCGGGTTCAACAAATCGAGGGGCATGGCTACATTTACCGTGCGATGAGGCGCCGCGGATGAGACTTCAATCTTGATGGGATCGACCCGAATGGGATCAGTCCTGTCAAAAATGTCGACCATCTGCTGGATGGGTGTGATCCCCGCTAGTGCTTCACTCGAAAAGGGGAAGGTAAACGACAAAGCCCCAATCAATTTCCCGTCAATATAAATCGGGCTGCCGCTCATCCCGGCCATGACTCCAGTTCTCCCGATGGGTCCTCCGGAAACTTTTACCAGAATGGCACTCTGCCGGGGAGCGATATTTTCCAAAATCCCCAAAATTTCCACCTGGAATTCCTCAATTTTGTCTCCACCAAATACGGTCTTCCCCACTCCTTTCATGCCGGGCTGAATTTGATCCAGGGACAGGAATTCGCTTTTTTTGTCGGCGGAAAAAGCCAGGAAGGAAACACACACCAAGGCGCTCAAGCTCACTGCCAGAAAATGCCCGACTTCTAAAAAAAAGGAACGGCCGTTTTCTCTGGCCGATGATCGTTTAAGCATAATTCTTCCACTCAACTTCAACCAAGATTGCGGAATGTGACGGACCGGCCTGGAGGCAGGAACAAACACACCCTTACATACTACCATTATATCAAACCGCTTTAGGCCCGTTCGTGAGTATTTTTTCTTGGTAACAATGACATAAGTTCTAATCCAGGCTCTCGCGACAGGATAGCCAAGCGGAAGGGCGCAACTTCCACCCTCCCACGCCACATTTCTCCCAACGATTCATCTCTTCGCCGTGCAGTCGGTAGCGCAGACTCATGCCGACCGCTTTGCGTTTTCTTTCATGGCCAAATGCCACAAGTACCCATAATGACTGCCCACATTTACACACCTGTACGAGCACTTTTAATCGCTCCCCCGAGGCTGAGAAATGGAAAAGTCGAGAGCCAAGCTGTGATAAGATTGGCTCTTCTCACCCCTCCAAAGTCAGCAGGGTGCACTATGGTATGAGGGGGCTTTGGAAATCAGGAAAGAAAGGCAGACATCATTCAAATGAAGAAAATTCTGGTCACCGGCGGCGCGGGTTATATCGGTTCCCATGCGGTCAAACTTTTGCGCCAGCAGGGATATTCCGTGTTGGTACTGGACAATCTCGTCTATGGGCATCCGGAATGCACTTTGGGGGCGGAATTGATAGTTGGCGATATCGGCGATGAAAAATTGCTCGCGGAGATCTTTGCCCATCACGACATTGAAGCGGTGATGCACTTTTCGGCTTACTGTTATGTGGGTGAATCCGTCACGGATCCAGCTAAATATTATCAAAATAATGTGGCGGCAACCCTCAGCCTGTTAAGATCCATGGTGAAAGCCAACATCAGAAATTTTGTTTTCTCATCCACCTGCGCCACATACGGAAATCCGCTACAGATCCCCATCCCGGAAGATCATTCCCAAAATCCCATCAATCCTTACGGCGCCACCAAACTCATGGTGGAGAGAATTCTTCAGGATTTTGACCATGCTTATGGTTTGAAATCCATTGTCTTTCGCTATTTCAATGCAGCGGGGGCCGACCCAGAAGGCGAGATCGGCGAATGGCATGAACCGGAGACTCACATTATTCCTTTGGTCTTGGACGCCGCCATCGGCCACCGTGAGTCCGTGAAAATTTTCGGCACTGACTATCCCACTCCGGATGGCACTTGCATCCGCGACTATATTCATGTGAACGATCTGGCTGACGCTCACATTCGAGGCCTGGAATTCTTGCATTCTCAGCGGAAAAGTGAGGCGTTCAACCTGGGCAACGGTTTGGGATTTTCCGTAAAGGAAGTAATTCAGACCGCGGAAAAGGTGACAGGAAAAAAAATCAAAGCCATTGAAATAGAGCGACGCCCGGGCGATCCTCCCGCCTTGATCGGCAGTGCTGAAAAAGCGGCCCGCTTGCTTGACTGGAAGCCACGATTCCCGGGCATCGAAATCATCACCGAAACTGCCTGGCGCTGGCACCAGAAACTGCGATCCAGATGACCTTGATAATTGGAGTCTATTTATTTACTCTCTTTTCAGTGGAGCCGTGGACTCTTGCCCCAGCGCCGGGCTGATGCAGAGCGGAGGGCTGCCCCACCATTGATTCAATGTGGAGTCATCGCTCCACTTACGCCAAACCAGCGAACACTTTCAGGCGGAAGCGAACCGGATGAGGCGCCGCCACGGGAGCGGCTTTACGGGATGCTCTTCCGCCGTCTTTCGGCCGCCCCTATCCTCGGGCGGCGCGGGCGACCTTCAACTCTTCTTCAATCTTCTTGACCTTGGCTTCATTCAAAGGATAGAAGAACATCAGAATTGCGGCAGCCAGACTGCAAATCGCCGGAACGATACTCATCATCAAACGAATGCCGTTTTGCGTCTCCACGCTTTGAGCGACATTGGGGGTAAAGGCGAAATAGGCGAGCAGCCAGCCAGTGAACGAACCGCCGATGGCCCAGCCAAATTTCTGCGACATGCCGGAGGCCGAAAAGATCAAACCGGTGGCGCGCCGTCCGGTCCTTGATTCCGAATAGTCGGCGGTATCCGCATAAAGCGGCCAGAGCAGCGGGGCGGTGGGTTCCTTGATGAGGTTGATTAATATTTGAAAAGCGTACATCCAGAGGAATTGTTCGGGGCCCACCCAATAGGAAAGCACGGAAAGGACAGTGGCCCCCAGCATCAAGCCAATATAGGCTTTCTTTTTCCCGATCATGGGCGTAATGAATTGCATCAAGATGATCCCGGTCACTGCCATCAGCGACCCCAACACCATATACCAAGAGGCTCGCGACTCCTGGAGCACATAATATTTAAAATAGTAAATGATGGCGCTGTTGCGGATCGCGGAGAAACCGCAGGCAAAAATTGTCGAGCCCACCACGATGAGCCAGGGGACATTGTGAAGCAAATCTTTGACGTCCGCTTTTAAGGAAGCTCTTTTATCCTGAAGGGGGATCACTCTTTCCTTAGTCAGAGAGAAAGTGCCTAAGAACAAGATCACCGCCAGGATGGCATACACCACCATGGCCAATTGATATCCCTTGGCGGAATTGCCATGGCCGAAGAACTGTACCAGGCTGAGCGTGCTGAATTGCACAATCAGCCCCCCGGTAAAGGCCCCGATAAAACGGAAAGTGGATAGAACCGTCCGCTCCTGCGAGTTGGGCGTCATTACGCCCATCAGGGCGCCGTATGGCACATTGATGCAGGAATAGAGCAGCATCAGCATGGTATAGGTGACATAAGCATAAACCAGCTTGCCCGTAGGAGAAAGGCCGGGAGTAGTGAAAGTCAAAATTGCCGTCAGGCCCAGCGGAACACACATCCAGAGCAAGTAAGGTCGGAACTTCCCCCATCGCGTAGTGGTGCGGTCTGCCACAATACCCATCAACGGATCAAATAAGGTATCCCAAATCCGAGTGACCAAAAACATCGTCCCCGCGGCGGCAGCGGTAATTCCAAAAATATCCGTGTAGAAAAAAAGCAGAAACATGGAAAAGGTCTGCCAGAAAAGACAACTGGCCATATCCCCAAATCCATAGCCCATCCGTTCCACAAAGCGTAATTTCCCTGACTCGGCTTTCATAAAATTCCTTAGTTTTAAATTGGAATAAGCTTGGAGCAGTTACCGGAAGAGGCGTGCGCGAAATAAAGGTGTAGTATAAGTCATGAGATCGGTTCTTCAAATGGTTTCTTGCGGCAATGTGAAGAAATGCAGGCAATCTCCCCTAGGTTAGTTGATTAAATATTTAGGAGACTATTCCTGCCAAAGGGGAGGAATTTATCCTTCATCCTTCATCCTTCATCCATCATCCTTCATCCTTCATCCTTCATCCATCACCCTTCATCCTTCAAAATTCCCTTACTCCTCTCCCTTCTTAAAGACTACATCACCGAGGACCTTTGCTTGGCATGCCAGCCGGTAGGAAGATTTGACACAAGCTTCTTCCAGGGTTTTCGCCTCTTTCGATTGGAGGGGAGAAAGGTTTTCCAAGCCGCTGATCACTTTGACGAGGCAGGAGGCACAGATCCCTTCGCCTTCGCAAATTCTGAAAATTTCCATTCCTCCTCTCCGGGCACACTCCGCCAGAGTTGTGCCAACAGGTACTTCCAATGTAACGCCCGGGGGATAAACGGAAACTCTTGGCATGCTCTTGGATCCATTTGGGGATTTGCCTTCTTTTTTCAATATACCACGAGAAGTTCAGCTTCCACTTTGCGGTGCGGGGGTTTTGTGGTAATTTATCACCCGGCTATCAGGCTGCCAGAGGCGGTTGAATCCTCTCTCTTGGCGCTTGAAGCTCATCGCCTCCCCACTACGCGCCCGTAGCTCAGGTGGATAGAGCACCTGCCTTCTAAGCAGGGGGTCGCTGGTTCGAGTCCAGCCGGGCGTACCAACCTTTTCAAGCAATAACCAACAAATCTTGGAGCCACGGCCAAGGCGGACTCCGCCTAGCGAGCCATCCTGCGGGTGGGACAGGCCGAGGCTCGGCGGGAGCCCCGCCCTCCCGGCTGGCGTAGACGTAACAAAGTGGAACTAAGCGATAAGGCTGAATTTTTTAGAGTTTTCACATTTTCCATTTTCCATCGTTCTGTTCCCGTTTATCATGGGATTGCTAGAGCGGCGGCGCTCAATCCGGCTAATGAAGCTATGTGGCTTATTATCCCTATATAAAATGGCATTGGGGGTGTGCCGCCGCAATCCAGATTTTCAAGGTTTCATTGGACTGAGGTAAATTGATTCATGAAATTATTTTTCCTTTTTTTTATTCTACTAGCGGGTTTCAGCTCTCTGATTAGCGCTTCACAGAAAGTGCCCGCCAATCATCCCGACATTCAATACACCGGCCGATGGGACATGGCGGATCCGCTGCATCCGCGGCATTCCTGGCCGGGGGTTTCCATTTCGGTCGAATTTTCCGGCACCAGTATTGGAGCCCTGCTGGACGATCCCGTAAATTACTACAACGTATATATAGATGGAAAATTCCAGGGCATTTTTCACGGAGACAAAGTTGGCGAGGCTGCTTACACTTTGGCGAGCGGGCTCTCGGAGGGAAAGCATATTTTGTTATTTAGCAAACGAAATATTTCGTTTGATCGGATTTTCTCTTTCGGCGGTTTCCTGGTGGAGGATGGCGCATCCTTATCACCGCTTCCCCCTAAGCCATCCCGAAAAATCGAGTTTGTCGGTGATTCGTTTACCGCGGCCGAAGGCAACGAAGCCACTCGGCAGGAGATGCCTTGGGAGGAAAAATTTCCCGTCACCAATATTGATATTGGATTCGCCGCCATGATCGCTCGCCATTTTCAGGCCCAGTATCACACCACCTGCCGATCCGGCAGTGGAATGGTTTGCGATTGGCAAGGCAAGACGGATTTTACCATACCCCGTCGCTTTGACCGAACTTTGATGGAAGCCAATGAACCCAAATGGGACTTCAAACAATGGATCCCCGACATGGTAGTCGTTTGTCTTGGCCTGAACGATTTCTCCGGCCTCAAAGACAAAGAGGGAAAGATATCCGAAGAAAAGTCATCCTTATACCGCTCTGGCTATCATGAGTTCCTGGCCACCCTCCGCAAAGTATATCCCGGAGTGACCATGGTTGCCGTGGCAGCGCATGAGAACTGGATCCGACAAAATGTCCACCAAGTGGTGAATGAAGAAAAAGCAGAGTCACATGGCGATGTTTTTTACGCTCAATTTGATCGCTTTGAAGGTGGCTATGTTGCCAATGGCCATCCTACGGTGGAAACTCATCAAAAAATCGCGAACCAGATTATTGAAGTCATCGACTCCACTGGCCGTTTTGTTGCGCCGTAAGCCTGTTGGTGGAGCGGGCGTTCTGAGCTCGTTTCCCAGGCAGGTTTAGTTGGCCTGGCGATCCACAAGGGCGGCTATGTTATGCCGCCCATCCCACATGAAATTGGCAGGTAAATTTATGAAAGAGAATCCATCCAATATGCCGGTGAGTCTGTCGCGGGCCGCTTCTCCCGCCAACGCCCTTTCTAATCGTCGTTTCTATCTTCTCCTTCGGAAATTGCATTTGTACTTAGGATTGTTCATCAGCCCGTATCTCCTGGTTTTTGCCCTCAGCACCATTGCCATCAATCACAATTGGAAGCTCAAAGACGACGAGAATGAGAGGGCGCAGCGATTTGTGCGGCAGATTAATTTCCCCTCGGGAGCGGGAAATCTGGAGCAAGCAAAAGACATCCTCCGACAGCTCGGCATGTCCGGGGAAATTGGATATATCAATCATCTGCCCCGGGAAGGACGGCTGGCCTTCCCCGTAATGAAGCCTGGGATGGAGATCCAGGTGGATTTCGATTTGCGAACTAACGCGACAACCATTGAGCAACACAGAACCAACTTTTGGAAAAAGTTGGTCTACCTTCATAAATCTCCGGGACCGCACAACGCCAACATTCGCGGCAATTGGATTTATACGCGCTGGTGGAGGGTGTTGGTGGACTCGGTGGTTTATGTGCTCCTTTTTCTTACCGCCGGAGGAATTTACTTGTGGGCGGTGATTAAGGCGGAACGGAAGCCGGGCTTGATTTGCCTCGGATTGGGGATGGCATGTTTTTTCCTCATTGCCGTGGCTCTATCGCTTTAAGCACGAACCGCTGAAGCTGATCTCACTCCCGGCTGTTGCATGAACATCCCGGAATGAGAAACACACTCTTTAAGGAGAATGGAATTGCTAGGCAAAATAACAATCTTCTGGATGGATATTTGGAACAAAAAGCTTCACATCTATCTTGGGCTCTTCTTTCTCTGGTTCCTGTGGCTGTTTGCCATTTCCGGCCTTTTTTTAAATCACCCCAAATGGCTCTTTGCCGATTTTTGGCCCAGCCGAAATCAATCTGAATTTGCCAGGAAAATCCAATCCCCGCCAGAGAAGAATGATTTAGGAATCGCCCGAAATCTGATGCAGCAGTTGGGCATATCCGGTGAAATCGAATGGACGACGACTCGGCCGGCGTCAGACCGTTTCGATTTCCGGATTGTCAAGCCAGGGCAGATTATCGAAGTGAAAACTGATCTGAAGCGGGGCGAAGCTGCCGTCAATGCAATCCAAACCAACGGCTGGGGGATTGTCAAAATGCTTCACACCTTTACCGGGGTTCGATCCACCGATCTTTCCGCGGAACGCGATTGGTGGGCCACTAAGGTCTGGAGTTTTTCAATGGATGCGCTCTCGATTGGCCTCGTAATCCTGGTCATCAGTGGTATTATCCTTTGGCTGAAACTGAAGAACAGCCGTATTCTCGGAGCCATCTTCCTGGGATCAGGCCTTTTGAGCTGCGGCTTTTTTGTCTTTGGATTGGCGTTGCTGTAAAGTGGCGTCTCTTAAGAAAATGCAACCTTGGAGGCGGGGTGTCCCCACCCCGTCTGAGTTAGCCGAGACAGCCTGAGGGCAGGCCGCCTCCATCTTCCTGTTTTAATCCTCTTGCCAACCCAGCTGGCAGGAGTGGCTCCCCAGATACTCCTCGCTAGCAAATGGCGGAGCAGGCACTCCGTGCATGCTGGCTTGACTGGCTAGGCAACACGCGACGCGTGACTTCGTCACACGCGCGCGTTCCACCTTGTTTTCATCTTCGGGCAGATCAAACCGGATTAAATCCGCGGATCGAATGGAATGCTCCAAATCATTCCCGCAATCCGCTTAAATCCGCTTCCATTCGTCTATTTTCCCGCAACATCTGTTCCCAGGTTATTACGCCATTGCGCGCGCCGGCCTCCCGCCCCAGGATTGTAACCAGTGTGCTGTTCACGCTGGGTTCCACCGTGGCATTCTCATAAATGCCCTCTGTCACCTGTCTGTAAAAAGTGTCGAGGTTCCGCTTGATCCCTGCAACGTAGAGGTCCACGGCAGGACCGCCCTTGTATCCCCCCTTGTTTCCTCGCACCATGGAATTACCGGTATAGCTGGTCTCCAGGTAGCCCTCTCGGCCATAAGCGAATGCAGTGCACTGAAATTGGTGGGTGTTTCGTACATGTTCTCCGCAGTGGTTCAATACCATCCCACTCCTGAATTGGAAGGTAAAGGAATCGATGTCGGGGGAATCCCCATGCGGATTAGGCCGGAGAGTCCGGGTGCAACCCATAGCGCTCACCGGCAATTCTCCGGCGATCCAGAGCGCTGCATCAATGGCGTGGATTCCGGCGTTGACAAAGTGACCGCCTCCAATGGCCAGATCATTGGTCCAAATCAAATCCCGCAGGCGGCTTTCAATGGTGGCGGTCTTTTCCGGGTCCGAGAATCCTTCGCTGGAATAATGACTGCTCAAAAGAGAGATTGGGCCGATCAATCCTTCCTGGCATCGTTTGACACATTCGATAATGTACGGGTCCGTTCGCATTTGAAAATCCACCAGAAATACTCTTCGCTTTTTTCCAGCTTCTTTCCCCATGCGGGAAATGGCCAGACATCCTGGCACATCGACAGCGACCGGCTTCGCCATATAAACATGACAACCTGCTTTCACGGCGGCGGTGGCATGATCCGGGAAGCAATAAGGGGGAGCCTCCAGAAAAACTGCGTCCACTTTACTATCGATGAGCTTCCGATAACCAAGCAGGCCGCTGAACCTGCGATTTTCCGGCACCATCAGATGTCCAGCAACCTCCCGCACGACATCCGGGAAATAATCGGCGGCCGCCACCAACTGATACCCCGGATGCTGGGCAATCATGCCGGCAATCAACCTGCCGCGTCCCCCCAGCCCGACACATCCCACTTCCAACCTGGAATTTGCTTCGGTCCCGCGCACCTGGGAGGATTTTACAATGAGGAATGCGGCGGAAGAAATCGAGGCAGTCAGCAAATGGCGGCGATTGAACCGGGAGTTCTTGGTTCTATCATGATTGGGCTTGCTCATTTGGGCCGACATAGGGAGAGTCTCCTTTTGAAATAGAAATACGCTACAAGAATCGATTTCAATTCAAAAACATTGCCGGGCACTTCCAACGGAGAACCGGCCGGGAGGGCATCTCATGGATTCGTTTTTTCCACCAGTCGTCTCCAAGCTTTTATAGAGCGGCTCAAATTCTCGTGGGCATCGCCCCCGATCCCATATCCTTGCAGTCCAATCGGGCCCGTGAAGTGGATTTCCTTGAACACCCGCAAAACTTGGGAAACATCGTAAGAACCGCGATCCAGCGTCTGAATCAGGCGGTCCCAATCACATCCCTTGCAGCCGCTGTCCGCCCCATTGATACTGGCAAGCAACAAATAAGGAGCCGCCATTTTGAGCAGAGGACGCAAATTTTTTTCCTCATCCACGCGCAACCAATGGCAGAGATTGAAAGTCACTCCTATGTTGGGACGGTTCAATTTTCGGGCCAAACGAACGGCATCTTCCAATCGCTCCAGCCAATAGGATGTGTGCGGATATAAAGCCACCTTCAACCCGGCTGAACCGGCAAGTTCGGCAATCTCCCTAACTACTCGCAGGGCATCAGCATCTCCAGCTTCCACGGAAGGCTTCCATTTTTCGCTTGTGAGTGCCACCCAGAACATGACCTCGCGTCCCCTGAGCAGCGGGAGTGTCTCTTTCAGCTTCTCGTCAAATGAAGGTTTCCCCGGATCGATGTTGGCGAGGAAATAGATATTGAACAGTTTCAGGTTCGCTTTGTCTAAGTGGTGAAGGGTCAAAGCGACAGGTTCAAAGCCCACCAGTCCAATTCCCGCGTACCCCAAATGTTTGATCATCTCGACTTGCTCTTGGGCCGTCTGATGGCGCAAATCCTTTGTCCCGGTATCCATGGCAAAGAATGGATTAGGGAAATTCCTCTTCCCCGAGGCGAAAGATTGGGCCGACTCCTTCCCAGGCAGTATTCCCGCCAAAACAATCAGGGCAGCCAACCATCGACAGAGGAGAAAGAAATGAAGGTTGGGTTTCATAGTCCTCCGAAAAGCAAGAGTGTTCGAATTTCTCCACTCGTGTTTTTTTAGGGAATATTTTCGTGCCGCGTGGCTACTCAGGCAGCCAGGAGTCAGAATAAGGACGCCAGCGGCGAGATTTCAGGATTGGGTGGCGTTGCAATAGGCCAACCGTTTGTGCCGGCGGCCGGCCATTTGGCTTGGACCTTCCCCCCATCTGAAACCTATGGTTTGTCGTCTCAATTTCGGCGCGCTACCGTTCCCTTGCCGCAAACATTGCGGACGAATTCACAAAAAACAGAAGAACAGACAAACTCCGCTATTACCACATCGCACCAGGTTCCATCGAAGAATCTCGAACCTATTTGATTCTTGCCAGGGACAATGAGTACGGAGATGTTTCCAAGTTATGCCCGTTGCTGGAAGAGGTCAGCAAACCGTTGGAGACTTAATCGCGGGCCATTCTGAATTCTGACTTCTGAATTCTGTCTGCTTAAGTAGCAACCGTGCCGGATCAATAAATCGCACCTCACGGAGTGTTACTTCATAGGTGAATAAGAGGTGGGTTCCAGGAACAGCGAATCTACTTTGCTGACGATTTTGCCATTGGTTTCTGAGGCATCCCGAACTCCCTTCCATTCGGGATCATTTCCAAAGTCCTCCCAATTCTTCTTAGCGGCCTCCCGGCTGGTGTGAGTAATTAAATAAACCAAGGTCTTCCCGGAAAGCTCCGAATCGATGGGAGTCCAGTAGCCAATATTCGTCATCCCATGCTTTTTAAACAGCTTCATGGTGTGATTTTGGAAACGGGCGTGGAGAGCCTCCAGTTTTCCTTCGTAAGTTGTATAGGTTCTCAGCTCAAATACCCGGCCTTGACTTTCCGCGTGGACTGTGGGTTCCAAGGGATTCGTCCCTTTTTCCCCAGCATAATAACCCAACGAGAAAACAACCAGGACACCCAACAGGAAAACGCTCTTCTTTCCAAACATACTCTCACCTCCGGTTAAGATTGGGAACTGCTCATTGGAGTCCATCCATAAAGTGACCAAAGACCTTTGAGTAAATACGTCAGCGTGTCTCACAAATTGACATATCCTGCAAAATGGCACTTTATACCTGAATTTTGCAGGGAAAATGAGTAATTAAAGCGGAAACGGTTTGGGAAGCCTATTGTGATAAGTTTTCTGGGGGATCACCACCTAAAAACCAAAACCGCAAGGAGGCGCCCCCAAGGTGAAAACCGGGAAAAAGCATACGCCGAAAAGCCGCATCCATCAAGGGGAAAGCAAGGTGTCGGGGAAGACGGCGCAAAATCAAGCCAGGCACGGCTTATGAATTGACCGACGGGCGAATGACCTCTTATGGCAGGCTGTTTGGGCTGATGAATTTTTTGGATCTGATTGGTCTTCGGGAAGTTTTTGTGGAGTATTACTAGAGCCCGAATCGGAAACCCGAGCTCGGATGACTCCGGATGGTCTTGGGCTTTCTGATCCTGCTATTTGTGGGGTTTGCACGGCGGGGGCACCTGGAATACCTGCGCCGAAATCCACTGCTTGGAACAACATGAAGGTTAAAGGATCAGAGTGTCCTCAAATCCTACTTTTCTATGCAAAATTCTGATATTAAGTGTCGTTTCTCAAAGGGTGCATTAACTCGAAGAGCACAACGTATCGGGGCGACTACATCCAAAAGCTTGGTTGTATTACATATTGTTGCGCTACCACGCCGGCTCAAAGAACTTTTGCAGTTTTTATTGAATGGGCTCTGAGTAGTCCTGCAAAAACATTTCTGCTGTGTCTGATGGGGAAACTTGTTACTCCTTGGGCCTGCCGGCCTCCTCTGAGGCATTTCCCACACACGACTGGCGGACTATCAGCTGTATTGACAACCTTTTAAAAAGGATTACCATCAATTAGGATTAGAAGTGGCAAGGATGGTGAAATTGGCTTGTCAGAGCGGCTTTTCAGAGGGGGTGCATATGCAAATTTCAAAGTGGATCGTTGCCTTGAGTATTTCATGCTGCGCTTTGGCTGCCCAGGCAGCGACTTCTGAAAATCCAGCCTCCCGGCTTTTACGCACCAGCTTGGTGGCGGGTGATGTGACCTATCTGCGCACCGACTTAGACAAATGGATCGAGCTTGGCATTAACACCCCTCTTTTCGACGGAGATAAAATTTGGACAGGCAAAGAAAGCCGGGCTGAAATTGAATTTGATGACGGCAGTTTTCTTCGCCTGGGCGAAAGCAGCATTCTGGAAATTGTGCGATTGGGTCAGTTTGGACAGCCTCGCCAAGTGGAGCTGGTCCTCAGCCGAGGGTTGGCTACTCTCGGGATTGTCGAAGCCGATGGATTTTTCATTGTTGACGCGCCACTCTATTCACTGCGGGTTCAGCGGGCCGCCCGGCTTCGGTTGGAAGTGGATCCGGACGACTCCGGACGGGTGTCGGTATTTGACGGAAGCGCTGAAATAAGTAGTCAGCCGGGTCAGCTGATTCTCGCCCAAGGGGAAAGTGTCCGTTTCTCAACTCAGGATCCAGACCGTTATTACCTGGGGCTGCTGCCGGCTCGCGACGATTGGGACAACTGGAACGATGCTCGGGATGAATACCTGGCCCGCTGGAAAAGCTCTCGCCCTGAGGAAGATTCAGCGGGATGGGAGAACGGTGAACTGAATCAATATGGAAGCTGGGAGAATCTGACCGGCTATGGGCGTGTTTGGAGGCCCCAAGTTGACCAGAACTGGTGCCCTTTTAATGATGGGCGCTGGATTTGGTATGACTCCTACGGCTGGACTTGGGTGTCCCATGAGCCGTGGGGCTGGCTGCCTTACCATTATGGGCGCTGGGCTTGGGCCGACGACCTAGGCTGGTTCTGGGTTCCCGGAGCGGATAATCAATCCTGGTGTCCGGGGGCGGTTGGCTGGATTGAAGGCCCTTCCTGGATCGGCTGGGTACCGATGGGTCCCCAGGATGAATGGAATAATTTCCCCACGGACAACTGGCAACATCATCGTGGAGTCAATTATCTTCTCCGCGAACAATTTGTCACGGGCCAAGTGAATCGCATCGGCCTGATGCCGATCGAGTATCGTAAGCAAGCACGGTTGCTCGCCGGCCAGCCTGATATTCAACCCCGAATCCAAAGCCGGATGCCGGTGTATACTTCTGGAATAAAAGCGAAGACTTTTACGAACGACGACTTGGAAGGACGCCGCCAGGCGCGGGATTCCAGCGGCCGCTTTGCCGTCACCGGGACTGAATCCAAGGGAAGCCGGACCGGGCAAACCGGTAAGGAGCGATCCTTCCCGCAAGTAATCAATGTGGGTGGCTCGGGCGCCACGGCCCGGAGAGACCGGGACAATTCCAATGTGTACGTGGTCGGGGGCGAAAATTCAATCCGGGATTCCAAAGAACAAGAAAACACCTCCGTCTCCCCCACTTCGAATTCTACTCGAGGCGGACAAAGGATTACTCGCTTTGACGCATCGTCCACTCCAACGCGTCCACGGCAGGAATGGACAGACGACTACTTGCGGCCCGCGAATCAACCGCCCGCGAACCGCACTCCGGAGACCAACGGCCGTGGATCTTATCAGCCCGCCGGAAATGGCGGCAATTCCGAAGGTTCACGCGGCCGTTGGGCCGATAGCAATCCCTCTTCCGCCCCGGCTCCTGTATCCCCTTCGATCCCTTCTTCTTCCGACGGCAACGGCCGAAACCGTTCTGTGAGCCCGCCGACCATAGCTCCGCCCGCACCTCCTCCGGCCGTGGTAATTACACCGCCGGCAAGCTCTGCTCCATCGCGCAACGAGGCAGCATCCGGCCAATCCCAGTCACGCTCTTCATCAGGCAGCAATGATAATGGCCGGGCAGCAGCGCGCAATCGCTGATTGATTCTGGCGCGAAAAATCCAAAGAAGAATTTTGAGGGTAGCAATCGCGGGCCAGAACAAGCAAAGCCGAGATGATCAGTCGGTGACACTCCATGCGGTTGGCCAGGGAAAATAAAACAATGGCCAGTCAATCAGAATCCTTCAGAGGAGCGGCGCCTGACGGTGTGTCCCTCACAACAAGATTATGAGAATGAAGTGATGGGATGAATCCCCTCCAACGGAGGGAAGGCGTGAAAAAATCGCGAAAAGTCAAAAAAAGATTGACTAGCGATATCGCTAGGTGTATACTTTTTCCATCTTTGACGCGGAGAGTGCCGCATGGGTTATCAATCCAAAGTTCAAGTCATCGAGCGGGCCAAGGGGCAAAAGCAATTTTACCTGATCTGCCCGGCGCCGCTAGCCCAAGCCCTGGAGATGGAAAAGAGCGAGACCATCGAATGGATCCTGGAAGACAAGCACACGCTGGTCATCAAGCGCATCGAGGCAGCCGCGGCGGCCCGCAAGGGGGCCCATGGACGCTGCTAAGTCTTCCCCGCAAAACGCCCCGGTTCGTCCGATGAGCCGGGTGAAGACCGCCAACCGGGCCCAATTGGTCTTGCGGATGGTGGATGTCGAGAAGCTGATTCCCCTGCGCCATCCGGCCCGGATGATTTGGCAGATGGTCGGACAGTTGGACTTGAGCCCCTACGAGGCCAAGATTGAGGCCGTGGCCGGGCAAGCGGGCCGACCGGCCTGGGATCCCCAGTTGTTGATCTGTGTGTGGGTTTATGCCTACAGCAAAGGGATCAGCTCGGCGCGGGAAATCGAGCAACGCTGCAGCTACGATCCCGCCTTTCAGTGGCTGACCGGACTGGACGTAATCAACCATCACACGCTGTCGGACTTTCGCGGCAGCCGGGAGGCGGAACTGCGGGAGCTGTTTGCCCAGCTGTTGGGAGTGCTGAGCCGCCAGCAGCTGATTCGGCTGAAACGAGTGGCCCATGACGGCAGCAAAATCCGGGCCTTGGCCTCGGACAAGAGCTTCCGCCGGGGAGAGACGCTGGAGCGTCATTTGCAGCAGGCGCGGGAACTGGTCGGGCAGCTGAGCGAAGCCGGATCGGAAGAGCAGAGCGCCCGGCGCCAGCAGGCACGGCAGCGGGCCGCTCGCCAACGAGTCGAACGGCTGGAAGAGGCGCAACGGCAGCTGGCCCAGCTGCAACAGCGCAAACCAGACCCGTCGAGCCAACAACCGAGGGTCAGTGAGAGCGATCCGGAGGCTCGGATCATGCGGACGGGACATGACGGTTTTATTCCCGCTTACAACGTGCAATTGTCCACCGACGAACAGGCCGGGATGGTCGTGGGGGTGGCGGTCACCCAGGAGGCCGCCGACGTGGCCCAACTGCAACCGGCGGTCGATCAGATCGTCAACAATCTGGAGCAAAAACCGGAACAGATGCTGGTCGACGGAGGGTATATCTCGCAGGCTAATGTGGTTTCCCTGGATCAGCAAGAGATTGACCTGATTGGCCCCTGGGTCGATCGGAAGGACACGGGACAACAGAATCTGAAACGGCGTCAACTGGATCCGGCCTTCTATCCCGAAGCGTTTCGGTATCAGCCGGGGTCGAACGCGTATCAATGTCCAGCCGGCCAACTGTTGAGTTACGAAGGAAGTGAAGACCGACCTTTTCAGACCCGGCATCGCTATCGAGCCACCGCCTCGACCTGCCGGACCTGTGCCCTGCAGTCGCACTGTTGCCCGAACACTCGAAAGGGGCGTTCGCTGGTCCAGATTGAGGCCGCCCCCGAAGTGAAGGCCTTTCAAGAGAAGATGCAGACCCCCCAAGCCCAGCAACTTTACAAGAAACGGGCCCCGCTGGCCGAATTCACCAATGCCTGGATCAAAGAGAAAATGAAATTGCGGCAATTCCGAGTGCGGGGGTTGAAAAAGGTCTCGCTGGAAATTTTGTGGGCCTGTTTGAGCTACAACATTCAGCAATGGATCCGCTGCTGTCGGCGAGGGCCCCTGATCCCAAGGCAAAGCCCGGCCTAAACCCAAGCGTCCAGAGTTTCGCGCTTTCAAAGGCGCTGGCGAGGGGGAAAAGAGTACTACGGTCCCAGGGATCTTCGGATTGGGAAGAGGGAATGACATGAAAATGTTCGCACCCGGTTGAATTTTTCTAATCGTCACAAAAAACAAGCCCGTCTAATCCCTAATTTTTTCACGCCTTCAGGGGAATCCGTCCGTCAGCCGACGGACGGAAGGGGGGGGTCAATTCGGGAAAGCCTTCCATTATTGGAACCCACCCCCACGGACTGAAGTCCGCGACCCCTCCGGTGGAGGCGATTTTTGAAAGGAGCCACTCATGCCAGCGCGGCTGCATAGCAAGAGGATGAAAATTTATTCCCCCTTTGAAGGGGGATTTTCTGAGGAGCCTCCCATGCCAGCGTGGCTGGCACAACAAGATGATGAAAATAGACATTAAGGGTGGGACGCGCGCTCCGTCGCGCGTCGCCTGGCCAGCTCCGCCTGCCGAGCCAGCGTGCACAGAGTGCCCGCTCCACCTTTGCTTAGCTTGGATTTACTGAGGAGATCTCACCATAAGGAATGTGCTTCCACTCTGCTGACTGAAAGGGGACAAGCGGCTCAGGCGGTCGATACCGCGATTCCGGCATAACCCACCACTTCGCGCCGTTCCTGGTTGATGTCCCCGGAGGTGGCATATTTGATCAGTTCCGCCTTCAGCGGGCGGCCAGTCTGGACTCCATAAAGCATCGCGATGGCGGGACCATAGCCGCACATGCTGATGGAGTTGGCTTTGATGGTGTCATAGAGCCCCTTGGGATCCAACGCCAGTATCCGGTCGATCGCCAGTTTATCCTTGCCACGCGTCACGTCATCCGCTTCGTAGTGATTCATGTCGCTGCTGGCAATCACAAGCACCTCCTCCACCAACTCCCCGAGCGTCTCGGCAATTCCTTTTCCCAACCGCTCCAAAGAGGCAAAACCCACGGAACCCACGGTGATCGGAACAAATTTGAAGCCCGGCCTCAGGTAATGAAGAAAGGGGAGTTGGACTTCCAGCGAATGCTCGAACTTATGCGCTTCGGAATTTTCGGTAAGCAGGTGACAATGACGCACCAGCTTATTGGCCAACTCCGTGTCGACTTCTATTTTTCCGAAGGGAATCTCCCATTGGCCCGAGGACATGATGGAGAGTGGAGCCCCAAGCCCCGTGTGGTTGGGGCAAAGAATGATGTAGCGCTCGGGGAGAATGAGTTTGGAGAAAACGGCTCCAGCCACATGTCCCGAGTACATGTACCCGGCATGTGGAACCACGATTCCACAAGCACGGATCAGTGGCTGTGGAGTTCCCACATAGCTGGAAATTTCTTCTTTAAGGGATTCCAGATTGGATGGATAAAACCGCCCGGCGACCGCAGCTTTGCGCAGAACCATGATGCACCTCGGGAGAGTGAAGTAGGCGGCAAACAGTAGGCAATAGGCTGTAAACGACAGACACTGAAGGGTAAACAATCGGGGAGGACAATCAAAGATATTACAAACCAACCATCATGAGCGGGACTATCCCGCCGAAGGTTGAACTACCGATCAGCCACCATTCCGTGGCCTCCCCCTTGCCCACGTAAGAAATCCTCAGCTGTTCAAATGACTGCCTCTTGCTATTGCATACACCAGACTCTCCAAAGGCATTCCCGGCCCATTATCCCCCCTTGGCAGCCTGATAGCCTTCCTTCGCCTGTATAGCTAAGTTCTTAACTACGGTGCCGCTTTCATCCACTACATCGACTTTAATTTTGCGAAATTTTCCATCTTTGTTGGGATTAGTGGATTGATATCCCAGACTGTATTGATTTCGCAAAGAGACCCCCACCTGCTGCATGATGTTCAAATACTCCGCCTGCCAGCGGGGAAACCAGGCCTTCCCCCCCGTGCGAGAGGCAAAAGTCTTCAGTTGGTTTTCCCCCTGTAAAAAAGTTAATCGGTCAATTGGGCCCATCATGCCCCTGGAGTCAAAATAGGTAAGAGCAAATTGTCCCATCCCCACGCAATAAATGGTTGCATCAGTCCGGTTGACCCTCTTCAGTATCGCGTCAAAGGTAATCCGGCTAAAGGTATCTACCCCGGTACTCAACAGCAATACGGCTTTTTTCCCATCCACTTCATCCAGCCGGTCCAGCGTATCGCGCAAGGCATCGAAAAGGTTAGTCTCACTAAAACCCGCGATGCGCAGCCGATGCAGAGAGCCAAACAGCTCGTTGCGATCCTGGGTAAAATCGGAGAGAATTTCCGGCTTCAAATCATAGGCCACCACCGCACACCAATCGCTGGGCCGCAACATCTGAATGAACTGGGCAGCGGGCTGAACCACATCGTCGAAGAAATAGGCGAAGGTGCGGCCAAATTCAATCAAAAGCACCACAGTCAAAGGGGCGGCCGTGGGAGCAAAGTTGGTGATTTTCTGTTCGGCTTTATCTTCATAAACTTTGAAATTCTTTTCGGTCAGATTGGGAATAAAGCGGCCTTGCTTGTCGGTGACCACCACATCGAGGTTCACCAAATCCACATCCACGGCGAGGGTAAAGTTGTCCTCGGTTTTGGGAGCCCCCTCCGGTTTGGGCGTGGTGACCCGTTTCTTTTTGGGAGCCGGAGCTTTCTTGGGAGTGGCCACCGTCTCGGTTTCCGTCTTCTGCGGCCCCCCCTGCTCAATCCGGTCCTGAGCAGATTTTGAGGAATTCTCTTGCGCCCCTACTTCTCCGCGGAGAAACCAGAATAAGGTCATCAAACCCGCCAAAGCCAGCCCGGCCATCCAATACTGCCGCTTGTTTTTGGCTTTTCGATCATATTTCGGCATGTAATTTCATCTCCTCTATATAATGAAATCGTAATGGAAACAGGGAGCAGAGTCAATCCGGTTAACTCAGAAGGGTGCAATTCAAAGTGCGACAGGGTGAACCAGTTGCGCTGATCGGCTGAAAGGAGCGCTAGCGACACTTCGCCAAAGACTATATGAACTTACTGATTCTCATTTCAGAACTTGAATCAAAGTCGTCGACTTTTGCCGCTCAGGCTAACTTGCGGGAGGGTACGGCTCCCGCTGAACTGATTTGGGCAGACATGGCACACACGGCGGGCTCGCCTTCCCATGCATATGATCAGATCCGTCTCGCTCTCTATTCTGCCGCACTTTGAATTGCACCCACTTCAAGAATAGCGAACGGGCTACCGCCTCTTGTTAGCTTCATCCTGCTTGTTCATCTATTGGAATGGACGCGAAAAAGAAAGGATGCCTGGATGAAGCAAGCAGAATTTGGAAAGAGGGTGCAAATGCAAGGCGGGTCCCTCCATGAATCTATAAGCTCCACAGAAAACGGCGTGGATGGAGGCGGGGTGCCCTTACCCCGCCAGGGCTTGCCAATCACGGTCTGACGGCCTGAGGGCAGGCCGCCTCCATCATTCCATTTTCATCTTCTTGTTGTGCTGACGAGGAACGCGTCCTTCCCCCTTGTCCACGGAATGGAACTACCTCTGAGTCGTCAGCTCTTGAAGAACCCTAATCGCCGAGGCGGAAATCGATTTCGCTAATATCTTTCAGAGCCGTCTTCATGTAATCTTTGATTTTTCCAATAAGCTTTTTTTCTGCCACGCGAACGGCTTCCCGGGTGATCCCATATCGGTCGGCAATAGCCTGCAAGGTGGCAGGTTCCTCGGCAATGAGGCGCTCTTTCAAAATGATCCGATTCCTTGGCGACAAGGTAGCGGCGAACTCCTTGAATTTCTCCTCAATTAGATTTTTCAACTCGCCGGAGGCTAATCTTTCATCAATCAGCTGTTCGGCGGAGGCCAGAGTGTCCAGATAACTCGGTCCAGGCTCCTCCGAGAGCGGTTGATCCAGGGAAAGATCGCGTCCGGACATGGATTTTTCCACATCCACCACATCGGCCGCGCTGACGTTCAGCGATTCGGCAATCAGTTCCGGCGTGGCCACAATTCCCCGCTCCTCCAACCGCAGTTTTTCCTTGCGCAAATTCATGAGGATTTTACGCCGGTCATTGGTGGTCCCCACTTTGACGATGCGGAAATTGTCGAGAATGAATTTGATGATGTAGGCCTTAATCCACCAACTCGCATAAGTGGGCAGGCGCGCCCCTTTGTCGGGATCGAATTTCCGCACGGCTTGGAGAAGACCGATGTTCCCCTCCTGAATCAAATCCATCATATTGGAGTGGACCCGAAGGTAAAGGTAGGCGATCTTTACGACCAATTTCAAGTTTGTGGTCACCAAACGGCGGGCGGCTTCCGGACTTTTGTCCTTCCGGTAGCGGCGGGCCCAATAGAGCTCATCTTCGGGAGAGAGCGGTTCATATTTGCGGATCTCCCAAAGATAGCGGCGCAGCGGATCATACCGGACCAAGTTCTGGGGGGAATGATCCGGCTCCACCAGCACCTGACCGGGAGATTCAAGCTCCGCCTCACCCAATTCCCCGTCTGAATCCGCGGGGATGAGTTCACCGTCTATAGCTTCCTCTTCTTCGGAAACTTCCTCCTCGATTGTTGGATCCTCTAAGTCCATGAACCCAGCCTTTTGAAACATGAAAACTGTCCCCTTTAATGATAGATGAAGAGAGCAAGCCGCCATGGCTCGCAAGATTCAGTCCCTGGCTATCCTTGCCGGTAATCGAAGATCATGGCCCGTGAAATCCGCTGCTCGAACTCACTCTTCCGGCCTCGTCCATCCATCGAGGGAATTATAGCATGATCTCCAATGCCATAGAAATGACGGGACTTCCCGTTGATTGATTTAGAGTGCGAGGGGGTGAAGCAGTTGCACAGACTGGCTGAACCACGACTTCGAAAGATCCTTACCTATTGGAAACCCAGGAGGAATCGCCAAAGCATAAGGGTGGAACGCGCGATCTTCGCGCGTTCGCTCTGCCAGCCTGGCTTGCAGAACAGTGCGTAGAGTCGTGCGATCCACCCTTGTGTTTGCTGGCTCAGCCCACATCGGCAAAGCAATACAAGGTGGAATACGCACTTGTGACGGAGTCACCCGTCGCATGATTCCAAGCCAGCAGGCGCGGAAGTAATCGCTACAGCGGACTCGAAAATCAGCTAACTTGAGAACACCATCCCCATGGTCTTGAGGGAAATCCCGGCATGTTGAGCTTTTGTCGTCGACTTTTTGCGGAGCCAGTTTGACTCTTTGTTTCGGGAGATTGCCAATTGGAAGGAGTATCCCGCAAGAATAGGGATTGTACAATGGGGACTATTTTTTCTTCTCGGCGGATTCCGGCGGTTATTTGCCGCCCAATCTTTAGCGCTTCTTTCTCTTGCCGGTAGAGCGGGGTTCCGGCCGTTTGACAATACCGGCGGCCAATTCCATTAATTCCACTTTTTCAATCAACTTAATGGCCCGTTTCTTCGCGGCATTTTCGGCGGAGATGATGAAGGGGTACTCATAAGCCACTTCACCCTCATGGTCGTCCGGAGCCACAACATGCCATTTCCCGCTGCTTTTCCCAAGGACCGGGCTGGTGATGGAGATGTACGCCAAATAGCCGCCCTTTGGACCCTTGTCAACTTTGAAGGAAACCTCAGCCATGATTGACCAACCTTATCTAAATTAGACCATAATCATAGAGAATTCTCTTCAAAAAGCAAGCGGTTCTCAAAACCAATTTATTTCGGCGAAGGAATGAAAAAAACTAGATCGCGGAAGAGAGGAATCGAGTGCTTGAGGATGATTGTGTTTGGTTTCCAGGGATTATCGGAAGCAGGCGGAATTAAGGTGAAGAAATTGAATAATGCGTTCCGCTCTTAATTCCGCCGTATTAGGAAATGAGAAACCGCCAACAGACCAACGACCTAGCTTGTGGAAGAATCTGCATTAAATCTGTTGGCGGTTCAATTAACTTTCATCCCTTGGAGAATAAACCCTTATTATTTTCAAGATGACTTCTTCAGCCGGACATCTCCGGAGACTGTTTTGACCTCTATTTTATGCGTCCCTTGCCCAATCCGGCCGGTGGCTCCCTTCTGCGAACCAAATTGCGCGGATTCTATCGTCAGAGGAAAATCGGTGGTCATGTCGCCGCTGAGGGTCTTCATCTCAATTTCCGCATCCAGATTGGCGGGCGCCGCAATAACCACATCCCCGCTTACGCTCTTGAAGCTAAGCGGGTCGGAACCCTGCAATTGTTCCAGATCCACTTCCACATCTCCACTAACCGATTTCGCTACTACTGAGCCGATAATTCGGTCCAACTTCACATCGCCGCTGGCTGTATTAACATCCAGTTTCCCGGAAATTTGTCTTGCGGATAGGTCTCCACTGGCGGAGCGGAGGGAGACCGTACCTTTCACGCCAGAAACGGCAATGTCGCCACTGGCTGTTGAGAGGGTGTCAAACAGATACTCCGTTCCGGATGGAACTTCCAGGATGAACCGGATGCTGGCCTCACAATTACAACTGTGCGGATATTCAGCCTTCAGTTCCAAACGGTTGGAAGTACTGTTGTCCACCACCTGCACTTTATCCTTGTCGTAGCCTTCTTTAATCGCTTTGACGTGGATGGAAGATCCGGCATATCCAGTTACGGTGATGTCTCCGGAGACACTGTCTACACTGATTTTTGATCCCGCGGGCAAATTGTAATTCTTTTCAAAATCTTGTCCGAAAAGGAACAAAGGGAATAGCAAAAGGCATCCTGCCAAAAAAATGCATACCTGCTTGCCAGCAATATTCATAATTTCCTCCTGACAAATAATATGGCCCCCCTGGCGATTCACAAACCGCTGCCAGGGTGGCTCATCATGGCGTCACTATGATAAGTGCACTCAAAGGGATAAAAGTTGCAAAAGTATCACCTTTTTTTTCCGTCCCCCCTTCGAATGAAGAAAATAAAGATGGGATTATATTCGCGCCTATTTTTCCATTCTTGCCTGGCACGAGTGATAACGATAAGATAAATTTGATTTTTGTATCTTTTTCTCTCGCTTTATGGCTGGGACCGCAATTTTCATTGACTCCATCGGAGGGTTCAAAATGTTTTATCGATTGCGAAGATTCTCCAGGCTGATTTTCTTGCTGGTATTTGTCTTTGGCCTGCATTTTTATGGCGGGTCAGGAAGCGCCTTGGCACAGGCTGCCGCGCAAGCCCCCGTCAAAAACGCTCCTCTTCCCACGGGAGTGGAGAAGGTGACTTCAGTGGAAGGATTCACTGAATATCGGCTCTCCAATGGTTTACGAGTCTTGCTTTTTCCTGAATCCACCAAGCCGACCATTACCGTCAACGTCACGTACCAAGTAGGTTCCGCCGTGGAAAATTACGGCGAGACCGGCATGGCCCATTTATTGGAGCATCTCCTGTTTAAAGGGTCGCCCAAACACACGAATATCCCCAGGAATTGACCGAACACGGAGCTCGTCCCAACGGAACCACCTCGTTCGATCGAACGAATTATTTCGAAACTTTTCAGGCCACGGATGTCAATCTGGACTGGGCCCTCGATCTTGAAGCTGACCGCATGGTCCACTCTTTCATCTCCAAAAAAGATCTCGACAGTGAAATGACCGTGGTCCACAATGAGTTTGAAATGGGGGAAAACAGCCCCGGCCAGGTGCTGGATGAGCGGGTTCTTTCCACTGCCTACCTCTGGCACAACTACGGGAAATCAACCATCGGCGCCCGCTCCGACATTGAAAATGTCCCCATTGAGCGGCTGCAAGCCTTTTATCGGACCTATTATCAGCCTGACAACGCCGTCTTATTCGTGGCGGGAAAGATTGATGAATCCAAGACATTGGCGCTCATCGCCCAGAAATTCGGAGCGATTCTCAAACCGGCTCGCCCTCTGCCCAAGTTTTACACTGCCGAACCCACCCAGGATGGAGAAAGGACGGTGGTTTTGCGCCGCGTGGGAGACACTCAGTTAATCGCCGCTGCATATCACATTCCCTCTGGTTCCAGCCCGGATGGAGCCGCCATCGACCTGTTGACCAGCATATTGGGAGACACTCCTTCCGGGCGGCTTTATAAAGCGCTGGTGGAGGCCAAGAAAGCCAGTTCCATTGGCGGCGGGAGCTATCAATTGCGCAATCCCGGCGTGGCGGAATTCAATGCCGAAGTGCGCGAAGGGAGTTCGTTGGAGGAGGCCCGCGACATTTTGCTCGATACCGTGGAGAAAGTCTCCTCGAAACCCATCACCAAAGAGGAATTGGAACGGGCACGCACGGCGGCCCTGAAAAATTTTGACCTGGTTCTCAACAATACCGACCGGATTGGATTGGCGCTCAGCGAGTGGGTCGCCATGGGTGACTGGAGGCTTTTCTTTATCCATCGCGATCATCTGAAAGCGGTAAAGCTGGATGATGTCCAGCGGGCAGCGGACACTTATCTGAAATCATCCAATCGAACGCTTGGCCTTTTTTATCCCACTAAGACGCCGGACCGCGCGGAAATTCCTCCGACGCCAGATGTGGCAGCTTTGGTTAAGGACTACAAAGGGACCGCGGCGGTATCGGCGGGAGAAGCTTTCGATCCCTCCCCAGCCAACATCGAATCACGCACGACGCGTTCCTCCCTGCCTTCTGGAATGAAAGTAGCTTTACTTTCGAAGAAAACCCGCGGAGCCACCGTGGTGGCGCAGTTGACTTTGCATTTCGGCGACGAAAAGAGCTTGAAAAACCTGAATTTCGTGGCTGAAGCCGTTGGCCAAATGTTGATGCGCGGGACCACTAAACATACCCGCCAACAAATCAACGATGAATTTGACCGGCTAAAGGCCAGAGTGATGGTGACGGGATCTTCCACGGGCGCCAATGCCACGCTGGAAACCCAGCGGGAAAATTTGGTGGAAGTGTTGAAGCTTTTGGCGGAAGTATTGCGCGAGTCCTCTTTCCCCGAGTCGGAATTTGAACCCATGCGCCAAGAGTGGCTGGCCCAGTTGGACCAACAGCGCAGTGATCCACAAGCTCTTGCGGTGCTGGAGATTCAGCGTCATATGCGCCCTTACCCTAAAGGCGATGTTCGTTATATCGCCTCCCTGGAAGAAGAAACAGCGGAAGCCCAAGCACTCAAGTTGGAAAGGGTTCGCAAGTTTTACCAAGATTTCTACGGCGGATCTAGCTTGGAGATTTCCGTGGTGGGTGATTTTGATGACAAAGCCATTGGCAATCTATTGCAGGAGCTTTTTGGAACTTGGAAGAGCCCCCGATCCTTTACCCGAGTGCCCAGCCTGTTCAACGATGTCGCCGTCATCAATCGTTCCCTCGAAACCCCCGACAAACCGAACGCGATGTTTCTGGCGGGCCAAAATTTTGACCTGCGGGACGACGATCCTGATTATCCCGCTCTCGTGCTGGGGAATTACATGTTGGGTGGAGGATTCTTAAATTCAAGGCTCGCCACTCGCATCCGCCAAAAAGAAGGCCTTAGTTATGGGGTGGGATCTCAATTCCAGGTAAGCGCCTTGGACAAGTCTGGGGTTTGGATGATGTATGCCATTCTGGCGCCCCAGAACACAAGCCGGCTTGAAACCGCATTCCAAGAAGAGATGGCTCGTGCCTTAAAAGATGGATTCGCCGCCGAGGAAGTCTCCGCCGCCAAATCCGGCTATCTTCAGGCGCAACAAGTCAGCCGGGCCCAGGACAATGCGCTTTGCGGGAAATTGACCAACTATCTCTTCCTCAACCGAACGCTGGCCTGGGATGCGGGAATAGAAAACAAAATTCAAACTTTAACGCCGGATCAAATTGTCGCGGCCATGCGGCGTCACTTTGATATCGCAAAAATTTCCATCGTCAAGGCTGGTGATTTTAAGAACGCGGCGGGAAAAACGAAGTGATCATGCGGGACATTTTGGTGGGGCGTGATTGCACCTGCACGCGCCGTCTCTTTTCCGTTGGCTTTTCTAAGACGGCCGGATCGACGAAATCCGCCCCGCCAGATGTTCCCTCTGGATTATTTAGAGTCTTTGTATAAAGGCATAATTTTGAGCTGAGCGGAATCACCTTCCTTGTAGGGCGTTTTTGTAAAACGCCGGGGAAGCAGAGCCGGCGGTTGACACAACCGCCCTACAAGATGTGCCGCTTTTGCCAGCTTTCTCATTATTTGCCGAAAACGGACTTTATAAATAGACTCTATTTAGATTGGAAAAAACAGGAAGGGGATAAAAAAATTTGCCTGGAGTTCAACTTACTCATCAAAGAGGAGGCGTAGCGTCGTATCCGGAGTCCACTTCACCCCAACGGCTCTGAACATCTGGCAAATATCCGCTTTTTCATCTATTCGAACTACTTCCCCTCGAAGCGTCACGGGATCATCCTCATGGTTGGGCATCTTTAAATAAAACGTCAATTCCATTCCCACTTCCAGGTCACACATCGTCAGAAAGCAAATTCCCGCTTTGCTGAAATCCACCAATTTGCTGCGTTCATGGATCACTCCACGTGTGTCTGAATAGACGGCATATTCCACGGGCCAATCCACTTTGGTCCGGGGATGCGATTGATGTCGTCGGATGCTGAAGGCCATGGCTCGAAATCGTAAGACTACTCTTTATTGGGATGAATCGCCGGCTGCTCGATTGGACTGCCATTGGCTCCGGCAAAAAGCCAGGACACTTTGCCAGTTTGCAGGCTATAAACTCCGCCCACGATCCAGAGTTTCTGCGCATCGATCAATTCGCGCAGCAGGGCGCTATCACTCATCACGATCTGCATCTGCCCTCGGACATTTTCCTGTATGGCTTCGTTCAATGTGCCGCTTCCGTCGAGGTTCTTCTTTTTGGCGCGTTCCACGGCGGGGGAAATCTTTTTCACAAGCTGAGCCAAGTTCCCCTTCACTTCTCCACCCTCCACCGCGGCCTTGACGGCGCCGCAAGATTCATGCCCCAACACCACCAGCAAGCCGACGTGTAAGTGCTCAGCGGCATATTCGACGCTCCCCAGTAGTACTGGATCCAGGACGTTTCCGGCCGCGCGCACAACGAAAAGTTTTCCCAGGGACTCATCAAATAGGATTTCCGGAGGAACACGCGAATCCGAACAGGTCAGGACAATCGCGTACGGGTGTTGCCCCTGCAATTGTTCTTTGCGTTCCCGCACATAATCTCGCTGCTTGAAGCGACTATTAATGAAGCGGTCATTTCCATCCCGCAGCATGAATAGGGCCTCTCCGGGCAGGACCGCCTCTTCTTTTTGCGCTGAATTCCCGTCCACCTTAAAGCCGAACAACAGCACCAGGACAATAATTCCCGCCCTGCAAAGGGAAACAGCTGAGAGAGGACAGGCATTTTTCACACGCATCGGCGAATGTCGGATCATAAGACAGTCCTTCGGTAACAAAAGAGTCATCCGGTAACAATTATCGGATTCTCATGAAAAAACATTACAGGGAATTCACGACCAGAGAAGCTGCTTCTCTGTCAACCAGCCACTGGATCCGCCCTGCCGCCGGGCGAATCAATTGGGCCGGATAGAGCATTGGATTCTCAGGAGAATGGAAAGTATTCTTGAGGGCTTTGGCTTTTCCAGGCCCACAAACCAAGAAGAGGATTTGACGGGACCGATTGAGTATGAGGGGAGTCAAGGTTATGCGCGGGACGCCGTGTCCAGGAATTTGAACAGAACAGACCCAGCGCTCCGTCTCCGTCAAAACCGGATTCCGCGGGAAAAGGGAGGCCGTGTGAGCATCCTCTCCCAAACCTAGAACTGTCAGGTCAAAACCGGTTTCATGAACGGAAAATTGTTGCCGCAACACATTTTCGTAAGCCAATGCCGCAGTGAAAGCATCGGGAAAATACGGGATGGGATGAATCTGGTCAACGGGAATGGGAACGTGCTTAAGCCAGGCTGCACTTGCCATCCGCTGGTTGCTGCGGGAGTCATCAGGCGGGACAAAGCGTTCATCTCCCCAAAATATGTGGAATCCCCCCCAATCGACAACCCCGCGAAATTCGTTGGAGGCCAAAAGCTCGTAGGTGCGGCGCGATGTTTCGCCGCCGGAAAGAGCAATGAGGAATTTCCCTCGTTGTTGGATGGATAAGGCCGCTATATTTAAAATCGAGGCGGCGGCGGCATGGCTGACTTCTTCCAAATCGGAATATATTTGAATGTCTGAGTTCATCAAACCTCCTCAGAAAATCGCTGTAAGTTGTTGATATAACACGAGGGTGCCACGGGCAAAAAACAGCATGGTTTACCAGAGTTTTTGCCCGTGCTCGAACCAATTTTCATCATCTTGTTGTGCCAGCCGCGCTGGCATGGGTGACTCCCTAGAAAATAGCATGGATGGAGGCGGGGTGTCCTCACCCCGTCTGGGTTTGCCAAGCTTGCTTAGACGGCCTGAGGGCAGGCCGCCTCCATCATCCCGTTTTCATTCTCTTGTTGTACCAGCCGGGCTGGCAGAACAAATAGGAGCCGGATCGCGCGTCCCACCTTGAATAGCGGCATGGCCGACACATCAATGCTAAATCATTAAGGCATTCCCGGAGAAAAAAAAAGTGCCCGCGCGCAACATTTCCATCGTCAAGGGTTTAATCCGGCAATCAGGAACTTATTTTGCAAAGGAGAAAGATAATGGGCAAGGCATGGATAAAGAGAACATTATTCAATCGATCTGTCGTCCTGATCAGCTTGGGTTCATCGATGGCCGACACTTTTCGCAATCGTCAACTAAACCAGGAACGACGGATTCAACAAGGCATTCGTAGTGGCGAATTGACTCCGCGGGAATCCCGAAAACTGCAGAAGGAAGTGAACCGAATCTGCAGAGAACGACGGTGGGCCTCGAAAGACGGAGTCATCACTCCGCGCGAGCGAAACCGGATTGACCGTCATCTGGACCATGCCAGCCGGGACATTTACCGCCAAAGCACGACAAGCTGGTACAACCGTATACAATACCCTCGTGGACTGTCGTCACTCGCACAGTAAACCCGACGTCTCCGGACGGAGTCCGGTTCCCACTTTTTTCACAATCGCAGCAGACTTTTTCAATCACGGTCGATTGCGCTCGCTCGGCCAGCCATTCTTGATGTCCCAGCGAAATTTTTGTATAGTCCCCTGGACGTGATTTTCAAGTGAGCTAAACCTACCATCACGACTGTCTCAACAAGAGGATTAAAATTTATTCCCATTTTGAAGGGGGAATTTTTCTGAGAAGCTGCACATGCCAGCGCGGCTGACTCAACAAGAGGATGAAAACAAGGTAGGACGCGCGAGTGTGACGAAGTCACCCTTCGCGCGTCGCTTGGCCAGCCTCGCCTGCCGAGCCAGCGTGCACCGGTGACGGCGGTCACTCGTGCCCGCTCCACCTTTGCCTAGCTGGGATTTTCTAGGGATGATGGAGGCGGCCTGCCCTCAGGCCGTCTCAGCAGGCTTGGCAAACCGAGACGGGGTGGGGGCACCCCGCCTCCATCCACGCTATTTTCTTAGGAGGACATATGGTTCCCTGGGCATGGAAGTACCTGGTCTATTACCTTCTGGTGGCGCTGGGGCTGACATTACTATTCCGCAATCGGATTAAACGCTGGATTCGAAACTCCATTTTGTTCACGGCGTTCTTTGTTTTGGGTGGGATCATCGTTATCCTGGTCCCATCTTTGGACCGGACCTTGGGCATGCATCCCAGCCCCCTGTGTTCTTTGGGAAGACTCCTACAGATGGTCATCCTGCGGGGGGTTTACCCACAGATCCTGATCGTCTCGTTGTGTGTGATGTTGGGACTGAGCCTCATCGGGAAAAAACTCTTCTGTGGCTGGGCTTGCCCCCTGGGCGCTCTTCAGGAATTAGTTTATAGCATCCGCTGGGTGAAGAAGGCGCCCAATCTCCCATTCCGATTGACCAACTGGATTCGTGTTTACCTGTTCGCGGCTTTTGTCTTGGGACTCGCGATTTACGGTGTCTACCTTTATGGCGGCATCAATGCTTTTGAGTTGATGCATTGGGAGCTGGATTATTTTGATGTAACGCTCGGTCTCGGCCTCTTACTGCTGGTGTCGCTGTTCTATTACCGTCCTTACTGTTATGTGATCTGCCCAATCGGCCTGGCCAGTTGGCTGCTGGAACGATTTTCCTTCCTGGGAATCCGGTTTCGCAAGGAGCGCTGCACTTCTTGTCACGCCTGCCTGAAAGCCTCTCCCTGCCCCTCTCTGGAGCCTCTCCTCGAAGAAAAAAAAGGGTGGCTTCCCGATTGCACCTCGTGCGGCCTCTGTGTCAACAGTTGCCCCGAGGGGGCATTGAACTTCGGATTGAAGAATCGATAAAAGGAAAGGCACGATCCGATTGGAATAATTCCGCGAGTGAAACGCGCGCTTTTCTCCCTGAGGGTGGAAGGCTCGAGCGAGACGAGGTCACCCCTCGTACATTGCCACGCCAACCAAGCTTCCTTCGCGAGCGTGCACCCAGCCCCCGCTCCACCTCGATCAGAAGCTATAGCGCAATCCCAGGCTGAGCGTGGCTTGTACCGGCAGGCTCCCGTATTGGCTTTGGGATTTTCCTCCAAAAAAGCTGGTTCTCAGGTAAACATTCCAATGGCCTTTGAATTGGTAGCTGGCCTGTGGAATGACTGCCCTGGAGAAATCGGAAAGATTTCCGAGTAAAATCCCCTGAACTCCCAGCCGGTTGTGCAGCCAGAAATGTCCTCCCATCAGGAACAGCATATTTTGACCGGCTGGCATTTGGGTATAACTTTGCTGTAATTGCAGGAATCGCAAAAAGGCCGGGTTGAGCAGTGACGGCCCCAATCCATCCTGTTTCCACTCCCAGGTCAACGCTTCTGCTTCCGCAAAAATAGTTTTCTCCGCCAGGTGGCTCAAACCTTCCCCGTCGTAACACCACTCCCCAATTACATTCCAGCCGTTGCGGAATGTATAATTCATGCCCAGCACCGATTTCAGGATTCCCTGGCGATTCCCGCCGTAATTCGTGAAATTATCCCTTTGATTCCACGCCACCTCACCATGCAATTCAAGACTCTGTCCGGCGACATAAGAGAAATTCCCACCCCAACGATGTGGGCCAGCCGAAGGAACAATTCCCATAAACGAAAAATCCAGTCCCTTCCACAGCCGATTGTAGCGAAACGCCAGCGAATCCCTGGAACCGATCGGCTGCCGGGTGAAATACAATCGGGGCGCGGTATAGACCAAATTAAAGGCGTGACTTCCACGCGTCCAATCCAACTCAATTAATTCCGTTCCACTTCGCAAATCAAGGCGGTCCTGGGGATCCTGCAGATCTTTGGGAGGATCGATGAACCCCGAAGGATTGAACACATACCCGGTCCCCCAGCGCTGGATTTTTTTCCCCGCGACAACATCCCACCGGCTCGTCAGGGAATAAACGGCAAAAGCTTCTTTACAGTAAAAATGATGCTGAGTTTTTTGCGCATAATAGAGGCGGTCGTTAAACGAACCTTGCAAATGCAGCCGTTCTTTGAGTCTCCAGGAAAGCATGCCGTGAATCACCAAATCGTTGCCGTAATCGGGGATGGCGAAAAGCTCTCCTCCAGGATTCCACGGAGAGTCCTCGCGCGCCCTGGAGGCATTGAATTCATTGGCAATCCAAAACTGCCAGTCCCATTCGCCATAGGTCGCGGTTGGAATCAGGAAGAAAACCGTGGACAACAATAGCAAATGGCACCGAACCTTCGTCATGGCAGCACCCTGAGCCCTGTCATTCTGGTTATTTCAGATGACATTTTGATCCTGCTTACCCACGCCTTAAAACTCCGACATTTTGTTCGTGTTGAAATATTTGTCGGGAATGGCGCGCCTCTTGTAATCGAGATACTCCAGAGTGGTCTTCTCATTGCTCGCCAGTTTGTCGTGGATGGTCAGTTTGGCAAGAATCCTTTGTCCCTCAAAAGTCCGATACTCTTCAAATTCCGCGGACTTGGAATGCTTGCCGGACAAAAGGAAAAACTCCGCCTTGACCGGGGTAAAGTCCGCCAGGTTCACCCAATAAAGAATTCGCTGATAGGTGGCGCCCTTGCGCTTGGCGATTAATTCCAACAGCGCGCAATTCCTGCCATTTTGTTTCTCCTCGCCCAAGAGCGTGGGAGTATAATCGGAAGCATAATAAGTGCGTGCCACATCTCCATTGCTCGCCTGCCCTACCAAGCGCTGCAGCGGAGTAATCCGGACCGGCTTGGAGACATCCGGCAATGTCATCCAGAAATCATCGCCCAGGAGTAGGACTCTCAGGCCGCGCTGGTTAGGGTCAAGGGATTTAACTAGCGCCTTTTCGGCCCCTTGAGCGAAAACCTCAAATAGACTCTGCTGTTCAATCGATCCATTTTTGTAATAAGTGATCCGGGTGCGCACTACAGCAGATCCCTTTCCATTCCTGAGCAGATCCGAGTTTTGCAGGACCTCCGCCGCGGAAAGGCCAGTCGAGGTTCGATCCGAAGCAGTCAGCATGTGAGGAATGATGAGAGGGAAAAATAACAGTGCGAAGAGTAGAGTCCGGCACTGTGGAGTCTTTTCAATTATTGGGTCAACTAATGATTTTTTGGATGGTCTCATTTTTGGATCGGGAATGTTCATATTGATTCTCCTTTGCCCAGGCCGCTGGATTTCAAATTGCAGATCGCGGATTTCAGTAGCCAGAATAAAGAGTCTTCGTTGGATGTGCAGAGATGACTGAGCCAGGCACAACTCACCGCGGATTCCTTCTTTCTATATTCCATTGCCAAGCCATGAACTCCGCAATCTGCACTCTGAACTTGGAAATCATCATATGTGCCCCAGTGCATCGACAATTTTCAGACGCGCTCCGCGCAACGCCGGCAGGACCGAAGCCAGACCCATCATGAAAATGGCCAGAATGAAAACCCCCAGGTACGTTGCGGGAAGGTGCTGCACCGTAATGGGAAATCCCATCGTATTTCCCGGAGGTGGGGGAACCATGATCTGAGCCCGGTTCAGCAGACTTCCAAAGAGGAAGGAAAGCAGCGCACCCGCCCCCCCACCCAGGAATCCCATGTATAGGCCCTCGAGAAGAAACAGCCGAAGGATCCGGCGGCGCGCCGTCCCCAAGGCCATCAGAGTGCCAATTTCCTGGATCCGCTCCATCACGGCCATCATCATAGTGTTGGAGCTGCTCAAAACCACCAGAATAAAAATCACCAAGCCCAAAAAGACAAAAATGATGTTAAAGGTGGCTGCCACCTGTTTATAGACCAGCGACAGATCGTACCAAGGCTTTATAGCCAGACCCGGTAGCTTGCCCTGGAACATTTTGGAAAAACTGGCTAGCATGGGATCAGTGAGATCGGTCTTCTCCAAACCTACCACTAACTTGGTAATCCGGTTCGTATCCAGGAGCCGTTGCGCCGTTTCCAGCCGGACCGTCAACAGCCGGGAATCCGCTTCCTTGAATCCCGTGGTAAATGTTCCCGCCACGCTGATGTCGATCCCATTGATGGCGCCGGTGGTGGTGGTGGAAAGGAGGGTCAACGTATCTCCCACATGGGCATTAAGCGACTTGGCCAATGCAATCCCCAGCAGTGCCGGATTGGGCTGACGGCTCACCAGGAGATCCTCTCCGGACTCCACCTTGCTCAGCATCTTCATTTTTTTTTGGCGATCGGCCTGGATGCCGCTCCCCATAAAAGCCACCGACTTTTCGCCATTGCTGACCAACCCCATGAATTCCAGCCGGGCCTCGGCCGCCCCCACATGTATTTCCTTCTCAATCGTGCGCTGTAAATCCTGGTAACGATCAATCCCATATTGGAGAGGTTTCTCCTCTTCCTTGTCCAAAAACCGGCTGTCGTAAACCTGCAGGTGCCCGATCCCCTGCAAAATGGCGCTCTCGCGAGCCCCATCAAACATGGTGGCCATGAAACCCCGTGTAATGATCAAGGTCATGCAGCCAAAGGTCAGAATGGAAAGCGTGATGAGACTGCGGCGTTTATTTCGGAAAATGTTGCGCAGTGCGATTCGAGAAAATTTAAACATGGGGTTGTCTCCTTCCGATATTGACGGGCGATGAGTGACAAGTGACGAGCGACAAGAAAAAAACCGGCTAATTCTGCGTCAACAACAGCTCTTTGGTACTGGCATCCTTTGCGTACCCATTAGAAACAATTTGGCCATCCAGCAGGTGAATGACCCGATTCGCTTTTTGAATAATGCGAGAGTCGTGAGTGGAAAAAAGAAACGTCACACTGGATTCAGCGTTGAGATCTCGCATCAGCTCAATAATTTCTTGTCCGGTATGACTATCGAGGTTGGCGGTAGGCTCATCGGCCAGGACCACCACCGGGCGGCTTACCAGGGCCCGCGCGATGGCAACCCGCTGCCGTTCTCCCCCGGAGAGCGCTTGTGGCCGGTGATGCCGGCGTTTGAGCAGTCCCACGCGGTCCAGCATTTCCATGGCGCGCCGCTTTCGATCGGCTGCTCCCATTCCGTTCAATAACAGCGGATATTCCACATTTTCAAAGGCCGACAAGACCGGAAGCAAATTGAAGTTTTGAAAAACGAATCCCAGCCTGGTTGCGCGAAATTCCGCCAATTTGTTCAAGTTTTCAGCGGTGACATCCCGTCCTTCGAGACGAAGAGTCCCATGGTCCGGCTTGTCCAGGCAGCCGATTAAATTCAGGAGAGTCGTCTTGCCGCTGCCGCTAGGTCCGGCAATGGCGACAAATTCCCCGGATTCAACCGTGCAATCAATCTCACTTAAAGCCTGAACGGACGTCTTTCCCAAACTGTAAGTTTTTCCGAGTTTTTCGCAGCGCACGATCTCGCTCATGATTTTTCCCCCTTTCAAACAGCTTCAGTCTGGCACGAAAAGGGATGAGCGGGATGGTTGACCTGACGAATTGAGCCGATTAGGTGATCAACTGCAATAATGAAGGATGAATTGAGTTTGGCATTCTGAAGATCCATTCTGTCTTTTCAATTGGGAAGCCGCTCGCAATTCTCTTATAATGCAAGCTGGGAATGCCATTCGGCAGCCTGGAAGTAATGGGCACATTTTGCCCTCCACTTGAAGGAACTTGGCGGGGAAACCACAGGTCACTTATGCCGCGATATCTAATTTTTGGCGCAGGCGCCATTGGCAGCATAATGGGGGCGCGACTACACGAGATTAGCCGCGAAGCCGTTCTCATCGGCCGGAAAGAACACACCGAATCCATCAAACTCCACGGCTTGCGCATCGTTCACAAGGGGGACTCGCGAACGTTCCAGGTTCCCTCCAACAGTTCTTTGCTCCAAATCGAACCCCGGCGGGATGATCGGCTTCTCATAACCTTGAAAGCTCAACAGACGGATAAAGAACTGGCTGGATTAGCGGAAAGGTTCTCCACTGCCACACCGGTGGTTTCTTTCCAAAACGGGGTTCGGAATGAAGAGGTACTGGCAACCAGGTTTTCCCATGTCTACGGCGGACTCGTGGACTTCAGCGGAACATTCCTTGAACCTGGACTCGTGCATCATACCCGCGGCAACATCCTGGCTCTCGGCTTGTTCCCGGAGGGGATGGATGAGACTGGCGAATCAATTGCCCAAGACCTGGAGCAGGCGGGATTTCAGGTGGATCAGTCTACACATATCATGGAATTAAAATGGTGGAAGCTGGTGATCAACACGACCAATGCGCTGCTGGCCATCCTGGATTGTTGGGTGCAAAAAGGACACAGCCATCCCGATTACTATCCTCTCGTGGCGGACGTAATGGAAGAATCACTACAAGTTTTAAATGCAGTTGGCATCAAGACTCAATCTCCCGCCGGCGTCCCCCCTCTGCCCGAAAGGATTGAGAGAATGCGAAAGGGAGAAATGGCGGTCGAATGGGAATTACCCTATGAGCAGAGGACTTATCCTTCCACTTGGCAGGACTTGAAGTTAAAGCGGGGATCCAGCGAAGCAGATTTGTTCAATGGAGAGATTGTCAGACTCGCCCAACAGCGAGGCATTCAAGCTCCCCGGAACGGCTGGCTTCTAAGAATACTAAAAGAGAAGGAACTCAACCGGGAACCGCCCGGGGGGTTCACATCCTTGCAAGTAAAACGATTCTTTGATGGGTTGAGTTGATTGAACCAGTGGATTTTTTGGAACCGCGGAGCCGCTTTCGTGGCTCCACGGCTTCTGGCTGGCCTGGCATCCCGTAAGACAAGCTGCGACATTACTTGGCAAACTTGCGGATTACATCACCGACTAGCGCCTTGATTTCTTCCGCCTTCAAACGTTGTTTGAAAGCGGGCATCATCTTCTGGCCATTTGTAATAATTTGAATTAATTCTTCGTCCTTGTGTTTGGCCTGCCACTCTTTGTCGGTAAAATCCGGAGTCTTCATTGGCCCGCCCTTGCCGTCCAATTTGTGACAGGCCGCGCACATTTTCTTATAAGCGCCAGCGGCATCGGATTCCGATTGGGCAAAAGATTGAGTGACCACCAGACTCAACAGGCCGGTGGCTAACAGCGAGAGAATCAGAGTGATTGGTTTCCGCAAGGGGATATCCTCCTTATCATATTGATCAAAACATGCAGTCTCAATTATAACGACAAGTGGAAACAGTTCAAACCGTCGCTACAAAATGACAACAATCTCCTCCACGTTTAATCGATTTGAGCAACTCCACCCGCACAGATTTCCCCGAAACAGTTTCAAGCATCTCTTTGACCCATCCGACGGAGCAATGGCAGTAGGTCTCCGAGAGGCGGGATGGATCTGACTTTACCAAGGGACAAAAACATTCCGGGTAGACCAGAGTTATCTTGTTCCCATCCTGGCGGGCATTGCCCTTGCCCAAATGCCCCTCCATGACCTTGAGAAACTTTTCCATCTGCCCCTTGTTTTGTTCGGCCATCGAGATAGAGCCTCGCCGGGCACAAGCCCTGCCGTTGGCCTCCATCAGCTTGACGCGCGCCGTTTCATCGAGCTGGGAGTCCATGTTCTTTAGCAACTCTTTCACCCAAGCATGAACATATTTCATGGCGAGATCCTCCTTGGCTTCCTGGATTTTCTCCTCTGCATGAAGAGGCAGAGAAAAATCCAAAGCTGAAGCCCCTGCTAACAGAAAGGCCGTCGAACGTTCCAGAAACTCCTTCCGATTTAAATCAGACATCCCTTGCCTCCTTGAGCGGCAGGTGAAGCGGGCATGTGTGATCGCAGTCACCCCGTGCACGCTCGCATGACCGGCTTGATTGGCTTGGCAACACGCGAAGGGTGACTTCGTTATGCTTGCGCATTCCACCGCCGCGCGTGGCACTTTGGATCAACTTTCCAACAGGGTCACCATCTCCCGGATAGCTTTATCCAACCCCACCAAAATGGCACGGGCCATGATGTTGTGCCCAATGTTCAACTCTTCCATTTGGGGAAGGTCACTGATGGGTTTGACGTTCCGATAAGTCAAGCCGTGCCCTCCATGCGTTCGCAGACCAAGTTCTTCAGCCAGACTCACCGCGGCCATCACCTCCTGGAAAGCTTTCTCTGCCTGCACTTCGGTCTTGGGAGTGAGATAAAGCGTGGCGTCGGAATAGCGGGCGGTGTTGATCTCGATAATCCCGGCCCCACAATTTTGGGCGGCTTCAATTTGCACCGGATCAGGATCGATGAAAAGGCTGACGGTAGTCCCACCCTGTTGGAGCTTTTGTGTCGCCGCTTTAATCATGTCAAAGTTCCGTATACAATCCAAGCCTCCTTGAGTCGTGATTTCCCCAGGAAACTCCGGAACCAGTGTGACGGTGTCTGGCCGGATGTCGAGGGCGATCCGAATCATCTCGTCCGTGGCAGCCATTTCCAGATTGAGCCGGGTCTTGACGGTTTCGCGCAACAACTCCACGTCCCGGTCCTGGATGTGCCGGCGATCACTGCGCAAGTGCACCGTGATTCCATCCGCCCCAGCCAGTTCGGCAATCACCGCGGCCGCGACAGGATCCGGCTCATTAGTCTTTCGTGCCTCGCGCAGCGTGGCAACGTGATCGATGTTGACTCCAAGTTTTGTCATAGGGGATCTCGTTTCGCGTTTTCAATATTTTTGGATATGTGAAGCCTTATCCCGATAGCGCCTGACGCCGTGTTTCCAGCATAAAGCGTCACGAACTCAGCCAATAATGGCCCGGACATCGCGCCTCCTTGTTACATATAACAAGTTGCGCGCTGCGGTTAACGCATCTTAAGCATGACATCTTTCGACTTTTTTGATTGACTCTATTTATATCTCCCGCAAAGATCATTCCAGCGTATTTGGAGAAGATCCAGAAACATTTGAGTGGAATCCTTCACCATGCTGACTTTTGTCCCCTCGATGTGATTCCAGCGCACGGGAATTTCCCTCAGGCGCAAACCTCTTTTCCGCGCAATATACAGCACCTCGGGATCAAAGCCGAAACGCTTGATTCGCTGCCGATCGAAAACCGGCAAAATTTCCTTACAGCGAAAGGCTTTGAATCCGCATTGGGTGTCTTTAAATTGCAGTCCAGTCAATAATTGGACAAAGAAATTAAACACCTTCCCGGAAAATTCGCGGAAGGAAGACTGATGAACCCCTATCAGCGAGCGGTCGAGTGCGCGGGATCCAAAAGTGACGTCCGCTTCGCCATTAAAAATGGGATCCAGAATTTTGGGCATCTCCTCGACAGGAGCTGAAAGGTCGGCATCGGTAAACAGAGCAATCGTTCCCCGGGCATTTCGAATCCCGTTTTTGATGCTATATCCCTTGCCGCAATTTTCTCCATTGTCGACCAGCCGCAAAGACTGCCATTGCCCCGCATAATTCCGCACCACTCCGCAAGTGTCGTCACTCGAACCATCATTCACCACAATCACTTCAGCAGTCCAATTTTGGGACTCCAAGTATTGCCGGAGGATCTTCAAGCTGGCGCCAATCCGAACAGCTTCATTATATGCGGGAATGACGATGGAGAGATCGGGCGCTTGGCTCATGAGGCACACTTTATATCAAATCTGGCTGGAGTATTGAACAGAAAATGTTTGGAGGCGGGATGCCCTCATCCCGCTCTTCGTTGCGCGCCGTGAAGGCACGGCGCCTCCTTCCAGCCTGCTTCTCCTCCCCGTGCCGCCCCACTCAATAAAAAGCAATCCGCATTTTGCGCACACCCGCTGCATCCAAGGTCGCGTCTCAGTGTTTGGAAAAATCACGGAAACCTTTCCAGTGAAATGCTATGATGATATGGATTTATAAATTCAAGATTGAGGGAGTGCCTGATTTTCCGGGCAAAAGGAGGAGAGCACACGTGGCGCGATCATTTTGTACCCTACTGGGCAGACATTGGTGGCTTGGGGTATTTCTAGCCTTATTAGTAAACCTCGCTAATTGGAATGTGGCCAGCGCGGAGACTCCGCGGGCTGAAAAAGTTTCCGTCCCATCTCAGGTTTTCGTTTATGTGGGGACCTATACGCAGAAGGAGAGCAAAGGGATTTATTTGCTTCAGCTGGACACCCGGAACGGAAAGCTTACCCCGATTGGAGTTGCGGCGGAGGTGAAGAACCCCTCGTTCCTGGCCATTCATCCGGACCGCCGCCATCTCTATGCGGTGGGCGAGTTGGAGTCATTTAATGGGAAGCCCGCCGGAGCAGTCAGCGCCTTTCAGATCGATCCAAAAACCAGGAAATTGACCCTGCTCAACCAGCAGTCGTCCGTTGGTGGAGGGCCGTGTCATCTGAGTGTGGACAAAGAGGGGAAAAATGTATTGGTGGCCAATTATGGGGGAGGCAGCGTCGCCGTTTTGCCTATCCTGCCCGATGGCAAGCTTAAGGAAGCCAGCTCCTTCATTCAACATCAAGGCTCCAGTGTGAACCCGCAACGGCAAAAGGAACCGCACGCCCACTCTATTAACCTGGATGCGTTCAACCGCTATGCCTTCGTCGCGGACTTGGGACTCGACAAAATTATGATTTACCAATTTGACAAGGCTGCCGGCAAGCTAACACCGGGCAAGGTTCCATTTGCCGCGGTCAAGCCAGGAGCCGGACCGCGTCATTTCGCGTTTCATCCCCAGGGCAAATGGGCCTATGTCATTAATGAACTGGACTCCACCGTCATTGCTTTCCATTATCTGCCCGAGCGCGGACAACTGGAGACAATCCAAACCATTTCCACTCTTCCCATCGGGTTTACCGGAACAAATTATCCGGCTGAGGTGCAGGTTCATCCTTCCGGAAAATTCCTCTACGGTTCCAATCGGGGGCATAACAGCCTGGCGATTTATTCCATCGATCCGTCCAATGGAAAACTGGCTTTGGTGGGACACGAATCGACCCGTGGCAAGAACCCGCGCAATTTTGGAATTGATCCTTCCGGCCGGTACCTGATTGCCGCCAACCAAGACAGCAACAACCTGGTGCTTTACCAGATCGACGAGAAGACCGGCCGATTGACATTCCTCCAAGAGCTGACAATTTCCATGCCGGTCTGCGTGAAATTTCTTCCGCAATGAAGCCGCAGCGGAACGAAGAATAAACCACGAAGATCACGATGAACACGAAGAAAATAAATGTTATTGCTGATATGCCGTGACTTTTTCTTCATGTTCTCAATAATCTTCGTGGTTAAAGAAGAAGCCGATTTCGATGTTCAATCCCGTGGCGATTCCGGAATCTTCTTGTCCAGCGTGTAAAAAGCGCCATTCTTCCAAAGGAATCGCCCATTCACCATCGTGAAAGCGACATCCTCTCCACTTGCCGATAATACAAGTCTCTTCGCCGGATTTACAGAAGCCGGATCGGTGACTTCAGACAAATTCACGGCAATCAAATCCGCTTGCTTCCCTTTTTCGATGGAGCCAATCAGGGGTGACAAGCCCAGCGATTCCGCACCGCCCAGAGTCGCCAGACGGAGCAATGAATCCGGCGTGAGGCCGAGCGCTTCCTCATCGTCCGGAAAACTGAGTCCTTCACTCCCGCTCCGGCCCATTTGTTGCGCCCGCACCGCGCGCATCTCCTCAAACAGATCCAATGAATCATTGCTGGCGGAGCTATCCGTGCCAAGACCGATCCTCAAACCAAGCGTCCTGAGCCGGGGCAAATCCATCACGCCCGTGTTCAGCTTGGCATTCGACTTGGGACAGTGGGCGATGGGAACTCCGCGCTTCGCCAGTATCCAGCCATCCTCCGGAGTCAAGTGGAGACAATGCACCAGCTGAGTATGAGGCCCCAAGATCCCCAGGTCCTCCAAGTATCTGACGGTCGAACATCCCGGCGGCATCCAGCTGACTCCTTCTCTCCGGAAGTAATCTCCAATCGGGCCGGAACCATCTCGGAGAAACTGGCATTCCTCCATCGATTCCGCCGTATGAATCGAGAGAGGAAAATTTTCCGAAGAAGCATAATTCGCCGCATTTTTGAATAGGATGGGGCTGACGGTATAAGGCGAATGAGGGGAGATTCCCAACCATAGACGCAAGCGGACCTCGGATGCCGCGCCGGCCAACCGGGAATGGCGGGCTGCCATTCGGACCCGGAGCGAATGCATGGATTGATCGGCCTGCGCCGGGTCCTTCCCAAAGACCTCCTGGTACAGCACTCCTCGCAAGCCGCTCTGGATCAGGGCTTCCAAGGAATCCCCCGAATCCATGGAGTCCGCCACAGTGGTGATTCCCCCCCGGATGCATTCGGCGGCCCCCAACAACGCGGACTGCCGCAATTCCTCCGGACTAAGCTGATGGTATTTCATTTGTACCACTCCCCGGATCCATTCCCAAAAAGGCCGGTCCTCAAAGGCGCCGTGCAATACCGTCAACTCCAGATGAGCATGAACATTGACCAGCCCGGGCAACAGGACAGCTCCTTGATAATGTTGTGCCTCCTCCGCGGGATACTTGCTCATCAACTCCTGACGGACGCCCCAATCCTCGATGCAGTTCCCTCTAATAAGGACAGCACCTTCCCTGAGCCATGGACTGGTAATGGGAATCAGCCAAGAGGCGGAAATGATCATATTAACCTCTTCAATTTCACATTCCCCGGGAAAGCCCTTGCGGCAGGGATTTCACTCGATTTCTACGGCTTTGCGACATCCAATCTTCGGTGCCCGGAGTTTTTTCCTGGTGATCGGGAATGTCTCACGGGCAGGTCCGCACCATGCGGAGTCCAGGTTTGGTCTCATCAGATTCCGCTGGTTCCAAGCCTTTATCAGTGCCACAATCATAATAGCAGAAAGCAATGAAAGGCTGGAAAGCCATTGAATTTTCAGCCCAGTCGGTTTATATTGGCACGGGCTCAAATGGCTTGAAGGGTGGATGTGTGCCTAAACTTTTTCTTCTCGCTGAACCTGTTCTTCCGTCGAAGTAAACCTCTGAAATTGATGTGCTTCGGGAAACCCCCTTCACATGGTGAATCATGGATCTGCTGGCGCAGGGCTTAATACATCAAATAAAGCGCTTCTTTGTCCCAACCGGACCCTACGGATATTTTTATGAGCATTCCCGCAATGCTTATGTCCCCAATGCCTTCGACCTGATGATCCTGATCCCTTATTTCGCCATCCTAATTGTTTTGGCCCTTTTTGGACTCCATCGTTATCATCTGGTTTATCTTTACCTCAAGCATAAGAAACCGCTTCCTGCGCCAGAGCATTTTGCCGAACTTCCGCGAGTCACGATTCAGCTCCCCATTTACAACGAAATGTACGTGGTGGAACGTTTGCTCCAGGCCGTCACCAGCATTGAATACCCCCGGGACCTGCTGGAAATCCAGGTCTTGGACGACTCCACCGATGAAACCCAAGCGGTGTCGCAACGCGGCGTGGAGAAATATAAAAGTCTGGGCTTCAACATTCATTACCTTCATCGCGAAAACAGGGAAGGATTCAAGGCCGGAGCTTTGGAAGAGGGATTGAAGAGCGCCCGGGGTGAATTTGTCGCCATCTTTGACGCCGATTTTGTCCCCAACCCGGATTTCCTATACAAAACCATTCATTACTTTACCAATCCCCGGATTGCGGTGGTTCAGACTCGCTGGGGACACATCAACCGGGAATCCAACCAACTGACTCAGGCAGAGGCCATTATTCTGGACGGTCATTTCGTCCTGGAGCATGGCGCCCGTTTTCACACGGGGAAATTTTTCAACTTCAACGGGACGGCTGGGATCTGGCGGCGAACGGCTATTGCCGACGCGGGGGGATGGCAGCATGACACGTTGACCGAAGATACAGATTTGAGCTATCGCGCCCAGATGAAAGGCTGGCGCTTTATGTATCTTCCCAATGTAGTTTGTCCGGCGGAACTTCCCGTGGATGTCAATTCTTTCAAGACTCAACAATTCCGCTGGGCTAAAGGGCTGGTGCAGACGGCCATCAAGCTGCTGCCTTCCATCTTCATGTCGAAGCTTCCCTTGAAAATCAAGATGGAAGCCTTCTTCCACCTCGGCGCCAATTGCTCTTATCCGCTGATGGTGCTGTTCTCCCTGATTTTTTTGCCCGCGATGATCGTCCGGTTTTATCAGGGGTGGTTCCAAATGCTTTATATCGATTTGCCGCTTTTCCTTTCCGCCACCCTCTCCGTTTCGATTTTTTATCTTGTTTCGCAGCGGGAGCTCTTTCCCGACACTTGGAAACGCTCTTTTCGATATCTGCCCTTTATCATGTCGGTGGGAATCGGACTTTCAGTCAGTAATTCCCGCGCCGTATTCGAAGCCCTGATTGGGAAAAAGACCGCCTTCACACGCACCCCCAAATACGCCATCCAGACGGCCACGGGCCAGACCGGACAAAAATCCCTCTACCGTGGCAAATCCGGCTATACCCCATACCTGGAATTGGCCTTGGGTTTTTATTTTGTCCTGACGATTGTATATTCGTTGTTTAACCAAAATTACGCGACCGTCCCTTTTTTGTTTTTATTCGTAGACGGCTTCATTTACTTCGGCTTCATGTCGCTCTTCCAGCACCGCTTGGCCAAAATGGGAGGGCAGAAATCCCCTCATTAAGCACGACAATAATTTATTCCAACAGGTATGACGCAAAGCCGGAGGGAATCCTAAAAGGATCGCCGGACGGGCAGATCGGGAGGAATAGAGTGGAGCTTTAGGACATTTTGGATCTGCCGATTGATTAAAGATACTCAATTTAATTTCAGAATATTTTTGGAGGCAAGGATTTCATGATTTCAGCAACAGAAATGCGAAGGGGAATGATCATCAAAAAGGACAATGAGCTTTTCAGTGTCCATGCCATGGCACACCGGACTCCCGGCAATTTGCGCGGCTTCGTGCAGGCCAAGTTGCGCAACCTGCGAAACGGCTCCATGAATGACTGCCGCTTTCGTTCCGTGGACACCGTGGAGAGAGTGGTTCTGGACCAGCAAGAGATGGAATACCTATACAAAGACGGCACTGAATACTGTTTCATGAACACGGAGACTTATGAACAGATCCATCTTTCGGAAGAGATGCTGGGAGAAGATGTCAATTACCTGATTCCCAACATCAAGATCAAGGTGGATTTCTACGAAAATTCCCCCATCGGCATCGAGATCCCGCTCACCGTGGACATGACGGTGGTGGAAACCGAGCCTAGTTTAAAGGGGGCCACCGTATCCAATGTGGGCAAGCCCGCCAAGCTGGAAACCGGCCTCGTAGTGCAGGTTCCATCTTTCATCGAACAGGGCGAGAAAATCCGGATCGACACCGGAGAAGGTAAGTATCTGGAGCGAGTCCGCTGAGCTTTCCAAAAGGCGCCTTCAATGGCGCGCCTTTTGATTTCTGGCTCCTTCAAGGGGCTTCTTCTCCGGAAGCCCCCCTTTTTTTATTAAGGCAAGAAAAGAAGATGGCGGGGGAGATTGAAACTCCATCGGCTCCCCCGTGCGCGGATGCTTGAACTTGAGTTTAACAGCATGCAGGGCCAGCCGATGAAGGGAGCTGGTCTGGCCGCCATAAGCCTTGTCGCCGACGATCGGATGCCCCTGTTCCGCGAGATGGACTCGAATCTGGTGCTTTCGGCCAGTCTCCAAATTCAACTCTGCCAGCGTAAAATGCGCGGATGATTTCAAAACCTTTCCATGGGTGACCGCTAATTTTCCTTTTTTGGAATCATGCGTGGAATAGCACCGGTGGATGGAATTCTCCGCCAGCAGGGATTGAATGGTGAATTGCTTCTGCTTGATTTGCCCCTCCGTCACGGCCAGATAAGTCCGTCCCGCCACATGCTCTTTGAACTGCTGCTGAAGGTTGAATTTGGCGGACTCCTGCTTGGCAAATACCAGCAGGCCTGAGGCCTCGCGGTCCAGCCGGTGAACGATGAAGATCTTTTCCGGAGGGCGATGGCTTTTCACATGCTCATAAAGCCGGGCATACACAGTCTGATGTTTCTCGCTCTGGCTGGCAATCGTCAAAAGGCCGGAAGGCTTCTCCACCACGAGGATATCTTCATCTTCAAATAAAACCGTGATATGGGTTGGAGCATGAGAACGACGCGGGCGGCCGGATTTGGAATGTTTTGATTTCAACAGGCACCACCTTTGAGATGTCTTTCAATCACCTTTCCCCCATCTTCGTATAATAATCCGCGAGAGCGATGACTTTGTTTTGCCTTCTCGATTGTTCAGCGGCAAAAACCAAGGCATGGCTTCGCAATGCTTCCCGCGCATCCACGGCCACTCGAGATTCAGATCGATTAAGGATCGCCGAGAGCCATTCCCCCACAACAATCTTGTCTTCCGGGTGATAGGAGGCGGGATGTTCCACCTTGTGCTCTTCAACCTCGGATCGCGAAAACTGTTTGAAGGTGATGCGGCCAGCCGCTTCATCATAGAGCAATTCCCCCCTGGTCCCTTGTAGTCTAGTTCTTCGCCCATTGGTAAAGGAATAACCCGTGAGAGTGCAGGTAGCCGTAATTCCATTTTCAAATTCCAACAAGACCACCTGGTGATCCACCACATTATTGCCTGCATGCCAAACGCAGGCGCCCCAACTTCCCCGCCGAACTGCTTCTAGATGGGCTTCGCGGGAATGTACAGGCGAGACATCTCTGGCGGGCCAGTCCTCCAAATCAGTTTCCACATAAAGCCGCAAAGCAGAATAAGGGCATTCCTTCGTAATTGAGCAATCATCCAGACAACGCGTACCACTTCCCGGAGGGGCTTGGTCCGGCTGGAAAAATGAGAGGGCGCCGAATGAGGAGACATGGCGGCAGTCCCCATCCGCCAACCAGTGAATAAAATCCAGGTCATGACAACACTTGTGCAGAAGCAGGAAAGTATTGCTTTCGTGGCGCGCCCAGCGTCCCCGAACGTAATTATGGACAAAGCGGAAATGCCCGACGGCCTCCATGTGCTCGATGTGAATCAATCGTCCCAACCGTCCATCTAATGCAATTTTTTTAACCATGCGAAAGGCATCGCTATATCGCAAGGTATGGCACACCGAAACGATGGCTTCGGAATCTCTCTGAGCCTTGGCGATCTCGAGACAATCTTCAAAAGTGTCCGCCATCGGCTTTTCCAGCAAAAGGTGAAGTTTCCGGCGGAGACAGGCCAAGGCGGGTCCAGTGTGCCGATTGTCCATCGTGGCGATAATGGCCGCATCGCATTCCATTTCACTGTTGGCAAACTCTTCCCATCCGGAAAATGTCGCCGCTTCAGGTAATCCATGTTCGCGCGCGAATTGGGCGCGTCGTTCCGGATTGGGTTCAGCTACCGCCACAATCCGGGCTGCCGGAGCGAAATATGCCAATTGCCGGGCCAAATGAGAGCCGCGCGTTCCCGCACCGATCACTGCCACTCCGAGAGGGTTTTGAGAAGATTCAAACATCCGGTTCATGTTATTTCCCAGCAGGTCTTCTTTGAACACTGTCTGTTTTTAACTGCTCCAGCTATAAAAGGAATGTATTTGCCCGGCGCCGCAATGATCATGGGAAGCCACGGTGAGCGATTCCCAGCGAGCCGTGGGCTTTTAACATGGTTGCTAAGTTCCACGCCTCGCAAAAAACGCTCAGCGTGGCTACCCGATTCTGGAAAAATGATTTGCCTTTGATCTGCAATGGACCATGGAGAAATTTCCCGCATGGTTCCACATGGATTAAAAAAATCCCAATTCGAATATTTCCGCAAAAGGGGCCCGGATGTTCAGCTCCGCGGCAATTTGCCGATTCACCCGCAAGATCCTTTCATCGAAGCCATGGCCTCGGCTGTTCAGATTACGTTGATGCTGTGACTGGTGAAATCGGAGCAGTTCGCCTTTCCAAGCCGATTCTTCAGCATCGAAAGCGGTATAGAGATCCTGTCGCATCGTAATAGTCTTCGGATCCCGATTCAAAATTGCTATCGCGGACAGTTTTTCTTCCTGAAGAATCTGGCGAAGGAAGGCATAAGTCCGCTGATGTCCCAGGTTGGTATCATTTCCATGCGGCAAAAACATGAATTGAGGACATTTTTTCATTAGATAGCTGCGCATCGTTTTCAAATTATCGGAAGTGTCGGCCAGATGCCCTTGATCATCTTCATTCAGGCATAAAAAACTCAATCCACTCTCCGGCAAACCGAAAAACCGACAGCTGGCGCGTTGTTCCTTTTCCCTTAGCCAGCCTTTGGCTTCAGCGGTCCAGGCCCCGTCAAAGCCATCTTCCACGCCACTGGCGCCGGAAGTCAGAACCGCCACATCGATGTCGTTTCCGTTCTTCTGGAAAAAACGCATCGCAATTCCGATGGCATCAAAGTCATCCGGATGCGGGGCCAGGACAGACACGCGCAAGGATGCGGGAATAGCGAGGGATTTCAGCGACAGAGGGCGGCGTCCTTCAAAAAGAGTCTGGAGTTCCAAATTCATGGATTTATGATTTGCTCTCGATTCTATCTCTATGTTCTAAATGCCGCGGTTGAGTCACCCGCCGGATCTTGTCCTGGCCAGATTTTCAGCAACTCCAAAAAGATCGCTGCATATGGGCAAGAGCGTCGTCCTTGGACATAAAGCCGCATTTAGCCGATCCGATTGTCACGTCAAAGAGGCCAACTGTCAAGCCACTCCCGTGAATTGGGTGCAATTAAAAGTGAGAGGAATTACCCAAACTCAGTATTTCCACATGTCCTGCCGCCGCCGCTCAATTGTGAAAACGGCTCCGCGCCGCTGCACTCCAAAATGACGATTCCAATTTTATTTTCCGGTCATTCTCCGCGCCTCTGCGTCTCCGCGCGAGATTTTTCCAGCTTGCTAATAGGCAGAAATTTGGAAAAATGCTGGATTGTTTCTTGCCCCCTCAAATTGCCCATGGTAATGTTCAACCTCATCATGACACATGCTCGTGTGTACATGAAATAGTCGTTCAGTTTCGGATTCGAATATTCAAGTGACTCTGCCTCATTGGATTCTCATCTTCGGAGCCTCGGCCCTGGCCGGCATGATCAATTCGGTTGCCGGCGGCGGCACTCTGGTGACTTTTCCCACCTTGGTCTGGCTGGGACAACCTCCCATTATTGCCAATGCCACGAATACCGCGGCCCTCTGGCCAGGGTCGCTCGGCAGTCTTTGGGGCTATCGACAGGACTTGAAGTATCTCCATAAAAAATTGTACATCTTGGTTATTCCCAGTTTTATCGGCGGGGTTGCCGGTGCCATCCTGCTGGAACTCACGCCACCCGGCCTCTTTTCGAAGCTGGTGCCGTACCTGATTCTCTTTGCCACGCTGCTGTTTGCTTTCCAGGGCGCGGTTCAACGTTGGCTCAAGTTACACGAAATTCACCGCCACGCCATCACCACCCGCTGGCTGGCGGGCGCGTGCTTATTTCAATTCGGCGTGGCACTCTATGGCGGCTATTTCGGCGCGGGCATTGGCATCCTCATGCTCGCGGCGCTCAGCCTGCTGGGTTTGACCGACATTCATCAGATGAACGGTCTGAAGAATCTTCTGGCCATGTGCATCAATGCGGTCGCGGCCTTTTATTTTATGGCAATTGGGTTGGTGGAATGGAAGATTGCCGCTGTTATGGCGGTGGGAGCCATTTCCAGCGGATACGGAGGCGCCGGATTAGCCCGCCGGCTGGGCCCCGTTGTTGTGCGGCGCATCGTGATCGGAATAGGCCTCACCATGGCATTTTCGCTATTCTTCAAATAACAACAGTCCAGGGTTTGCGGAGATGGCATTGGGCTGCAATCATGGGGTGCTGTTTTAAAGAAGAACTTTGGCGCGGGAGGAAACATGTGGATTAGGGCAACATCATCTGCAAAGAAAATCGGAAAAGTTGATCAAATGACCGGATCAGTCTTGTTTCATATTTTTCTCCAGGCGCCGATCCTTTTACTTTTTGTGAGTTGTACGCATTCCAACAAGCCTCCGGCTGCCCGGAAAGACCCCGTCACAAACAGCTATCACGGCATTACGGTAACGGATGATTACCGCTGGCTGGAAGACTGGAACAATCCTCAGGTTCAACGATGGAGCGAGAACCAAAATGTCTTTGCCCGGAAGTATCTGGACGCAATCCCCCAAGCAGCTCGAATCCGCCGTCAGGTGACCGGCCTGATGAAGCAGGAGCCTGAGCATTTTTATTCTCTCTCTTCGAGCGGAGGCAGACTTTTTGCGCTAAAAAAGAAGCCCCCGGCCAACCAACCCGCGTTGGTGATGATGGCTTCTCCGGATGAGTTGAGTTCGGAAAAGGTAATTCTAGATCCGAATCAGCTGGACTCCAAAGGCACAATTACCATCGATTGGTTTAAGGTATCTCCGGATGGAAAACTGGCCGCAGTCTCCCTTTCCAGCAGCGGATCCGAGAGAGGAGACTTGCACCTTTACGAAACCGCAACGGGCCGCGAGATGAGTGAAGTGATCCCTCATGTGCAAAGCGGTACCGCGGGCGGATCCCTGGCCTGGACGCCTGACAGTTCGGGCTTCTATTACACTCGTTACCCCCGCCAGGGGGAGCGTCCCGCATCTGACCTCGATTTCTACCAGGAACTTTGGTTTCACAAATTGGGAACCGCCGTCAAAGACGACCATTATGAACTGGGGAAAGAATTCGAGCGAATAGCGGAAATTGAAGTGGAATTGGAAAAGACAACAGGTTTGCTCCTGGCGCAGGTCCAGCTTGGGGATTCGGGCCGCTTCGCCTTCTATATTCGAACTCCCGAGGGGAAATGGAATCCGATGGCCCGCTATGAGGATGAAATCGTGGAAGCAGTCTTCAGGCCGGGCGGCGGAATTTTCATGATCTCCCGCAAGGATGCACCCCGAGGAAAAGTGCTTCGCCTTTCAGATGCAAAACAGCCGCTTAACCGGGCAAAGGTGATCATTCCCGAGGGGAAAGACCATATCGTCACTTCGTTCTATCATGCCACTGCGATGCTGGCCACTCCGGACCGCCTTTACTTGATTTACCAACGTGGCGGCCCCTCCGAGATTCGAGCCTTCGATCACAACGGCAAGCCAGCTAAGAGTCCTAAGATCCCGCCGGTTTCAGATATAGACGCATCTCTGGTCGCGTGGGATGGCGACGACGTTTTGTTTCTTTTGGAATCATACACCGAGCCCGCGGATTGGTATCGGTTCGAACCCGTCACGGGTGCCTTGCGGAAGACAGCCTTCATCCCGAAATATCCCGTCAATTTCGCGGATAGTGAAGTGGTGCGGAAATTTGTAACTTCGAAGGATGGAACCCAAATCCCCTTGAATATCTTGCGGCGCAAGGGGATACGGCTCGACGGCAAGAATCCTGTGATCCTCTCCGGTTACGGTGGATATGCCGTTTCCGAGGCTCCCGGATATAATCAACTCCGCCGCATCTGGCTCGATCAGGGGGGAATTTATGCCTATGCGAATCTCCGCGGCGGCGCCGAATTCGGGGAAACCTGGCATCGGGACGGCATGCTCGCGCGGAAGCAAAATGTGTTTGATGATTTTGCAGCCTGCATGAATTACCTCGTCAAGTCCGATTATACCAGTCCCGAACGTCTTGTTATTGTCGGGGGGTCGAATGGGGGACTATTGATGGGCGCCATGATCGCACAACATCCGGAAAGTGCACGGACCGTAATCTCCTTTGTCGGAATCTACGATATGTTGCGCAATGAGCTGACCCCAAACGGCAGCTTCAATATTCCTGAATACGGGACCGTAAATAATCTCGATCAATTCAGGGCGCTATATTCTTATTCCCCCTATCATCGCATTCAAGATGGAATTTACTATCCGGCGGTGCTGTTCCTGACTGGAGCCAATGATCCGCGGGTTGACCCCATGCATTCCCGCAAAATGACAGCCCGTCTCCAAGCCGCTACGGCATCAGGCCTCCCGATCCTGCTCCGAACCAGTGCCAACACAGGACATGGGATCGGCTCATCGCTCGCTGAGAAAATCGAGGAACAGGTCGACGTATTCGCCTTCCTCTTCGACCGGCTGAAAATCGAAAATAGATAAGTTTATCCCTCAGATCGATGAGGCAAGAGCCAAGAACAGTCTGCAGCCATCCTCCAATGGGCGAATGGGACGCATCGAACAATCAACTATCTTTTGCAGTTGAAGATGGCCTTTGACCACCTGAAACCGTCTTTGGATAAAGCCTTCCTGTAAGCTATCAGAATAATCCGTGCTATTCGCCACGGAAACAGTGGCAAAGACGCTAAAAATGCCACAGGTTTTATTTCAATTGATAAGCGCAACTTTTCCTGGAATTGCGGGTTTAAAAAAGCGAAACGGGTAAATAAGTCATTGTGGCTGCTCAGTGCCCCAACCTCTCTCTCTTCGACAGTACAAAAAAGCTAAAGGGCACGGTTTCTTTTGCCGACCTGTTCCGTTTCACCAACCAAAAACGCGAAGCGTCGGCGAGCGTCACTCCTCGATATCTCGTCGATGATCATCCTCGTGGGCTTTATGCTTCTTAGCCCGTTCACCTGATTGAGGTCGCTGAACAGGTGGACGCTCTCCTTAATATGGGAAGTGGCTCTTTTCAATAAAGCAGTTATAATAGTTATAAAAATACAGCCCTTTGAAGAAGCTTCGGGAAAAACTAAAATTTAAGGAATCGACTGCTGGACGCAACATTCTGCGCTCGTACCAAGGGTTTAGGCAGGAAGGTGATAGCTCATGGCAAGCAAGGAATTGGTTTCTGCACGTTGCCCGCTCTGGGCAAGAGGGAGATTCCTCGCATTGATCCGGGAGGAAGGCCGCGCAAACAAAATAATATATTTGATGACAGAGGAGGCAAATCAATCATGAAAAAACGTATTCTGGCAGTTTTGATCCTGGCACTAACAATGGTACCCGGAGTGGCGTTTGCTCAGGGAAGAGCCGTCGGACGCGCAGTGCGTCACCCTCTTCTCTGGATCCTCAATCACCGCTCCGTCATCGCACCGGATGGGACTTTCATCAGACTGATCAGAGAAGATGGCACGGACCAGTCGAATGGTAATTCATCAGATGCATCTACTAAAGACATCACTTGGAAATTGGAAGTTGTCAAGTTTGGCGGCGCCATCAGTTATACCCTCCTTCCGGGCTACCCCTCTCATTTTGAAATCGGTGAGAAAGGGCTTCTTTATATCACCATTCCCGATCCCACTGCCTGGAAGAACCGGGCTCCGGGCCAATTCCCCGCCAATGCCAAAACCACTCTTTACATTGTGGCTGCCCCATACGGGGACAGCAATTTACATGATGCCGAGACCTATGAGGTGAACGGTTTTGTCGGATCCCTGCGTGTGCAGGAGATCGCCCAAGCAGAGTATGCCTACATGACCGCCCGGAACCTGGCTGAAAATCCTTCGACGGAGACAGAGGAAAACGAACTGGATCATCATCTGGTGGTGGTTTCTTCCACCGGGACACTGGTCAAGGATATCATTTTGAACTGACCAATGAATCCCAAGAGGGGGAAGGGTAGCGAGCGATAAAAGATTGACGATTGAGCATCTCGCGGGATGGGTGGGTCTAATTCCCACCAACTCGCCCTGGAGTGAGAGAGCAAGAACAGCTCTCTCGCTCCAAGCCAATTACCTTTACGCTATTGCCTGGGCTGCCAGTTCGGCGATGGAGTATGGGCTTCCTTCATAATGACTTCGATTTTTTCCAAAACAGTGGATTGCTTTTCCGCAACGTTCCTTTTTTCTCCGGGATCCTTGGAAAGGTCGTAGAGTTCCAATGGGCCATTCCAATAATTCCGCACTCCTTTCCAGTTGCCCATTCGGACCGCACGCTTGCCGTTCCCTTCATAAAATTCCCAGTACAAATAGGGATGAATCTTTTGAGTTTTCCCCAGAGAAAGAAGCGTGGGTAAAAAACTGAGGCTGTCGTTGGGGACCGGCGGTTCCACTCCCGCTAATTCGCACGCCGTGACCATGAAGTCTCCAAAATAGCCGACATGATCGTCCACTGCGCCCGCCTTAATCTTGCCCGGCCAAAGGGCCAGCAGCGGCACGCGGATTCCTCCCTCATAGAGGTCTCGCTTGAAACCGCGGAACGGCCCAGAGGGATTGAACCGCTCGGGATGATGATTGGATTCGTGATGCGGCCCATTATCTGAAGTGAATAAAACCAGTGTCTTCTCGGAAAGGCCTAGCTGTTGGAGCTTCTCGATGACGCGGCCGACATACTGATCAAGCCGGGTGATCATGGCGGCATGCCCCTTATCCGGATCGGGCCAATCCTCTTTGGCGTATGGGCCAAAATCAGGCACCTCGGCGCCATTCCCCAACGTCTGCGCTGCTTCATTGTTGGCATGCGGCAAAGTGAAGGCCAGGTAGAGGAAAAAAGGATCTTTCTGGTGCTGCGTAATCCACTTCAAAGCTTGATCGGCCATCAAGTCAGGGGAATAGTCGACGGCCCGCGTGGCCACACCGGCGCCACTATTTCCCACGGGGCGAACCAAATTGCGCAAAGCGACCTTCCGTTCATTCTCCCAAAGAAATTCCGGGTAGTAATTATGCGCGGCGGCTTGATTGAGATATCCAAAAAAATAATCGAATCCCTTGCGTAGCGGGAGGCCCTGCCGCGCCCCTTCCTCGTCGTCTCCCAAGCCCCACTTTCCTATCAGAGCGGTGGCGTAACCGGCTTTATGGAGAACTTCCGCAACGGTGGCATCCTCCGCCCGCAACGATTGGACGGCCCCGGCGCCATTGCCTCGCACCCAAGTGTGTCCGACATGCTGGCCCGTCATCAACACGGACCGGGAGGGAGCACACACCGTGGATCCGGCATAAAACTGAGTGAAGCGCATCCCTTCAGAGGCCATGCCATCGAGGACGGGAGTCCGAATGATTTTTTGCCCATAAGATCCGAGTTCCCCGTAACCCAGATCATCCGCCAGGATAAAAATGATATTGGGCCGCTCCGCCGCAAATGAGATTGTTGAAGCCAATAAGGACAAGCACAAAACCGCCAGAAAAAATTGAAGGAGGAATCTTTTCATACTCCGAGCTTTTTCCTTTGATCAAATTGCCTCATGAAACGTGAGGACTGAAGTAATTCTATACTCATTGGCATTGATCTTCTCCACCTTTTCTGACAAACACATTAACCCATGCGGGAAAAATGCGATTTCTGGCAACTGCTCCAGCCCAGGCGCTTTCTCCTTGGCTTTTGAGGGAATTTCTTGTAGTGCCACGCTGATCACTCGCTGGCGCTTCGTGCTTTTTCGCTTTGCCTGGTGGCTTGGTTTCACCAGGCCAAAAGCGCGAAGTGATAACGAGCGATCAGCTCAGCTTCACTCGCAGGGGTCCGCGATTCACATGCGGCCGCCCTCAATGCTCTCCGTTTTTAATCGCCTTTTCTAGCAATCCCCTGCTTGACGCCTCCATGTGTAATAGCTAAGCTGTTTCAGTATCACCAAGGGGAGCATTCATGACATTTCCGAAAACAGTGGATCTGATCCAGCGCAAAAGGGACGGCATTCCCCACACCGCTCAGGAAATATCCCGGCTGGTGGAAGGATTTACCGCTGGAGAAATTCCAGACTGCCAGATGACTGCCTGGCTGATGGCGGTTTTTTTTCGCGGCATGACCATGAGTGAGACCATCGCGCTGACCCGCTGCATGTTGGAGTCTGGCGAGACCCTGGATTTGCGCCATCTGCCGGGCCCCAAGTTGGACAAACACAGCACTGGCGGCGTGGGAGACAAGACCTCGCTGATTCTGGCTCCGTTGATAGCCGTTCTGGGCGGAGTGGTCCCGATGATTTCCGGGCGGAGTCTCGGTTTTACGGGAGGAACCCTGGACAAGCTGGAAAGCATTCCCGGATTCCGAGTCCATCTTTCCCGTGCAGAGTTCATGCGGGTTTTGGAAAAATGCGGTTGCGCCATCATCGGGCAGACCGAAGAAATGGCGCCAGCGGACCGGAAGATCTACTCACTGCGGGACGCCACGGCTACCATCGAATCCGTCCCTCTCATTTGCGGGAGCATCTTGAGCAAGAAGTTGGCGGAGGGATTGGATGGCCTTGTGCTGGATGTAAAAGTTGGCCAGGGTGCTTTTATGAGTACGCTGGAAGAGGCTTCTGATCTGGCACAACATCTTGTTGAGGTTGCCAATGGTTTGGGCACTCGTACCGTTGCGTTGATCACTGACATGAATCAGCCGCTCGGGAATGCCGCCGGAAATGCCCTGGAAGTGAGAGAAGTCATCGCCACGTTGAAGGGCGAAGGGCCGTCGGATCTGACGCGGCTCTGCGAAAAGCTGGCGGTGCAAATGCTCAGCTTGGCGGCTCCCGCGACCGATCGTCCCCGGCTCATTCAACAAATCCGGCAAGCATTGCGCTCTGGTTTGGCGCTGGACCGATTCCGGCGGATGATTGAGGCTCAGGGCGGAAATCCGCAAATTATCGACCATCCGGATCTCCTGCCGCGGGCTTCCCACCATGCCGCCCTTCGCTCCGCTGAATCCGGTTTTATCCGCGGACTTCAAACCAGGACCATCGGGGAATGTTCCATGATATTAGGCTGGGGAAAAAGCGCTTCAGAAAATCGGGTGGATCCAGCCGCGGGCATTGTGGTGCACAAGAAAATCGGCGATCGAGTCGAAGTGGGAGAAGAGCTCTGCACCTTGCACACTAATGATCCGGCCCGCCTTGATGAGGTTCGCGTGCAGATCCTAAAGGCTTTTCATATCGCTCCCCATCAGTTGGATCCACCACCATTAATCAAGCGGATCATCGAAACCTGAACGCGCGCTTGAATGAATGGGAGCAACCCGTGGAAGGTGGAGTGAAAACAGAAAGGCGAGGACAGCATGTCAAACGATGATGCTCTTCATGAAGCGGCACGGCAGGCCCGCGAAAATTCCCTGGCCCTATATTCTCATTTCAAAGTCGGAGCCGCTTTGTTATGCTCCGACGGAACGATATACTCCGGCTGCAATATTGAAAGCTCCAGTTACGGCTTGACCATTTGCGCGGAACGGACCGCGCTTTTCAAGGCGCTCAGCGAAGGCCGCAGGGAATTCAGCCGGATTCAAATTATTGCCGATACGGCCGAATTGACTCCGCCTTGCGGGGCCTGCCGCCAGCTTCTCTGGGACTTTGCTCCAGGAATTCAAGTGACGGTCTCCAATTTGCTGAAGCAGTCCCGCACTTATCTCCTGACGGATCTTTTGCCTTATCCTTTCGGAAATAAATTCTTATGAGGTGAGCTCATATGGCAAGCATTCAATTCCTTGGCGCCACTGGCTGCGTGACCGGTTCCCGTTTCCTGGTCAACAGTGGCGCGGATCAGGTGCTGGTGGACTGCGGATTGTTCCAAGGCCCCAAAGAATTGCGCCTGCGCAATTGGTCCCCCTTCCCCGCTGATTTGGGAAAGTTGAATTCCATCGTTTTGACTCACGCCCATCTCGACCACACCGGCTATATCCCCCGGCTCGTGAAAGGAGGCTTCCAAGGGCATGTGTACGCGAGCCCCGCCACGGCGGATCTTTGCGGCATTTTGTGGCCCGATTCCGGACACTTGCAGGAGGAAGACGCGCGGTTTGCCAACAAAATGGGATTCAGCAAACACGATCCCGCTCTGCCCTTGTACACTGAAGTTGAAGCGATCGAAGCCGTTCAGTACCTGGAAAAAGTTCCTTACCAGCAGGAGCAGTCGCTGGGCAGGCAGCTGGCTTTTTCGCTCATCCCGGCTGGACACATTTTTGGCTCCTGCTTTGTGAAGATGCGCGTGGGACTGAATGGAGAGACTCGAACCGTCCTCTTCTCCGGGGACCTCGGACGGTATGATCAGCCCATCACCCCGGATCCCACTCCGGTGGAGGAGGCTGATTACCTTGTGCTGGAATCCACTTACGGGAACCGGCTCCACAGTCCCGCGGATCCCAAGCTGGAGCTGGCCTCGATCATTAATCGAACCGCCGGGCGGGGAGGAATGCTGCTTATTCCATCTTTTGCGGTGGGACGAACACAAGAGCTGATGTACCTTTTGCGGGAGCTGGAAGATTCCAGCCGGATACCTCGTCTGCCGGTTTATGTGGACAGCCCGATGGCTATTGATGCCACCCGGATCCTGCTCCAATATCCGGAGGAGCACGACCTGGAGATGCGCACCTTGGAAAATGCTGGAATCGATCCACTCAACAGCCGCCAGGTCAATCTGGTCCGGACTCGCGAACTTTCTCAATCCCTCAATGACATGCGGTTTCCCATGATCGTCATCGCCTCCAGCGGCATGGCTACCGGGGGGCGGATTTTGCATCATCTGGCCCATCGTCTGCCGGATCCGCGCAATACCGTGCTTTTTGTGGGCTACCAGGCGGAGGGCACGCGCGGACGCACCCTGCTGGAAGGCTCGCCCACCGTGAAGATCCACGGGCAGATGGTCCAGGTGCGCGCGGAAATCCGCACCCTGGAACAATTCTCCGCACATGCAGATTATGGCGAAATCCTGCGCTGGCTAGGCCAGTTCCGCCGACCACCCCAGCGCACCTTCATCATCCATGGGGAAAAGGAGCAAAGAGAAGCCCTCGGCGCGCGAATCCGGGAAACCCTGAAATGGCCCGTGACGCTGCCGGAATTCATGGAAGAGCACAGCTTCGAGTGAGCCCTTCAAAATGAAGCTTCATGCTTTTCGGGAACGCAGACTTTCTGCCGCATGATGAAAACTGTTGGCAGCAGGCCATTTTGTTTTTATAATTTCACTTTGTAGTAAAACAGGAATTGATATCTTTTATTTTTTCAGGAGAATATGAAAGTAACCATTCTCACGGCGTATACGAATTCAAGTGTGGCGGATCAAATTGAAAACCTGATCCAACAGGCGGCCCAGACGGAACCGGACATTTACAACGAGTTGAATTTCCAGCGGGGCAATGGCGGCCTGGTGGCGGAGTGGTTCCACCCCAACCTCGGCGACGCCAATCTGGATTATCGCGAAGCCCTTTATAAGAAGATTCATGAAGTGCTCCCGCCCACTCATCTTGTCATCATCGAAGATGAAGAGAGCCAAGAAATCACAACGATTGGGGATTTGGGATATTTCAAGCAAGTCATCCAACAGGCCAGGACTTCAGAGGAACTGGAGGAAGTCCGCGATCGAATTAACCAGACGGAGATTAGCAATCCGCTTCTCAAGCAGATCCTCCATCGCGCCTATCAGACCCGAAACAAGGCCCTGCGCTTGACAGCCTCCTGACCCTTTTTTATACTGACCGCGATTGATGCCGGCGATGTTTGGCAGTTTTTTTTCGATCCCCCGTGGAAAAGCGCAATCTCTTGGGGAAGTGACCGCTCAGAAGGAGGAATAAATCGTGGCTTATTGTCCGGAATGCGAAGCGGAACTGGAACTGGAAGAAGTGGAAAAGGGCGACTTGGTGGATTGCCCGGAATGCGGCGCCAACCTCGAAGTCATCGGAACCAGCCCGGTGGAGCTGGAGTTGGCCCCCTCAGATGAAGAGGAGGAATGGGAGTAAATTCGGCGCCTCTGCAGGCAACACTAAGGGGGAGCAGTTTTCCAGCAACCCTCTTGCATCGATGACCACAGCCCAGCTGGGATGTCTTGAATTTGGTATCCCCTGACTGTGGTCTTTTATTTTCCACGCGGATCCATATCACAGTGTTTTTGAGGGAGAATTCATGAGCAAGAAAGCGAACCTGGCGTGGCTTTGCTTGTTGCTGGCTTTCTGGCTGGGCGTCACGTGTCCCTTGTGGGGAGAAAAGAAAAAAAAGGAAGCCCCCCCCGCCCCGGCCCTTTATGCCTTATTGGAAGGGAGCTGTTTCAATTCGCGGGGATTCAGCCTCCCGGGTGTTTCGGTGGAGATCTCCATGAAAACCAAGCCGGGCGAAAAACCTTCCAAGCAAACCTGGCGGGCGGTGAGCAGCCCGCGAGGCGAGTTTGCCCTGCGATTGCCCCAGGGGCCCGTGACTTATGTGGTTCGGGCAAAACGCGAAGGGTTTCAGCCGCAAGAAAAAGAGGTGACCTTTACACTGGACGAGCGGCAGGATCTGATTTTCAATCTGGAGCCGATTCACCCTGGGAACTGACTCCGGGAGCAACAAATGCCAGACTCCTCGCATCCCATTTGACGTGGGGAAAGGATGAGGCAAATGCATGCAAGATCGTTCCCTTGGTGCTCGGTTGATTGCTTCTTAAGGGTGGGCACTACTCTTTCCCGCTGATACTTTTCCCCTGTAATGATGGCGGGGATGGGCTTTTCCCAGAAATTGTCGCGCCACATCTATTGACTCTGAGGTTCCTCATGTTTCGATCCAAAGTTTATCGTTTTCAGCTCTTAACCGTTTTGATCCTTTTCGCGGCAGCTTGCGTTGCCGCTTCATGTTTTGCCGCATCTAAAAAAATCCCTCCCACCAAATCCATTCACGGCCGAGTAACGGATGGCTCGGGGAAACCACTTTCCGGGGCCAAAATATTCCTCACTAAAGTTTCCAAAAAAACGACGACGGTAGTCACAACCGATGATCAGGGACAATATGCGGTTCGCGGATTGGATCCGAAGGACGATTATGAAGTACACGCGGAATCCGGTTCCATGGTTTCCGAAAAGCGGATGATCAGCCAGTTTTTGGTCAGGATGGACAATTTATGCAACTTTGAATTGCACCCTGGCGGAGGAAATAAAAAGGTCTCTGGCCCCACGCCTGCGTCTAAACCGGTGGAAATCAAAACTCCCGCTGGATCCATCTTGCACGCTGAATGGTGGATACCCGAAGGGACCCCACCCAAAGGATTCCCCGCGGTTTTCTTGCTGCACGATTTCGGGAAAGATCCCTCCGGCTGGAATGAATGGATCCAGGAGATGTTCCTCTCGAAAGGATATGCCGTGCTGAATGTCGACTTGCGGAGTTCTGGAGTGGGCCAGAATCCGGGCGATGCGAAAAGGTCGGTCGATCTTTCCTCGAAAGAAGAACCAGCGCATTTTCTGCCCGACTTAGGCGCTGTCCTGGAATGGCTTCGTCAACAGGAAAAAATCGACTCGGATCGAATTGCCGTGGCCGGCTGGGGACTTGGCGCTGATCTGGCTTTTTTGGCCTCCGGAAAATTTGAGCTGGTCCGGGCCGCCATCGCGCTCAGCCCTGCTCAAGCCAAGACGGCACAACAGGCCGATGCCATCGCGAATTTTCAACCTCACTCCATTCTCTATCTGGCCGCACAAGGCGATGCAGCGGCTTTGTCAGCTTCCCAGGCCATGGAAGCCAAAAGCGGGTATCCGCGGCGGACCCAAATTGTCGAAAACAGTTCAGCCTCCGGTTTGGATTTGCTCAAATCCCACACTGAATTGATCCAGCTGATTGATCAGTGGCTGGGGAATTCGCTGTAATTCTACAAACATCAGCTCATCAAAGGTATGAGGATCGGTGCGATATGAGCATCAATGCCCGAATCCGGGGATTCGGGCATTGATGCTCGTGCACCCACCCTGACGCATTCGGTTTTAAACTTTTATCGACCGAGCCAATGGACTTCGAATTGAATCATACGCAAGTGTGGCGTCACCACAAGTTCTGTTAAACTTGATCCTTCAGTCCACTGGCAACTATATGTCCCTGCTCCAATTTCAGTATGTGAGTGATAGAGGAGGGCAAGTCTTCCGGATGATGAGTAACACAAATCAGATGGACTCCGGTTTCAAGCGAGAGCCGCTCAATCCATGTTTTCAAAATGCAGCGATGCACTAGATCCAGTCCTAGAAAGGGTTCGTCCAAAATTAGAAGGACCGGACTTTTTACCATGGCCCGGGCCAGAAGCGCCATGCGCTGTTCCCCCGCACTCAGGGAATGGAACGGCTGGCCGGCCAATTTCCCCATCTCAAAGGCCTTTAACCATCCACGGGCTGAATCGTATTGTTCTGCCGTGGGACGTCGAAACAGTCCAACGGAATCAAAGAAGCCCGTCAGGACTACTTCCTCACAAGTGCTGGCACGGGAATAATAGGCCTGCAATTCCGGAGCCACCCATCCAATTTTCCGCTTGATTTCCCAGATACTCTCGCCGCTGCCGCGCCTGCGCCCAAAAACCGCGACATGGTTGCTGTAGGCCTGTGGATTGTCCGCCAGGATCAAACTGAGAAGAGTACTCTTCCCCGCACCGTTGGGACCCAGCAGTGCCCAGTTCTCTCCCGCGTGCACGCTCCAGCTCACCCCGGATAGAATCGCAGTCTGATGGTATTTTACAACCGCATTACTGATTTCAACCAGACAGGATTCTCTCCCGACGTCCCCGGCGGGCTTCCAGGGAAATTGAACGGATTCAGCAGAGGCCTTGCCAAGCTGCCGGATGCTTTCTTCACAGTATCCCGACAATACTTCAGTCCGCTCGCCAGCCGAAACGAGTTGACGATTTTCCAGCCAGAGACAATGGGTAATCCCTTCAGGAATCTCCTCTAGTCGCGGGCTGATGAAGAGAATTTGAGGATGGTGATTTGCGAGTACCCGTTCCAGCAAAAAGCTGAACCGTCGCCTTGCTTCCACGTCCAATCCCGCCAAAGGATCATCCAGGATGAGCAGTTGCGGATCCCGCAACAGGCCGGCGGCGAGCAGCACCACCCGGGTCTCGCCGTTGGAAAGAGTGTGAAGCCGCCGTTCCATCAGATGCTCCCCACCCAGCAACGCAAGGATCCTCCGCACTTTTTCATTTGAAAATTTTTCAGACTCCGGGACATCTTGCGGAACGGCAACTCCAGGGCGCTGAATTCCAAAATCCGATAGGTGCGAGACGACCCGCGGAGAGGAGTCTTCGGCGGAGCTTTGCCAACGAGCCTGATGGTAGCCGGCAGTCCGCTGAACCAGACCTTGATGTTCGCGCAGACTAACCTGGACAATTGCCCCCGGTGGAAAGAAGGGTTGTCCCTGGGAGTCCTCCTCCGGGAAATCCGAAAAAAAATAGGCAATCTCGCCCTGATACAAGGGAACTTTTCGGCTGATCAGCCCGGCCAACAATGATTTCCCGGAGCCATTCGATCCCAACAGCGCCCAATGCTCTTTTTTAGCGATGGTCCAGTCGAGTCCCTGGAAGAATTCCATTCCATCCAAGCGGGCACTGACTTTGCTGCAAACAATATGGGGCCGGACAGCCAGATGATTATCGTCCAAGGGAAGAGCCGCCTTTTTTGAAAGAGCCGCACATGCCAACGAGGCTGACACAACAAGAGGGCAAAAATCTCCAGACCTCACAGGTCTCCAAGACCTGTGAGGTCTCTGGCACCGTGATTTTCTGAGGAGCTGCCCATGCCAGCGTTGCTGGCTCAACAAGAGGATGAAAATGAGTAGTTGGATTTTTGAGCCATACACCTTTTTTTATGATTGGCATTCCTGGGAGCGCCTGCATCTTGCCAGCCTCCTATTGTTTTACCCAAGTTGTTTTGAATTGGCACCCCGCAGGCAGGATGCCTGCGCTCCCAGGAGTGCTATTTTCTACGGAGCTGCTCATTCTTGCCAGACACCGCCCAGGGTGGAAGATTTAACCTCCCGTGCCTCGCATATCTTGACAGATTCCAATTCAAAAGCAAGGTCACGGGGATTGTACTTTGCAGATGGCCAACCGATACTGCCTGTTGTCTTTAATAACTACTCAGCAGTTAGAGAGTGCTGAAGGGCTCGGGGGACGGGCCAGCCCATGCCTCAAGAGCCATGGCCAGCGCTTCATCAGAGGATTTTCCACTCTTTTCTTTGAAGGAACGATATTCCTTTTGAATTTTTTTGCCGATTTTTTTCCAGTATCTGAACCGGTATGGCGAATACGGTTCGATATTCCTAAGATGTTCAGGGCTAAAAAACTCTCGGTTTTCGATGGTCGCTTGAACCATCAGGAGCTGGCAATTGTGTCGAATCATGGTGCGCAAGTCTTCCGGCGAGTCCGCTCTACTAAAGCAATCGGAGTCTAAGACAATTGACATGAGATCGCACAAACGGTTGGCGATCTTGTCGAGCGGCCATTGCCGGGCAGATTGAGAAAAGACCGTCCTGTGCTGGTTTCGCAGGTCCACTTTTACATCCTGCAGATCGTCAATTAATTGCAGGACGATGCCAAACCCAAAAAAGAAAAGGGCTTCTTCCCTGCTTAGGTTCCCTTTGACCAAAAAAGCATCAGCCAAGACCGATGCCCCTCCCTTTTCAAAACTGATGCCGAGAATGTCGCGATCGTAGGGCGATCCATCCCCCTCCTGCTGTTGCAGGCTTTTTTGTTGAGCATCATGGATGGCAAGCAGGCTCCGATAAATTTGAGGATAATCGGTCCGGGGATACTCGCTCTCAATCAATTGCACCAAAGCATATAATTGTTTTTCATAGGTATTTCGCGGCTCCACCGGTCCGAAGGCGAGTCGCTGGCGGAATCGAAGGCTTACGCTTCGTTTGGCTTCGGCATTTATATCAACCCGGTCCAAAAAATTATCGGTGTAAGGATAAAGCATGCTGTAGGCAAAAACGGAGGGAGTCGACTGCACGGGCAGCCGCAACAACAATTGCAGATAATTCATAATCCAGACATTTCGAATTGCCTGCAAAAGCTCAATCATTTCTAGGTCCTGGTTGAAGGCGCGCGCTTCCGCAATAAAAGCGCGAGTCGCCTCCGAAAAATCCCTTTGCAAGAGAATATCCATGACGCCGCCAGGCAATTCCAAGATGCGCAGGCCTGCTTGGCGCATATTAATTTTTGTCATTCTTGCCCATTCGGCTCTCGCTTGTTCCGATTGGGGGAAAGCCTTAAGCTCGGCGGCCAAACGATCGATGAGCGAATTGGTTTCTCTCTCATTCGCTATTTTTCGTTGCGCGTCAAAGCAAGGCCCCTGGAGAGAAAAGGACGTGTCAAGTTCCCACCACAATTTCAAATAATAGGATTTACACTCCTCCACAAGTTGGTCGATTGCCGGAAGATCTTCAGGCAAGAAGCTATATTGGGAATGGCAATTCTCAATTCCGCACTCCATCAATAATTCATGCGCCATTGGAACACATTCCTCCATCCTCGAGGTTATCTAACCATATTATTAAAAACGTCAAAAAAAGAGGAAAGTTCCATCTTGATTTAATTACATCCCTTTTTTGGGCTTACCTGAGTTTCGATATGCGTGAGTGAAAATGGTAAAGATTGGCTTTTTTGACATACAAGCCATTTGGAATGAATTGGCGGTTGTCTGAAAAGCTCTGAACGGACAATTGAGGTTTTGGAATATGACGAGAATGCAAAATGGGAACGCACGCAAAAGATTGGACCTCTCACGCTGTCGCATCTTGGTCATAACAGAATTGTCCCAGAACTTTCATGAAAAATGAAAAAAGGGAAAGCGGTTAGACTTACGTACCTTTAAATCCATTTAGTCTAGAAATGAAATGCTCGTTTGTCCTCCTGCGTGCCAGGAAGAGACTTAAATAATAAAGCAGACAGGCATTCTAAATTCGACGCCGAACGAGGCCAGTCCTGTAAGATGATTATGTCTGCCGCCAGTGCTGCCTCATTGGCCTTTCAGGAGATATGCCCTGCAATGGAGGTTATTCTGCGCAGAGCAAAAAAAGACTTCACATACACCCGCCTCCTCCAAAAAGACTCGCAAGATTTCTTTTAGTTCCCGTCTCACTCATAAAGGCAGCAGAAGCTGGAACTTTTTCCAGCTTCCGGTGTCTAATTGCACAGCGATCGCCGCAAAACAATTGGAAAGCCCCGAAGATTTGGGGTAAGGGCAAGGGAGCATGTCTCTCCCTAAGCAGATCGAGAAGTGTCGCTATCGAGGAGGCGTGTCAAACGCGCACATAAAAACCAAGGCTGTGCTGTTCATGGATTCTCACTTGGAGGCTGTTTTATGAATCGTCAATTTCTATATTTTCTCGCGATTATCATTCTTCTGCTTTTTGTTTATCTTCTTTTCCCAGAAACAGCGCGTCCACCACTCGCAGCCATGCCTGTCAAAGTCACGCAGGGGGAACTGTACATCTTGAAATCGGATGGAAACACGACGGGCGCCTGCCCCTTAAAGCACACTTCAGTTCAAGCCGAAATTAGCGGATTCCTGGCTCGTGTGAATGTCACCCAGGAATTTCTCAATCCGCTCAACGAAAAGATCGAGGCGGTTTATGCCTTTCCCTTGCCACAACAGGCGGCGGTGGATGATATGCTCATGCAAATTGACGATCGGAAGATCAGGAGCATCGTCAAGCCGAGGGAAGAAGCTCGGGCCATCTACGAGATTGCTAAAAAAAGCGGCCAAGTGGCGAGCCTGCTGGATCAGGAACGGCCCAATATCTTCACACAGTCGGTCGCCAACATTACACCGGGTTCTCGCGTTCTGATCACGATCAGCTATGTGGAATTTTTGAAGCACGAGGAAGGGTTCTACCAATTTGTTTTTCCCATGGTGGTCGGGCCACGATACATTCCAGGCGCCCCCGTCGGGCGGCAAGGGGGAGGATGGGCGCCAGACACGAATCGCATTCCGGATGCTTCGCGCATTACTCCACCGGTCACCCTCCCTGGGACCAGGGCCGGCCACGATATTTCGCTGGAAGTCAGCCTGGATACCGGCGTTCCGATTTTGGATGTCTCTTCCCTGCTCCATCCAGTCGATATCTTGCGTTCTTCTCCCTCGCGAGCCCAGATCCGGTTGCAAGAATATTCGACAATTCCTAACAAAGATTTCATTTTGAAATATAGTGTTTCGGGCCAGGCCATTGCGGATGCCGTTCTCACCCATCGGGAAACCAAGGGAGGCTATTTCGCCCTGATTCTCCAACCTCCGGCCCATCCCCGGCTAGAGACCATCACTCCGAAAGAACTCGTTTTTGTGCTGGACACCTCCGGATCCATGCAAGGCTTCCCCATCGAGAAAGCCAAGGAAACTATGCGGCTGGCATTGGACGGTCTAAATCCGCAAGACACGTTTAATTTGATCACCTTCTCCGGCGACACCCGGATTCTATTTCCGCACCCCGTGCCGGCTAGCTGGGAAAACCTGGAAAGGGCCCGGGCCTTTCTGGCAGCCAGCGAGGGCAGTGGCGGCACGGAAATGATGAAGGCGATCCGGGCGGCTCTGGCCCCCTCCGATGCTCAAGACCATCTTCGGGTCGTCTGCTTCATGACTGATGGTTATGTGGGAAACGACATGGAGATCATCGCGGAAATCCAGAAGCATCCCAACGCCCGGGTGTTTTCTTTCGGGATCGGCAATTCCGTCAACCGCTTTCTGCTCGACAAAATGGCGGAATATGGGCGTGGTGAAGTTGAATATGTTTCCTTGCGGGAGGATGGCCCGGCAGCGGCACGGCGGTTCCATGAACGGGTCCGCAATCCTTTGCTGACGGGGATTTCCGTGAACTACGGCTCCCTGGCGGTCACCGATATTTTTCCAGAAAGAATCCCCGATCTCTTCAGTGCCAAGCCGTTGATCCTGTGCGGCCGTTACCTGAAGCCGGGCCGGGGGAAAATCACCGTCAATGGCGAGATAGCCGGGTTGCCTTACTCAAAGGTCCTGGAGGTGATTCTTCCGGAGACGGAACCGGAACATGATGTCCTTGCCACGCTCTGGGCGCGCCGAAAAATCGATGAATTGATGGGGCGCGATTTTGCGGGAATCCAGTCTGGCTCTCCCGCCGAAGCGATTCAGGAAGAGATTACACACTTAGGCGTGGAATACCACTTGATGACGCAATTTACCTCTTTCGTGGCCGTGGAAGAAATGGTCGTCACGGATGGCGGGCAACCCCGGCGCATCGATGTTCCGGTGGAGATGCCAGAAGGGGTAAGCTACCGTGGGATTTTCGGCGAAGAGGCGGATGCCGCCATGGCGGTCAGCGGTGGGACGGCTGGAGGCATGCTAAGTGGCATCGTGGGTGGCGTGCCTGGCGGAGTTTCAGCCGGAGTCGTGGGAGGGGTTGTATCGGCTCCAACGGCGATGCAGGCAAAGGTAGCTCTAATCCAGCCTCCTCAATTGCCGCCGTCCGCGCCTCCGCCCCCTTCTACAGCTACCGCCGTTCAAAGAGTGAACGTACATTCTTCAAGAAGTACCAATGAAAAGCAGGAAGCTAAAAAAGATTCGTTATCCCAAAAGATGCATCCCGCGCTCATGAAATTCCGCGAGGAATGGCGGCGCGGGAAAGGGCTGAGTCCCCAAAGCCAGTCCCTGCTTAAGAATGGCAAAGTGGAGCTCCAGCTCAAGGTGAGCGAAAAATCGGCGGCCGTTTTGGAGAAGCTGAAGAAACTCGGTTTCGAGTTAGTGTTGAATGCTGCAAATTCCAACCTGTTGATCGGCAGAATCGAAGCCGGCAAGCTGGAAGAATTAGCCAGGTTGGCCGAAGTGAAATTCCTGGCCCCGCTTTCCTAATGGGAATTCGCTAATTTGACTTCGTATGTTCCGCGAACTTAGTTGGTGAAAAACAGACGGTGAGCTTTTTTCACCTCTTCCATCGCAAAAGATCTTTCTCTGATCAGACCAGACTCCAACATCTCAGCCCGGCTCGTTCCGGGGACGCGCTAGCGATGATCCAATTCCCAAGGTTGATCAATGCCCCATGAGAAGGATTTTGCGCTTTGCAGATTAGTTGGAAACTGCACCAGGGATCGGAGTGAAATCGTGTGCGAAGCTGGGAGGCATTGTTGACCGGGTAGGCGCCGCCACGACCAATGTGGCCTTTGATTTTCGCATAGGCGAACTGTAATCATTTTCTGAGATAGCGGGTGTCCATTCCAGCTGCAAAGGGATACCAGAAAACGGGACGGAATCTTCCACGATTTGGGGCGAATGATAAAGGCCAAACCAGAAGAAAGGGGAAATTCCGTCTTTTCGAACAGACAGGGTTGGATCAAGAGCAGGAGCCGCTTCAAAACTGACGAATCTCACGGCAGGCTACTCTTTTTTCGTTTTCGCTTTGGCTTCCAATCCCATTTTCGGGATGCCAAATTCACCCTCCAGGCTGCTCAGCTTGTCCAAGTCAAGCGATCCGACAATATTAACGACCGTGAGTTCTTTAGGTTCCGCACAGATAATGGCCAGTCCTCCAATTTTTCCTCCCGGCTCTGTCTTCAGAAATACTTCCACCTCTTCTTGATCTTTCTTGTTTTTCACCCCCACCATCCGGCTCCAGGCCGGTGATTGAATTTGCGAGCGGATTTCCTGCACGTCTTCCCTGGTGTAACTCCCGGCGGCGTTGAACTCAAAGCTTCTAACATAAATGCCTTTGATCCCCGCCAGCAGACTTTTGGCTTCAGCTCCTTGCCCCTTTTCGTCAGGAAGAAATTTGGAGGCTATCTGCAAAAGCGCTCCATCCAGGCTTACATCGACAGATTCTTCGGCCTTCGCCGCCAATTTGTCGAGATGACCGATCTGCAGGCGCGCTGTCTGGGCGAAGATGAGAGAAGCACTAAAAGCAACGACAACAATCATAAATGTGATGAAGATGCTTGCCTTTGTTTTCATTTTAATTGCTCCTGATTTTGGACAATTGGATTAGTTGGACATCAAGATCCGAACTGTTGAAAGTGAAACGGCGGGAAGGATGCGATGAATTTGCACCACTCAGAATGTTAGTGGACTCACCTTTGGAATTGGGCTAGCGCTTTGGCCCTTTTCATTGGTGTCGGTCTATTTCCACTGATTCTTCCACTCCCGCCAATCCCTTCATCCCCTTAATACGGGATGCCAGGAGAGGAGGATGCAAAAAATGACTGGCGGTTGTGCTAATGGTGGGGCCTGGGCACTTCATCTCATCAGCGATACAGACGCTCAAATTCAGACAGCGGAGTAGTGGCGTGAGTGCCTGTTCTTAATTCCAATGAGCTTTCATGATGAGTTCACTGCTGCGATGAACAACAAGGAGTCCGTCCACTGATTTCGCTCATCCTTCGACAAGCTCAGGATGAGCGGCACTCCAATCCCCGCTCGTACTGAGCTTGTCGAAGTGCGAGCGGGGGCATGTGCGATGAGTATGCACTTCACACCTGAATTGTGGATGCATTAGTCTCAGCTTGAACGCTCCTTGGAATCAGCTTAGAAATTCAATGTTATTTTTGCGTGGAGTGAACGTCTGACCTCCGTGGATAGAACTCCAAATGTGGAAAAAAACTCGGGATGTTGAGATTCCTGCAGGTTTTGAAGGACCAGATCAAAATCAAGTTTATGCCTCCAACTCCATCCCAAACGACAATCCACGCGGATGTATGCGGGAACCGGTTCCCCCGGAATCCTGGAAACGGAGTAGAGCAGCATGTCGCATTCAAACGCTTGGGGCAAGTCCAGTTGTGTTCTAATCTGGGCCTGATGATGAGGAACATCAGAGACAAGGACGGGTGAGCCTCTGCCGATACTGTTTTTATCCCTGTTTAGATGCGCATTCGTCCATGTGTAGGCAGGAATCAGTTTCCAGAATTTCGTTACTGTCCAAGTTGCCCAGAATTCAGCTCCCTGACTCTTTCCCCTCGGTCCATTTATAAAGAGAAATGGCAGTTGATAATAAGGCGGAATTGAATTCTTGATGAACCTTGGAGATTCTGGTTGCAGGTTTACCGGATGTTCATAGAAATGGGAATAGACTGAGAATTCAAAAAAAAACTGCTTTGACCTCTCCATTCGGTAACCAGCTTCAAAGGCACTGAGAACTTCCGATCCCACGCCGGGATTTGCCTGGATCGCATACGCTAAAGGGAATTGTTCCCCCGGAAGAATTTCCACGTCAGCCAACCCATTTTTCTCCATGCGGGAAGGAATCCTCACGGCTCGGGAGGCCGACACCCAGACCTTCTGGCTGCGGCGCGGACTCCACCAGAGTCTTATATCTGGCTGGCCCTCAACTCCGGTATAACCGTTGTGCGACAAATTGTAACTCAAGATCACGCGAAGGCGAGCATGGATCAGCTGGAGTTCATCCTGCAGATAAATGCTCAAGAGATGATCGCGACGGCTGGCAGGTTGAACAATCGTTTCCCCTCGACCGCTGATTTGATCCGCAGTGTGAAGGAAGCTCAGATTCCACCCCAAATTATGGATTTTCCCGGCCTTGAAGTGGTGTTGAAAATCCAGGCTGATAGTTTTCCGGACTTCACCCAACAGGGGATCATCCCGCGAAATCCGGTCATAATAGGCTTGCAAGTTCAAATCGGAGCTTTCGCTGAGGGTCCGCGTCCATGTGCCGACCAGATTACCCCCGGAAAATGGTGTTCGAGAGGGTGAGATTACCTGGTACGGGGGAGAGGGGGCCATCCTGCTGACCATCTGGTTCTCGTGCCCTTCATAAATGTCCCCCTGAAGTGTCAAAAGATCCCGACGCGAGAGTCTCCAGTCAAACCGTGTACCGCCGCGCAACATGTTCCAGTTATCAAACGCATCAAGTCCCGCAGGAGTTGAAGAATCGTTTCGGTTGAAGTACTTGGCATAACCCCTGGCATGGGCAGACGCACCTAGCGGCCAGCCATAGCGCAGGCTCCCGAATCCCTGCTCTTGATTCCCAGCGCCCGCGGTGAGAAGTCCACCCTGGGTATCGGAGGCTTGCTTGGTGATGATGTTGATTACACCGTCCAGGGCATTCACTCCCCAGAGGGAGGCGTCCGGACCAAGAATTACCTCGATCCTGTCAATGTCTTCTAACAACGCATCCTGAACATCCCAATAGACGCCGTTAAATAACGGGGTGTACACCCTCCGCCCGTCCATCAACAACAATAGCCTGCTCGAAAAGCGGCCACTGGAACTCCTAGCACCGATGGCCCATTTATTGGCGTCGATTTGCGCCACGCTCAATCCAGGGATCAGCCTTAAGAGCTCGGGGATGCAGGTCATTCCCGATCGTCGAATGTCTTCCTGGGTAAGGATGTACGTTGCGGCGGCGGCCTCCCCCACCTCTTGTTTTTTCCGGGCCGCCGAAGTTACTTCCAAGGTCATCGGACTACCGACGTCCCCATCTGCTAATAATGGCGGTCCTTTCTCACCCCTGCCTTCTCCAGGCCGTCCGAGGGAAGTTAGAGAAATTAGCAGATAAATCATGAATCGATGAACATCCAATCCTGCCCCTCTGGCTTTCCATTTGGCTGACAAGATGTCGATTGCCATCCTAGATCCAAATTATTTCATTGATCTAATTACAAGCAGGTTCGCTTGTTTGCCCATTCCACTCATCCCGGCGATGAATTGTGATCGCCAAACAATGGGGGCTCAAACCCAACGTGAAAACTGGCTCGATAGTGATTCGGGCCCTCGCCCGATGATTAACATTGGTCCACGAAGCGACGCCACAGCCCGCGAAATCAACGATCAAAGCTGATTCCCAAAGTCGGCACAAAATCGTGGATCCAGCCATTTACTCTCGCACCTTGGGCTGGGACAATCACCCGGGCCGGAAACGGTGTGGCAAAATCTTGAAATTCAAAACGCAAACTCATTCGCGGGCGGACTTTCCACCGAAGCCCGGCTCCGACATTTGCTAACGGGCGCAAATCTTTGGCTCGAACAAGACGGGCGAGATCCCTGAGCGGCTGAGAGGCTGGTTCTACTTGCGTGCCACGGTACAGTTTTGTTCCCCCTCCGACCTCGAAAAAAGGAGCCAGAGCTGGCTTGAAACTATCCCAAGTGAATAACAAATCGTAATGAAATGAGTGTGCGTCCCCGTCCAAATTGGCTTCCAGCGGGCCCGAGGCTACGACCAGATCTCCGTCTTGAAATGTGTACCGAAACTCTCCGCGAAAATGCTTGGCTAGGGGGTGCCCGAGAAACCCGCCGACGGTAAATCGTGGGCCAAATCCCAACTTCCCCTCACCGGTTGGGCTTTGGATCGTCACATTGCGGTAGAATCCAAATCCACCTATCGCGCCAATTTCCCATTTCTGTGCTTTCCCGACCGGGGGAAACAGGCTTGCTAAGCCTAACAGTGTGACGACAAGTGACGTTCTTCTATGTGCCATTTAACCGGACCTCTCTGCCTGCTTTAACCAAAGACTCACATGGGTGAGACAGTTCTCTTCTCATAGCATAGCAATTCGTACATGCAGGCACAAGACGGACAGCCTTGAACGACCAGGATCCGCTAGCAGCTTTGAGACGAAAGAAGTGCGACCCCTCTCCTCTCCCTCTTGGCGGCTTCATTGAGGCATGACACAAGTCAAAACCTTGACCGATGGGGTTCGGGGCAGCCATACCCGTCAACCCCGAACAAATTGACTGAGGGGCGCCGGCGGCGTGGAACCGCAAAAGATCTTTGAACAGAGGCAAATATCCAGCAAATCCCTGTACTTAATATTTAGGCAGTTTGGGAAAAGCGGGAGCAGATTGGAAAAAGTGAAGAACCGGGTGACAAGGAGTGGCTGGGAAGTGGCGGATGGAGTACCCTCTCCGACTCAGTTATCCAGGAGTAGAAGTGGCCTTTTTTTTGCGAGTCCCCCAGGCTGCCGTTAATTTGGCCGACTGCCAATAATATGCCAAGCTCCGTCACTGAAACTTGTGCCTGGCCTGAATATTTGAATTTTTTCAGAAAGGCCAAATAGCTGCCGGCTTGATTCCATGACTAGAAAAGGCCATCCTCAATGAGAGGTCCCGCGTAGAGAGCCCGAATATAGCCAATGCAATGGAATCCGGACTACTTGTGTCAAAGCCACACCGTTGTTCAAAGGAACGCAAACCCGCCAGTCAATAATAGCGAGGACACGCTCATGCAACATCTACTCAAAAAAAAACGGCACTAATCTTGTGAGAATTGCGCCCATCCTAAATATATGGCTATTTTCAAAAGAGCCACTCACGCAAGCGGCTGGCTCAACAAGAAGATGGGACGCGCGAGTGTGACGAAGTCACCCTTCGCGCGTCGCTTGGCCAGCCTCGCCTGCTCAGCCAGCGTGCACAGGTGACGGCGGTCACTCGTGCCCGCTCCACCTTTGCCTAGATGGGATATTCTAGGGAGAGAATGGCAGAGAAGCCATCGGAGGACAAGGAGGAACCGGGAGGCGGCAGATGGGGGATGGTCGTTGGATCGGTTATTCAGGAGCGGATGTTGCCCGTTATATGTGAGCCACCTCGGCTGCCATTGATTTGTTCAACGGCCGATATGATGGCAAGCTTAATCGCTATCCTCAGCTATTGAATTCAGTGGTTGGCCAGATTATGGAAAATACTTTGTAACTACTCAGGTTGCAGCCAGAAGCCAGAATTCAGTAGTCAGAATGAACAAGATTTGATGCCCTTGTGGCGTGGCAAAAGGCTCATAAGTTTTTGACTCAATCTTTTTTGGAGGCTTATTCGTAGGTAATTCTGGATTCTGACTCCCGAATTCTGTCTACCTGAGCAGTTACAATACTTGTATATCCAGGACAAATACCCACAAGTTGGCCACTGAACAAATGGAGTTTTGCACCGGCTCGGAAGTTTTAGAAAAATATTAAAATTTGCAGACAGGCCCTCAATCCCCTGCACCAGAAACTGGTTTCGAAAGTTCTGTTTTGCGATTAAAATGACGGAATCTTGCTGATGCCCGACGTTGACACCCGGTTGTTGCCAAGAGTTATAGGCAGATACGGGCAGGCTTGGTTCGACTAAAGCAGCAACCTAACCGATCCCTATTACTTGCATCGATTTTGTGATGTCAAGGAGATGCCTCATGAAAAAACACCTGACCGCAATCTTGTCACTGCTTGTGCTGCCCATCCTTCTTGCGCAATCACAAGAGTTGCCTCCCCAGAAAACCCCCGAAGCAGAGCGGGCAGAGTACTTTCATGCCCACTATACCAAGTACGAATACCGGATCCCCATGCGTGACTCTGTCCGACTTTTCACGGCGGTCTACGTGCCAAAGGATGCGACGCAGAGGTATCCAATTCTTCTCCTGCGGACACCTTACACGGTGTCGCCATATGGATCGGACAACTATTTAAATCCGGACAGTAGTTTCGAGAAGTTTGCCAAGGAGGAATTCATTTTTGCCTATCAGGATGTCCGGGGACGAAACAAGTCCGAAGGGGAGTATGTGAATGTTCGCCCCTATTTGCCGGTGAAGCACGGTCCAAATGACGTAGATGAATCAACCGACACCTACGACTCAATCGATTGGCTGATAAAGAATGTTTCTGACAACAATGAAAAGGTGGGGATTTGGGGCATCTCGTACCCCGGTTTTTATGCAGCCATGGCAGCCATCGATGCACATCCCGCCCTCAAGGCGGCTTCGCCCCAAGCTCCAATAGCCGACTGGTTCATGGGTGACGATTGGCGGCACAATGGTGCTTTGTTTCTGGCGCATACGTTTGGCTTTTACTCATCATTTGGGCGGCCACGGATCGAGCCCGGAGAGTTGAAACCACGCCTGGTCTCGCAGTTCGACCGGGGCACGCCGGACGGTTACGATTTTTTCCTGCGTCTGGGGCCGCTTCGCAACTTTGATCCGGCTCTGTTCGGATTGCAGAGCGGATTCTGGCAGGAACTCTTGGACCACGACTGCTATGACGAATTCTGGAAGGCTCGAAATATCCGTCCGCATCTAAAAAATGTGCGCCCAGCTATGTTGACCGTTGGCGGATGGTTCGATGCTGAGGATTTATATGGTCCACTCGCCGTGTATCGTGCCATTGAGACCCAGAGTCCTCAGACCAGCAACTTTCTGGTGATGGGTCCATGGTCGCACGGCGGATGGATGGGTGAGGGCGACCAGTTGGGCAACATCCGATTCGCATCCAAGACAGCTGAGTTCTTTCGCGAAAAGATCATGCTGCCGTTTTTTGTGTGGCACCTAAAGGGAGGAAAGGACGATCCGAAGCTGCCCAAAGCCTACGTGTTCGAAACCGGGCGCAACCAGTGGCGGAGGCATGACTCCTGGCCGCCGAAAGATGCCATCGAGCGAACGCTCTATTTCCGAGAAAACGGGAAGCTTTCCTTTACTCCGCCAGCAGGCGGACAGAGCTTCGATGAATACATCAGTGATCCAGCGAGACCGGTGCCTTTTACGGATGAAATCAGTCCTGGAATGATCATCAACTACATGACCTCAGACCAGCGTTTTGCCGCCCGGCGCACCGATGTGCTCGTGTACGAAACGGAAATCTTGGAGGAGGACATCACTGTGGCTGGGCCAATTGAGTGTAATCTGCATGTATCAACCACCGGTACGGACGCGGACTGGGTGGTGAAACTCGTGGATGGATACCCGGGGGACTTTCCCGACCCGAATCCTAATCCGTCGGGGAAGCACATGGGGAACTATCAACAACTCGTAAGGGGGGAGCCCTTCCGCGGACGTTTCCGCAAGAGCTTCGAAAAACCCGAAGCCTTCGAACCCGGGAAAGTGACGAAGGTTTCGTTCACGATGCCGGATGTTTACCACACTTTCCGCCGCGGGCATCGGATCCTCCTGCACATACAAAGCTCATGGTTTCCGCTCGTCGACCGCAATCCACAGAGGTTTGTCGAAATTCATAAGGCGGTCGAAGCCGATTTCCAGAAGGCCACCCAACGGGTATACCGTTCGGGCGAGACTCCCTCCGCGATTAAAGTGCAAGTATTGCATTGAAATGGCCACATCTGCCCAAACATGATGATATGTTTGCTAAATCGCAAACCCCATTACCTCGTTTGGAACAATAACAGCGTCGTTTTCCGTCCAGATCAGCCCGCCAGCACGGGACTTCCGGCCAGCCCGGTATGTAGAAGAATGGGCATCGGCCCCTTCGGAAAAACATGTACGAACAAACAGGATCCGGCCATCCCGCAAATGGATGAAATCGCCTTCGCTGTTTCTGGGATTTCCGAGCCCTGGAGGAAGCCGCAGCACTCTGAGCATCCACGGTTCAGAGCTGGGAAGGATCTTCATGAAGACAACAAAAAGCAGCGGCGCAAGCATGAATGATCCAAGGACGTGTTTCATCGACTATTCCGTTTTATTTTGAAAAAGCGGGGCTCTTTCGAAGAAGAGGAATATCGGCATCAGGGCGCCTTGCTCATCATCAACATTAGATCCGACGCCAGAAGAACCGCATCTCGCGAATTCACATCCCCAGGAGTGAAAATAGCCCGACACCCGAATGGGAGTAAAAACAATCTTGAGGAATGGTTGCAATTTAAAAAGTTCGACAGGGCGAGGTTTCCGCCGAACCTGTCTGGGTAGAGATGGCGCACTCCCTACGCTGTCGCACTTTGAATTGCATCCTTGTCTCGCGGACCGGTTGACAGCCATCGAGAAAAATCCTATCGTTGACTCGTTGCCCAATACTGAAGGGTTGTTCGAATAAAAATTCACTAATTCAGAGTGAGGACTGCGATGAAAGAAGCTTTTTCAGGGATTGCTAAAATCCAATTTGAGGGCCCAAAATCCAAAAATCCTCTGGCCTTCAAACACTACGACCCCGCCGCCATGGTGGAAGGAAAAACCATGGCCGAACATTTTCGTTTTTCGGTGGCATACTGGCACGCTTTTCGCAATGGCTGCGCCGACCAGTTCGGACAGGCTACCCGTCAAATGCCGTGGGACGATGGTTCCAACTCGGTCGAAAACGCCCAGCGGCGGGTTCGGGCCGCTTTTGAGTTTTTCGAAAAATTGGGCGTCCCCTTTTATTGTTTTCATGATCGCGACGTGGCTCCGGAAGGATCCAATTTAAAGGAGACCAATTCCAATCTGGACGCCGTGGTAAAAATATTCAAGGAAGAGCAACAACGCACGGGAATCAAACTGCTTTGGGGAACGGCCTGTCTTTTCGCGCATCCGCGCTACCTGCACGGCGCGGCCACCAGCTGTAATGCCGAGGTATTCGCCTATGCCGCGGCGCAGGTCTCCAAAGCGCTGGAAGTGACCAAGGAGTTGGGAGGAGCTGGCTATGTGTTTTGGGGTGGACGGGAAGGATATAAGACTCTGCTCAACACAAACATGAAGCGGGAAATGGATCATCTGGCCAAATTCCTTCACATGGCCGTCGATTATAAAAAGAAGATCGGCTTCGACGGGCAGTTTTACATTGAACCTAAACCCAAAGAGCCCACCAAGCATCAATATGATTCCGATGCAGCGGCCTGTTATGCTTTTCTTCAGCATTACGGCCTGGTGGATCATCTCAAGTTGAACATTGAGGCTAACCACGCCACTCTGGCTGGACACACCTTCCATCATGAACTGGAATTCGCCTCTTCCGTCGGATTGCTCGGATCGGTCGACGCCAACCGCGGCGACTTGCAGCTGGGATGGGATACAGACCAGTTCCCCACGGACCTGTATGACACCACCTTCGCCATGCTTACCATTCTCAACATGGGCGGATTCGCCACGGGCGGATTGAATTTTGATGCTCATGTGGCACGAGAGAGCTTTGAACCCATCGATCTTTTTTACGCGCATATCGGCGGAATGGACGCATTCGCGCGCGGATTGAAGATTGCCGCGGCAATCCGCCAAGATGGCCGTTTTAGCCAGTTTGTCAAAACGCGCTATGCCAGCTGGGATTCCGGGATTGGCGCTAACATTGAGGCCGGCAAAGTCGGCTTCAACGAGCTCAATCAGATCATGCTGGCAAAAGGGGAACCCGCGCCCAATGCTTCCGGCCGGGTGGAGATGCTCGAAAATCTGCTGAACGAGTATATTTAAGGTGTCAGGGGGGTGGTGTCGGACATCAGATGCAGGAGTTGTGACGGGAATGATTTGGAATACCGGAGGATGACATAACGAACCTCGGTCGCAGGATTTGGCAGGCGCGCTCGGCGCGAGCACCCTGCCAAATTTCCCATTCAAAGAAGTATAATGCAGGGAAAATTCAAGGACCTCATTTTTGCTGAAAAGCCTCCTTCAAGGGAGAACCAGCCAGCCCTCGCTCAAAACTCCAATAAAAACTGCCTGAGGAAATTCCCCGGAAAATCGATAGCGCCTGTTGGGCGGGGACTACGGCTCGCGGATTGAGATAATACGCTCCCCATTCCCCCACCAGCATAGGCATTTGCAATTCATGCGATTTTTCATGATGGTGCTGAAAAATGATGGAAACCCGCACAGGGCTTCCCTTTTCAAACAGATCGGTATCCGTGACCAAGTCATATCCGTGCGGAGCATAGGCCTGCTGAGGATCCATGTGCCCTTGACTGTTCTTGAGAGGTTTCAGAGCACTTCGGACTCCGGCATTGGTGGCCATGCAGGGCTCGAGCATAATCAGGTGGTTGGGATCCACTTCGCGGATTTTGGCCGCCACCCGGACATACATCGGCTGCAAACGGGACTGCTCGAATTCCTGCACGATCCCTTCTGGGCCCTTTATCATGGATTCGAACAAATCCAGGTCCCGCAGCCAATCCAATAGCTTCCCACGGCCCTTTTCCTCTTTCACGAGTACCGCCAACTTCTCCGACGTCATGGAGGGATCCAATTTCTTCTGACGGATTTTTGCGGCTAAATGCTCAAGCATGGCCTCATGGATCCTGCCTGCGTCCTTGCCCGGGAAAGGCTCATTCATCAAATCATATCCGAGGATGGTTGGTTCATGGGCAAACCGCGCGGCCACAGCCCGCCAGGCCCGCGCGTAGTGGTCCTGCAAACCACTCCCGTCCGGGGCAGGAGCATTGGCCCAAAAATGGTCCAAGGCATTTTGAACGGCTTCGCTGGAATAATAGGCATCACTCCAAACTTTTTCCACTTGAAAAGGCTTCCCCCCATCCAGCGTAGCCCAAGCGGGAGCCCCGTCACTGAATTTGCAGCTATATAGATCCTGGTGCATATCGAGCAAAATCAGAAATCCATGTTTCTTGGCCTTTTCAACCCACTGAGCCACTTTGTCCAAGTACGCGTTGTCAATCCGGCCAGGCTCTGGTTCAATGGCATCCCAAAAAATTCCCAAACGAATGGAATTCATTCCCCAGACGGTCATCTGGGCAAAATCCTGATCCGCAAGCTGGCTGAGGTAACCTTCGCGGGGATTTTTGTTCACCATATTGAAACCGTAAGGAACAAACTCATTCCCCTTCGAATCGATGAATGAGGTTCCCTTTCTGGTCACAGACTTTTCTGTCTCCATTGGAACGGGGCTTTTCGCACAACCGGCGAAGAAAATGGCCGCCAACGATATAACAACAAGGCCAACTGTCTCTTTTTGCCGGAATATTATCATGATCTGCTCTCCCTCCTTTGATCAACGATACAGAAGAAGATTCTCCGACTAACAGCTGGCCGGCCATGGTCCTCGCCACGAATCCTGCCCAGAATATGCCCGCGGCAATCGCTTCAAGTCAAGCACGCCAGCAAGCAAGAATTCCCCGTTGCCGGGAGGGTTTCACCAACGGAAAATCACCTCTGCCCGCAGAAAGCACGCAGCGTCACTCTTGGCGACGGTGTAATAATCCCTCGGCAGGAAAAACTCGGCCCAGAGGTGGCCATTGATATGATCGTTGAAGCGGTAGCGCAAGGTACCCTGGCCATAGTGTCCGCGAAAGCGTCCGCTCTCGCTGTAGCCAGGTTTTTTTCCAAAAATTGGATTGTTGGGGGCGAACAAGGGCATGTAGTCCGCGCTCAGATCCAGCTTTTTGCTAAGGGAACAGCCCCAGCCAAAATCCAGCCGGTGAAAGTTGGTCCACTCTCCCACCCGCGTCTCCGCCGCCTGGTTGTACAACATCAGCTCGCTCCATTGCGGCCAGCGCCCCCAGACGGGATCGAAACCTTCATTGACACCTGTTGTGGCGGGATCGTCTCCCGAAAGATATTCGTGGCCGACGTAAACCCGCTGGTTGGTTTTATTTTTCCATAAATAAGTTAAACGTTGATTAAGGCCGAAAGCCCTCAAGTCCCGTCCATTCTTGTTCCCCCTTTCAGGGGCTACCTCAAAGCGGTATCTCAAATGATTGCTTAGGTCTCTTTCTATTCTCGCGCCAAAAACATAGAGGTCGCCGTTATTGCCATTGGGTTGAACTTTGCTATCGTGCTTGTAAATGAAATAGCCATCGATCTGAGTTTTGTTGATCGATTTATTGGTCAGATAGAAAATTGCGCCGTTCTCATTTTGCTCAATATCGGCTTTTGGAAATTTGGCATACGCCGACGATGCGGGGTGGATGACTGGCAGTTTTTGGTCAGACAAGGAACCATTGCCAATTCCAATGAAATCGAAAGTGGTTTTTTTCGATTTCAATTCATACGTCAGGCGGATCGCGTCAAAAAAAATCGACCTCGAGCCATCTCCCGGCGTGCCATCCATGATCAGCCAACCGTTTCCAAAGACGATATCCTGCCGCCCGGCCACGATGGTAATGGGTGTCCCCCCGGGATTTCTCAGCGTCACGTTGAAATTGTCAAAGAGGATTTCGTCCGGATGATAGCCCTCGATAGACTCCGGTTTTGCATAGGATCGGGTCTCTGAAATCACCCGAAAATTAAACTCCAAGCCTTTGACCGGTTGCACGGAGCCCCCCAGACGCCAACGATATCGCAGATAATTGTATTCGTGATTGACTGCGGTTCCATTCAGAGTAAGAGCATTGAGGTGGTATTCTTCGCGGATGCGCAGATCGGCCCCCAGTGTCAGCCACGAGGTGACCTTATTTAGACGCGGCCCCCAGGGAGGAAGGCCGGGAAATCCAGCGGCAGGTTTGGGCGCGGCAGGTTTCGCTGCTTCCGCTGGCGCCGCTGGCTTGGTCGCCTCTGTCTGAGCCGCAGCCTGGGCAGCCTCCGCGGGGGCAGCCGGTTCGGCGGCCTCTGGTTGTGCATTGGTCGCCGAAGAGGATTCTGCTGAATCATCGGCGCGGGCTACCGAAAAATGACTGCAGAAAAGTGCCAGGATCAAAAATAAAAATGTTTTCTTCATGTGACTCTGCCTCCACTTCTTGATTAAGAAGCAAATTGGATAGGATTTTATGGGAATGTGGGGAACTGCGCCGTGGGTGGCCGTCAAAAGACTAGGTATCCAAAACAGAACGGAGATTATAGCAATAAATAATCGATATATTGAAAAAAAAGAACAGAAGGCCGTGTAATTAAAAGTGGGAGAGAAGTTATGCTGCGGATGGCATAAAGTAAGAAGCGGACTCCGCCAGGCGATCTTGATGTCGCCGCGTGGGTGACGACGGTCATTCCGCGCGCCTTCCACATTCCAGAGATATTGCCTCTCCCCCAATATTAAAGACCAATTCTTTTTTCTCTTCCCTTTAACTACCTCCAACCGAAAATATTCTTGGAGGAAAGAAATCCCGTTATATGCCGCATTCTAGCGTGGATATTTTCGCAATCCGCCAATCAGGTTGCCTCTCTTGCGCCACAAGATTCACCGAAGATGAATCGATTTTAATTCATATCGTTAGGACAGTCCCCACAGGTCGAGATGAAATCTCCCTAAAGCTTGAGCAACTCATCTTCCGAAACCACGTGCAGGTGCTTGCTCCGGACCAGCTTTTCCACGGTTTCAAGATTTTCAACCTCCAAGATCAATACAGCTTTCTTCTTGGAGGAGGTAACGAATCCGGAGGCATTTTCAATACTGATCCGGTGCTGGGCCAAAGTCTGAGCCACGGCTCGCAAACCGCCCGGTTGATCCTGCACTTCGATGGCCAGCACTTCGTTGAGCGACACGGTGAATCCTTTATTGCGTAAAGCCTGCACCGCTTTATCCGTATTATCCACCAGGAATTTCATGACCCCAAATTTGTCGCCGGTGGCGATGGTGACCCAACGGATATTGACTCCCGCCTCCGCCAGTGCCTGGGTTGTATGCGCCAACTGCCCTAATTTGTCTTCCACGAAAATGGCCAAAATTTTAACCCGCTCCATAACTCTCTCTCCTTAAAAAAATCGCATGGTTGTAGGCGGGATGCTCCATCCCACCTGAGTTTTCCATGCTACCTCTGACGGCCTGCGGGCAGGCCGCCTCCATCCTCGTGTCTTCATCCCCTTGCAGTGCCAGCCGCGCTGGCGTGAGTGGCTGCTTAAGGAGATACCTTCCAGAGGTTTCCCAGCTATAACACTCGTTTATCGAAAACCCGCTGCGCCTTGCCTTCGCTGACGGGCAGCGTGCCTGGGGGAACCAGTTCAACTTTAGGTCTGACCATGATTTCAGTTCGAAGTTTTTCGGTCACTTCGTTGCGAAGATTCACCAAATGTTCCAGCTTCCCATCGAAACTCACGGCGGACAGTTCCACCTTGACCGTCATTTCATCCAGTGCTTCCAGGAAGATCTGGTAATTTCGTCCCAAAGCCTCAATTCCCATCAGGATCCGTTCAATTTGTTGTGGATAAATATTGACTCCGCGGACGATTAGCATATCGTCAGCACGGCCGGTTATCCGGGCAATCCTCCGATGCGTGCGGCCGCAACGGCAGCGGGTTTTGACAATGGAGGTAATGTCGCGGGTTCGGTACCTCAATATCGGCATGGCTTCCCTGCAGAGCGAAGTAAGAATCAGTTCCCTTCCGCTCCTTCCGGCAATGGGCGGCCCGTCTGCGGATCCACGATTTCCATCAAAAACTGGTCTTCCCAAAGATGCATCCCGTTCTTTAAATGGCACTCGAAGGCCACGCCGGGACCATTCATTTCGGAAAGGCCATAGGAGTTATAGACATCAATTCCATAAACTCCTTCAATTTTCTTCCGGGTTTCTTCGGAATACGGCTCCGCTCCAATATAGGCTTTGCGCAGCCGCAAATCCCGCCGGGGGTTTACCCCTTTCTTTTCGAGAAAATCGGCGAAATACAGGGCAAAGCTTGGCGTGGTGTGAAAGAGGGTGGTCCCAAAATCCTGCATCAGCAATAATTGCCGCTCGGAATTCCCCGGGCCGGCGGGAATTACCAGCAGCCACTTTTCCGCCCCGTAGTGCATAATCAGCGCCCCGGTAAACAGTCCATAGGTCATCATATTTTGCAGTACATCCTGGGTGGAGGCGCCGGACATGATCAAACAGCGCGCAATCATATCGGCGGAATTCCTCAGATCTTTTTTGGATAAGAAAATGGCCTTCGGTTTTCCGGTGGTCCCGCTGGAGGTGTGCAGGCGAACGGTTTTATCGCGGGGAACGGCGAGCAATCCGTACGGGTAACTCGCGCGCAAATCCTCGCGGGTGGTCATCGGCAATCGTTTTACATCCTTCACGGTTTGAATATCTTCGGGACGAAGGTTCATCTCTTTAAACTTATCCCGGTAAAAGGGAACCTGTTTGCCTACCAGGCGAACCGTTTGCCGCAAACGCTTCAATTGCAACTCAGCTAATTCTTCTCGCGATAGTGTTTCCAATTTTTTTGCCAAAACATGAATGCGTCCTTTATTTATGATCGCCAAAGCAGACAGGGAATTTCGGACTCTCGATTCTGGATTGTTGACTTCGCAGCATTGCGTCGGCTAAAGCAAGGATAAATTCCTACTCTTTAAAGGCCAACGTCTAGCGCCTAGAGTCTTCTGTTCGTGTCGTGGTGACCAAGTAATTCACTCAATTACTCAATTCCCAATCGGCGCTGGATCTGTTCCAACGATACGCCTTTAGTTTCCGGAAGGTACTTCACAATTAAAAAGAGCTCCAAAACCATCATGGCCGCAAAAAAAGCGAACGCCTGCCAGCCGGAATGTTCCGCGATAACGGGGTAGGTCCAACTCACTCCGGCACACCAAATCCAATGAGTGAAACTGCCCAAGGCCTGTCCCTTGGCCCGGACACGATTGGGAAATATTTCGCTCAGAAAAACCCAGATCACGGAGCCTTGCGAAAAGGCAAAACAGGCAATATAGCCGATCAGGCTGATCAGAACCAGACGTCCCCCAATGCCGGAGTAAAAAGCAAAGGATGCCAGCAAAAGACAAACCACCAATCCGCTGGTGCCAATCAGCAACAACATCTTGCGTCCAAAGCGGTCGATGACCGTCATAGCCACTAAAGTAAAAATCAAGTTGGTGAAACCGATGATCACAGACTGAAAAAGAGCGCTCGATTCGCCGCTCCCGCCATCCGAAAGATGTCGGCCGTGTAATAAATCAGGGCATTGATTCCGGAAAGCTGATTGAAGGTGGCCACCATGAAGGCCAACAAAATCGGCCTATAATATTTCTTCTGAAAAAACGGCTCGAACGCGCTGACCGTCTCCTCGTGCAAGGAATCCACAATCTCCTGTAAAACCGCTTCCGTATTGGGATTCCCCAAACGGTCGAGAATGATCCGAGCCTCTCGCGCCGGTGTTGTTTCACCAGCCAACGGGGACTCTCTGGAATCGGCAAAAGGAACAGGAAAAACAAAGCAGCCGGAATGGCCACCACTCCCAACATCCAGCGCCATTCCACGGTTGTGCCAGTATTGAGCAGTGCGGCAATGACGTAGTTGGAAAAATAAGCGGCCAGAATTCCCAGCACAATATTCAGCTGGCTGACGGCCACTAATCGGCCGCGTTTCTCGGCGGGCGAAATCTCGGCAATATACATGGGGGATACCACGGAGGCCCCGCCAATGGCCAATCCCCCCAGGAAACGGGAGAGCAGCAAAGCATACCAACTCCAAGCCAAGGCACAGCCGACGGCGGAGACAAAATAAAAAACCGCCAGCCATCTCAGTACGGCTTTGCGGCCCAGCTTTTCCGCAGGGCGTCCGGCGGCCAGAACCCAGGACAGTGCCAATCAAGGCGCTGGCAACCGTAAAGCCCAATTCATTGCTGGTCAATCCAAATACCTTGCGTAGTGCTTCCGTGGCGCCGGAAATGACCGCAGTGTCGAACCCGAATAAAAAGCCGCCCAAAGCGGCGACCAGCGTGCTGCCCAGAAGATAGCGATTGATTTTCATAATAGTTCTCTGACCATTCCCCTGCTACCTATTTCGAAATAAAAAAGAGAAAAGCAATTCTGAGGGAAGAGGAAAGACCCTTTCGCAAAATGACCAGCAGATACAAGCCGCGAAGGGCGATTTTGACATAATCAAAAAGAATATTACCAGCGATTATTTCAAGTGAGTTCCCCTCGATCAATACATGCCCTCGTCAGGAGTGTTGCCCGCCAAGCATTTTCTGAAATTGTCATTCTTCTTTGCTTGAGTCTTATTGGCAACGAAGTAAGCAATTTGAGCATCTTGTTGATTGAATCGCACAGATAATCGCAGTCCTCTACTCATCCGAAACGGAGGTCATTTGCCATGCTTCGAATTCGCCTGGTCTGGATGTTTTTTTTGCAAGGATCGATGTTGTTGGCGGCGCTCAGCCCCTTCCAGGTTTGGAAAATGAGGATTTTTCCACTCCGGAAAAACAACGGTCAGTCATCAGTTCGCTTCTGCAATCGGGAGATGTCCAAAAACAAGCCTGGGGAGCCCATTTTGCCGCCCAATATCGGTATTCTGAGTTTATTCCAGAGCTGCTAAATCTTCTTAATCCACTTCCTTTGGACCGGCGGCAATGGGCTCCTCAAATGGCCGCCCAATATGATTTAAACCTTGTCATTTTGGACACCCTCATCCAGCTGAAAGCCCAGGTCCCCGCCGATTTACTTACAGTTTCTCCGACCAATATCCAGATGAGTTGATCATCCTCTTATCTAAACATCCACGTGAACAGGCTCAGCTATTGATACCTTTGATATCGATCACGAAAGGCAATCTGT
>CAWDMN010000040.1:0-143409 GCA_963803155.1 uncultured Acidobacteriota bacterium
CCGTGGCACGTTCAAGCCCGCCACCTTTGCCTGAAAAAAATGTCAATCCATTGAATATAATGCAGACCAGATTACAAAGAGATGCTTGGGCATCTATATTGCCCAGTAGGAATGGAAAGAAAGAATTATATCGCCGAGCCTGAAGTCTTGGCCGATTTGAACCACCATGGTGTTGACTTCTATTTCTGGAATATTGCTCTCGGATGGCGTTGCCCTTTCAAATATGCGAATCTCGAATCGACAAAATCGTTCCATGACCGTCCACTTAGCAGAATGGGACTGTGAGTCTTGAATCACTATGTCGCATCCACTATTGCCTCCGATCTTGCCACTTTCAGAGAATACTGGATATCGTGCAACCACCTCTATTCTCTTTCCATCAAGCTTCTTAACGCGCCATAGTTCAAACAGTGGAATCTTTAGGTTTCTCCTTATGATTTCTTCAACGATTTCGCGTAGAGGAAAACCCCGCCATATCTTGATGTAAGCGCTTTTGGGATTGATGGCAGCAGACTCAGTTGAGCGCTCATCCTGGGATGTCGTATCGCTGATTAGCGGTATACAACCGACTTGTTTCCAATCTTGGGCTCTTATTAGAGAGAGATCAACAGATGACTCTCTTTCATTGGCAGCATCAAGAAGTTTCGACCCCTTAAATATAAGCACCGTTCCCTTTAGGGATATCTTTCTAGTGCTCAATAGACCAAGGACTCCCGCGGAAAGACTTATTATTGCAGCGCCAAAACACCCTATCACAATGAAGCCCCCGGTTGTTTTCGAAAACCAACCACTTCCCTCAATGTGGTTGAGAAAATTTACTATTATCCCTGCTCCAATTAGACCAAGCCCTATGAATATGCTTGGCCACATATTTTGCTTCCACTCTCTGTCGCAATTCGCTATCGGTCTTTGGTCAACCATAATGCCCTCCGTTCTAATCTGGCCATAGAACTAATGTCTCACTGATGAGCAACAATATGACTGGGAATTGTAATTGACTTTGATCATCTTACTGTCCACTAACGGCCCGGATTAGCGCGGCGCGCCTTGATAGCGGGCGCTGGTGCGCCGGATTTCAGGCGAGTACGCAGTTCCATCCGTTGGTTCTGAGGCGCGTAGCGCCGAAGAGAAAAGGGAAGGAGATGCGCATCTGGGCCGACGTTTCCTATGTTGCTTTCCTTGAACCAACTGCAAGGCCGGACAAGATAGCCATGCAGGCAAGCCCGGCAAACCACGGGTTTGCGCTGCCGAGGAACCCTCGAAATCATAGAAATCCCAACGCTCCGAGAAATCGGCAGTTGTTCACTTTATCTATGCCTTTTCTCCTTTCAGAGCCAGTCGCCTCAATTTTTTGAGTTAGCTGCCACCCCTGAGACGAAAAACCACAGCAAGCTCTTTATAGCTGATCAATTAGGACGCCCAACCAAAGAACAATGCGATGACTCCAACGGTATCTATGAATCCATGAGCCAAAATGCAGGTCCAGAGATTCCGGCCTGACACCATATAGGCTGTCCCCAAAATCAGTCCGGCGACTCCGGAATCCACAATTCCTACGGGACCTTTGTAATAGTGCCCGTAGCCAAATAGAACTGATATGAAAACCATTCCGACCCAATAAGCCGTTGTGGATCTTCTGCCCAGATCGGCCGCACGGGTTATCAGATATCCCCTATAAGCGATCTCTTCACCAAACGCGGCAAAGGTCCAGACGATCAGCAAGCCCAACAGGGCGGCCTTGATGTTTCCCGGGATTTCTGCGGCTCCGGTGGGGGCAATTATCGGAGGCCAGAAGTGCTTGGCCAGAGGTTCGATGACCAAATCACCTGAGATGATTCTCAATGCCGCAGCAGACAAAGCAATCAGCACGACATGCACCCAGGATGCTGGCTGCTTGAGCCCCATGGCAGACCATCCACCGTTGCGGAGGCGAAGTGACAGCAAACCTAGCACAAATAAGATCGGCACCTCGTTGGGGACTGCATGAAAAACGTTGTGCCCGATCACGATGACTATTCCTAGCAACAGTTCGAAACCGCTCACGATCTGCGAATCGGAGAGGCTCGGTGGAAGCTGATTGAACGAAGTGGAAGGCAATGTGGTCTCCTGATCCCGCAAACTCTTTATGCAGTCACCGCACTATCGGCGCCGGACTTGAAAAGTCATCGAGGGAGATTGAGAAGGTAACCCTTTGGATTCGTTCCCCCCCTGAACGGTTAGTTGAGACGTTTCTGAATTTGCGCCACTTGCTCCGGTTGAACCTGCAGCTTGCGATGTATTTGCCGATGGCTGTAGGTTGCCGCCGAAGCCGACAGCCTCAGAAACTGGGCCGCTCTATTGCCAGATAAAAAAAGAATTTACAACGCGGCGTAGGTCACTTTGTCGCGCAGCCGGTTCATCCGGCAGCCTTCACCGGCCTCCTTCAGATCCTGGACGAGAAACACTATTATTCCAGATAATTATGCAGAAATAGTCAAACAGTTAGGAATGGCCCCAATTGTGCCAATTGGCCTAGAGGATGGCTGCAAACGAACTCAATGCGTGTCATCTCGGTCCCAAGTCACGAAGGTACGGAAGGACCTCCTCCGAGTAGTAGGGTTCTTGCGTCCCCCAGAAGATGTAGTCCAGCCGCAGCCGTTCCTTTGCGAAGCGGTACAATTCCATTATCGTCACACGCTCCCCGGTGGTGGGATTTCTGTCCTCGAAGTTTCCATCTTGCACTGCAACACCAGCGGGGATCTTTGAGCCTCGTGCTGCAATGAGCCGGTAGCTGTGATTCTGCTGTCCCTTGCGGTGCGGGAGCAGGTCGGGTCCGCCTACGCCCGCACCGATGCTCTCCGCGTGCGCATAGACGGATCGGAGATAGCCATGGTCGGCCCAGGGGAGCCACTCTCCCGGCATAAAGTTGGCATACTGAATCACGCAAGAGCGCGGAAACGCTTTGCGGGCCGCGGTCATGATCGCATTGACGCCTTCGACATAGCTCTCGTAAGTGAAGCCTTTGGGGTGGAGCTTAATGCTTTCGCCGAATCCGACGGACGTCTCGGGGAGATTCAGCCCTTCGATCCGTCCATCGATTTCCTTGCCCAGCGCTTCGAGTAGCTTGATGAAGCGGGCCCGCACCGCCGGATCCCAGCGTCGTGCCACCCAGCCGTCGAACCGCGCTTTCGATTCATCATCTCCTTCGTACTCGTACTTGCGCGCGACTCCGCCTCCAAGGGCCGGATCCGTACGGAGGTAGTCGGGAATAGGGACTTCCGCGGAAAATGATACATCCTGAAGCTGCACGAAGAGCCGCTTGCCGTGTCTCTCGAGGAACGCAAGGTCCTCAATCAACGGGTGGAACTCGTACCGATCACGCTCCGGCTCGAGCTCACGCCAAGTGTACTTTAGCTGGGCCCCGACGATGTGTTGGTCTTCAAGGAAGGCGGGATCCGAGATCCGCTGACGCTCGAGTCCGAAGAAGACGAAGTTCTTGGGACCGGCATCACTGCAGCCTTCCGAGGCCATGGTCCCGGCAACCAGGAAAAATAGCAGGAGCGCGAGGGTGGCCACCAAAAGTTTTCTCGTGTCGTTCATGTCAAGGTTCACCTTGTCCGGCCAACGTTTGACCTGACCGGCGCAAGCGGCTTTATCGCTTGCGTCCGTGTTGATGGATAAGCTGGGCGTCATTGGGGCCATGACAAGGCTCATTCAACCTTTGCGCCCTTCTCGGCCAAGAGCGTTCTTAGCACCGACCTATGACAATGCGCTTCATCTTCGCAGTAGCACCCGACCGAGAAATTGCTTTGATGCGAAAGGACGGCCAACAGCTCAAGAGTATGGTTGTTCTCCGGAGTAGACATCTCGGCTCGGTACTTTTTCACGAAAGCTGCCCACTGGGCGGGCGTTTTGGCCTCCTGCCCATACTTTATGGTTTCAACGCTCGGAGCGAGATTGGGGAACCACACGTCGTACCAATTCCGCGAAGCGAACTCGGATTTTGGCACGCCCCTGGGCGGACGACGCACCGTTCCGATGCGAACGCCCTCACCTTCGGTTCGCGCTGTTCCTAGTCTGACAATACGAACGGCCATTTTTTCCTCTATAGTTCTTTCGATTTCCAACCTTGCTTACGGAGCCCAATCACCAATCCACGCCCAAGCTGAACTGAGTTCGCTCAGGGATTCTGAGCCGAGCACAGCTCTCACTCGATAGGCAGCTGCTACCATCAAGTCCTTGCCACCTTGCTGATTAAGCAGTTCTCCAATTTGCCTGGTACGTACATGCTTGCAGGCGGCATCATAGTTTCCGCCAGGCTTCATGGAGAGGTATTCTTCTCTTTTGCCGATCTCAATCAGCTCAGCGACGAGTCTGTCCGCTTCCGGCCCGAGGCTAACGCCAGAATAGGCGTCGGCCTCAGCCCGCTTCTCTTCCTCGGACCGCAGATCGTAGCAATCCTCCGAGTTCATCATGTTCGCGCCACACTTTGGACAGAGTCGCATGGAGCGGTTACGGATGGAAAACTCGGTCAACATGTACCGGCACCGAAGGCAAGTATAGCTCCTCTTGAACAGGCGGCTGAGGAAACTCATTTTTGGTCCTTTCTAGTTCTTGGCGTGATTAACATAGCCACTCACCCGCACGCGCTGTTTACGAGTCCGGTGCGCAGAATTGTCGGGATTCTATTCTGCAAATTGCCAACATCCCAAAGTGATGAAAAATTCAATTATTTATGTGCGGCACCATTTTCCCTACTCGACACAGGCGCCTACCTCCTACCTGTGCCGTGGTTAACCCTTTCCATGGTAGTATTCTTCTATCGCCCGATAATAGTCTTCTTCGTCGCGCTGGCGCTGGATGTCGTCTTTGATCTTAAGTAAGCAATCGGGACATGCACTATGGTGGCTATATCCATAGTTGTTATGAATGACTATCCGCCCTTCGTCATAGTTAGATATGGCAGGATCGTGCATAAGTAATCTATTCTACTGACAAAAACGAATCCATGGCATTTGAAGCTTCCTTTGGAGCATCAAACGGAATGGCATGACCGCAATCAGGCAACATAATAACCTTAGAATTTGGCAGAATCCTTGACGCTCTTTCGGCAGCTTCCGTAGGGGAATAAATCATCTCTTCCTTTCCCAAAATCAAGAGTGTTGGAACTTTGATCGCCTTTAATTCATCATCACTGAATTCTCTGGGATAAACTCTAAGTTGAACGGATGCAGCCCTAAAAGATAAGGTCAGCATCTCCGTCATTTCTTTACTCCATAGATTCGGTTTTAAAGTGCCCGCATTCTTGAAGGTTTCAAGAACAACATCTTTTGGGTAAAGGGCTGTCCCAAATACAACTATATAAAACTTAGTGCTAAAAGGCTTAAAACCAGCAGCGGGCGCAAGCAAAATCAACCTTTCAATCTTATCGGGATTTTGTTGTGCAATCAGCATGGCTTGAAATCCGCCATTGGAATGGCCACAAATAGAAACTTTCTTCAAACCAAGACCATCAAGTACTTGATTAAACCATTGAGAAACTTCTTTCTCGGATGTGGGCGGTTTACTGGCATAACTTTTCCCCATGTCTCCCATTACGTCAATAGCATATACACGATATCGTTCCTGCAGAAACGGTGCCATATACTTCCATTCCGTAGAATTAGAATAAAACCAGTGTAAGAGTATTAATGGTTTCCCCCGCGGATTTCCGAAGGAAACGATATGTGTTTTGCCATACGCTGTTTCAATGTCCAGCTCTTCAGTAGGTACTGACCAGGATTTTAATTCTTCTTGATAATCCGATAGAAATTTTCGCTGGTCATCGATTTTGTTAAAAGTGGGCATCAGTTCACCCCTGACTGTATTTGTTGTGGATTTGGGAAAAACGGGGGGTTTGGGGGGAACGAGCCAGCACGCCAACAGAATTACGATCGCATGGACCATCAGTGCGCCTCGGGGCCACACGCGAAAGAAGCTGGCAATGAGGGATACGACTGCCCAGATAATGCCTACTAGTAGCACGACTGGGATAAAGATAAAAAAGAGGTAGGCATCGTGACGCAAGGGTAACCCGACCTTCAGCAGCACAAAGACAAGCGCAGCCGCGCCGTAGTAAAGTGTGGCGGTTTTAAATCCCCGCCAGAAAGGAGTCCGCATTCTGTCGAGCATCGTCATGGATTAAAGTATGGGGCAACTACCAAAATTGACTTTAACATTGCAGTCTATCACTCGTCAGATTTTTTAAAAATTTTATTATTCATGCGCTAGTTGGACAGCCCTTACCGTCTCTCCACGACGGCGGCCGCCACACCTTCCCGTTCGCCCAAGAACTCAAGCACCTTTCTTGTCACAAGATCGGGGTATACCACAGTCAAGTCGTGTCCAGCGCCGGAAATGATCTCCGCCTTTACCTGAGGGGCGACACGATGCAGTCGGCGGACGGCCGCCTCGGCCGAGTAGATCTTCTCATTCTCGCCGACCAGGAACAGGCAAGGCACGCGGAAGCCCTGCCACTCCTTGTTGGCGAGGACTGATGGCCAGGGCGGAGGGGGTAGGGCAAAGACACGCGCCGCCCTTTGCGCTTCGTCCATGGCTTGCTCGACGCGCGCCCGACAGTCGTCGTCGCCTCGCACCGCGTCCTCGAACAACCAGCGGCACGTTCTGCGCAGCGGGGTTCCGCCAAGGCCCGGTATGGGGAGGGAAAGGAGCGTAAAGCGGACGAAGAAGCCAAGAGAGAATCGAAGCACGGTCCCGGCTGGGGCGAGCAGCACCACGCTCCGAAGCCGCCCAGGAAAGCGGACCGCATACTGAGCGGCAATCGACCCCCCCCAGCGAAATGCCCATCAGACTGAGAGCCCCCTCCGGAACCAGCACCGTCAAGACCTCGTCCAGCCAGGTGACGAAGTCTCCCGGCTTCGATATCTTGCGGCGATTCACGCTGAACCCGGCATCACCGATGATGTCCAGGGCATAGGTGCGGTGGCGGGCCGACAGGGCCGCGATGCTGTCGATCCACATCAGCGAACTAACCCGCGCGCCAGGCAACAGGATCAGAGGAGGATCGGTGGGGCGCCCACTCACACGAACGAGTGTCTTGCCGGAGGGAGTGTCGAGAACCATAGTCTCGGATGCGACTGGCCATGCCTTGGCTCTTTCCAGGCAGTAGGCCTCGTATTCGGTTTTGGCTTGTTCGGATCGAAACGGATAGAAGGGCTGTCTCGTCATGGTGTCGTCTCCTCCCATGAGTGCCCGTCCAGCGCGGGGTTAGAAGACTTCGTTTGTACCCCTTTAGAAAAGTAACCTCTTCTGGTTCGAGCCTTGGCGCCGGGTATGGCAACCTCTACCTTGACTCTGTGAAATTTCGCCTCGCCTTTCCGATTGGTCGACACATAGGCGATTCCATATTGGTTTCCCAATTCCGCTGCAACCTGCGCAAAGGCATTGGCCAGGTGCTGCTCAGACTTGTCCCAGGAATTGGTCCAGTAGTAAGTTCCTCCTGTGACCTCAGCCAAACGCTCCAGGAATCCAGGTCCTAAGGCCCATTCGCTCATATCGGGAAATCGCATGGCATCGCTGCCGCGAAAGATGGCAGGAAGCGAGATCGGATAAACCGTCACATCCGATTCTGCGGCAATCCGGAGGATTTCGGACCTCCCATCGCTATTCGCCAGAATTGATGGAATATCGACACCGTCAAATGAAAACAAGACCATCACCTTCCGACTCTTCCGTTCCAGTTTCATCTCTTCAAATCCAGCTGCTATTGCCCGGCAAAGCTGTGTCTCCCTACCATTAATGGAAATCTGGCGAATTGCCGCTTCAGCAACTGATTTGTCTTGAGTCAGACTTGTTTCGATCCTGACCTCGCTGCCAAAGGAAATCACCATCACCTCATCGATAGGCCGAAGCAGCCGCACGAATCGAAGTGCATGGCTCTTCATCATACTGAGCCGCTCTTCAGGGATGACGGGGAGGCAGGTACCGGTGTCCAACAGGAGCGCTATATTTACCGGTGAATCCTCCGCGGAAAAATGAGTAATGGTCTGTTGCACTTTGTCTTCATAGACCTTGAAATCGCCTTTCTCGAGCTTGGGCAAATATCTTCCTCGCCCATCGCGCACAACCACGTTGAGGTTGACAAGTTCTACGTTCACGCCGAGAGAGTAAGTCTCATCTGGTTGTGCCGACACGAATTTCTGCGCGTCAGCTTCCGAGGGATGCACCAAACCGGAAGGCAAAAAGAGGCCAAAGATCGCGAGGTTCAGCCTGGCAACTTTGAGGAGTCGCCTTGTTGGAGAAGCACTGCGGAGAAATAAGTGAATCATACAAAACTCGCCTAACATCTCAGGCCACCGTTAAGCCGCGCCTTTTGCTGCTATCCCGTGAGCCTGTAGTTGGGAACTTCTTATTTGACTATAATGCCGAGATATTTTTTGATGTGACGGACCAATTGATTATCAATTTCGTTATGACGTGGGACAGGCTGCGTGAGGCCTTTGGCCGGATTGATATAGACATCATGCCGGGATCCATGACGGTGTAATATACATCCAGCTTGTTCCAGTTGCTGGATCAATTCGGAGCGCTTTATAAAGCGATTTCTTTGGTCTGATATTGGGGGGGGACATCGTCCATGACCATCAGGCGATAGGCATCTTTAATATTTTCTTCCAATTCCTCGGGCGTTTCTCCCTGCGACATGATTTCAGGGTGTTCGAGAATTTTGCCTAGCCAGTACTTTTCCCCTTTCCAATAGATCATCGTATATTTGTTCACGGAGAGCCCTCATTTTCGTGTTGAATCTCTATTTCATTATACGATAAATCCTAATTATGGATCTGCAATTCTTTCCCAACGTCCCTGTTAACCCGCAAGCGAAAGGGGCGCGAAGCGCCGCTTTCGCGAGTCGGTGTTGAACGCATTGTTATGCGCCGCATATTACCTCATTGGGATCGAACGAATGATGCATGTGACGAATTTTCCATGCTCCACTGTCGCGCTCCAGAACATAGGTCGTTCGTACCCCAGGATGCGGTTTCGAGGAATACCGAAGCATTGCCGTGATGCACGCCACACCACCCGTGACGAACACGCGGACATTCTCTCGAATCAAGTTCCCAATTTCTCCGTTCTTGAAGAAATTGGCGACTTTAGCCTCATGATCCTCGTAGGAGTTGGAGTCGCAGTTCGCGTGATTGTCAAAGAAAACCACTCCATTGTCGGAGACGTGCAGCGACCGAAATTTATCGATGTTTCTGATATAGAAGCTCTGGTCATACTCGTCCATGAACGACTTGAATGGTCGAAGGGACTCCTCATCGATCAACTCCATGGCACTCTACCTCCCATTTGGCGCATAACAAATCCGCTCACCGGCGCGCACTGTTCGCGCATCCGGTGGAGTGGAATGGTGGGGATCAAAGTCTTGGGAATACCGAATCTTTGGTCAGGCATTCATTAACACCCCCGGGAGCGTTTAGCCACGTGAGGTACGCACGGTGGCAAGAACCCCCTTGGGGATGGTTGAGATAGTTCTGCGACTCCTCGTGCTTGCTTTTAGTTTCAAGCCAAGTGCGTCCATTACTTTAAGAATTGTGTCGAAGCTGGGGCTTCGTTCCCCTGAAAGTGCCTTGTAAAGACTTTCTCGCGATAGACCAGCATCACGGGCAACCTGCGACATGCCCTTGGCTCGGGCAATATCCCCCAAGGTTTTGGCGATGAAAGCAGCATCACCCTTTGCCTCCTCAAGACATGCCTCAAGATAAGCAGCCATTTCCTCCGGCGTGCGAAGATGCTCGGCAATATCGTATCGAGTAGTGGTAGTTTTCGCTATGATACCCCCTAAAGATTTCTTGCCAGGCGCAATGCGGTTCGAATATCCTTGGTCTGAGCTTGTTTGCTACACCCCGCCAATAGGATTATTATCGCCCGCCCTTGCGGTTTATAATAAATCCGTTATCCTGGTCAATAGTCGATCCGCATCTCTGAAACCCCTTCACCCACGGGCTTAATATCTCCCGGATTTCCGGATGCTAATCGCTCGATTCTCACCAGAATCTGGGCCCGCGCATGGAGGTCCTTTAAGCCATCAAGACATTTGGCAAAAATGTCTGTCTTGCGAAGTTCAACCATCATTAAAGTGTATCCAACTGGCTACAGGTTGTCAACGAGTGTTTTATTACATTAGGGTGGAAAATCCAACGAATGAACCTAACCGGCCACGCCTGCACCGGAGCCTGGGTGGAGACGAGGAAGCAGGGAGTTGGGAGAGAGAGGAAGGCAATGCAGGCGGGGTCCGAGTTGAGCGGACGATTTTCTGGCCTGTTTTGAAGACCGGCAAGATGCGGAGCGCTTTTACCAGGAAGTGGGGGAACGGCTCGGGCAGTTCCACTTGGAGATTGAATCAGCCAAAACGAAACTGATGGAATGGCGCAAGCCGAATCAGTCCCAGGATGGAAACGAGGAGAAGGTGGACAACACCTTTACCTTTCTGGGATTCCAGCACTCTGGATACTGGTAACGCCACTTGTCCGGTTCCATGAGGGACGTGGAGGTCAACTGGGACAGATTGAAATATTGTGGCATCGCCGGGAAACCAGGCGGCCAAAAGAGAAAACAAACCTCAATCTCACTCCAGGAAGCCTCCTGCCTACTCGAGAGCGGCGCCATTTTCTTGACCAAATACTGAAAACCCAGGCGTGGAAATTCATGCAACGGTTGACTAAATAAGCTGGCCGTCTTTATAATAAAGCTAAAGTTTTCCTTAGTGGATGGGCATTGCATCTCATGTTAGCAACATAAAGATGCAATATCTCCCCGGAGGACCTCAATCCTTATTTATACCTAAATTTGTCAAATTTGTTTTGGACAACCGAAATTTGTCAACATCGAAATTTGTCGAAATCGCAACGCAGGAGCAGGGCAATGCGGAAAAAACAGCCAAGGGCATATCCCAGAACCATTTTAGACTCATGTGGATTTCTCCACACAATGGAAATAAAATAACAACCCATCAATCACGCCTCAAACCAACTGCCCGAGTTTTGACACAAATAAATTTGGAGTTGGACGCCAAAATATGGAGGAGGCATGTTCCCGCAAAATCAGGCAGAATTTTTTGAATGCGGCACAGCTTTTCGTGCACACATCGAAGCCATCAAAAAAACCGTGCAGGTGGCTGACTTTGGGTGGTATCCCTACGGTTCGCTTTCAGCACTTCCTTTAGTGAGTGAACTTCTGGCTGAGGATTTTGCGGAAATCACGCAATTAATGGCGAGTCAACCAGTGGCAGATTTGGGATGCGGCGACGGCGAATTGGCCATGTTCTTATCTGATTTGGGGGCGGATGTCGATGCAATCGATCATGCCCCATGCAACTTCAACCAGATGCGCGGGATCAAATTGCTGCAAAAGCACATTCAGAGCCGTATCTCCGTGCATGATGTTAACCTGGATGAATGTTTTGAACTTCCCCGTCCACAATATGGATTCACTTTTTTTCTGGGCACACTTTATCATCTCAAGAACCCGTTTTACACATTGGAAAAACTGGCTCAGAGGTCGGCCTACTGTCTTCTCAGCACACGGATTGCCCAACGGACTGCAAAGACTGGGGTAAAGATTAAAGCCGAACCCCTGGCTTACCTCTTGGAAGCCCGCGAGGCCAATGACGATCCCACCAATTTCTGGATTTTTTCCGAAACGGGGCTGAACAGGATTCTGAATCGGGCTGGCTGGCTCGTCCGGTCCACCAGGACGGTGGGCTGCCTGGAAGATTCCAATCCCGTAGAATCCGCGGCCGATGAGAGAATGTTTGTACTCGCTCGCAGTCGTTTCCGCTTCCCCGAACTTCACCTGCGACTCCTTAAAGGGTTTCATGCCATTGAGCGGGAGTCCTGGCGCTGGACTGCCAAAGAGTTTGGGATTGAGGTCACTCTTCCGCCAACCTGCAAATTTACTAATTTTGCCTTGAAACTATTCGTGCCTGATTTTTTGGCAAGAGAGTCCTCCCCGGTCAAAGTGCATTGTTCAAGCGAAGGGGAACAAGCCGGAACCCTGACCTTGGATTCCCCCGGTCTTATTGAATTCCGGGGGATTTTCAGCCCGCGAATGTTGCAGAAAGCAGCAGTTCCCCTGGAATTTGAAGTGGAGAGTTCTTATGTTGCCCCGGGGGACCGAAGAGAACTGGGCATTCTCATCCCTCTACTTGACGCTTCTCAGACCGCAACTGCTCGGCTTCCTTTCCGTATCTCCTAACAAACCGCTGCAGATTAACTTTCCGGTTGTAGCGGGAATGGGGAACCTGGAACTTTCCAGGCGTTTTTTTTAAACCATGCAATTCGCGAAAGCCACGAAAAGGTTGGAAAAGCCTGTAGTGGTGCACTTTTTCGTGCGTTTCATAGTTTCAATGTTTTTACTCAGCCCTTATAATAAGCGGCATGTATATATCGGTACCGGACTTGAAAAGTTGAAAAGTCATCGCTTGCTCAACAAGTCAGAGACGCCAGAATGCTGCATCCACGGGGGGATTCAACAGTACACAAACAAAATGTTTAAAAAGGACGGTCACTTAGGTTTAGGCTTCCTCTTGGCATCCCAGGAAATTTAGCCGCATGGTTTTGTGCCGCCTCCCCCCGATCCCTTGCTTAAATTTCTTCTTTTTGGATTTGCGTAATTGCTCGGATTTACCGTGTCAAAAGCGCGAAGCGCCAACGAGCGATCAGCTGAGCAATGCCAGTGCTGCATAACCTTGTACAACAGCCCTGATCACTCGCTTCGCTTCGTGCTTTCTCGTTGTGCCTGGTTGCCATGTTTTGCCATGCGGACAGCGTGAAGTGACAACGAGCGATCAGCTGAGCAATGCCAGTGCTGCATAACCTTGTACAACAGCCCTGATCACTCGCTTCGCTTCGTGCTTTCTCGTTGTGCCTGGTTGCCATGTTTTGCCATGCGGACAGCGCGAAGTGACAACGAGCGATCAGCTGAGCAATGCCAGTGCTGCATAACCTTGTACAACAGCCCTGATCACTCGCTTCGCTTCGTGCTTTCTCTTTGTGCCTGGTTGCTATGTTTTGCCATGCGGACAGCGCGAAGCGCCAACGAGCGATCAGCTGAGCAATGCCAGTGCTGCATAACCTTGTACAACCCTCTGTGCCAATATGAATGAGACATCTGCCCCAGGTTAAATTAGAGTAGAGGGCAGAAAGAACAAACCATGAAAAGTCTCAGTTTTTCGACCCAAAAGAAATTGTCCGTGGTCCTGGCGCCGAAGGGGAGCGAGAGCGAGCGAAGCGAGTCCGAGCGGACCGTAGGCGCCAGGACCACGGCGGCCTTAATTCCGGCAGGACCAGTTCCGTCCGATCCAGAGGTCGTCGCCAAACCCACCCGACGACGTTTCACGGTGGACTACAAATTAAAGCTTTTGGAGCAAGCCGACGCCTGCTCGCAACCGAATCAACTGGGAGCCTTGTTGCGCCGTGAGGGTCTGTATCATTCCAACCTGATTTTGTGGCGTCGACAACGTCAACAAGGGATTCTTCAAGCCCTGACTCCCAAAACCCGAGGCCGTAAGCCCAACCCGAAGAGTCTGCTGCTGCAGGAGAACGAGCAACTACGGCGCCAAAACCAACGACTCAGTCGGCGGCTCCAACAGGCTGAGATTATTATCGAGTTCCAAAAAAAACTGTCGGAAGCCCTAGGGATTCCCCTGAAGGGAGAGAGCAACGAATGAACACCACGCTCACCCTTTCTGAAAAAGTCGGCAAAGTGGCCGCCTGTCAATCCTTGGGAGTGGCCCGGGCCTCCCTGTACCGGTTTGTTCAGCCGACCCGTCCCTTCGTCTCCCAACCACCACGACCTTCTCCACCCCGCACCTTGAGCGGGCCGGAACGAGAGACGGTCTTGGCCCAACTCAACTCGGAGCGGTTTGTCGATCAGCCTCCGGCTCAAGTTTATGCCTCCCTGCTCGATGAGGGGCGCTACCTCTGCTCGGTCCGGACCATGTACCGTATTTTGGAGGAACAAGACCAAGTCCGGGAACGCCGTAACCAATTGCGTCACCCGGTCTATCAAAAGCCAGAATTACTGGCCACGGCTCCTAATCAGGTCTGGTCTTGGGACATTACCAAGTTGCTGGGTCCGGTCAAGTGGACCTACTTCTATCTCTACGTCCTCTTGGACATCTTCAGTCGTTATGTCGTCGGCTGGATGGTCGCTCCTCGCGAAAGTGCCACCTTGGCGGAAAAGCTGATTCGGGAATCCTGTGGCAAGCAATCCATTCTGCCCGGAAAATTAACCGTTCACGCCGACCGCGGACCGTCGATGATCTCTCAATCCGTGGCCCTGTTACTGGCGGATCTGGGAGTCACCAAAACCCACAGCCGGCCGCATACTTCTAATGACAATCCCTTTTCCGAGTCGCACTTTAAAACCCTCAAGTACCGCCCGGAGTTCCCGGATCGCTTTGGCTCGATCCAAGATTGCCGCAGTTTCTGTCAGCAGTTTTTTTCTTGGTATAACACCCAACATCATCATTCGGCCCTCGGCTGGCTTTCTCCCCAGGTGGTCCATCTGAGTCAGGCCGCTGAAGTTTTGAAAGCTCGTCAGCAGGTCCTGAATGAGGCTTTTCAAACTAAGCCCGAACGCTTTGTTCGCAAGCCTCCACAACCGGCTAAACTTCCAGAAGCAGTTTGGATTAATCCTCCCAAACCCAAAGGGGAGAGTGAGTGATCGCTACACTAAATTCGTACGGCAGCTGTCTCAAAATCATTGACATCTTCCACAACAGCCCTGATCACTCACTTTGCTTCATGCTTTCTCGTTGTGCCTGGTTGCCATGTTTTGCCATGCGGACAGCGTGAAGTGACAACGAGCGATCAGCTGAGCAATGCCAGTGCTGCATAACCTTGTACAACAGCCCTGATCACTCACTTTGCTTCATGCTTTCTCGTTGTGCCTGGTTGCCATGTTTTGCCATGCGGATAGCGCGAAGCTGCAATCCACAAAACTCTCCTCGCTTTGTATTTTTTGATTTGATCGCTTGGCAACGGAGAGCTGAGTAATTGCCTTTATTTATCGTCAAATTCAGCGCTGGTGGTTTTAAATGCCCTGGTGCACAATTCTTTCAAGGGTAATATTGCCAGTTTTTCCGATATGACTTCAACTCCCCAGGGTCCGGTATAACCCATATTTTTCAAGCAATTGATGAAACCCTTGATGTCGTACTCGCCTTCTCCACAGAATCTTCGGTTGGATGGGTCATGGTTAGGGCTTCCGGGCAGAGTTCCGTCGTTAAGCTCGACATTGGTCAAATACTTCAGGGGAATACGGCCAATTTCCTGATACGTCATTCCAAGATTGGCCACCTGATAGATATCGATTATTAAACCGCCATTTTTAGCTCCCGCGGTTTCTACCATGGCTAATGCGTCCTTGATATTGTCGATCATAGCACAACCCATGATTTCAAAACCGATTGTCGCGCCGCAATTCTCCGCCTCCGCGCATAATGCCGCAAACGACTCAATGATGCGGGGCATGGGACATGTTGAATTGTAAAAGTCCCCAACTTTGATATGTTTTGCATGCAGCGATTCAGATGCCTCAAACAATCTTTTCTTGCGGTTATCCGATTCTGTCTTCCTTGCGCCGTCGAGAAACCAGTCGGTGATAAACTCAAGCTCAACGTGTTTTATGCCATTGCCGTCCAGTATCTTTTTCATTTCTTTGAGTGTCCGATGCAGGAGTATATGCTCCAGATCAGTATGCCAAATCCCAATACCTTTAAAACCAGCGCTGGCGGCAGCTTGTACCCTGTCCTTAAAATCGAATCGGCTTATTTCGCCACGACCCGGGAATACTCCCGCGATTGTCCAATATAAATTCATCAGTTCGACATTGTTTTTCACATTCTTATCCTATCAGAACATTTTTTCCCGGGCATTTGCGCATTCGCGCTTAGAATCGCGGTAAGGCAGCATGACATTGTTTGAGGGCAGACAGATGCATGCCCTTTCTCCTTTTTTTTACGAAAACCAGAATAACGTCGAGTCATCTGTCCGCCAGCCATTATTATGCAAAGCTAATTATGTGAGGAAACTTGATCATTTGCCCGCACAGATTTTCCCCGCGCCGTTATTGGAAATTCTCCACCAGTTCAACCATTTTTTCGTAGTTGCGAATGGTTCTCGAGGATAGCTCCCGTCCGCACGGGCTGGAACTGGGCATCAAGACAAATCCTCTGCCTTCACCGGAAGTGCCTTCGTCCAACGCCTGTTTCACTTTTTGGGCGAACTCTTCCGCGGGCAAATTCTCGATGTCGCTGACTTCCAGATTTCCGAACAGCGTGAGTTGCTTCCCGTAATTTCTTCGCACATATGCTAGATCGACATCGCCCTGAGGAGGCGGTTCAATGGGATCCAGCGCATCCGCGCCCATACCGGCAATGTCATCCAGAATCAATCGGAGATTGCCGTGGGAATGAATCCGGGCAAATCCCCCATGTCGCCGGATGGCCGCCACCATTGGCGCATCGTAGCCACACACATATTCCCGGAACAGGCGCGGGGGCAGGTAGGGCGGCGATGCATATTCAGGGCCATGAATTCTCCAGAGCCTGCCAGGCAACGCCATTGCCACCGCTTCAGTGGTCGGCTGCAGCCGCATTGCGAAGCGGTCCAGCAACTGGCGGAAAAGCTCGGGTTCCGTAAAGCCGACGATGGTATATTCGGCCATATCAAAAAGAGATGCCGCCAGGCAAAGGGGATCTGGGGTGTCAATCATGACAATTCCCGTGTCTCCCAGCGCCGCTTCAGTCTCCAGAACCGGTGAAGGATCGACGCTGCCAGTTTTCTCCGGAAAGGGGATCTGCAAAAACGCCTTGAGGTCTTGCGCATCTTTCAACAGATGTTCCAGGGTCCAGACAGTATTCACTTCGGGATCCTGCCGGGTGCGGGCCGTCAACACGCGTTTTCCCACCTTGATAGTTTTCACGGCATAGAGGCTGCCGTCTTTAGTGAACCTTTCCACTTCCGCGATTTCCTCGAGCGGATCCGACAACACATCTTTAAAGGCAACCCTCCGCATGACGATTCGATCCGTCTTTTCCCGTGTCAGTTCAAGGAGGGGACGCCAGGAAGGATGCGAAAAAATATTCAGCGGATCGGGATCCTCCGGTTTTTCGTCTATTCCGTTCAATTCATAAAAAGATACGCCGGGCCGATCTACGGGTTCCCCCTTCAAAGATGCCATGAGTCTGTCTCGACGATTCATCATTTCCTTTTCTCTCCGCTACTATTTGAAATCCTTCGCAATTACGTAGAATATCGCTGCATGGTTCTTATTGGAACGAAGCTGGATCATTTTTGCGCTCAGGTCTCATAAAGAAATAAACAGTTCGGGGATATTTAACTGCATGGTTTTTGTACCGCCACGCCGATCACTCGCTTCGCTTCGTGCTTTCTCGTTGTGCCTGGTTGCTATGTTTTGCCATGCGGACAGCGCGAAGTGACAACGAGCGATCAGCTGAGTTATGCCAGCGCTGCATAACCTTGTACAACGGCCCTGATCACTCGCTTCGCTTCGTGCTTTCTCGTTGTGCCTGGTTGCCATGTTTTGCCATGCGGATAGCGCGAAGTGTCAACGAGCGATCAACCCAGCTTCACGTGCATCGGCCGCGATCCCTACTCTGCCACCCTCAATAACCGATATTGGTTTGTGTTTCTTCATTAGAACTGTCTGGGCGGCGGAATGCCAGCACCATCGCGTCTCCTTGTTCAGGTCGATTGAATTGCCACGCCATTGCAGCCGCGGCCAAAGGGGGGAGACTCACCGAACAGGATCCGCAATAACGGTTACTCTCCGGATTCTGGCTCGAACAGACGGGGCATTTACCCATGGCTCTCCTCATGGAGAACGAAGAAAGGATTCATTTAAAGGGTGAGTCCGATCCCCTTCTATTCTCACATCATAAACAATCTTAAGACCATTATTTAAATATTATGAGGATTGTTTCGATCATGACAGTCTTTTCATTCCGCCGGAATGATCCTAAATCCGCGCGAAAGATGAGTCTGCCCGGCGCATTTTGGGATGAGCCCCAGGCAGCACGATAATCAGCGGGCGGGAGGTACCAACGAACTCAATGGGAGAGACGAATTCAAGCCGTTATACAAACTTCCCATTTTCCGGTCAGGAGCTCATAGATTGCTTGTTGGTCTTGAGCTCCCATCAAGAAATCGGATCTAAAGGCCATCAAGCGTGAAGAGGTCCCTTTGCGAGGCTCAAAAGCCCGGTATCGATAATCGGCCGGATCCACGGGGGCATGGTTGGCTTGATTCTAATAGTTTCTAAAAATGCAATTAAGGGTTCGTCGTTATAATACCCCTGTGAAAGAAAATCCAGTGGCGAGTTGGACATGGGCACGGGATGAAGAGTATCCGTCATGATCATGAAAAACATCATGTGCCACTTTTGGGGAGCGGGGCATATGAGCGGCCCTGCTAGCGAATATTGCGAGACTTGGGGCTTGGCCACCCAGCTCCAGCCAAAGGCCCATGGCTTTTGCCTCAGGCGGATTCACCGCAGCTTCCCTGCATACGAGGGTGCGTGCGGTTACTTTTTTTGTTCAGGCAAGGTTTCTAGATTGGCATTCGATTCGATGGTGTTTATTGCAAATGACACGAATTGATCTGATTTCTTTTCCTTTTCGTGCGGTCCTTTTCTTGCTGTTGCTTGCATTGGCGTACTATCTTGGCTACGGGACTTTACGCGAAGATTGGCGGAAAGACTTGCCGAAAACCGGCATCGTTGTCCGGTACACTCGGAATGGCCGCCCCTGGCGAATTTTCTATGATCGGGATCGGAACGGGAAGTGGGATATGTGGATCGATGAGCGGGCGGGGCGTCCATACATTATTAGTATCGACGACGATGGAGATGGCAAGCCCGATCGCGAAGAAGACGAATGGGGGAATCCGCTGTCTCCTCGTCAGGCGGCGGAACTGCGCGGACATAAAACCATCGTGGAATTTCTGCACAATCCCCGGCAATTGATATTTTCGGGTTTGGCCGTCCTGCTTTACGCGGCGTTGGAATTCATTCTCCGCCGGAAAGCGTACCGGTAAGTAGAGTCAATCTACAAAGCGCTATTTATTAACGCAAAGTTTATTGTGATTTTTGACGGATTCTCTATTTCCTATTTGGAGCCCGTCCTTCCAGCCCGGCCAAGAATTGCTTCAGCTCCAAATATTGGAGCCAGAGGCGTTGATTCATGGAACTAAGTTGGCCAAGTTCGCCACGGGAGCGCACGTGCTGGGCAAATGTGGTGAAGAGTTTTTCCAGTGGAGCCTCTTCCAAAGCGGTTTTCGCGATTCGCCTTTTGTCCGGCAAAGCATCCGGTCCCAGCTGATCGCTCATCCATTGTTCCTTCAGCTGGTAGGCCGGTTCCAGCTTCCGGCCCGTCTCATCCAGCAACAAGGTGAAGAGGAGTCGGGCGGCCAACCACTCCAGGTTGGCACGAAAAACGGCATTCCTTTCGTTCGAGGCAAGATGTTGGACGGAAGAATAGAAAGAGCTGATCTCTTCTCTACGGGCAGTGGATATCCGTCCCCAGGAGGGTTGGTAGGGGAAATATTCCGGCGATTCCAACTCGAGGGTTTTTTGCTCATCCATTCGGACCAGTAAATCCGTCAGCAAATTTGCGGCATCGGAGCCATATTCTTTTTCCACGGCCTGCCGGTAAAAGGCTTTCAAGGGAGGAATAGCCGAGGGATTTCCGGCAAATTGGGCAAAAGCCGACAGATTGGTTTTAATTTCTTCGGTGCGCCAGTGAATTGCCAATACTCCGTCCAATTGTTGGCTGTGTGCCAGCCGTATTTGTTCCTGCAACAATTGAACCCGCGGCTGGAGGTGCCATAAAGCGTGGTCTCCTTCCAACCATGGGATGGCCCAAACCCTGCGATGGCGCGCAATTTCACCCAGGGTAAGCGATTGAGCCGATTGCCCGAGGCCGGCATTCAAGCAACTGAAAATGATTCCTTTCCCCAAAGCCTGATCTAATCCCTGTAGAAGCTCAGGCAGTTGTCTCCCTCCTCCCCAGCCGCTGATGGTGATCTCCAAACTGGGCGCCTTTACGGCAAGATACTTCTGGGCAGCCTGGAGGTAGGCAAGAGACCAGACTCCGGCAAAGACAGTCTCCTCGTTTCCGTTATGCTGGAAGAGATGGGCATTTTCTTCCATCAATTTCTGGAACGGTTTTCCAGGCTGGGCTTTTTGAACGAGCAGGGAATGCTCATGAAGCCAAAGCCAAATCCCATCGAGTTGCGGATATGAATCGACAATGTCATCCAGTGTGTTGCGGAGTATTTCCAGCGAGGCGGGATGGGTAGGATCAGGAAGATCGGCTCCCGGAATCATCGAATCCTGAGGTACGATTGAAGCCAGCTCAGGAGGATGAATGCCAAACTCAAATCCCAGTGCCACTTTGATTTGATGTTGATGAGCTAACCGGATGACCTCGAGAAACATCCGGTGCGCGCGGTCATACCGATCCCGGTTATCGCGGGCAAGCAGGGCGTAAGAAGCGCCAAAGGCATCCACTTCACCGATTCGCGGGAATTTTTCCGCGGTATGGAAGGCAAAACCGGAAAGTGGCAAGGGTCGATATCCCCAGCGCGCAGTCAGCGAAGTGTCAAAACCTGCTTCAGGCAATACATTCCGATATTGCACTCTCACCAATGGCTCCACATAAGGAGCATATCGTTGGGCGCCCCCGGTATAACAATGAAAGGCCACATAATTCAATCCCAGTCTCTTTGCCTGTTCAAAATAGCGGTGGTAGTCCTCCAATTCCCAAGCAGAGGGGCCGGAAAGGAAGTTGTGCCAGAGCAGAGTCCCCCGGATCGTAAATCCAGGCAGAAGTGACGCCTGTGCCGGGATCTGGTTGGAAAAACCATTGCAGGCCCAGAATAAGACTAAAAACAAAATGACTGCGTTCCGCGGGATTTGTCGGCTCATGTACGCTCCTCATATGGTCGGAGAAGAGGGAACGGAGGGAAGATTGGATTTATCTTCTTTGTTGTACGCCAAACCCTGGAACAGCGCCACAAGCTCTTTCTTGTCGTTTCGGATTTCGACGATGCAGCTCGAAAGACGTTTGGGATCGGACACCTCGCGGGCTTCCGCGGTGAGGGTTCCTTCTGAAACTGCTTTTAAACATGAGATGTTCATGTTGATCCCCACAGACAAATGCTCGTGGGAATTGCAGGCGGCGGCGAACGCGAAGTCGGCCAGCGTGAAGAGAACTCCGCCATGCACCGATCCATGGCCGTTCAGATGTTCGGCTTCGATCTTCATCTGTACCCGGGCATAGCCGGATGAAACTTCCTCTACTGCCAGGCCGCAAAGCCGTGCAAACCGGTCCTGTGTGATGTACCTCAACGGGCTGGAATGATCTTTATTCATGATGACAATCCTTTCGAAAATTGCTGGATGGGGTCAAATTAAAGAGGCATGAATAAGCATGCATAAAAGTATGGATCCAGGGAACGTCCGTGACAAGAGTTGCCGAAGGTTCGACTTTTGATATCGGAAAGCATGCAACCTCCAGTTCGAAGTCTATTTTGCTTTGGGCGTGAAGGTTGGGGCAATGATAAAATGTTTTCCGGCCGCCAAATAGGAGAGCATGCAACAAGTTAATTTCCAGCCCAGCCCAAGCCAGAATGGCAATGACTGACCAGGCAAAAAAAGATCCAGGCCAAAAATTGTCTTATGATCTTTCCATTAATGCGAGGCGAACTACCTGGATAGGGCTTTACCGGAGGATTGTCCAGCCCTTCATCGCCCGTCCCGTTGGCGAGGAAATTTTTCTGGAAGGGAGCTTCAAAAAGGGGGAATTGATCTGATGGATATTTTCCCTGGCTACCTCCGAAAGCTGTCATGGCGGGCTGTTCAATCCAATGTTGGGGGAGACCGTAGGCAATTGAAACAAGAATTGCGGGTGACTCGGCGCAAATAGGGACACTGCTTTTTTTGACGAGAATCGGGGAATCGTCACTTCTGTGCCGATTTCCTCCCAATTCCAAAATTGAGATTTCTGGACTTTCTTTGAAACCGGGCTGATCGAGGGGCGTCTAATAGGAGAAACAACTGGAGGCTACCATGAGTAATTTACGTCCTATACTGCCAGGGATTTTTTGGCTGGTCCTCTGTTTGAGCTTTTCGGTAATCTCGCTGCAGGCGCAGATTTCCAAAAGAGATCCGGGGCTGGATACAAAAGTGAAGAATTTTCTGGATCGGCACGCCGGGCAATGGCATGACTGGAACATCCCACCGGTGGATGGCCAAACACTGCATGACCTGATTTTAAAAAACAATTACAAGCGGGCTTTGGAAATAGGAACCTCGACTGGTCTTTCGGGCATCTGGATTGCCTGGGCGCTCAGCAAAACAGGGGGACGATTGATTACCGTCGAACTGGATGAAACACGCCACAAAGTTGCCCTGGCCAATTTTAAAGAGGCGGGATTGGCGGATTACATCGATGCCCGATTGGCCGATGCCCACACTTTGGTGCCCACCTTGAGCGGACCCTTTGATTTTGTTTTTTCCGATGCGGACAAGGAGTGGTACAAAAAATATTTTATGGCCGTCGAGCCCAAACTCAGAGTGGGAGGCTGTTACACCGCGCATAATGTATATCCTTCTCAAAGCGGGAGAGGGGGTTTTGGAGGAGCTCAGGAGTTCCTTGCGTATGTGGAAAGTCTGTCCCAATATGAAACCACGGTGAACAGTTCCGGCGGCGGCATTTCCATCAGTTACAAAAAACAGGGGAAGTGATTCATGGCAGAACCCGCCGTACCCGGAGAACTGGAACGCAGGCTTGGTTTGACTGCCAGCACCAATATCGTGGTCTCAAATATGATTGGGGCGGGCATTTTCACCACTTCCGGTTTGCTTATGGCGGATCTCCACAATCCATGGGTCATGATAGTCCTATGGATCGCCGGGGGTTTTTTAGCGCTATGTGGAGCGCTCTGTTATGGCGAATTGGGGGCCGCCATGCCCCAAGCCGGGGGGGAATATGTTTTTCTCTCGCGGCTCTTTCACCCTCTCTTCGGATTCCTCAGCGGCTGGGTTTCCTTCGTAGTCGGTTTTTCCGCTCCCATTGCGGCTGCTTCCATAGGCTGCTCCGAATATCTGCTCAAGGCCTTTCCTCAACTGGCGGATTGGGGGATGATGACACCTTGGCTTTCCATGGCTGCCTTCAAAAAAATTCTTTCCATTCTGATCATAACCCTGGTGACGTTCATTCATTTAAGAGGAGTGAAATTCAGCGCGAAATTTCAAACCGGTTGCACCTGGTTGGAAATGGCTGTAATTACAGGCTTGGTGGTGGGAGGATTCTGTTGGGGGAAAGGGGAAATGAGCCATTTCACTCAAGGCGGGGGATTCTCCTTCGATTTTTCCGGATGGAAGACCCTCGGCCTGTCCATGATGTGGATTATGTTTGCCTATAGCGGCTGGAATGCCTCCACTTATATTGCCTCTGAAATTGCCAACCCCGCCAAAAACCTTCCCCGCTCACTCTTGCTGGGAACAGTCATCATCTTGATTTTTTATGTCGGATTGAATGTTTTTTTTGTCTATGCCATTCCTCCCAACGACATGAAGGGAGTCATCTCCATTGCCAGCTTGGCGGTGGGCAATGCTTTTGGACCGTTCGTGATTCCTTTTTTCTCCCTGTTGATTGCGTTTGCCCTCTTTTCCTCCCTGAGTGCCTTCACCATCCTGGGGCCGCGAGTCTATTACTCCATGGCAAGGGATGGCTATTTCTTCAAATTTGCCGCCAAGATTCATCCCGAATTTCACGTCCCGTCGAAGGCCATTCTACTGCAAGGATTCCTATCCGCTATCCTGGTACTCTCCGGAACATTCGATCAAATATTGACCTACTTGGGTTTCTCCCTCGGGATATTTCCAATTCTCGCCGTCCTCGGCGTCTTCAAGTTGAGAAGCTCTAATCGGAGCCAGTATCGCATGCCGGGCTACCCACTAGTCCCAGCGCTGTACATCCTTTTCGGTCTCTGCATGCTGGCTCTGAGTTTCTGCGAACGTCCCTGGGAATCCTCTCTCGCTTTGGCCACGGTAATAGCGGGAATTCCCGCCTTTATTGTTTTCAAAAACAAAAGATCTTAACCAGTCTGGGCCGATGAATAAATCATGCTCAAAGCTTGACAGCAGGAGCTTTTCAGCCGCATGATTGTGCTTGGCGGAAATACAATTTGCGGCGGCTATCCATTCACGCAGGCAGTGGCGTCCTGGCGTACCATAAATCTTGGAAGAATTTATCCGGAAGCACCCATAGATCACCCCGGCAGAGCGGGGTCATGTGCATCTCTATGGTCTGATATTGCCACTGGAACTTAAGCTTGGGAATTCGCGAAGGATTGAACAGGCTCATCGCGAGGGTTGTCCAGCGCCAATGTTGCTTGGGTAACGACTGGTTGAGATTGCCCGCGAATTCAGCGTCGAAGAGGCCAGCCGGGGCGCCGAGCCAGCTCTGGCGGCGCATAATTTCTGGAGTGGTGGCTTTTCCCACTCGTCGATCAATGCATCGTGAAAGAGTCAAAGGAGAATTCCATGAAAGGACGTTTTGATTTTGGAAGCGCGGAAATTGATGTCGAAACGGAAGCAAGACCGTTGCGTTGGGAAGCGGAACCGGACAGCCCTTTCAAGGTTCTTCTGCTCGGAAATTTCAGCGGCGGGAAAAAAGGGGGTGCGGCGTCCGTCAAACAGACGCGTCCCATCCGATTGGACCGGGACAATTTTGAGGAAGTCATGGGAGTAATGCAGGCAGGAGTTGAGATCCCAATGATCGGCGGAGAAGGCGCACCCCATTTCTATCCGGTTCGGGAGTTGGATGATTTCCATCCTGACCAGCTTTATCGGAAATTGCCGCTATTCCAGGAACTGCGGGAGTTGCGCCGTGATCTGCAGAGCCCCTCCAATTTTCCCGCCGCCGCGGAAAAAATTCAAAAATGGGCCGGGGCCGATCTGGCGGCCGCGGAAACCAAATTGCCCGCAAAACCGGACCCACAGCTCGCTTCGCTCACACCGGATCAGTTGCTGAGACAGATGTTGGGAGAAGATATTTCAGAGGCGGGCCCATCTTCCGCTCCTCCATCGAAAGACAACTGGCGGGAATTCCTTGGAAGAATCGTGGCGCCTCATCTGCAACCAGGGGAGGATCCCCGCCAGCCCCTGCTGCTGGCCCGGCTCGATGAAGCGGTTAGCGCCCTGATGCGCCGGGTGCTGCACGATCCTGCCTTTCAGCGGCTGGAAGCCTTGTGGCGGGGACTTTTCTTCTTGGTGAGCCGTCTGGAGACTGACGAAAATTTGCAGTTGTGGGCGATGGATTTATCTCGCGATGAATTGTTTGACGATCTTTCCAATTGGGACAATCTCCCGCTCAGCCGCCTTTATGGCGTGTTGATTAAGGAGGCTCTCGAAACTCCAGGCGCCTCTCCCTGGACCATGGTGACGGGGCTGTTTGATGTGGGGAGAAATGTGCAGGAAATTGCCTGGCTGGGCCGAATGGCGCGCTTGGCTGCTTTTGGCCAATTCCCTTTTCTGGCGGGCGCTTCTACCCGTCTGCTTGGAATCGATTCTTTCGAACAGATTCCGGAGCATATGAAATGGCAGGCCGATGGAAAACTGGCGGAGGCTTGGCGCGAGCTTCGCCGTATTCGTCATGCGGATTCATTGGGGCTCGTGTTGCCTCGTTTTCTTGTGCGTCTGCCTTACGGCCGGCAAACCGATGCCGCTGAGCGGTTCGATTTTGAAGAGATGGGCGTTCCCGCGGCCCATAAAGATTTTCTGTGGATACCCCCGGCGGTTGCCTGTGTTTACCTGATGGGAAAGGCATTTTGCCGGCGTGGCTGGCAGTTCCGGCCGGGTGAGGTCCAGGAAATCGAGGGTCTGCCGTTCTTCATGCAGCAGGTGGGCGGAGAGGAAAAAGTGCAACCCTGCGCGGAGATTCTGATGACCATGGAAGAAGCGGAAAAAATTCTGGAGTCGGGGATCATGCCGCTCCTTTCCTTCAAGGATCGGGACTTCATCCGCTTGGCCCGGTTCCAGGCCATCTCGGATCCTCCCGCGCCTCTGCGCGGCCCGTGGGAGAAAGAGGATTAAATCCGCTCTTTTTTTACCATGAAGTTCACGAAGAACACGAAGAGGCAGATGTCAATTGTTCTTGGGCACAGAAAAATAAACCGCTGAAGCTACAGCAAAAGACGGAGATTAGTTTTTGAGGAGCCGCTCATGCCAGCGTGGCTGGCCAAATTGGGATGATGGAGGCGGCCTGCCCTCAGGCCGTCTCAGCAGGCTTGGCAAACTCAGAAGGGGTGGGGGCACCCCGCCTCCATCCACGCTATTTTCTAGGGAGGCAACCTTACCTAATTTTGGCATAAGCCCGATAATATGGATTTTCCTCTATCCCATCCCTTTGTGTGTGGTTAATAATTTGTCTCTTTTGGTTCTAGCTCGGCCAGGCTGGGTTGAACTTATTCATCGCTTTCCTTCGCGGTCTTCGTGTGCTTCGTGGTGAAATAATTCCGACTTTGGTTCAGCCTGGCTCGGATCGGCTAAGCTCTCAAAATCATTTCCAGGATTTTGGCGACTCCATCCTCCCGGCAATCCTGGGTCACCAGGTCCGCATACCCGCGGACTTCTTCCGTGGCATTCCCTACGGCAGCGCAAAGGCCCGCAACACGAAACATGGAGAGATCATTTTCACTGTCTCCAATGGCCAGACTATGAAATTGTGGCCACTCTGCCCGCGCGAGGACTTCCCGGATCGCCGTGCCTTTGCCCGAACCGGCAGGCACGAATTCCAAAAAACGGTTCCCGGTCCGAACCGCTTCAACCTCCCAGTTGCCGGCTGCCGCGCGGAGCTGCCTTTCCGGTTCAATTTCGGAACTATCCAAAAAAGTGAGCACTTTAAAAACTGATTCCCATCGATCCGGCGCGCTCAGAAGGGGCCGTGGCTCCTGCAGTTCCCGGAAAGCCTGGAAATGTTCCTCTCGAATCGAATCAGGATGGCCAAACAGGTTTTCCTGGCAATAAAGGATGTGGGGAATTTTCAGCCTCTGCAATTGTGCGCTGATTTCTCGCGAAATGGGTCCGAGTGAAGCCAGTTGTGTCATGCGGGAATCCTGGAAGATCAAACATCCATTGCCCGCCACATGTGGGCCGGCTAGAAGAAGTTGCGCGGCAATTTTTTGAATTGCCAGGGGATGTTTCCCCGTGGCGAGCGAGATCCGGCCGCCGGCTTGGCGGTATTTTTCAATAGTCTTAAGGCTGAAAGAAGAAAGTGTTTCGCCAGGTTCCATCAAGGTGTGATCGACATCCAGGAAGATCCAGGGAAGAGGATTCGAGGCCTTCCGGGCGATCAGCTTTAGGACTTGGGTTTGCAGACGCTGGCAGGAAGGGATTTCATTCAGGATCCGACGGCGTCGGGAATGGTTCGACCCGGATCGGGACAGGATGCTTTTGATTCGTTCCGATAAGGTGACAAGACCTCCTTCATGAGAAATCCGCAGATCGCAAAAGTTGAGCAGATCGGTGATGAGGCAATGGTTCGATTCCGCGAGAACGGCATAAAAAGAGGCTGCGGCGGGATGATCGGCGACATGATCCCGCGCAAAGCGATGGAGCAGAACAGCCTGGATCGCGGAGTCGGGCGCTGCCCGGTGCGCCAGGAAAATGGCTCCGTCCAGCGGATGAAAGCCCGTAACGCGCAATGCGGCGGCGCGCCCAATGTCGTGAAAAAGGGCGGCGAGAGATAGAGCATCGGACTCCGGGAGCGGCAAATCAATTTCGGCGGAGATTTGCCGGGCCAAATGCGTTACTCCCAGCAGATGCTCGATTCGGGCCGGTTGATCGGCCAATAACTGCCGCACCAGTGCTTCATCCAGAGGGGAGGATCTCTCTGGCGGGGGATCGGGGAAAAATTTCAATAATAGGTCCGTGACATTCAAGTTTTTTGGTTCCTCTTCTTGGAAAATCATTGCCATGTGGCAAAGGACAACCGATTGTATTGCAGACTCGTGTTTTCCAACGGGTCTGCGGCTTTTGTCCAAGCCAAAGGCCGTGGACCCGTCAAGGCAGGGCATGATAGCGGGTCTGCGCTACAGGTCGAATGTATAAAATTGACTGAGATTTTCATTGTCGTGTTGCGCGGCGTTACTGTAGGCGAGTCCCCCAAGAAAATCCCCACTGTGCGGCAAAGGACAGCCAATTATAGCGCGGAGTCGAAGTTTGACTCCGCGGCCCGTTGGAGCGGACCTTCGGCTTTTGGCCCAGCAAAAAGCCGCAGACCCGCCAAGGCAGGGCATGATAGCGGGTCTGCGCTACGAATCGAATCTATAGAATGCTCCAAGATTTTCATCCTCATATTGAGCCAGCACCGCCGGCATGAGGGGCTCCGAAGAAAAGGATCAACTTCTTTTAAAGCTGTGGGCGGTGGCGATGGCCGTCCGAATATTTGCCCAGGGAATTTCACTCGGCAGAGTGCAATCGGCGCCCAAGATGAATGGCAGAGGGACATCGACGAGCGCTGCATTCACGGCTGCTTCTATTTCCCTTTTGCCGCCGGATACAATGATCCCATGCCTGTCCAATCCTCCCATGCAGGGCCGTTTGAATATTTGCATGATTTCCTTCCAGGCCAATTGCTTTGTGGTAAGCCGCGGATTGCAGTTGACGATGTGTCCGGGATAATCGAGAAACGGGCTGAAATCAGCGTATGGCCCGTTGTAATCGCACACGTGAAGGATGTTAAATATGCAGGACCGGTTCATCTCATTCATAAGAACCAAGTCATAGGGTTTGATGTAATTCATAAAGACCCGGGGATCCCGGAACCGGCCGGCTTCTCCACCTTGAGTGGAGGCATAAAAACCGTCAACCCCCAGCCGGATGCACTCTTTGACGAAGAGCATCAAGCTGTTCGTGATAATTTCCAGGCCTTTCTTTACGGCATCCGGATTTTCCTGAAGATGGGCCGTCAGCAAGGGAAGCGTGGCCGTATGGCCGGCGCACATAAAAGGAGAATAAAGCGTGACCAGGATAAGGGCCTCTTTTTTTGCCGCCTTGACCAATCCTTTGACGGCTTCCAATTCAGGTTCGTAAAAATCCAATTTGTACGAGGGCATCTTCTCCCAGTCTCCCGGCTTTTTAATGTCCAAGATCGGTGGAAAAGTCCGTTCATATTGGATTTTCACGAAGTCCATATCGGTGGAGCGGAAATATTCGAGATGTTTTTCCACCGCGGCCGACCCGAAGTGGCGGGATTTATCGAAGTGAATAAAAAATGCAGCGGGAATATATTCCTGGGGTGATTTCTTGTCTAATAGCCCCAGCATGGAGTCCCGTTTATTGGTTGCGGCAAACATTGTGTTCCTCCCAGCCCATGTGGCGGTCATTGCCAGTATGGAATTTAGAAAATTACGACGCGATACGGTCATCTTCATTTTTTGGACCTCCCCTTCTTTAATATGTTGGAATGGCGAATAAGTCAACTGTCTGCTTGGGATTTTAGGGAAAAAGAGCATTAAGGGGCTTAAAGCCAAAGATTATTGTCAAGTTTTAAGAGTCCGAATATCCTATGACTGAAGATCCGCGTTGAATGATCCAATGGCTGGCCTACGGAGAGAAAAAATGTCCGTTCCTCAGATAATAGCGTGGATGGAGGCGGGGTGCCCCGTCTGCGTTTGCCATGTGTGCTGAGACGGCCTGAGGGCAGGCCGCCTCCATCACCCCTTTTTCAATCTCTTGTTGAGCCTGCCGTTCAGGCCTATGCCGATCCTTCAGAAATTTAGAGAATCAACACTATGGAGGGCTTTGTGAAACGAAAATCTTGGCTCTTTCTTCTCGTGGGTGGGTTTTGGTTGTTTACCGTTCTTGACTTCGCCTCAGCCCGGGAATCAGGAGGAAATGAGTCGAGCCATGACCTGCAATTCACCAGATTGGCGCGAAGTTGGGATGAGGGAATTCCACTGGGGAATGGTTTGATGGGAGCGTTGGTCTGGCAAAAAGAGGGAGCATTGCGGCTTTCGTTGGATCGGGCGGATCTTTGGGACCTTCGTCCCGTCCGCGAATTTGAAGGTCCACGATTCCGCTTCGCCTGGATTCGGGAACAGGTTTTAAAAAAAGACTACAAGCCGGTCCAGGAAATTGCGGATATCCCTTACGAAAGGGACGCTGCGCCCTCGAAGATTCCTGCCGGAGCCTTGCAATTTGATATTTCCGCCTTGGGCGAAGTGGACTACGTCCGCCTGCTTCTTCGGGATGCAGTTTGCCGGATTTATTGGAAGAGCGGGGCCTGGCTGGATCTTTTCATTCATGCGACCCAGCCCACGGGCTGGTTTAGGTTCGAGAACCTTCCCGGCCAAGTGGCTCCGCGAATTGTCCCGCCGCCCTATAGTGAATCCGCCGCACCTTCCAACGCTCAGGTGAATTCCGTGATGGGAGATGATTTGAGGCGCCTTGGATACCCCGCCCCTCAGCTTTCCGGGAGGGAAGGGCATTTGGAATATCATCAGGAGGGATGGGGCGGCTTCAGCTACGATGTGATTTGCCGTTGGAAATACACATCAAAGGGAAGCATGGTGGGCAGATGGAATATTCTGACCTCTTCTTCCAGAAATCCGGGGATTGGGCGGAAACCAAGGGCGGAGCCTCTTCTGACGCTTTCTTCCTGGAGGGCCGCTTTGGATTCTCACTTGGACTGGTGGCGGCGTTATTGGCGGCAGTCATCCGTCGCGCTGCCCGATTCGGTTTTGGAAAAACAATGGTACTTGGAGCAATACAAATTCGGAGCGGCATCCCGGCGGGGATCTCCGCCCATATGTCTGCAAGCGGTTTGGACCGCGGACAATGGAAGGATTCCACCCTGGAAAGGTGACTTTCATCATGACCTCAACACGCAGTTGAGCTATTGGCCTTGCTATAGCGGCAATCACCTGGAGGAGGGACTTGCGTATTTGGACTGGCTTTGGTCAATTCGGGAGACGAGCCGCGCTTTCACCAAAAAATTTTTTGAGGTCGATGGATTGAATGTGGGAGGGGTGACAACTCTCAAAGGGGAACCGATGGGAGGGTGGGCCCAGTATTCCTTTTCTCCGACTACTTCCGCCTGGCTGGCCCATCATTTTTATTTGCATTGGCGCTATAGCCATGACCGTGATTTCCTGAAACAGCGCGCCTATCCGTGGATTCAGGAGGCGGCCATTTTTCTGGATCGGATTTCGACGCGAGACCGCGCCGGCAGGCGCCAGCTCCCTCTCAGTTCTTCGCCGGAAATCCATGACAACCGCATTGAAGCCTGGTTTCCAGAAACTACGAATTATGACTTATCACTCATTCGCTGGCTCTATGGGGCGGCCGCGGAACTGGCGAATGAGTTGGGTCTCAAGCAGGAAGCGCTGAAGTGGAAAAAGATTTTGGGGGAATGGCCGGAATTGGCGCTGGCGGCTGAAGATGGCCGCCTCCTGGTTGCCCCCGGGGAACCTTTGGCCCGCTCCCACCGGCATTTTTCGCACTTGATGGCGATTCATCCTTTGGGTCTGCTGGATTGGAGCCGGGGAGAGGCTGATCGAAAGACGATCCAGGCAGGGCTGGCGGAACTGGAACGGCTTGGTCCCTCGGAGTGGTGCGGATATTCTTATGCCTGGCTGGGGAACCTAGCTGCCCGTGCACGGGATGGGGAACTGGCGGCGCGGGCGCTCCGGATCTTCGCCGAATGTTTTTGCCTGCCCAACAGTTTCCATGTAAATGGAGACCAGAGCGGCACCGGCAAGTCGAATTTCACCTATCGGCCATTTACCCTCGAAGGGAACTTCGCTTGTGCAGCCGGGATTCAAGAAATGTTGTTGCAAAGCCAGGGCGGAGCGATTCGCCTCTTCCCTGCTTTGCCTGCTGCCTGGGGAAACGCTTCCTTCGATCGATTGCGAGCGGAAGGAGCTTTTTTGGTGTCGGCCCAGAGGGCAGAGGGGAAAGTCCGCGAAGTGAAATGCCATGCGGAAAAAGGAGGAATGCTGCAACTCGTCAATCCCTTTCCGGAGGGAGATTTTCTCATGGAGGGAGCAAGCATTTCCCCACAGGAGAAAAAACGAGAGATTTTGGAAATACCTGTCCGGGCTAACCGAACGGTCAGGCTTTGGCGGGAGACTGCAGCGGGGAATAAGTAAGAGCGCCGCTCTAGTCACTCAAAATAATCGGAAAAAATTGGCATCGGAATCGATCTTGCAAGCGAATGCCAGCACGTCTGGCACAACAAGAAATTGAAAACAAGGTGGGGACGCGCGATCCTTCGCGCGTCGCTTGGCTAACCTCGCCTGCCGAGCCAGCGTGCACGGAGTGCCCGCTACACCTTTGCCCAATTTTGATTTTCTAGGGAGCTACTCATGCCAGCGCGGCTGGCTCAACAAGAGGATGAAAATTTCCCTCAAAGGGAGGGGAAACCCGCCTTGCGGGTGGGGTGGGTCCAATTCAGGAAAGCTTTCTCACCTTGGAACCCACCCCCATCCGTCAGCTGACGGATGACCCCTCCGTCGGAGGGGATTTACTGAGGAGCTGCACATGCCAGCACGGCTAGCGCAACAAGAGGATGAAAACAAGGTGGGACGCGCGATCCTTCGCGCGTCGCTTGGCTAACCTCGCCTGCCGAGCCAGCGTGCACGGAGTGCCCGCTCCACCCTTGCCCAAATTTGATTTTCTGAGGAGCTGCTTAAGCCAGCGCGGCTGGCGCAGCAAGACAATGAAAATGGGATGATGGAGGCGGCCTGCCCTCAGGCCGTCTTAGCTCGCTTGGCAAACGCAGGCGGGGTGAGTGCACCCCGCCTGCATCCGCGCTATTTTCTTAGGAGCTGCGCATGCCAGTTTGACGGCACAACAAGAGGATGAAAATTTATTCCCCCTTTGAAGGGGGATGGCGTCCGTCAGCTGACGGACGCCAGGGGGATGTCTTGTCGGTAGGTCTGACATCCCCCGACGCCCGCAAGCGGACGCCACCCCCTTCATAGGGGGATTTTCTTAGGAGGGGGACTTGAGACAAAGTCGAGAGACGAGCGGTCCGAATCTCTCATCTTCGCAACTGCAGCGGACTTGGGGGAATTCGCCGATCCTATTTCACCCGCTTGGCGATCATGTCAAAATTGCGGTCTCCCTCTCCTACCGTCACTGCAAATTTGATCTCGTCGCCGGTGACTTTTCCTTTGTATTGGAATTTGACGTCGTTGCCGCCAAAATTCCGGATGACCGAAAAGGAGATCTCATCGCCCTTGACTTTCCCTTCTTCAATATTGCTTTCCCCCCGAGCGGAAGCAACGGTCCCCGTCAAAGTCTCTCCCTTCACTTGAAAAGTGAAAGTGCTTTGCCGGGTTTGTCCATTCGGACTTTGGTATTCCCCGGTCCACTTGCCATTCAAATCCGCGGCCCAGGCTGCCGACATAGTCATTAAAAGAAGTACCACACCACAGGCCAATAACTTGATTTTCATCTTTCCTCCCGTCGAAATGGAATGAGAAATCACCTGCATAAGACAATACGCCAAGCCAATTGTATTCGTCAAGAGTATGCGGGGAAAGGTTTGATTAACAACGAGAGAAAAGGCAAGCCGCGGATGGCAAAAAGTGAGAGGCGGACTCTGCCTGGACGCTCCGTGACCAGGGATATTGGACGGCTCGGCGGGGGCCACGCCCTCCCGATCGTCGGTTGGTTTTTCAGTGAACCTTGCGCCTATCCGGCCTGTCGCACCTTGAATTACCCTCTGCCACAATCAGCGTTTTGACATTTCCGGCAAACCTATGCCAGACTGTTTTTTAAAAAAAGGTGCGGCAATTAAAGAAAAAAGGAGCTCTATGGATCGGCGAACTTTTATGACGATGTCGGGGATGACGGCGCTCAGCCTGGCCACTCGAAGTGTCGGCAATATATCTTGGGGGGATGGCCGTGGCAAACCGGCCAAGATTAAGCACTGGGCTTGGATTACAACGGATCTGAATACTTCGCTGGACGGCTGGAAACAAAATTTTTCGCGGATGCGGAGGGCTGGCATTCAAGCCATCCTTCCTGAAGTATATAATAGCCGCAAGAGTTTTTTTGCCAGCCGGCATCTTCCCACGGGCGGGCAATGGTTGGAACAAATCCTTCCGCTGGCTAAAACAGAGGGATTAGAAGTGCACGCCTGGATGTGGTCGATGCCTTGTAATATCGAAGAAGTCGTCCAGAAGCATCCTGATTGGTTCGCCGTGAATGGGCTGGGAGAATCGGCTGCTACAAAGCCTGCTTATGTGAACTACTACAAATTCATGTGCCCTTCCCATCCGGAGGTGCGGGAATTTGTGCGAACGACCGTCAGTGAACTGGCCCAATTCGAGGGGCTCACCGGCGTCCACCTCGATTATATTCGTTATCCTGACGTTATCCTGGCCGAATCGCTCCAGCCCAGGTACCACATTGTCCAGGATCGGGAATACCCGCAATATGATTATTGTTATTGCGAGATCTGCCGGACAGAATTTAAAAAAAGAACCGGAATCGATCCCTTGAAGATGAAAGATCCCAGCGCCAATGAAGCATGGCGGAAATTTCGCTATGAGCGGATCACCCGTTTGGTCAATGAGGTCCTGGCGCCGACTGCGCATAAAGCGAAAAAACAAATAACCGCGGCGGTTTTTCCCAATTGGGAACATGTGCGGCAGCAATGGCCGGTTTGGAAACTGGACGCGGTATTGCCCATGCTTTACCATCAATACTACAAGAAGGATATCCCTTGGATTCAAGAGCAAGTGAGCAAAGGGGTGGCCTCACTCTCTCATCGGATCCCCTTATACAGCGGGCTTTTTGTTCCCTCGCTCAATCCCGATGATTTGGTGAAAGCGGTGGAGGCTTCCTTGCAAGGAGGGGCGAGGGGAGTCTCACTTTTCAATGCTGCCTCCATGACCGAAGCTCATTGGGAACGCTTCAGCAGCCTCCAGAAGGGGTGAAGGGCAAGTTCAGCAAACGATTTCCGCGTTAAGCCCCCAAGAGCCAGGCTGCACCAAGAGGGCGCGCACGAGATAGATTAAAACTGTCTCGCAAGCCAAAAAAAAACTGATCTTGCCGATTTTTTTACCCTGGGGCCATTCTCTCTAAACCTGTCGGGATTTATTTCTAGAAGCGCGGACTTCCCGTCCGCGCCAATTTTTTGTTTGCTCTGTTTGGGAGTGAGCAGCTACAAAAATAGACTCTATTTCGCGCCTTCCATGACGATGGCCCGGGGAAAAAGAATATTGTTCTCCAGGTGGATGTGCTGGTGCAAATCAACTTCAAGACCTTCCAAAGCTTGATAGAGAGCTCGAAAACTGGCACAACCATCTGGAGGCACCGTGAAGTCTCTGCTCACCTTGCGTATCCCCGCCAATGCATCGCCCGCTTGCACATGTTCCATTTCCATCATGCGGATCGGATTTTGGAGGACGCCAAAAGGTGGAGTAGGGATAGCCCTTCCTTCATTCACGGCTTCTTCCATTTGCAAGATGAAGGGGAATAGGACTCCCTCCTCTTTGCGCATGTGCATGGTCAGTTCCGTCGCCAATCCCTGAAAATGAGTGCGGATTTGCTCCAGTTCCGGATGATTCTGCCCGTGCACGGAACACACCTTGGCCATCAGCGGATCAAGCCGGGCCAATTCCGACTTGGTGAAAGCATGATGTGTGGCCAGAATGTGCTCGATCAGGGACGAAAGAGTCCGTCCCTTCCAATTCTCCGCCTCTCCGGATGGAGCAGAGGACTGCGCAGCCTGTTCCAAGGATCGGCTGATTTCTTCTGCATCCAAACCCGCTGTTTCGCAGGCCGCTTTCAACGTCTGTCCTCCGCCACAACAGTAATCAATTTTTAGTCTTTCAAATATTCGTGTCGCGGAGGGAATTGCCGAAGCAATCTCTCCCACCGTTTTGGTCGTCAAGCTATTCATGCTGTTCCTCCCAGTTTCCTCAGAAAATAACGCAGATGGAGGTCACCCCGCCTGCGTCTGCAATGCGTGCTGAGACGGCCTGAGGGCAGGCCGCCTCCATCATCCCCCTCCAAAGGAGGAATAAACTTTCATCATCTGGTTGCATCATCTGTGCCATAGAGCGCAGCTCCAACACAATCCAATATAACTCAGGAGACTCAAGTCGGATGTGACTCAGATCACTCCACTAGCGGCCGCCCGCCCTGAAAAACCACAAAAGCCGCGCTGTTGGCGGACGGCGAGCACTTTCCTAATGGCAGGAACCGGACAACATTTTTTTTGCACCCCAGATGACGGAGTGAAGAGGATCAGATGCCGTGTGGACCTCGATTCCCGCGGCCATGGAGATTTCCCGCGGCCAATGGGGAAAGCAGGCGCCGCCTCCCGTCAGGCAGATGCCGGTTTCAATGATTTCCGCCGCTTCCCGATCCGGTAATTTTCGCAAAAAGCTGGAAATTTTGTTTTCGAGGGCCCCAAATGTGGAATTCAGCCATTTTGTCATTTCGTCAATCATGGCTTCGGGCCAATGGGATTCTGTGGAACATGTCGATAATTTGAGATACTCGGCCCTGGAATTTGCGGAATGACTTCTCCGTAAACAAAGATAATGGATGAGAGCTATCGTTTCCGGATGGGACAGAATTACGTGGTGTTTTACCGCCAAATCTTTAATTTCCCCGGCAATGCTCCCTTCAGCAACGATCAGAGAATCGGAAAAGACAATTTCTCCCGAGCGCATCACTGCCAGATCGGCAACGCCATCTCCCAGATCCACGAGCATCTGCGCATAAGGAGACGATAAATCGATGCCACTCCCGACTGCCGCGGCATAAGCTTCTTTGATCAAAAAAACACGGGAGGCGCCGGCGCGTCTCAGTGCCTCCCGCAAGGCCGCCTCTTCATCAGCGCTGGCATTTCCAGGCGTGCAGGCCAGGACGGATAAATGACGATGCCTCCAACTCCTGGCTCGTTTCAGCAGAGGGCACAAAATCCGCACCGTGGCATCGACATCCTTGATTACCCCGCTGGAGAGCGGAGTGCTCGGGTTCTCAAACTTGTCGGGATTTTTGGGTTTCATGGACACATTTTGTCCGGTGAAAAATGACCGCCAGAATGGCGGTCTACCGGGCAGTTCCCAGGTCGGCTGGTCAGCAATCAAACCGCGTCCCGCCACATAGACTCGAGTATTGGCAGTCCCTAAATCCACTGCCACTTGAGGAGAGCAAGATTCGTTGAACCATCGGTGCATGAAAAGTCTCATCCTTTTGGATTGTCGACGCCCGTGAGTGAGTGCTTTCCCGGGGGAATTCCAGCGGATTCATTGCGGCAGGGTGTTCGCGGACCTCTTTTGTAGCGGCGGCATCTTTGAGCCAAAGGAACGCCGGTGGAGGGTATATCCAGTCCTTTGGTGGAAAAAGACCGCCATTTCTTGCATCCCAAATGATTTCACGGACGCTAATCTGCCGCCGCTTTAGGCTATAGAGGATCTCATCGATTTGAATTTGTCATATCCCCGCAGGCCCAAGCCATTCTATCATATCGCCAACTCGAAAACCCAGGAGTGCCGTGCCGAGAGGTGTAAATCAAAGTGATAGGAAATAGGTTGCGGCAATGGTCAGCTAATGTGGGAGGCGGACTCCGTCCGGCGACCTGTTAAGCTCTACTTGTAAGGCTGAGGGGTCGCCGCGCGGGTGACGGTGGTCACGCGCGCGCCTCCCACCTTCCGCAATGCTTCCTCTCATCAATGATTATGTACTTATCCTTTTTCCTCTCACTCTGAATTTCACCCTTTGGAAAGGGCGATATTTCTGTTTCGGAATCGAATCGAATATAATCCCACCTTGATTTAAATAGCTCACGCATTGTACCTGACTCTGATTAGTCTTAATTACATGAGGTCAATTCAAATGAATCGGAAAGCGCTCTCCATCAACGGCTATCTGTTTATGGCTGGCGGCTGTCTGGGGTTGATTCTGTCCCGCTCTTTTTTGTCAAGTTCGCCAATCGTGATTGCCATTCAGCTTGCGGCTATCGCTTTGATGATTTGGGCCCGTTTTATCTTTGGCCGGCGAAGCTTTCACGCTGCAGCCAACCCCACGGAGGGGGAATTGGTCACCCGAGGGCCCTATCGTTTCATTCGTCACCCGATTTATACGGCGGTTTGTCTTTTCTTTTTTGCAGGCATTTCCGACCATTTCTCTTTCCGCAGCGCGATCTTGGGATTGTTGATTTTCGTGGGAGCATTTGTGCGCATGTTAGCCGAAGAACATCTGCTGGTGGAAAAATATCCGAGCTATCTTGACTACGCTCAAAGCACCAAGCGAATGATCCCATTTCTTTTTTGAGGAATTATTCCGGCGGCAGTGCCGCAAAAATAGACATTGAAAATATAAATGAAAGGAGGACGCGCGCGAGTAATGAAGTCGTCCACATCGTTGCCGAGTTGTCCTGGTCTACTGAGCTAGCGTGCACCGGTGATGGTGGTCACTCGTCCAGCTCCACCTTCTCTGCCAGATTTAACACGGATTTAATCTTGATTTAACATCCCGTTCACAGCTCTGTCACACAATTTCCCCGGCTGTATTGGATTGTGCCCAGCCTGATCCTAATAGATATCAGAAACGAAGCAGAACGGCTAACCGGTCGGAGACAAAAGGGGGGAACTGTGTTGATTTTGGTCATCGTCATCATCGTGGTTGCATTGATTTTTGACTTTATTAATGGGTTTCACGATGCGGCCAATTCAATTGCTACAGTAGTCTCGACGCGCGTGTTGAGTCCTCGTTTTGCCGTTTTGTGGGCCGCTTTTTTTAATTTTGTGGCCGCCTTTGGTTTTGGCACCAATGTTGCCAAGACATTGGGTTCGGGGATGATCGATCTGAAGGCGGTCACCGAATATGTCATCCTGTCCGGCTTGATTGGCGCCATTATCTGGGACTTGATCACCTGGTATTTTGGGCTGCCCACCAGTTCTTCGCATGCCCTCATTGGAGCCTATGCCGGAGCGGCGGTGGCGCACGTTGGTTTTTCCGCCGTCATTGCCAAGGGTTGGTACAAAACCATGGCCTTTATCGTGCTTTCCCCCATTGTGGGATTGATCCTGGGATTTATCTTCATGGTGAGCATCTTTTGGATCTTCCGCAAATTCACGCCGGCATCGGTGGACAAAATTTTCGGCAAACTTCAACTGGTTTCGGCGGCATTGTATAGTTTGGGACACGGCACCAACGATGCCCAAAAGACCATGGGAATCATTGCCGGTTTGCTCTACACTTCTGGATACCTTTCCCACTTCATGATCCCCTTTTGGGTGATCTTGATTTGCCATGCGGCGATTGCCTTGGGAACCATGACGGGAGGCTGGCGAATCGTGAGAACCATGGGACAACGTCTGACCAAGCTCAAACCGGTGGGAGGCTTCTGCGCTGAGTCCGCTGGCGCCATTACCTTGTTGGGAACCGCGCTGGCAGGCATACCGGTAAGCACCACTCACACCATCACGGGGGGCATCATGGGCGTTGGGGCAACTCGGCGTCTCTCCGCGGTTCGCTGGGGTGTTGCCAACGATATCATTTGGGCTTGGGTGTTGACGATTCCCTTTTCCGCCCTAATTGCAGCATTGACGTTCAAACTGCTCTCCCTTTTCGTCACGCATTAAAGGCTAATTCTCCCTCTCGGCAAAAGACCAGGAATGCCACAGAGACTCAGAGGTACGGAGAGTTTGTTGGCTATCCAATGAACTGGCTTCAAAGATGGTGTCCGCGGAAAGCTTTTAATCTGACTCCCCCCAAAATAAGGCTATTGATGTTTCAATGGCGATTGGCCCTCAACTAACTCCATAAAATAAATTTCAAATAGAGCATTATCAAATGTGCCATAGAACTCTCCGTGTCTCGGTGCCTCTGTGGCAGAAAACCAGAAATGCCACTGAGACTCAGAGGTACGGAGAGTTTGTTGGCTATCCAATGAACTGGCTTCAAAGATGGTGTCCGCGGAAAGCTTTTAATCTGACTCCCCCCCAAATAAGGCTATTGATGTTTCAATGGCGATTGGCCCTCAACTAACTCCATAAAATAAATTTCAAATAGAGCATTATCAAATGTGCCATAGAACTCTCCGTGTCTCGGTGCCTCTGTGGCAAAAGAACCAGGAATGCCACAGAGACTCAGAGGTACGGAGAGTTTGTTGGCTATCCAATGAACTGGCTTCAAACATCCTGTTCGCGGAAAGCTTTTAATCTTGCGATATACCAAGCTTGACCCTGCATGAGTAGTCGAGTAACATTTTTTAGTTCCTTGATGAGAAGTCCGTATTGCCTAATCCACGTGTGTGCGTCAGTTGGATCGTCTCTGGCGGTGGCTGCTGGAGCAGATTCTTTGCGCAGGAATTCAATTCACAATATTCATCTATTCGTTGAAAGTGGAAACGGAGGGCCCCATGAATTCATCAGTTGATCGGAGAGAATTTCTCGCGGCGGTTGCGGGGGGAGCGCTTCTTTCTCCTCTGGCCTGCGCCGAATCCAAAAAGCCAGCTGTGCTTGGGGGGAAGCCGGTCCGCGCTACTCCATTTCCCTCCTGGCCCATCGTGGATGCCCGCGAGGAAAAGGCGTTGCTGGAAGTGTTGCACAATGGGAAATGGTTCCGAGGTGATGGCAAAATAGTGGACCAATTTGAATCGGCTTACGCCCGTCTGACCGGTTCAAAGTATTGTCTGGCGACCGCCAATGGAACCAGCGCCTTGTTGGCTTCGTTGGGAGCCCTGGGGATAGGACCGGGCGATGAAGTCATTGTTCCCCCTTACACTTTTATTGCCACGGTGAATGCTGTTTTGATGTTCCATGCGCTGCCGATTTTTGTGGATTCAGATCTCGACACCTTCCAGATCGATTCAAACAAGATCGAGACCGCCCTTACCCAAAGGACTGCTTTGCTTCTCCCCGTGCACCTCGGCGGCGCTGCCGCGGATCTGGATGCCATTATGAAAATTGCCGGGAGACGGAATCTTCCCATGGTGGAAGACGCCTGCCAAGCCCATCTTGGGGAATGGAAAGGGCGAAAATTGGGGACCTATGGAGCGACCGGTTGTTTCAGTTTCCAGGCGAGCAAGAACTTGAATTCGGGAGAAGGCGGCGCAGTTCTTGCGCAGGACGAGGAGTTGATTGAAAAATGTTATGTGTTTCATAACAACAGCCGGGGACGCAAAGCCATCGGTTATGATTTTGCCTTCAATCCTCTGCGCGGTGTCAACTTGCGTCTGACCGAGTTTCAAGCCAATCTGTTGCTGGCGCAAATGACGCGGCTGGAGGAGCAGTCAAAGACGCGGGAACAAAACGCACAATATTTGACGCGGCTTTTGAAGGAAATCCCCGGCATTCTGCCAGCAAAAATGTATCCAGGCTGTACGCGGAATGCCTACCATCTGTATATGCTCCGATATCAAAAGGAAAAGTTCGCCGGTATGCCGAGACGTCAGTTTTTAAAAGCGTTGGAAGCGGAAGGAATCCCTGCTTCCGGCGGATACATGCCATTAAACAAAGAGCCGTTTATTAAAACCGCGTTAGAGACACGCGGTTTCCAGATGATCTATGGAAAAGATATCTTGAAGAAATGGCTGGAACGGAGTCATTGCCCCGTCAACGACCGCCTTTGTGAGGAAGCCGTCTGGTTTACCCAAAACATGCTCCTGGGAAATCGCAGTGACATGGACCAAATTGCGGAAGCAATCCATAAAATCCAGGCGAACGGCGGCAATATTGCTCGAAGCCTGGCAGGATGAGCCGATCACTCGCTCTCGCTTCGTGCTGGTGGGTTGAACTCAGCCGCATGGTATAACGCTACCAGCGCGAAGCGCCAGCAAGCGATCAACTCAGCTTTACATTAGGCATTGCCACAGTGCTGGACTTGGCCGATCACTCGCTCTCGCATCGTGCTGGTTGGTTGAACTCAGCCGCATGGTATAACGCTACCAGCGCGAAGCGCCAGCGAGCGATCAACTCAGCTTTACATTCAGCATTGCCACATTGCTGAACTAGGCCGATCACTCGCTCTCGCATTGTGCTGACAGCACATTATCATGTTTTGCAGGGAATCCGCATCCTGAGCGGCATCTTGCGCCGAATGGCAGGAGGAATTTCCATGAAAAATCTCTTGTTAATGCTTCTATTCTGCGGTTCATTGTGGGGTGCTGACTTCAAGGCGGGAGTAGCGCGGGTGAAGATTACGCCGGAAATACCGATCTGGATGTCGGGATATGCCGCGCGCACTCATCCAGCCGATTCCATTTTGACCGATTTGTGGGCCAAGGCGCTGGTCCTGGAAGATGCTCATAAAAGACGTGTCGTCATTATAACGACTGATTTGATTGGCCTCCCCTTTGCCGTTACACAAGAAGTGGCTCAAAAGTTGAAAGAACTGCATGGAATTCAGCGGCGGGAATTATTCATCAATTCTTCCCACACTCATTCCGGACCTGTGGTGCGCCCAAATCTCAAGGTGTTGTACGATCTCAATGCTCAAGAGGAGCAGGCTGCTATCCGCTACAGCGAGCAGTTGAGCAAAAATCTGGTTGCCGTGGCCGGAGAAGCCTTGACAACGATGAAGCCGGCCTCCTTGGCTTTTTCCAGCGCCACTGCATCTTTCGGTAAGAATCGGCGGGAATTTACGCCGAATGGATTAACCTTCGGCGTGAACCCGAAAGGGCCGGTGGATCAGGATGTTCCTGTTGTACAGGTGAGGGATTCCAGTGGAAATTTGATGGCTGTGATTTTTGGTTATGCATGCCACAATACGACTTTGGGGGGAGATTCTTACAGCATCAATGGCGATTATGCCGGCTTTGCACAGATGGAATTGGAGCAGCGGCATCCCGGCGCCTTGGCAATGTTCCTTATCCTTTGTGGCGCTGACCAGAACCCGAACCCGCGTGGAACGATCGCCCTGGCGCGGGAACATGGATCGGCTTTGGCGGCCGCTGTCGACAAGGCTTTAACGGTCTCTCCCCGGCCAATCCATCCGGATTTGCGGCTGGCCTATCAAGAGGTTCCCCTGGAATTTGCGCCGCAAAGCCGGGCGGTTTTTGAGGAAGAACTGAAAGATCCCAACAAATACCGGCAACGCCGGGCCAAATTGATGCTTGAGGCATACGATAAAGGACAACCGGTCCGAAACATTCAGTATCCGATACAAGCAGTGCGATTAGGGAAAAAGGTTATTCTCCTTGGCCTGGGTGGGGAAGTCGTGGTGGATTATCAGCTGCGCGTCAAGCGGGAATTCCCTCGTCAGAATTTTATCGTGGCCGGTTATAGCAATGAAGTCATGGCCTATATACCTTCCCGGCGGATTTTAGAGGAGGGTGGATATGAGCCCGTGGAAAGTATGATCTACTACGGCCAGCCTGGCCCATTCCGCGAGGATGTGGAAGAGCGCATTTTCCGCGGCATCAGGAATGTCCTGGCGGAGGTCAGCGTGAAATGACCAGAATTCAGGACACGGGGAGGAGATCATTAGGGGCGGCATATGAAAGAATAAATTATTTGCGGTCTGCTAGAGCTTTCATTTTGTCTGGGCGGTCCCGCTACCCTTTAATCAACTGCGAGGTCAAGCACCCATGATACAACCAATGTTTTGGACAAAGCCTTCTTTTGCCATCCGCCCTGGGCTGTCGATGGTTATTCTGATTCTGTTTTTTTTGAGTGGGTGCAACTGGCAGATGGGTGAAGAATCGGTCCGGCAGTTGCTTGAAGAAGCGCGGAAAGAATATGCTCCTGATCAGCGCACCAAAGTCTGGTCAGTCCGGGCCAAGTGGGAAAAGGGGAAACTATTGCTCACCGGGGAGATCCACAATGAAGCCCTGAAAGACAAGCTTATCAAACTTCTCAAGAAGAGAGGTGTCACCCCTATTCAGGATCAATTGACGATGCTTCCCAATCCTGAACTGGGGCCCAAGACCATCGCCATTGCCAATGCGAGTGTGATCAATCTCCGAAGGCAGCCCGATCATACTGCAGAATTGGCTACTCAGGCTTTGCTGGGGACTCCCATGCACATTCTGGATAAGAGGAAGGGGTGGTACCAGGTTCAGATGCCCAACGGCTATCTGGGATGGACTGATGATTTCATTGCCCTGAATACTCCTCTAAAATTTAAGGAGTGGGTTGCGTTGCCAAAAATAATCGTCACTTCTCTCTATAGCACCACTTTTGTGGAAGAAAAGAAGACCAGGGCGATGGTGGGCGATGTAGTCATGGGTGGAATTTTGGCGCTGGAGGGAGAAGCCGGATCCCGCTATAAAGTGCGCTATCCGAATGGACGGGGAGCCTTGCTCGAAAAAAAGGAAGCGCTTCCCTTGGCCGAGTGGCTGAAAGATTTGAGCGCTTCACCGGATTCTATCGAGGCGACCGCCCGTCAAATGTTGGGCATTCCCTATCTGTGGGGTGGAAACTCCAGCAAGGGCATGGACTGTTCAGGTTTCACCCAGCTGGTGTTCTTTATGAATGGTCTGCAAATCCCGCGGGATGCCGACCAGCAGGCCCAAATAGGTGTCCCGGTTAATGGAGGAGCTGAGTTGGACTCCTTCGAAAAAGGGGTCCTGCTCTTTTTTGGATCTTCTGAAAGAGACGGGCAGCCCGCCAAAGTCACCCACGTCGCCATTTCGCTCGGCAAGGGCCTGTATATTCAAGCTTCCCAGGATATCCACATCAACAGCCTGGTATCAGGGACTTACGATTTCAGCCGAACCCGCCGCGACGCCTTCTTGTTTGCGCGCAAAATCCTGGGTACCTCCCCCGGCCAGGGATTCACTCCGCTCGCTCAAATTCCTTATTTCCAGGGCCGCTATGATGAATCTTCTGAAGAAGACGATGATCAGAAATAATCAGGCAAGCGAAGGCAAGAAGTTGATTGGGATAAGGGTGCTTGTAGTCCGAAGGGGCCGCATTAGGAAGATGGAAGGATTCCGTGGGCCGGAAATAATTCAATCTTTTAAGGGTGCTACCCGTTCCTCGGCTCTCTGGGCTGTTCACCATGTCCTAGTCGATCCGTTTTAACGGTATGTCTCTTCCGTCAACGTGCAACACCATTTTGTTTACGCGCCCTTGTTCATCAACTTCGAAGGATAACTCATCGTCATTAACCTTAGTAAAGAACTTTTTGTCACTCTCAGCAAACAGTTCCTGTTTTGGTTCGTTGTTCTCCTGGATGGAGAGGTGATCACCTTCTCGTCTGATGGTAAGGATGAGGTTGGGCGGCTCTCCGTAGCGGCCTGCGTACTTATCCAGTAATTTTAAATCGACCGAGAATTCCTTGTGCTCCTTCAAAGGCCGGCGCGGCGGCAACTGGCTGTATGGGGTATAGCCCTCCCATTCGATCGGAGTGAACGTATTCTTGACCAAGGTTTCGAGCAATTCCTTGAAGATGCCTTCGCCGTTCGAACTGTTCGTCATGATCACAATTCCCAGCTTTTCTTTGTCGTAGCAGACGGTGTAGTTCCGCCAGCCTTCGTCATGACCTTCCTTGAAAAACGCTTTGCCATAGGGCGTCCAATAAAGGCCCCACCCCAGTCCGTAACTGAGGCGGATGGGTTTGTTTTCGTCCGTGGTTTCGCTCGCGAGCGTGGGGAACTGGCGCTTCGAAAAGATTTGAATCTGTGGGCTGAGCATGAGCTCTTTAGCTTCCTTTCGCAATCCTCTGCTTTGCATTACAGCCAGCATGAATCGAGTAAAATCACGCAAGGTGGTCTGCATCGAGCCAGCGGCATTAGCGTCTGTTCGTCGTTCAGGACCCAGAGAGCGTCCATATTCGTCATAGCCATTGGCGTAATCACTGTCAAAGCGCTTCTCCCAGACCATGCTGGTGCGTATCATGCCCAGAGGCTGAAACACGCGAGACTGCATCAGAGTGTTCAACGGCTGTTTTGTAATCGCCTCAACCACCCGTTGCAGGAGAATTATCCCTTCGCCGGAATATGCATATCGGGAACCCGGTTCAAAATTGATGTTCAATTTGTGGTCAGCATTGAGATAGCGAAAATTTGGGAAGCCACTCGTGTGGCTGAGGAGCATTCTTGCAGTGATTCGCTCGCAGCGGGGGTCATTGGCCAAGTCTTTATACTCCGGGTACTCGGTCAGCGGTTTTGGCAAATATTGATATGCTGGCTTGTCGAGGTCTATGATTTTTCCCTCGACGAGTTGCATGACCATGTAAGCGAAGGCAGCCTTGCTGAAGGAGGCAGAGGTCATGACTGAGTCTTCAGTGAGTGGTAGATGCTTCTCTTTATCGCGCTCCCCATAGGTCTTAAGGTAAGCAACCTTCCCATCATTAAGAATCGCAATGCCGACGCCGGTAACCTCTGCAGCCTGCATCAGGCGGGTAACGGTTGTATCGATTTCATTTGACATGATCATGCTGTCATCCAGCCGTTTGACTCTTGTTTCTCTGGCTTCTGCCGGTAATGTCAAACTCATGGCACTCATTGCAATGAGTAGAAGCATCTTCCTCATTTAGTGTTCTCCTCACGAGTGGATATTGGGACAGGTCGGGGAGTAGTCTTCGTACCCTTTATCGTCTAGAAGCGGCCAACGTGCCAGGCTCACCGGCTGGCGCGTGCTTTTACGCGCCAGTCCGGTGAAGCCTCGGGCACATTGTTTCGCATATTTCAGAGCCCCCCGTAGAAGCGGCCAAATGCATGCGCAAGCATCACGGCCATGAGCAAGCCCCCTAATCCCGCAATGAGAACATGTCTTGTCCGGCGCAACTCAAATTGTCCTACGCGGCATACGAGCAAGTAGCCGATAACAAGGTTGAGCGCGCCCCAAAGTACATTCACCATGGCGGAAGAGAGCCCTTGCCCCGGTGGAGAAGCAAAGGGGCTTTGGAAAGGGTGCCCTGTAACGCCGCTGACAAAATGCGGGATCGCATTTGTGAGAAAGGCTCCGCCAAAAAAGTAAGAGACGTAGTGATTCCAACGCATATTGAATTCTCCTTTGAAAACGCAGGGAAAGAGATTTCGGAGTGCCTGTCCTGAATATTTGAATATTTTAGACAGCCCTGAACATTTTTATCTGGTCGCGATCCTTATGCTCCGATAGCAAACTTCACGCCTTTCGCGGAGCTTGCTGCGTCCCTTTCAGGATGCGATGGTTCTTCAAGAACACTACTTTACCTTGGACTTTACCTGAGAGAAGGGAGAAGAGGACAGCGCAGGATTTCCCCTCACTTGCATGCCGCAATTTACCTCGTCGGGAAAGCGAGCAATGGCAGAAAGTGCGGAAGTCTCTATGCATAGCCTATCTCCGAGCGAGATCCCATTTTGAAAATGCACCTGCATCGCCTCGCCTTTATAAGGCGGCAAACCACACAACGATTTAAAAATATTCACATATTCAGGCCAGGCACTCTCCGCTGCACTCTCCGCTTCTTCGACAGGCTGAATGGGGATCAGGACGCGCTCCATTTCATTTGGCTGTCGCGGCAGATCCTCTGTGAAACTTTTCTTCCCGTCAACAGACCCGATGGCAGACCTCCGCCTGGACTGACCCATTGCCCCACCATATAAAAATCTTTCAAGCCCGGAAGAACCATGGGCAGCTGCCCGAGTCCGGTGGCTGGTGTCAACAGCCAGCCCTCCATACTCCCTTTCCAATTCCCGGTGTAGCGAATGACAGTAGCCGGAGTGGCTACATCCACTGTTTCAATTCTGCCTTTCGCCGATGGAAATCTCTTCTCAAATACCCTTATGACCGCTTGCGCCACCCTCTGTTTCTCTCTTTCGTAGGCGTCCCTGTCATGCTCGCGCAAAGAGACCCAGTACTCCTCGTTATAGGTGGGAATAAAACTGACAATGGCGGTTTTGCCTGCCGGTGCAAACGTTGGATCGAAATTGAAAACCCGGAAGGAGAGGAAGTCGTGCCGGGTTTTCGGGTCGATTTCGATTTCCTCCTCCAGCATCATGCCCAAAAATTCCGGCTCACCCTTTAAATCAGCGTTGATGCCCAGGGATACCTGTACGTAGGAGGGAAACGACTTATAGTTTTTATAGATCCCTTCGATTTCATCGTTTAGAAATTTGCCTTCCAGCATTTCAAAAATTGTCGCATGGCCGTCCGCGGCGGATACAACAATATCCGCGGGAATTTCCTGGCCGCCTTCGAGGGCAACCGCGGCAGCCCGGCTGTTTTCGACAATGATTTTTCCGACCCTGGCGTCGAAGTGAATGGCGCCCCCAAGTTTCCTATACTGATCTTCGATGAGGCGGATCATCCTGAGCGAGCCTCCAATCGGGTAACCCGCATTCTCTTTCGTCATCCATGCCAGTGAAAAGACAATGGCCAAAAAAGAAAGCTCACTCAGACCGGCCGCGAAGAAGCTCTTTAAAAGAGGATTTTTAAACTTTTCGGCATAACTGGCCAGGGTGAACTTCTTGTATTTGCCCATCCGCAGTAAATGCGGGAGGGCCCTGGCCAAGGAAACAAGGCGGGGGAATAGGGAGTCTCCGCCGGGAAACCTGAAGGCGGAAAACTTCCTAATCAGCCGGGCAAACTCACGGATGGCTGCGGAGTCTTCAGGCGCCTTGTTTAATAACTCCTGTTCCATGCGGTCGACATTCCGATAGATAGTCAGCCTTTTTTCATCTTTTTCAATCACCTGGTAGATTTCGCCGTTGTAAAACTCCAATTGGACGATATCAAAGACCTCCTTCCAGGTGGCGTGCATTTCTTCACCTTCCTTAGAGCCCACCAGCCAGTGCAAACAGTTTTCGAATGTGTATCCGTCTCTCTTCCATGCCGTGGCCAAGCCGCCAGCGATGGAGTGCATTTCCAGGATTTCAGTCGCGAAGCCATTTTTTTGCAGGTAGACTCCGGTGCAGAGGCCTGCGATGCCGCCGCCGATAATCAGGACCTTTTTACTTTTCATTCTGTCCCCCTTTATATGGCGAATATTTTATATGATATACAATCCCTTTATGCTGGCATTTCGGGCAACAGGTTCCAAATTGTGATCTATCTCTTCTCTTCCATTGGATAAGTTAAACCCCATTGCTTGCGGATGTGATCGAGTGTTTCCATGATGGCCATGCTTGTCGCGAGCGGAATGATCCGGCTTTCCAAGTCCCCGTTGCGCAGGCGTCTTATAACTTCGGCGGCTTCGTAACTATAGCCATTGCCAAGACGTTCAAAACGAAGTTCCTCCTCTGGTCCCTCTCCTTTCTTTACTAGCAGACGGTCCGGTCGCCAGAACATATGGGGGATCCGGAACAATCCATCGGTGCCGTAAATGGCCGCTTCCTGGATTGTGCTTGTGCGAATCGCGCAGGTGAGTACAGCCATGGTGCCATTGTCATAGCCGAGAATAACAGGCACGATTAGGTCTGTTTTGTTCCAGTCTTTGGTGAGATAGAACGTGATGACCAAGATGAAAGCGTAGACAATAAGCGAAGCGACAAGTTTTTGCATTGCTTCCCCTTCAGAGGTCGCTGACCTGGTGCAAAGGGAACTTCGTAATGGCTAACGACCGCGCCTCAGCCGCCACGGCTAGAATGTTGTTGGAACGAAGAAGGTTCTAGAAAGTGTCATTGCCCATGAAAGAAGCCGCTGGTCGTGGTCGGCTGGAGGTCGCTGGTTAAGCCATTTTTCGAAGGGGCGCATCCCGCACACTATCCAGAACGGCTTCAGGGTGTTTGGCTGCCACGAAGAGGAGCACTCGCGCTGGGCCCTCTGGCTTTCTCCGCCCCTGTTCCCAGTTGCGCAGTGTCGCCAGGCTGATCCCTAAGAGACTGGCGAACTTCTTCTGTGAAAGGCCGTAGGTCTTCCGGATTTGCGAGACATTGGGATCATCCCAATTGAAGCTACGAGAGGCTTTCCTCTTCCCCTTCAGGATTTCTCCCCCCTGCTTAACACTATTCAAAAGCTCTGCAAAAAGTTCTTGTTTCATGAAAACTCTCTTTCCACGATGGACCTGATTTGTTTCAGCTGGGCGTGAGTTAGGTTGTCCTGTTCATTCTTGGCAAAAACGAAAAGGAGGAGGATCTGGCTGGGGTCTTTGTGCCAATAGTAGATAACCCGGATTCCACCGCGCTTTCCGAGGCCAGGAAGTCCCCAACGGATCTTTCGCAGCCCGCCACTGCCAGGAATAACCTTGCCCGCTTCTGGTCTTATCGTCAGCTCCTGCTGCAATCGATGGTACTCGTCATCGGACAAGATCTGTCGGATTCGGCGAGTAAAGATCTGTGTCTCAATGATTAGCATAAAGTCACTCTACGCCATTGGCGTACTTCCGTCAAGAGGCAAAGTACAACAGAGGGAAAGTGCGGCTTAAAGCTGGGCGTCAACGGCGGCTGAAGGCCGTCCGGTGAACGCCATGGTTAGCGATTCTATAACCTATAATTAATGCCGAACTCAAAATTTCCATGGGTCATGCCGTTGTACCTTTCCTCGCAAGGACGCAGGATAGAAGGCGAAGGGATAAGTTCCCCCCATTCAGCCTTCTCCTTGTAAAGGTAAAGGCACACGACGAATAGCCCAGCAACAGCATTTAGAAGGTTCTTCAAGTTTGCTCGAGGGTATTCTACATGCGAGCAAATCGTGCCTGGAGCAAATCGTGCCTGTCCTGAATATTTGAATATTTTCCTCGAATGCCGATGGAGAATGAAAATCTGAAGCGAAATTTCGATAAGTCCAACTGCCGCTCTGCACAAAGGATTTGCCCTTCACACACATCCATCCAGCGTTTTGGAATATTCCAGCACTAAATATTATTGGTGCTCCTCTTCTCGGAGATAATTTCCTAAGCACTTCACAGAGAGCAGTTCGCTCCTCTTTACAATGCCATCAAAATATTCAATTATTCAGGACAGGCACGATTAGACCTCAGGCACGATTAGACCTTCCCTAAAAAGACTATCTAAATCGACTGATTCTCGCCTCCAGTGCGGATCTTGCTTGGTCCGACCCTTAATCCCGTGCTTTTTACGCGCCAGTCCGGTGTAGCCTACGGGTTGTGGGCCTAATAATGCTTAGCCGTATCAAGAAGGTCGTTAATCACACCTAGAATATTTCTTCTTTTGGACTCAAGGCCAATAATCATTACTGTGCTTTCATATGTATTGCATTGGCCTTGCCACTCTTGATATTTAGCCCATTTTTTATTGAATTTTTTGACTCGGCATGATCGCATAGTGCCCAATATTTTGATTCTGTTGGTGTCTTGCTCTCCAAACAGGTTGGTGAATTCAAAGAAATCAGATTCTTTGAAACTTCCAGCTTCTTTCGATAATATCTGAATAGCCTTAATGAAGGAATTATAAAAAGCGTCGTAAGCATTTCTATGTCTTTCGACTCTATTTCTGCGGTCTGAAAAACGATGCGTAATCCAACCGCCAATTAATCCACCCAAAATGGTGCAACCGCTTGCAATGAAAGTTAACTCTGTTTGAGTATAGGAGGCCATATCTTTTCACTCTTATTAAGGGGGAGATTGGGATAGTATTATTTTTGCTACTCATCTGATTTAATAGCCCACTTCAGGCTCACCGGCAAGCGTGTGCTTTTACGCGCTTGTCCGGTGCAGCCTGCGGGTTAGGTGGCAGACAATCCTGAGGTCGGGGTGGCGTTCTTGTGCAAAACAGCGGCGTCGATTCGGCGCGATAACACGTTTTGCCAAATGGCAAAGAAGAAGGCAACAGCGGCCGACATAAAAAGCGCTATGGAGTGACCATATGTCGGCGTTTGCGGTTCGCTCGAAATGGCAGCGAACAAGAATAGCTCAGCAATTGTATAGATCAACAGCACTGACGAAGCTCTGAATGCCACGTGCCATCGAGCTCGAGCTGGAACATCTATCTCAATTAGAGCCTCGCGCACATATATTGCCAGGTCATCGGAATAGTTCGCGTGTGCTCTCTTCGCTGGCCCCTCCAATTTTACGAGGTAGCAAATATAGTCAAATGCCTGTTGGATTGCATAGCGGTTCACTGAGAACCATGCATTTCCAACGGCAATCGATATAGCTGCGACCATAACGAGACTAGGCCAATTGTTGAAGTTTACATATGCAAACCATGACGGGTGGGTCATGGCAGCTGCGCAAATGATGAGGATGCCGGGTAGAAGATGGCGGAAAACTTCGCCTAGGTTCTCAGAGACTTGGCCAATGACTCCTTTTTCTTGTGTTTCGCTCATTCTTTTTTGCCCTCCGCATCTTTTCGAATGCCACCTAACGAAAAAAGTTAACCGGCCCAGCCTGCTCGAAGCGATGAGCGAAGCCGAGACGAACGAACTGAACAAATGCCGAAGAGAGATGACCTGCCCTTGCAGGCTGGGTTCGAGTTGAACGAGGGGTTAGGTTGCGTGGAACCTAGTAACGAGTTGGTTTTACTCAAGGTACCTGTTTCTCAGCCCACTGACGGGCTAGTTCGAGCTTGATTTTGAACTCAGAAAGATCCGCTTCGTTCAATCCAGATACAGAAACATCTTCGTTCTGTGAGCCCGACTTTCTGGCCCCAATGACATAGCCACTGCCAAGGCTACCTGTTCTGAAGAACATACCCCCTTTGGTTCTGTAGCTCATACCTACAATCGAAGAATCTCGCTTTGAGAGTAGATTTTTGTCCTGAGTGAACTTGTCGATGCATTCAACGAATTTTTGAATTTCGTCGAAATCAAGATAGCCATCACCACCATCACCGAACTCCTCCGATGGATGGATGTAGAAGTATATTCCTCTGACCGTCTCAACCTCATTCCCATGAAGGGTGAATGCGGCCTCTCCTTGAATATTTATCCCTTCAAGTTTTTTATTCACTTTTCGAAATTGCCATGGGTTTGAAATCCTGAGAACTACCGGGTTTCCTGGTTGATCCCAGGCTGACTCGATTCTTGTGTGTTTTTGCCAAGGCTGACCCGAAGTCTCTGTTGACGCTGGCTGATGATTTCTTTGACACCCCAAGGCCAACAGGATGATAAAGAAAACCGGAATCGTGTTTTGCATATGACTCCCGATCTTTTGAACTTTGAGAAGTTAGTATTTGTATGTGTCGATGGAAATTGGTTCTGATGAAGCAACCTAACGAACCACTCACCGGCGCGCGCTGTTGGCGCGTCCGGTGCAGTGGAATTGTTGGGCCGCTCGTTGTACTCAGGACCTAAGAATTTTTCCGACGCTTTGCCTCTTGAACCCTGTAGGCCAGGAGACTTAGTAAAGAGATGTACTCGATAGCGCGCTGTTCAGTACCCTCTGGGAATGAGTGACCTCCCGGATTTCTGATTCCTAGAACTGCGCCCTCGAACAAGTGCATCATGCCTTCTTGCTCATCAAAGTCTGTCTGATCGGCGAGGCTGTTGAAGGCAAGAACAGGTTCGTTTCGTGAAAACACGGTCCTAACCAGTAGTGCGCCGTCCAGATCGTGGCGGCCGGAGCGATCCTTTATGTAGTTCACAATGGTTTTCGCAGCTGCGAACACGGCCTCCCAGTGGTAGCCGTCCATGAAAAGATCTCGGGAAACCTCAAGAATGTGAGGATGCAGGTTGAGTCGGTCGAAATAGGAAGTAGGGAGTGGTACCACTCCAGCCCCCACAAGCTCCTCTCGTTTTTCGCGGAGGCGCCCAATAAGACCGTTGATAATACCGATCACCTTCTTGCGCCCTCTATCCTTACCCGCGACGATCTCGTGCTTTTGCATACCCATGTACATCGACCCAGCCCAGATATCGATGTATTGATGCTCAACATATTCCGGCGAGAGAGAACCAAACACGTCACGGATCGTTTCGCGGACGTTACTACGCACGACATCGACGGCACCAGTATCATTTAGAGTCGCTGCCGCTACATCAAGCCCTTCAAGCTCTTGAATACGGCGCTCGAGTTTCGCGATTCCAGAGTCAATCTCCTCTACAGACCGGAATTCTCGCGGCTCGATCGGTGGTGGCTCTGTTGGTTTTTTCGCCATGCAAACTCCTTATTGGCCCAACGACTTGGGTGAGCCGCCGCGCTGTTTGCGGTCGACTCGACTCAATGGTTAGGCGAAGGATAACCTTATATGGCAACGACAATTATTGATCTATGTTTAGTGTCGATGGTTTTGATCCCTTTATGTGCCGCTGTGGTGGCTGTTAAGACTTCAGATATGTTTTTTGCTGCTTTATGGTCCGTCGAGTCTTTTGTGATCGGACTTCTGGCCCAGGCATATATATTAAGTGAAAGAGCTTTCGGCAAGATCGAAAACGTTGAGACCCACGTTGTATTTGTAGCGACTGTGGGTAGCGCGGTTATTTTTGTGTATGTCTTGGTACTTTATATGTATGGCAAACTCAAGAATGGACATCTCCGTCATTGTTGATTCGTATATATCTTTCCGACTTTCGTCTAGTCGATCGTAAACTTTATTTCCGGGCAGGATCGTACATAGACCCTTCGGGGGTGTGGTTTGTTCACATTCTCCATTCAAAAATCTGTGGTAAGTAATTTCTACTGACGCGGCGGGCGAATTCCCCGCGTTCTCAATTGCTACTGTCCACGCAAGGATTTGTAAGGCCGGATTGTTGACTATATCTATAGTTGACAAGCCGACAAATGGGCGATTAGTGGCTTCGAAAATCGTTTTGGTGAGTGCAATTGATCTATTTGCCAAACAGAATAGGCCGATAGTTGTGAGCATGTAAATCACAGTTGCAACAGCGATCAGTATGGTGGAATGTTCGACTGTCATTGGGTCGTTATCTCCTTTAGCCTAACGGGCCGGATGAGCGTGGCGCAGCCTGATAACGGTGCGCAGTTGCACCGGTTATCAGGCGAGTACACAGCTCGATCCGTGGGTTCTGAAGGCGCGAAGCGCCGAGGGACCTGCGGATCGGGCGATGCGCATCCGGCCCGTTCCTCGGCGCGTTTTCGCGTCGAGGAACCATTGATTGACAGGCAAGATTGCCCTGCTATCGTTATGTTAAGGTTATTTTCAGGCATTTTTGCCTGGCAACAATATCATGGCAATTAATCTCAATATGGATAATCTAAAGGATTGGTCTGTGGAGAGTCAAGATCAAAAGCCCAAAATATTGGATGAAGTTCGCGACGTGATGCGCCTGCATCATTACTCCATTCACACTGAACGGACTTACCTCGACTGGATCAAACAATACATTGGCTTCCATCGGATGAAGTCGCGCAACGATTTGGCGGAGGGAGAAAAAAAGATCGAGGCCTTTCTCACTCACCTGGCCGTCGATGAGCGAGTGGCTGCCGCCACCCAAAATAATGCCCTGGTTTTTCTATACAAACGAGTGCTCGAACAGCCGCTCGACGAGACGATCCACGCGGTGAGAGCGGAAAAGAAACTGAATGTGCCCGTGGTCCTGACTCGCGAGAAAGTGATGAAGGCCATCCCGCTGATGGATGGGGTGTCACAATTGATTGTGAAACTTCTTTATGGCAGAGCGGCCTGCGGATCATGGAGGCGGTCCGGTTGCGTGTGCAGGATTTGGATTATGCCATGAAGCAAATTACGGTCAGGACCGGCAAAGGGGACAAGGACCGGATCGCGACATTTCCGGCTTCCTTGATTCCCCTGCTGGAAAATCATTGGGCCAAAGTGAAAGTGCTGTATGCCCGGGACTTGGCTGTGGGCCATGGCCTGCCCCACGTACTTATTCCAATGAGCTATCATGATGAGTTCACTATTGCGATGAACAACTAGGAGTCCATCCACTGATTTCGCTCATCCTTCGACAAGCTCAGGATGAGCGGCACTCCAATCCCCGCTCGTACTGAGCTTGTCGAAGTGCGAGCGGGGGCATGTGCGATGAGTATGCGCTTCACACCTGAATTGTGGATGCATGAGTCTCAGCTTGAACGCTCCTTGGAATTAGCCTCAATTTCCCGGCTTCATGATGGGGGTAAGAATGTCTTCGACGGCTTCGGGATCGCCGTCGGCCGGGCCGTGCCAGACGCTGCCACCATAGGTGGTCACGTAAATCTTTGCGAAATCCTGAGGATCGGGAATGACCCGATGGCCCCATTTGAAGTTGTACCCTTTCAGCCGTGTCCAGGTTTCCCCGCGATCCGCGGATTTCCAAGCGGAGGAACCAAATCCACAGGCATAAAGGATTTGCGGATTTCGCGGGTCGATGGTGACGTCGTAAATATATTGGTCTTTGCTCAAGACTGATTTCCAATTCTTTCCTCCATCGGCGGAAAGAAAGATCCCTCCTCCCACCGCGCCATCGGGCTGCGTTCTTCCCCAGGCGGCCAGATAGAGCCGCTTGGAATCCTGCGGATCGATGGCAAGTCCATTGGGTCCATTGCAGTCGGCGGGTAAAGTCATCTTCTCCCATCGGCTGGCTCCATCCATGGATCGATACAAAGCTCCATCGCGAGCGTTGCCGATGCTGCCATCCTCGCTGCGGCGAGCCACGACCAGGTAGAGCAAACCATCGAAAGCGCGCGCGAATCGCCAGGCGAAAGGTTCAGTCCCCTCCAATCCGGCGTTTTGAAGGGTCCAGCGTTTCCCCCCATCCGTGGATTTGAATACTCCTTTTCCAAAGCCGGCGACATAGAGAGTCCGGCCCGCGGCGGGGCTCGAGGGATCGAGCAGAATGTGGGTCGCCGCGGTTTGGCCCATGCCATCGATGGAAGGATGCCAGGTTTGGCCGCCATCTTCGCTGATGCAAACGCCTCCGTTATATCCGCTGACGGAGCGGTTGCGCCACATCTTGGGGCGGGGAAGGTCGTGAATGCCGCTCATCACGGCCCAAATCCGCCCTTTGATTTCTGGATCGAAAACCAGCCAGTAGGTGGTATTCACCCATTCGTGGGGAACCCCGTTGACGGTGGCACTCTTCCAGGATTCTCCTCCATTCCGGCTTTCGAATAGGCCCATATCGGTGTAATCGATCAAAATGTGGTTCAGATCGAAGGGGTCAAAATGGATCCCGTAGTTGGTGGTGACATCCAGTCCGGTCGTTGTATTCGTGCCGTCAGCAAATCGGTGAGAGTAGACTCCTTCCCAGCTCCTGCCTCCATCGCGGGTGCGCATGGTCCGGCCGAAATCCGTGCCGAAACAGATGTCGGGATTGGAAGGGGCTGTGCCAAGTTGAAATGGATTTTCTCCCCAAGTTGTTCCGAAACGGGCTGTCATCCAAGGATCCGCTACATTGTCTGCCGCCCGATCTTCTGTGTCGTTCCATACCTTCGACCAGGTTGTTCCATAGTCGCCGGATTTTGCGACGCCGAGGCTCAGCTCGGATGAGGAAAGGGAAGCGGTGTGGTCCCGGAAAGAAAGATAAACGACTTGAGGTTGCGCGATACAGGTCCCCACCGCGCGAAGCTCAACTTGCGCCGTTCCAGCCGGTGCGGGCGAGAGAAAAGCGGTATCCAATTTTTGCCAGGTGGTTCCACCATCCCGGGAGATGAATAAACCATTGACGCCCGTGGTTCCACCCCGCCAGTTAATGCCTGACGTTGCGTAGAAGACCGGCTTGCCTCCTGCCTCGGGAAAGCCGGCGGCAATATCGGTGAAACTGTTCACTCCATCCGGCCCGTGCGGATAGTGCCACTGTCCATTCTCCCTCCAGCTCACGGAATTGTTTCCGGCTATGTAAAGGGTTCGGTCGGTCTGCGAGGAGTTCGAGTCCACGAATATTTTTTGCCCCCCGCCGGCCAGGCCCGTGGAATCTTGCCAGCTCTTTCCTCCATCCGTGGAGAGGGAGAGAAAGTCGCCTCCTGAACGGTTCATCACCGCATAAAGCCGGCTGGAGTCGGAGGGATCCACGGTGAGCGCATTTACAGTGGTGGAAATTCCATCGTGGGTCTGGATCCACTCATCGCCATGGTCTCCCGAAATCACAACCCGGTCCACTGCTTCCGGGGCCGGAAAAAGGAGTTCCCAACTTTTTCCTTTGTCGTTGCTCTTCCACAATCCAAGCGAATTGGCATAAATGATATTTATATTGTTGGGGTCAAAAGAAAAAAAATCGACCACCCCGCGCAGATTCATCATCCTCCAGGAATCTCCGCCGTCCTGGCTGATATAGGCCCCGGTCATGTCGCAATTCACGAATACCAGATTGGGGTCCAATGGACTGACGGAGGGGTTGTATTGAGAACCTCCGCCGCCCGGGCCAATCACCTGCCAACGGTCGTTTCTCGCTGCGGCATACGATCGCATGGTTCTTCTTCGTTGAGATTGCTCGTCTCGATTGGTTTGGTATTGGTTGCGGTCCTGGCAACTGGCCACCAGCATGAATCCCAAAAGAAAAACCAGAATTCGCAGATTGGTAACAATCATTGTTCCCCCTAGAAAATCGCTGTTGAGTTGCACCTTTCAAACTCCCCTCCTCGGACGAGGTCGAAGATCCGCCCTTTGGCGGGAGGGGTGCCCGTAGGGCGGGGTGGTGCGACCGCATGCCCTGGCAGCATCGAACCACCCCGTCTTGGTTCGCACGTGCGAACCAAGACGACCCCTTCCGCCGGGGCGGATTTGACAACCTTATCGAAGGAGGGGAGCCGCGCCGGAGATTTTCATCCACTTGTTGTGCCAGCCGTGCTGGCGTGAGTGGCTCCCTGGAAATTACGATTTGCAGCCGCGCAATACTCCTCCGCGCAATAACCACCCTGAGCGCATTTTACGAGGCGCGGAGATTGGCATCATAGCTCAAAGCCCATGGCTTTCGCCTTAAGCGGACTCACCGTGGCTACCAGTCACCCAGGAGCCTGATTATTCCAATGAGCTTTCATGATGAGTTCACTATTGCGATGAACAACAAGGAGTCCATCCACTGATTTCGCTCATCCTTCGACAAGCTCAGGATGAGCGGCACTCCAATCCCCGCTCGTACTGAGCTTGTCGAAGTGCGAGCGGGGGCATGTGCGATGAGTATGCACTTCACAGGAATTAGTTACGGAATTCTATCCTAATGCACATTCACGAAGATGGGCAGTACTTCCAGTGGCGCGGGATATGACTTCAAGGTCTGCCCGCCTTGGTAGACACGGCCATTCCAATAGTCAATCCAAGTGCCTGACGGGAGATAGATGTCACGCGAAGCGGCGCCCTGGGACAAGACCGGAGCGACCAGGAATTTTTCTCCCAACATGAATTGGTCGCTGATGAAATAGCATTTTTCATCTTCCGGATTGCGGAAGAAAAGCGGCCGTGCCATGGGCAGCCCGCTTTGAATGGAATCGAGAGCCAGGCTATAAATATAGTCCCCCAATTCTTTGTGCAAGAGAGAGTACTTCCGACAGATGGCGACGTATTTTTCCTCCATGCGCCAGGGAGCGTAAGAGTATTGCATCATCGGCAACAAGGCACTGGCTTCGGTCCATCGGACAAACAACTCGGCGTCGATTCCTTTGGCCGTGGCGCCAAAATAGCCGGAATCCAGCCCACCGCCAATCATGTCGGGGCAAAAGAAAGGATACCCGATCAATCCTTCGCTGAGCCCGTGTGGCAGCAGGGCATTCAGCCCGTCGTCGCGGCTCCAGGTGGGATCCTTGTCTCGGAGCCGCTGCAGCAACCCGAGCGGTTGAACCAGCCAGCTGACGCGCAATTCGTTGATGTCGAAATACTGCCCGATGGAAGCGAAAAGGTCGGTGTACCGCAGAGAACTGATCCGCCCTTGGCTGGTGAAGGGTTTGGCCAGATATTCGCCATCGCCTCCATCCAGTTTATAACCATCCACTCCGTATTCGCGCTGCAGGTTTTGCAGCATCCCCAGGTACCACTGATAAGCTTCGGGATTGGAGAAGTCCACCAACGCTGCTTTACCATTCCACCATTCGGTGATATAGGGATCGATTCCTTTTTCATTCATGATGAAATACTGGCGCTCCAGCCCGGTCCGATAGTTGGCCGCCGCGGCCTCGAAGAAGGGAGTAGCCCAGAGGATTAACCGGAGCCCCTGCTCATGAAAACGGGCAATCATTTTCTTGGGGTCGGGAAATTTTTTGGAATCAAATACGAAGTCGCCGTGCTTTGGAGCCCATTTGTCGTCGATTTCCACAATCTTGCAGGGGAATCCATTTTTACTGATGTTTTCGACATATTTCTCCAAACCGACTTGGGTCACCTCCGTGTGGAATTCGATCCAACTGTTGAAAATTGGCTCGGCGAAATAGTCACGGGGAGGGACTTGACGGGGCTTGCCCGCGAGCGAGGTCATCGCCGTGAAAGCCTCGACGATGTTGCGTCCCACACAGAGGTGATAGAGGACCTCACGGCACCGATTGAGATGGAAGGAAAACAGTCCGTCTTTGTCCCGGTTCAAGCTGAATCCCATCAGATGATAGGTGGGGACAAAAATAGCGGTCCCGCTGGAGGTGAGCCAGATCGGCGAAGTTTGATTCGAAGTGGAATAAAATGGATCTATCGCCAGGGAGCCGGTTTCCAGCGGCCATTGTTGAGTGGAAGTGATATTACCGCCATACCAGTGCCCTCCCGAATTCAGCAGGAAATTTTCTCCCAGTTCATCGTTCATCTGGCCGTCGGAGGACTTGATTTGAATCGTCAAGTGGTCCGGAAAAAATGCAAAATCCATGTGAGCCGCCACTCCCGGCAGGGTGGTCGCCGCAGTCACCTGCAGAATTCCTCCGGAGCAACTCCAGCGCTCGAGAGAGGTAAGTTGATATTGCTTTCCCTGCCGAACCATGAAGTGGACCCCGGAGTTGGCGCTCTTGGCCACAACTTTATCTCCCGCGAGCAGCTCAAAAGAAAAAGGGGATTTGTGGATTCTCAGAGAGTATGAGGGAGCTTTGACCAGCAATTCCTGGGAGCTCTCCTGGCTGATGAGTCCCGTCACCGCGGCTTCCAGCGGAAGGACGGTCAGGGTGACGGCAAGGAGAAAAATGGATCCCGCAAATTTTCTTCTCATGCTCTTCTCCTTCTGCGAAATAAAAAGAAAATGAAATCAAAAACTAGCATTATAATATCGATGTTTTCTTTTCTTTTGCAACCCTGATCTTCAGGGTGCGTTCAAAACGTCGCGTTCAGCAACCACGCCCGACTGCATAGCAATCCTGCAATGGGCTCAATCCTGAATTTCCCAAAGGAGACTCATGAAGAAGCGGATTTTTTTATGTGGAATTATTTTAGTTTTTTTTCTGTTTCAAGCCAATGCCGGATTGGCTGGCGTACATTCCATTTGGGCCGTAAATGACAGCGAAAAAGTGGATCGGGAGGATCTATCTCATCCGGCGAAGCAGAAAAATTCAGTGTGGGATGGAAAAACGATTCGACTTTTTGGCGCCCGCAATGAATTAATCGCGTTTCAAGTGATTGTTGAATCGGATGTCAAAGGGATTCAAAGTTTGGCGGTTCAGCTTCCCAAACTCAAGCAGAAAGCGGGGAAGGGGGAAATTGTCTATCACTCTCCCGATCCGGATCCTACTCTCTATGCCGCCCGGCCCATTCAAATCTTCTCGGTTCATTATCTGCATGTGACCGCTCCCACGCAGGCTCCGTGGATTTATATGTTGGGCAAACCATCCGCGCCCCGCCACCCGGAAGGATGGAAACCCGTGGTGCTGGTTCCGGAAAACGCACGGAAGGAAAGAGGAGGCTTCCCGTTGAATGTCGGGCCTTCCCAGAGCCAGGCCATCTGGATCGATATTTACGCCAGGCGAGATTTGCCGGCGGGGATTTATGCCGGATCGCTCAATGTTGCGGTGGATGGAAAAAGCACGATGATTCCGGTGGAGTTGGAACTCTTCGATTTTTCGCTCCCTGATGAAAACAGCATGCACGCCATGATTTTTCATGAGGCAAATCAACCCCAGCTCTATCAGGGCCGGACTTTGGACGAGGCCTATCATCGTTTTGCCCATCGGCAGCGAGTTGAGCTGGTGCAAGCTTATAATGAAGACAAAGTCACTCGTCTGATGGGGAGATTTTCCGGGTCCGATTTCAGGCCGGAAAAAGGCTATGAAGGTCCGGGCGAAGGGGTGGGGAATAAGATTGTGCCGCTGACTTTTTATGGTCCGGGCAAAGATTTCGATGATCGCGCCTCCGCCTGGAAGCGCGCCGATGGCTGGATGGAGTTCCTGCAACGAACCTTGAAAGGAGTAACCACTTTTGTCTACATGCCGGATGAGCCCGCTCCAAAACAATTCCCCTATATTCGCAAGTTGGCGGAAAATATTCATTCCAATCCGGGCCCGGGGCGGAAGCTGCCGGTATTTGTGACTCATGAATTCACTCCCGAATTAGAAGGCGCCATCGATATCTGGGACTCAGGACCGCAAGGGTATTTCATAAAAAAAGCGGAAGAAGAGCGGGCCAAGGGACGCGACTACTGGATCTACAATGGTGGCCGCCCCTGGGGCGGGGCCATCGTGATTGATGCGCCGGCGGTCGATGCTCGCGCCACCATCTGGGGTTGTTTCAAACATGGGATTGGCGTCTATTTCTATTGGCATGGGACCCATTGGCGGCACAACTCGCAAAAGCCCGGCAATAGAATCCAAAATGTTTGGGTCAACCCTGTCACGTTTGACAATCGCGGCCAGCCCAACAAACCGATTGAGGATCAGAGCTTCGCCAACGGGGATGGAGTATTAATGTATCCGGGCGAGGAGAAACTGCATCCGGACCAGGATCGTGGAATTGCCGGTCCCTGCTCCACGGTTCAGTTGGCCAATTTCCGCAGGGGATTGCAGGACCACCTTTATTTGACTCTGGCCCGTCAAAAGGGACTGGAACCTCTCGTACAGGAGTGTCTGCGTAAAATTGTCCCGAAAATGTTTTCCGATGCCGGGGAAACTGTCGGCTTTGCGGAAAAAGGGGATGATTATGAAGCGGCGCGTTATCGGTTGGGAAAAGCTCTGGAGGGGAAAAAATAATCGAATTATTCCAAGGAGCGTTCAAGATGAGACTAATCCATCCACGATTGATTTGAAGTATAAACTCATCATACAGGTTCCCGCTCGCACTTCGACAAGCTCAGTACGAGCGGAGGTTGGAATGCCGCTCATCCTGAGCCTGTCGAAGGATGAGCGAAATCAGGGGATGGACTCCCTGTGGTGGATCGAAGCAACAGACTCATCATGAAAGCTCATTGGACTTACTCAGGCTCAGTCACTTTCTCTTTGGCTCAAGAGGAAATTAAGCAGCATGGTTTTGTACTGCTCCCCTGATCACTCGCTTGCGCTTCGTGCTTTTTCGCTTTGCAAGGTTGTTTCATGGTAACTGCTCAGATTCTCGTTTGAACGGTAGCCACGGTGAGTCCGCTTAAGGCGGAAGCCGTGGGCACTTGGCCAGGTGGCCAGGCTCCACGCCTCGCAAAATGCACTCAGCGTGGCTACCACACAAGGGGCTGAGTATTTTCCAAATTTCTTTTTTTGGCTTGCACCACTTGCTCCCCCAAAATGATGACAACAGCTGGCGGTTCATAGTATGGTTCCCTTTTTTTGAATGTGAAGTCATGGCCAGGGAGGGGATATGTTAACCACCGCGGAATTTAAAAAAGGTCTGCAGATTCTGATTGAGGGGCAGCCCTATATCATTATGGATTATTCAGTGCAGACTCCTTCGGCCCGAGGTGCTGCCACTTTGGTGCGGGCCAAGGTCCGGAACATCTTAAGCGGTGCGGTGTTCGACAAGACTTTTAAATCAGGTGAAAAATTTGACGAGCCGGATGTGGAAGAACGCGATGCTCAGTTCCTGTATGCCAGTGGAGAGGAATTCCAATTCATGGATCAGGAGACCTTCGAGCAGTTCAGTCTGACGAGAGATGCGCTTGGGGATATGGTGAATTTCCTGGCCGAACAGACCGTGGTGAAATCCATCTTATTCAATGGCGTCGTGGTGAGTGTCCAACTGCCGCAGTTTGTCGAGTTTGAAGTCTCGGGCGTGGAGCCGGCCACTCGTGGAGATACTGCCACTGGCAAGGCTTTAAAGGAGGCGACGATTTCCACGGGCGCCAAAGTGAAAGTGCCGCTCTATCTCAATGAAGGCGAGAGAATCCTGGTGGATACAACCACCGGCGAGTTCGTCAAACGAGTCCGCTAGGAGGTCACCTCCTAACATGATTTAAAACAGAAATGGCGCCATGGACCTGAGGATCCTTCCGGCGCCGTTTTTGTTTTAACCGCTGTCATTAAGCCAAGTGCAAATGGCCGCTTATATTTCCTGCGAAAATAGGGTGGATGGAGGCGGGGTGCCCCCACCCCGTCTGAGTTTGCCAAGCCTGCTGAGACGGCCTGAGGGCAGGCCGCCTCCATCATCCCCTTTTCATCCGCTTGCTGTGCCAGCCGCCCTAGATTTTCAGGTAAATTTTCCGGTTATACATCCAATACAAGATCGACCAGAGGATCAGCAAAATACAAGCTCCGCTTAGCAGAGTTTCATAGGCCGGGCCAAAGATCTTGAAAGTGTTGGGACCCAGATGAGTTCGCAGCGAACTCGAAATGAATCCTTCGAAGAGCCAGCTCATACAATAAGCGGCGATGGAGTTCATGCCGATGACAATTAGCGGGAAAAACCAGGCCCGGATCCCTTTAATGTCGATCAAGAGATAGAATCCAGCCAACAAGAGGAAGCAACACCCTCCGCTGAAGATAGTCCAGTTGGGGGTCCAGATTTTTTTTACGATGGGACAAATTCCGGCAAAATGCAGGACTCCGGATCCAAGCAGTCCGATCACTCCGGCGATGGTGAGCCATTTCACTTTTTGCCAGGGATCCTTTTTACTGCGCATCAATTCACCCGCGATTAATCCCAAAATCATAGTTCCGAGCGTCGGGATGAAACTGAGCGTCGAATAACCTCCGCCATTGAACACGAAGGGCTTTTCACGCGGGAATAAATTCAGGAACCAGGTGTCAAAAGCCCAGGCCGGATTGCTGTTCATGTTCCAGTGAGCGGCAAAACCGGACATCAAGTGAGGCCAGTTGGCGGGAACGCCGACCGCGGCATAATCGAACCCCGGGCCGGGAAGGGGATAGAGGGCAAAAGCGGCCCAATATCCAACCAGGATCAGCCAAAGCACGATCCATTGGTCGCGCAGTGGACGGAAGCCAAGCAGGAAAAGGAATCCATAGCCCAGGCCAATTTGGGAGAGTGTGTCTTCGAAGGTGAAATAAGTCATCTGGTGGTGAATGGAGCGGAGGAATACCCCCAAAATCACCAGGAGAAAGGCTCTCCAAAACGCGTGCAAAGAGAGTTTTAATTTAGTTTGTCCCTTGGCGAGTCGGCTGGCAATGGAGAAGGGGAGGGCCACACCCACCATAAAGGAAAAGGAAGGTTGAATCAGATCATGCAAAGAACAGCCGATCCATTCCACGTGACTTTGGTTGAAGGCCAGGATCTTCCAGAAAAAACTGTCCGGCAAAGCGGCGGAAACCCGGCTGAGGTGAAGCACTTCAGCCATCATGAGGAACATCACAAATCCACGGTAAGCGTCCAGAGAGGCAAGACGTTGGGGCGGCGCGGGGGTTGCATTTTGCATAAATAGGAACCCTTTTTGAGATAAATTGATAGTTCAATTTGCAGACAGAGGAGACTTTGAAATCGATCGCAAGATAGGTCAACATGAAATTACTACAGAACGCAAAAAATAAAAAGAAGATTTCAAGCTTCTCGATCCGGCTTCTTAGAGTCCATGAAAATCCTCAATTTGCCGCATTTGCGGGAGGATGGCTTTGAAAACGTTCACCAGCAGAGGGCAGGAGGACATCACGCGAAAGATCTTCAGGTGGAAGCATTTTCTGGTTGGGATCTCTTACGGACTGGCTTTACAGAATTTTTACAGTTGCGCGGAAATCCAAATGGGTTTTTTAGGTAACCAACTCTGTTATTGTTCGTCTACTGATGCGAGGCTTATTTATTCGCTTTTTAACTTCTGGAGAAAGGCAAATGATGAGGCATTGCTCCGGTTTTAGTTTAGACGACCAAGATAATTCATGCTCCGATTCAAATCGCAGTCTCATGCGGTGTATGCAGTCTGGAAAATGCGCAAGTGATCGGATGTCGTCTGCTGAGTCATGTCATAATTGTATTGTTGCAAATTTTACCCAGGATTTTTCAGCGGATATTAGTTGGAGAGCTTGAATGAAGAGCTTTTTCGCGTAAGATGGTCTAGCGTGAAAGCGCGTCGTGCATCTTGAATTCCTCTTCCAATGCATGACGGGCTTAGCGTTTTCGCGCTGACACCTCGTACATTCACGATTTCTTCAACTTTGTGGATGGACTCCAGTTAGGGGGGCTTCAAATGAAAACGAAATTCATCCGTCAAATCGTGGTGGTTTGCCTTCTTTTCTTTGGGATGTCCCAGGCACATTGGGCGCAGCTCAAGGAAGTTCAGCTGAAGGGAAAAATTGCCAATACTGAGGGACAAAAGCTGGGCGGGGTCTCCCTCTTACTCAAAAATATTTCGAGCGGAAAAAACTGGAAAGCCATATCTGGAGCGGATGGGGGATATTCCTTTTCCAATCTTCCTCCGGGCCGGTATGAATTGCAGGCCAGCTTGGCGCAATATGAGTCCATGAACAGGGAACTCAATTTGATGAGCGCGGTGGAATTGTTGGATGTGGCCCTAAAGCCGGTTGCCGCTGCCGCCTCTACCAAGGGGAAAAATGGCCAGGGGAATAGGGATTCGGCGCAAAACCGGAATCAACGAGGTTTCCGTACGCTCACGCTTCAGGCTCCGGAGGGGCTGGACGCCTCTCAGGGTGCGAATGGTGGAGCGGCGGATGCGGGCAATGGCGGCCAATCTTTGCCAGCAATGACTTCTATAGCCGGAAATGCCTCCGGAGCCGACACTCTGGTCATTCAGGGATCTTCTGCTCCGGCCGGCGATCTATCGTTTATGGGAGGCCGGTTTTCGGATGACCAAATTCGCCAGATGCGCGATCGGATCGCGGAGCGGATGGGCGATATCGGTGGTTGGGCGGGAGATCGGCCCATGGAGGGATTTGGCGGAGGGATGATGGGCGGCGGGCAGGGAGGCAGAGGTCCAGGAGGCGGCCCCATGGGCGCGGGTGGAGGGCCAGGTATGGCGGGAATGGGAGGTGGTCCTGGAGGCCCTGGCGGAGGTTTTGGCGGCGGCAGGGGGAATATGGGCGCCAACCGGCTGCGGGGCATGATTTATGACGACTATCACAACTCCGCGCTGGATGCCCGTCCTTACTCTCTTTCCGGCCTGGAACAGAATAAAGCCTCTTACATTCAAAATTCTTTTGGCTTCATGCTGGGAGGCCCTTTTCAAATTCCCAAATGGATCAAGCCGTCGGAAAAGACCTTCTTTTCCATTGGCTACAACGGTTCCCGAAACCGCAATCCCTATGACTCCACGGTGACTGTTCCCACGCTTCTGGAACGGGAGGGAGATTTTTCGCAGACCTTTGGCCGGGCAGGTTCCGAGACAGGTCCGGTGCCAATTTACGATCCGCTTATTTCTTCCGGGCCGCTGGAATCGCGGCTGTTTCCGGGCAACAAGATCCCGGCGGATCGAATTGATCCGATTGCGCAGGGGCTGTTGAGCTTCATTCCTTTGCCCAATTTGCCGGGCAATACTCTGAATTATCATCTCAACATGGCACTGCCTTCGAGCAGCGATTCCCTCTCGGTCCGGCTGAATCAGCGGATCAAATCGAAAGACAACCTTTCTTTCAATTACTCCCTGCAGTCCCGCGACTCGGTTTTAGGACTCCCCTTCCCGACGCTTTCGGGAAACAGCAGCAACCGCGGGCAGAATTTGACGATTGGCTGGATGCACAATTTCAGCAGCCGCCTGTTCAATAATTGGAATTTTCGATTTAATCGGATGCGCAGCAGCAGCCTGGGCTCATTCGCCTATGTTCAAAATGTGGCGGGAAACTTGGGCATTCAGGGCATCTCCTCCGACCCGATCGATTACGGAGTTCCCACCATCAACTTTACCAACTTCGCGGCTTTGCAGGATGTCAATCCCAGCCTTCGCCGCAACCAGACAGCCCAGGTCTCTGACAATGTCTCCTATGTCGTAGGCAAACACACGCTTCGCACGGGGTTTGAATATCGGCGGATTCAGCACAACACCCACAATAATCCCAATGGCCGTGGGACTTTTGTATTTAACGGCGCGGTCACGAGTGCTGCCGGCCTCCTGGAACCTCAGCCGGCCTCAGGGACGTCAAGTGCGGTGAGCAGTGGTTATGATTTGGCCGATTTTCTCTTGGGAGACGCACAATCCACCTCGATCCGGTACGGGTCTCGGGACACCTATTTACGCGGCAATGCCCTCTCCGGTTACGCGCAAGACAACTGGAAAGTCAGATCCAGTCTGACTTTGAATTTGGGATTGCGCTATGAACTGACTCCTCCCTATTATGAAAAATATAATCATCTCGCCAATCTGGATGTGGCGCCCGGTTTTACCGGAGTACAAGTGGTCTTGCCGGGAGAGTCCGGTGCATACTCAGGGACTTTCCCTCGATCGCTGATTGGAACGGACTACAACAATTTTTCTCCACGCGTCGGTTTGGCCTGGCGCCCTTTCTCCAAAAAGGAAACAGTCGTGCGCGCAGGATATGGAATTTTCTTTAATCCCTCCAGCATCAGCTCCTTTTCCACTCAATTGGCCAGCCAGCCTCCCTTTGCCTTCAGCGAGAACCTGGTTACGCGGGCGAATCAGGTTTTGACCTTGGCCGATGGTTTTCCGGTGGATCCCACTGTCACTGTGACTAACAGCTATGCCATTGACCCTAATTATCGGATCGGCTATGTTCAACAATGGAATCTTGACATTCAGCAAACATTTAACCATCGGCTCCTTCTAACCGTGGGATACAACGGCTCCAAGGGGACCGGCCTGGACTTGTTACGGGCCCCGAATCGAATCATTCAAGGTTCCCAATCTTCGTTAATCCCGGGGGTGCAAAGTTTCCTTTATCAAACCTCCGGGACTTCGTCATCTTATAACTCGGCGGTGGTCCGCTTGATGCGCAGATTTAGTGGTGGCATTTCCTTCGGCGGCAGTTACGTCTATGGGAAATCCATTGACAATGCCTCCAGCATTGGAGGGGGACAGGAGACGGTGGCGCTTTTTGACAACAATCTTCATCTGGAGCGTGGACTTTCCACGTTTGATATCCGGCACCAGTTGAATGCCAACTGGATGGTGGAATTGCCTTTTGGCGACAGGAAGAGATTCTTTTCTCATCCCGGCCTTTGGAACCGGCTTCTGTCCGAATGGAACTGGAATGGCAATCTCAGCATGAATTCCGGGACTCCTCTCACCGCCCGCGTCCTCGGCAATTCCATCGGGATGCTGGGGGTGGAAACAAGCCAGTCCCTGCGGGCTGATTCGACGGGCCTCAATCCCAGCCTGAGCGATGCTGAACAGTCTTGGAGCCGGTACTTCAATACCGCTGCCTTTGCGGTGCCAGAACCAGGCATGCTGGGAAATGTCGCGCGCAACACCATCCCTGGTCCTGGCTTGTTTAATGTGAATATGGGTCTGGGTAAAACCATCCGGCTCTCGCAGGAAGGGGCCCGCATCAGCTTCCGGATTCAGGCTAGCAACGTCTTTAATCATGCCAATCCGAGCGGATTGGGAGTGGTGGTGAATGCCTCGAATTTTGGACAGGTCACCAGCGTCCGGCAGATGCGTCAACTCGATTTCAATTTGCGGGTATCGTTTTAAGCGGCAGACGGGAGACGGGAGACGGCAGACGGCAAACGGCAGACGGCAGACGGCAAACGGCAAACGGCAAACGGCAAACGGCAGTGAAGAGGGTCGAAAGCAAACGATGGACTAGGAGGGCTAGAAATCGTGCCAAGAAGAAGGCTCCAAACTCCAGTTGTTTATCTAAGGGTTCAGGATAGAATCGAGACCGCAGGTTCCAAATCTAAGATACTGGATTTAGAGTCTTAGCTTGCTAGTCTGCCGTTTGCCGTCTGCCGTTTGCCGTTTGCCGTTTGCCGTCTGCCGTTTGCCGTCTGCCGTTTGCCGTTTGCCGTCTGCCGTTTGCCGTCTGCCGTCTGCCGTAGAATTTGATCTGAGGTAAAAACATCGACTATGCCGCGAAAATTCTTCTTCAAATTATCTGGAGCTGCATTGCTGAGCTTGGCTTTGTTTGAGCCCTTGGCCCAACAGCAAGACAACGTCATTCAGGAACAGGAAGGCAGTATTTATACTTTGCAGGTTTATGAAGATCTGGTTTTAGTGGATGTGGTTGTCACCGACAAAAAAGGGAATCCGATTCGGAATCTCAAAAAAGAGGATTTTCAGTTATTTGAAGATAACAAGCCGCAGATGGTCTCGACCTTCGATTTCGAAGACTTGAATGCCATCAGTGAACCCGCCGCCGCGACGCCCGCGGAACCTCACAAAATCGATTTGGCTCAAAAGCCTGTCTCGGCGGAGGAGCGCAAGGAATTGCGCAACCACCGTTTTCTCATCCTATTTATCGATCAGTCCTCCATGCCCGTGGAAGATTTGATCCAGGCACAAAAAACCGTGCGGGATTTTATTGAAAAACAGATTACGCCCGCCGATCTGGTGGCCGTGGTGTCGAATGGCACGACGCTGAAACTCCTTCAAAATTTCACCAATGACCGGGAAGCTTTAAAAAAAGCGGCATCGAGACTCTATGCCGGCGATTCCGCAAGTTTGGCCGATGCGGAAGTTGCGGCTACGAGCACGGATGATACATCCGCCTCAGACAGTTACACCCCCGATGATTCTCAATTCAACATTTTCAATACCGATCGGAAACTCTATGCAATCGAAGCGGTGGGCAAGATGTTTCGGGATATCCCCGGGAAAAAATTCCTGGTTCACTTTTCCAGCGGAATCACGACGACGGGGACGGAGAACCAATCCCAACTGCATGCTACAGTCGATCGCTTGAATCAGAACAATACCTCTCTTTATGCGGTGGATGTCAGAGGCTTGACTGCCCTTCCCCCGGGGGGAGGAGCGAATCAGGCCGGAGCTGGAGGTACCGCCAACTTTTCCGGCCAGGCGGTTCGCAGCCAAACGGACTCTCTCTACAGTTCCCAGGAAACATTGGCCACTCTATCTCTCGACACGGGTGGAAAACCGCTCTTCGATAGCAATAATCTTGGCAAGGTCTTTGAAACCGTGCGGCAAGATTCCTCCAGCTATTATCTTTTGGGGTATTACTCTACGGACTCCAAGCGGGACGGCAAGTATCGCCGGATTAAGCTGCAGGTGAACATTCCCGAGGCCCGTTTGAAATTCCGGGAGGGATATTTCGCCCCCAAGTCTTTTGGCCAATACTCCAGTTCGGATAAGGAAAGACAATTGGAGGAGGCAATCAATTCGGAACGCCCGTTCTCGGAAATTCCCTTTCTGATCTCGGCCAATTTCATTCGAGCTTCTCAAACGGAAGTATTCGTGCCGGTTTCGCTCAAGTTTCCGGCTTCCGCCATTCCTTTCGATCAAAAGGGAGAGAAGGCGCGGGGAGCCTTTGACTTCATCGGACAGGCCCGCGGCGCCAAGGGAAAAGTGGAGAGCGTGGTGCGCGATTCCATCCAGCTCAAGTTGGATCAGGAAACCACGCGCAAAACGCTGGCTGGCGATATCCAATATAACACGGCCTTCTTCCTCAAGCCGGGGGATTATACGCTCAAGTTCCTGGTGCGCGAAAACCAGAGCGGAAAGCTCGGCACCTTCGAGCAGCCGCTCTCCGTGCCGGATTACAGCCGAGAACCCCTTTCCCTTTCTTCTTTGATTCTCAGCAATCGTTTGTTGCCGGTGAGCTCCGACAAGAGCGTGCAGCGCCGATCCTTTTGGAATCTGCCTCCCTTCATGAACGATGTGGATCCGTTGGTGATCGGGCAGAACCGCATCATTCCCAATGCCACCAGGGTTTTTTCCAGCCAGGACACACTATATATCTTCTTTCAAATTTATCTGAAACCGGTGAACAAAAACCCGGATCTGCAGGCCAGCCTCTCTTTCCAGCGGGATGGAAAGCTCTTTCGCAATGCGGGAAGCATGAGTCTAAACTCTTTTGATGACAGGTCAAAGGATACCATCACCAGCTATTTCCAAATTCCTCTCGCGGGATTTCCCCCTGGCGAACAGGTGCTGCAGGTTGCCATTGATGACAACCAAGCTGCCAAAGCCTATAAATATTCCATCAATTTTGTGGTGCATTAGCCAGTGCGAGACTAACAATTGGGCTCACCGATGGCCGGGCTTTTTGCGGTCTTCCGATGAAGCCCATAAAAAACGTTTGGTTATATTTTCGCGCAGAGACGCTGAGGTGCGGAGAGCTATTCTTCAAGCCGATTGATGGCGAGTGTAATGCCGTCTTTCATTGTGTGAATTAATATATTCTCATAAACGGATTTCAATAGCCCTGGTCCCAGTTCGAGGCGCAAACCAATAGAGACGCCAATGATGACGGTTCTCCTATTTCATTTTCGCTCATTCACCGCGCCTCTGCGTCTCTGCGCGAGGTTTTATCTTCTAACTCCGGATGGGCGGTCGAGGCAGAGAACCGGAGATGGCGCCTATATTGGGGGATTCCAGTAATCGGTTCGACTAGCGTTTCCGAGGTTCGATGTGGTTTCTTAAAAACGCACTGCGCGGGGAACTGATGAGGAAGTTTTGAGAAAGCGGCAATGAATCTGAAGAGCTGCCCACCCGGGCAATCCAATTCCCATGCGCAACGACGAATTGTTTTCGGCTGGATTCATAATAAGACAATTCATCGGCGGTGAGTTGAAAGGTGACGGTTTTTGTTTCTCCGGGATCCAATGGAATCCGCTGGAATCCCTTGAGCTGTTTGGGAGGGAAGGGAACAGGACTTTCCTCAGGATGGCTGAGATAGAGTTGAACGATTTCTGTTCCAGCCTGAAGTCCGCTATTGGTCACATTCGCCGTGATTGAGGCGGATTCCTCCGATGTGGCTATTTTCAGATTGCGAATATCAAATGTGGTATAGCTGAGTCCAAATCCGAAAGGAAATTCCGGAGTGATCCCTTGGGTATCAAACCAGCGATAACCCCGGCCATCGACGAGGTCGCGAGTATAATCATCATTCCAAGGCGGCAGTTGCGAGTCATTTTTCGCGAAGGTGCTGGCCAGCTTGCCGCTGGGATTGGCTTCTCCGAACATGAGCCGGGCAATACCCCGTCCCCCCTCCTGGCCTGGGTAGTAAGACAAAAAGAGACCCTTGATATCGCTGAGGCAATTCTCGATGCCCATGGCTCCGGAGCCGATGAGCACCACAATGAGATTCGGATTCACGGTGCTGAGTTGATGTATCAAATCCCGCTGGACGCCAGGCAGGTCGATGGTTTCACGGTCACCGGCCGGCAAGTAGCCCTCACTTTCGATGTCTTGATTACAGCCTCCCACAAAGACCGCCACGTCACTGGATGCCGCCAGGTTCCTGGCATTTTCAAAATCGCTGGTGGTGGAAGTATTAATCGTGCAGCCTTGCGCATAACGGATTTTAGCGGCCCCCAAGATTTCTTCCATCCCCCGGCGGACCGTTATGGTATAAAACGGATCTACCCAGGCACTGCCGCCGTCCCCTAAGAGATTGGCGCCGTTATCGGCGCTTGGCCCAATCAGAGCAATGGACCGAATGGCATTTTTATCGAGGGGAAGGATTCCTCCCTGGTTCTTTAAGAGAACCGTGCATTTTTCGGCAGCTTCTTTGCAGAGCTGCTGATGTTCCAGACTGTTCAATGCCGAGGCATCGACTGGCTTGGGGACGGCAGAGATCCAGTGTGCAGCTTTCAGAGCCCGCAAGACGCGCCGGACCGCATCGTTCAGCCGCTCTTCTGAAATCAAGCCGCTTGAGATCCACCCGGGAATGCCCCAGAAAGGGCTGCCCTCTTTCCAGCGTTTGTCATCCCACTCGGCAGCCACGTCACAGCCGGCAGCGAAGGCTAGTTGGCCGGGGCCATAGATGGCGCCCCAGTCCGAAATGACAAAATAGGGGAACCCCCACTCCCTCTTGAGGACGTCGGTCAGCAGGGTAAAATTCTCGCAACTGTAATTGGAGGCTTCATCATCAATCCGCATCCCCGTGTAGGCGCCCATCACGCCGCGGGCTTCCCCCTCCTGAACCGCCTTGCGGAATGGAAGACCGTAATACTCAACCAACGTACGGCGGTCAATGACATCGTTGTTCGAATTCCGATCGCTCTCCTTGTTATTCAGATTGTAATGTTTCAGCACGGCAATCACATCCTGGCTTTGGATGCCCAGTACCTGGGCAACCGCCACGCGGGAAGCCAGGTAGGGGTCCTCTCCCAGGCCCTCCGCGGCTCGTCCAGCGCGGGGATCGCGGGCCAAATCCAGGCAGGGGCCCAAAGCGGAGGTTGCCCCTTTCACGCGGAATTCTTTTCCCATGGCCATGCCAATCCGGTAAACCAGATCCATGTCCCAGGTGGCGGCCAGCGCTGGTCCTGAAGGGAAACAGGTGGCATTCCCCGCACGGACTCCCCGCGGGCCGTCCAGATGATGAAAGGGGGGAATGCCGAGGCGCGGACAACCATAGGTCGAACCAAAGTCGGTGGGAATCAGCAGTTGCGCTTTTTCTTGGGTGGTCATCTGGCTGATGAGGTTTTCAATCTCAAGGTCCACTGTCTGAGCAGATGCGGGGAGAATGGAGAATCCGAAAACAATCCATCCGAGAAATGGGACTATTGACATTTTCCACATCACGATTTTCGTTGACTGATTTCTCTTCGGACTTTGAGAAAAGACAGAAGAAGTGCGAAGAATAAGGTTGCGCTTCTGCAAGTTTTAAATTTTCTTCCGTCGATTGCAATGGGTCTTCTTTCCATCCCGATCACGCCTGAAGTTTTGCGGAAAAAAGACGGCATAATTACATGGTCCCCCAAACCGGATCACGCGGGTATAGCCCGATTTTCGATTCCTGAAGAATCGTCTTGTTCAGCCAGTTGCTGGAAGAGATCAGCAAGCCGTTAAAGGCCTATTCGCTGGCCATTCTGGATTCTGAATCCGAAATCCTATCTGCCTGAGTAGTGACAGAATTTTAAATAAGCACCCTTTAGTGTAGGCCCCCTTTTGGCCCCTCTTTGGAAACAGACGTCAGGCTGATAGTTTCTTGGCCACTTGGGCCACGTGGGTTCCCTGAAAACGAGCGATCTTGATTTCGTTTTGCGACGGCTGACGACCGCCATCGCCGCCGGCCAGAGTGCTCGCTCCATAAGGTGTTCCGCCAGTGATTTCGCCCATGTTCATGATTTCCTGACATGAGTAAGGAACTCCAACAATGATCATGCCATGATGCAAGAGGGTGGAGTGAAACGATGTGATGGTGGTTTCCTGTCCGCCGTGTTGAGTGGCCGTAGATGTGAACACACTAGCCACCTTGCCGATCAATTTTCCGTTCAGCCACAACCGGCCGGTCTGGTCAAGAAAGTTGCGCATCTGCGCGCACATGTTGCCGAAACGGGTTGGCGTGCCGAAGATAATGGCATCATAGTTCGGCAATTCATCCACCGTGGCAATCGGCGCTGCTTGGTCCAACTTGGCGCCAGCCTTGCGCGCCACCTCTTCCGACATCAGTTCGGGCACGCGCTTGATCGTGACTTCGACACCTTCGACACTTGCCGCGCCTTCCGCCACCGCTTTCGCCATGGTTTCAATGTGGCCATACATGCTGTAATAAAGGACTAGAATTTTTGCCATGTTGTATCTCCTCTCTGTGTGTGGTTAAGCCGTGAACCAAGTGCTTAAGCTGAGGTCTTGGTTTGCTTTTCCGCGTCAATCCCTTTAGATATCTTTGAAAAAATGCAAAAATTGAGCCAACAAATTGGGCTGCTCTACAGGCCTTGACTTCTTGATTTTTCTCATTTTTGCCCTTTTTTTGTGACTATTCAGGACCCCATTGGTGTGAGGGGTGGAAGGTGATCTTTCTCCGTATCAAAAATAATTGGCATCTCCGCCATGCAGGCGTCCTGCTCGAAGTTTAGCAGTCTTACGGAAATCCGCCGTTCCGTCAGCTGACGGACGGATTTCCGTAAGACTGCTTTACGTTTTGACTTGTTTACCCAGGGTCAGGAAAGTGGCCTCGTGCCACTTTCCTGACCCTGGGCTATTATCAATAACCCCTTCGGGGTATTTTAATTGAAGCGCGCACCTCGTGTGCACGCCCCGTTTTTCTGCCAGCTAGGGTGCTGAGTAGTTACCTTTTTTTTATCCTGACATTGATTAAAGGAGCTTTATATCCGACGTGAGCACCTTGCCCTACTCGCTGCAAAAACGCAAGAGCATGGGCCGAAGATTTCCATCCCAATTTGCTGCTCTCACTTTAAGATTGAGCTTTATCCTCTCAGATCAACTTATATTGGTTCTTTGAAAAAGTCAAAAAGTCGAGTGCATCCGGGGGTGTAATTCAAAGTGCGACAAGGTGAACCAAGTCGCGTTGATCGGCTGAGCTGAGCAATAGCCGGGAGGCTCGCCCTCCCGTGCATCCCATCCCTTGGTAGACGCTCTATCCTATCGCACTTTGAATTACACCCTGCAACCGTGCGCTCTTTTCTGTGGCGATGCAAAGAAGAGAGGACATCCAACCCAACCAAGGAAGAATATATTTTCGCGGAAGGAACAAGTGGAAAATGGAGTCTGAATTTGAGAAAGCGCCATCCGCTTGTCATTCGGATCAGTGTTTGATTTTTTCAGCAGCGAATGACTGGGCCTATGCTCCCCCGGCCAAGCACGGTCTCATGAGTGACAACGGCAAGATAGAGTCCATTTATTAAGTCCGCTTTCGACAAATAATGAGAAGGCCGGAAAAAGCGGCACATCCTGTAGGGCGGTCCGCCAGGGGGCGGATCTTCGATTCTGTCAACCGCCGGGGCTGCTTCCCCGGCGGTTTATAAAAACGCCCTACAAGAAAAGTCATTCCTCGCAGCTCGAAATTATGCCTTTATAAAAGGACTCAAGATAGGGTAGCCCGCAATGGCGTAATCCATCAACTTTGCTGAAGGGTTGAGTTCTTCATGTGTTGCGCGCCTTGCGTTTACGCATCCTACGACCCATGATCCATAATCCAAAGTCTATTCCATCTCCTCTCTTAAGACCAATGGGCGTGTTTCATTTTGGGGAAGCCGGATCAGCCAGGAAGGCTTGCCGCACTTGTCTGGCTTTGACTCTGGCAGGCGGAGAACCAGCTTGCCCGAAGAGGCCTCCACTTGAGGCGCGACGCAGCAAACTGGCGCCGATTTGCAGGTCCCTGGCAGGAGCAGCAGCTTTTCGGTCGAGAAGGGAAAATCGGCGGGGACTTTCTCTCCGAATTCGCCCATTTCTTCGCGGGAATGGAAGTAGCCATTCACGGTGATGGGAATATCCGTGGTGGGTTGGTTTTTCAGTTTCCGAACGCGCAGCCGGCCATCATCGGCCTTGGCAATGGCGCGGTACCATTCCTCGGGAGAGGCCGGATGCGTCACGTTTCCCAATTCATCCTTCACATTCCCATCCATGTATTTGACGAACAGCTCCTCCAGCAACACTCGCCAGCGGGCTACAACTCGTGCGGCCTGCGTAGTGGAGTACTCGGTCAGGAATTGGCGGGCCATCTCGGGGGAGTCCTGATACTTCTTCAGGGCCGCGGCGTCAATCTCCGGTTGTCTGGCCAGGAATTCGCTCTCGAAGCCCTGCTGCACTTTGTGGACATCTTGAATCATATCGCTGTAGCGGGAATAGGCGTAGTTGGCCAGAGCATTAAAAACCCAAAAGGCGGAGTCCCAACTGAATCGTTGCAGCGTGGCGACTCCATCGGCAAAGGCGGCGGGCACCTGGCGAATTCCACAGTACATCGGAATGTAGACGGTGCTCCCGGCATCGTCTACGCCAAACCAGGAGATGCCCCCAATGGGGTCGGGCAGATTGGATCTGGATTGAGCCACAAAGGAATAGCCAGTCTGTTGGGTGGCGGTGGAGCGCTCGTTCAAGTATTGGACGCCATCCACCTCCCACGTAAGAGGACGCCAACGATAGGGAAGAGCGAATGGCCCAGCGCCGATTCCCTGGGAAAGATCAAATTCGGTCCCTTCAAAATGGTCACGCATTAATTGCATCAGATCGGCCACGCTGAGCTTCTTGTCTGGCTTGATCCAGAGCGGCAGTGGTTCGGCGGTGTCGTCTCCCTTCACCCACGCGCTGGAAAGATTGAGCGAAGGGGCTATCCTCCGGAACATGCTCCAAACGCGGGCTTCACAAAACCGCAGACCTCCAAACGTCAGAGGGTGATAAGCATCGGCATAACTAAAATCCTCGTCTTTGCCTTTGAAATAACCCTTGTTACGCGCGAAAGAAATCACGTCCGGGGCATAGAGACAATTGGCCGGATCATTCAGAGGAAAACGGCGAATGCGGGATTGATTGGCGTGGCCCGAGACATATCCGTCCGGGATTCTTCGGGCAGCCCAGACGGCGCCTTTGTTCCCCTTGCCCTTTCCGATGATTTCGAAAATCCACGCCTCCTTGGGATCGGACACGGACATGGACTCGCCGGTGCTGGCATATCCGTACTCTGCCACCAGCGACCCCATGACCTGGATGGCTTCTCGCGCGCTCCTGGCCCGTTGCAGCGCAAACACCATCAGGGCTTCATAATCGACGATTCCTTCCGGGTCCTGCAATTCGGGGCGGCCCGTGAAGGTGGTTTCACCCAGGGCAACCTGATGTTCGTTCATCAACCCCACCACCGAATAGGTGTGTGGGGCCTGACGGATCTTGCCCAAAAATTTCCCGCTCTCGGAATCGTATACATCCACCAAGGCCCCTGGCAAATGATCCCCAGCGGGCACATAATTGAGATATCCATATAGAGTATGGGAATCGGCGGAATATGAGATAAACGTCGAGCCATCGACCGAGGCGGCGGGAGTAATAATGAAATTTGTGCAAGCTTGAACTGGCTTAGAACTCCAGAAAATAATCAAGCTTAAAAGCAAACCGGAAAAAAGGATGAGAGAAATCCTTCGCATGTTATTCCCTTTCTATGTTGCTAATTGCAGAATTGCCGAAGGGTACGATCGCCAAGCTTGCCGTCCCTGGGATCCACATCTCCGAGACGAGCGATTCGTCAATAGATTCCTGCCCCAAGCGCTGCAACTAACTCTGGATAAAATTCCGTGGAATTAGATTTGCCGGTTCCACGGTTCACCATCTCAAACAACTCGATCCCCATCTTAACATCACCACTGGGTTTTTATGATGACAATGCTAAAGCTGCTTCAGCAACGGCCTCGGCGATTGTCGTTCCCAGCTTTTTTTACCACGAAGAACACGAAGAACGCGAAGCAGGGTCTCCTGTTTTCGATTTTCCTGGTTCGTGCCCTTCGTGTGCTTCGTGGTGGAAATCCGTGTCCGGGCTAACAGAATTCGACTATTGAGACGATTTCCGTGTCACGGTAACTCCGCGGCTTTTGAGTTCTGGCGGGCATGCGTCAATTGGAAGACTGCGAAGCCGCTAGAGATTCGCCGGCAAGCGATTTCATGAGCCGATGCATGAACTCTACCCCTTCGTAAAACTCTCGCACCCCCATCCGTTCATCCCGCCCGTGCGCTCGGGTGTCGTCCAAATCGCCGAACATGCCGGATATCCCATAGACTGGGATTCCGGCTCTGCGCAGATAGACCCCATCGCTGGCGCCAGTCGAAATCACGGGGGCAACCACAACTCCGGGCCACATTTCCCGCGTAATCCGTTCGACCGCCTGAACGACATCCTGTCGCAGGGGAGAGAGAGGCGTGGGTTGGGCGCGATTCAACGGAGTGACGGCGATGGCCGGATCCGCCAAGATGCCAATCAGATTTTTTTGAATTTCCAGCGGTTCGTTATCCGGCAAAAGCCTGCAATTGACCACGGCACGAGCTGTTTGAGGGAGAGCATTTTCGGCATGACCGCCGCTGAGTTCGGTGGGCACGCAGGTGGTTCGCATCAAGGCGTTGTAGTAAGGCGAGACGGCGGCTAAACGAACGGCGGCCTGCATGTTCGGGAATTGCCGGGAAACCGCCTGCATGTCGTCGGCCACTTGTCCGGTTTCGCGGGGCGCCATTTGCGCAAAATATCCGCGGGCCGTATCGTTCAGCTGAATCGGGAAATCAAATTGAGACAGCCGGGTCAAGCCCTGGGCCAGCCGATAAATCGCATTGTCTTTGACCGGCAGGGAACTGTGTCCGCCGCGGTTCTTCACTTCCAGCTGAAAGCTGAGATAGACTTTTTCTCCGGTTTGCATCTCCAATAATACATGCTGATTCTTCAAAATGACGCCACCCCCCGCATCCGTGTTGACGCAATATTCCGGTTCGATCAGACTGCGATGATGGTCGAGCAGCCATTCCACACCGTTGGCGGGACCGCCGGCTTCCTCATCATCCGTGAGCGCCACAATGATATCCCGGTCCGGGACAAAACCCTCTTCACGCAGGCGGATCAAATTCGTGATTAGATTTGCCGCCTCGTGCTTGACGTCCGTGGTCCCTCGTCCGTAAAAAAAACCGTCCTTCTCCAAAAACTTGAATGGATCGACCGACCAGTCTTCCCGGCGAGCTTCCACGACGTCCAGATGCGCAATAAAAAGGAGCGGCCGGAATTTGCCGCTGCCGCGCAACCGGGCCACTAAATTCTGCTTGTGGGGCAGTGGGCCCAGAATTTTCACATCCTCCGAGGAGTACCCCGCCGCTCTCAGCCGCGCCGCCATAGCCTCAGACGCTTTGGTAATGCCTTTTTCATGCGTGGTGTTGATTTCAATCAACACCTGGAATATTTCACGAGCCAGATTCTGACTTTCCGCCGGAGGAATCGGATTTTTCTCCACCGCCTGGGCATCGATCTTTGGCGCTGGAGACAAAAAGAGGATGAGTATAAGAAGACTCAGTAATCCCTCAATCTTGGGTAAGCGATTTGACATGGAAATTGACTCCCTAGAAAATCCCCCTTCAAAGGGGGAATAAGTTTTCATCGTCTTGTTGTGCCGTCAAACTGGCATGTGCAGCTCCTCAGAAAATCCGGGCTTAGCAACAATGAATTCTAAGTCCGCTCACCCTGAGCTTGTCGAAGGGTGTGCGGACGGGCAAAACAAGGTTTCCCCATTGATGTTAAGCTAACTAATCCCTTGGTTGGCTCGGCTTGCCACGAAAGAACCGTCCATCCTTCGACAAGCTCAGGACGAACGGTTCTTTATCAGAGTCAGCACCCCATTTTCATTGTCTTGCTGTGACGGCAGCGCCGTCATGGTTGACTCCTCAGAAAATCGCTGTAAGTTGTTGATATAACACGAGGGTGCCACGGGCAAAAAACAGCATGGTTTACCAGAGTATTTGCCCGTGCTCGAACCAATTTTCATTATCTTGTTGTGCCAGCCGCGCTGGCATGGGTGACTCCCTAGAAAATCAAAATTGGGCAAAGGTGGAGCGGGCACGAGTGACCGCCGTCACCGATGCACGCTGGCTGGCTAGGCTGGCCAAGCAACGCGCGAAGGGTGACTTCGTCACACTCGCGCGTCCCACCTTGTATTCATTTTCTTGCTGTGCCAGCCATGCTGGCATGTTTGCCTCCTGGGTTGGTTTCGCACCGGCACGGCGAGTCAAAGCGAAGCGCCCTGCCGTTTCAAGAGGGTCATCATCATGGCGCCGTTGTCCCAGGCGAGTTGCATCGCCAAGACATAATGGGAAAAAGGATAATCTAAACTGGAAATAGAGGGAAAGAATTAGTTTGGCGCGGCGTATCGAGAGCTGAGAATAGCGAAGCCAAAAACTTTGCTAATGAGGAAAAAGCAACCAATGGCGGGCACATTTCTTATGGCCGCGGTCAACATACTTTAATGATAAGGCTGCGGCCCAAAAGTTTTCTTTAGTATGTTCCCCTGGGGGAGAGAGGGAACAAATAACAGGATTACCCCAGGTGGATGATGAACCGGCAATGGGCGCCCCCGCGGCGCACGGATTCCGCCACTTCGACTCGAACTGGCTTGCCAGTGACAATTTCAAAGATCTTCTGATTGTTGGCCTTCGAGCAATCACAATAAGGATCGTCAGGCGCCGCGGGCCGCTTCGGATTCCACCCGCACACACAATGATTGACGGGATAAATCAAGTTCACCATGTTTCCCTCCTGGCGGCAATTTTCGGGCCCCACGATTTTTCCCATCAGCTCCACTAATTTCTCGCCGCTTCCCTGGCTGTCTTTGATCAGCTTTTGCCGGAAATCCAAGGCGCTGCAACAAGCGCGGCCCCGCTCTTCCAATAATTTGATCAGCGCCGGCCGCCCTAATTGAGTTTCCTCTCGCTGAATAAACTGGGTGAGCCAATCGCGCAGCGATGCGGCATCACAGGAAGCCGCTGGGCCAGCCGGCTTTTCTTCCGCCGCCTGCAACTGGCCGAGACAGCAAGGCAATGCCATCAAGCTGGCGGCGCCTTTCAATGTGCACTTCAGGAATTCCTTTCGATCCATGGGGATAATCCTCTTCATATAAAAGTATGGGGGTCATGAAACGACCAGGGTGATATTGTCCCGTTTGGATGAGTGCTCCATTGCTTTGGTTGCACGGCTGATTCTTAAACAAAGCAGCTAATGCCAGGCGACTGGTGGTACCGGTGGAACGTGGGCTTGTGCCCGCAGTTATCCTGCGCGTTCGCTCCGCCAATGTCGCCTGCCGAGTGGCGCGGAGAATCGCGCGAAGGGTGACTTCGTCACGCTGACGCGACCCAACTTGGCAAAAATGATATCTCGCTGAAAAGAGAGTTGACTGAGACACTGGATCGGGCTATGTTCAAATCTGCTTGTCTGCTTTGATGAATTCCATTCATCCAATTTCCAGGGAGCGGCACATGCCAGATCGGCTGGCAAAACAAGAGGATGGGACGCGCAAGTGTGACGAAGTCACCCTTCGCGCGTCGCTTGGCTAGCCTCGCCTGCCCAGCCAGCGTGCACAGGTGACGGCGGTCACTCGTGCCCGCTCCACCTTTGCCCAACTTTGATTTTCTGAGGAGGCGATTCTTATGGATCGGCGACAATTTCTGGGAACAGCAGGAGTTGGTTTGCTCGGTGCGAGCGGCCTGACACTCCAGGGGGCGGACGCGGATGCGCCTATACGGGCCACTCCATTGCGGGCAAGTTTCTGGGGACCTGAGTTTTATGATGAAAAAGAACTCGGAGAATTGCGGGATGTGCATGGCAGCCGTTCCCCTTTTCGTTGGTATGGTCCGGGCAAACAGATGCCACCGAAAGTGGCGACCTTTGAAAAGGAATTTGCCGCGCACATGGGGACCCGTTTCGCGGTGGCCGTCACTTCCGGCACAGCGGCGCTGGAAACGGCTCTGGGTGCGCTGCAAATCGGGCCGGGAGATGAAGTGATCCTGCCGGCATGGACCTGGCATTCCTGCTTTAATGCCATTGTGTTGGCTGGCGCGTTGCCGGTTTTTGCGGAGATCGATGAATCTTTCAATATCGATCCCGCTGACATTGAGAGCAAGATCACCCCGCAAACCAAGGTGATCATGGCCGTCCACCTTCAGGGAAATCCCTGCAATCTGGACCGGGTTATGGCGATCGCGGCAAAACACAAATTGAAGGTATTGGAAGATTGCGCTCAAAGTGTGGGCGCAAGTTACAAAGGCCGCAAGGTGGGTTCCATCGGGCACATCGGCATTTATAGTCTTCAGTTGAATAAGACCATCACGGCGGGAGAGGGAGGCGCCGTGGTCACCAATGATCCCGCTCTATTCGAACGGGCGGCCCGCTATCACGATCTTGGAACCCTGCGCGACTTGCACCAGCAAGTGGTGGGAAAGCCGCAGTTCGAGTGGTTTATCGCTCCTCATTTTCGCATGGATGAATTCCGTGGAGGTGTCCTGCTGGCGCAACTTCGCAAACTTGACACGATCGTATCCGCGGTCAGGGCAAACGCCCGGCGGGTTTACCATGGCATCGAGGATTTGCCCGGGTTGCGCCTGCGCCAACTGCCCGATCCTGACGGAGAGTTGGGGACCGGCGTATTCCTGGGTTTCTCCACCAAGAAACAACGGGACCGATTTATGGAGGCGATGGAAAAAGAAAATGTTCCGGCCAGCCCCCCGGGTGGATCCGCCATTCTTCCCGTTTTCCCGCACATCGAGAACAAGGTTACGGTGCACCCGAATTGGCCCTCCTTTACAAGCGAACGGGGAAAAGCCATCCGTTATGGAAAGGAGTGCTGTCCGCGAACCATCGACATCTTGAATCGTTTCGCCGGAGTTATGATGGATCCGAAGTTTACGGAACAAGATACCCGGGATGCGGTGGCGGCCATTCGCAAAGTCTATGCGGCCATCGGCGGGCGCGGATAGCCGGAGGGGATAAACTTTAAAAGTTGTGTGACTTTGATATTGTGAAATGGGGTGAAATTCAAAGTGTGACAACCGGGAGGGAGCCTTCCGGCGGGCCGTTTGTTAGCGCCTTCCTTGCCGTGCAGCATAACGGGAACGAGGATCGTTTTCCATTGTGGGAGCGGCTCGACGTGCATCTTGCCCTCCCCATAAAAAAATATTTTTGGCTTTAGGTTTTGTCAGAGGCCCTGATTTAGAATGATCATTTAAGCCTTGGCCGATATCTCAGCCATTATCCTTCCGTGCTTTATTTGCTTCTGAAAAACTGCTCAGCGCCCCTCCGTTTGTTTAGTGGTCATGGCGAGCTGTGACGAGGCGTGGAGCCTGGCCATCTTTCGCGAAGCCTACGGCTCGCTGGAATAGGCTGACCGTGGCTGCCAATTGCACAAGGAACTGAGCAGTCGCATTTCCGATTTGTTCACAAGAGAGATCCAAATGAGGAGACTAACCCTGATGGGATTCAAACTCAGTATTGTATTTTCAGGACTTTTCCTTTTGTCCCATTGTTTCTTCCCAGAAAAATCCTTCGCCTACATTGACCCCGGGACGGGCAGCTACTTCCTGCAATTCCTAGTTGCGGGTCTGTTGGCCCTCCTTTATACACTCAAGGTGTACTGGAAAAGAATACAGGATTCTCTGTTCTTGCCGATCCTCCGAAAATTTAGACGGAAACCTCAATAAAAGCCCAGCCATGATACACACCATTCCATCATCTTTTCGAGATCCCAGCGGATTTGTCTATCGTCGGGACAATGTGATGTACCGCCAGGTGAACCAATGCTACAAAGAGGATTTCGATTCTTTGATTGGAACGGGACTCTTTCAACAACTGGTCAGTGAAGGAATTCTTATACCTCATGAGGAAACCAATTTAGAACTTGCTGCGACGGCTGACGCTTACAAGGTTCTGCGGCCAGAGCTGGTGGAATATATCTCGTATCCCTACGAATGGAGTTTTTCCCAACTCAAAGATGCGGCTTTGTTGACGCTGCGCCTGCAGAAAACCGCGCTTGAGTACAACATGTCACTCAAAGACTGCAGCGCGTACAACATTCAATTTCATCAGGGGAAGCCGGTTTTCATCGATACGCTTTCATTTGAGCGTTGTCGCGAAGGCGAGCCTTGGGTGGCCTATCGGCAATTTTGCCAGCATTTCCTGGCGCCTTTGGCCTTAATGAGTCAGGTGGATATCCGGTTCAGTCAACTGCTTCGCATTTATCTGGATGGAATTCCCCTTGACCTGGCCAGTTCACTTCTACCCCTGAGCTGCAGATGCAAACTGGGCCTGCTGCTGCATATTCATTTACACGCTCGCTCGCAGAAATATTTTGCGGGTAAGAAGATTAAGCCATCCCACCGCCCGGTAACAAGAAAAGCGATGTTGGGATTGGTGGATAATTTGAAATCAACGGTCAGCAAGCTAAATTGGAGGCTCCCAAAATCCACCTGGATTGACTACTACCAGTCGTCTTCCAATTATGTTTCAGAGTCCTTCCAGCACAAAGCGGCACTGGTGGTTGAATTCTTAGAAGAGATTCATCCCAAGCCTGGCCGAGTGCTCGATTTGGGCGCCAATACGGGCTTCTTCAGCAGAATCTCGAGTGCCCAGGGGATTTCCACAATTTCCCTGGACATGGATGCCGCCTGTGTGGAGAGAAATTACCAAGAGTGCATTCGAAACCGGGAAACCAAGATCCTCCCCTTGCTGATGGATTTGACCAATCCCAGTCCCGGCATTGGCTGGATTCATCAGGAGAGGGCCTCCTGGATGAGCCGTGGATCCTTTGATGCGGTCTTTGCCTTGGCTTTGATTCACCATCTGGCTATTGCGAACAATATTCCCTTTTCCCGGTGCGCCGAGTTTTTCGACATCCTAGGCCGTTTTCTGATCATCGAATTTGTTCCCAAAGTAGACTCGCAGGTGCAACTTTTGTTATCCACTCGAAAAGATATTTTTCCCAATTACACTCAAGAAGAGTTTGAGCGGGTTTTCGGGAAATATTTTGTGATTATCAGGGCGACAAAAATGGAACAAACCGAGCGGGTGTTATATTTGATGAAAAGAATTCGGGAGGAATAGAATCCGCGCGGCTTTGCCCCGGTTTATAGGTTTCAAGGAATGGATTCTTGCGAGATTTGAGGCAATAATCGACGGCTCACCCGGTTCAAGTGAATTCACCGCAGGTGAATGTTGACAGCATTTGCCTCTGAGTTTTACCGTTGGCTCAAGGGCGATCTCCCTTGGTCCGCCAACTTGCAAAAAGGATGCCGCTTATTACTCCGTGCAAGGACTCAACTCCATCCAGACCATAGCCAATCCGAGTTCCCTAACATCTGGAGACACTCCCAGACTGGAGGGGGAAACGGCTCCCGGAGTTTCAAACGTGATGGCAATGGTGTCCTGATCTTTCAATAAATGGTTGGGAATTTTCAGCGTCTTCTGTTGAAGATCGGATTGAGCAATTTCCCATTCCCCCGCCAATTGCCGGTTCACGTGTATTTGAATCTTCTGACTGCCGATCCGGTTGGGAACAACAAAGCCCATCACCCCAGCCTTAAGGCATAGGGCTAATTTAGTCCGAGGAATGTGGAGAACAAGAGTGCCTCGTTTGCCATCAATCCATGTGCATTGGCCATCAGGAGGGCTCCATCCTTCCGCTTGGAACTTTCCGGAATTTCCACTTTTCCCGAACCTAATGCGGTAACTCCAGCCATATTTTTCTTCGCCGGGAGAGCCTTCTTTCCTGAATTCATCCAAACTCAAATTTCCCTGCTGGTCCGAAATCAGGAAGACTCGGACATCGTTGGCCCCGTTTCGGAAAGACCATTCAGGAACCAAAGCGCTAAAATACTCTCTCCCCTCGATCCAAATGCTCTCGGTAATGGCCCGGACCGTCCCATTGAGGGCCACCGCCAAATAGGTGGGACGGGAAGAGTCTCTTCTGGGAGGCTTGATCTGTCCCTGAATGAGGGCCGGCACAAAATTGGATTGAAGGTCCACGCTATCAAAGAAGGGGCCTTGATCCAACTGGACTCGGCTGGAATTTTGATGCGTATAATTCAACTCAGCCAAATTCTTCTCCACCAGTTGGCCATATTTTCCCACTTTGAAAATTTCTTCAGGCTGGGCGCCATTTCCAAAAATCCCAACTTTCTCCTTCACGGAGGCGAGCAACGGATCCCGTGTATTTCCAAAGGTCATCCACTCCCCAGCGTCATTGACGAAGCTCTTATTGAGTCTGGGAGGGGAATCAGGTTGCAAAAGGGATCGCCCGTCCAGGTGCCACGGCAGTGGAGCTTTCAAGATGTCTGCCACAGTAGGCAAAATATCGACAGACTCGACATTTCGGTCGTCGATCTTCCCCTCTTTTTGGCGGGGCATTTTTATGAAAAGCGGCACGGCAAGAATATCCGCGTAGTTGGTGGTTGTCAGGCGGCGGCGTGCGGTTTGGCTATGGAAACTGTAGCCGTGGTCCGCCGTGACGACCATCAAAGCGGAATCGTACAAGCCAATTTCCTTCAAGTGATCGATCAGGCAACCCAGCAGAGAATCAACGAGGGAGACCTGGAGCAAGTGTCTCTGATAAGAATGAATCTTTATCCATTGATTTTCGCTCCAAAAGTCCTGGGCGCCTTTGGAATCGTTCGGAGCACGCATCCCGCGAATTTCCATTTCTTGTGTGTACTGCCGTCCCGAGGGGAAATATTGCCAAGGATTATGGGGAAGCAGCGGATGGAAATAGTGAAAGGTTGGCTTGGGACTGGTGGCAATGGAATTCACGAAATTCCGGAAATCCTCCGGCCGGCCGGTATAATCCCCTGAATCAGCATAAGAATTCATTCGCTCCGATAAAATACGGGCCTTTGGTTGGGGAGGAGCGAAATCTTTCCAGGCAAAGGAAATGTCCGGAAGCCAATGGAAAAAAGTGGTTGGCAGAATTTGGTACAGGTACAATACCCCCAAGTCGGAAACTAGAGCGCGAATTTGACGGAGTCTTGGAGGGCTCGCCGCGACCTTGCCACACAATGATTCGGGACAAAGTTGTGTTTCATTTTCCAAGACATGAAAATTATAGGTTTGCCCGAGCAAGGTAAATAGATTGCGTGGATGATCCGTGGCATTGGGTAACAGCGCTAGATTTGGCCTCGGATAATTCCCATCCAGAATACATGGGATAGCGTTGAGCGTGCTTTCATTTACCGTGGTGGCATTTCGAAACCAGGTGGACTCTTTGGCAAACGCGGCAAAACGGGGGTAGCGATATGGATTGATTTCCAATTGGTCATTAAGCAAAGAAGTGAGCGGGAATTCGTCGAAGACAATCATGACGATGGGAGCGGGATTTCCAATCGGCGCCCCCTGTTCGCTCGGCGCTTGCCGTGCTTCGAAGACCATTTTGTAGACCGGCGGGCGCAGGAGAAATAACAACGGGAAAATGACGATCGCTGGAAGCAAGAAAAGCAGTGAGCCCCGTCGCGCCAGCCAGCGATGATAGAGAAATGCCCCAATAAAAGTGATGAGAAAGACCAACATCATCTGCCGGGTTCGGGGGAGCCAACCCCAACTCTTTAGCAGGGGCAAGAGGATTAGTCCTCCCAGAAATGTGAGCAACAGAATATGAATTCCTCTCTGGAGTCTTCGGCTGATCCAGGAGGGCAAAAGCTCCAGAACAGAGAGCAAGAGAGGAGGAATAAGACATAGTCCGACAGCCAGAAGAATAATGTCCCATGGGCCAGATTGGCGAGCCACGAAAAAATTGGGATTTTTTTGAAGCAGACTAAAAAGTGGCTGGGCAAAAGCGAAACTCGATAATGCAAAAATTTCAAGGACATCTAAAAAAAAGGCGGATCTTGGCTTTTTAACCCATTTTATGAAGTCATCGGCCGGTTGTCGTTTCATCAATGTGGGCGCCCTCCTTATCCCACCAAATCGGTTAGAATCAATTAGGGTCTCTATATAAAGTGCATTTTTTTGCGGGATGCGTTAGCCCGCCAAAAGGCGGGTTAGCTCGAAGAGCATAACGCATCGGGGATGCGCATCCAACGCCTGATGGGTTACGCGCGGGTGACCGCTGTCACCACGCGCTCATCCATTCTACTAAAACGGTTCTGCACACTTTTTAAATGGACACTCATGAGCCCTTGCTCCTAGCACTATTTGCGGCGTATCGTAAAGAATTAGCAACCGTCCAGGGAGGGGAACTGAACCCGAAGGGTTCACAGCCATTAGCCGGGGGGAAGGCCGTTAGGCCGCCACCCCCGGATATAGGCAATAATAGAAACGACCCCGGTAGGGGTCGCAGCTTGTAAAGAATTCTGCTGCAAAACCTCGTCGGAAAAAATTGCGAAAAAACTTTTCTCGTTTAGAGGCTCACCATTGCATTTTCTTAAGGTGGAGATAGATTTTAGATCCCCCTCGAATCGATGAAATTGGCTTCAGATGGGGGTTTTGCAGCAGAATCGTAAAGGGGCTGCGATCCGTTAGGATCGAATTGGTCCGCCCTTTTGACCGGTGGTTGAGCGTGTGACCACGGTCGCACGCTCAACCACCGGCTAATCGCTGTGAACCCTTTGGGTTCCCCCCTGAACGGTTACAAGAATCAGACCACTCCCGAGCGACTATCATAAGCATCCGATCAACAGCTTTAACGGCATGGGAACTCAAGTTTCTTCGGCTCAGCTGGAATATGACTCAATTATGTGGCTGCCAGCAATCCCAGGATTGCCTCTTCCAAGACACCTCGAACTAATTCCACTTTATATTCATTTGCGGCCAGCGGCTCTGCATTCCTAATTCCTGCCGCAGCCGCCTTTTTGGCGGATTCTGCCGTGAGAGGCTGTCCCGTCAATGCTGCTTCTGCCGCAACGGCCCGCCATGGGATTGGAGCGACTCCGGAGAGAACAACTCGCGCCCGTTCCACTTTGCCGTTGGCGATCTGAAGCGATGCCGCGGCCCCGGCCAGCGCGAAATCCCAGGCGCCTCTGGCACGGACTTTCCGATAGGTGCTGAGCAGACCTTTGGGAGTGGGAGGGAGCAGAACTTCCGCAACAATCTCACCTGGTTTAAGAACATTTTCCCTGGTGATATCTTCGTTGGGAGAAACGAAAAATTTGCCGAGATCGATGGTTCGATCCGCCTCTTTGCTGACAATTCGGATCCTGGCGTCAAGAGCCACGAGTGGCGAAGCAGTGTCGGAAGGGTGAACGATATAACATCCAGCCCCTCCAAAAATGGCATGATTCTCGTTTTCTCCGCCCACGGCATAGCACATGGAACCGCCTTTGCGGGAACAGTGAAAGTCTCCTCGAAAATACCAACAACGGGGGCGCTGGCAGAGGTTGCCCCCCAGCGTTCCCTGATTTCGCAGTTGGGGACTTGCCGCGGAAATTGCGCCATTGGCCAAAGCGGCATAACGCTGCCGGATTCCAGGGTGGGAGGCGATATCGGTTAAAGTGGTCAGAGATCCGATCCGGAGCCCTCCATCCGGGAGTTGCGAGATTCCTCTCAACTCTTTGAGCTGAGAAAGCGAGACCACGGCGCCGCCTTTATAAATCTCTTCCCGGAGGCAGCCGATCAGATCAGTCCCTCCGGCATGGATCAGGGCGCCGGGGAGGGTCAAATTTTTCAATGCTTCAGACAATGTGCGGGGTCTTTGATAGGATAATTTGGGAAGCATACTCTATCTCCTCCCTCGTGCCATGGAAAATTGTCGAATCAGATTCATGGGGGATATAGGAGCATCCAACACCCGGACTCCCGTGGCATGATAGACGGCGTTGGCAATGGCGGCCGCGGTTGGGATGGTGGCAGGTTCTCCGAGCCCTTTGACCCCGGCGGAATTGCAGTCGGAATCGTGAAGGTCGATGGGAATGCAGACGGGGTTGGGAGGGACATCCATCGCCGTGGCGATTTTATAATCGTGCCAGTTGGCGTTCACCATCTTGCCGGTCTGAGAGTCCAGCACTCGGCGCTCGGTCAGGCCGAATCCAATTCCCATGGTGGTTCCGCCCCAAACCTGATTGTTGAAAGAAAGGGGATTCATCACCCGGCCGCTGTCTTGGGCAGCCACGATCCGCAAAACACGAACTTCGCCGGTGCGGGTGTTTACCTCCACTTCCGCAAAATGCGCGACAAAAGGCAAGGCGAGTTTATTTTTTGGATGTGGGCCGCGCCGTCCGATGGAAACCAGGACACGCCGCTCTCCCAGGAATTTCAGATCCTGGAAGGAAATCTGCTTGCCCTCCACTACAAGAAAGCCGTCGCGGAGCATGAGCTTATCCACCGGTTGCTTGAGTTCTTCGGCTGCCAGGGCAAGCAAGTCCACCTTCAGTGCAACCGCGGCGGCTTGGACGGCGGGCACGTTGGCGACGATAGTCTGGCTGCCGCCTGAACCAGGAGAATATTGGGTAGATCCGCTATCCGCATGTTCGATTTGAATGCGTTCCAGCGGGATGCCTAGCTCTTCGCATACCGTCATGGCCAGCGCGGTTTTGGTCCCCGTTCCGATATCCGAGCAGCCGATGTTTAAGTTGATGCTCCCATCCGGATACAGCTTCAAGATGGCCGTGGCATTGGGCTCTCCGGGATAGCCCCACATTCCCGCCGCCATTCCCGCGCCCCGGCGGATTGGCCCTTCTCCCTTGGATTTGGCTCTGGCCTCTTTCCAACCGAAGGTTTTGGCCCCTTCCGTCAGGCATTGGGCAAGCCCGGTGGAGGTAAACGGCATGCCTCCCCAAGCCTGGCTGACTTCAGAGATATTTTTCAAGCGAAGCTCCACGGGGTCCAGACCGATTTTTTCCGCGAGCGCGTCCATCATCTGTTCCAGCGCCCAGGCACACTGCGGGAAGCCGGGAGCCCGGAAGGCCCGGTCTCTCCCTGCATTGGTATAAACCGCGATTCCCTCCGTCCGGACATTCGGGCAACGGTACAGGTCGGAGACCAGATAAGAAGAGCTGGCATCCCCCGGATAAGCCCCCGTGGTCCCCAGGATTTTCATGGAAAGCGCCGTAAGAGTGCCATCCTTCTTCACTCCGGCTTTTAAGGTCAGGCGGTTGGCTGGCCGGTTGCCGACACAGAGAAAATTTTCCTCCCGAGAGAGTGAAATTTTGACGGGCCGGCCTGTCTGCCGGGCCAGCAGCGCCGCAATCACCGTGTGTTTGCTCAACTCGAGCTTGGAGCCAAATCCGCCCCCCATGTAATGGTTGATCACCCGGACCGAGGCCAGAGGCAGCTGGAATGTACGAGCCAATTCCCCTTGAACGTCGAATACCCCCTGCGTCGAATCCCAGACGGTCAATTGATCTGCTTCCCATTGGGCCAGGGAACAGTGCACTTCCATGGGAGTGTGAATTTGAGTAGAGGTGGTGTAGGTTTGTTCCAGCACTACTTCCGCGGCCGCGAATCCGGCGGCGAGATTGCCCCGCTCGTTGAGGTCAGGTTCGCCGGCCTGGTTTCCACCTTCATGAATGGCCGGTGCTCCTCCCTTCAACGCTTCTTGCATATCCACGACAAATGGCAGTGTTTCATACTCGGCGGTGACGGCGCGCGCCGCATCATAAGCCTCTTCCAAACTTTCGGCGGCCACGGCCGCGACCTCTTCTCCCTCGTAGCGGCATTTCGCGTCAAACAGCCAACTGGTGGGCCCTTTGGCGCCGGGATACCAGGGGATCTTGCAGTCTGGAGTGTCGCCGTGGATGATGGCACGCACTCCAGGCATCTTCTGGGCCGCGCTCACGTCCACGCGTTTGACCCTGGCATGGGCATGAGGACAACGGACGATCAGGGCGTGAAGCATGCCCGGCATTGACATGTCACGGGTAAAAACGGCGGCGCCCGTCACTCTCTCCCGGCCGTCCACCCGAGGCAGCGGCTTGCCGACCACTTTTGTTTCCCCCCAAGAGGCGGACTCCTTTTCCGGCGGGGCGGCCAGGCTGGCGGGCAGAAGAGTCTGGATAATACAGGCTGCTTTTTTCATGGCTCAGCTCCTCCCTTTTCTAAGTTCGGCCGCTCGTTGGACTGACCGGAAAATATGAGCGTAGGCGCCGCACCGGCACAGGTTCCCGCTCATCCCCAGGCGAATTTCATCCAGGTTTGGATTGGGATTGGCGCGCAGCAACCCTTCGGCCGCCATGACTTGCCCTGGAGTGCAGTATCCACATTGGAATCCATCTTCCTCGATGAAACCCTGCTGAACCTTGCCAGGTTTCTCTCCCTCCATCAGACCCTCTACGGTGATGACTTCACAACCTTCCGCTTCGAGAGCCAATGTCATGCAGGAATAGCGCGGCGTTCCATCGATCAAAACCGTGCAAGCGCCGCATTCACCCCGTTCACAACCGGGTTTCGTTCCAGTCAGCATCAGTTTTTCGCGCAGAACGTACAATAGCGTATGGCGCGGTTCAACCTCCAAGTGGCATGGTTTGCCGTTGACCATAAAGCTAAGAGGAACCACGGCGCCCCCAGTTTCCTCCTCCAAACCTTTTACAGGGAAAGCCTTCCCACTGCTGGCGGACTCGAGTGGAGTGGCCCCGGATTCGGGGCTCAACACCGAGGCCCCCACCGCGCCCACTCCGACAGTGGCCAAAAAACCCCGCCGGCTAAGGGCAGAGGTCTGGTGATTTTCCTTTTCCCGTTTTCGTTTTCGCATATTGACCTCCCGTGCCAATTCAGCTCCGATTCAAATGGTGTGCGCAGACAAATCCGCACTTTCTTTGACTGGATGTGCCATGCTCTTGGAGCTGACGCATCTTACAACCGTAATAAAAAGAATCATCGGCACTCGATTTTCAGGACCTTCGTGAAACACGCTCGAATGCAGACAGAAACCACAAAAAGTGAAAGAAAAAAATCATCGCCTGGACATGGCGGTCAAAAGACGGACACGTTCGATGATTTCCCCTCGGTCCATGCCACGATATTTTTCCGGGAGCAAGCCCCGGCTGGTGCACTCCAGCACCGCCGCAAGATTTTGCAGTTCGATTTCGGCGGGGTAAGAAGAGGGGATGAAATCCTCTAGAGCGGCGCGAATATCCTCAAGGTCCACGCTGCTCTCATTTTCCAAAGCGCTCTTCAAACGGGCGCGAATCAGAATGGCTTCAATATCGGCTCCGGATAGGGCGCCGCAATTTTTGAGGAAGAAAGACTCCACTTCCGCGGCGGCCACCAGAGTGCCCGTCTTTTTGAGCATGGCCCGGAACATGGCCAGACGCTCCTCTTCACTTTCCGGGTAGAAGAGAGCCATGTGTTCTTCGGCGCGCCCCTGCCGCTTTAAGTCGACGGGAAGCAGATCGGGCCGGCAGGTCAGCAGAAACCAAATCACTTTTCCGCGATTTTCCGTGTTGCCCATGAACTGGGCGATTTGGGCGAATACCCGATTGTTCACTCCGCTGTCTCCGGAGGTGGAACGATCCCCCAGCTGAGCATCGGCTTCATCCACAATCACCACAATGGGGCTCATGGCGCGCAGCAGGTTCAAAACCCGTTCCAGGTTTCCTTCAGTGACTCCTTGCCACATGCTGCGGAAATTCTTCAAACTGACGGCGGGGACTCCCACTTCGCCGGCAAAACAGGTGGTAAGAAAAGTTTTTCCCGTCCCCACCGGTCCGGAGATCACATAACCCATCGGCAGCACTTCGGTTTTCCCAGCTTGCAAGGCAGCGGCCGCATCGAGCAATTTTTTCTTGACTTTCTCATGCCCGGCCACCAGGGAAAGGTCGAAACGACTTTGGATGAACTCCAGCAATCCCCCCGACTCCGCTTCAATCAGCTCTTTTTTCTGGCGGGTCAAAAACTTCATCGTCAATGCCTGTTGGTTTCGCACGGCATGGGAGATGAGGCTCTGAATTTGCAGCCGTTTTAGCCCGGCCGTCATTTTAACCAGGGCGGCTTGATCGACATCCGATCCCGGAGGGAGAGAGCTTTCTTTTAACTGATCCTGGATGAACTCAAGCCGGTCATCCTCCTCCGGGAGTGGAAGGAACACGTTGGAGACTCCAGGATGCTGCACGATCCCCTGATTGAGTTCCACCCGGTTTTCGGCAATCAGGCAAATGGTCACGTCGGCGCGCAAAAACGCGGGATTCTGGGCCCACCGTTTTAGAATGACCAGGGCGTTGCGATCATCCGCCGGCATGCCCCCCACATCTCCGGCCGGAACGATGGTTTCCGCGTAGTCGATCGTCAGGGCGATTTTCCTTCCCTCCATCAACCTCAAGCGCAGGAAATTATCGAGCAGCAGCAACACCCCGTCGGGATTGCGCGGCAGGCCCTGGGCGTAATTGGTGCCATGGTAACTGTCGTATCCTTCGAGAGCGCGGACAAAGTCGGCCTGCATTTCCGGTTTGGCAAATGAGAGCCCGCCGCCGCGGTCATAATTGACGATCAGATCCCGTCCGGAAAAAAGATGCTGATTCAGGAATTGGCTTAAGGGAAGAAAGCGCCGTCCATCCGCCGCGCGTGCCGGCACCAAATCCCGCACATTGCCGTGTAATACAAAAAGGGCAAAGGTTCCGGAGAGGTAAGATTCCGAGAGCTGTTTTGCCCATCCGGGCATCCCCTGCATGCTTCCATTCGTTGGTCCTGCCATGAAAATTGCCTCGATGTTTTAGACTAGCTTTTCGGGCGGAGTGAGTATTGTGCCTTCAATTCTTTGAACGTGACTATTCCGCACCCCTTTGACTCGATGCAAAAAAGAAATGCCACGGAGGCGCGGAGAGATTGTTCGCTCTTCAATGAACGAGCAATAATGATGGTGTATGAAGATAGCTTTTAATTTGACACTCCAAAAACAAGATCATTAATACTTCAATTTTAGATTTCCTTTAACCAGCTTAATGGAAAAAATCTCGAATAACGAATTATCCAATGTGCCATGGAACTCTCCGTGCCTCTGTGACTCTGTGGCTTTTTAGGTTCTGGCCAAGCAAGAGTGAGAAATACGGGATTACTTGATCTTTCCCCGAAGCCTCTCCTCCATGCGGCCCAGGGAAGAAATGGCCGCGGAGGGGAGCGGCGGCAATCCTTCTATTTCCGGAGATTCCACGTGAAAAATCTCTTCCACCTCGCGGACCGTTTTTTCCGTCTCCTCCACATCCCTCATCAAAGTATCCAGTTGCCCGCTCACCTCCTGGGGATCGCGCAGGCTGACCGATTGGTCTCGAATCAAGCCGAGAACATCCTCCACCGCTTTGCATTGGGCGTAAATTACCTGCCGATTTTCCTGGATCTTGCCGAACTTTTCCAGCCGTTTGGTGAGAATTTCGATCCGTTTCCGGTTAATCTCTTTCACTTTAACCAGGGCATCGGGAGCTTCGAGGCTCTTTTTCAATTCAGAGATTTCACCTTGGATTGCCCGGTCATTAAAATTGCTGAGGTATTCCTCATGTTGTTGGACGGCGTATTGTAATCGAAGATAAGCTTGCAGCAAGCCATCCAGCCGGTCATTCACCTGGCCGATGTACACGCGTGAGGCCGAAGAGAGCCGTTCATAATTTTCCAGGATATCGCGGCATTGTCCCGACATTTCGCTGTAGCGTCCCCGAATTTCCAAGGGGAGTTGCCGGAATATGTCACTCAACTTGATTTCTCTCTGGCGCTTCTCCTCGGCATATTGCCAAGAGCGGACCAGCCGCCGGAAGCGGCTGCTCTGGGGCACCAGGCTAAGATAAATCAGCTCCACTCCGGCCGCCAGAATCAAGGGTAATCCTGATCCGGAAATCAGGGCAAAAGCGGCAGCTCCGGCCAGTCCAATCCAGTTATACTGCCAGTTTAGAGCCGATTTGACGTAATTGGTGCCGTCCTGGTCCGGTTCTTGAAGCTTGGGAGGAGTGTAATCAGCGGGACCTTCCGCCATCAGGATGGACGTCCTTTCCGCAATTTGTGCGTCAAAGGAACCAAGGGCCAAACTGCTCGAGTCTTGCTGGTCCCCAGTCACGCGCGACGCATTCCAGGCTAATGAACCTTATTCTACACTACTCTAGAAACTTCGTCTCCATCTTAGAATGTGCACAGGTGCAATTCAAAATGCGACGGTATAGAGAGGATGCCAAGGGATGGAATGCACGGGAAGGCGAGCCTTCCGCTTCGGCGGACTCCACCTGACGAGCCATCCTTGTGTGCCATCTCTGCCCAGCCCGGTTCGGCGGGAGCCTCACCCTCCCGGCTATTGCTCAGTTCAGCAGATCACCGCAACCTGGTTCACCCTGTCGCACTTTGAATTACACCACATGTGCAAAATGCCGGCAAAATTCGGAAGTACCGCGCTATTTACGACTCGCGGCCCGTGCCCTAAGAAAATCCGCGGAGCCGTTGGCCCGCATCCGTCCGCGCCTCAAACCAAATCCAATGACTTTATGTAATACAATCCAGCGGTTGAATACGATTTTTGCACTGCGTCTAAATGCTTACCCGCATCTGCCCTTGTCCTGGGGCGCGCCGCAAACAGCTGAGAATATATTGCACCAGTTCCTGGAATTCCCGGCTCTGCTTGATGGCCGGATTTCGCGGCCGTGGAAATGAGACTGGGAGATCTTCCAGAATTGTTCCGGGCCTGGGGCTGAAAATATAAATGCGATCCGCCAGGAAAATTCCTTCTTCTACATCGTGGGTGACAAACAAAATCGTACTGGCGCTCTCCTCCCAGATTTGCAACAGCAATTGTTGCATCTCGCCGCGGGTTTGCGCGTCCAGGGCGCCGAAGGGTTCATCCATCAAAACGACTTCCGGACGGACCGCCAAAGTACGGGCAATGGCCACCCGCTGCTGCATTCCACCCGAAAGTGTCTCAGGATAAGCTTTTTCAAACCCCTTGAGTCCCATGGCCTCAACCAGCTTGGCAATGGTTGCTTTCCTCTCAGCCTCCGCGGTTCCCTTCAATCGCAATCCATAGGCGATATTTTCCTCGACGGTAAGCCAAGGGAAGGAAGTGTACTTTTGAAAGACCATGCCGCGATCACTCCCTGGTCGCTGAACGGGATGTCCATTCACCAAGACCTCCCCGCTGGTGGGATGATCCAGCCCGGCAATGCATCGCAATACCGTGGATTTGCCGCACCCTGAAGGTCCCAGGAGAACCCGGAATTCGCCGATATCCCGGCCCTCGGGAGAATATAGATCCTCTACCTCGAGATTCACGTCCCGCACGGCTTCCACGGGCCGCCCATCCGCTCCAGTAAAGGTTCTTCCCATATTTCGCAGCGAAATTTTAATTTTCTTATCCGCCATGACGCCCTCCTTTGCCGGAAGCGCTGGCGCCGATGGCGGCGGCAGGTTCGCTGGCTGGGCGAAGGGATGTGCGCCAAGGGAAGAGCCGCCTCTCGATCAGGGTCAACAGCGCCCGGAAGAGGAAGGCCGCCAATCCGATGGCGATGATCCCGGCGTATACGCGTTCGAAGTCCAAGACCTTCCGGGCGGCCTCGATCATATATCCCACCCCTTTGCGAGCGTTGACCATTTCCGCCAGGATGACGTAAGTCCACCCAATATCATAAAGAATCCGGAAGGAGCCAAAGATGGTGGGAAACGAGGCGCGAAATAAAAGCCAGAAGATGTGCTTGCGTTTGGCCCCCAGCGTGTAAGCGGTTTCCAGGAGAATCTGGTCCACGCGATTGGCCTCTTCAATCACCACCGCCAACAGGTAAAAAAACATGCCGAACCAGAGGAAGGCCACCTTCATGGTCTCCTCCATGCCAAAGAGGGCGATGAAGGCAGGCAGGAAAGCCGTGATCGGCATGGCCCGCATGGGAGCGGCCACCGGATTGAGAAAATGGTACAGCCAGCGATAGCCGGCCATGAGCAAACCCACGGGGATCGCCACCAAAGCAGCCCAAAAGAAGGCTTGGGCTATACGCCACCAACTCTGCAGGACATTGCCCAGCAAGTCGTAGTCCGTCCAAAGACGCGTCATGGCTTGGAGCACTCCGAGCGGCTTTGGCAGGGAAAAGGGCGGGAGGAATTCTCCGTAAGTCAATCCGGCCCAGATCAACAGGAGCAGGCTCCAGCAAAGCAAGGCCAGCAGCCAGCGCGTACGCGGTTGAACCTCCCGGCGAACCGTGAAAAGATCGGACATGGAAACAACCCCCGGTCATTGATGTGCGAATCATGGGAACAGATAAAACAGGCGGTTGGCCCAGAAGTATATAGCCACGAAATTACGCGAAAAATCACAAAAAGATTTGAGCTGAATCCTTTCGTACCTTTGGTGAATTTTCGTGGCTAAAATAAATGCCGCCTCTTTACTTAGCAGGATTCGGATAAACCTTGATGTCGGTCCGCCGATTTTTCTCGCGTCCCTCCGATGTGGCGTTGGATTCAAGAGGCCGGTCCGGTCCATTCCCGATCGTGCGCATGCGGGTGTCCGGGAAATTATACTTCTCCGTGAGATATTGTTTCACCGTTCCAGCCCGTTGTTTGGAAAGATCCAGGTTCAAGGCGCGCGACCCGGTGGAATCGGTGTTACCTTCAATGTCGACTACCGTATTCTCGTAAGCGCGCATGAAGCTGCCGATTTCGTCCACCACCGCCCGCGAGTCCAGCCCCATTTTGGCGGAATTCGGCTCGAAGTAAATCGACCGATGCTGCGTGGCAATGGGAGCAGTCCCCTTGGAAGGAGCTTTGTACTCGATCGGCGTTTCGGCGGAAGCGGATGAAAATTTTCCGGAGAGTGCGGATAGATAGCGCCGGTCCAGTGTGCCCTCCACCTCGGAGCGATGCTTGATCAGCCGGTCTTCCCGGTACATGTCCTGCGCCATTTGGAGAATGTTGGCGTAATCCGAGTTGCTTCCCGCCGTGCCGAAGAAAGCGTTGTTTTCAGCATAATCGGCGATTTTTACCCCCTCCAACATCGTTTTGGCCAGATCCGTGGGGATATTGAAATCCTTAATCGTCCCTATCAGATTGTAAGCGCGTGCCGGCTGGGATTTGAGAAACTCCACTCCCTCCAGCCAGCCTTCCGTGAAATTGACCAGCGTTTGAGAATTTTGGGCCGCAAAGCTGTCGCTAACCACCAGGATATCGGCAATTAACTTGTTCGCAATCCGCGTGTCATAAATCTTCTTCGCGCCGGCGCGTTTGGCCACGGCATCGCTCATGTCGGGATCCCATGCCACGGCCGCATCCACCTTTTGTTGAGCAAAAAGAGTGGCCGGCTCGATTCCGTCTTTCGTGTGAACGGCTTTGTTAAAAATCTCGATCCGCTGCTCGCTGCCCAGGCCGGAATTCTTCAATCCGTTCCAGAGGAGAAAATGGGATGGGGTGTAAGGGGCAAAGGCCACGGTTTTTCCAGCGAGATCCTCAATGCTGTTGATCCCCTGCTTGCCGATGACGCCATCCGCGCCACGCGACCAATCCACCATGGCAAAAGCGCGCGCATTGAACTTTTTCTCCTGGAACTGCGCGTAATCCTTAGCCCAAACGTCGGCGGTGGTGAGCATCACGTCGACATTTCCCGTGGCCAATGCCGATGCTCCTTCCGTCCAATCGTCGATGATTTTGAAGGAGACCTTCAGCCCTTTTTTGGCGTAAATGGAATCGGGAACGGTATCCAGTCCGCCATTGGCGACCAAGCCGGGGGCACAACCCACCCAAATGTTCACCCGCACGCGGACTTCGCTGGTTTCAGAAGAGCTGGAAACGGGGAGAGGTTTGGCGGTGTCCACCGTTCCCCCCGCGGAGCGCCTGCCCGTCCACTTGCTCACATCCAGGACGCCATACCTGTAAAGGCTATACCCCACCAAGCCCAAACCAATCAGAAAAATCAGGAGCCAACCGCCTTTTTCAATTTTTATTCCCATCTTTGTGCCTCCATTCCTCTGCTTTTTAAATCTCTCAGGGCGAGCTCTTACGAGGAGATGATGTTGTGTATTATTGTTCTAATGGGGCTTCGTCCCCGCTTGCGGGGATCAGCGCTTATGGCAACACAAAACTTGACTCAAATACGCCAGCCTCCGGGGCTCAAGGAGACGATATCCGCATTGCAGACACCGCCAAACAGACGTCGGAAATCACGTTTCTGACATCCGTCTTGAAATTCCATATTAAAGTTTTCGTAACTACTCAGGTTGTAGCCAGAAGCCAGAATTCAGTAGTCAGAATGAACAAGATTTGATGCCCTTGTGGTGTGGCAAAAGGCTCATAAGTTTTTGGAGCAATCTCTTAGATGCCTATTCGTAGGCCATTCTGGATTCTAACTCCCGAATTCTGTCTACCTGAGTAGTCACAATTTTTCAATAAAAACTCATTCACTGAGGGTTTGACCCTCTTTGGAGCCGATGGTCTTTGCCGCCGGAGCCGCGGTGGGTTCGGGAGAAAGCAGCCCCATCTCCACCTTGAATTGTTTCACCAGCTCATTAGCGCGCATTTTTTCGGCCTCTTCCTCAATCTTGACGCGCTGTTGATCGACATTCCCCAGCGCCATGTCCAAGCGCGCTTCATTGACCGCGGTCATTTCCTCGATCTTGCGTACCATCTCATCGTGCGTCTGGCTGATCCCGGCCACTTCGAACTGCTCCATGGCATCGGCCACCTTTTTTTGCCACTGGGCCCGCCGATAATCCCGGATGGCGCCCATCGCTTCCTGGGTCTTCCGCTCCTTCTCCCTCAGGAAAGCCTGTTTCACGGCCATGGCCTTGTCAAAGGCAGCCCGGGCCGTGACTAACTGGCCCTGCGTACGCGCGAGAGCTCCGCGCAACTGCTCCAGTTGTGTGGCAAAAGCACCCGCCAAATCGTCCCGTCCACCCTGGATGGCCGCTTTAACCTTGGACGTCAATGCGGATACGTCGTCTTTGTACTTGGCTTCTTCCTTCTCAAGCAAGCTGACGTTGGCCTTCACCATGGCAATGCTTTCATTCATCCGGGGGACTTGATCATTCATGTCGCGAATATTCTGCTCCAAGATGATCTCAGGGTTTTCAGCTACGGAGATGAAGAAACCGAAAAACGAGCGAAACAAACGCGATAAGCGTTGAAACATTTTTCCTCCTCAGGCCGCCTGCTGGCGGATAATAATCATGGATGTGTCGGGAGATGCAACAAATTTCTCAATCAAAATTTCCAGGCTCCAGAAGATGGGCTCACTCTGCTTTGCGGCCAGGAGCGGGATTTTTCGGATCACCGCCTCCGGCTAGAGGAGGGACCGCGGTGGTGATGGGATTTTCAGTGACAAAGTATCCCACTGCGTCGGCGATCCGCTTCTCTTCCTGCTGCTTTTGCAGACGCCAGCCAAAGAAATCTTCCTTGCGCCGTCTCAATGCCTCGTTGTTGGCTTGAATTTTGCCTCGATATTCCGCCACCATTTTTTCCATTTCCTGCTCCAGGCCGTGGTTCTCCTCAGTCTTTTGCTGCTCGAGGTCCTCCACAGATTTTTGCATTACCCGCTCATAAGTGTCTAAGGCCCGATCGCGGCGCACGGCATCCTCGATGACCTCCTTCAGAGAGACACCGGCCGCCTCAAGCGCCAATAGGACGGAGCTTTTCTTCACCTCTGCCGGCAGGCTGCGGATGTGCTCGCTCTGGAGCATTTCCAGGATTTTCATGATGGTATATCCGTGGGTCGGCGTCGGGATTTCCGCTTGTTGGTAGATTTCCGAAAACGAGCCCGCTTTATCCAGAGGCGGGGTAAAGGAGGGTTCCATTTGGACCATCGCCGCAATCTCGGCTACTGTCTGAGCCGATGTTTTTGCTGCCGGCGCTGCTGAGTTTCCGGCTTGAGGACCAACCGCGGGTGGCGTCTCGGACATTGAGTCACCTGAAACAAAATAGTTGTACCACTTTTTGGTCATCCTGCCCTCCCAATCGATATTTGGAACACTTGTTTCGGCTAACTATATGTTTTGAGCGTCCCAATTATTCATTCCTGTTCGCTCGGCAAGGTACCCCTACAGAGGAGGAGTACGAAATTTCTCAAGTCATGTTCCCTAGGTCGGGTATTGGCTCCCAGAATTCCTTGATCCTATTTGATTTCAATGCCAATTCCACCATGCAGATCGATGGAAAGTCAAGGGAGAATCAACAAGCCCACGCATTTCCGCGGGAGGTTTAGCCAGCGAAGCTGGCATAGCAGGATGATGAAAATGGGATGATGGAGGCGGCCTGCCCTCAGGCCGTCTGAGCAGGCTTAGCAAACTCAGACGGGGTGAGGGCCCCCCGCCTCCATCTGCGCTATTTTCTCAGGCGACCAAAGACAAATATCCGAGTCTCATTTGAAGTGGCCATCGGGTTGTAAGCTTTAGTTCCCGATCTCACTGACAAAAGGATCGGCCTGGCAGAACGACGATGGTGGATTAGACGATTCCGCTGAAGGATGCACTGTTCCTGTTGCGGGCAAGTGACGAGAATAGATAATATTATGTCTCCTGCGATTGGACTGTGGGATAGAGGTTTTCCATCCGCTCCTTCCGCGAGAGGACATGACCGTAGCCGCCAATTCATTCAAAGGGGATTCCGTTCTATGAAGACCAGACCTATTGTTACCGCCAATATGATCTTGGCAATGAGAATTATCCTTTTTTCATGCATGACTTTGCTAGGCATCCCGGTTCTGTTCGGAGCCTCTTACAATATTTGTGACTTTGGCGCCGTGGGGGATGGCAAGACGCTCAATACGTCTGCGATTCAGAAAGCCATTGAGGCCTGCCGCCGCAATGGCGCCGGGACAGTGCTGGTGCCGGGTGGGACATTTCTTTCCGGCGCGCTCAGGCTTTATGGAAACATGGACCTTCATCTGGAAAAAGGGGCAATCCTGAAAGGAAGCGCCAACCTGGCCGATTATATGTTGGAAGGGAAGAGGGTCGGATTGCTCTATTCCGAAAACGCGGAAAACATCTCACTCACCGGGCTTGGGAATATTGATGGCAATGGCGATGCCTTTATGGATTTACACAGGGCAAAGCAGATTGAGAATGCGGCTCTGTCTTATACTCGGCAAAAAGAACGGTTCCGGCTGGTGACGGATGGTCTGGGTGATGGTCCGGTTGTGCCATTGGAAAGGCCCTTCCAGATGATCATTTTTTCCAATTGCCGCAATCTGGCGTTGCGAGATTTGCTCATCACGAATTCCCCTTTTTGGACGGTCCATTTCGCGGATTGCGACGGAGTGGAAGTCTCCGGCGTCAAACTCTGGAACAATCTGTTGGTGGCCAACGGCGATGGAATCGACTTTACTTCCTGTAGCAATGTGCTGGTTTCCAATTGCGATATCCGCACCGGAGACGATGCCTTGGTGCTGGCGGGATATGACCACCATTTCGATTTGCCCGGATATAAAAAACTGCGGCACCCCTCGGAAAATGTGACGGTGACCAACTGCACCCTGGTCTCACGCTCCAGCGGGATTCGCATTGGTGGCGCGGATCAGAACAATATGCGGAATTATCTTTTTTCCAACCTGGTCATCTCCGGGTCCAACCGGGGGATAGGAATTTTTGCCCGCGATGAAGGGTCGATTGAGGACATTACTTTTTCCAATATTGTTATTAAGACTCGATTGCATACCGGCGATTGGTGGGGGAATGGGGAACCTATTCACCTCTCCGCGGTGAGAAACAAAGAACAGGTCACCATGGGCAAAATCAGGAATGTGAAATTCAGTCACATCATCGCTGAAGGGGAATCGGGCATTCTGGTCTATGGATCCGCTGAAAGCCCGATCGAGAATGTCACCTTCCACGACGTTGCTTTCAAGCTAAAGAAGAGCCCTCTCAACGAAGTTGCCGGGGGGAACTTTGACTTGCGTCCGGTCCTCGATCCCAAACTGCAACTCTTCAGTCACGACATCCCCGCGTTTTATGCCGAGCAGGTCAGGAATATGGAGATTCACGATTTTGACCTGACATGGGAAGCAGTCGGAGAGCCTTTCTTCACTTATGGAATCGAAATGCAAAAATTTGAGAACGTGATCATTGACGGATTCAACGGAGATGGAGCCCCTGGCCGGGGGAATGCTCCTGCCATCCTTTTAAAAGATGGCCATCAATACCGGGTAAGTTCGGCTGCTCGCAAAAGTGCCACCCAGGCGCCCGTGCTGGCTACGGAAGATGTCAGGGAATGATGGTGTACCCTCATAAGAAAATCGCCGTAAGGCAAAAGTGGAGCGGGCACGAGTGACCGCCGTCACCGGTGCATGCTGGCTCGGCAGGCGAGGCTGGCCAGGCGACGCGCGACGGGTGACTTCGTCACACTCGCGCGTCCCACCTTGATGTCCATTTTCATCTTCTTGTTCTTCCAGCCGCGCTGGCATGAGAGGCTCCCCAGAAAATCGCAGCGCTTGAGACCTCACAGGTCTTGGAGACCTTTGAGGTCTGGAGATTCTCATCCTCTTTTTGTGCCTGCCAGGCCGGCATGTGTGGCTCCCTAGAAAATCCCAGCTTAGCAACAATGAAATCTAAGTCCGCTCACCCTGAGCTTGTCGAAGGATATGCGGACGAGCAAAACAAGGTTTTCCCAATGATGTTAAGCTAACTAATCCCTTGGTTGGCTCGACTTGCCACGAAAGAACCGTCCATCCTTCGACAAGCTCAGGACGAACGGTTCTTTATCGGAGTCAGCACCTCATTTTCATTGTCTTGTTGAGCCAGCCGTGCTGGCATGAGTAACTCCCTCGATAATTGCGTAGATGGAGGTGGGGTGCCCCCGCCTGAGTTTGCCAAACCTGCTCCGACGGCCTGAGGGCACCCCGCCTCCTTCATTTGCGGTCATTATGATTCCCCGGCATGGCAATATGGCGGAATATTGCGGCTATAGCGGCTTGCAAGGATTAATTGGGTTTCCTATTGGAGGAATGCTGCAAGACTTCGTTGATTCGTTGAATAAAACCGGCCGCGGTAAACGGCTTTTGCATGAAGGCATCCCCTTCCATCAACTCATCATTGTGGGCAAAAGCCTGGTCGGTGTAACCGCTTACAAATAAAACCTTGATCTCGGGAAGGATCTTCTTAATTTCCTCGGCTAATTGGCGGCCCGACATGTTTGGCATCACGACATCGGTGACGAGGATATCAATCCTCTCCTCAATCGTCATTGCCATTTGCAGGGCGTCGCGTCCATCGTTTGCCTCAAAGACCTGAAATCCGGCCTTGGTCAAAATCATTTTGCCCAATCTGCGGACGCTTGCATCGTCTTCCACCAACAGCACATTTTTATCCCCCTTGAGATGCAACTCGCGTTGGGGAGCCAAAGTGGACTTCGGATCTATTACGGCAGGAAGATAAATTTTAAAAATAGTCCCTCTCGTCTCCTCGCTGTAAACCCAAATGTGGCCGCAGTGGCTCTGCACAATGCCATATACGGTCGAAAGCCCCAATCCCGTACCTTTCCCGACTTCTTTGGTGGTGAAAAAAGGCTCGAAGATTTTGGATTGGATTTCCGGACTCATGCCACAACCAGTGTCGGTGACGGTCAGCATGACATAAGATCCGGGCTCCATGCCGGAATGAAAGGAAGCATAGGCTTCGTCCAACTCAACGTTGGCGGTTTCCAATATGAGCTTGCCTCCATTCGGCATGGCATCGCGGGCGTTGACCGCGAGATTCACAATGATCTGTTCGAGGTTGCCAGGATTCATTTCGATGGGATCGGGCGAGACGCCTAACACGGTGATCAGTTCAATATCTTCTCCTATCAACCGGCGCAGCATCTTGTCCATGTTGGCCACAATTTCATTGATATCCAAAATGGCGGTCTCCACCAATTGCTTCCGGCTGAAGGTGAGCAATTGCCGCGTCAAATTGGCGGCTTTTTCACCCGCCTGGAGGATTTCCTTGAGATTCTCATAACTCGGATCCCCAGGAGTGAGGTCAAACATCATGAGTTCGCTCAGACCGTTGATCACCGTCAAAATGTTATTGAAATCATGGGCGACCCCGCCCGCGAGCCGGCCAATGGCGTCCATTTTTTGCGCCTGCCTGAACTGTTCTTCCAGCGTCAATTGTTTGGTAATGTCACGGCGGATCGAGACGAAATTGATGATCTTGTCCTCTTTGTCCCGGACTGGCGAAATCACCATGCTTTCCTGGCAAAGGCTTCCGTCTTTCTTGCGATTGGTGATCTGCCCGGACCAAATGTTTCCCCGGAGGACCGTTTGCCACATGCTTTCGAAAAACTTGGAATTGTGCTGGTCACTCTTGAATACCCGGGGCAGTTTTCCAATCAGTTCATAATCGGCATAGCCGGAAATTCGCTGGCTGGCTTGATTGACAAAAACGATTTTGCCATCTGGTTCCGTTACCACCACCATATCGGCCATTTGTTCCAAAATGGTCGCCATTCGGGCCCAAAATTCCTCACTTTGTTTCCGCTCGGTAATATCGACGCATGAGCCGACAAAACCTTCAAAGGTTCCATCCGAATCGAAGCGGGGAACCGCACGGTCCAATATCCAGCGGTAGACCTCATCGTGTCCGCGCAGCCGAAATTCTATTTGGAACGGCTGACGATCAATATAAGAGGACGAACAAATGGCCATGTACCTTTGATAATCGTCGGGGTGTATCCCTCTTGCCCAGCCGTCGCCAGCCTCTTCCTTCACGGTCTTGCCCGTGAATTCCAGCCATCCTTTGTTGAAAAAGGATCGGGAATTATGAGCATTCCCCATCCAGATCAAGACCGGGGCTTGATCGGCCAGTAAGCGGAAGCGCTCTTCACTTTCCTTCAGGGCGTCTTCCGCTTTTTTCCTTTCCGTAATGTCCCGCATGATGACGGTGTAGATTTTTTCGCCTCCCACTTCGCATTGAGCAATGGAGGCTTCAATGGGGAATTCCTCTCCATCCGCACGCAGGCCGCTGATGGTTCCCAAGGCTCCCATGTGGCGTGAAGAGGCGCCCGTGGAGCCAAAACGGCTGATATGCTCCCGGTGTATATGGCGGAATCGATCCGGAATAAACTGGCTGAGCGGCTGTCCGATGGCATCGATGGCGGAGCAGTGGAACATCAATTCGGCGGCTCGATTGAAGACGATGATGTTCTGTCGTGAATCGACGCTAAGGATGGCATCCATCGCGGATTCCACAATGCTAAAAAGCCGCGCTTTGTTTTCCTTTATAGCTTCCGCGGAAACTTGTCTCTGTTCCTCAGCCTCTTCCTTGGTCTTCTTGAGCTGATTTTCCAGCCTCTCGATTTCTTTGAAGAGGGAATCCTTCGTTCGATTTCCAGTAATCATAGCTCTACGCTGCCTGATTACCCCATGAGCCGGGGGAATTAAATCCGTTCAGTCCACGAGCATTCCACCTTATATTTTATGGTGCTCTTTTCTCTTATCAAGTTGGAACACCAAAATTTAAAAGCCGATTTTCCCCTTGAGGATTTTTGCGGTGCAATCGATCAGCGATAATTGGGATGCGAGCGGGCATGAAGTTGTGTGCGCGGAGCGGGCGCATGTGACCCACCGGATGAAGGATGAGGGATGAAGGATGAAGGATGAGGGATGAGGGATGAAGGATGAGGGATGAAGGATGAGGGATGAGGGATGAAGAATGAGGGATGGGCTTCTCCGCGCGTGTGTTCCACCTTCACTGCAAATTTTCATCCTCTCCTAGTACTGACGGCCTGGCTTTCCTATTTGGCTTGCTTGAGCCTGTTGCCCTTAAACCTTGACAGGCGGGAGGGTCCCAAGGTATTTAGGATTTTGTCGATTGGAGGTTTTGCGTGATTTTTGCCAATGGGACATTGTCCAGAACTTTGATCGAGACTCTGCTCAAGGTGGAACTCCATGTCCATTTGGATTGTTGCCTGAGCTGGCGGGCAGTCTCCTCGTTGGAGCCGGGGATTGGCCTGGAATCCTACCGGCGCCGATATGTCGGGCTTGCCCAGTGCGCGAATCTGGCGGAATTCCTTTCTTATATCGACAACAGTTTGGCGCTTCTGCAAACGGAAGAGGGATTGCAAATCGCCGTGGAGGATTTATTCGATCAGTTCCGGCGGGACAATGTAATTTATGGCGAGATCCGTTTTGCCCCTCTCCTTCATTTGCGCAGGGGATTGACTCCGGTCCGAGTTGTGTCGGCGGTGGCGGAAGCCGTCTCCCGTTGTGTCCGCAAAACAGGAATTGAGTCGCGAGTCATTCTCTGCGCATTGCGGCATTTCACAAGCGATCAAAGCATGCAGACAGCCAGACTTGTGGATGAATTCCGCGGAACCTGCATCGCCGCGCTGGATTTGGCTGCCGACGAAGCTGGATTCTCGCTGGCGAACCATATTCCCGCTTTTACCTTTGCCAGGCAGCGAGAACTTCCGCGCACGGCTCATGCCGGGGAGGCCAGAGGCCCCGAAAGTGTCCGGGAGACCCTGTCGCAACTTCAACCCAACCGGATTGGGCATGGCGTCCGCAGCCTCGAAGATCCGGCTTTGCCCGCTGAATTGCGAGATCGCGGCATTCACCTGGAAGTCTGCCCATCCTGCAATATCCAGATAGGATTGTTTGAGTCTTTTGCCGACCACCCCGTGGATCGTCTTTTTCAAGCCGGCATTTCAGTGGGAATCAACACCGATGGCCGCACTCTCACCAACATATCGTTATCGGATGAATATGAGCGGCTGCATCAGACCTTTGGATGGGGTATTCCGGAATTTTACCAATGCAACCACAACGCCTTGGCGGCGGCTTTTTTAGGTGAGAAGGATTGCCGGAGGCTGCAAGAAAAACTGGAGACCGCCTATGCGCCGGGGCTGAAGCACAAGGAAGCCCTATGATTCAATGGATCGGTTTTGACGCCGACGATACTCTCTGGCATAATGAGACTCTCTTTCATTTGACTCAGGATCGATATACTCATCTCCTGTCCGGATATCATCCGGCCATGGAGATCGAAAAAAAGCTCTTCGAAACCGAGATGCGCAATTTGAAGGATTTTGGTTACGGGATCAAAGGCTTCGTTCTTTCCATGATTGAAACGGCTATTCAACTGACCGAAAACCGGGTTTCGGCTGAGGAGATTCAGGAAATCATCAATTTGGGCAAGTCCATGATGCGCGCGCCGGTAGAGCTTCTAGACCACGCCAGGCAAACCGTGGAGAAATTAAGCCAATCCTTTCCTCTGCTTATGATCACCAAGGGCGACCTCTTCGATCAGGAGTCGAAGATCGCCCGATCGGGTTTAATCCGGTATTTTCGGGGGATTGAAATTCTCACGGAAAAGACACCTGCAACCTATCGAGCCGTTTTGAACAAGTATGGAATCGATCCAGCTTCCTTCCTGATGGTAGGCAACTCCCTGAAGTCGGATATTCTTCCCGTGCTGGCAATCGGCGGACAGGCTGTCCAGGTGGAGTATTCTCTCTGCTGGGAACATGAGACGGTGAACGATGAAGATCTGGAAGGGAAACCGGTCCATCGGCTAGACTCATTGGCCGGATTGGTTCCTCTGATCGAATCGCTTACCACATAAGGATTTGAGCCTTCACGCTTTGTAGGAGGCCTCATGCAACGATTTTTCCAAGATGTTCGTTTTGCCCTGCGGCAGATGCGCCGCCACCCGCGCGAAAGTGTAATCATCCTCCTCATCCTGGCGCTGGGCATTGGAGCCAATTGCGCGATCTTCAGCAAAGTAAACCAGGCTTTGTTTAGACCGTTGGCCTCCTTAAATCATCGGAAGAGGAAAATGTCAGATTTGAATCCTTAAGAATGCGGTTTGCCCACGCGGATCTCCATCAATCGTTGGTTAGCGGCGCGATCAATCCAGCTGTTTGGGAATTCCATCCGCAGTTTCTCGAAGGCTTGAATGGCTTCCTGCTTTTTCCCTGACTTCATGAGGTTTTCAGCTTGCTCAAATTGATCTGGGCCCACGGTGGTGAGCTTTTCCCAGAGACGAACCGCTTCATCAACCGTGATGGTGCGAGGGATTTTTTTTAGCACTGGCGGATTCGGGTCAGTCAAAAGACCATAAGCAACAGGATTCCGCTCGCGAAAGAGCCGGGCCCGCATGTCGACTTGGAAATTCATGGCGTCACCCCCTCCGCGTTCGCTGAACGGATTGATGTTTGCCACGACAATGTCCTCAGGATTTTTTCCCTCCGCCAACACTTTACCCTGCGGCGAGACGATCATGGAGCCGTCATTGCGTTTTGCGACCACCAGGTAGACAAAATTATCGGCCGCTCGCGTTCGGAAAGCCGCGCGATTCAGATCGTCACCGGAGTCATTCGGATCTCCGGCAGTAATGGCGCCGCCGAGCGTAGGCACGAAGATGATGTCGGCTCCCGCAAGCGCCAGACAGCGGGTGGACTCTGGCATGACCATGTCGTAACAGATGAGCAATCCCACTCCTCCCAGGTCAGGGGTCTCAAATATGGGAAAACTCTCACCGCGCCTTCGATCCGATTCGGCGACGGTCGGTTGGACCTTGTGGTAACGCCCGATTTCCCTTCCATCGCGGCCAATAAAAAAAGCCGTATTGTAATAAGAGCCATCCGGCTCGATGGTATCATTGCAGCAAATGAGATACATCCGATGAGCGGCCGCTGCCTCCCCCAATCGCTTCAACATCTGCTCCACGGTCGCCGGCAAAACTTCCTTCATATTCGCCTTGTTTCCCAACTCCCATTGAAGCAATCCCAATGTGTCCTCAGGCAATGCCAGGATGTCACACCCCGCGGTTCCTGCCCGATGCACCAGCTGCACGAGTTCTCCGAGCGATTTGTCAACGGCGGCCAAAGCTTGGCTGGGCTCCAGCCGCCAATCGATGATTCTCGAACGGGGTTGCGCAGTGCCAATGCGCACCATCCGCTGTCGCTTATCGGAATTTTTCGGGTTTTCGATTTGAGACGATTGATCTGCATTACAGTTGAAACTAGCTGCAAATATCAGCATTGCGCCGAAAAGGATTTTCATGATTTTTGTCACACTCCCTCTTTGATTTTCACCACAAATGCTGAATTTATCAATTGCAGCATGACTATTCCTGATATCATGCTTTTCATTGTTTGATCCTCATCGATCATGGAAACTGGCTTGAATTATTCCCCGCTTCCTCCTTCGAAATTTGTGCATCAGCTCAATGCCAACAATAGCCATGGAAGCATCCGAGCCCTTTTCATTCCGGATTATCGCCATTATAGCCTGGTGTGTCTTTTTATTGGGATAATTGGCGGAATTCAAAAAGGAATGAGGCAGAGATGCTTCAGGGAGGAATGGGTCGGGAGGGTAAATCCCCCCACAGCTGAAGAGGACCAACGGGCATCGACCTGCGCCTTCGCTGATGGATCATACATCGGTAGCAGCAATGATGGAAGATTTCCAGCTGGTGAGGAAAATTCACCTTCCCATTTCTAGTAGACGGCATTGGGGGATGGATTCATGGACTGCAGTAAGGAAATTTGAGAATTCAGGATGTTTGGGAACGCGTGTTAGCCAGACGGAGACTCGGAAGGCTTTTTCTGCAGCCTTTATCTAGCCTTGCACCTGATTAAAATCCTCACTAGGTAAGATGTGCCGGGTAATAGGCTCGGCATTCTTCATTTTCTTTTCACTTTTTATGTGGCGGCTTTTAACCTGGACAAAAAAGGGAGCATGGCCTGAAGGGAAGAAACCTCGGTTTGAGTTTCTTCTACGTCAGATCCAACAATTTGATCTTCTGAAGCTTGAAACAAGCTGTGCGAATCAAATGGTTCCCCCGCAATACTCTTGGTAATCTGCCTCAACTTGTTTGGCATAAGAGGCAGCATAGCCAAGCAATTCCTCTTGCCATCCCGACGACTGGGAAAATTCAATCAAGCTGTCCGCAATGGAGGATCCCTGGCGGCCACTGCTTCGCAAATGAGACCACGCCGTCACTTCTCCCATGGTCTCCACCAAATCTTCCAGGCGAGACAGCTTTCCATGCCAGTTGGTGAGGTCGATCTTGTCCTCGGTGGGCTGCAGTTCGTGGAGCACATAAGGTTTGTTTCTAATGGTGACGGAGGTCAGCAGGGCTGGGCTGATGGCTTGTGCACGCTGTTGAATCGCCACTACTCTTTCGGCTTCACTCCTCCAATGAGGTTGGGCCGGCGTGAGATAAGGATTCAATGAGGAAGGAAATTCTTCTTTGAGGTCCAGGAGGTAATTCTTGTCGGGAGAACCTTTTCCTTCCACGAGAAGAATGTAGCGGTCCACTCCCAGACTCCCGACCCCCGCGATACGGTGAGCGACATCGAGAATTTGATAAAAGCCCGGCTGCTCCTGGCTCTTAGCCCAAAGTGCCATAAACTCCTCGATTGCTTTTCTCTCTTCGGGAGTGACAGGCGTAGTATGCTTTCCGTCAAGAATTATCCGCCTTTTGTCTGCCTTATATTCAGTCTTTTTGTCCAAGAAATCCTTTCGTTTTCTCTGTTCTATGCTCTCCAAGAGTTCACGCACCATGCCTTCCGCGGTTTCCCGCTCAATGGTTTTTGCTTTTCCCGTCGACAATGCCGCTGCATAGGCTCTGAGGCATCGTGTGGCAAGATCCAAAGCCTTGGCTTCCCCCAAATTCAAGGGCCGGGAAGCCACATGGATACTGGTGAGCAGCCGGGCCAGTTCCCAACTGCAGGGGGCCAGCGCGGACTCGTCAAAATCGTTCAAATCAAAGTAAACCAGGCGGTTGTCTCCTTTGTAGCACCCGAGGTTTTGTAAATGCAAATCGCCGCTAATCCACACCGGTGGGGCGTTGTTGAGCATGGTTTCACGAGGCCAATCCTCATAAAAAAGGTGGCAAGTGCCCCGATAAAAAACAAAACTGCTTTCCCGCATATGAGCGTATTTCAGCTTCAATCGCTCCGGATTACGCCCTTCGTTGAATCGCTGAACTCTTTGAAGGATATGATGTGTCATATTTCCCCTTTTTCTCTGACCTTGGAGCTGCAGAGTCATTGCCACAATACTAATTTACTCTAACAAAGATCGCGGCAGGAAAGGTGCGGGTACAAGTGCAAAAAAAATATAAGTTGCTGTTTTTCCAATGGAACAACTATGTGGCAGGCCGCTTGTGCGATTGCCGTGACAGCCGAAATGGCGCTCTGGCCGACTATAATCGGACGATTCATGAAGGGCCGGCAAACGAACGAACCGTCCCTATTAAAGGCCACGCGGCACTGCTCCCCTTTTGCTAAATTATTCGAGGCTATTGGCAGCCATGGAAACTTTCGGCATCTCTACTTCTCGGATTACCCCCATCTATGAGTCGATGTGTTATTTTGATAAGGATAATTGGAAAGGATAAGCCATGGCACAAAAAATGAATCATCAATGGTGTTTGGCGGCACGACCGGTAGGGATGTTCAAAGAGACTGATTTTGATTGGCGGGAAATTCCCGTTCGAGAATTGGCTGAAGGGGAAGTGTTGGTGCGAAATCTTTACCTCTCGCTGGATCCCACCAATCGAGGCTGGGCAGGAGAAGCAGCCACTTATTTGCCTCCGGTGAGCATCGGTGAAGTTATGCGCGGCATTGCCGTGGGAAAAGTGGAAGAATCCCGTCATCCCAATTTTCCGGCCGGAACCTTGGTGCAGGGAATGATCGGATGGCAGGAATTTCTGCTGGGCAATGGCGCGGGTCTTACTCCGCTAACTTGGGATCCGGCACTGCCGCTCACGGCGTACTTTGGCCTTTTGGGTCACATCGGCCTTACGGCGTATTTCGGTCTGCTGGAAATCGGGAAACCTCAGCCGGGGGAGACTCTTATGGTGTCCGCGGCGGCGGGGGCTGTCGGCTCATTGGTTGGACAAATTGGAAAAATCAAAGGATGCCGGGTGGTAGGGATTGCCGGCAGCGATGAAAAGTGCCGGTGGATTACTCAGAAATTGGGTTTTGACGCTGCCATCAACTATAAAACTGACCCGCTCCAGCAAAGTCTTCAAAAGCACTGCCCCGGCGGGGTTGATGTCTATTTCGAGAATGTCGGCGGGCAGATCCTGGATGTCGTGCTCGGCTTGATCAACAATCGTGCCAGAATTGTCCTCTGCGGGTTGATTTCCCAATACAATGCCAAGCGGCCAGTCCCGGGGCCTTACAATTTCCCCCAAATCCTGATCAAACGGGCTCGGGTAGAAGGCTTTATCGTGCTGGACTATCTGGGACGGGCGAGGGAGGCGGCAAAAGAGCTGGTTGAGTGGCATCGTGCGGGCAAGCTCAAGTACCGCGTCGATGTTGTGGAAGGACTGAAGAACGCTCCCACCGCCATCAATAAGCTATTCGATGGTTCGCACCAGGGGAAATTGATTGTGAAGATTTAACGGAAGATCACGGTTGGTTTCTCAATTTTTAGCACAAGAAAAAGGTTGGGATGGAAATAGGATATTCTCTTCTCTGGCAGGTTGTGGACCTGGAGGGGTGCCTCTATTTTCGGACCAGGTAGAGCGGTGCTCCTTTCTTCAATTCAAGGGTCAGTACCCTCTCCAGACCTGATGAACTCGCGGGGATAAGCTCTATCTCATTTTCCTCGCCGATGGCGTTCACGCAAAGGTACTCCCCTTCGGGGACTGTCAATTGAATGGAAGCATCATGATTAGGGTTCCAAATGGCCATGGTCAACCGGTTGGAATCCTGAGCATCCGTGAATCGAAAGCCAAATGTGCCGATGGGCACAACCAATGGGCCAGCCATCTTTTTGTTCTTGAGAAGGCGGGCCATTGTGACATATGCCGCATAGGCAGGTTTGGGTTGAAAGTCCCTGTATAGGATGCCCAAAGTGTGTTCAAAATAGAAAGGATCATCTCCGTCATCCCGAAAATCATACCAAAAGGTTCTTGGTTCAATACCGGAAACAATCGAGCAGAGATAGCTGCGGGCAATCAGTTCCGCTTGTGATCTTAACGTCACCGGCTGGAAATCCTGATCGGCTGCATTATGCGGCGTATGAGTAGCCCAACCCATTTCCGTAAGCCAGACTGGACGGGGACTCCCGTCGGGGAGCTTTACCATGTCAGATGCTTTTTTCAAGTCCTGGATAAAATCAGCGTCATCCAGCGTTTTTCGATAAGGATGAATGGTCAAGATGTCAAAGGGCGTTTTCAACGCAAGCATTTTTTCGATGAATCCGTAGTCAATCCCGGCTGTGGAAATGCCTAATACCTGAGCGGAAGGATCTATTTCCTTAATGGCTTGGTGACTTTTAATAAGCAACTTTGCGTACAGTTCCTTGGGGCCTTGCCAGAAAAAGATGTTGGGTTCATTCCAGATTTCCCATTGGTGAATGTCGATCTTGTAACGTTTGACAAGCTCCCGCAAAAAATCGGCGTACTGTTCCACTCCTTCGTCGGTGTAGCCTTTAGACCATGGGGGGAAATAGGCGACGATGGCATAAACGGTAATTCCGTTCGCTTTTGCCACTTTTAGCAGATAGTCCTGGTGCTCCCAGTGAAATTCCCCCGGACGGGGTTCTATCCGCTGCCATTCGAAATCTTCGCGAGACCATTTTACTCCCGCCTCCCGGGCTTTTCGGGCGACCTTTTCCATTTCAGCCCCTTCATACCGGCCCAGGTAGATTCCCATACCAAAAGGCGAGTCGGGCGCCAGTGTTGTATCCTGATGTCGATAGGGAGGAGCCAGCCAGCAAGGCTTTACGATAAGGACCTCCTGACCAGGAAGGATGAGGCTGATTTCTGCCTCAACAAATTTCCTGGATGGGATCGACTTTGGAGCAGAGATAATTAATGAAAGTTTTTTCATGCCGGACAAAATTTTCACGGATTGGCTCCCCTGGCCTAGTTCCTGGCTAGTCCAATCGCGGAGCTTCCAGGACAATTTGCCCGTCAGGGGAATATCGGCAAGGGACCGGAGTTCAGCCTGAAAGCTGGGACTTGATTTATCCGTTGAGCTGCGTGCCGTCAGCAGAACACGCTTGTTGGCTGGAACGATTCCCTCCACCGTCATATCAGCCAACTTTATCTCGCAGCGGTCTCTCCGGCCGGCGGCCTCAAAACGAATTTCTCCAATGCGCAGCGGACCGTGCCTTTTCCCATCGTTTTCCCCTTCAAACCACTGCCAGCCGGGCCCTGGCGGGGCTTCAATTTCCAGGATGGATGTCCGCAAGCCATTCAGCTCTCCGACAATTTTATGGAAAGTCATGAAATGGGTGTTCACGAATAAGTGTACGGGATGACCTGCCGCGTTTCCGCTCAATTTCAGCTTTATCGATTTTACATTTCCCAGTAAGGACCGGTCGGGAGGGATCAGGGATATCCATTGGGCACCCTGAGAAAAATCGAGCCTTAGCTTCTCCCTTTCCCATCGGGAATTGCCTATGTTTCCGAAACCTTCGATCCTCCATTGTTCCGCGGATTCAAATCGATAGGCGGTATAAGAAAAAGGAACCTCAGAAGCCGCCATCGCAAGCTTTGGAATCAAGAGCAGCAAGGCCCACTGCGCTAGAGAAAATACAAATGCCCGATATTGATATGTCATAAAATCCTCGCGACGGGTCAAAGCGATTCGCTAGTCATTTTCACGACCTATGTCCACTTCTCCAGCCGACGCAGGATTTCCGGGCGCGCGGATGGGTCCACGGACATGCAAAGCAATATTCCTTCGGGCCGCAGGGCTTCCATGAATGGCTCCAATTCGTCGAGCTCCAAATCAATTACCAGCGATTTGCCTGCCTTCCGTATCCGTTTCAAAAGAGGGATCCACTGCATAATGGGCTGATCCAACCCCATTCCCTGAACCCACTGGATGGCATTAATTTCCGGAACCGATAAGATTAAATCCAAGTGCCGTGCCACTCCCTTCCCATCCAGATGATAAATATTATGCGACATCGGTTTTACTTCCTCCACCAGGAGGGAATGGCAGAATTCACGGTAGAGGGTGGGGGAAATCATCGAGGCGAAGTCGCAGCTCGGGATATGCAGCTTTCCTTGGGAGGGAATTCCCATCCAAGTTATGGAAAGTTGCCCACGGCTCTTCAAAATAGCATCGAAATGGTCATAGACTTTCTGGAAATCCCGGGAGGCAAGCTCAATCAAGCGGCGACACTTGTCGGGTTCCGTGACTAGGTCGATGCAGAATTGTTGAGGGTCCCGCCAAGCAGCGGCAATATCGACTCCTCCGTGCAAGTCTGTGTATCCTGTCAAATACCAGCCGTTGGCTTTGTCGAGCGCAATGGCAGTCAACTCCTCGAGTTTCCTGAAATATTCGCAATTTAGGTCGAGGCATAGAGTCTCCATCCCGCTCCAATCCTGGATAATTGGCACGGAATAGGAGGTTACTTCGCCAAAAATAAGCTCCGCGCCGAAGAATGCCGCATAGATTTCCGGCCCCAAGTTGGGCCAGAATGCCGGGAATGTCTCTCCCAGAAAAATTTCCCCTTCGATGGACGCACGGTAAGAGTCCACCTGGTACTCCGCATCGAACCATCGGCTTTTCAAATCGGGCCAGCGCCTTCCTTCCAAGACGCGGGCTTGTGCGTAATCTGCGTTATGGGCGGTGAAACGGATGGGGGGACGATCGATCACAGCCTGTTCAAACCAAGCGTAGATGCGCTTCAAGGCCATTTCGAAGTCAGGTTTGTTCTTCAACTCGGGCAGCGAGGGCAAAAATGGTTGCATCATTTGTCCTGTAGATTCCCGTCGAATGGAATCTCACCTTCCAGAGTAATCGGAAATTTCCTGCGCCTTGAAAGCCGTTGTTTCAAGTCTGATATGATCCGAATTCATGAGCGGCATCATAGAGGGCGAGGATGTTTTCCGGCGGGACATCCATTTGAATGTTGTGCACGCTGTTGAAAATATATCCGCCGTTGGGCTTAAAAGCCTCGAAATTGAGACGAACATTCTTGCGCACCTCTTCGGGTGTAGCGGAGGGGAGAATTCGCTGGGAATCGATTCCTCCGCCCCAGAAGGAAAGCCGGGCCCCAAAATTCGCTTTAAGCTTGGATGGAATCATGTCCTTAGCTGCAATCTGCACCGGGTTAAGAATGTCAATGCCATTATCGATGAGATCCGGAATGTACGGAATGACTGAACCGCAGGAGTGGTACCAAATCTTGGCAGGCGTACGCGACTTGATGAATTGCACGAGTCGTTTCTGGCGGGGCTTTACCAGAGTGCGATAAATTCGAGGCGGCACCAGCGGACCGTTTTGTCCCGCTAGATCATCACCAATCATGATGACGTCCACGACATCTCCCACCTCCTCGAGGAAAAGCCGGAACCAATCCATCCAATATTTTAGAGTGCAATCGAGAAGGTACTCCACGATTTCCGGCTGTTCGATCATGTCGATGAATAAATTTTCCATCCCGCGCATGTACCAGCAGATTTCGTAGACAACACCGGAAATCCCACTGATGACGGCATAGGGAGTCTCCTCGCGAATCCGCAGGGCGCGCTGTCGCAATCCGGCGAAGCGGCTGGGATCATCCCCTTTGGGGAAAGGGTGACGCTTGATCTGTTCGAAGGAGAGCCCCGCCAGGGGGGAATGCGAGATGTCGAAATAATTTGGGGTATCGTCGGGCATCGACCAGGTGACGCCGAATTCATCCGTGAAATCATTCCATGTGCGGCCGCCACGCTGGCGGCGGACCACTTCAGCATGGAAACTCTCCGCACCTTGTGCCCAAACATATCGTGTGTCTATCCGCAATCGCTCCAGGACGGCTTCGGAAGGCAAGGCAAGTTGCTGGACCAAATCCATGATCACGATGTCTTCGCTCAATCCCAGATGATCGATTAACCGCTGGTAGGCGAATTTATGTATGCCAGTTTGATTGCCGCCTAAATCGAGTGGGACCCGGTCCGGCTGTTGATGTGACAGGGCCGTCAATACCCTTTCGCGTGATGTCAGCATGGATTTGCATTCCCCCCTCATTCGACTTTTATTTGTGGAGACACGACGATGGAACTGTCTCTTAGCTTATCATTTGTGACGGATGGAAGGGGAGTGAATAAGGATTAAAGGGGTGCAATCAAAAGTGGCGTTGAGATGATGTGAATCGCGGTGCGGTACATTTTGGAGTCTGCGGACGTGTCCGCGCCTTTTTCTGGCCCGCCAGTGAGCGGATCGCGCCAGGGAAAGTGGTGACACGATCACTGCACTCTAAAAGACACTCTGATTGCCGCTTCTAATTGTTCTCAGGTTTAAAGAGGATTCGGCAGGATGGAAAAAGGAAGCAGAGCCGCCGAGGCGGCTCCGTCCCGCTCTCATTTCCGCTGGGATTATATTCTTGGGCCGGAGCCTTGCGGCGGAAGGCTTGATTACTTCTGCCCCTTGATTCGTGACGGGTCCACTGGACCATTCTCGTCACGCCATGCCGTTTCAAATGGAACCGGATTGGGGAACAGATCTCTCAATTCCACGATATGCTCACCCTTGGCCAACTCGGAGCCGAGATCGAAAGTGAGCGGGTGATCGAAATCCCGCTTATAATAAACATAGAGTCGGCGATTAGAGATATCCCAGATGGTGGAATTCAACGTGCCGAATTCCTTCCCCTTCAATGTTGCTCCCACACTGATCTCTTTCAACAGCGGAGCCACGGCCTCAGGCGAGGCCTCCTGTATTTGCGGCAGCATCCTCATTCCCCGGTTGTAGCGCGAATTCGGTCCGCCGGCGGTCTCAGGTTTGGTCAAAAAGTGGTTTGTCATAAAAAGGGTGTCGCCATTGCGTGGAATGACTTTCACTTCTCCGTCGATCCACTCGATGACAGCGGCCTCCCCGCTTATATCCGCGAGCATGAGATGCACGAAGACTCCGTGTTCGGCGGGCAAGGTGTAAGCTTTGACCATGGCGATGGCCTGTTTTACGGTGGCACATTCCGAGACAATATTTTCCAGGAAATTATGGCGGAAATGAGGTTTGTCGGGATCGTACGGAGTTTCCCCTCGAGGCACGTTGGCATGTGTGATGACGAGACCCTGATCGTTCATACATTTCATTCCGACAGAGGTCCATCCGGGAACCGTGTCCATGCTGATGCACATCCGGCCAAACAATCCATCCTTGTTGGGCGTGACTTTAAGCTTCATTGAGGTTGTATATGAAGTGTCGGCGTTTCCGCCCACTACGACCTTCCCATTCTTCACGACGGTAATCGCACTGCAGGCAAACAAAGATGCAGGCATGATCAGGGACCAGACAATCAAAGCACTCCAGAAAAATCGGTTTTTCATAGATGACTCCATCATTCAGCTTGAGGATTTTACTACCTTCTTGATCGCCCATTGAGTAGCAGCAGATTGCCGTTTCGTTCATTTTTTTCTTTATAGAAATTGAATGATCTTCCTCGGATTGGCCTCGGCGCATCCAGGAATGAGAGACAAGCTGGACGCGGCGCCGAATAGTGTCCTTAAGTAGAGTCCTTTAATAAAGGCATAATTTTGAGCTGCGAGGAATGTCCTTCCTTGTAGGGCGTTTTTATAAAACGTCGGGGAAGCAGCCCCGGCGGTTGACACAACCGCCCTACAGCGTTGACACAACAGGAGGTGCCGCCTTTTCCGGCCTTTTCATTATTTGTCGAAAACGGACTATATAAATGGACTCTAAGTAACCGCCATCCGGGAGTGACGATTGAAACCTTTCGCCTCCTAATCATGGATGCTCTCGATTTGGCAAGAATTGCCAGACGGTTTGATCATGAGGCGGAACCCGTTTGTATGAGCCCAATTCAATCCGAATTTTTTTTGATCGCGGAGAAGTCAGTTCAAGGTAAAATAAAAATCTCTATGATGGGAATAATGTGCGAATCTAGACCATTTTATCTGACCTTTGTCGAAGTAAATTTATATGAATCTAACATCCGGATTTGAGTGGCGATTTCGAAATCGCGGCTGTTGATCTTCAAAATTTCTTTGATTCATCCACTAGGATGCGTGAGGTGGCAACGCCGGCGATTTTGAATCGAAATTCGATTCAGCCGATCCATCGGTTCCTAAAAGTGGAACGAGATCTCGCCGGCATTGCCTCATCGAAGATGAAAATTCAAATTAAAAAGCTGTCTTTGATTTTGTGGTTGCTCGGATTGGGGGCTTGCCAGCCAAGAAGTGCGTCTAACCAAGAGGCCAATCTCAGTGCGGCGGATCGCGAGTATGTTCAGATCTTGAAGCGGTTGGAATCCGCTGCCAGGCGCTATCGTGCGGCCGTGGATTTGCAAGGGTACGCTTCCTCTGCTTTGGAGCGGAGCCTAGCCGAGGAACATCTGGAGCTGACTCGCCAAATTTTGAAGAAAGAGTTCGAGATGGCCCGGCGCCAATCCAAAGAGTCGGAAAAATCCGGCGCCGAACAGAAGGAGGCAGCCGCTACTCCCGAGCAAAGCCAATACGATAAAGCGGCAGCCGATGTCTGGAAGCTTTACAGCGATGTAGAGGCCGCCAAAAAAAAGCTCGATTCCGCTCACCAGAGTCTCAAGCGGGCCGCGACTCCCGAGAGCTTTCGTCGCGTCCAGAAGGCAGTGGACGAGGCTCAACAAGAGGCGGATATTGCCAATAAGAAGATGGATCTGGCTGGGTCCAACCTCGATATTGAGGATTATCGGCGCAAAAAGAGCGCCAATCCCCGCGTGGATACACGGACACTGGAGGAACGGCTCAATCTGCTGGAACAGGAAATGACTGCTCCGGGTTCCAAGCCGCTGGCGCCCTCGGCCGCCACTTCCTATTCCGCCGATTCCTCCCGCTCGGGGCTAGGGACCGGAGCTAGCGCTGGACTCACGGCCAACTTCCGAATTTTATTTTCACGGCAGGAAAAACTACAAATTCTCGATCGGGCATTGCGCGGAGCGCTGAATTTTCAGGATAGGTGCAACCAGAGTATTGCCCAAACCAACCAACAACTGGAGCAGCTCCAGGCCAGGCACGCGGAATTGAATCGCAAAACCCAGGAATCTTACAACCAAGCCTATGAACAGTTGAAAAAAGGCGGGGGCAAAGAGGCCGTCTCCAATCTGCTGAAAGAGGCAGACCAACAATTGGCCCAGTCCGCGCAATTTGACAAAGAAAAGGAATTCCTCAATTGGATGCTGGAAGCGCTGCGGACTCAATCCGCGCTGGCCCAGGAAGATTCGGAAAAACTGGACAATTGGCGGAGCCAGGCGGCGGAGGATCGCGGCCAGGCCATGATTCGAATTGGCACCCGCCTGGGAATGATCCTGGGGTTGATTGTCATAATTTTGGTGATTACGCATTACTTGAAGAAAGTCCCTTACAAGTTCACCAAGGAAGAAAAAAACGTCTACTATTTCCGCAAGCTGATTGGCTTCTGCTCAAGTCTGGTGATTTTTTTAATCGTTTTGTTGAACTTCATTTCGGATTTTGGGAGCCTTTCGGCCATGCTGGGTCTGGCGGGGGCTGGATTGGCCATCGCTTTGCAGGATCCCATCGTCAGCCTGGTGGGATGGTTTCGAATTATTGGCAAGTATGGAATCAGCGTGGGGGACAGGGTTGAAATTAATAATGTCAAGGGCGATGTGATCGACATCGGTTTGTTGCGGATCGCGGTGCAGGAAGTGGGCAATGCCGCGAATGCCGAACAATCCACAGGACGAATGGTTTTTTTCCCAAACAGTTTTATTTTTAAAAGCCACTTCTTCAATTATTCCACTGCCACGCCATTCATTTGGGATGAAATTCACCTCATGGTCACTCTGGAGAGCAACTGGCGCCGGGCCCGCGAGATCATCGAAGCGGTGGCCCAGAGGGTTTCCGCCGAGATGGTGGAAAGGGCCAGAGCCGGCCAGGATCTGGTTTCCCGCCGCTTCCATATTAATCTGGGGACCCTGACCCCGTATGTGTTTGTATCCATCGCCAGTAATGGGGTCGATCTGGTCTTGCGTTATCTGACGGAAATTCGCCAGCGCCGCATGACCCATGATCGAATCTGCCGTGAAATTCTGGATGCATTCGATCAAGAACAAAATCTTAACTTGGTCAGCCCGGCCCGAGCCAGCGCTTCTCCCCTTAATCCACCCGTTGTGGAGAAGTGAAGGGAGTGCTCGGTAGCCCATCTTTCGCGCAGCATAGATTTACTGAGGAACTGCGCATGCTAGTGTGGCTGGCTCAACAAGACAATGAAAATCTCCAGACATGAAAATCTCCAGACCTCACAGGTCTTGGAGACCTGTGAGGTCTCTGGCGCCGGGATTTACCGAGGGATGCGGCAAAGCCGCACAACAAGAAGATGAAAACAAGGTGAGACGCGCGATCCTTCGCGCGTCGCCTGGCCAGCCGAGCCTGCTCAGCCAGCGTGCACAGAGTGCCCGCTCCACCTTTGCTTAGCTGAGATTTTCTCGGGAGCCGCGCATGCCAGCATGGCCGGCTCAACGAGAGAACTAAGTTGGGATATGGAGGCGGCCTGCCCTCAGGCCGTCTCAGCACGCTTGGCAAACCCAGGCGGGGCACCCCGCCTCCATCCATGAGATTTACTGAGGATTATTCCGACGAAAGTGAGAGTACATTCATGAATTCCCGTACCATTCAATTTGCCCTGATCATGGCCAGCTTTGTTTTCCTTTTGATTCCCTCCGCCACTTTGGTGGGCAAGGAAGCTCCCCTCCTCGGGATTGAAGAGCTTTACCGTTTGGATCTGCTGCCGGAATTGAAACAGTCGGTTCAGGTGGGATCCATCTCCAGTTATGATCGGAGCGGAGGAAACGACGATGGCTTTTCCGGAAAATATTCTTATCTCAGGAAAGAAGCCGGAGGACTCGTCCTGGCGGACTTGACAGGTCCTGGCCTGATCTATCGCATTTGGACGCCAACTCCCACGGACGATCTGATGGAATTTTATTTTGACGGCGAGAATACTCCCCGGCTTCAGATTAAATTTAGGGAATTGTTTTCTGGCACGCATTCCCCTTTTCTGGCGCCCATTGCGGGCTCAGGCGCCGGTGGATTCTACTCATATCTCCCCATGCCATTCAAAAAATCCTGCAAGATTTTGATGAAAGCCGAGAAGATGCAGTTTTATCAGATCAATTTTGCGCTATATCCCGAAGCCTCCGACCTGGTGACTTTCAGTCCCGCTCTTACGGCCGAACAATCCCGGCAATTGGACCAGGCACGCCAGCTCTGGAATTCCTCGGGAACGGACATCAGTTCCTATGGCGTTTCCACTCAAGACAAAGTCCAGCTTTTTAAATCCAAGCAGACCTTGGTGCCCGGCAAGCCGGTTACCTTGTTTGATGTTGGTCAACCCGGCAGAATCGTCGGTTTCCGCTTGGGCCCGGCCAGTGCTTTGGCCAACAAGGATCGCGGTCTCACGCTCAAGATCTATTGGGACGGGGAAGATCAGCCCGCAGTGGCCAGTCCCGCCGGGGATTTCTTCGGATATAGTTGGGGTGATCCCGCCATCAAGTCTTTGATGATAGGGACCGCCGAAAATACCAATTATTGCTATTTCCCGATGCCCTTTGACCGGTCAGCCAAGATTGAATTGACCTTGGAAGATCCCGCGGCTTTCCCCGTCGATGTCCAGGCGGAGCTTGTTTTTTCCGCCACTCCTCGCACTTCGCGGGAGGGAAGGTTTTATGCCTTGTGGCGTCGGGAGAACCCCACCACGATCGGCAAGCCTTTCACTTATCTTAATGTCCGCGGCCAGGGGCATTTGGTGGGATGCATCCTGCAAGCCCAGGGCATGGAATCGGGCTCTACGCGCTTCTTTGAAGGGGACGATCAAACCACGATCGACGGGAAATTGGCGATTCACGGAACAGGTTCCGAGGACTTTTTCAATGGCGGATGGTACGATGTTCCGGATCGCTGGGAAGAAAGAAAATCCTTTCCCCTGAGTGGATGTCTGGACTACCTCAAACCGCTGGGAAGGAGCGCCGGATACCGGTTTATGCTGACCGATGTTTATGCATACCGGGAGAGCATCCTTCATGCCATGGAGCACGCCCCGGAAAATAATTCTCTTCCCACGGACTATTGTGCGGTTTCCTATTTTTATTCCAAAGAGCGGCCGGACTTGTCATTTGCGCTGCCGCCCCTGGCGGAAAGAAAGGTGGTGGACTTCCGGCAGTTTAAGTTTTTGCCGGGCTGGAGCATCCCTATCCACGCCTTCTCGTTTCAGAATGTGACGCTCACCAAAGAAGTCGAGAAGATCAAGGGGGAGGAGGTCCGTTTTCTTTCCATGCAGGCAAAGGGGGAGGATATTTTTGGACAGCCCTTCATCTCCTTTGCCTTTAATATCCCCGCCACCGGAAAATATGCAGTTCAAATGGAGGCTTTTCTCGGCCCGGACCAAGGCCAAGTGCAGCTGTTCCGCAATGAAAGTCCGGGCGGCGAGGTTGTTGATTTATTCTCCCTTCAACGCCAGAAAAGCCAGTCGCTCCCTCTGGGAGTCCTCTTTCTTCAGGCGGGGAGCAATCATCTTTTTTTTAAATTGATGGGAAAGAATCCTCAGGCGACCGGCCAGGGTTTCGAGCCGATTTCTTTCAACTTTGCGCGAATGGATTAGGCGCGGACCCGACAGAAGCATGAGTATAAAAAATATCGGGGCGATGGAGATTAGATTCTGTAAATAGAAAAGCGAGGCTGTACCTCAGACTGGCGAGGCATGTCCCACAACCGATACACTCGCGGCCAATCACTTTTGTTCATTTTGTATCGGTAGTTTAATAATGCGCACTTAGCCCGCGGAGAATTCATGGTTCTTCCCAATCGCAGGTTCAGTTGCACGACCCTGCTCTACATTTTTGCTCCGACTATTCTTTTCCTGCTTTGCCTTCCCCCCTATTGGCATTCCTATTTTTATTATGACGATTTCAACTGCTTTTATCTGGCACAGCAGGCGGGAGGCGGATCGATACTGGGCCATGTGTTGAATCCTTTCTCCAATTATTTCCGCCCCTTGTACATGCTCTTCTATTGGGTCTTCTGGAAATTTTTCTTCTTCACCGCCCTGCCTTACCATATTTTCTGCTGGAGTCTGCACCTAGCCAACCTGGCCCTCATCTTTTGGCTGCTGCGTATTGTTTCCGGATCGGCTTATGCGGCGGGGCTGATGGCGATTTTATATTCTTATCAATTGACCTTCCGGGAAATTTACTTCAACTTTGCCTGCCTCGGAGAGCCGCTCTGTGCGTTGTTGATGCTGGCGGGACTGCTCCTCTATATTTTTAAGCGAGAGTCAATGGCCGGCTGGTTGGGCTGTTGTCTCTTTTTCTTCTTGGCCTTAAAAACAAAGGAAATGGCCGTCACTTTGCCGGTCATCCTGTGTCTGTATGAAATAATGGCGAAGGGTGAAAATCTTTATGGTCTCCGCCCGCGCGCCGACGTCTCCCGGCGTCGCGAAGCTTTGCTATGGTTGCGCGGCTTGGGGATACGGCTTTCGATTCCGATTGTCCTAACCGTTCTTTATCTAGCCATCAAGGTGCACGACATGGGGCGATTGGTTTCTGAGTCCGCGCCATATTCCAAGACTCATCCTTATTTCCTGGATTTTTCCGCGGATTCTTTATTGAATGGTTATGCTTGGTACTGGAATGTGTTGTTGGGCTGGCAACTTGATCGGGCAGCTTGGTTGATCCTGTGGCTGGGGCTGGCCGGTTGGCTCCTCTGGAGGCGGAATCGTTGGGGATTATTTTGGCTGGCCTTCATTTTTGTCTCTTTTTTGCCCGTCATCGGGATGGTCAACCGCCGGCTTCCTTATTATTGGTACATCCCATTTCTTGGAGTGGCGGGTTTGGGAAGCCTGCTGGTGGCCCGGCTCCATGAATGGATGGAGCGCAAAATTCCCCGCCGATTCCGTGTGGCGATGGGGGTGTGGTTTTTTTTAGCGCTCAGCTTTTTTCAATGGCATCATCAGAATATCATCACCCGGAACCAGATGATTTGGGTGAATGGAGTGACTGCTGAGAACCGGCGCTTCGTACAAACCCTGCAGGCACTGCCGGTTCCTCCGGGAGGGAGCCAGATTTATTTCGAGTCGGTCCCCCGTTATTTCGATCGGACCTCCGCCCGTTCCAGCGTTCAGGTGCTCTTCCGCGACATCTCCTTGAACGCCATCATTCAATCCCCCTGTCCCGCGCCAGCTGCTTGTTGTCTGGCTGTTCAAGAGGGGCAGGTCATCCCCCGGCGATGGCCGGGGCTGAGATGAAAAAGGAAAAAGTCGATGGAAAACCTGTTTCAAGAAATTGATCCGGAATCTGTTTCTGACAACGTCTTTAGGCTGATCGGAGAGGATTGGATGTTGATCACCGCTGGCACGCCGGATCGTTTCAACATGATGACGGCCAGCTGGGGCGGATGGGGAGTGTTGTGGAATCGGAAAGTCTGTTTTTGTGTCATCCGGCCTCAGCGCTATACACGCCAGTTTGTGGAGGAAGCGGATATCTTCTCTCTTTCCTACTTTTCGGAAGAACATCGCAGGACCTTGGATTTCTGCGGCTCTCGATCTGGACGCGATGTGAACAAAGCGTCCGCCTGCGGCCTAACCCCGGTGGAGTTGGCTTACGGCCTCATCAGTTTTGCCGAGGCGCGGCTTATTATCGGCTGCCGGAAGATATATTTTCAGGACCTCGATCCGGCTCATTTCCTCGATCCGTCTATTGGAGATTTGTACCCACAACGGGACTATCATCGAATGTATTTGGGCGAGGTTCTTGGCTGTTGGCAAAAAGCCTCCTGAATTTAAGAATTGAACCGCTCCAAATGTTGCCTTTCTCTTGAAAGCCAACCAAGAAATAGAGAATCAAGAAGTGGGCAAATCACATGGTATAATTTCTGCATAATTCATCGAACCTAAGGGAACCGCCATGGAAGCCATTCGGGATGACTATCTGCAAAAACAGCTATTGAGCCGAAAAGAGCGTCTACAGACGGCTGCGAGCCTGCAAGGCGAAGCCGCGCAGTTGTCACATTTGCTGGAAGAAGTGGACGCGGCCCTGGAACGCATGAAGACCGGCACGTATGGGGTTTGTGAAAGCTGTCATGAGTCCATTGAGTCCGGCCGCCTATTGACGGATCCTTTAACCCGCATTTGTCTGGACCATCTGTCGGATCCCGAGCGTTCCGCGTTGGAACAAGATCTTCAGCTGGCTTCGGGGATTCAAGCGGCTCTTCTCCCGGCTAAAGTACAAAGCATTCCTGGATGGGAATATGCATACCATTATCAGCCCGCCGGACTGGTTAGCGGCGACTATTGTGACCTGATTCCAGCTGGAGACCATACGCAGGATTATTATTTTTTCCTGGGCGATGTTTCCGGCAAAGGGGTGGCGGCCTCCCTGCTTATGTCGCACTTACATGCGGTTTTTCGCGGATTGATCGGTGCAGGATTGGGTTTAAACGAAATGGTGGTTCGGGCCAACCGCATCTTTTGCGAGAGCACCATGCCCGAATCATTTGCGACGCTGATTTGTGGCAGGGCCTCTCCTTCCGGCGGAATTGAAATCATCAATGCAGGTCATCTTCCCGCCATGGTTGTACGAGATGGCAGGGTGAAAACTGTATCTTCCACGGGACTTCCCCTGGGCCTTTTCTGCCAACAGCGTTATGAGAAGGAAGAGGTCCAATTGAATTCAGGCGGACTTTTTTTTGCTTTTACGGATGGCTTGCCGGAGTCTAGGAATCCTGGAGGGAGTGAATATGGATTAGAGCGGATCTCCAATTCGCTTGCGTCCCTGAGCAGGCGCTCTCCCCGGGAGTTAATTCAATCGTGCCTCCATGATTTGAGTCATTTCATTTCTGGAACCTTGCCGATGGATGATATCGCGCTGATGGTGTTGCAGCGCCAATAGGAGCTTTGAATAATCTTGGGGGGATGGGGATTATGGCAAAAAAACTGAGTGGGGATGCCTGCGTTCGCCGGGAAATCATTATCGATGGTATCCCCGCTCCCGTCATGGTGGAGATGACGCGGACCGGCATAAGATTGAGTGTCAAGGGAACCAAAAAATGGATTACGGTGCGCTGGCCGCAAGTGATTTCCGCCTCTCGCACTTCTGCCTCTGTTCCTTCCTATTTGATGGATCGTCCGATGGAATTTCTTTTATGGCAAGCCAGAAATTATAAGATTAAGGGGCGCGCCTTGGATCTGGAACCCGACAAATCTCAACCCGAAAAACATAATATTCAGATGGAAATGTGGACAGATTAGGTCTCCTGGAATTACCGTTATGGCGGATCGCGCGAGCGTGCCGAAGTCACCCTTCGCGCGTCGCTTGGCCAGCCTCGCCTGCCGAGCCAGCGTGCACCGGTGACGGTGGTCACTCGTGCCCGCTTCACCTTTGCCCAAATTTGATTTTCTGAGGAGAGAATCTTATATGAAAACCAAAATCCTTTTCGTTGTCATTTTATTCGCCGGATCCATGGCTATCTCGGGTTGGATTTACTCCCAATCCCAGGGTAATCCCCTTTTGGAGGGTTTTCGTCAAACTGAAGTTTCCTCTGTCGCCGATGCGATTGAACAGTTGTATGGCAGTCAAAACTATATGCCCCACGACATGCGGGCATTGTTTAAGACCAAATTTGCGGGCCCTGCCGTCACTGTGATGATGAAGAAAGAAGAACACAAGGAAGGCTCGGCCGCCACACAAAAAATGATCGAAGCCATCGACACCGCTCCGGCGGGCTCTGTGTACGTCATGGCGCTGGAAGAGGGGCTCGACTACGGCGCCATCGGCGGGCTGATGGTCACCACCATGAAAGTGCGCGGACTCTCTGGCGCCATAGTGGATGGCTCGATCCGGGATCTGCCGCAAATTCAACGTCTCCAGTTTCCCGTGTATAGCCGGGGTGTTTCCCCGGGCACCACCATTGGACATTACCGTTGTGTGGGCATTAATGTCCCGGTCACCTGCGCGGGCGTGAAAGTCAATCCCAACGATATTATCACGGCGGATGAAGACGGTGTCGTGGTGGTGCCGCGGGATAAGGCGGAAGAAGTCTTGAAAAAGGCGCAGGAACTGGATTTCAAAGAGCACTCTACTTATCCCTTCATCGAGCAATTCAAATCGTTAAAAGAAGCAGTGGCGAAGTTTGGACGCCTATGATTTGATCGGCGTGATAAAATAACAGGAAAGTATCGCGAGCCTGAGAGAAAAGAGGGGACACGATGGCTGACTTTCAGACGTATTATGAAGAATTCAAAGTCCATGGCAAAGACTTGGTCGACAAGGTCAAATCTTTGATTCATGAAGGCAACATCAGGCGCATTATCGTGAAAGATCAAAACGGGGTGACTTACCTGGAAATTCCTCTCACCGTTGCTGCCGTGGGTGTCCTTGCCGTGCCGGTGTTGGCGGCTGTCGGCGCTCTGGCGGCCCTTGTGGCTGATTTTACGATTCTGGTCGAGAAAGCTCGCCCGGAGTCGATCGTAAAAAATAAAGAGGCCGAGAGCCCCGCTGAGGAAAAGCCGCCGTTTTCTCCGGAAATTTGAATACCCCAGGCTTAGGCTGGGGGGATGCAGAGCTGATTCCTCCAGTTTTTGGGGGCCATAAAAGCCGAAGGTTCTGCGGCAGCTTTTGAATGGCCGAAGTCATGGCGCCTCATACATCCGAGGAGCCACTCATGCCAGCGCGGCTGGCACAACAAGACGATGAAAATGGGATGATGGAGGCGGCCTGCCCTCAGGCCGTCTCCGCAAGCTTGGCAAACTCAGGCGGAGTGGGGCGCCCCGTCTCCATCCGCGCTTTTTTCTAGGGAGGGGTCTCGCTAAATTATTGCTTTTCTTTATTTTTTCTCCTTTCAATGCTATAATCGGGTTGTTTGTTGAAAAGGGCAAACCGCTTGAAAGAGCGGGACGCAAAGCTTCTGGCCTAACCCCCGATCCCAGGGCAGGGCAGCAGGGTTGCCAACAGATGCGAACAACTTCCAGTGTTTGTTCCTTCCTGTTTGGCTCTCCAATTAATAAACCATTTATAGATTGAGGAGTCCCCCCATGAAAATCGACGCGGATTCTCTAAATGTACAAAATCCTATTTCGAACCTTCCTCCGGCCGTTTTGAAAGAAGAACCTGCCAGGAAAGATGGCTCTGGCGCTCCGGTTTCTTCTCCACCGGAAGACACACTTCAGCTTTCGGTGGACGCGCGCAATCGGTCCACGGCCGGATCTTCCGCCAGTGATGGTCAGCCCAAAGCCGAAGTGGCTGCCGAGATATCGTCGGCTCCCGCCGTTACTCGCGCCCCCATCAAGGAAGAAGAGAAGATTACCAGTCCGGGCATGGCTGAGGATATTGCCAGCAGCGCCCAGCAGGAGATTCTGCAGAATTCCGTTCAGTCTCACTTTGCGGTTAGTCAGGTGAGAGCTGATGCCGTAGCCCGTTTATTGTTGAAATAATCTGTTAGCTCACAATGGGCTTTATGTATATAAAAGGATCTGCCCTTGTGAGTGGGATGAGATTAATTTCAATTTTGCCGGGATGCGGCCGATGAGCATCTAACCACCATCAAGCCGGTTTAATACACTATTGTCAGCGGGGAATTGCTTTTAACTCTGGAGTTGCCAATGGCAAAAAATGGTAACATTAAGCGACAGGAGCCGCCTCTGGGAATTTACCTGATTTATCTGTTTATGGTGATTTGGCCGATTCTCGCCATCACCCCCTTGATGATTCCCATTGTTTCCGCCCTGCGGGAAATTCTGGATGTGGCTAATTCGCAACTCAATTATGGAGATTATCAGACTCCTCTGATTGTTTCTTCAGCGACGCTGGCAACAGCCGCGTTGGTTTTTTTCCCCTTCCTGATTTTTTACAAACGGATGTGCCATAATTTTTTCCATCCCCGTCTGGTGTCGCCGGTAGGGGGAGAGATCTCTAATCAATCCGAGGCGATGACGGCGGAACCGGAAGAACAAACCGCATAACCATGGCCGCAATTCTGGGCCGCTACGTTGGCTATTGTAATTGAAATGACGATCTGGCAGGGTGCTTATGTGACCGAGGTCACCGGCAAAAACGCCTGCCATGTTGAGCGTAGATGGAGGGCGCGGCGTGCCGCCCGTTGGGTTTAATCATTGCCGCGACTCTTCACGACACCTTGCCTATCCCCAATTCATGATGGAATCCGCGGCTAGGCTCCCGCCGTTGCCCGCCAGTCCCCGCCATACTTCCGCTTGACAAGCTTGGTCTGAGAGATTATAAACTGATCTCGTTACGCAGGGACAAGGTTGAACCCGGAGGGATTAGTTTAATCTATCGAATGTGGATTTTTGCCTGCCTAGTTTTTGTATCCATGTTCTTCCTGTGTTTCGTGTTTTTCCGCAATTCTTCTCGCCATTCAAATTCAACCCAAGGGAGTTTGGATTATGCAGAGTATTCATCTGGCGGCCATCGATTATGTGATCATGATCATTTATTTCGTTTTTGTGCTGGGAATCGGTTATGCCTTGAGAGCATACATGAAAACCAGCTCCGCTTTCCTGATGTCAGGCCGGTCGATTCCCGCCTGGATCACCGGCCTCGCCTTCATCTCCACCAACCTGGGAGCCTTGGAGGTCATTGGGATGGGCGCCTCCGGCGCCAAGTATGGAATGGCCACGTGCCATTTCTATTGGGTGGGCGCCATTCCGGCGATGCTTTTCCTCGGGCTATTCATGATGCCTTTTTATTACGGTTCCAAAGCCCGTTCCGTTCCGGAGTATCTCAAAATGCGGTTCGATGAGAAGACCCGGGCCTTCAATGCCTTTTCCTTTGCGGTGATGACGATTTTTGCTTCCGGCATTTCCATGTACGCGATGGCAAAGCTGATGCAAACGCTGCTGGGCTGGAGTTTTGAGACCAGCATCATTATTTCCGCCGTGATTGTGTTGGGTTACACTTACCTGGGCGGATTGACTTCAGCCATCTACAATGAGGTGCTGCAATTTTTCCTGATTGTGGCGGGATTCCTTCCCTTGGTGTATATCGCCCTCAAGGATTTGGGGGGATGGCATAGATTGCAGACGGTCCTCGTGGATGTAGCGCGGAAGAATAATTTTGGCGATGGCGCCTGGACGAACAGTTGGAAATATTTGACCAGTCCGAATGCCAATCCGATGGGTGTGGACTGGTTCGGCATGGTGATGGGATTGGGATTTGTGCTCTCCTTCGGATATTGGTGCACCAATTTCCTGGTGGTCCAACGAGCCATGGCCGCCGATTCCATGTCAGCGGCCCGGCGCACCCCGCTGATCGGGGCTTTCCCGAAAATGTTTATCCCGTTCCTGGTTATCCTTCCCGGAATGATCGCGATTGCCTTGACCTCGCAGGCCGGCGCTGGTGGGAGCGGTTTCGCGCTTCCGGTCAAAGGAAACGCCTTCGATTATGATGCGGCTATCCCCCTCATGCTGGCGCAATACTTTCCGCCCGGAATCCTGGGATTGGGATTGACCGCCCTGTTGGCCTCCTTCATGTCTGGCATGGCCGGCAACGTCACGGCCTTCAACACGGTTTGGACCTACGATATTTATCAAAGCTACATTAAGCCTAACAAATCGGACCAGCACTACCTTTGGATGGGCCGGATGGCCACGATTTTTGGCGTCCTGGTCAGCATCGCCACGGCATATCTGGCGCGGCAGTTCAACAACATCATGGATTTTCTGCAATTGATTTTTGCCTTTGTCAACGCGCCGCTCTTTGCCACCTTCCTGCTGGGCATGTTCTGGAAACGGGCCACCGGCAACGGCGCCTTCTTTGGCTTGTTAGCCGGTACCAGCGCCGCGGCTTTGCACCACGGTCTGACCATTCCCGGAAAGGAAACCGCATTGATCAAGGGAGGATGGCTGGGAATGGTCGTCCATCATTACCCCAGCGAAATGGCCCAAAACTTCTGGACCGCCACATTCGCCTGGACCACCTGTTTTGTTGTCACCATTGTCATCTCCCTGATAACTTCCCAGCGCAGATCCGATGATGAACTTAAGGGATTGGTTTATTCCCTAACTCCCAAACCGAAGGAAGAACATCTGCCCTGGCATCACCGTCCGGCTTTCCTGGCGGTGATTGTAGGAATCATGACAATCGCCCTGAATATCATCTTCTGGTAGAACAAATCATTTAGGTTCGAGATTCCTCTCAGAACGATAAGAGAAAGGAATCTCAAAACGGATGAATCAAAAATTCCATCGCTTGTCACTTGTCACTTCATTAGGAGAAATCTATGGGTCTTGATATTCGAATTCCAATCGGCGCCATGTTTGCTTTGTTGGGTGCGATTTTGACCGTCTATGGTCTGATATCGGATCCGGGGATCTACCAGCGGTCCCTGGGGATGAACGTCAATTTGTGGTGGGGGATCATCCTGCTGGCATTCGGGATCATCATGCTGCTGTTGGCCAAGATTGCCGCGGGGAAAGGCAAATCCGCCCAGGCATGAGTGGCCGTTGATACGAGTTGCCCTCCTGCCTCTCTTCCTAACAGGGGGCGGTTTCCGCTTTTTGCCAGGATAAAAGAAATGTTTGGCTGTTTCTTTTTCCTGGCTTTTTTGTGAGCGAAGGAACGGCCGGAAGATACCGCCGACCGAAGCATTGACTGGGGATTCGGCAAAGCGCCTGACCGCGCGGCTGGCTCAACCAGAGGATGAAATGGGAATGATGGAGGCGGCCTGCCCTCAGGCCGTCTCAACGAGCTTAGCAAACCTAGACGGGGTGAGAGCACCCCGCCTCCATCCACGCTATTTCTTAGGAGCATTCGCATGAACCATCGTGAACGGGTTCAAGCTGCATTGAACCACGAAATCCCGGATCGTTGCCCCATGCAGATCAGCTTTACGCCTGAATTTGCCACTCACCTGCGCAAGGAACTCCATCAAGCGGGGGAGACGGTTCACAATCCGCACGGAGGTGGCAATACCTATGCTCTCGAACGGGCCCTCGACGAGGACCTGTTGCTCACCTCGGTCGGGTGGGCCAATTCCTATTATGCCAATGAGCAATATTCCGATGGGGGGGCATCCTACACCGATGAATGGGGAGTGGGATGGAAGAACATCGAATACCAAACACGATTCGGAACCGGCTTTTACACGGAAATGTCACACCATCCGCTCGCCGCGGACGATGCTTTGGCATCCTATCGGCCGCCCGATCCGAACCGTCCTGAATTATATGTCGAAGCCGAAAGGCTGATCCGGGACTACAAAGCGGAGTACTGGATCGTTGGCCTGACCGTCTGCACCATCTTCGAGACGGCCTGGGCTCTGCGGGGATATGAGAAATTGCTGATGGATTTTGCCTTGAATCCTGAACTGGCGGAGCAAATTCTCGACATCCCCTATCGCTATCATCTGACCGCGGCCAAAAAGCTTGTGCAGCTTGGCGTTGACATGATTTGGCTGGGAGATGATATCGGCGCCCAAACCAGCATGCTCATGTCTCCCGCCATTTGGCGTCGCTTCCTGAAACCCCGGCTGGCTCGATTCATCCAGACCTTAAAATCGCTCAATCCCAATCTGAAAATTGCCTACCATTCCGATGGCTGCATTTACTCCATTATTCCTGATTTGATTGAGATTGGTGTGGATGTTTTGAATCCCGTTCAACCGAAAAGCATGGACCCCGGGAGGCTGGCCAAGGATTATGGAAATACTCTCTGCTTTTGGGGAACCATCGATGAACAGCATACTCTTCCTTTCGGGACCGCGGAAGATGTCCGCCGGGAAGTGTTGTCCCGCTTGAGAACTATTGGGAGACAGGGCGGATTGATCCTCGGCCCGACTCACCATGTTCAACTCGACACTCCGATGGAAAACTTTTGGGCGATGATAAAAACAATTACCGGCACCCCTTTCTCTGCCTTATAAGTCCGGTGGGCGATGGTTGGATCGCTTATTGGCAAAGAAGAGTACAGCCGCGAAATCGCGCGAAAATTCGCGAAAAGCCCAAAAATTGCCGAGCAAAAACCTTATGTGCCTTTCGTGATTTTTCGTGGCTGCCAGCCTCTGGGAGGCGCCTCTTTCATGAGCGTCATTCATCTCGGCTTTATCGATTCCCTGATTCTCGCCATTTATTTCTCTTTTGTCTTAGGTATTGGCTGGGCACTTAAGAAATACATGAAGACCAGTTCGGACTTTTTTTTGTCGGGGCGGTCCATCCCCGCCTGGATCGCCGGACTGGCCTTCATTTCCGCCAATCTGGGGGCGCAGGAAGTCATCGGGATGGGCGCCTCGGGCGCCAAATATGGCATGTTGACCAGTCATTTTTACTTGGCCGCCATCCCCTCCATGATTTTTGTCGGGCTTTTCATGATGCCGTTTTATTACGGTTCCCGCGCGCGGTCGGTGCCCGAATACCTCAAATTACGCTTCGATGAGAAGACTCGCGGATTTAATGCGATCTCATTCGCGGTGATGACGGTTTTTTCTTCGGGGATTTCCCTTTACGCCATGGCGCTGCTTTTGAAGCTGCTTTTGAATTGGGATTTTAATGTCAGCATCCTGATTTCCGCCTTGATCGTCTTATTTTACATTTTTCTAGGAGGATTGACTTCGGCAATTTATAACGAAGTCCTGCAGTTCTTCCTGATTGTGGCGGGCTTCCTGCCTCTGGCGTTTCTGGGATTAAAAGATGTGGGCGGATGGGCGGGCCTGCAGAGCCGCTTGACTGGAGTCGCTGCGTCCGGAGGATTTGCTCCGGGAGCCTGGAGCAGTACTTGGAAACATTTAGGCTCGGCTGCCGAGAACCCGATGGGCGTGGACTGGTTCGGCATGTTGTTCGGATTGTGGTTTGTGCTGGGTTTCGGCTATTGGTGCACGGATTTTTTGGTGGTGCAGCGGGCCATGGCGGCCAACTCGATGTCCGCGGCCCGCAAAACGCCGTTAATCGCCGCCCTGCCTAAAATGTTTTTCCCGATCTTGGTAGTCCTGCCGGGCATGGTGGCGATGGCTTTGACTTATCAGGCGGGCAGGAGTGGTTTTTCGTTGCCGGTCAAGCCGGATGGTTCGTTCAATTATGATTTGGTCATGCCGATGATGTTGGTCCATTACCTGCCTTCCGGATTGCTGGGGTTGGGTTTGACTGCCCTGATGGCCTCCTTTATGTCTGGAATGGCCGGCAATGTGACGGCCTTCAATACCGTTTGGACCTATGATATTTATCAGGGATATTTGCATCCCGGACAATCGGATCGGCATTATCTCCAAATGGGACGACTCGCCACGGTGTTTGGCATTGCCATCAGTATATGCACGGCTTATGTGGCCCGGGAATTCAATAACATCATGGATCTCCTCCAGCTAGTCTTTGCTTTTGTCAATGCTCCGCTATTTGCGACTTTTCTGCTGGGGATGTTTTGGAAACGAACCACCGGGCATGGCGCCTTCTTCGGCCTGATAAGTGGGACAGCGGCAGCGGCGATCCATCACGGGCTTACTATTCCGCCAATAGCCACCAGTTTGATCAAGGGCGGATGGCTGGGATCCATTTGCCATCAATATCCCAGCGAAATGGCCCAGAATTTCTGGACTGCCATTTTTTCCTGGGGAGTCTGTTTTGCCATGACCATTCTGATTTCCCTGCTTACGCTGCGGAAAAAATCGGATGAGGAATTGCGAGGTTTAGTCTACTCCTTGACTCCTAAAATCCAGGATGGGCAACGGGCGTGGTATCGTCATCCTGCCAGCCTGGCTGTCCTGGTGGGGATTCTTTCAGTTATATTGAATGTAATTTTCTGGTAAGAGCTTGTAGCGCAGACCCGCACCAAAGATCTGCTCCGGCGGGTCTGCGGCATTTGGCAATGCAAAAAGCCGTGCGGAGTCGCTGGAGAGGTTCCGCGCTGTAATCTGGTGTCGTTTGCCGAATGGCATGGATTTTCATAAGCGACAATAATGACGGCTAGGACGTGACTATGAGAGGATGAAAATATTTTGTGAAGGTGGGTCGCACATGTATGGAAAAATTACCCTTCGCACTTTTCTCTCAGTCTGAGCCGAGGCGTTGGAGGACCTTCGTCTGTCAATTGGAACCAGAAACAATGCAGGCGGATTTCGGAGAGCCTCCGCCCTCTCCTTGTAACCACTTTGGTTAGGTGCTCCAATGCCGTTGCATATAATGGCATTATGATGGCACCACCTTGGCTTGCGCCACCCCCCCCCTCATCGTCTGGGGTGGAGCCTGGATGTGCATGCTCCCCTCCTTGGACAAGGAGGGGAAAGCCGGCTGTCACCAGACAGACGGCAGGGGTGGTTTGAAGCTCCACTCTGGCGGCTTTGATGCAATCCCACTCGACGAACGATTTATGTCGGATGCTTCTTTAAGAATGCGGAAATTGATTATTAAGCTATGCATAATAATCTGGACTCAAAGAGGCGGGCAGGAGCCCGCCTTCCAAAATTGTGCCCTGAAAGGGCATCAAGAAAATAGCCTGGGGTAGCCCGTCCGGCAGGACGCCGGACGGGCTACCCCAGGAATGGAAGATTCCCGATTTCGTTCCCCTTCCCCCGCCGACGGGGGAAGGGGTCAGGGGTTAGGGGCAAAAAGAACAACTCAAGACAATTATGCACAGGTTAATAAGACCTGAACGGGTAACAAATGACCACGGCGATCATAATTAATCCTGCCAGCGGGCAGGGAAGAGCCCTCCAACTCTTGCGGAATCTGAAAAGAGAATTTCCGCTGGAAATATCCACAGCCAGGATTTGTCACACGAATGCACCGGGACATGCCACTTCACTGGCCGGAGAATTGGTGCAAGAAAAATATCGACGCTTGGTGGTGATTGGCGGTGATGGCACATGGAGCGAAGTTATGAACGGCGTCATCACTCCCGCCAATCGGCTTATATCACCGGATTTGGAAATTGCCCTGTTGCCGGGCGGTTCCGGCAGTGACCTCCTCCGCACTCCGCCGCTTTCTTGTGGAGCTGCAATCCGGCGGGCCGCCTTCCTCGGCACTCAGGTTCATGCTATTGACGTGTTGAAAATTTGGATGAGAAAACCGGATGGCACCCAGCATCTCCGCTTCGCGTTGAATTCTGCATCGGCGGGTATCAGCGGTCAAATCGCGGCCAGAGTGGCGAAAACAATTTCCTCGATTTCGGCGGAGTCCCGGTACCTGCTGGCATTCTTCCGGCTCTTCTGGAGCTTTCAGCCGATTGGGTTGTCTCTTACTGACCGGGATCGTCTGCTTTATGAAGGGCCAATCCTCAACGTTTTTTTTTGCAATGGACGATATTCGGGCGGGGGACTGCGCTGGACTCCGGATGCCCAATTAGACGATGGATTCGCCGATCTGCTTGTCGTCGAGCCCATCCGAAAATCACGGCTTCCCGGCTATGTCCGCCTGCTGCTGAAAGAGAAGATCCATCAAATACCGGAAGCGCATTCGTTTCTGAGCACTCGGGTTCACGCCCGCTTCGACCAGCCAGCTTCCCTGGAAATGGATGGCGAAACATTTCAGGCACTGGAAATGAAAGTCGATGTCATTCCGCGAATTCTCCGTCTCGTGATTTCCTAGCCAGAGCGCAGTTGTGCCGCATACCAGTCAAGCTGCCCATGAAGGGCGATGACACAGTTCTGCAAGGGTCATTGAGCACTGGTCATCCCAAGAAATTGTCCTGGGTTTCGGGTCTAAAGTCTATGGACTGCATAGCCAATTTTTGGCTGCATTTATAATTGACAACCTCTTTAGGTCTATCGTATGATCCATCCGTTTTGCTGAAGGAGTTCATTAAAGCAAAACCACTTCTTGGTAGTTTCCCGAATGGGGCTGTAGCTCAGCTTGGGAGAGCGCCTGACTGGCAGTCAGGAGGTCGTGGGTTCGATCCCCATCAGCTCCACCATTAATCCTTTACAATCAATAAAATACAAAAACATAAAAAATCCTCTTTGTCGCGCTTTTGCTTTGGGTGCGTCTGGGGTGCGGATTTTTGATTTCTCTTGGATGGTTACTTCCGACTTTGTTGGAGCATCTTTCTCGGTGGGAAGCCTGTTGACTGCCTGCCGATTTGCGCCTGGAACCAAGTGTCCATAGACATCAACAGTCATTCGGATGCTGGAATGCCCAAGCTGTTCCTTGACGTAACACTTCAAACCTAGCTTTGGCGAATTTTTAAGTTGATATTCAAGTTCCTGAAAATCACGCAAGTAAAGTTCATACAATCTCAACATCGCCCAATGGAGAGATCGAATCCATAATACATTTGCCGTAACAGTTGTTGTTGTCTTCTTCGCCATCGAAGATCCTCAATTTTTAAAGTTCCTTCTTGGCTTCTCAAATTCTTGCGCCAAAAATGTCACTTTGATATAGTCAAAGTCCATGGACGCATTCAAAATTCGTACACAGCTCATAGCGGATTATTCCGCCTACGTTCGTTCATTTATTAACATTCGGGATGAACGCATTTCAAAGCATGTGGGCCAGAGCCTTGAAGAAGGCACACTTTGGCCAGATCCTCTGATTCAGCTCAACCCATCGTTTGAGCCGGGAGAATCCATTGACGAATTGGTCGATAGTGGATTGCTCCATCCTGAATGCCGGAAAATTTTCCGCAGGGACAAAGCGCCCTCGCCGGAGAGCAACGGACTTGAACTTCGTTTGCATCGTCACCAGGCTGAAGCCATCAAGATTGCGGCCAATGGGCACAATTACGTCCTGACCACCGGGACCGCTTCAGGCAAAAGCCTCGCCTACATTGTGCCTATTGTCAATTGGGTTTTGCGGCGAGGAGCGGGAAAAGGAATTCAGGCAATCATTGTCTATCCGATGAATGCACTCGCCAATAGTCAGGCCGGGGAATTGGAGAAGTTTCTCTATAATGGCTATGAAGAGGTAAAGCGGCCGCTTCGTTTCGCCCGTTACACGGGCCAGGAAAACGACGAAGAGCGTCAGCGGATTCTTTCTTCTCCTCCCGACATCCTCATCACCAACTATGTCATGCTCGAACTGATCCTTACGCGGCCATTTGAGAAGGGTCTGATCGATGCTGCCAAGGGCCTGCGTTTTCTGGTGCTGGATGAACTCCACACTTACCGTGGCCGACAAGGGTCAGATGTCGCCATGCTGGTCCGTAGGGTCCGGAATCGTCTTTCCGATGATTCCATGCAGTGTGTTGGAACCTCCGCAACCCTGGCGGGATCCGGCAACTATGAGGAACAGCGTAAGGAAGTCGCTTCTATCGCCACCAATTTTTTCGGTGTTGAAGTTCATCCAGAACATGTGATTGGTGAAACGCTGCGCCGCACGACCCCTGAAAGGGATATCAGAGCGCCCGAATTTCTCAAGCTTCTTCAGGAGCGTGTTTCGGATATAACAAAGCAGCCACCCCAGGATTATCAGCCATTCATTGAAGATCCCCTTTCCATCTGGATTGAAGACACATTCGGTCTTTGCCAAGAAGAAGGAACCGGACGATTAATTCGGGCAATTCCCAAGAGTATCAATGGAGATCAAGGCGCAGCCAAAGTGCTTTCAGAGGCAACCAACTTGCCGGAAAGCCGCTGTTCTGAAGTTTTAAGGGAACATCTTCTCGCTTCTTACTCCTGTTCCCATCACCCTCAAACTGGGTTGCGTCCCTTCGCCTTTCGATTACACCAATACATCAGCAAAGGGGATACTGTCTATGCCTCTTTTGAATCGGAACGCTCAAGATACATCACTTTAAATGGTCAACAATTTGTCCCAGGAGATCGGACCAAAGTACTCCTACCCTTGGTCTTCTGCCGGGATTGCGGTCAGGAATATTATCTGGTTCGCATGTGGCATGACGAGGAGTCCAAACAACGGGTGGTTGAGAAAAGAGAACTCAGCGATCTGTCGGAAGATGAGCAGAGCACCCCGGGCTTCCTCTACTTTAGTGAATCAGACCCATGGCCATCCGACCCGGAAACTCAACTGGACCGGTTCCCGGATGACTGGTTAGAAGATTCACCCCAGGGGCGTCGCCTGCGCAAAGACCGGCGGAAAAGTGTCCCGATTCCGTTGAGCGTGGGACCGAATGGAATCGAACAGGAAGATGGATTGAACGGACACTTTCTTCCCGCCCCCTTCCGGTTCTGTCTTTGCTGTGGAGTCTCTTTCGACTTTCGCCAGAAAACAGATTTCCCAAAGTTGAGCTCATTGAGCTCGGAAGGACGCAGCACAGCCACGACGATTCTAAGTCTCTCGATGGTTCAAAGCTTGAAGAGGGAACCCAATCTGGAGGACCGCGCCCGAAAGCTATTGAGTTTCACCGACAATCGCCAGGATGCTTCCTTGCAAGCTGGGCATTTCAACGATTTCGTGGAAATTGGCCTTTTACGCGGGGCTCTCTACCAATCGACCGTTCAAGCTGGACCACAAGGGTTGCCACATGAATTGCCG
>CAWDMN010000041.1:0-90000 GCA_963803155.1 uncultured Acidobacteriota bacterium
GGATACAGGTGAGCCTCCTGCCCGAGAAACCTCCTGAGTTTTGTGCTTTTGATATTTCCGCCCGATCGTTGCCCGCCGAGGAAGTGGGAGGAGATCTTTACGATTTTATTAAGTTCAGCCCCAACCTCCTTGGGCTGGCGATTGCCGATTCTTCCGGCCATGGCCTTCCCGCCGCCTTGATGGCACGGGATGTCATCACGGGACTTCGCTGCGTGCTGGACATCCAATACAAGCTCACCCGGGCGGTAGAACGGGTCAACCGGGTGGTGGCCCGTTCCGCTTTGGCCAGCCGGTTTATCACTCTGTTTTATTGTGAAATTGAGTCCTCCGGAAACCTGATATACTGCAATGCCGGTCATCCGCCAGCTCTGCTCTTTCGGGAGGGAAAAATCACTCATTTGGATTTGGGTGGTTTAGTACTGGGTCCTCAGCCCGACGCCAGTTATGAGAGAGGATTTGAGCGATTCCTTCCAGGATCCATCTTGCTGCTTTATACCGACGGAATCATCGAAGCGGAATCCGCGGAAGGGGATAGTTTTGGCATCCCGAAACTCGAACAATTGCTGCTGGACTCCAAAAATTTGAGCTCCAGCCAAATCGTGAACCGGATATTTGAAGAGGTAAATCGCTTTTCACCCAAGGCCCGGGTTGACGATCAAACCGTGGTGGTAGTGCGTCGCCCGATTTAAGTTCCATCTGATTTGTTCAGATTCAATGAAGCTGCTCAGACTCTGGCGCCGGAGAGTCGGCTGGTGAAAAGCCAAACCAATCGAGTAACCAGACGCATTTTCTAGAGCTCATTTTTGCATGGAATTGAATAGAGTTTCCACGGCCATACAAGCTGATGACAACGAAATTCCCTTTAAAATTGCCCAATCCCAACGAAACATTGCCCATCCCTCGCCTGGTGGAGGAAATGCGCAAAGCCAGGGATTTCCAGCAATGCATCACTCATGTTGAGTTTTTCCCTCCCCAGGAGGCCCAATTTGCCGACTTCCCCAAATCGATAAGTCCAATGGCGAGAGAGGTCGTACAAAAGCGTGGGATCTCCCGCCTGTACAGCCACCAGGCCGGGGCAATCCAGAGAATCCGGGACGGAAAGAATGTGGTCATTGTCACACCCACCGCTTCCGGGAAAACTCTCTGCTATAACCTGCCGGTGCTGGATGCCATATTCCAAAATCCTGATACTCGAGCTCTCTACCTGTTTCCCACTAAAGCGCTGGCGCAGGATCAAATGGAGGAACTTTACCAGCTGATTCAATTGAGCGGCAGGGAAATCAAGACTTTCACATATGATGGCGACACTCCGCGGGACGCCAGGAAGGCCATCCGCAGCCAAGGACACATCGTAGTAAGCAATCCCGACATGCTTCATTCCGGGATTCTTCCCCATCACACCAAGTGGGTGCAACTTTTCGAAAATTTGAAATTTGTCGTCATTGATGAATTGCACACCTACCGGGGAGTTTTCGGCAGTCACCTCACCAACGTGCTGCGCCGACTCAAGCGGGTTTGCGCTTTTTACGGCTCCCATCCCCAGTACATTTGCTGTTCGGCCACCATCGCCAATCCTCAGGAATTGGCCAGCCGCCTGCTGGAAGAGGAAGTCGAATTAGTGGATGAAAATGGCGCCCCGCGCGGAGAAAAGTACTTTATTTTTTATAATCCCCCCGTGGTCAACCGGCAATTGGGAATCCGCCGGTCATATATCAACGAAACGCGCGATGTCGCCATGAATTTCCTGGGCCGGGGATTGCAAACCATTGTGTTTGCCAATAGCCGGCTGGTCACGGAGATTCTGGTCACCTATTTTAAAGAGGCGCTGGAAAAATCGGTGCTTTCGCGCGACCTGATTCGCGGCTATCGCGGAGGATACCTGCCGCTCGAACGGCGTGAAATAGAGAAAGGGCTGCGCGAAGGCAAGATATTGGGTGTGGTGGCTACCAATGCACTGGAGTTGGGAGTCGACATCGGCAGTCTGGAAGTCTGCGTAATGGCGGGCTATCCCGGCTCCATCGCCTCCACCTGGCAGCGGGCCGGCCGCTCCGGACGGCGCAGCGGAACGGCCGCCGCCGTTTATGTGGCCAGCAGCGCTCCGTTGGATCAATTCATGGTGGAGCATCCTGAATACTTTTTCAGCCAATCGCCAGAACACGCCTTGGTCAACCCAGACAATCTGGAGATTCTTTTGAATCATGTGAAGTGCGCCGCCTTTGAGCTCCCTTTCCAGGATGGGGAGCGTTTCGGCACGGTGGAACTTCCGGAGATCCTCAAATTCCTGGCCGAGCGGGGATTTCTGCAACACTCCGGCAATCAATGGCACTGGACCAATGAAGCCTATCCGGCGGATGCAGTCAGTCTGCGCTCCGTTAGCTCCGACAATTTTGTGGTGGTGGATATAACAGGCACTCCTAAAATCATCAGTAAGGTGGATTTCTCGAGCGCCTTAACCACCGTGCACGAAAAAGCGGTTTACATTCACGAAGGCCAGCAATTCTTCGTCGAAAAGATGGACTACAAGGAGCGCCGGGCCGAGGTGAAAAAGGTGGACCTCGATTATTTCACCGACGCGATTTCCTACACCAAGGTGACGATCCTGGAGTCTTTCGAAACTCAACAGTTGCGCAATTCCCTCAAAAACCATGGCGAAGTCCACATTCGCACCCAGGTGGTGGGCTTCAAAAAAATCAAATTCTATTCCATGGAAAACGTGGGGGCTGGCGATTTGGAGCTTCCCGAACAGGAAATGCATACCACCTCCTACTGGCTGACATTGCCCAAATCGTTCATGGATTCCCTTCCCTACTCACTCTCCGCGCGCTTAAGCGGAGTCCGGGGGATGATGGAGGCCATGCGGCAAATGGCCGCGCTATTTTTGATGTGCGACCCGCGCGATTTGGGGATGGCCATTGAAGAAAATTGGGCGAGTCCTGAAGCGGTGGATCCCGCCGCAATCGCCAGGCCCCAAAGTTCCCGTGTAGCCGCGCAAATATTCGAACCCAACATCTTCCTCTACGATAATTATCCCGGAGGAATCGGATTGAGCCAACCGCTCCACGACTTGCACGATCAGGTCCTGCGGGAAACTGCCCGGCTGATCCGAAGCTGTCCTTGCGAAGAGGGTTGCCCGAGTTGTGTCGGCCCAAGGGCGGAAGTGGGCGATAAAAGTAAGGAAGTGGCGTTGGCGATTCTGGAAAAAATTGTACCGGTATGACCTCTAGCCTAATTCACTAGAGGATAAGTGCCACTCTGGAAATGTTGTCACTGGCAAACACTCCTATGGATTTATGAGTCTGCGGGATAAGTTAAAAAAACAACTGGATCTGCACGCGAAGAACCTCGGCCGATTGCAGGACCATTCTCTTCCGCGGGAACCCCACTCGCATTTCGATATTCCCTCTTCCGCTCCCAGCCTGTCGACACAGCTCGACCGGATGCGCCAACTGGACCAGCATCGAAAGCATCCCCCGGCAACTATGGCAGCACCCAAGGGGTCTTCCCTCCCCGATGAGTTCTTTTCTTCTCCCCATGAAACTCCTTTTGTCTTTTTGGAAAAGACTCTTCCTTGGGAAAATGATCCTCTGCACAGCCACCTCCGGCTATTGGCGCTGGTGGAATTCTTATCCGGGGAACGAATCGAAAGCCCGTTGGATAAGACAATCTTTCTCGACACGGAAACCACCGGGCTCTCCGGTGGCGCCGGGACTTATGCATTTCTGACGGGAATTGGCTTTTGGGAGGAATCCGGATTTAAAATCCAACAATATTTTATGCGCGAATTTCGCGAAGAAAAAGCCCTTTTGCGAGAGTTGGGAGTACGATTGACTGGCGCCAAATTATTGGTAACTTTCAATGGAAAGGGATTTGATTTTCCCCTGCTGGAATCCAGATTCGTGCTTTCGCGGCTCCCCTTCCCGCTGCGCGAAGCGTATCACCTGGATTTACTCTATCCGGCACGGCGTCTATGGAAGCTCCGGCTGAAAGATTGCAGCCTGGGAAATCTGGAAAAAAAAGTGCTAAACATCGAACGCGAGGATGATGTGCCCGGCAACGTGATCCCGGCCCTTTATTTTAATTATCTACAAACCGGGCGGCCCTCTGGGATCAACGCCATCCTTGAACATAACCGACAGGATATTTACTCTCTGGCTCAATTAGCGATCCAAACCGTGGATCATCTGCTGGCCGATCGTCCCGATGAGAACTGGTTCCCGGAAGAGCTGCTGGGCGCGGGAAGATACTTTCAGACCCTGGGACACGGGCAACTCTCTTTGAGTTTCCACGAAGCCGCGGTCCGACGTGAGTTGGAAGGAGATCTCGCCCTTGAGGCCATGGGCCGGCTGGCCAGGCTTTACAAATCCCGCCGTGAATATGCTCAGGCTATCCCCTTGTGGGAAAAATTGACCCAGGCCAACTCGCGATTTTCGTTGGAAGCCTGCGAATGTCTTGCCATTTATTACGAGCACCATGCCAGCGATTTGGACCGGGCTTTATCCTTCGCCCGTCTAGCCCTCACCGAACTAGTCCCCCCACATTTGGATTCGCCACGCCAGGCTTGGATCCGCCGCGTCCAGCGACTCGAGGAGAAACAGAAGCGTTCGGCCAAACACTAAGGATTCGCGTGGAGATAACGTTGAGACTCGCCAGACCTCACAGGTCTCGGAGACCTTTAAGGTCTTCAGGCATCTTCTCGGCACGGCTTAAGTGAGAAACAACTTCCCTGAGATTATCTGGCGCGCTCCAACACAGCTTTGGCAGACCGGTCCAAAAGTTCCCAGATTCGATCCACCCAATCCGAATGTTCCGGTTTCATGAGCACGGAGCGAAGGCAGGTAACGTTCTCGCCATCACACTTCATTCCCTCCGCCGCAAAATCAAATAGGTGAGCCGGCAGATTCGCCAAGGCCAGGTGAAGTTGGTTTCGAGCCGCTTCGGAAAAGATCTCGCGTGCCAAGGCAGAGGCTTCACTTGTCCGGGGGGCACGGACGGTCCAAACCACAATATCCAGTTCTGGCGCGAAAGGGACGATGAACCGGCTGTCCCTCCGCAGTTTTTCAAAAAGAGATAAGGCAGCCGTTCGGGTCTGGCTGAGCATCTGGGCAAACTCCCCCTCCGGCACGAGTGGTAATAATCTTTGGGTTGCCCACAACCCTACTGCCGCGGCGCCAGCCCTCGAACACTCAAGGCTGATTTCGCCCAAATGCAATTCGGTGGAACTGAAATAGGTATAGGGGGAATCATGCTTATAAAATCGTCCCACGGAAGGATCCCGGAAGAGCACACATCCACACCCATAAGGTTGCAGGCCATGTTTGTGGGGATCAATCACCAAAGAATCCACCTCGCTCAATCGGTCATATGCATGGCGCGTTAACGCCATCAAGTTGTCGGCCAGGGAAAAGTAACCGCCGTAGGCAGCGTCCGCATGCAGGCGAAAGCCGTACTGGTCCCGCCAATCGAGGATCTGGGGCAAAGGATCGACGGATCCTGTCGCTGTGGTCCCAATCGTGGCCACCACAGTCCCGACATCTCCCTGATCCAGATGAGCTTTCAATGCTTCCAGATTCATCCGCCCTTCCCTTCCGCAGGGGACGGACTCAAAGGCCAACCCCAGCACGCCGCTGCTGATGCGTTGATGGGTATAGTGCGCTTGTTGCGAAGCAATAATCCGCTTCCCGGGACGTAATTGTCCGGCTACCCAGAGTGCTTCCAGGTTCGCCATCGTACCCCCGCCGCATAAATGGCCCAAATGGCTATGCCAACCCACCATGTGCGCAATCTCAGCCACGGCTTCTTTTTCCATGGTGGAACTCGCGCGTCCCCCATCCAGTGCGTGGTTGTTAGGATTAATCCACATGGCCAACATGTAAGCGAGACGGGCCGCAGGGTGGGGAGGCTTCATCATTTGCCCCGCATAATAGGGGTGAAAGTAAGGGTAATTATCCTGAAGACGCCGGGCAACTTCCAAAAGAACAGTCTCAACGGCCTTTGGGTCGGAAAGCTCTGCACTAGGAGATGGCAAGGATGAAAATCCCTCTTCCAGACGGTCGAGCGCCGTGCGTAGGATCCGCAAGGATTCTTTTTCGAGTATAAAGGGTGTCTGAGTCATTCATGAACCTTTCCTTCAACAGTTTGAAACTACCATTTGTGCTGGCTTTTATTCGCCGGGTTCCATTATAAATCCAAACTGGTTCTTCAAGAATTGGCTCTTTTCAATGTCGGCAATAATTATGAGCCGGCAACCAGTTGACACTCTCAGGTGGAGCTGAATTCGTAGCGAGCACACATTCGAGAGTCGCTTAATACCCCCAAACTACCTTAGCCGACGATCACTCGCTTACGCTTTGTGCGACTTGACCAAGCCAGCGCTTTTATCGTAGGCGTGATCACTTTATCAAGGGGTGAGGAACGGTTGCTATTTTTATTGAGCGGAATTAGGGTTATGATTAGTCGCGAACCTCAATCCGGAGGGCTAAACGTTTATGCATTCTCACCTCCCTTCGCTTCTTGCCCAGGCAGCAGCTGAGTATAGTTCGACTACATCCCTATCCTCCATCTTTGCCTCGATTCGGGATCGAATCGAAATGCAGATAGGGCGAGGCAACTTGAAATATGCGCTCATTGGAAGCATCGTGGTTTTGATTATTCTGTTCTACAGAATGCGGCGCTGAGGATTACTTATCCTTTGCTAACATGATTTGGCATTGGCGCCAGACCCCCTCAATCCCAATTGTCTCCATGGGAGCTGCATTATTGGGGGAGATAGAGTGATCGTCCCGGAAATCCCCTTGATGCCCACTGGAGATAATTCGCACGTTTGGCCCACTCGGACCCCATACAAATGGATCAGTCGGGCCGAAAAGAGCGATGGTGGGACACCCCACGGCCGCGGCCAGATGAGTCACCCCAGAATCATTGCCAATGTAAAGTAACGCGGCCGACAATCGTAGAGCCAGTTCAATCAAATCAAGATCAAGAATCGAAGTTGCCCCCCCAGGAATAGGCAATTGAATTTCAGCGGGTCCCCCAAGCCATACCACGCTGCGGCCGTCATCTTTGAGAAGAGCGGCCAATTGGCAGAAAGAATCGAAGGGCCAGTTCTTTTGTGCACTTCCACTGCCGGGATGGATCATCACTTCTTGCCCGCCACCGATCCGGTCGTCTTCTTTTTTCAAAAATTCAAGCCGGAAATTTTCAAAGGGATCTTGGGGAATCGCACGAACTGCCCGGTCACCAAACAGGGACAAATGATATCGAATAATCGGGACCGGAAATGTCGGGAATGGAGCTTGTCTCCAAACCCGGGCTATTCCTGCCTTATGCATGATTTGAGGCAGGGGAGAAGAATCGGCGGCAAATAAAATTGCGTCGCTAAATGGGCGGAGTTTTGCAAAAATCGCCGGTTCAGGATCCGGATTAAACAAGGCGGCCCATTGGGCGGATTGGACATCCCAAATCTCATCGACAACTCCGCTCCGCTTTGCCAGCCTAGCCAATTCCGGTTTCCCGGCCAAAACAACGAGACTATCCGGATGCTCGCTGCGCCACCACTCCATGGCAGGGAGGGTGGTGATGAAATCACCCAAAGCTCCGGTGTGATAAATCAGGGTTCGCATAGGCTGACAACGGATCGGATAAGTGGAATGCGTACGCCGCAGCACATTGCCCCGCCAGCCTGACCTCCCCAGCGAACGCGCACGGAGTGCCCGCTCCACCATTGCTGGTTGCTTCTTCATGAGGCCCAAGGCCGGAGTGCTCCAACTCCAAGTTTAATTTCGTTCGACGTTTATTTTGAGGGCTTTTAGTTTCCGGTAAAGATGGCTGCGCTCAATCCCCAAGGCCTCGGCGGTGCGGGCGATATTCCCATTATTCTCTTCCAACTTTTTCAGGATGAAATCCCGATCGAAGGCCAAGCGGGCTTCCGAGAGGCTGCGGGCTTCGGAGGGATCCTCTAAATAGCCATTACCTTTAAACAGCGCCGAGGGAAGGTGCCGGGCCTCGATGTGCATCGAGGGGGTCATGATAACCAGACGCTCCACAAGATTCTTCAGCTCGCGCACATTTCCCGGCCAGGGATATGAGGATAGGATTTCCATGGCGTCGACCGCGATTTCTTTGCGCCGCCGTCCGTAAAGGCTGGAAAACTCGTCGATAAAATGATCAATCAATACAGGGATATCCTCCACTCGCTCGCGCAGTGGAGGAACATAAAAGGGGATCACATTCAGACGATAAAAAAGGTCGCGCCGAAAATTCCCTCTTTCCATCTCTTCGTCGACATTTTTATTGGTGGCGGCAATCACCCGAACGTCGACGGAGACTGGAGCGTTTGCGCCAATGGGCTCGAAACGCTGTTCTTCCAAGGCGCGAAGGACCTTGGCCTGAGTCTTCAAGCTCATATCGCCAATTTCATCCAGGAAGAGCGTCCCTCCGTCTGCCTTCTCAAACTTGCCCGTCTTGTTGCCGCTGGCGCCCGTAAAAGAGCCTTTGACGTGGCCAAAGAGTTCGCTCTCGATGAGTTCATCAGGAATCGCCGCGCAATTGACTTCCACAAATGGCCCGGAATGGCGCAAGCTTTGATAATGCAAAGCATGCGCGACCAATTCCTTTCCCGTGCCGCTTTCTCCAAAGATCAGCACGCGGCCATTGGTGGGAGCCGCCACGCCCAACTGTTGCCGCAAGGCCTTCATGGGGACGCTGTTCCCGATGATTTGATATCGATTCCCCAATTCCGTTTTGAGAATCAAGTTTTCTTCCTGGAGATGTTTATGCTCCAGGGCGTTCTTCACCACCAGAAGAGTTTTTTCGATGGAAAGGGGTTTTTCGATAAAATCAAAGGCGCCAAGTTTGGTAGCTTTGACGGCGGTTTCGATCGTTCCATGCCCGGAGATCATGACCACGGCCACGCCAATTTTCATTTTTTGAATGGCCTCTAAAGTCTCCAAGCCATCAATTCCAGGCAGCCAGATATCCAGTAGGATGAGCTCATAGGGCTTGGTCTCCAATAACGACAAGCACTCTTCACCACTGCCCGCGATTTCAACCTTGAATCCTTCGTCCCGCAGAACGGCGCTCAACGTTTCCTGGATCCCTGCTTCGTCATCCACTAGGAGTATTGCATTTCTGGCCAAGGCTCATTCACTCCTTAAAAGCCTTCAAATTAGCATACTCCCAAGACAATTGCAAAATCCGCCCAGCGTATGAGGTGCAATTAAAAATGAGGAAAAAAAGGGATGAGTCTTTGACCATTGGTGAGAGGAAGCATTCCGTAATGTGGGAGGCGCGCTCATGGCCACTCCATCTTACTAGTTGAGCTCAGCAGGTCGCCGGACGGAGTCCACCTCCCACACGAGAAGACTGTTGCCACGACCCATTTCCTCTCATTTTGAATTATACCCCCGCCTTCGGAATGTTCCCCAAAAGAGAGGCTCTTACCATAAGACACCCAGATGATGGTGGAATGTGAGGGGATTCACGTCAATTCTCCAACGCCAGAATGCAGGCCTTATAAAAGAGAGTCCGGAGAAAACCGATTGATGTTTTGAATCCGTTCCCTCAAGCCCGTGCGGGAATTTCGACCACGAAACAAGTACCCTGTGGTTGATTGTCCTCCACGTGGATGTACCCCTTGTGATCGGACACAATCCGGCTGACTATGGCCAGTCCCAGACCTGTTCCCCGCTTGCGGGTGGAGAAATAAGGAAGGAAGAGTTTATCTTTGTCGGCCGGGTCAATGCCGTGCCCGGTATCTCTGACCTGGATTTGGACGGTCTCTTTTCGTGGGAGATATTCAGTGAAGATGGAGAGCTCTCGAATCGCGGAATGCGCCATCGCCTCCAGAGCATTGTCGAAAAGGTTGACAAACAGCCGCTTGATCTGTTCCGGGTCCATTTGAATCTCCGGCAGATTGGCGGCCAACGATTTGCTTAGCTTGACTCCCTCGAACCTACCGTCGTAGACAGCCAGAGTATTCTCGATCACCTCATTTACATTGCAATATACGAAGGAGGCTGAAGGCATCCGGGCAAACCGGGAAAATTCATCCACCATCCGCTTCAGGGTTTCCACTTCACGGGTAATAGTCAGGACAGATTCCTCCACGACGCGTCCGAAAGCATCCTGCCGCTCCGCGGCATTCCCCAGGGGATCATCTTTCAGTTGCCGGTGGTTCTTGGCCAATCGCTCCGCGGATAGCTGAATTGGCGTCAAAGGATTCTTGATTTCATGAGCCATGCGCCGGGCCACTTCCCGCCAGGCACTGGCTCTTTGGGCCTTCAAAACTTCCGTGAGATCCTCCAACACGATCACGAAGCTTAATTCGGATTCGGGAGCAGGATTTAAAGCCAGAGAGCTGACGGTAATGGCACAGAAAAGAGTCCGCTCTTTCGTGCGCAAAGGCATCTCCCGAGCCGCATATCCAAGCCGGGCGGCTTTCTTAAGCAACCCCATGATTACCTCGAGGTCCGCGGGAGAGAAGAAATCCTGGAGCGGCCCCGCCCGCCAAGGCCCCAACAAACGCTGGGCAACACGGTTCATTTTTGAAATGGAATAATCCGGAGCAATGGAAATTACCCCGGTTGGAATATTTTCCAACACGGCTTCCGTATAGAGGCTTTTCTCCTCTATGGCCCGGCTGTAATTCTTCAATTCTAGATTGGTTTGTTCCAATTGTTGCGAATTCTCATGCAACTGGATCGTCATCCGGTTGAAGATTGCGATTAGACTTCCCAACTCATCCCCGGCGAGACAATCAATTTGAAAAAACAGGTTGCCTTGAGAGACCTGTTCCGCAGCCTCTATCAGTGCTTTGATTGGATTGGTAATTCTCTTGGACAGATACAACCCAATCCAGACGGCGGCAAACAGGATCAACAACGTGATCAGCCCCATCCAGAGAAGGTAATTGTTGCGGATAAACTTCCGGTGAGTCGCCAATCCTTGATAATAGCGCCTGGATTGCGCCATTTGGCTGCCCAAACGTAATACATCTTCAGGAACCTTCTCGGCCATAAGTATCCAATGTTTGGGCAAAAAGGGGGAGGATAGTGGGGTGGCACCCCATAAGATATCCTCGAGATCTGAAGCCATATTCTCGCTGAACATTTTTGCGGGATTGGAGGAGTTCCAACCTTTGATCCCCTCCTTGGTCGTGGCAATTCTACCCTTGGACCATTGAGACAAATATTTCACGAAGAGGACGGACAACGACGAATCCTGCCGCGTTCTCAATTGAGATCCATCGTATATCAGAAGCGGCTGTCCGGAAGGGGCGATGACCGCCAAAAACAGGGGCTGGATCCCCCGAAGCTGATGATTCAATTCCCGCTTTTTTTCTTCCGAGGGCAAGAGCAGGTAATCCGCCAACAAACCGGAACTCCCCAACTCCTCCATATCAGCCGACACAGTCTGTTGGGCCGCCTGACGCCTCAATTTCACCTGCTGGTCCAGGTTCCCCAACATTTGATCAATGGGAGCGCTGAACCATTTGTCGATGTTCCGGTTCAACATGAACACCGAAAAAAAAGACATGAACAAAATGGGAATGAAGATCATCCCCAGAAAAGCCAACACCAGCTTGGTTCGAAATTTGGAGCCTAGCTCTTGGCTTTTGCGTTCCATGTAAAGCTTGATCAAATTGCGTAATAGAACCAAACTGCAAATCACCAGCAAAACTACATTCAAGGATGAAAGGGCCCAAAGTAGAATAGCCGTCTGACTTTCCGGGGCCTCTCCCCAATAACTGGCCAAATTGACGGTTTGTTGAATGATGGCAAGGGTCAACAACACCCCAACCAGCGAAACCAGCAAAATCACGATTTTTTTTCGTTCTAAAGTGCTTTTTTCCATCGCGTTGTCAGAGATTGCTCCTGAGGCTCCCCACCATCATCTCTTAAGCGGGGGCCGTCCCCAAAGAAAATTCTAAAGCATTTGCCTCATTCATTCGAAGTGTTTTTTGGGACCATCAATAATTGCATGGGAGCATTTGCCTTTTCCCAAGGGTCTGGCGGAATCACTCGGCAGACCTAAAAGCAAGGACACACACCCATCCCCAGCAAGTCATTATAGAGGGCTTATTGACAAAAAAGTCCAGCGCGCATAGGATAAGACTTACATTTTTTGTCAGTGATTTCCATATTATGGTAATGTATTTCACATTTTTTGCCGAGAATTTTGTCGGGAGAATACTGCGATGCAGCTCAAACTAGGGGAACTCCTCGTACGAGAAGGACTCATTACTCAACCACAACTCAACGAGACGTTGGAGTATCAGCGGTCCAATGGCGGCCGGCTTGGGCACTGTCTGATCAAACTGGGATTCGTCACCGACGATGAAATCACCGCGATTTTGTCCCGTCAATATGGAGTCCCTTCGATTAACCTCTCCTTTTTTGACGTGGATCCTTCCGTGATACGGCTGATCCCGGTTGAGACCGCCCAAAAATATCAGATCCTCCCTCTAAGCCGCGTGGGCAATACGTTGACCTTGGCCATGATTGACCCGACCAACGTATTCGCCATGGACGACATAAAGTTCATGACTGGGTTCAACATCGAGCCTGTGGTTGCCTCGGAAACGGCCTTGCGCGAGTCGATCGACAAGTATTATGGCTCGACGCATTCCATTGAATTGAAAAAGGTGATGGAAGACATCGCAATCATCGATCAAAGAATCGAGACCGACGATACTTCCCTCGAAGTGGCTCAGGAAGAAGAGACGATTGACCTGGAGGGTTTGGAGCAAGCAGCCGAAGAGGCTCCCATCATCAAACTGGTCAATCTGGTGCTCTCCAGTTCTTTAAAACGCGGCGCTAGCGATATCCACATTGAGCCTTACGAAAAAGAATTTCGGGTGCGGTACCGCATTGACGGCGTGCTGTACAACATCATGAATCCCCCGCTTAAATTGAAGGACGCCATTGTCTCGCGCATCAAAATTATGTCGAAACTGGACATCTCGGAGAAGCGGCTGCCGCAAGATGGCCGCATTAAAATCCGGATGAAAAACGAAGGTGGGAAAATCAAGGAACTGGATTTTCGTGTTTCGGTGCTGCCCACCCTTTTCGGGGAAAAAGTGGTGCTCCGCCTCCTCGACAAGGACAACTTGATGCTGGACATGACGCGGCTGGGCATGGAAGCTGAGTCTCTAAAGAAATTCATGTTTGCGATCAGCAAGCCTTACGGAATGGTGCTGGTAACTGGACCCACCGGCAGCGGAAAGACCAACACCCTCTATTCGTCCATTGCCCAATTGAATAAAGTCGACACGAACATTATGACGGCCGAAGACCCGGTGGAATTCAATCTCCCCGGGATCAACCAGGTTCAGATGAAAGAGCAGATCGGACTGAATTTTGCCGCCGCCTTACGCTCCTTCCTGCGCCAGGACCCCAACATCATTTTGGTCGGTGAAATCCGGGACTTTGAAACGGCCGAAATCGGCATCAAAGCTGCCTTGACGGGCCACTTGGTCCTGAGCACGCTTCACACGAATGACGCCCCTTCTACCATCAGCCGTTTGATGAATATGGGGATCGAACCATTTCTGGTGGCCACATCGGTCCATTTGATTTGCGCCCAGCGCCTGGTCAGGCGCGTCTGCAAAGATTGCAGGGAGGAAGTCAGCACCCCTCCACAGACCCTGCTGGAAGCGGGATTTTCCGCGCAGGAAATCAAAACCATCAAGGTATTCAAGGGGAAGGGATGTCCCACCTGCAATGGCACGGGATACAAGGGGCGGATTGGCCTGTATGAAGTGATGGAGATTGACGACGATGTGCGGGAATTGATCCTGGTGGGCGCCTCCGCCATTGAGTTGAAGAAGAAATCCGTGGAAAAAGGGATGCTCACCTTGCGGCAGAGCGGGCTCATCAAAATTCGCGACGGCATTACCACCATGGATGAAGTACTGCGGGAAACGGTGAAGTAATTTCCGCACGATCTTTTTTCCTCCCGGAATCTCATCCCTTTTAATCGCGTGAATATCTGGGTGTTGATATCGGAAGGAGATAAGGGTCAAAGATCGTTTAGAGTTGAAATTGTGTTCATTTATATTTAATACAAGGAATTTTCAAATCGGAACTGGATTAGAGGACTGGGAATGAGTTTGCCTTACACATTGAGTGACCTATTAAAGAAAATGATGGAATGGAATGCCTCCGACCTCCATCTCACCACAAATTCTCCCCCGCAATTCCGGGTGGACGGCCATCTGCGCCCGCTCCCTGAGACGGCCGTCCTAAGCGCCGTGGATACCAAGCAACTGGCATACAGCGTGCTGACCGATGCACAAAAACACCGATTCGAAGAAAATCTGGAAATTGACTTTTCCTTCGGAATCAAAGGGCTCGCCCGGTTCCGCGCCAATATTTTTAATCAGCGCGGGGCGGTGGGGGGAGTCTTCCGCGCCATCCCTTATGAAGTGAAACCCTTTGATGCGCTGGGTCTCCCCGCGGTCGTGCGGACGTTGTGCGATAAGCCTCGTGGATTGATTCTCGTAACCGGTCCGACCGGCAGCGGGAAGTCCACCACCTTGGCCTCCATGATCGATCGTATCAATACGGAACGGCACGAACATATCATTACCATTGAAGATCCCATCGAATATTTGCACTCGCACAAAAGTTGCCTGGTCAATCAGCGGGAGGTTCATTCCGACACACACGGGTTTGCCAATGCCCTGCGTGCCGCCCTGCGACAGGATCCCGACGTCGTGCTGATCGGCGAGATGCGGGATTTGGAAACAGTGGAAGCCGCCCTGCGCATCGCTGAAACCGGACACCTAACATTCGGGACTTTGCACACCAATTCCGCAGCTTCCACCATCAATCGCATTATCGACATCTTTCCTTCTCATCAACAGGCTCAAATCCGAACCCAACTCTCCATGGTCTTGGAAGGGATTCTTTGCCAGGCGCTGCTATCCAAAGCTTCCGGAGTCGGCCGTGCCATGGCCATGGAAATTTTGATCCCGAATTCCGCCATCCGCAACTTGATCCGGGAAGATAAAATCCACCAAATCTATTCCTCCATGCAAACCGGACAGGATAAATTTGGCATGCAAACCTTTAATCAGTCTCTGGCTGCCCTCTATTTCAACAAACAGATCACTTTGCAGGCTGCCTTGAACCGTTCCAGCAATCCCGATGAATTGCAGGACATCATCAACCGGGGCCAGGGATCTCCCTCCCGCACCATGCCACATTTGGGGGGTCGCACCTCGCGGTAATGAATTTCGATATTTGAAAAAGATTTTTGTTTTCTCGGGCGGAACCACCGCATAAAACCTTCCTGGGCGCCGGTTCTCCCGGGGACGGAATCGAAAGGGATAGTCAAATGCCTGTCTTTACTTATCGTGGAAAAAACAAATCCGGAGCCGATGTCAAAGGCGAGCGGGATGCCGACTCCAAACAGGGATTGATCAATGTTCTGCGCCGGGAAGGCATTACCGCGCAGGTGATCAAAGAAAAGGGAAAAGAGTTTTCTCTCCCCAAGTTTGGAGGGAAGGTCAGCACGAAGGAATTGGCCATTTTTACGCGCCAATTCTCCGTGATGCTGGATGCCGGATTGCCCCTCGTACAGTGTCTTGAAGCTCTGGCGATCCAGCAGGAAAACAAATCCTTTCAGCATATCCTACAAATGGTTCGGGCTGATGTGGAAGGGGGATCGACTTTGGCCGCGGCATTGAAACAACAGCCCAAGGCCTTTGACGATTTGTTCACCAATATGGTCGCGGCCGGCGAGGCCGGCGGTATCCTCGACACCATCCTGCAGCGCCTTTCCACTTATATCGAAAAAGCGGTGAAGTTGAAACGGGCCGTACGCTCCGCCATGGTATATCCCATTGTGGTGATGGTCATTGCCGTGGGTGTCATCCTGTTGATCTTGTGGAAAGTGGTTCCCATCTTCACCCAGCTCTTCATGAGCATGCAGGTCGATCTTCCGCTCCCCACCCGTATAGTCATCGGATCCAGCAACTTCTTGATACGATATATCTGGGTTTTCATTATCGGTTTCATTGCCCTCGGGTATGCTTTTAAAAGATATTACGCCACCTCCAATGGCCGCTGGACTATTGATGCCCTGACATTAAAAATACCCGTCCTGGGCAATGTGATGCGCAAAATCGCCGTGGCTCGATTCTCACGGACATTGTCCACCCTGATCTCCAGCGGCGTGCCTATTTTGGATGGGCTGGAAATCACCGCCCGTACTTCCGGCAATGCGGTCATTGAAGCCGCCATCATGAAGACCCGCACTTCCATTGAAGGCGGCAATACTATCGTGGAACCTTTGAGGGATTCCGGCGTGTTTCCGACCATGGTGGTGCAGATGGTGGGGGTGGGAGAGCAAGCCGGCGCTTTGGATACGATGTTGACCAAAGTCGCGGATTTTTTTGAAGAGGAAGTAGATGCCGCCGTGGCCGACTTGTTGACCGCCATTGAGCCCCTCATGATCTTGGTCTTGGGTGTCTTGGTGGGCGGCATCGTCATTTCCATGTATTTGCCGCTATTCTCGCTGATCTCAAAACTCTCAGGCTCTTAATGTACTGTCAACAAATTGCCTGTTATTTTGACAATCCAGGCAACGGGAAAAGAAGCACATCTTTGGCCAAAAATATTTGAAACTTTTGTGCTTACCCCGCAATGCGGGGAGTGGGTATCCAACATCGGCGGACGGGTGAGGGGGGCATTGGCAGCGGCATTTCATGATCCTTCATACATCTGCCATATGGCAGATTCCCCTTTACTCATTGGTTCCAGTTAGGGCGGCACAATATATTCACGCATCCCCGCAGGAGTTTTGTTTAGCCAGAGGCAAGGGGATACCGCCAAAAAAGTTCGAGAGGAAGTTGTGCGGCCTCTTCGCGCGCTTTACGTAGGAACAAATCACCAGTAATTGTCTCTTCAGGATTGAGCAAGTACTCAGGCCATCATTTTCTGCCGTATGCCCAAAAACCTCCAAGATTGGCTATCCTGGCTTATCAAGCTGCGCATCGTTGTCATCACTACCTTGCTGGGGGTTTCTCTGGGAGTCTCCGCGGCCCTGGGTGATAGCCGACCTCTTGCCGGATTAAGCTGGATTATTGGATCCGTCTATCTGGCTTCTTTTCTTTTTTATGCCCTTCTACATTATTCCCGGACCTGGATCGTGCAAGCTTACCTGCAAATCGCCTGGGATCTCGCCACGGTCTTTTTTATCATCCGGGTAACGGGCGGAACCGAGAGCTCCTTTTCTTTTCTCTATTTGCTTTCCATCATCATGGCCAGCATATTGCTTTATCGCAAAGGAGCATTTCTGGCCGCTTTTTTTTCCGCTCTGTTGCTGAATCTCGAATATCTGCTTGCCTGGTCAGGCGCCAAATCTTCATCTTCCTCTTTTTTTTTAGATCTGAACTACATCAAATTGCCTCTTCTCATGAATGTTTTTGCCTTTTTCGCGGTGGCGCATTTGAGTAGCTATCTATCCGAAAACCTGCGCCGCACGGGCAAAGAACTGCGAAGCAAAGTGGGAGAACTGGCTTCCCTGCAAGCCCTTCATCAAGACATTATCAACAGCATGCGGGGGGGGTTGTGCACTACCAACCGGGAGGGGATCATTACCTTGTTTAACCATTCCGCGGTGGAAATCAGCGGGATCAGTCCTGAAGAGGCCATCGGGATGCCTTTTCAGACTCTTTTCCATTTTCCGGAATGGGGCCCCCCGGACTTCCAAGTCCAGGCCACGGTTCGTTTTGAAAAGAGTATTAGCAGATCGGACGGAAAAGAGATATTCCTAGGATTCACCGTGGCGCCCCTGACATCGGATAATGCCCGTCACATCGGATATGTTTACACTTTCCAGGATTTGACGGAAATCAAAGAACTGGAGGAACAGGTTCGCCAGAAAGATAGGATGGCGACGATGGGGCGCATGGCCGCGGTCATCGCCCATGAGGTCCGAAATCCCTTAACCGCCATTTCCAGTTCCTTTAAATTGCTGACACCGCAAATTGCCGCCGATGCGGACCACGGTTATCTACTCGACAATATCTCCCTGGAGATCAAGCGGCTCTATCGAATCGTTACGGATTTTTTGACCTATTGTAAACCGCTGCATTTTTCTCCTCAGCCAGTGGATTTGAATCAATTGATTCAGGACACTCTGCAAATATTGCACAACAGCCCTGATCGGCTTTCCAGCCATCAATTCGAGTACCATCAATCTCCCGAGCAGCCCCTCAACTTTGCCGCCGATCCGGACTTGATGCGCCAGTTGCTTTGGAACCTTTGCACGAATTCCCTCAAAGCCATGCCGGGGGGTGGGACGTTGACGTTGACTCTGGCTGAATTGCCTGACGAAGTCGAAATCACCGTGGCGGATACCGGGATTGGAATATCGGAGGAAGAGTCAGATAAAATTTTCGACCCTTTCCAAAGTGGTTTTAAAGAAGGGACAGGTTTGGGATTACACATAGTTTCACAAATCGTCGAGGCGCACGGTGGTATTATGCAGGTTCGATCGCAAATCGGGCTAGGAACCAAGTTTCTATTGAGATTTCCCAAGATCCCTATCGAGATCCCATCCACCGCGCCAATTTCCGCACATATGAAGCTATGAAGGAACCGGGGGGAACTGACCTGATTGTTTCCATGTCTGCGTGGGGAACTTTTTAAGCCGTTACGATTCCTTTTTCCGCGGTGCTTGATCATGTCAAAACTATTAATTGTGGACGATGAACGCTCTTTGCTGGAAGTCCTGCGCTTGGTTTTTAAGCGCCAGGGGCATGAAGTGGTGGCTGCTTCCGGCATAAAAGAAGCGTTGAAACTGCTGCAGGATCAACTTTTCGATCTGGTCTTGTCGGATATCAAGATGCGGGACGGCAGCGGCTTGGATTTATTAAGGGAAATCCGAACTGAAAGCCCTGATACTCCCGTCCTTCTCATGACTGCATATGCCACCACCGAGACCGCCATCCAGGCGTTGCGCATGGGCGCCGCGGATTATATTCTTAAAGACAATGAAAACTTTTTAGATGAGGTGGAAATTACCGTCAACAAATCTCTGGAAATGGCCCGGCTGCGCCAAGAGAACCGGCTACTCAAAATGAATTTCCAGCGTGAACACGCCATGGAACGCATTGTCGGGACGAGTCCCAAAATGGAAGAACTGTTTCGCTCCATTAAAACTCTGGGCTCGACCACCAGTACGGTCTTAATTACGGGAGAAAGTGGTACGGGGAAAGAATTGGTAGCCAAAGCCATCCATAATCACAGCTCACGGGTGGAAGGTCCCTTTGTTTCCATAAACTGCGGAGCTTTTCCTGAAAACCTTTTAGAAAGCGAACTCTTCGGATACATGAAAGGAGCTTTCACCGGAGCCAATCAAAATAAGATCGGTCTTTTTGAAGCCGCCAATCGCGGGACTATTTTCCTGGATGAAATCGGGGAGATGAGCCTCTCCATGCAAGTTAAATTGTTGCGTGTTTTGCAGGAGAAACGTTTGCGCCGGGTGGGGGGAAACGAAGAAGTCCCAATTGATGTCCGGGTGATTGCCGCCACCAATCAAAACCTGCAAAAACTGATCCAGGAGGGACGGTTCCGCGAAGACCTCTATTATCGGGTCAGCGTCATTCCTCTGGAAATCCCGCCGTTGCGAGAACGTCGGGAAGATATCCCTGCCCTGTCCGAACATTTTTTGAAGGAATTCAACCAGAAGATGCAGCGGGCGTTATTGCGGATTCACCCGGATGCCATGCTGTGCCTACAACAATACGACTGGCCGGGAAACGTCCGCGAGTTGGAAAACGCCATCGAACGGGCCGTTGCCTTTGAAAGCACGGAAGAAATCAAATTGGAAAGGCTACCTTCCCAAATCAGTTGTCTCAATTCATCGGAATCCTCCGGTTCAGAGCGTATTCCTCACAATGGATTGGATCTGGAAAAACATCTCGCGGAAATTGAAAAATCCTATTTGCTCGAAGCGCTGCAAAAAGTCGGCGGGATTCAAACCAAAGCGGCGGACTTGTTGAAACTGAGCTTTCGTTCTTTCCGTTACCTCGTCAAGAAATACCAATTGCGGTGATCGTCGAACATCATTGTAATTTTGATTAGATTCCGCGCGGGATTTTTCCTCTGAAATTCGTTAACATAATCGCATCATTTGCGGAGACGATAGGTCTGGCCGGAGGAAGACCGCCCTCCGACTGGCGCATGTCGTGACTGTGTCCAGGGGATGTGCCGGAAAGGAAATCGGAGAGAAGAATCGCCAATCCTGTCAAATTGAGCCGCGATTCCCGAATTGCCTTCAATCCAAAAATCGCATAATGTTTGCAAAGAATAAAATCTTGTGGAGAGGACCTATCGAATGCCCAACCATGGAATGGATCGACGCCATTTCCTTACAACCGGATCGGTCATGGCCGGCAGCTTGTTTGCTGGATCGGTCACATTGAAGGGAGATGCAAGCCAAAAAAATAATGTTCGCGCTGAGGGAAACAAGCCGATGACAAATCCGGGGAAACTGAAATTCACTCATCCCCTGGCCATCACGATGTGGGATTTCTCCTGGCTGGAACGACGTTGGCCTGGCGCGGGCTATGAAGATTGGGATCAGGCTCTGGATGAATTGAAAGTGCGGGGTTACGACGCTGTGCGAATTGATGCCTATCCGCATCTGGTCTCCGTCGATCCCAAAAGGGAATGGGACTTGCTCCCCTGCTGGAATCAGCAGACTTGGGGCAGTCCCGCTTTGAACCGAGTACAAGTTCAGCCTGCGCTGAATCAATTCATCGCCAAATGCGCGGATAGAGGAATGAAGGTTGGTCTTTCCACCTGGTTCAGGCAGGATCCCGAAAATTATCGCATGAGAATTAAGACTCCCGCCGAATTAGGAAGAGCATGGAAGTTGACTCTCGACACCATACAAGAGGCGGGACTGCTGGAGCATTTGCTTTATGTGGATCTGAACAATGAATTCCCCATCCTGGTCTGGACCCCTTACCTGCCGAAAGAAATTCGCCGTCAATCCGCGGAGGGAAAAGCTTGGATGACCGGGGCTCTCGAAATCGTTCGCGCGGCATATCCGGACCTGGCCTACACATTTTCGTTCACCACGGAATATGAAACCTGGCAGCGGGAAGACGTCTGCTTCCTCGATTTTCTCGAACTTCATCTCTGGATGACTCATTTTTCGGACTTCTATCAAAAAGCCGGATACCACTACGAGCTTTTTGATTCTAAAGGCTACGAAAACATGCAGAGAAACGGCGAGAGGATTTATCGGCAGAATTCCCAACACTGGCAGTCCTGCCTGGAAAAAGGAATTGATATATTGGCGAATTGGTCGCTGAAGTCGGGGAAATCACTGATGACGACGGAGTGTTGGGGTGTAGTGGATTACAAGGATTGGCCTCTGTTGAAGTGGGATTGGATCAAGGAACTCTGCGAACTCGGTGTAAAACGCGCTTCCGCGACAGGGCGCTGGGTGGCCATGGGCACCAGCAATTTCTGCGGACCTCAATTTGTCGGCATGTGGCGCGATATTCGTTGGCACCAGCGGCTGACGGAAATTATTCACAACGGCCCGATCAATCTTTAGCGAGACTTCATCTCGGACCATAGCGATTTGCAGTTGAGTCTATTAAAACCAGTCTAAAAATCGTCGACTTTTACGGAACAAGCATTTCCAGCAGGATCAGCCTGGGCTTATTATGGAGATCTGTAATGTTGTGTCAATTTGTCACGTTGGCAGAACATTGACCTGCCGGAAGGCTAACAGATACTGGTTGCTGTCGTCGCTTCGCGAGACCGATAACGATTTGCATCTTAGGCCTCATGGAACTTAGTTTTTGTGGCATTTCAACTTCAAAATAATAACCAGATCTGACCCTATATTTGCCCGACCCCATATTTGCCCCATATTTGTACCCCAGATCTGACCCCATATTTGTACCAATTGCTTGAAGATTCTGAAAGGCTACTGCCATTATGGAACACCCTTCATGAGAAGATTGAGACCCTCCGACTTTCGAGCTACTCGTCCTTGTCGGGTGATGAAAGATACTATTTTGACATTTTGTCGCGCTATGCAATTGCTGTTCGAAAAACCGCTATTGCGTTAGTTGATCAACAGCGTCTGAAGTTCGAGAGGTTCTACAAGAGAATTGACTTTTACTGCAGATGAACTACAATTGGGGGTTGTTGTGCCAGAAGCGCCATTCACAAGCTAGGATGTGCATCAATACATTACTTTAATAGAGGAGATGAATTTAAAATGGTTAAGATTGGTATTAACGGATTTGGCCGCATCGGACGGTTGGTCTTTCGCGCCGCTGTCAACAATCCCAACGTGCACGTCGTGGGGATCAACGATCCCTTTATCGATCTGGATTATATGGCCTATATGTTGAAGTATGACACCGTACACGGCCGATTCAAGGGAACTATTGAAATTAAGGATGGCCAGTTCATAGTCAACGGGAAAGCCTCCAAAGTGTATGCTTTCATGAAGCCGGAAGAAATTCCTTGGGCCGCTTGCGGCGCTGACTACGTGGTTGAATCCACGGGTGTGTTTACCGACACGGAAAAAGCCATGGCCCATGTGAAAGCTGGCGCCAAAAAGGTCGTGATTTCCGCTCCTTCCAAGGACGCTCCTATGTTCGTCATGGGTGTCAACCAGGAAAAGTACAAAAAGGACATGGTTGTAGTGTCCAACGCCAGTTGCACCACCAACTGTCTGGCTCCCTTGGCCAAAGTTGTCAATGACAATTGGGGAATTCTCGAAGGTTTAATGACCACCGTTCATGCCGTAACCGCGACACAGAAAACTGTTGACGGTCCATCCAAAAAGGACTGGCGTGGTGGACGTGGCGCTGGCTTCAACATCATTCCCTCTAGCACTGGCGCGGCGAAGGCTGTGGGCAAAGTCATTCCCGAACTGAATGGCAAACTCACCGGCATGGCTTTCCGAATCCCAACGGCCGACGTCTCCGTGGTGGATCTCACTTGCCGTTTATCCAAGCCAGCCAAGTATGAAGAGATCAAAGCTGCCATGAAAGCCGCCAGCGAGGGCGCTTTGAAGGGAATCCTGGGCTACACGGAAGATGAAGTGGTTAGTTCAGACTTCATTGGCGAAACCTGCACTTCTGTGTTCGACGCCAAGGCTGGAATCGCGCTGAACGATGGCTTTGTGAAGCTAGTTTCATGGTATGACAATGAGTGGGGTTATTCCTGCAAGGTGGTCAGCTTGATTGAGTACATGGCTTCTGTCGACAAAGCCTAATTTTTTGTGACTACTCAGGCGCTATTTTCCATCATGGGCGAGAATCGATCATCGGAATCTTTATCGGTATCGATCATGAGGGGAATCAACAGGGCATCAATCAGCATCGAAAATTCAATTGCGATATCGATTCCGATGCCCTTTTTGAAAAAATAAATTTTCCTGGGTTGAACAATCCCATTTTTTATATTCCTTGCGCGAGGCTTCCAAGTCTCGCGTTTTTTTTTGCTTTTTCCAGCATAAAAAAAGGGCAGGTCTTTTGGACCTGCCCATGGAAGGAAGGGCGATTTATAATCAAGCCCCGCGGACAGAATCCTTCTGCCGCCAGGGCGCTCTTGCCAGCCCGTTGACTGGCAAAACCCTCACTAATTGAGGATCTCGATGGCACTGACCATGGCTTGGTCGGCCGACCCATTGACAAAATTGATGCTGATTATGCCATTGCTGTCGGCTGTGGCTAAGAACTCGCGCACCACTGCTTTATAAGGAGCCCCAGCATACTGCAGCACATCAAAATTCCGCAGCATGGTGTTGCCGTTGATCGTTACGTTGAAGCGACGCTGACCGGCGCCCGCCCACTTGGATTCAGCAAAATGCAACCGTACCGTATAAGTAGCGGAAGGATTTAAATTGGCCACTGCATAGGAAAAGTTTCCTTCCCTCTGAGATTGGTAACTCTCCATAGGAGCCGCCACCACCACATCCGAAACATCGATAGGGTTGAGTGTTGAGGAAACCGTTCCACCCAAAAAACCGGCATCGGCAATGAAATCTTCCACGGCTGGGCCGCCCGCATTAATCCCGCGCAGGAAGCTGTTGACCGGATAAGCTTCCACTCCGTTCACCAGGGGATTATCTATCGACCCCCTGGAAAAGTGGGCTAGTATTTTCCCGGTGGAGTCCGCTTGGGAAATGAATTCCTGAACAATCGCCTGGTTGGCTGCACTCGCATTGGCTAGAATATCAAAATCGTCGAGCACATTCTTCCCATTGAGCGTCAGATTGAAAAGCCGCTGACCAGCCGCGCTCCAGGTACTTTCGGCAAAGTGCATTCGCACCAAATAGTAGGATCCAGAGTTCAAGTTACTCAAGGTGTAATCGAAATTGCTGTTGTCGGAACGCCATGACCGATAGACCGATGATGGAGCAGAATTGACCACTCCCTTGGTGCTGATTGTGTTCAGGGTTGTACTCGCTGAGCCACCCGTATATCCAGTGTCCGCCACATAAGGATTGGAAGCGGCGCCTCCGGCATTGATGGCGGCCACGCGGATCATGTCGGGAATGATCTCCAAACCGTTGACTTTGGGATTCCCAACCTTGCCCTGTAAAAATTGCACCAGAATTTGGCGGGTACTGCCCACAGTGACGCTGAACTGCTTGACTACTGCCTTATTTGCTTTTCCGGCATTCGCCACAATGTCAAAATTGTTCAAGACTCTGAAATTATTGATATAAACACGGAAAAGACGCTGGCCGCTGGTTACGTAATCAGTCTCCGCAAAATGGAGGCGAACTAAATATTTTCCGCCGTTCCGCAAGTTGCCAAAGGTATAAGCGAAGTTGGATCCGGTGCGGCCTGATTGATACACAGCCGAGGGCGCCGGATTGATTGTTCCCGTCAAATCAATCGCGTTAGTCGATTGGCTGACGGTCCCGCCAGAGAAATTGCCATCTGCCATAAAGCGGGCCTCGGCATTTCCGCCGGCATTGATCGCATACCCGCTCGGAGTTTGGAACGTACCCACAGCCGAAGTGCTCACCGAACCGCCTGCATCCGTTGAAATCACGCGGTAATTGTAAGCTGTATTTGGAATCAAATTGGAGAGCGTTTCATCGTGGGATGTGGAAAGAGTCGAATTCGCGGCAGTCGTCAGATGGCTCGAAGTGCCGGTCCAATATTCCACCTGCCCATCGGCGGATTTGTTGGTCTGCCAGGCAACCGAGGCTGAAGTTGAATTTGCTAAAGCGGAGATGTTGGAATTCATCAGCACAAGGCCTGAACATCCCGGGGAATAGACTCCTTCAATCCCGTTGCTGTCATATGCCGCAACAGCCAGATAGTAATTTTGCCCTTCCGTCAGATTTTGAAGTGCATAAGTTGTGACTTTCCCCATGTTTACTTTGTTGGAATAAGTCCCACTACTGGTCCCATATTTTACCCAATAACCTGCCACATTATCGCTTGCCACTGCATCCCAGGAAATCTGCAGGGATCCGGCAAATAGGGTAGAATTCATGAGAATCGTAAGAAGAAATAGCCCAAAACTGAGGTTTCGTTTGCCATCTTTATTATTAAATGCTCTTTTCATGGTCGCCCTTCTCCAAGATAAGTATCACTTTCGGATATGGCAACCTTATTACCAAAATTTATTATATTTTATTATATGTTATTATTTATATGATAATTAACAGGTTAATAAATTTATTTTCGGTAAAATATAATATATTTCATAAAACCGTGGACCAAGTCATTTGAACATTTATGTAATTCACATCCCATCCTCGTTTTCATAATTTCATCAGATGGTAAATAATCAAAGAAGACTCTGATGGAGCAGCACTTAGTAGGGGCAATACAAAAGTGTCACCCCTTATGGAAAACACGTAGAAAAGATGCCGATTAAGCTCAAGCTGTGCAGAAATCACTTCATGCCTCATGGGAGGAAGACTATAATCTTGATTTCTTGTTGATGGTAAATGATCAATGTCTTCTTTCTTAATTTCGACCAGTAAGTGGTGAAAGTAGACGGGGATAATTAATAAGAAAGAAACAAGAAGATTGGTCTGGAAAAGTGAGCAGGCATATCCTCGTTTTAGGTTGGGAATTTGAATCAACCTATATGACGATTTTTAAAAGTGAGAAGGAATTCCAGGAGATCTGCCAATGCCCCAAACTGAACATGTCGAAAAACATTTCACCGCTGGCGAAGTTGTGCGCGATATTGTTATTGGGATGTCAGATGGGTTGACAGTCCCCTTTGCCTTGGCAGCTGGTCTGACAGGAGCGATTGATTCCACCAATGTAATAATGATCGCGGGTTTGGCGGAAATCGCCGCCGGTTCAATTGCCATGGGACTGGGAGGATATCTTGCCGCCAAGGGGGATGCTGAGCATTACGCCCACGAGAGATTGCGTGAAGAGCGGGAAATCGTGGAATTGCCGGAAGTTGAAGAAAGAGAGGTTTGTGAGGTTTTGCGGTCTTTCGGATTGACCGATGAGGAGAGCCACCCCGTGGTTGAAGCCATAAAAAAACGGCCAAAAGACTGGGTGGATTTCATGATGAGATTTGAATTGGGCTTGGAAGAACCGGACCCCAAACGTGCACTGCAGAGCGCCTTGACCATAGCGGGCTCTTATATTGTGGGAGGCTTGATTCCATTGTCTCCTTATATGTTTCTTTCGAAGGCGTCCACGGCTTTTCCCGTTTCCGTGGTTGTCACATTAACGGCGTTGGGCATCTTCGGATATGTTAAGGGGAAATTTACAGGTACCGTTCCCCGCCGTAGCGCATGGCAGACTCTCTTGATAGGTGGCCTGGCGGCTACCGCCGCGTTCTTGATTGCCAGGGCAATTTCGTAAGCAGGAGATTCAGCGTTAGGCAGGCTTAAGAAAAAATGAAAATCCCGGTAACAACCTACTCAGGTTTTAAAGCAGATGAGCGGCCCACGGCATTCTTCCTGGGACAACAATGGTTGCAAGTGGTTGCAGTGACGGACCAGTGGTACGATCCGCACTCCATCTACTTTCGAGTATCTGCCTCTGACGGGAACATGTATATTCTCCGGCATAACCAGGATCCCCTGGAGGATTCCTGGACGCTCGAAGCTTACAGGCGCCTACCTTCTTGATTCCTTGAGCGGATCAGACACGACGCTGTTGCGACGTCAATCCCCGCTTCCCCGCAAATATATCTCGCGCAGAGACGCGGAGGCGCAGTGAATCCTCCGGAAGGATAGCCCTCCGCGCCTCTGCGTCTCTCGGGCGAGGATACAGAAACCTGTAGCGCAGACTCGTGCTTTCCAACGAGGCTGCGGTCCGCCGGGGCGGATCCTACGCTTCGCTCCGGACTTTTGGCCGAGCACCACCCTGGCGTAGCATCGACCCAGGAAACTGCCGCAGAGTCAGGAAACGACTCTGCGCTACGACTTCAGTCATTCCCTGCGCCTCTGCGTCTCTCGGGCGAGGATACAGAAACCTGTAGCCGCAGACTCGTGCTTTCCAACGAGTCTGCGGCTTTTTGCCCTGCAACAACTCCGGCCCAGCTCGAGCCCGCCCAAATGCCGCAGAGTCAAGAAACGACTCTGCACTACAACTTCAGTCCTTCCCTGCGCCTCCGTGTCTCTCGGGCGAGGATTTATCTTCTAAGTTTCTCCGCAAGAATTTCTCGCGCAGAGACGCTGTGGCGCAGAGGGCTATTCTTCCAGTTGATTGACCGCGCGAGTAATGCCCTCTTTCATTAAGGCCTCTCCAAAATTAAGGAGATAACCCAATTTGCATTCCGTTAACCGCAAATACGTCTGTAATTGCTTCTTATGCGCTGCCGTGACATGTTCCACTGATTTAAGTTCGACGATGACTTTCCCCTCGACGATGAGGTCGGCTCTAAAGCCTTCCTCAAACTGAATGCCGTGATATTCGATGGGAATTGGAACTTGTCGTTGAACGCTGACTCCTTGCTGTTGCAATTCATGAACGAGGATGATCATAAACCGATTCCAATAGCCCGGGTCCCAATTCGCGGTGCAGGACAATTGCAGCACCCAGGATGATAGTTCCTATCTCATTTTCAGTCATTCACCGCGCCTCCGTGTCTCTCGGGCGAGAATTTATATCCATGACAAGGCTTGATCAAAAACTCAAAAAAATGCCCGCACTTGGCTCCACTCAACGATTCGGAGAAAGAAAACTCCCCCCCCGGAAAAAGACATAGATGGAAAAATTGATTCCTTATATTCAAATATTAGGTCTTGGGGATCAAAGGATCAATCACAAATTCCGAACACCCCTTTTTCTATTCCAATTTTTAATCGATTCATTGTTTGCCATGCGATTTACTGGTAAGCTAACGATTCTTTTTTGCCCGCGATCGGGCAGCGTAAAGAGCTTACCCAAAGCAGTAATCTCTGCATTCCCCAGAAAGGCATCCACGTCCATTGGACAAGCGAATCATTCTTCTCTTCTCTTTCATATTCATGTTTCTCACTATAGCCAGCTTTTCCAAGTCACTCCCCACCGGAACGGTGAAAATTGTCTTCTTCGAAAAACCTCCCAAAATTGACGGTCATCTCGATGATGAGGCATGGAAGGAAGCGACCATAATCGATCAATTCTGGCAGCGGGAGCCCAATCCGGGCGCTCCGGTTTCAGAAAAGACCGTGGTTTATATTGGATACGATCATGAAAAAATATATTTCGCATTCCGATGTTACGAATCAAATCCCGACAATATCACCGCCAAAGAGCTGGGGCGTGACGTAAGCTTGGCTGAAGATGACCGAGTGCAAATCATCCTCGACACATTTCTCGACCAGCGAACCGGGTACTGGTTTCAAGTCGGCCCCAGAGGTTCCATTGGGGATGCACTCTTAAGCGAAAATGGCGCCACCCTAAACAAAGATTGGGACGGGCTTTGGGAAGGCAAAGCTCATATCCACTCCGAGGGGTGGGACGTCGAAATAGCCATCCCTTTCAAAACCCTGAACTTTAAACGCGGCAGCAGCCGGTGGGGCTTGAAACTCCTTCGCAACATTCGCAAAAAATCTGAAGTCGCTTACTGGCCCGTGGCCAATCTCGACACATATCGTTTCCAGGTTTCTGATTGTGGAATTATGGAAGGATTGGAAGGAATCACTCAAGGGAAGGGACTGGAACTGAATCCCTACGCTTTGACCGGCTTCGACCAACAACCTGGCTCCAGTTTCAAAGCAGTGGGAGAAGTCGGAGGAGAGCTTTTTTATCAAATCACTCCTGGCTTGAAAAGTGCCGTTACCATCAACACCGATTTCGCACAAACGGAAGCGGACACACGCCAAATTAACTTGACTCGCTTCCCCCTCTTCTTTCCGGAAAAACGAGATTTTTTCCTGGCCGGCGCCAATTATTTTTCCTTTGGACCTTCGGGAACTCAATTGATCCCTTTTTTCTCGCGCCGTATCGGTTTGGACAGTGAGGGAAATCCCATCTCCATTCTCGGTGGCGCAAAAATTCACGGCCAAAACGGGCCTTGGAGCGTGGGATTTCTCGATGCGGTGGATGACCGGTCTGACCATAATCAGAATTTCACGGTGGTGAGATTGCGTAGAAATCTGTGGGGGCAATCTTCCATCGGGATGATTGCCACCTCCGGCAATGCCCTCTCCGATGAAAAGAACCTTGTCGGCGGCATGGATCTAAAATTGGCGACGTCCAGCTTTCAAGGAAATAAAAATCTCGAGTTTTCCCTGTTTGGTTTGAAATCCTCCTCTCAGCGCCAGCAGGGGCAAGATGGGGCCTTTGGGACGGAAATTTCCTACCCCAATGACTTTCTCAATTTTCGCGCCGGCTTTCCTCCAGATCGATCCGAATTTTACGGCGGGTGTGGGATTCGTTCCCCGCCCCAATATTCGGGAATCTTACCTTAGTGCCACACTGGGTCCCCGCCCGCACCGTTGGCATATTCTGCAGGCCTTCGTCACCAGCGATGTGGATTACATAACCGACCTGAGCAATCGGCTGCAGAGCCGCACTCTCAGCCTGACTCCTTTTTATCTGCGGTTTACCTCCGCCGATGAAATCTCGGCGGGAATTAGTCGTCAGTTTGAATTCCTTTCACAAGACTTTCAGATCAGCTCGACCCACAACATTCCCGCGAGCAGTTATGAATTCACCCGGCAGTGGGTGCGGCTGATGAGCGCCCAGCGGCGCAAGTTATGGGCCTCCTTCACTTATGGATGGGGAAGTTTTTATGAGGGATTCCGCAGGGACCGTAATTTCTCTTTTGGATACAAGGTGAGTGTCCCTTTTTACGTGGGAATGGAGACTGAACAGAATCAGGTCCGCTTGCAAGATGGGAACTTCACGGTGAATATCGCGCGGTTGAATGCCAACATTCTCTTCAGCCCCAACGTCACTCTCTACAATTTTCTCCAGTACGATAACCTCTCGCGCCTGGCCGGCTGGCAGTCCCGTTTCCGTTGGATTATTAAACCGGGGAATGAAATCTACTTTGTTTGGAATTCACGGATACTGGATCCTTTGAACCGGTTTGATTTCTCCGAGAGCTCAGCCCGGCTCAAACTGCGGTATAATTATCGATTTTAAAACCCCGGGACTTTCCTTTACGGAAGGCTGCCCACATCAATCCCCCTGGGCAATCTGGCATACTGACTGGACTCATTTGATGTACCGTAATAAAAAAGTGATAACAACCCTGGTTCTCTGGATTTCGCTCCTCTTTTGGGCCTCGGCATTCGCCGGGATCCGGGCCGGTTTGAAATCTTATAATCCCTTTCATTTGGCCCTTCTGCGCTTTGTGGTGGCCTCTCTCACCCTCGGATTCATCGCTATCTTCAGGAAAGTCAGACTACCGGCCCTTCAGGATATGCCGAGACTATTTTTGTTGGGGATCCTGGGCATTTCGCTATATCACACTTTTCTCAATTATGGGGAGCTGACAGTATCGGCGGGCTCCGCCAGTTTTATTATCAACACTGCCCCCGCATTTATTGCCATCATTTCGGTGGTGTTCCTCAATGAACACATCCGCCCCGCTGGCTGGTGCGGCATGGGAATCAGTTTTTTCGGCGTCAGTCTGATCGCCTTGGGTGAGGGACATGGATTGACCATTGAAAGAGGAGGATTGTTGATCCTCGGTTCATCACTCTGCACCAGCCTCTACACCGTCTGGCAAAAACCTCTTTTGAAAAAATACTCCGCCTTTGAGGTAACCTTGTACGCCATCGTTTCAGGCACTTTGGCACTGACGATTTTTCTGCCAGGCTTGACGCGAGCCATCGAGCAGGCTTCCTGGCAGGCAACGACCGCTGTGGTCTATTTGGGCATCTGTCCGGCGGCTTTGGCTTATTTTGGATATTCCTATCTATTGGCACGCCTGCCCACCTCTCAGGTCTCGTCTTATCTCTACCTCGTTCCGATTCTTTCCATAGTCGTAGCCTATCTCTGGATGAGAGAGTTGCCCGGCCTCATTGCTCTTACCGGGAGCGCTTTTGCCCTGGGAGGAGTGCTGCTGATCTCCTGGTCCCGACGACGAGACATCGTGATTTAAATGCGATAACTGCTCAGTACTCCCCCTGTGCGGTAGCCACTCTCGGGCGCGTTTTGCTTGGCAGAGAGCGCGAAGTGCCAATGAGCGATCAGCTCCGTTTCATCTACGCAGGGGCTTGGGATTCTACTGCCGCCGCCCCGATCACTCGCTTTCGCTTCGTGCTTTCTGTGCAGCCCAGTTGCTAAGATTGGTGTCGACATTCCTGGCTTCGCTTTGATTCCTTTTTCCTGTTTTCATTTTTCATAGAAAGCGGAGTAAATTTTCGCTATTCTGGTCTCCAAGGCTGGAGGCTTGGGTGAAGAATCATCTGCCTTTGCCCGGCATTTGCGAGAGGAATAGCTCACTTCTCGATTATTAGTGATCCACGGACTTATCCCGGCCTTGATTATTCCACGGCATCGGATCCAAAATTCATGACCCGTTTTAGCGCTGACTTGCATATTCATTCCAGGAACTGTCAAGGTCCCCTTGCAAGGATGGAATTTAGGGCCTTGGCGAGCCATGCCTTTTCCAAGGGGATAAATCTCGTTGGAACAGGCGACTGCCTCTGGCCTGACAGGGCTAGGAAAATTCAGCGGGAATTGGTCTCGGAGGGAAATGGTTTTTTTCAGATCCCTCGGCATCCCGATACTCACTTTCTTCTGACCACCGAACTGGCTCTCCCGATCGATCGGCGCAGGCGATGCCAGGGAATTCATCTATTGCTTTTCCTTCCCGATTTGGCTGCAATTGAAAATCTCCAAAAGGCTTTGCCTGAACCCGCCTCCACTCGGGCGGGTGTCCCGATTTATCGTTTGCCTATAGATCAATTCATACGGCGGATTCAAGGTTCAGAGCCAAACGCGATATTGATCCCCGCGCATATTTTTAATCCAAGCAACTCCCTTCTAAGCGGAGCCAAAGAGCAAGGTAGGCAATGCTATCCGTTTGAGGGGTGGGGTGAATTCTTTCCGGCTCTGGAGACGGGTTTATCGGCAGACCCGGCAAATTGCTGGCGTCTGAAGATGCTGGATGACAAAGTCCTGGTAAGTTTTTCTGATGCTCGATCCCCTGAAGAGTTAGGCCGGGAAGTCACCTTTTTTTCCGCCGAATTCAGCTATCAGGGCCTGCGCCGCGCTCTCATGGAGAAAAAAGAAGACCGGGTCTTGGGGACTGTGGAATACTGTTCTGAATTGGGAAGTCATTTTTTCAACGGACACAAGAAGTGCAAGATAGTCCGCTCTCCCGTGGAGACTCGCCTGGAAGGAACCTCATGCCCCGCCTGCCATTCTATTCTGAGCATTGGCACCATGCAGCGCACCCAGGAACTAGCTGATCGGAGTTATGCGGAATTGAACCTTTATCAGCACGGCGGATGGATTCACTCGCGTCGTTTCGAGCGTTCCCCTTTTAGAAAAACAGTGCCCCTGCGCGAAGTCATCGCCGCCAGCGGCCTCACCTCCGGGGGGACTCGCGAAAAGCGAGCCTCATTTATGACAATCTCGTGAATTCGGGATTGACCGAATTGAAGATTCTCTTGGAGACTCCGCCAGAGGAATTGATGGCTTTTGCTCCCATCCCATTGGTGGAGGCTCTGCAGAGAGCGCGTGAAAATCGATTCCGTGTCGCGCCGGGCTATGATGGCTCTCCCGGCCATCTGACGATCATGGAAAAAGAGGATCGCGTGACGGGAGCTCAATTGTCCCTTTTCCATTGATCCTCTGTTCACCCCGGATCAAACCGAAGAAAGCTCGCTGAATCTTGTATCCAATCCTCTGTGCTTCACTTTACAGCTTCGCCAAAAAATGTGCACTCAAGATGCAATTAGCGCTTTCATTCTTGCCGGAGGCCACAGTTCGCGTCTGGGACAGGACAAGGGACTCGCCTCGATTAACGGCGTTCCATTGATTTTTTTCCCGCTTCAGACCGTGAAAGCCCTGACGGAGTTGGTTCACATTATCGGTCCGCCTCGCAGATACCGGCGGCTGGGGTATCCCGTTATCGCGGATTGCGGGACTTCCGTGGGGCCTCTCAGCGGCCTCTTCACCGCCTTGAAAAATAGTTCCACGTCTCTTTCCATCATTCTGGCCTGTGACATGCCGCGGGTTCCGCCCGCCCTTCTACAAATTCTCCGCCTGAGAATTCAAGATGCCGATGCGGCCATGGTCCGCCGTTTGGATGGGACGGTGGAACCGCTCTGCGCGATTTATTCAAAAAAATGTTTGCCACAAATTGAATCTTCGCTCAGTTCTACAAATTTCAGTTTGCGCAAATTGATGGATCGGCTTCAGGTTTATTTTCTTGACGAGGCTGAATTCGAAACATTGAACATCACCGGCCCCATATTTGAAAATATAAACACTCCAACGCAGTTGCATCGGTGGCGCAAAAGAATGCGCCAAAGCAAGGAATTGACGGATCCGGGCTGATGCTTTGCGCGCTTCTGCTCAAATTCAGTGGATATATTTAGATAGATTGGATGGAGGCGGGGTGCCTCCATCCCGACTGAGTTTGTCAAACCTGCTCAGACGGCCCGAGGGCAGGCCGCCTCCATCGACCCATTTTCATCCTCTTGGTGAGCCAGCCGCGCGGGAATGGGGACCTCTATATGAAAGTGATCTCAAAAAAAATCGCCTTCTTCAGTGACTCATCCGTATTGGATCTCCCGTTGCGACAAAGCGATCAGTGGTGACAAATGATTTCTTGGGACTTAGAAATCTGTGATATATTTCTAACCCTGAAAGCAAGTATTCTGAGATTCTCTCGTATTCCGCATGAATCGAATGTCTAAATTCTTCGGCGCCTTCTGGTATCCTCAATCCACTTGGGGAAGGGTCCTTCAGCGGTATCTGCCCATCGTCTTCCTGCTGATCATTTTTCTGATGACCCTCACGAGCATTTTGGTTTACCAAGTCGTTGTTCCCCGCAAACTAAGCGAGACGGTCAATCCTTCCAATTACTTAATGGTCGGGTATAAAGAAGTCAGCTTTAATTCTTCTGGAAATAATTTTACAGGATGGTTTATCCCGGGAGTGCGCAATGCTCCCGCCATCATCCTTTGTCATGGATACAAATCAAACCGCTCGGAACTGCTGACACTCGCCGCCACTTTGCAGGAAAATGGCTATAATCTTTTTCTTTATGATATGAGAGGGCATGGTGAAAATCCGGCAGCCATGACCACGCTGGGGTATAAGGAAAGCGGCGATTTAGTGGCGGCGATGCAGACTCTCTCCAGCCAACCCGGAGTGAACTCCAAACGGATGGGATTATACGGAGTGGGACTCGGGGGATATGTGGTTCTGGCAGCAGCCACTCAGTCGGTGCAGGTAAAGACTCTCGTCATAGATTCCACGTTCGATAGCCCAGTCAACTATATCGGTCTGCAGACTCAAGTGGTTTCCGGCATAGATTCTCAGGTATTACGGCGGTTGACTTCTTTTGGATTCTGGCTGATCAATCTGCCGCAATCGTGGCCGCCCAAGAAGCCTTTTTTGGATTCGCTCGAATCCCTTGGCGGAAAAGCAAAGCTCTTTATCAATAACGAACAAGATCTGGAACTGAATCTGGAAACTCGAAAGGTTTTTGAAAATTCCCCCTTTCCAAAAGAACTGAAGACCTTGAAGGCCTCAGGCACTACTTTGTTGTATGGGATCGTGGAACGAAAAAACTATGAGGTGCTCGTGCTGGATTTCTTTCAAAGAAATCTGCCTGTTCGCGCCTCAAGTGATTTCAGCGCACCTCAATCCTAAAGACCTGTTTATCCATCCAAACCTGCTTGGAACAAATGCCAGCCTTGGAAGCGGGCAGTGCCAGTTGGACCGAAGGGGCCGTAATCACGAAGATTTCCCTGCCTTTTACCTTTTCCAAGTCTTCCCACGAATAGAGTAATCTTGTTTTCTGATTAAGATAAAAATCCAAACCATATTCGATCCGCCGTGAGAGATAAAAGAGATACACCGGTTGACCATTCCATCCCGATTCTCTTTTAAGGAAGTCCGCGAATTGGCGTTGCGATTCGTGTCTATCCGCGAAGGGGAAAACAGCCAAGGAAAGATAGAGAACAATCACCCCTATGCCTGTCCATTGGCTGGCTAATATGCCACCAATTCTCCGACGAAAAGTAAAGTACGCAACCGCGATCCCCATGATTAAGAGCATGTTTGAGGGGAAAAAAAGATGATACGGTTCAACCCCCAGTTTTGCCGTAATTCCCGAAATCGGCAAGCAGATAGCCAAAAAGATTAATGCGCCTGCCTGAAAATAGGACATCAGGTTGAACCACTTGATTTCTGAGGAATCTCCAAAGCCCTCCTTGATCCGCGCATATTCCCGGGCAATCAAGAGGCTCAATGGGGGAATGGCCGGAAGAATATAACCAGGGAGTTTGGAGCGCGAAAATGAAAAAAATAAAAAGGGCACCAATATCAAAAGCCAAATGAACAGCTCCCGTCCATCCTTGACGGCAGGGAACGTTTTCAGATTCTTCCAACCGCGGTGGAACGCGGTGGGGAGATGGAAGATCCAAGGAAAGAAGCCGACTCCCAGGACCGCGCCATAAAACCACAAAGGCTGGCCATGTTGATAACGGTCCGTGGTAAACCTCTCCAGATTATGCTGGATCAGGAACTGATCAATAAAAACGAAGCCATTCTCTCGATAACAGAGCCAATACCAGGGAAGGGCAACTAGTAGAAAAACCATCAATCCTGGGAAAAGCGCCAGCTTGCCGAAAAGATCCCCTCGGCGCGTCAATAAAAGATGCAAGCAAAAAACTGCCCCTAACAGAACAATACCTACAGGACCTTTGGCTAGGACCGACAATCCCAGAAAAACATATAAGCCCAACTGAGGAATCTTGAACCGTCTCCACCAGGACCTTGGCGGACGACTTCCATCCTCGAAGAGAGAGAAGTAGAGACCGCACCAGGCGCCGAGGAGGCATACGGTCAACACCATGTCCATGGAGGCAGCCCGTGCCAAAGAAAAATAGAGGATGGAGGAAGCCAGGATTGCCGCGGCAATAAGGCCTCCACTTTTGGAAATGAAATCCTTCCCTACGAAGAAAAGGAAAATCAGACCCAGCAAGCCACTCAGGGCCGATGTCAACCGTATCGAAGATTCTCCGACACCCCAGAGTTTGCAGGCCAGCGCAGCTCCCCAATAGAACAACACCGGCTTTTCAAACCATGGTTCGTGAAAAAGGCGCGGAGTGATGTAATTCCCGCTTTCCATCATCTCGCGCGCAATTTGGGCATAACGGGGCTCATCCGGCCCCACCAACCCGATTCCACCCAATTGATGAAAAAAAAGAAGGTAAGCCAGGAGTGCCAATCCCAATGCAGCAAAAAGGGATGATCGATTTTGGAATATACTTGTCAATTGCGATCTCGCCATAAAAGGCAACTCGGCTCCTCAGAAAATCCAAGTCAAACCAAGGTGGAGCGGGCACGAGTGACCGCCGTCACCTGTGCACGCTGGCTCGGCAGGCGAGGCTAGCCAAGCGACGCGCGAAGGATCGCGCGTCCCACCTTGTTTTCATCCTCTTGTTGTGCCTGCCACGCTGGCATAAGTGGCTCCTCAGAAAATAGCGTAGATAGAGGCGGGGCGGCCGGCTGGGTTTGCCAAGCTTGCTCCGACGGCCTGAGGGCAGGCCGCCTCCATCATCCCATTTTAATCCTCTTGTCGTGCCGGCCCGGCTGACCTGTGGGGATCCTAACGGATGGCTTGTCTGCGTCCCAGCTTAGCCGGATCCGGCTTACTTTAAATATTGATCCAACCACTCCAAAAAAGTCCGGTACCAGAGTTCACTATTTCTAGGTTTGTTGATCCAATGCCCCTCATCAGGAAAATAGAGCATCTTAGAGGGAATCCTTTGACGTTGCAGGGTGGTGAACAATTGAAATCCTTCTCCAATGGGAACCCTATAGTCCAACTCTCCATGAATCACCAAGGTCGGAATTTTGAAATTCTGAGCAGCCATGTGCGGCGACCATTTCTCATACACTTCCCTGCTCTTCCAGGGTGGACCCTGGAATTCCCATTCGGGGAACCAAAGTTCTTCAGTCACTCCATATTCACTGGCCAGGTTGAAAACGCCCGCATGACTGATCAAACACTTGAAACGGTCACTATGGCCGGCAATCCAATTCACCATGTATCCGCCATAAGATCCTCCGGCCGCCCCCATCCGGTTTTTGTCCACGAATCCCAGGCCTATCGCATAGTCGAGACCTTTCATCAAATCCTCATACACCTTGCCGCCCCAATCGCCCTGAATGCCGTCGGTAAAATTTTGCCCAAAGGTTGTACTGCCGCGAGGATTCACGGCCATCACCACATAGCCGCGAGCAGCAAAGACTTGCAGGTTCCAGCGAAAACTCATGGCATCCCCCCAGACTCCCTCGGGGCCTCCATGGATGGCAAAAAGCAATGGATATTTTTGGGTCGGATCGAACTGCGGCGGCTTCAAAATCCAGGCTTGCACCCGCGAGCCTTCCGCTCCGGCAAACCAGACAGACTCAGGTTCGCGAAGATCCAATCCGCTCAGCAAATCCCGATTGGCCGTGGTCAAGGGATTCAGAGAAGCCCCATTTTTAGAGACCGCATATATTTCGGCCGGCTCGGATAGGCTTTGATGCGTGAGCACCAGCTTCTCCCCATCCGGGGTGAATTGAAGATCTCCGTTGTTGTGAGAATCGAGCACCTTCTGAATTGTCCCGCCATTGGCGGCAACTTTGAAGATCGGCTCCCGTGCCTCATCTCCGGCCACAAAATATATCCATCGAGAATCTGGGCTCCAGGTGTAGCTTTCAACCGGCCGGTCAAATGCGGCAGTCAAACTCTTATTATTTTCAGTGGAGCGATCATATAGCATCAGCTCCCAGCGGTCCGCTTCATAGCCGGGACGGCGTTGGGCTCGATAGGCGATCCAGCGGCCATCCGGGGAAAAAACCGGTCCGGCGTCATCGGCGGGATTAGTTGTGATTTTCCGTGGTTCTCCGCCATTCAGAGCCAAAGTGAACAAGTCTCCATTCGTGCTGAGCGCTTCGTCAGGATCGAGATTTCGCGCGAAACAAATTTCCCGGCTATCGGGTGAAAATGCATATCCCTCCGGCCCGCCCAGGGAAAAGGGAGGAGTGTCGAAATCTCCGGGAGTCAAATCTCGCGGGACTCCCCCCTCAGGGGGAACCAGGAAAAGATGACTGCGCTTTCCTTCTTTCCAGGAATTCCAATGACGAAAAAGCAAATGATCGAGGATTCTGGCTTTGACGGGATTATTGGCATTTTCAGCCGATCTCTTTTCATTGCAGGCCATGTCCGGACAATTGGGAAAGACCTCGGAGGCAAAGAGAAGATTCTTCCCATCCGGAGACCAAAGAGCCGCTGAGGCTTCCAATGATCCCGTATTGACGAGTGAGGCTTCGCCACCGTCGGCGGAGATAATCCAAATTTTCGAAGCGCCGCCGCGGCGAGAGATGAAGGCAATCCTATGTCCATCCGGAGCCCAGCGAGGACTTTCCTCTGACGCAGAACCGCGAGTCAGCTGAAATGTTTCTCCTTTAGTCAGAGGAGAAATCCAAATGTGGCTGTCCGGTGAGTTTTTTGCCATGTCGATGGTAGTGATGGTATAAGCCACTCTCTTTCCATCCGGCGAAAGTTGAGGATCTGCCACCCGCTTCACTTTCATCATTTCTTCAAAGGTAAAAGGGCGCTTCTGTGCCGCTGCTCCAACCGCCAAAAAACAGATGAGCAGGCCTGCCCCGCACAACTTGATCCATCGCAAATGCATATCTACCATTCCTCCAAAAGGGCGCGAGCCATCGCCGCGGCCCAATGAAATCCACGAGAGAGATCTGAAGACAAATACATCGAACAAACCAACGAATGCGGGCCCATATGCGAGACTGCCTCATGAATTCACAAAATATTTGCTTGCTTATGAATCACCACTTAAGTGTTCTGCCTACGGAAAAATCAGTTCATCCAGATGGCCTTTCAATTCGAAAGACATAGGATTTGCCATTATATTCCACACCAGCTCCAGCTTGAATGAAAAAGGAAATGGCCGAGTGCAGTTCAAAGAGCCGTCCTGGGAGCATGACTCTTTTCCTCATGAGATGGATCGCATTTACATGCGGACCAAATTCCAAGAACTGTTGCCCGACCCGCGGCTGCAAACAAAAGTACTAGCTTCACCGGTGCAATCCATACTTATGGCGGAAATTCACGAAGGGGGAATGCCGCTTCCGTGGGGATGATTCGAAGATTCCCCCAGGCCTGCCCAAAACAGCTCTCTGCCGGGGAAAGCGGCCACTCGCATGCCGCTTTAATGGCACTCACGGGAAGCTACAGGCAATCTTCCCTTATTTTTGCCACATTGCCTTACAAATTAAATTTTGACTTACATAATAAAGCGCTGTAAGCTTGCAAGGAGAAACCGGAGGATAAAATTATGGAGACTGCTTACGTCACCAGCAAGGGACAGCTGGTCATCCCGGCGCGTCTGCGGCGCCGTTATGACATCCAGCCCGGCACAAAAATCTGTTTCATTGAAAGAGAGAATGAAATCTTATTCCAGCCAGTTACCAAAGATTATATCCGCGGGGTTTGCGGTCTGTTGAAATCGGAAGACCTCGTGACCAAAGATTTGCTCAAGGAACGGACCAAAGATAAACAGCGGGAGGAGAAAAAGTTTGAAAGACGCCGTACTCGATAGTTATGCTCTTCTGGCTCTCCTCTTCAAAGAACCCGGAAGCGACAATATAGTGGCCTTGCTCGAAAAAGCCGCGCAAGGCGGAAATCTCCTATGGGTGGCCGCCCCGAATTGGGCGGAGGTCCGCTACCAGGTGGAGCGAAGAGTTGGGACGGCAAAGTGGAAAGAGGTTCGGGGAAAACTGCTGGGGCTGCCCATTGAAATCGTGCCCATCGATATGGAATTGGCGGAAATGGCGGGGGAAATCAAAGCTACCCGAAGGATGTCTTTGGCGGATTGTTTTGCCGCCGCTTTGGCCAAACAGAAGAAGGCGGAACTCTATACCGGCGATCCGGAATTTCATGAAGTTGAAAAAGAGATAAGAATTAGCTGGATATAACGTCAAAAGCGGGAATATGCTCTATCCTTAAATCACTGACCCCTTATTAATGCGCATTGGGAATACTTTTGGGGCTGTAAATCGTGATGGAAAGCGCAGTGGCCAAAAAATTCGGGAGGTTCCACTCATTTTTCGCAAGAAGAGCAGAAGATGATTCATCGTCGAAAGGCCGACTTAAATTGTTCAATTTATATGACGGCAAATAATTTTCTATTGCCCCTTGAATTAAAATCCACTCAGATCCCGTTTAAAAGGAGGACCTATGCTGGAAACCTTGGATATGACGTTATCCATCGACAAAGCTCAGTACAAGGAGAGCGTGACGAGATTGCGGATGGAGTTGCGCGACCTGCAACAAGCCATCCGGACAGCTAGGATTCCGGTGGTTATCCTCTTTGAAGGATGGGAAGCCGCGGGAAAAGGCGACTCCATTGCCAGTCTGGTTTACCCCTTAGATCCACGCGGTTTCAAGGTATTCACAACACAACCGCCTAATGAAGAAGAAGCCTTTCGTCCTTTTCTGTGGCGTTTTTCCACAAAACTGCCCTCCCGCGGAGATTTTGCGTTCTTTGACCGTTCCTGGTACCGCCGCGTATTGGAAGATTGGGTGGATGATGAAATCTCGCATCAGGAAGCCATTGTGGCCGCCAATGAAATCAGGGAGTTCGAACAGCAGCTGACTGACGACGGAGTGGTGCTGATCAAATTCTGGCTCCATATCGGCAAAAAAGAGCAACAGAAGCGTCTCAAAAAAATTGAGGCCGATCGGTACGAGAGCTGGCGGCTGACCCAAGCGGATTGGAAGAAGCAACGCCGCTACAAGGATTACGCGCAGGCAGCGGAAGAGGTTTTCGCGCTGACCAGCACCGCCAGTGCCCCCTGGACATTGGTGGAGGCCACTTTCCGTTTTTACCGGCGAGTCAAGGTATTTGAAACTGTCGCGACCGCCCTTCGTTCCGCCCTTGCCTCAAAGGGAATACCGATTCCCTCTTCTTCCCCCCAGGTTGAAGCCGAGAGTCACCTCAATGATCAAGCATACCAATCCCTCCGTGAACAAGCCCGGACCATAACAATAGAGCCTCCCCCCACGACGTTGGACCGGGTGGACCTTAGCCGGCGCTTGACGCGGGAGGAATATGAAGAAAAGCTAAATCCTCTGCAGGAGAGACTGCGCGAACTTTTGCTGGAATGTTACCGGCAACGGGTCGGAGCCATGGTGGTCTATGAAGGATGGGATGCCGCGGGCAAGGGGGGAAACATCAAGCGGCTGACCCAGGAACTCGATCCCCGTGGATATGAAGTGATTTCCATCGCCGCTCCGGATGCGACGGAAAAAGCCCATCATTATCTTTGGCGTTTTTGGAGGCATATCCCCAAGACTGGCCACATGACGATCTTCGATCGGAGTTGGTACGGGCGGGTCTTGGTGGAACGCGTGGAGGGTTTTGCCCGGGAAAATGAATGGCGCCGGGCCTACCAGGAGATCAATCAGTTCGAGCGCCACATTACCTCATTCAGGACCGTCATGGTAAAATTCTGGCTCCATTACAGTCCGGAAGAACAGCTGCGGCGATTTGAAGAGCGCGAAAAGATTTCGTTTAAATTGTACAAGATCACCGCGGAAGATTGGCGGAACCGGGTAAAGTGGAATGACTACCGCCGTGCCGCCGCTGAAATGATCGAGCGAACGAGCACCACTTATGCTCCTTGGACGATTGTTGAAGCGGAAGATAAGCTCTGGGCGAGGATTAAAACACTTTCAACCTTGGTGGCTGCCATGGAAGAACGGCTGGAAAAATAAAGCCCCGCGAGACTTCGTCTCGAAGGTTAGATCTAACCGCAATAATCGAAGGTCGAATCAAAGCCGTTTTGACGAAAAGTGCCGTTCTCATCCTCTAGTTTTGAAGGCATCGCCGTCATGTGTCCCTTTTCAAGACTACTCCGCCCGCAAGGTGATCATGGGATCAACCTGGGAGGCGCGGCGGGCAGGGATATAACAAGCCAGGAGGGCAACCGCCATGAGCAAGCCCGCTCCAGCCAGCAGTGTGGTCAAGTCCGTGGGCGAAACTCCAAAGAGCATGCTTTTGATCAGGCGAATGGAGGCTGAACTGGCAAGCACTCCTAAAATCACGCCGGCCAAAATCAATATTGCCCCTTGTTTCAGCACGAGCCAAACCACATGGCTGATTTGAGCGCCCAAGGCCATGCGAATGCCAATCTCCTTGGTGCGCTGGCCGGCAACATAGGCGATAATTCCGTACAGCCCGACCATGGCCAAAACCAAGCCAATAACACCAAGTGTTCCCACCAGCAGGCTGATTCTGGTGCGGTGACCAGCCTGAAGTTCCAAAGACTCTTCTAAGGTTATTACCCGGCCGGAGGGAATTTCAGGGTTCAGATTCTCCAAAGCCGTGCGAACTGGTTGCAGAAGTGAGAGAGGTTCCCCCCAACTCTCCACAGCCAGGAAGGCATAGGGTCTGAAATCTTGCGTGCTGGGCACGTAATAATAGGGCGATCTGCGTTCCCAAACCCTGTCGACTTTGGTATCTTTGGCGACTCCCACCACTATGGCCTGCTGCCCCTTGCTCCCTCCCAGCCTGACATCCTGCCCCAAGGGATTCTCGTTAGGCCAAAACTGTTCAGCCATGGTTTCATTGACAATGAGCACATGCGGCGCTTTGGCGGTGTCGAATTGAGAGAAGTCGCGACCATGCAAAATCGGTATACCCACGGTTTTCAGGAAGTCTGGGCCAATGCTGTTGTAGCTGGTAAAAAGAGTTTTTTTATCGGCAGGCAACGCGGAACTGGAGACATAAATCTCCTGATAGTGGCCGCCTACGGAAGGGATCATCGGCACGCGGCGTCCATAGCTGGCAGCTCTTACACCTGGAATGCTCTTCACTTTGGCCACCCATTGATCGAGCAAAGAGCTCATAACCTCGGGCGTCGGTTTTTCCATGGAGACCATCAAAGTCAAGAGATTCTTCCGCGGAAAGCCCAGATCGGTGTTCATCACGTTCCGCAGACTTTTGACCAGCAGGCCGGTACCTATCAACAAAACCATGGTCATGGCCAGTTGGGTGACGATTAACAGACTGCGGATTCTCAACTTGGCGGGACCGTGGACCAGACCGTTGGCTCCCCCTTTCATTTCCGCGGCCAGAGCTGGCTTTGAAGAGCGCCAGGCCGGGATCAGTCCAAAAAGGAGGCTGGATAAAACCGCCAGCAATAGCGAAAAAGTCATGACGCGCAAGTCGATTTGAAAGGTGGGAGTATAACTGTCCAAAGATTCCTTCCATAAGGGCAACCCGTGAATCAATGCGAAGGCAAATAATAATCCTGCCAGACTGCCACAAAGAGAGAGGATGAGATTTTCAGCAAGCAATTGCCCCAGCAGGCCTCGGCGGCTGGCGCCCAAAGCCAGGCGTATGGCAAATTCTTTGCGACGGCGGTCGGCTTGTGCCAGCAGCAGATGGGCCACATTCACGCAGGCCATCAGCAGGATGACACCAATGATCACCGCAAGGAGTGATCCAAAATCGACGGTCGAGTGTATCCGGTATTTGAAATCGAAGATCGCGCGCATTCCAATGTTGCGGTTGGTTTCAGAAAAATCGCGGGCCAATTGAGCGGTAATCAAATTCAACTCGCTCTGAATCTGTCCCATGGAAAATTGCAGATTCTTTCTGCCATAGAGCGTAAGGACCCGGGCATCACGGAGTTTATAATCGGTGTTGGTGGAATCGATAACCCGCCAGGCTTCCAGCGGAACGTAAATTTGCGCCGCGCCAAAATTTTCGAGCCCACGATACTTCGGCGACAATACACCTACAATGGTGAAATGCCGGTTTTCGACCAGGACGTCTTTGCCGATTATTTGAGGCGTCCCGCCCAATTCTTTTTTCCAGGCCTCGTAACTAATGACGGCTGGCCAGGCTTGATTTTCCCGCAAGTCGGCGGTTGTGAAGCCGCGCCCCTCCGCAAAAGGCGGCTTTAGGGTAGTAAAGTAATTTTCCGAGACAACCAGGCTGCTGAGATACCGGCTCTGGACGCCGGTACGAAAGGAGACAATCATGTCTTTTTCGGCGGCCACGCCCGAAAGCGCGTGAGTTCTCTCGGAAATATCCCGGTAATCCTGCACGGAAGTGCCGGAGTCAGAGCCATCGGGGTTGGTGGAAAAGAGACGAACCAATTCCCCCGGATTTTCAATTGCGGGTGGTCGCAAGTACAGTCCATCCAGAATGCTGAAGATGGCGGAGTTGGCGCCAATTCCCAAGGCCAGCGAAAAAACAGCCGTAAGAGTAAATCCAGGGCGTGTTCGCAATCCGTGAATTCCGTAAGATATATTCCGTCGTAATGTCTCCAGCCAGCCCAATGTCAGATAATTCCATTTGCTGTCTTTCATGGGGGACTCCCGAACCTTGAAATTATTTTAAAGAATGCAGTCATGGGTGAAAGATCGTTTCCATTAATCCTCAAGCAAAATTGCAAATGAGATTCCAAAGCGGCAGCCGGATTTTATCTAGTTGAATTCAAATATTATAGAAACACTAACAGTCTTTGGTTTTTTCTTGATCTGCGGGGGGATTGTCCCATTTTGGGATTCTGCCATTCCAAATCCGAACAGCTGTCAGCCCAGGACAATTGTTTCTCTAAGATTGCTGCCCGAAAAATAAGTGCCTGGAAAAAAGCGAATCAAGCATTACTTGGCATTTATGGGTGGGAGAAATTTCTTTCTGGGGTTTTTGCGGGAGGGCGCAACTCAGAAAAAAAATCAACGACACAGATCCCCTCCGCTCGAAACTCTGAAACTCTGGAAACTCTGAGGAGCCACTCATGCCAGCACGGCTGGCTCAACAAGAGGATGAAAACAAGGTGGGACGCGCGAGTGTGACGAAGTCACCCGTCGCGCGTCGCATGGCTAACCTCGCCTGCCGAGCCAGCGTGCACGGAGTGCCCGCTCCACCATTGCCCAAATTTGATTTTTTAGGGAAACTCCGTGCCGGTCCGCAGCTATTCAATATTTCAGTTTTCTTTGCTCAAGGGATGGGATTTGGGATATCTTCATCGCAGATTCTATAAGGAGACCTCGACATGTCGAAAATCAAGGCAGGAATCATTGGAATGGGATTTATTGGAGTCAGCCACCTGGAAGCGATTCGCCGCATCGGACTGGCGGAAATGGTGGCGGTGGCGGACGTCAACCATGAATTGGCCAGGGAAAAAGCGGAGGAATACCAGATCCCCAAGTGCTATCGAACCGTGGAGGAATTACTGGGCGATCCCGAGATCCAAGCGGTTCACAACTGCACCCCCAATCACCTTCATTTGCGGGTGAATACCCAGATCATAAAGGCAGGCAAACATATCTTTGCCGAAAAGCCTCTGACCAAGACCAGCGCGGAATCGGCAAACCTGTTGGAGTTGCTGAAGGAATACCCTTCGACCGTTGCGGCACTGAGCTTTAATTACCGAATGAATCCTCTGGTTCAGGAAATGAAACAGCGCATCCTGCGGGGCGATATTGGGAAGGTTACGCTGGTTCATGGTTCCTATCTGCAAGATTGGCTCCTTTTTGACACTGACTACAACTGGAGGCTGGAATCGGAGATCAGTGGGGCGTCCCGCGCCATCGGCGATATCGGCTCGCATTGGATCGATTGCATTCAGCATGTAACCGGATCGCGAATCGCCTCAGTCTGCTCGGACCTGGCTACCATCCATCCCATCCGCAAAAAGCCCAAAGGGCAAGTGGAGACTTTTGCCGTAAACCTCAATGTCGAAACCGATGAGAAGAAGGTAGACACGGAAGATTACGGCGCAGTGCTCTTCCGGATGGAAAATGGAGTGCATGGAGTTTTCCATGTTTCCCAGGTAAGTGCCGGCCGCAAGTGTCATTTGAATTTTGAGGTCGACGGCACCCAGGCTTCCCTCTTCTGGAATCAGGAAAATGCCGATCAAATGTGGATGGGCTTTCGAGACCGCGACAATTGCCAGGTTTTCCGCAATCCCAACTTGATGGCGCCGCAGGCCCGGCCATTCACCCATCTCGCCGCTGGACACCCGGAAGGCTGGAACGATGCTTTTAAAAACAATATCGAGAGTTTTTATAAATTCATCGCCCAAGGCAAGAAGCTGGGTCAGGATCCCAGTGATTTTGCCACCTTCGCGGAAGGGCATTACATTATGAAGCTGATCGAAGCCATTTTGGAGAGCAGCCACACACGGCAATGGGTGGAAGTTGGAAGGGATTGAATCATGGGAAGGATTTCAGACGCTACCTGATAGAATACGTTTGGGAATCTGGGGCAGCCGAAAAAGGAGAACATCGGGAGGGCGAGTTTCGGGAGGGCGAGGCTCCCGCCGAACCCCAATGGGCGCCGCATTTTGCTAAACCGGCTTGCCAGGGGAGTGCGCCTAGGCGGGAGGTTCGGCCTCCCGCGCATCCCATCATTGGGGAAATTTTCAAACTTGTCGTAATTGGAATTATGCATCGGGGTTCTTTGCGAGTTTTCAATCGCTACTATAATTGAGATAATTCAATCCTCAAATTACGAGGGAGGTCAAGTAACATGAATTCAAAACGCATAGTCTGGCTAATCCCAATACTGGCGCTGCTCGGCATTTTCCGAGGCAGCCTGGGTGCTCAGTCTTCCCCTGCTCATGCGGGAAATATGCTTTCCAATCCAGGCTTTGAAGAAATCAATTCATCCGGCAAGATGCCTCAGGATTGGTCCACCTTTTCCCCTCGCGCGGAAATTGCTCCCGCTTTCGAACTGGACTCCGCTAAAGCCCGGACTGGACGCTACTCCGCCAGGATCAAGTCTCAAGGCAGCCCGGGCACCGTCGGATATTGGGTGAAGGCCATTCCGTTGGGGAGTGCCGCCACAAGCGATCCCGGCGATTTCCCAACCGCTCTTACTTTGCGCGGAGAGGAATTTCTGGGAACGAAGAGTTACCGCATCCGCTGCTACTTCCGAACGGAACAAGTGGAAGAGCCAACCAAGAATGTCTGGATCCGGGTCCGTTGGCAAAATGGCCGGAACGAAGAATTGCTGGCGGAATATTTGACCGCTTGGAACCGTGAGGGGGATTGGATTCGCGCCGAACAGGTGATGACGGCTCCCCAATCGGCTCGCAGTCTAAAATTGGAGTTGGCGCTGCTCTGGACGGCAACCGGCTCGGTCTGGTGGGATGATGTGAGCGTCGAAGAAACCGTTCCCCCGCCGATCAGGCGCATCAAACTCGCCACAGTCAGTTTTGAACCTCCTTACCCTTCCACTCCCGACGCCAACCGTCTTTTTTATGCCAAAAAAGTAGCGGACGCTGGAAAAGCTGGGGCGGACATCATTTGCCTGGGAGAAGGAATTACATTGGTGTCCACTGGGAAGAATCACATAGACGCGGCTGAAACAATTCCAGGCCCCACAACACAAATTTTGGGGGAGGTGGCTCGGCAACATCATATTTATGTGGTTGCGGGGATATATGAAAGAGAGGGAACGATCGTCTATAACACAGCCATCCTGCTGGACCGTGAGGGAAAATTAGCGGGTAAATACCGGAAAACCCATCTGCCGGAGACTGAAGTCACCGATGGCCTTACCCCCGGCGATTCCTACCCGGTTTTCAAGACGGATTTCGGAACCGTGGGAATCGAAATCTGCTATGACTATTGCTTCCCTGAAGTGACGCGCAACCTGGCCGTGAACGGCGCGGAGATCATCTTTCTTCCCATCTGGGGCGATCTGCGCAATTTTGGAGATACCTGGGATATCGTGGCCCGTTCCAGAGCCATCGACAATTCCGTCTATTTTGTGGCTTCCATTTACAGCAATACACGCAGTCTGATCATCAATCCCAATGGCCGGATTCTAGCGGATACGGGCGGGGTCCCAGGATTGGTTATGGCGGAAGTCGATCTCAATGCCCGGACTTTCGACCGCTGGCTTTCCGTCCCCGGCTATGGCGATTGGAAGGGGCTTTACCCCAGAGAACGACGCCCGGAGACGTATTCGCCTCTCACCAAAGCTCGCTAGTATTTTATCGTCTCTCCCACCAAGAGTGCGCAATAAGGGTCCAATTAAAAGTGAGAAAAAAAGAATGAGTCTTCGATGCGCGGGGAAAGGAAACATTTCCAAAAAGTGGAAGGCCGTTATAAAAACCCCGAATGATGGGCTGCCTGAGTTACATCGAAGGCGATTCATGCCAAGTTAGGCATTAAAACATTTTGAATTAGCGCAGGGATGACGAGGCTCCCGCCGAATCCCACTCGGCGGCGATTGCCAAACCGGCTCGCCAGGCGGATTCCGCCTGGGCGGAAGGCTCGCCCTCCCTCCCCGCGCCACTGGGAGTCACCCTTTGCGCTATGGCGTTCTCTCCGGGCAGACTTCGATCAAGGGGTAGGATTTCACAGCGTCTCACGGAGTTCCTGACGGTTCTCATGAATTTTCTCTACCGCCGCGACAATATCATTCATATCTTCCTGATCGCACAGCAATTGCCGATGTTCCAGCCAGACCGCTTCCCGGCAGGCTTTCTCCGCGTTCGGACAAAGCGCGCCAAAAGCAGTGTAATCGATGGGGATGCCATAGTGTTGGCATGAAACCGGGCACTTTCGAGGATAAAAATCCTGTTTGAGAAACATGGGATTACGGTACAACGGATGGACGTATCCTTCGGAGCAAAGAATGCCTTCCGCCTTTAGCGCCGCCAAAAATTTTTGCCGTTTTACCCCAAATTCCTCTTCGTGAAACCGGAAGATATAGATGTGGTGGGAGTGAGCCGTGACGTCGGGCGAAATATTGAGCGGATGGATCCCTTGGATTGATGAGAGTCGGCCACTAAGATATTGAGCGTTCTTCATGCGCGTCCGGTTTTGTGCTTCGACTCGTTTCAATTGGCAGGAAAGGATGGCAGCCTGAAACTCGGTCAGCCGGTAATTCCACCCCAGACGGTGATGTTCATACCAGGGGCGCCCCGCATCCCGCCCGCCCCAAACATAGGATCTGCATCTAGCCGCCAATTCGCGATTGTTGCTCAGAATCACTCCTCCCTCACCCGCCGTCATGTTTTTGGAGGCTTGAAAGCTGAAAGTCGACGCGTCTCCCAGACTACCCAATCCTCGCCCTCGCCAGGCGGCTCCATGAGCGTGGGCCGCATCTTCGACGACCCACAGTTTTTTATCTGAGGCAATTTTCAGAATTGCCTCCATGTCCGCGGCTTGCCCAGCGAAATGGACGGGGATGATCGCTTTGGTTCGAGGAGTGATGGCTTGCCGAATCCCCGCAATAGAAATGTTGAACGTGTCCTCTTCGATGTCGACGAAGATAGGGATAGCATTGATCGACAGGACCGCAGAGGCAGTTGCCACGAAAGTATAGGCAGGCACCAGGACTTCATCTCCAGGTCCGATCCCCAATGACTTAAGGGCAATTTCAAGGGCCGCGGTTCCATTGGCACAGGCGATGCCGTATAGCGCCTGCTGCGAAGCGGCAAAGGCATCTTCAAATTCCGTCACTTTCGAAACAGGCTGGCCACCGGCATCAGTTCTAGTCTCGGCCCCTTCCTCCAACGATAAATGCCACCATTGGCCGCTGCGCAAAACATCGAGGAGGGCTGTCTCTTCTCCTATATCAAAAAACGGCCAAGCCGGCCACGTCTTGGATCGGACAGGCGACCCGCCTAAGAGCGCCAATTTGCCCATAACATGCCTCCACCGTGACGATTGTATTTGCGGAATCCTTTAGGGAACTGAACAACTCGACGATTTATCTAATTTCTGGGAAGGACGATTCCATCTCCACTTTTGACCATAGCTGATCGCAAATGCGTTCACCCAAGCTAAAAATTTCATCTGCCTTTGCGCCAAATTCGATAATACTCAAATGTCAGGAAGAATGTCCAAAAATTCCGGCTGCAATTGAAAGTAAGAGGATCCCTATGGAGTTGCGGCGGCACGATGACACTTCCCAATGGCGTGATGCGTTGTGCCTTTCAAAGCAGATGTGTCCGCGCCCTCCCAGATGATCAGCGGCGGCAGAACATATGGAAATGCTAAGTCTATATAGGCCCTCTCTTTTGTAAATTGCACCCAACAATATCAGCGAAACAACGAATTACAAAATCCTGGAATCATTCTACCATCCGTCGACACTCGCAACTTCAAGGTGGATCACGCGAGTATAAAGGAGTCTTCCCTCGCGCGATGTCATTCCAATTATACCTCCCATGGGCGAGTATGCGCCGCGGGCCGTAATTACGCACACCCAGGCAGATGGTGAAAAAACTGTTCGTGGAATTTACGAGGGAAAAGTGTGTCAAATTGTGGCAGAATTGCATTCAAAGGGCGGGATCAGGCGCATTGTAGTTTTCTCTTTTTTCTTCAAACCAAACCAATGCCGGCCAATGGAAAAATTAGCCATCCCCAGCCGCAACAGCCCACTCAAGGGGATCTGCCATGATCAGACTTATCTTGTTTTTTTTCATCCTCATTCACGGGCTCATTCATCTGTTGGGTTTTGTCAAAGCGTACCATCTGGCTGCAGTTGAGCAACTCACGCAGGGCATTTCCAAAACGGCAGGCTTATGCTGGCTGTTTGCCACAATGCTTTTTGTCTTGACAGCGGCGGCTTTGGCGGGAAAAAAGGATTGGTGGTGGATAATCGCCGCCATTGCTTTGGTGTTATCACAACTGCTTATTTTCATCTCATGGACAGACGCAAAATTTGGAACGATTGCCAACGTGACGATTCTGGCTGCTGCGATCTTAGCCTATGGCGCCTGGAACTTCGATCTGCAAGGCAAAAAGGAACTAAAATCTTTCCTTCCCCCCGCTACGTCCGAAAAAAAAGAGATCAAGAAGGAAACGATCACAGGGCTTCCACCTATAATTCAAAACTGGCTGATCCGTTCCAAGGCCATCGACAGAGAATCCGTGCGCACCGTCCACTTGCGACAGAAAGGAGAAATGCGCACTTCGCGGGAAGGCAAGTGGATGGGATTTGAAGCCAGGCAATGGATTCGAACCGAAAATCCTGGTTTTCTCTGGTTGGCGAAGGTGGCTGCCGCTCCCGGCATAACCATGGCGGGAAGAGACAAGTACGAGAATGGAAAAGGCCATATGCTCATCAAATTGCTTTCGCTCTATCCCTTGGTGAATGCCTCAGGGAAAGAACTCGATCAAGGAGCCATGGTGCGATACCTTGCGGAGGTGGTCTGGTGCCCGTCAGCGGCATTGAATGAATACATCCATTGGGAACAGATGGATTCGACTACAGCCAAAGCCACCATGAATTATGCGGGGATCAAAGCGGAGGGTTTTTTCAAATTTGATGTCAACGGGGATGTGGCAGGCTTTGAAGCCAGGCGGTATTACGACCGCGAAGGCCAGGCCACTCTGGAGAATTGGTCGATTCAAATTCCACCCAATGGCTACAAGGAATTTGAAGGCGTGCGAATTGCCGCCAGCGCAACCGTGACGTGGAAGCTCAAAGAGGGAGATTTCACCTGGCTCAAGTTGGAAATCACGGAACTTTCTTACAATCCGGCAATAAATTGAATGAGTCCGATCCTCCTCCAGGATTCAGCGCACAAAATGGAGTGCGCTATTCCGTGAGGATTTCAAGTGGTATTGCAAGGAGGAACTCTAATTTAATATAGGCGGCGGGCTGAGGAGCGGGTGGATTTGCCCGTCAACCAAGTTCGCGAATTGGTTCAGCAACGCCGCGTCGATTTTCCGTGACCACCCGGTCAATCTCACCCCACAATTCCTGCGCCCGGATCGGCTTCATCACATACCCATCCATGCCGGCTTCAAGACAGGTTTCCCGATCCCCTTTTACGGCATGGGCTGTCATCCCGATAATTGGAACATGGCTCTCGGTTTTTTTCTCGCACTCCCGAATCGCTCTGGTGGTCTCATGTCCGCTCATTTCCGGCATGTGAAAATCCATCAGCACCAGATCAAAATGGTCCCTCCTGAAATGTTCCAAGGCCTGAGGCCCATTATCAGCCAAGACAACCTGATGTCCCCTTTTTTCCAATATCCGGAGAGCCGTATTTTGATTTGCCACATTATCTTCAACCAGAAGGATGCGTAACAAATGGGAATCCCGGCGGAGAGAATAGCGGGTGACCAGTTGGGCCGGCTTTGCGGTGAGAGGTTTTCCCAACACGGTGGCGATGGCCTGGATCAGTTCCGATTGCCGGACCGGCTTGCTCAAATAGGCTGAAATGCCGGTTTGGCGGCACTTTTGGCTGTCTCCTCGCAATCCCCCAGAGGACAGGAGAATCAGTACGGTTTTAGAAAAAGCAGGATCCTGTCTGACCAGTTCCGCCAACATAAAACCATCCATTACGGGCATATGCAGATCCACCAATAACAACTTGTAAGGATTCCCTTCCCTGGCGGCCTGTTTCATCATATTTAATGCAGCTAAGCCATTTTCGACCAGAGTCACCATCATCTGATGGCTGGAAAGCATCGATTCCAAAAGTTTCCTGCTGGTGGCGTTGTCATCCACTACCAGGGCGCGAATACCCTGCAAATCCACGTCAGGCGCCAGCATTTTGCTGACGGGACATGCCGGCTGAATCAGGAAGGGAATGGTGAAATGAAAGCTGCTCCCTTGATTGACCTGGCTTTCCAGCCAGATCTCTCCTCCCATCAGCTTGACGAGATGTGTGGAAATCGTCAACCCTAGACCCGTACCATGCAAGCAACGCGGGCTGGGACTGGCAATCTGAACGAAGGGATCGAATATTTCTTTTTGTCTTTCCGGGGGAATGCCAATCCCAGAATCGCGGACGATCACGTGTAGAATACAATGGGGGCCGGGATTGGGAGTGGATGAAGAGTCAGGATGCACTCGAACGGAGTCGGGGCCGTCACTCCGGAAATATCCCATTTCTACAACGATCTCTCCTTTTTCAGTAAACTTGACCGCATTGCCCGTCAAGTTGAGCAGAAGTTGACGGAACCTTCCCGGATCCCCGAGCAGTGTATCCGCCACCTCCGGGTGAACCTGGACGAGCAGTTCCACTCCCTTTTGGAGCGCCAAGGCTGCCATCGGTCTCAAGGCGCTGTAAACTGTATCCCGCAGCATGAAGCCGACTGAATCCAATTCCAGCTTTCCCGCTTCGATTTTGGAGAGATCCAGAACATCATTGATAATAGTGAGCAACGAATCCGCGGAGACTTTGACCATCTGCAAATATTGGCGCAACTGCTCCGGTTGATCGGTGTCGAGCGCCAGATCGGTCATTCCAATAATCCCGTTCATGGGGGCGCGGATCTGCTGGCTCATGCTGGCTAGGAAATCGCTTTTGGCCTGATTAGCCAAATCCGCCGCCTGCTTGGCTTGCTGTAACTCAGCGGTCCGCTCCGCCACTTTTTTTTCGAGTTCCAACTCATGCCATCGGAATTTCCGGAATCGAAAACAGAAAAGCAGAATCGTCAAACAAAAAACGGCCATAAGCAGGAGTTCGAGGGAGATTTCGGTTATGAAGAATCCAAGGGGGAAAAAAATGGAATGATCGATTGTTATTCTGCTCACCATTCTTTCTTGTGGAATTTCAATTCCCATCCGAGGAGAAGGAACGCCATTAACAAGAAGGCGGTCATGCCACGGCCCTCCCGCTGGTCTATTTTGATCTTCGAAGCTTGGGTAGGAACTGATGGGAGAAATATCTGCACAATAGGAGGCACTACATAACAGGAAAAAAAACAAACCCGCCAACTGCAGGGAGATCTTTTTGCACTTGCAACTCAAATGATATGCCATCATGAACTGGCTTTCTGAACCGGAACCTCAGCGACTCCAAAAAATTAATCGACCAATTCCCCCATCTTCCTTAGATAATTCGTGACCACTGATTCCCGGCCCTTTGTAAAAAGAGGCCGCACTTTATAATTCTGCTTCGTCAATTTACCTCCCCTTTCCCTCTCCGTTGGTATTGTGGCGGCCCCTGGAGCCACGGCCAAGCCAAGGGGGAAGACCGCATTCCGAGGCGAGGGCGAGCCTCTTGCGCTTAGGGGGACTCTGCCTGGCGAGCCATCGAGCGGGCAGGACAGGCCGAGGCTCAAGGGAAGCCTCGCCCTCCCGGCTGACCTCGACCAACATATAAGCAATAAGAACTTGACACAATATATCCATCGATTTGAATTACGAAACAGCCACCAAAATATTTTTTGTTCGGCAACACGCGGAGCAGGCTACGGACTACTACTGGAGTTTCAACATTTTTTTTAAAAGACCGGAATAGCACGGTTCAAGGCAATACTTGAGACCGGTTCAAAAATCCTGGGAGCGCCTTGCCACCTGATCCTTGCCAGAGCAGAGATGGCATTTTAGAGCCGCGGAGCACCAATCGAGGGTAGGCCGGCCTTGCAGGGCCGGCTTCACCGATTGCCTCTTGCGGATGCGTCGCATGGCGACGGTGGATTTTTGGGCGACCGGATGATATTTCAGGACCATACCCTTGAGGAGAGACATTGTAGAATAAATGGCCAATTTGCCACCGGGCACTGGAAGATGTTTTTAGTTCCCACTCTTTAGTTTGAGATATACAATCGCTCCAAGGTTGTCTTTGGCAATCGGCCTCAAAGCCCCCATCGCACGCAACGCGTAAAAGCCCAGCAAAAATGGGATATTCCAAGGAGAGGAAAATATGTACTTGAGAAAATCTGTGGAATGGAATTGGACCCTGGCTATGCTCCTGACAGTGGGGATCCTGATGGCAGGCGGATTCTCCAGCTTGTCGAAGCCGCCCAACCAGTCCCGCCCAGGAGATCGGATGACTATGGAAGAATTAGAAAAAATGCCAAAAATCGATGTGCATGCACATCTTGGCGAAAATGCGGACAAGAATAGACTACAATTCATCAGCTTGCTCGCCAAGCATCACCTGAAGTGGTTGGATATTTGCGTCAAGGGAACAGATTGGGAGAAATTGCAGAGCCAAATTGCGAGGGCGGAAAAATTCCATAAAGACCATCCGGCACAAATTTCCTGGGCCACCTCTTTCAATTTGGAAAACTGGGGGAGCAAGGATTGGACTGAGACCTCGATCGGGACCATCAAGCAGGGCTTCGCCCAAGGGGCCGTGGCGGTCAAAGTCTGGAAGGAAATTGGCATGGTGGTCAAGGATCCTGACGGACGTTTTGTCCTGATTGACGATGCCCGGTTCGATCCGCTATTCGATTACATTGAAAGCCGGGGAAAGACTCTGGTGGCGCATATTGGCGAACCCCGGAACTGCTGGCTGTCCTTGGAAGAGATGACCGTTGGAGGAGACCGCGCCTATTTCAAGGAAAACCCGCAATATCATGCCTATAAACACCCGGAAATCCCCGGGTACTGGGAACAAATCAAAGCTCGCGATCATGTGCTGGAGAAGCATCCACGGCTCAGAGTTATAGGTTGTCATTTGGGCAGTCTGGAATTTAATGTGGACGAATTGGCCAAACGCCTGGAGCAGTACCCTAATTTTGCCGTGGACTTGGCGGCCCGCATCGTTCACTTCCAAGTGCAAGACAGGGAAAAGGTGCGGCGCTTTATCATTAAATATCAAGATCGCCTGCTTTACGGCACAGACAATGAATTCGGAAGAAGTGGGGAGGATGTGAAATCGGTTCTCCAGGAAATAGACGAAGTCTATTTGAAGGATTACGAGTATTTCGGAACTGATCAGGAGTTGGAACTCCCTCGAGTCAGGCCGAATTACAAAGTCCGGGGCCTGGCGCTGCCCCCTTCGGTGCTCGAAAAGATTTTCTATAAGAATGCTCTGAAATGGTATCCAGGGATTTAATGGAGAGAGAAGAAAGCCCCGGTTTGCTTCCGGGGCAGCCCCTTTCAAAACCAATCTGCTACGGCAAAGTTCAAGCTATGCCGGAGATGGAACGGATGTATTACAAAAACCTGCTATCGATTTTTCTTCAGGGAAAAAATGAAAAAATTTTATTTGTTGCTGTTGACCCTCTTCTTCACATTCCATTTTGGAGGAGAAGGCAGGTCTCTCCTCGACGCGTCATCAAAAGAATCAGGTGAATATCTGTCTCCCCGGCTGAGCCAATTGGTGGAAGCGAATATTTTGGCGGTCCACGCTTATCAGATCGGACTATTAAAGACGGCTGGAAAGGGCGATGCCCACTGTTTTGCCGCCGAAGCGATCAGCGAGGACAAGCTTGGCGAAATGGTGGAGCACCAGCAACATTTGCTCGCCACGAACCGGGAGGCGCTCCAATCCTGGCTTCGCGGCACTCCATCACTGTTCGATCCCGCCCGCGACTTGGAGCTGATTTTGAAATCGGGAATTTCCATTCCCGAGCAGGCGCCCGTTCAAGTTTTCTCCCGCTATTTGAAAGGAAAAGTAAAAGCGCCGGAATATCAAGTGCGAGCCCTGGCTAATCTGTACCAGACAATTCTGGAAGTGGACCGGGACGGAGACTTGCTCCAAAGCGAATTTGATTTTTACCTAGCCCTAAAATTGCCGGTGTATGTAGGACAGCTCGGTTTGCCCGGCAGTGACGGAGATTTCCTGAAAGCCGGTCAGGATTTGGCTGCTCTGAGCTGCGTTTCCCCTTTCGAGACCGATGCCGCGGCCTGGCAGATTGCCGGCCGGAAGATCTGGAATTGGGGAGAAAAAAAACTGCATATCCGCGATGATAAAATCTTGGCGCGGGAGTTGCTTGCTGAACCAGACATGCAGCTTCTCATCCCCAAAATGCGTAATCTGCCTCCCCAAAAAATAGCAATCATTGGCCATTCCTTCACGATGGGACAGCACTGGTCTTCCCCTTCCAGTTTCGTTCCTATCGTGACGGCCATGTTCGCCGGTCTTAATAACAGCATACAATTCCGCCAATTTCAGGCGGGTGGGCTCACTGCCTCCCGCGCCTTGAAGAATTTTTTCGAGGACGCGCTGGCCTGGAAACCCGACAAAGTACTGCTGGTTGTGATGGCACGTAACGAAGAGGATTTCCAGGCACTCAAAACTATGGGGGAGGGATTTCGGCAAGCCAAGATTCCATCTTACATTTTTGACAATGTCCATGACCCTGAAGCCAAAGACCCGGCCATGCTTGCCCGATTCAATCAGGTCGGCCGGGCAGCGGGGTTTTCGATCATCGAAGTGGATGTTTTGCTTTCCAATGCCCCAGACCGCGACCAGTTTCTCTGCCTGGATGGAATCCACATGAAAGAACCGTATCACCGCTTGATGGCCAAGGAATGGCTGAAGCTGCTCACTGGTGACCGTAATCTAAATTTAGCGGGGGGAAAATAGTGATTGCTTGGAAATTAAAAACTCTCCTCTTTGTTTTTCTTCTTTTTGAACTGTTGTTTTTTTCGCTAATCTTTGCCCTGGATCAGAGGTCTTCAACAACTGCCGCTAAAATTGATCGATAAGTTGGAATGGAAGTCAGTTGCACTAGCGCATCGGATTTCAGATGCGGTCGCGATTTTCTTAGTGTCCCTTTACAAAGTGCGTAAAACCATCTTTGTAGGATGGGTTAGCTCGTGGTGACAGCAGTCACTCGCGCGTAACCCATCAAGCGTTGGAGGCGCCTCCCCGATGCGTTGCGCTCTTCGAGCTATCCCATCCCACAAAAAAATACATCTTATACAAAGGCCCTTTTAGCGAACAGCGGAAATCTTGAGTGTGTGAGCAACCTGTCCCGACAAACCGGTCTCGGCTAATTCCGGACAATTGATCACCAGATTCTCTTTTTCCTGATTCCAGGAAAGTGGCTTGTCATAACCAAGCAGGGTTACCACGGCGCCAGGAGCAGCCGCGACTCCCCTAAGACGCAAAGTCCGCCCGGGCCAACGGGGAGCAATGGCATAGAGGCTGCTTCCCTTGGCGGTAAAGAAAGCTTGGACGTAGGCTTGTGCTTTTTCCTTAGGGTTGACCTTCTGGTTAATGTCAAATCCGGTCATGAGTTCCCCGAATTTCTCCTCCACCACTTTTCCTCCGCTCCACTGCAAGGAATTGCGCCAGGGGTGAGTGGAATAGATGGCTTCCCCATTGACCTTGAGCCATTCGCCAATCTGGGTCAATCGTTCTTCCATGATGACCGGGATCCGGCCATCAGCACGGGGGCCAATGTCGAGAAGAAAGTTGCCTCCCTTGCTCACAAGATCGATCAAAGTCCAGATCATCTCCTCGCGGCTGCGGTAATGTTGCAAAGACTCATCCCGGTTATAGCCGTAGGAAAAGCCCATCCCGCGGCTCTCCTCCCAGGGATGCGAGGCATCTCTCATGCCGGCGCCATACTCAGTGGTGAAATACCCCCCATGTTTGTGGCGGCATTCCTTCCCCCAGCGATCGTTGACCACCACCTCATTTCGCACGGGGGAATCATTAAAAAGCCAGGCCAACAACTCTTCGCTTTTCCATTCTGAACTGGGCAAATCCCATTCTCCATCGGAAAATATCAGGGACGGCTGATATCGAGTGACTACATCCTTGAACTGAGGGATCATGTGTTCGTCCACGAATTTTTTCTTGTCGGAAAGCCAGAGCGGGTTGTACCACTCGTACAGGGAGTAATAAAGCCCCATTTTTAGACCATTCTTACGGACGGCTGAGGTCAAATCTCCGAGCAAATCGCGCTTGGGGCCTGCATCCACGCTGTTCCAGGGGCGCCCCCAGTGCCGATTGGCCTGTTCATTTTTCCAGAGGCAGAAACCTTCATGGTGCTTGGAAGTGAGGACTACATATTTGGCGCCGGACTTGGCGAATAATTCGGCCCATTGGCCCGGATTGAACAACTCCGCCTTAAATTGAGGAGCAAAATCTTTATAATCGAAATCCCCTCCATAATTCTTCACGTGGAAACCCCAGACGGCGGCCTCTTTGTCCTTCGATCCGCTTTTCCCCTTCATCATGTGATTCCAATACCATTCCGAATAAGTTCCGGCTGGAGACCAGGCAGGAACGGAGTAGACCCCCCAGTGAATAAAAATCCCGAATTTGGCATCCCCAAACCAGGCGGGAGTCGATCTTTGATCGAGGGAATTCCAATTCGCCGCATATTTTTGAGAGGTAGACTGCCCGAATGACGATAGAATCAAACAAATTGCAGCCAGGGGAACAGTGAAAATTTTTCTTTTCATGGAAGGATATCTCCTCGGATCTTTTCCAGCACTTCGGGATTGACCAGGCAGGTGGGAACCTGCCCTTTCAATGCTTGCACAATTTGGCGGCAAGCTTTCACGCGAACCTCTTCGTGAGACTCCTCGCTGTAAGAACCAAAGTGAGGAGTAAAAATGGCGTTCGGAATTTTCAAAAGCGGATCCGCCGGATTGGGCGGTTCTTTTTCAAGGACATCCAACCCCGCTCCGCGCAGATGGTTTGAACTAAGAACCTCCAACAATGCCGATTGATCCACCACGGCGCCTCTGGCGGTATTGATGAGCAGCGAACCTGGTCTCATGAGCTGGAATTGAGCGGGCCCCATCATTCGCCGGGTTTCCTTGGTGAGAGGAACATGAAGCGAAACCACGTCGGAGCGTCTCAGAAGATCATTCAAGGAGGTAAACTCCACCGGATAATGCCCCCAGTCACCGGGATTCAAATAAGGATCACAGACCAAAATTTCATATCCCAGCGCAATGACCCGCCGGGCCAGGGATTTGCCGATCCGTCCAAATCCGACAATCCCGAGCGTCCGCCCACGCAACCGATGCAATGGCGCGGCACTCATCCGGTTATAAGTTCCCTGGCGCACAAGTTGATCCATCCAGTGCAATTTCCTCTCCAGCATCAAGATCATCCCCAAAGCAGTGTCTGCCACTTCTTCAGTGCAGAAATCCGGCACATTGGTTACCATCACCCCGAATTCAGTGGCGGCCGCCAGATCGACGGCGTCCACACCGACTCCGTAGCGGGCCACTATCTTCATTTTCCGCCAAGTTGAAATGATAGGGCGCGTGATGGGAGTCAAGGAGACGAGGACGGCGTCGGCATCGCGCGTCACGGCAATCACCTCTTCAATGGAATGACAATGCCGCGCTTCCAGCACACCACCGGCTTCCGCCAAAATTTCTGGCTCTACCGTCGGGGGATATCGATGAGCATCTACTGAAACTACTTTAAACAACGAAATAATTCCTCCTTCGCATCAAGCAGGAATAACTCCTCAAGGGCAATTGCCGGATTATAGGGGAAAGTCAACTCAAAAGAAAGATTGAAGCGACCAATGGATACAATTAAAAGGGAGACGGAAGTCAAGCTACGGATGGCATAAAGTGAGAGGCGGACTCCTTCCGGCAACCTCGGTGTCGAAGATCAACAGAAATGACTTGTCATTTTTTCCGCACTTGATCCCGCCAGTAATTCAGACGCTCCTGGATGTTTTTTTCATAGCCTTGCTGGGTGGGCCTGTAGTAACGGCGATTCTTGAGGGATTCTGGAAGGCAAGTCATGTCCGTGATTTTTTCTTCATAATCGTGGGCATACTTATACCCTTTGCTATAGCCTAAATCTTTCATTAAGCGGGTGGGGGCATTGCGCAAATGGAGCGGCACAGGTTCCGCAATGGAGCGCTTGACATCCTCCAAGACCTTGCCGTAACCGACATACAATGCATTGGATTTGGGAGCCGTCGCCACGTAGACGGCCGCTTCGGCCAGCGCCAAAGTCCCTTCGGGCACTCCAATGAAATGAAAGGCCTGCATGGCGCTGACCGCCAAAGTCAAAGCGCGGGGATCGGCCAACCCTACATCTTCGGAGGCAAACCGGATGATCCGGCGCGCGAGGTAAAGCGGATCTTCCCCCGACTCCAACATGCGCGCCAGCCAGTACATCGTGGCATCCGGATCGCTGTTGCGCATCGATTTGTGCAGGGCGGAGATCAGATTGTAATGTTCTTCGCCCGCTTTGTCGTATAGCAACATCCGATGCTGGATCACATCTTGGAGAATTTCCTGCGTAATGAGCTTCCGTCCGCCTTCGTCGGCGGAGACTGACCCAGCCGTCAATTCCAGGATGTTGTAAGCCACGCGGGCATCGCCATTGGCAAACAGGGCAATCTGCTCGAGGAGTTCATCGGATATAAGAAGGTTTTCGCCTCCCAATCCTTTCTCGGGATCGACGGATGCTCTCTTCAAAAGGGAGACAATCTCTTCGGCTGCCAGAGCTTCGAGGACATAGACCTTGGACCGGGAAAGCAAAGCGGCATTGACTTCAAACGACGGATTCTCCGTCGTGGCGCCAATCAGGACAATGTCGCCCTTCTCCACATAAGGAAGAAAGGCATCCTGCTGGGCTTTGTTGAAACGGTGAATTTCATCGACGAAAAGAATTGTGCGAGCTTGGCCATATTGGCGCGCCATTTCAGCATCAGCCATGACCTGCTTGATTTCCTTGATCCCAGCAAGGACTGCGCTGAAAGGGACAAAATGAGCCCGGGTCATTTTGGCGATAATCCGGGCTAGCGTGGTCTTGCCCGTTCCAGGCGGGCCCCAAAGAATGATGGAGCGAATCCGATCTTGTTCGAGCGCCACCCGTAAAGGCTTGCCCGGCCCGATGAGATGTTGCTGCCCCCTGAACTCTTCCAGGCGTTCGGGACGCATCCGGTTGGCCAATGGGGTATTTTGATCTTTGAGATTATCTTGAGGGGCTTCGAGCCCCGAAAAGAGGTCCATGGAGGACTCCTTCATTTGAATTATCAAATGCCAGGCGCCAAGGATCGGCTGTTCCGTGCTATTGGCCGCGCTGCCTCGCCGCCTCACAGAGAATAATCGAAGCGGCCATGGCCACGTTGAGGGAATCGACCGGAGGGGCCAGGGGAATGGCAATCTTCTGATCCGTCACTGCCAAGACTGAATCCGGCAAACCGCGTCCTTCGTTTCCCACCCAGAGCGCCAGTTTCCCGCCATACCCAACACTCCGAAAATCCTGGTTCTTTCCCCCCACGGCAGCCAGCATCCGGTAATTTTGTCTCTTCAATTGCTCCAACATCCACGGCACGTCTTGATTTTCATAGATGGGCAAACGCAACACCGCACCGGATGAAGATCGAATCACTTTAGGGGAAAAGGGGAAGGCGCTTCCCTCGCTTGTTAGAACCGCAGTGACGCCAAAGGCTTCAGCCGATCGCACCAAGCTTCCCAAATTCCCCGGATCCTGGATCTCACAGGCCACGAGCATAAAAGATTCTCGAGTCAAAAGCTCATCCCAATGAATCACCGGGCGGCGCACTACCAGCAAGATTCCCTGAGGGGATTCCAATTCCGAAAAGGATTCGAAGACATGCTCGGTGACATAGGTCATGGGAATGGCCCTTGCTTCTAATTCCCGCGTCAACTGGCGGAGAGGTCCGCGTTCCGCTTTTTCCACCGCCACCCAGGCCTCTTCTACAGACAATCCGGCAGATAAGGCTTCCCGCGCCAGTTTTATTCCCTCGACCCAGAGGGTGCCCGGCTCTAACGGCTTCCCTTCCCTCAAACTTTGTCTCAGCGCTTTGACTCTCGTATTGGAAGTGGAACTGATGATGATCACGGCAACTCTCCTGATCGGCGGCTGTGGGTGCAATTCAAAGTTCGACAGGATAGAGAGTGCGCCAAGAGAAGAAATGCAAATGAGGACGAGCCATCCGCGTGTGACATCTCAACCCAGACCGGTTCGGCGGGCGGAGTCCGCCTTGGCGGGAGCTTCACCCTCCCGGCAATTGCTCAGCTCTGCCGATCAACGCGATTTGGCTCACCACATCGCACTTTGAATTGCCCCCGTGGCGATACTCTTGTTGACCCCTGCCCCCTAATTATGCTAATTTTCTGCCCGATGATCACGCAAAGAATCAAGATCCATGGCAATTCCGCGGACATTCCAGCCTTGGAGATTGCCTCAGCGGCAATTCTGCAGGGGAAAGTGATCGCCATTCCCACGGACACTTATTATGCGTTAGCGGCGGATCCATTTAATCTGAAGGCGGTGCAGCAGGTTTTTCAGACCAAGGGACGTCTGTCATGGAAGCCCCTGCTGCTTCTTATCGATTCCGTCGACCAAGCCGAAACCATAGCTGAAGACATTCCGGATCTTTTTTATGAAATCGCGGAAAATTTCTGGCCGGGACCATTGACCGTGATTTTGCCCGCCGGGAAAAATGTCCCTCTCAAAGTCACGGGCGGAACCGCCACGGTCGGAGTCCGGATTCCTTCCTGCAATTTTGCCCGAATGCTTTCGAGAGTGCTGGATCTTCCGCTCATTGGGACCAGCGCCAATCTCTCTACACACCCTGCTTGCGCGAGTGCTGATCAAGTGCTTGAACAATTGGGTGGCCAGATCGAGCTTGTGATCGACGGTGGAGCCTCAGCAGCCAAAACCGCCTCCACTCTGCTCGACCTCACTCATCAGCCGGCCCAGTTGCTGCGGGAAGGGGCCATTTCCGCCGGACAGCTGCAAAAATATCTCGAACCATGAACCCACGCCTAAAACGATTCTGTTTTCAACTTCTTTTTTATTATCTGCCCGTCCTCATTCTTCTGTACATCACGGCCATTTACATTTTAATCCGGAGAACCGCAAACCGGGATGAAGCCGGCTCCGCCGACTACATACTCGTATTTGGAGCCGCCCAGTACAACGGCCGGCCTTCACCAGTCTACCGGGCCCGGCTCGATCATGCCCTAGCCCTCTATCGGAAACAGTTGGCCGGAAAAATCATCACCACGGGCGGCCGCGGCCCCGATCCTCGCTTTTCAGAAGCTGAGGTGGGAAAAGAATATTTGCTCAAATCCAACATTCCGCCGGAGGCTCTCTATATGGAGGAGACTTCCCTGAATACCGCGGAAAGCATTCGCCGGGTGGTACAAACACTTAACCTTCAACCGGCCCAGCGAGTGATCGCCGTGAGTGACGGATTTCATCTCTTCCGGATCAAGAGCCTTTTCGAGGAATATCCAATTCAGGTCCTCACTTCACCCGCCCCTAAGAGCCCCATCGAAGCCAGTTGGCGATCCCGCGCGGTGGCGTCTCTTCGAGAGACTTTCATATTTACCGCCTACAAAATTGGCCGCTGGACCAAGCTGATCGGCACTTTCTGACAGGCCACGGTTCGAGCCGCAATCCTTTACTTGTCCTTGCCGCGCAAACGGGCATAATTATTGCCGAGGATCATTTTGCCCAGGATCACCGGATGGCGCGCGCCGGTCGCGCCGGGGACATTGGAGGCTGTAAGATTGAACGTTTCATTGGCGAGCAAGGCAAAACCCACGGCCTCCTTGGCTTCCACGGGAATCCCCATTTGATGGGTCGAGCAAAGCTCAATTATCGGCAGTAACAAAGCCAGCCGCTGGAGCAGGAATTCATTATGCGCGCCCCCCCCAGAAACCAGCAATTGATCGACATGAATATTGGGTTGAACATGATTTTTCACGACCTGGGCAATGCTCACAGCGGTCAGTTCCGTAGCCGTGCAGATAAGATCCTCGTGGCTATGTTGACGGCCGCGGGACAAAAATCGATTCACAAACTCCTCTCCAAACTGTTCTCTTCCGGCCGTCTTGGGAGGGAGTTGACGGAAAAAAGGTTCCTCCAACAGTTCTTCCAACAAGGGCTGAATTACTTTCCCAGACCGCGCAATGCGGCCGCCAGTGTCACACTTTTTCCCTCCTTGGGTAAATTGGCGCGTCAAAGCATCGATGACCATGTTGCCCGGCCCCGTGTCAAAGGCCTTGATTTGGTGAGGGCGGCCAGCGGCCGGAATTGCCGTAATATTGGCAATCCCGCCAATATTCAACAGGACTCTTCCCTTCTTCGGGTGGCGAAAGAGAAGATAATCGACATAAGGGATCAGAGGCGCTCCTTTGCCGCCGGCGGCCATGTCCCGAGGACGAAAATCAGCCACTACGGTCACTCCCGTATGCTCCGCCAATATCGAGGGCTCACCGATCTGTAGAGTGGAGACAACCCGACGCCCGCAAAAGAGAGTTGGTTCCGACTGATGGTACACGGTCTGCCCATGGGACCCGATTAAATCAATTTGAACTAGTTCAACTTTGGCTTCGCGGCACAGACGGAACACCGCCTCCGAAAAAAGCGTGCCTAGCAGAAAATTCAATTGGCTCAGCTCTCCCGCCGTAATCATCCGGCCCGAAGCTATCCGGTAGATTTCAGCTCGGACTTCTTCCGGGAAAGGGGTCGACATAAAGTGTCTTAATGACACACGACTTTGAGCTCCCGATCCAGATACTTCCACCAGAGCTGCATCGATGGCATCGATGGAAGTTCCGGTCATCAGGCCGACGAGAAGACGAGATTCTTTCATAAGATTTTACCTGCCGAGATCAAACATAATTGGTGACGAGTGGCAAGTGCATGGGAGCGATCAGCTGTCAGCATTCAGCTGTAGGTATTCAGGGAGCGGCCACAAACGCGGCTTTTATGGTTGAATCCTTGGATTAAGACAATATCACCCATGGAGAAAGACACAGCCACAAACCACAAGCTAAACCGGCAATCTCCTTTCTTTTCCGCATTTTCCTCCAGCGCTAGCTCTCACGGCTTTCCACGGATAGCTAACCATCCACAATTCCATGGTTATTTGATATAAATCACTCGCCACTTATCACTGATCACTCGTCACTTGCCACTATCTGCGTTCCACTCAGACTTTCTTTTTCATCTCATTCAGCGTTTGCAAGGCCTGCAGAGGAGTCAAGCTATCCAAATCCAGCTTCCGCAATTCCTGCAGCACTTCATGATCTTCCAACACAAAAAGGCTCATTTGAGCCGGTGAAGAGGACCTTTTGCGCTTGTAATGGCGGGTCAGATGGTCGCTGATTTCATGCTCACCTTCTTCATGCCGTCGCAGTATTTCGCGGGCACGGGTCAACACCAGGGGCGGCAACCCCGCTAGTTTGGCCACTTCAATTCCATAGCTTTTGTCAGCGCTGCCGGGTTCGACCTTTCGCAGAAACACAATCTCATGCTCTCCTTCGCGCACCGAGACATGATAATTCTTCACACCCGGCAACAGATCGGCCAATTCCGTCAACTCGTGATAATGAGTGGCAAAAAGCGTCTTGGCTTGAGTGTGGTGGTGAAGATACTCCACCACGCTCCAAGCGATGGAAAGACCATCGAAGGTGGCCGTTCCCCGGCCAATTTCGTCCAGGATAATGAGACTTCGAGGCGTCGCCGTGTTCAAAATGACGGCTGTTTCGGTCATCTCGACCATAAAGGTGGAACGTCCTCGCGCCAAATTATCGCTGGCCCCGATGCGGGTAAAGATCCGGTCGACAATGGGCAGTTCGGCGGAATCTGCCGGCAGGAAAGAGCCCATCTGGGCCAAAATGGAAAACAGCGCGGTCTGCCGCAGATAGGTGGATTTCCCACCCATATTGGGTCCCGTTATCACCAGGATCTGATCTGAAGAATCGTTGAGATAAAGGTCGTTGGGGATGAATCGCCCCGTGGGGAGCTGGTCTGAAAGGCGCTCGATGACCGGGTGCCGGCCATTGCGGACCACACAATCTCCACTCTCTTTCAGCATCGGCTTGACATATCGCCAGGTGTGAGCAATTTCGGCCAGAGCAATCAACACATCCAATTGCGCCACTGCCTGGGCTGTCCGCCTGATGCGGCTCCCCTCGAGGTTGATGGTTGCCCGCAATTCACAAAAGAGGACGTATTCGATTTCAGTAATCCGCTCTTCGGCGCCCAGAACTTTTCGCTCATAATTTTTCAATTCAGGCGTGGTGAAGCGTTCGGCGCCCACCAGCGTCTGTTTCCGCTCATAATCCGGCGGAGCCATCGCCAGGTTTGATTTGGTGATTTCAATATAATATCCGAATATATTGTTGAATTTCACCTTGAGGTTGGAGATGCCGGTACGTTCCCGTTCCCGGGCTTCCAAGCTGGCAATGAATTGCTTGCCGGAAGTGCTAATGCCTCGGAGGTCATCGAGTTCCGGATGAAATCCGTCGCGGATCAGACCGCCTTCCGTCAAAACCACGGGAGGATTATCCTTGAGCGTTTGTCCGATTCGGAGAGCCACATCCGTCAGGGGATCGCACTCCTGCTCAAGCGAAGACAATCGCTCCGCCCCAAGACCCCGCAAAAGGCCTTTGATCGCGGGAATCTGTTCCAGTGAACATTTGAGAGTAATCAAATCCCTCGCATTTGCCGTCAAGAGAGAGATTTTCGACAACAACCGTTCCATATCGTATACACGGCGCAGCAATTCTTTGAGCTGCTCGCGGTCCATCAGCCGGTCTTTGAGTTCCCCAATCGTAGCTTGTCGCGCTTCGATTTCCGGCAGCTGAATTTCCGGACGCAACAGCCAATTCTTCAAGAGACGCGCCCCCATGCCAGTCGAGGTTTGATCCAGGCAACGGATCAAGGTGGCTTCGCGGGATCCATCAAACAAAGATTCCAGCAATTCCAGGTTCCTCACCGTGGACTGATCGAGCACCATCGCATCGCTCCAGTCGTAATACCGGAGAGTGGAGATATGGCCTAATTTGTTTTTCTGAGTTTCCCGCAGATAATGCAGAATGGCGCCTGCGGCTGAAATGGCTAACGGCTTATGGTGACAACCAAAGCCCTCCAGGCTCAAGACGCCAAAATGGTCTGTCAGTAACTGCCGGGCATAGTCCGTCTCAAAAGTCCAATCCTCCGCCGGTGATTTGGCCATGGGCAGATTCTGCAGCCAGGCTTGCGCGGCATACCGTGCCCCTCCCGGATAAATCACCTCTTTGCACTGCAGACGGTCCAACTCGGTCAACAGTTGTTCGCCGGCATTTTCTCCGGAAAACTCCGTCACCCGGAACTCTCCAGTCGATAAATCAACTGAAGCCAGTCCAACCCCTTCCTCTGTTTTTAGAAAAGCGCTGAGGAAATTATTGCTACGAGGCTCGAGCAGGTTGCCGTCCGCCACCGTACCCGGCGTCACCACGCGGGTAACCTCCCGCCGGACCAACTTCTTGGCCAGCTTGGGGTTCTCCACTTGATCACAAATGGCCACCTTATAGCCCTTGCGAATCAGGCGGGCGATGTAACCATCCGCCGCATGGTAAGGAACCCCGCACATCGGCACGGTAATTCCTTTTTCCTTGTTCCTCGAAGTGAGCGTAATCTCACACTCCCGCGAGGCAGTCACGGCATCTTCAAAGAACATTTCGTAGAAGTCCCCCAACCGGAAAAAGAGCAAGGCTTGCGGATGTTCTTTCTTGATCCGATGATACTGGGCCATCATAGGAGTAGTTGGTTCGGTGTTCATGGGTTATAAAGAGTCGAGTGATTTGGGGTCAGAAGCCAGCAAGCAGCAGACGATAGACAAGAGAGAATGAACCTCAATGCCAAAAAGGGGTCAATTTTTCCAATTGCCAAACAATGATTATCTGACACTCGCTTTTACTCAAAGTCCATTACCTACTGGCACTGCCTATTGTCTACTGTTCGGGCGCCACTTAATTCATTGTTTTCACAAGCCCGCCAAGTATATAATCTTAGTTGGCCAGTGTCAATGAATGCCGCTTCCTGTCTGGATCTCGAAGGGATTCTTACCCATGAATCAGTTGCCTGCCCACATTCTCAGCTTTGATACTTCCACCAGTTCGGGAAGCGTTGTGCTTTCGCGCGGGGAGAAACTCATAGGCGAGATTAATCTGGAAGCTCCCCCGACGCATTCGGTCCGCCTGTTGCCAGGGATTGAATATTTGTTGACCTTCTCCGAAGTTTCTCTGGAGAGAGTTGACGCCTTTTCCGTCATTGTCGGTCCCGGATCCTTTACCGGCCTTCGCATTGGCTTGACCACTTTGAAAGCTTTGGCGCAAAGTCAGCAAAAGCCAGTGATTCCCATTACCACGTTTGAGGCGTGGATTGAAAAATTCTCCTGCCGCGCCGGTTGGATCGCTCCCTGGATTGATGCCCGCCGCAACGAGGTTTATCATACCTTGCTTCATAGAGATCCTGAGGCGATCACTAATCCCGCACCCGCGGGTGTTGGCCGCCCTGAGCAAATCTTGCCCTTAATATCCCCTGAGAAAGTCCTATTTGTGGGTGATGGGGCGCTCCATCACCGGGATAAGATCGAGGCACAAAACCGGCCGGGGTGGCGAATCGAGGAATCTGATTTTTATCTGGGAAGGGCCATGGCCCGAGTCGCCTGGCGGAAATATCAAGCAGGGGAAATCACCACCGCCGCGGAAATCTCCCCTCTCTATCTGCGAAAATCGGATGCGGAGCTGGCCTGGAAAGAATCATGAGACTCTCCTTACGGATGATGCAGGAGACAGACCTGTCTGCCGTGGTCGCCATTGAAAACAGCTGGTCTTATCTCAGCAAATGGGGAATCCCTGGATTTCATTCTGCCCTCGCCCATCCACATACATATTGCTGTTTGGTCGCGGAAATAATTCCCGCGTTGGAGACTCCCGGCGAGGAAAAGTTAAAATTCCCTGAACCAAGCAATTCAGCCCTCCCCGTGCTGGCGGGTTTTGCGGTGTTGGGATTGATGCCGGATCACGCCGAACTTTGCGATATTGTTGTGTCACCGGAATTTCTTGCCCAAGGAGTTGGACAAGCCCTGTTGAATCACTGTTTTGATCTCACGCTGGAGCGCCAGCTTCCGGTCCTGTTTCTGGAAGTCCGTCAGTCAAACCAACGGGCCATCCGGTTTTATAAAAAGAATGGATTCGAAATCATTTCTACTCGCAAACACTACTACGTCAACCCAAGTGAGGACGCTTGGGTCATGCGGAAAAAGTGGTCGGAAGAATCTCATTCATAGCTTCCTAAAGCCGCGACACTCGTCAATCTCAAATCAAGTTTCGAGCATTACCATCAGAGCATCCATATAATGCGAGACAAAGTCTTGCGAATCGATCTCTTTCGTAACGGCATGGGGTTCCCTCTCTTTAAGCATCCCCTCCCCCGTCTCGCTCATCTCAAACGGGGGAGAGGTCAACCATATCGACTAAAATCCCCGGCCATTTACGGCATTACATTTTTTCTGGAAAGGCAAATAAATGTTTATTCAATCCCTGATTTTCCTTTTGCTCCTTAATCTATCGCCAGCGGAGGTTCAAAAGCCCAAAAGCTCCGACGCAACCTCGGAAAAGTCGCAGGATATTCGAAGACTGATGGAATTGACTGGATCAAAAAAACTGGGGGAACAGGTGCTCGATCAAATGTTTCTCCAGCTTAAGGGCCAGTTGCCCAAAGTGCCTGAAGTGTTTTGGCGGGAAACGCGGCAATCCCTCAATATCAACGAAATGCTCGAATCAATGGTTCCGGTCCATGCCAAGTATTTCACGGATGGAGAGGTAAAGGAACTGATCCGCTTCTATGAATCCCCCATTGGCCGAAAGCTCACCGAAGTCACTCCCAAAATTTCCGAGGAAAGCATGGTGGAGGGACAAAAGTGGGTCCTCAAGACCGGACAAATGATCGAAAAGAAGTTGGACAACGCCGGTTATAAATAGAGTCCATGGATGAAGCACCTTTTATTGTAGGATCGCAAGCTAGAAGTGCGTTATGCGTCGGGAATAACTTATCTTGAGCTTGATGGGTTATGCGCTGACGCGCTTATTCACCCAACAAAAAGCCCTTTTTTGACTTGGTGGACGGACTCTTCATAATTGTGGGAACAATTAGGGGACTCGTCTCGTTAATAAAATTGTCGCCCACATGGGGGGCTGCCTCCCTTTTATTCAAAGAAAGGAATCCTGATGACGAGACACAAGTTGGCACTGGCTTTCCTGTTGTTCTGCTTGATCCTGCTGACCACGGGATGTTTGCCGGGGGACGGCGCAAGCACGCGATCAAATCCGGCGGGATTCTTTTCGGGCATATGGCATGGATGGATTGCCCCAGTATCCCTGGTCCTGGGATTTTTCAATCGGACGATTCGCATCTATGAACCGCTGAATTCGGGCTGGTGGTACGATTTGGGGTTTTATGGCGCCGTCATTGGAGGATTTGGCGGCATCTCACTGATTCGGCGAAAATCACGACGGAATTAAACGGGGAACATCAAACATGAAATTCCTTCACTCTTATTTGTCGGAAAATTTGCTCGTCCACAAGGGGGCATCATGAAAAGCCTTGGAATGGGAAAAAGGAAATCGCTGGGATTGTTGTTTGTGCTCACTTTGTGCCTGCTGGCCTTCACTGCTTGTATTGAAGTGCCCGTGGGCGACACCCAAATCGATCCTCAATCCGTCGAGTTGGGCAATGCGAAAAATGTCGAGGTGGAATTGCACATTGGCGTGGGACATTTGCGTCTTGCGGGGGGCGCCAAAAAACTGCTGGAGGGTGAATTTGTCTACAATGTGGCGCGCTGGAAGCCGGAGTTGAAGTACGAGGTTTTCGGGGAAAACGGGAAGCTTACCGTTCGCCAACCTGAAAGTCATGGAGCGCCCACCGGTGGTAGAACCAAAAATGAATGGAACCTCAATCTAAACGAAAAAGTGCCTCTCAATTTGCAGGTGGAACTTGGAGTGGGAAAGAGCGAATTGGAATTGGGCTCTCTGAATTTGAAACAGTTGGATGTCCACACGGGGGTCGGAGAGTGCACCCTCGATTTGAGCGGCGACTGGAAACAGGATTTGAGGGCGGACATCGACGGCGGAATCGGCCAGGTCACGCTTCGTTTGCCCGCGCAGGTGGGTGTGCAGGCGGAAGTGGATAAAGGGATTGGCGGCATACATGCCCGTGACTTTAAAAAGGAAGGGAACAGTTATCGAAACGAGGCCTACGGGAAATCCAAGGTAACTCTTTATCTCCGCATTAAAGCCGGAATCGGAGAGGTCCGGTTGGAATTGATTTAAACCGCAACCGCAAGAGGAAGACATATGGTATTTCGGAACTTTCGTTACGGGCTGCGGCTGCTAGGCCGCAACCCGGGATTCTTCGCTATTATTCTATTCACCCTGGCGCTCGGAATTGGCGCCAACAGCGCTATATTCAGTGTTTTTTACACGGTGTTGTTGCGTCCATTGCCTTATCGCGATCCGGATCGGTTAGTCGCTTTGGAATCAGTCACGCCTGCCCCTCTCTTAAAGGTCATCGGAATAGATCGCGGCGCAACATGCCCCGCTGCTTACCTGGAATGGAAACGTCAGAACCAGGTTTTTGAGAAAATGTCGGCCTTTGCTCCTCTGGGAGACTTCAATGGATGCGTGGTGAACCTGGGCAAAGAGCCGTTACAAGTGAGCGGTAGTAAGGTTTCTGAGGATTTTTTTCATGTGCTGGGGGTAAAACCCATTTGCGGACGCACTTTTTTGCCGGATGAGTTTCAATCCGGCAAAAACCGAGTTTTGATTTTAAGCTACGGATTTTGGCGGCTTCATTATGCCGAAAGGCAAGACGTGCTTGGGCAAACCATGCGGGTGAACGGAATCCCCCATACCATTGTCGGGGTCATGCCCGCCGGATTTAATCTGGACTTCAAGGTTCTCGATATCAAAAACTTGAAAATCAGACCTGCCTTGTGGGCTCCAATGGACATGTCCGCTGAATCTGTAAATCGGGACAATCATTTATTGAGTGTTATCGCGCGCCTTAAACCTGGCATCTCCCTGAAACGCGCTCAGGCCGATATGGCCGTGATTGCCCACGGCCTGATGCGGCAGTTTTCTGAATTCGAAGCGGGTTGCGACATTGCGGTCGACCCCCTGGATAAATCACTGCGAGGAGAGCATCGCTTCCCCTTGCTGATCCTGCTGCTGGCCTCAGGCCTGTTGCTTTTGATCGCCTGCATCAATATTGCCAACCTGATGCTGGCCCGGGCGATCAAACGCGAAAAAGAAATGGTCATTCGTTCTGCTTTGGGCGCCGGAAGGAACCGGATATTGGGCCAGCTTTTGAGCGAAGGCTTGATGCTTTCCTCGCTCGGTGGAGGGCTTGGCTTGCTTTTGGCCTTTGGTGGACTCCGCCTGTTGAATGCATTTTGTCAGGACTTCCACTTCGACTGGCCCCCCGCTCAAATCAATGCCTCCGTTCTGGCTTTTACCGTTCTGGTCTCCTTGTTCACCGGCACGGTGTTTGGATTGGCGCCTGCCCTGCACATTTTTCAAACCAATCTGCTGGAACAGCTCAAGGAAGGGGGCCGCAGTGCTTCTCAAGGAGCAGGCAAACTTCGGCTCAGCCGCATGCTGGTGGTCTCGGAAGTGACCCTTGCCATGATGTTATTAATAGGGGCAGGTCTGCTCTGGAAAGGCTTCCAGCGGCTTGGTCACACTGATCCCGGCTTTAGCGCCAAGAACATCTTGACCCTGGTGGTTCGTCATACTCAACCCGAGCAGGTGAATTTATTTCCCCAGGTAATGAGCCGCATTCAAACGCTTCCCGGAGTCCAATCGACTGCCATGACCAGCAATATTCCCGCTTCCGGCGGGGGATATGGCTGGGGTTTCCAAATAGAGGGGCGCCCAGTCCCAGAGGGGGAAGGAGCTGTTGTCCCTCATGCACAAATGGAATTCGTCAGCCCTCATTATTTCTCGACTCTATCCATTCCCTTAAAGCGCGGCCGCTTCCTCGCGGAACAGGATTCCGCCGCGGCTCCAGCCGTGGTGGTGATTAATGAGACGATGGCCCGGAGATTCTGGGGAGATCAGGATCCAATGGGGCAGCGCATTCATTTGGGTCCTTCCTGGCGAACCATTGTCGGCATTGTAGGCGATGTCCGGCAAAATAGTCTGGCCGAATCCCCCGAGCCACAAGCTTACATCTCCTGCTTCCAACACTTCCAGGGCGACATCCAACTGGTGGTGCGCACCGCCATTGATCCGCTCAACCTGGTGAATGCCGTGCAGAAGGAGGTGCGGCGGCTCTATCCGGAACAGCCCATTGTTTCGGTCCGCACTCTGGAAAAAGTGCTGGCGGAAGACACCGCGACTCTTCGGCTGCTGATGTCCCTTATGGGAGGATTTGCCTCCTTGGCTTTGATATTGGCAGTGGTAGGCATTTATGGGGTGCTCTCTCATTTAGTGGGACAGCGCATACGGGAAATCGGCATTCGTATGGCTTTGGGGGCGCAACAACGTGACGTGCTTCGACTCGTGCTCGGGCATGGTTTGCTGTTGGTTCTGGTTGGAGAAGCTTTGGGGATCGTAGCCTCGTTGGCGGTCACGCGAGTTTTGGCAGGCATGCTTTTTGAAGTGACTCCCACCGATCCCTCGACGTTTGCCGCTACCTCCCTGCTAATGTTGGCCATTGCAATGCTGGCGTGTTATCTGCCAGCCCGTAAGGCCGCCCGACTGGATCCGCTTGTAGCGCTGCATAGCGAATAACGGAGAGTCCCCAGTTTCAAATCGGAATTTTATGGGCCGGGAAGAAGACGCGTCCCGCCTCTTTGCTCGCATTTCGAGTCTGGTGGAAAGCATTCGATGGGGCATACGGGAAATCCAAAGGGACTCTTAATCTCCGCATTAAAGCCGGGATCGGGGAAATCAGGTTGAAATTGATTAAGGGAAATTTCTCTTAATTTTAGATTCTGCTGCAAAACCCCCATCTGAAGCCAATTTCATCGATTCGAGGGGGATCTAAAATCTATCTCCACCTTAAGAAAATGCAATGGTGAGCCTCTAAACGAGAAAAGTTTTTTCACAATTTTTTCCGACGAGGTTTTGCAGCAGAATCAATTTTAATGAGGACCTTGGAGTACCCGCAAATTTTTTGCCCCTCTTATGCACTAAGATGAATCACCACTTGGCGAATCCCTCGGTGATGACGGTGCTCCCAAAGATAAACCCCTTGCCAGGCGCCCAAAACCAAATTTCCATCCATCACCGGGATGGATAGAGAAGTAGCCGTCAGGGCTGCTTTGATGTGCGAGGGCATGTCGTCAGCCCCTTCCATGGTGTGTGTATAGAGTGGATCTCCTTCCTTCACCAACCGGTTGAGCCATCGCTCCAAATCATGTTGGGCCGAAGGGTCCGCATTTTCCTGAATCAGAAGACTGGCGGAAGTGTGCGGGATAAAAATTGTGCAAAGCCCCTCCCGAATAGCCGACTCCCGAACAATCCTCTCCACCAGATGAGTAAAGGGATGCAATCCCTGCCCTGAAACCGAGATCTGAAGCGTCTTAATCATGGATAGATGCTCCCACAAATTCAATTCCCTTCGACCCGCGCCAAAACCGGATCCGCCAGTATTTATCAGGATGGGGTCGTCTATTTTTGGCTGGCATTATCCATCAACATTCGCCGGAACTCAGGCATGGCATGTAAAGGTTCAAAACGGGAATCCTCCTCAAGGTTGGCTGGCTGGATTAATCCCTTCCTGATCGCGCTCCGCAAGGATTCAAGCGCTCCTTTCCTGTCTCCCGCCACCACCTGGGCAGAGGCCAGCAAAATCCAAACCTGCGGATTTTCGGGGCGCGCCGTTGTCATCAATTGATATCGATCGATCACACGGGAGAACTCCTTGCCTCTTTGCAAATCCGGGATCTGTTCGCGCAATCCAATATAGGTTTCCAATAAGAAGCGTCTTGCCGCTATCCGCCGACTCCCGCCCGTCTTTTTTTCCGCATACTCGCGAGCCTGTCGGATGATCATAGTGGCTTGGGCAACTGCATCAATACGTTTTTCAAAATCGTCAAAGTCCCCAACCTGTCTGGCCAATTGCTGATTCCATGTCCGCTGCAAGTTTTCGGCATCCCTTTCCAGTCTTAAGAAGTCCTTTGCTCCCCCAGAATTTTGCAGCCGCGCCTGGGAGGATTTTGCCTCATCAATACTTTTCCACTTCGCAAAGGCTTGGACAACGGAGCCAAACAGCGAAAGTGCCCTGAAAGATTCACCTGCACGTTCATATGCTTGAGCCTGATTCATCCATTTCGCAAAGATGATATCCAGGCGAGAATGATCTGAGTTGGAAATCCCTTGCAGCATCGCCTGAACTTCCATCCATTCCAAGGCTTCTACCCCAACCTCAGGGGGAGGCCAATCATGCCCATCGGAAAAAATGGAGAGGCGATTGGGGAGCTGCAATGAATCCAATTGCCTCTCGAGCCTTCTCATCTCAGGGAAATTAAAGTCTTCCACTCCGACTGCACCAAAATAAGCTATGGGCAAATCCCGTGTCACGGGATAACCTTGTGGGAAAGCCGGCTCCACAGGCAATTACCCCGGCGAATCTTTTATTGCCACTTGCCCCTATCGCTGAAGCCACACGGGCGCCACCCGAAAATCCCGCCAGATAAATTCGTCGGTCGTCGATGGAAAATCTGGCGTGAGCATCCTCCCACATCGCGCGAGCCGCTTGATTTACCGGCTCATTGGGGCCATTCCGCGCGTTATTGGAACCGATGAGGATAAAGCCATATTGTTCGGCCCCGTTTTTAAAACACTGTAGCGGCATTTTGCCCCGGGCCCCCGGATCAAATGCCAAAACAACAGGCCATGGACGGCCCGGTTGATATTGAGAGGGCAAAAATAGGGCATAACTCTGATCGGCTTGGCGAAGACAAGAAACTCTCTCTATAACTTGGCCCACCGGGAACTCAGATTTTTGCTTATCGGAACTCGAAAGAAATGACTTGTCGGAGCTCAATCCGCGTGGGAGTTGCTCCTGCCATAACATGAGCGATGACTGTGGTGCTCCAATCCCCATTCTCATAAAAAGGATAGAAGAACCTACCGAAACGATTTTCAGGATATCAATCAGGGAGGAACCAATGCAGGAAAGGATCGATTTGCGCGGATTCATTTTTCGACCAGGATCTGCCGCGAGTGCGGAAAAACCAATTCTTCATATCCGGAATATGACGGCTCAAACCAAAAACAAGTGGAATGAGATTTTCCTTAGCTGCTCAACTAAAGGTCCAGCCACTGGCCACACCGCTAGAAGATTTGAATATGATGGGAGCAAACCACACCACGAGATACCACAAGCCACCGAGAAAACCCATCCCCGCCGAGCAAAATACAAAATTGTCACGCAGCAAAGTTCGGCTCCCGAACCCTCTGCCACCTCGTTAATTCCGCCATGCAAGACGGTTCAGCAAACTATTTCCAGCGTGCCTACTGCATTTGACTCCTCTGTCCCTTTATTACGGCCAGCCGTCTAGACTTGCTAGCAGTTCAAGGGGTCATTCCATATTTTTCCATTTGAATCATCAATCCGCCTTGCACACGCTGAACCACTTCCAGTGCCGATTGTAAAGGAGGCTGGATTTCTTCGGAGGCCTTTTCAATTTTTCTCACCAATGCCGTTGACTGCTCGCGGGTTGTTTTAAACATCAAATTCAGATTCTTCTTATTGTTCTTGTTGGCCGTAATGATCTGATTCAATGATTCATCCGCACCACTGACCGCTTTCCGAAAACCAGGCACCAGCAGGTTGGCCCCGTCACGGTTCCTCTTATCCGCGGCCGACAAAAGCGCTTTCAAGCGTTCATTGGCAATGCTTAAATAGGCTCGCAGCTGGGCCTCCGGATCCTTGGCGGCAGCAAGGGTTTGTTTCTCCTGATCGGTAAATGCCTGCGCGTCCTCCTCAGAAGCAGCCTGAGCCCTCAAAAAACCATTTAGGGCAAATAAAAACAAAACCGCGAATAGAATTTGCACAGATTTCTTGGTTAAGCTCAACATGACAAAATCCTCGGATCCGTTACATAGGACTGCCGGGGGATTATCCCGGCGTGAAGTGCGGTGTTTGCATGAATCCAAAACATGACCGCAATTGGAAGATCTCGCGGCCGAAAGTAATTCGAAACTCTCCCGAGAATCATCTTGGTCTCATCTCGAGCCGCTTGATAGTGAATTGTAAAACAAAGCTCCAGCCAAAGAAACTGAATTTCATTCTCCCTGCCGTAAAGGAATTGTGCATCTGGGGAAGAACGGCTCGCCTGAACCTATGTGGGAGAAAAAGCGTATTGACGAGGCCCCTTTGCTTGATCATTCATTCTTGGCGGAGACCGCCTTACAATGATCGGGAGAAATAGCGTCAGCCCATTATGATCCTAAATCAAGCGTATATATCCTCCACGGTAGAAGAACTTCTAATTGGGGGATATGAGAAGGACTCGTAATCTGACAATTGCATCGGCGCGAAAGAAAAGAATTGAATTCCCATTGGAAATGCTTTCATATTGGTATACTAATAAGGGCAACTTCCTTTAAAATTCTGAGAGAATTTTCTGTTTTCGTGTTTTGGTCACACCCAAATGAAGCAGCACATGGGAATTCGCCACTGGATGACAGTGCGGATTTCTGATTCAGCCGGGTGCGGACATGCTTGGCCCCTCTATGCATGAGCCCCGGATCCCGCGAGGAGTTCAGGCGGACTATCTCTTCGCAGGCCTGGAAAGACCATATCTTGACGCTGGATAACCGGTCCGCATCAGTGACACGTCGATTCGTGACATGGGAATGAATAGGAAATAATGTTGCCACCTGCGATGAAAATGTTAAAGTTGAGCGAGGCGGACAGGCACTATAAATAACAGCGGCAAGGATCTTTGATCGCCACCCGGGAAACGGCAGTTCCTGCTATCCTAACTTTCAATCCCTCCGGGGGATTCAAATCGGCGAGGGGATGCTCTCTCATGAGGAAAAATAAGAATTCGTTGTGGCTCCTGGTGGCAGCGTTGTCCTTGGGGATAATGGGCTGTCAGGGGGAGAAAGAAGATGAAGCGGTCTATTCCGGACTGGAAGAGTCCAAGGTTGTTCAGCTGCTCAAACGTTTTCCCGATCAGTACCGACTTTTGAATGTCCCTCCGGCGGATGGCCGATTCCTTTATGATTTGGTCATACAACATCATTATCGGCGCGGGCTCGAAATTGGCACCGCCAATGGCTATTCCGCCATGTGGTTGGGAATGGCCTTCCGCAAGACGGGCGGGAAATTGATCACCATAGAAATCAATCCCGACCTGGCCAATGAAGCCCGACAAAATTTCCGGATCGCCGGTCTACCCGAAATCGTCGATTCCCGCATTAATGACGCCTTCAAAGAGATTCCACAAATCGAGGGCGATTTTGACTTTGTCTTCATTGATGCCTGGAAAGCCGATTACAAAAAGTTTTTTGATCTCTTATATCCAAGAGTCCGCATTGGAGGGGCGATTACCGCTCATAATGTGATCGATTCTCCCGATGAACTCAAGGACTTCTTGCAGGCAATCCAATCGGACCCCAAGCTGGACACCACTCTCAACAAAAGCAGCAACCGGGGGATCTCGGTCAGCATTCGCAAACCCTGAAAGGAATAATCTCAAATTGTATTTGGGGGGGCAGTTCCTGATGAGGAAGATTTGCCCCCACATGCACATAGATTCGCCTTGAGCGTGATTCTTGACATGCCGAGGAAATCGGCGCGACGGCGGATATCTTTGTGGGAGTAAAAAAGAGAAGAGATGCTATTGCGTGGGAAAACGGATAATAGGAAAAAATAAAATCACAAGCAGTCCGAGGTAAAGAAGAAATTCCAGAAAACAAACTTTTAATAAGACGTAGTCTTCTCGGGTCATCATAATTCCTGCCTTTCCGGCTATTGCAATTTATGATGCCCCGGCATCATGAATAGATGCTTGTGGATGTATTTTGAGATCTTGGATTGCACCTATCGGATCTGTTTACGCTGTCGCAAAACCGGCACCATGGAATACCCATCCCGGTGGCGAACTTTATAAAGAGGATTGCTGACCTTGATTTCAATTTGATGAAAAACCTGGTCATGAGCGGTGGGATTTGGATAATAACCCAAAACATAAAGAGTGCGCAATTCCGCGCTCAAATCATCGAAAGATGACTGCAGGCGGGCCATGGATGGAACGGCGAAATATTTCCCCCCGGTCTTTTCGGCCAAATAAATCATGGCATGTTGGCCAGCCAAATTCTCTCCGGCTGGACTTTTGATGGGTTGAATCACCAGAGGGTACACCACCGTCCCAGCATTTTGGGCGGCCCGGATGCAACTTTCCAAATTGATTTCACTCGTGGTGTCATCCCCGTCCGTGATCATGACGATGACTTTCGGCCCCTTCAGAGGAGAGAGAGATTCAGCAGCCAGAAATACGGCATCGTATAATGAAGTGGCTCCTCCAGTTTTAATCGAATGCAAAGCTGCGCCAAAAAGCTCGTTCCGATTGCTTGAATGTACCAACTCATCCACTTCATCCGAGACCTGATAGATGGAGACCCGGTCCACCGGACGAATGACTTTTTTCAAAAACTCGAGGGCCGCATCCTGTTCAGTCTTCAGCTCGATCAGGACGCTGCCGGAAGCATCAAACAGGAGACAAAGATTCAAAGGTTGATTTAATTCCCTTCCAAAAATGGCAATATCTTGTTCCTTTCCATTCTCGAAAATTTGAAAATCCTCTTTTTTTAAATTTGGAACAAGCGCTCCATTGGGCGTGGTCACTATTGCCTGGATTTCCACAAGGTTGATGTCCACCACCAGTTTGTAGTCATCCTGCCTCTGCGTGGCGGCTTTCTGTCCGGTAAGAATCTCCGGAAAAGCGATAATCCACGGCAACAGGGCGATAAAAACCAAAATATACGAATATCCATTTCGTTCTCGGACTACGATCAAGAGAAGCCGCCCATGGCAGTGAACACGCACGTCACCGCAAGAATATAGTCAAAACAGATCATGTTATCGCCAATCAAATGCTGGATGATAGGGGAGGACATCAAATTCCGTCCCACCATCCGTCATTTCCTGATTTTATATGAGATCTTATTCTTCCAGCAAATTTCTTCCCATTTCAGGGAAAACTCCGCCCAACTTCCGCGGAAAACCGTGGCACTAATCGCATGGATTAGAACGCAAATCCCTTGAATTGGATGCCTGCAGACAGTGGCGGCGATCCTGCGAGAAGAATGGAAATCGGGATATTGCGGGCTCAGCAAATCGTCGGACCTTGGCAATAGCCTGTGATGTGTCCCCCAAGAAAATAGCGTGGATGGAGGCGGGGTGCCCCTCGCCTGAGTTTACCAAACCTCTGCTCAGGCGGCCTGAGGGCAGGCCGCCTCCATCATCCCATTTTCATTATCTTATTGAGCCAGCTGAGCTGGCATGAGTGGCTTTTCAGCAATCCGCCAAAGGCCCTCAAAATTGTGCCCCTCTGGGATCCTTCTGAAAAAAGGGGAGTGGAAGGGAACTAAGATTGACAGAATTTCTCACAGGGCTATAATCGCAAAAACAGGGGAAGAATTCAGCGAGTTTTGATCAGCCGGTTTAAGGAGATAAGTCATATGCGCGAATTTTTTGAAACTACCTTTGCTGAACCTATGCGCCAACTCTACAGCCATCTGGCTTCTTTCTTCCCCCGATTGCTGGCCGCCGCCAGCCTGATCATGCTGGGGCTTCTACTTGCCTGGCTTGCCTGCAAATTGGTTCGAAAGAGTCTTCTGGCTATACATTTTGATCGGCTTTTTGCTCAAATGGGTGTGGCCGGCTTGTTGGAGCGTTCGAAAATCCAGCGGCAACCCTCAGATCTGCTTGCTTCCGGGATTTATTGGCTGATCTTTTTTAATTTTTTCATGATTGGCATTCGAACTTTGGATGAGCCTGTCATGAATCAGGTTTTTTCGCGTTTTTTTGCATACCTTCCCAATTTGCTGGTGTCGGTCTTGATTCTGATTGTGGGCTTGATTTTCAGCAAGTTTATTTCGCGCAATATATTAGTGGCCGCAAACAATGCCAAACTTCAATCCGCCCGGTTGATTAGCATCGGCGCGGACATCTTATTGTCGCTGTTTACTCTGTCCTTGGCACTAGAACAATTGGAGATTGGGAAATCGACCATAGTTGCGGCATTTTCCATTCTTTTTGGCGGAGCAGTGCTTGCGCTGGCCATCGCTTTCGGATTAGGGGGACGAGATCTGGCTCGAAATTTTCTGGAGAAGAAATTCCTTCGCTCGAAGGATTCCACTGAGAGTCCTGACAATAATTCTCCGGCACAGTAAGAGCCTTCTGCCACGTGGTGGAACGCGCGATCCTTCGCGCGTTGCGATTCCTGCCTTGCCTTTGACACAAGCGGTCAAACGTGCCCGCTCCACCAAGTGGTACGCGCTCGCTCGCACACCATCCCGGGCGAGCATAGGCATGAGAGATTTTTTTGCGCCTGGTTGATCCGGGCAATATTGTTTCAGGTAATCAGCGATGAGGAAATGGGAACATCATCCATCCCATAATAATGGCCACGCCAAGGAAGGAGAAGAAAGAAAAAACGCCATAGCGGATTCTTTCTCTGAGTTCCTCTTTTGATGTCAAAGAAAAAACCACCGAAACACAAAGCGAAAAAATCAAAATAGCAGTAAGGTGAGATATTTCCATAAAACTGTCCTTAGCCCATCAAAACCGAAATCACGCCCTATTTCTTGCGCCCAACGGCAATATCGTAAGCGTTCAAGACTACCAGCAAGTTCAAAAAACCCGCCACAATTAAAAAGGTCGTCCCATAATCGAAAGACTGGTTTTGCAGATTTCCCACACCTAATCCGTAAGACTTGGCCAACCAGTATGGAACCCCAATGCTGACATTGGCAAAAAAAGGAAGCAGCAAGATGGGTTGAGCCAAATCAACCTCGTAGAGCTTGCCTTCTAACTTAAGCCCCATCACAAAAAGAACCATTATCGATGCGCAGAGCAGAAAAGCCCGAAACCATTTTCTCAAGCAGAGGTGCCCCAGACCCGGAAAAATCAACGCCGTCACCGTGATGAGTGCTGCTTTCGTTTTGATTGTGATCATGCAGGTTTGCGTATTCTCCCGTGAGGATTATCGTACCAAGCACCAGCAGGCCTCAGCTATTCTAAGGGTTAATCTGTTCAGCCGCCAAGCAGAATTTCTTCAGCACCTCGGGATCAGCCCCCACCACTTGAACCAGTTTCCTCCTCGATTTGTGTCCGGAGCGCATTGAGATGTTCTTCTTGGGCACTTTCAATTGCTCGGCTAAAAATTCCACCAAGGCGTCATTGGCTTTCCCATCCACGGGAGGAGCCGCCAACTTGATTTTCAGAGTCTCCCCCTCCCTGCCGGCCAAACAGGTCGTCGAAGCCTTCGGAGTGACTTTGATACAGAGGGTGACTGGTTTAAATGCCATTTTTTTTCGAGGGAAGTAATTCTCAGCGACATGGCAATCAAGCGGGTCTTCTAGCGACTTGATCCGCACGACTGCACTCGCCGAGGGAGAATCACGGATATTGGCGCTCACCAAAAATTGCCGTTCCGATTCGGACCATGCTAGCACCCTCTTCAATTGCTACTTCGAAATCATGACTCATCCCCATGGAAAGCTCTTCCACACGGAGATTCGGCAGGTTCTTTCTTTTAAAATCATCCGCCATGTTTCGCAGCTGCCGGAAGAAGGGGCGAACCTCTTCGGGATCCTCCAAAAATGGAGGGATCGTCATGAACCCTCGAATGGAGAGTCCAGGATACTGAGAAGCCTGATCTGCCAGCAGGAAAACTTCTTCTTTGGAAACGCCTGATTTGGCCAGCTCATGACCCAAATTGACTTGGAGCAATACCGGCACGATTTTGCCCGCGGCTTCACCCGCGGCACTTATTTTGCGGGCCAAATCAAGACTATCCACGGATTGAATCCAGTCAAAGCCGGAAACGGCTTTATTGACTTTGTTCTTTTGCAGCGTACCGATCAGGTGATATTCAAATTCGAAGCCGTCCAAGTGGGGCTTCTTCTCCAAGGCTTCCTGAACCCGATTTTCCCCCAGCCATCGCACTCCACATTCCAACGCGAACTTGATCCGCTCCGCCTCAATAGTCTTGGAGACGGCAATCAGCTTGATCGCCTCCGGATTTCTTCCGGAACGCCTGGCTGCCTGATCTATGCGAGTATATATTTGCTCCAGGTTGTTTTTAATCCGGTCTCGATAATCTTCTTTCATACTGGGCTGAAAAAGAATCCATCTTTAGAATTCCGAGCATCCGACCTCTTCAAAGAGAGAATGACATTTTAATGATAATATCGCTCGGAAACAATGAAATGCTGCGAGATGTAAATACTCGAAACCTTCAGGTATCAAAGAAGCAGCAGATGCACCGCTTTTCCGAAGCCAAGGAATGGCGAAGCAGGAAACATGGAACAGAGGGGACATCCCATCTATTTTTTCCCGAAATAGACGACCAGAAATAACGCGGCGATCAGGAACAACACCAAAAGAGCAATCTTCCAGGCACTGTAAGGACGCTCTCCCTGAACTTCCCCAGTCCGGGCATTGACCATGACTTGGTACACTTTTTGGCTGAAGCGATAAGCGGTCAACCAGACCGGCAACAAGAGATGCTTGAAGGTAATCGCGGAATAAGCCGTATCGATCCGGTCGATGGACTGCTCATCTCCGCCAATATCCCGGCGGACATCCTCACGAATCGGCCCGGCCATGATTTGCTGCGCTTCCGCAAATCCTTCTTCAAGGGAAACTTGATAGTGCTGAGCCTTGTATCCCGCCAAAAATGCCGAATCATACGGCTTAAGAGATTTAAGGTCCCAGGGCTCGAGGGCCGCCAGCCGGGGCCGGGGAAGCGCCCGACTGGCGGCAATCAATACATCATCAAACCAACGGGAAACCGCGCCAGTGGCTGGATACCAACGTGTGTGACGCACCTGGCGGGTCTTTTCCACCGTTCTGCCATTGGAATCAGTCTCCGTATAACTTTCAGTTTCATAGTAATATTCCCCACGTCGTCCGCTATAATGGCTGACCGTATACGCATCATAAGTCCAAAAGGGGAGGTAAACACCCCGCAGCTTTTCCGGCCTTGCCACCTGCTTCAGGGCCTTCGGCGCAAACCAGCGGCTTGCCAACCAGTTTTTCACGCAGGCTGAAGCTTTTTCCTGTGCCAAGGCAAAAGGGAGCAGGGCTTCAGGCGCAATCACCGGATCAGCCGACTCCGGCTGATTGACAAAGCGGGCGCCACAAAAGGAACATTCCCCCGTTACCTCGGGAGGAGTGAAGGTCACCTGTGCCCCACAGCTGGAACATTGGATCTGTTGGGCATTCTCGGCCAGCACTTGCAGCCGATCCGACTTAGCAGCCAGATATTCCTCATATGCATTCTCGCGGATCTCAGCGGCACTGGCCGGAATCTGCTCTTGGCGGTGACAATAGGGACATTCCAAACAGCCATCCTTCGGCTCAAACAGCAAATCAGCGGAACAGGAGGGGCAGCGGTAGCATTGAATTTGATCGTTTTTTTTATCTTTTAGCGATTCGCTCATAGGGAAGAGTCCATCCAAAATTTAAAAGCTCATCCTTGGAATTGGATGAAATAGTGCCTGTCTGTCCTGTGATTGTCAAGGGCACCAAAAAAATTGGGGGGCAGGTGTTATGGAAGGGGGAGCGAATTCTCTCCACTGGAACGCCCTCCGGCAGTGAGTCAATTATCGAGGGCCGGGTCGTATTGAAAGACGATGGCTTTGCGCACTTGCCGACCGAATCTCGAAAATGCAAAAATCGCGAAAAGACGGTAGTTCCATATGAGTCAAATTCTGCATTGAAAAGAGCTGAAAATATTTTGGCTCCTTGAAGATCCTGATCGTGAAGCCGTTTCCATTAATCGTGCGGGTTCCCAACTCGGAAGTTCTACATGAACTAAATGAAATCAAAAAGAACCGTTGATGCGGCTTTAACGAAACTCTCCTTGCCTCAGTGGCTGTTTGGCTCTTTTATCTTTTGGTCTGGATCGGCCAGGTGGGGGAAATGGCAAATCGTGATCTCCTCGTCAAGGCTTGTCGGATTATCGGGGGAAGGATTCAACGCATACATCTGCTTACCATAAAAAATGTACACGATATTGTGTGCTTGGCTTTGGCAGATCTAAAAAGGGCAGGAAAAGCCGAGGAATTCAATATTGGGGAGGGATTGCGATAAGCACTCCTCCCGCATGGTCACAATCAGATTTCCTCCTCAGCCCAGCTGATTGAAGACTCGCCAGCGCTTCGGATAAAACGCGGGAGGGCTGCCATCCGTGTCAAATCTGATGCAACCCTCCACAAGTTCATAACAGAGTGGAAATCCCTATTGCGGAGCCACAATCACATAATCACGTCCCCGGTAGAGACGAACTCCATCAGACCCTTTTACGATATTGACCGGCTTGGGCGTCTTCAGAGCTGTGTCTCGTGTGGTCTTCAGGGAGAGAATTTTGGCGCCGCTCAAATCAAAGACATTTAGCATTCCCTCTTTGGTAAGACCGATTACCCAACTGCCTATTCCCAGCGGCTTCCCCCCGACTACGATGGCAGAATCCGTGATCAGAAATCCCTCGCATTTAGCGCGGATGTCTGAGGCATATCCTGAGGTGTCCACCAAAGCGGTCACGACATACCTCTTTGTACCAAATCGCACCGCCGCGGCGTTCCGCATCTGGGTTGCCGCACTTTGTCCTTCAAAATAGAAACCAATCGGAACTACCTTGGGCAATTCATTTTCATTGAGGACAACGGCTTCATTTGCCGCTAATAACAGCAGGGGGAAAAGCATTACCAAGAAGAGTGTAATCACAAGGGTAAACCCAAGTTTCCCAGACGTCGACATATGGCCTCCTTTTTGGAATGTTCTTTGATAGTATACTCTAGAATCTCTTCTAAAAAAAATCCCTTTGATTCCGGTTTCAGGTCACGGCCATTTCCTTGGCGAGATTATTGCCAATTTTCCTCTACTGGGGGAACGCGCGGGCAAGGGCGATGGGCGCAGAGATAGATCGGGTCATATGGGTCTGATGGGGAGGCTTGGGGGGGGGGCCTGCGATATAGGGCAGGTCCAGAAACAAAAAAGCCTCATGAGTGCAAAGGCTCATGAGGCTTTGTAATAAATCCTGGCGACGGCCTACTCTCCCACGCAGTGGCCCGCGCAGTACCATCGGGGCTGAGGGGCTTAACGGCCGTGTTCGGGATGGGAACGGGTGTGACCCCCTCGCTACAATCACCAGGAGGCGTCACGAAGTGACGCGAAGCAGTGCCCAGTGGTGAGTGATCAGTGGTCAGAGACCAGATCACCCTCCACTTTTGCACTCTCTATAATCAATTGAAAGTGGGAACTCAAGTCTGCTTAGGCAGCACGCCCTTGATGAATCCCAATAATCATTTCTGATCACTGATCACTCACCACTGGCCACTGCTTTTTTATAAATGGTCAAGCCAATCGGCCGATTAGTACTGGTTAGCTGAGGCCATTACTGACCTTACACACCCAGCCTATCCACGTCGTGGTCTACAACGGGCCTGATAGGGAGATCTCATCTTGGAGCGAGCTTCACGCTTAGATGCATTCAGCGTTTATCTCAACCGGACTTAGCTACCCAGCGACTGCCCCGGGCGGGACAACTGGTACACTAGGGGTCCGTTCATCTCGGTCCTCTCGTACTAAAGACAACCCTCCTCAAATCTCCTGCGCCCACATCAGATAGGGACCGAACTGTCTCACGACGTTCTGAACCCAGCTCACGTACCGCTTTAATAGGCGAACAGCCTAACCCTTGGAACCTTCTACAGCTCCAGGATGCGATGAGCCGACATCGAGGTGCCAAACCTTGCCGTCGATATGAACTCTTGGGCAAGATCAGCCTGTTATCCCCGGCGTACCTTTTATCCGTTGAGCGACGGCCCTTCCATACAGAACCGCCGGATCACTAACTCCTGGTTTCCCACCTGCTCGACTTGTCTGTCTCGCAGTCAAGCGTCCTTATGCGTTTACACTCTATGGCTGATTTCCAAACAGCCTGAGGACACCTTCGAGCGCCTCCGTTACATTTTGGGAGGCGACCGCCCCAGTCAAACTACCCGCCTAACAGTGTCCCTGCCCCCGATCAGGGGACTAGGTTAGAATCACAGAACTCAAAGGGTGGTATCTCACCGTCGGCTCCCCACAGGCCAAAGCCCATGGTTCACAGCCTCCCACCTATCCTGCGCATTAAGCACCATAATTCACTGCTAGGGTATAGTAAAGGTGCACGGGGTCTTTCCGTCTAGATGCGGGTAACCGGCATCTTCACCGGTACTACAAGTTCGCTGAGTCACACGTTAAGACAGCGCCCAAATCGTTACGCCATTCGTGCAGGTCGGAACTTACCCGACAAGGAATTTCGCTACCTTAGGACCGTTATAGTTACGGCCGCCGTTCACCGGGGCTTCAGTTCAAAGCTTCGTCCGTCTTGCGACAAACTAACCTCTCCCTTTAACCTTCCGGCACCGGGCAGGCGTCAGCCCCTATACGTCGTTTTCGACTTCGCAGAGACCTGTGTTTTTGTTAAACAGTCGCTTGGGCCATTTCACTGCAACCCCCTCGGGCTTCAAACCCTACCGGGGCACTCCTTCTTCCGAAGTTACGGAGCTATTTTGCCGAGTTCCTGAACGTGTGTTCTCTCAAGCGCCTTAGGATCTTCTCCTCATCTACCTGTGTCGGTTTACGGTACGGGTACCCAACGGACTCCTTAGAGGTTTTTCTCGGCAGCCGGGACTCGATAGCTTTGATTAGCCCTTGCGGGCTCGTGCTCGCTTTTCAGAGTTAACGAGAGAGCGGATTTGCCTGCCCCCTCCTCCTACCAGCTTGAAACGGCGCGTCCATCAGCCGTCCTACCTATCCTTCTGCGTCACCCCTTCGTCCAAACGTCCATCCGGTAGTCCAGGAATATTTGCCTGGTTCCCATCGGCTACGCCCTTCGGCCTCGCCTTAGGGTCCGACTAACCCTGAACGGATTAACCTTTTTCAGGAAACCTTAGATTTTCGGCGACCAGGGTTCTCACCTGGTTTATCGCTACTTATGCCGGCAGGGTCTCTTCTCTGCAGTCCACAAGTCCTTGCGGTCTTGCTTCTACCCAAAGAGAACGCTCCCCTACCAATTGTAAATCCTCGGATCTACAAGTCCATAGCTTCGGTGGCAGACTTTAGCCCCGTTGAATTGTCGGCACGGAGCCTCTTGACCAGTGAGCTATTACGCTTTCTTTAAAGGATGGCTGCTTCTAAGCCAACCTCCTGGCTGTCAAGGAGTCTCCACTTCCTTTTCCACTTAGTCTGCACTCTGGGACCTTAGCTGATGGTCTGGGCTCTTTCCCTCTCGACAATGAGGCTTAGCCCCCACTGTCTGACTCCTAAGCTCTTGTTAGCGGCATTCGCAGTTTGATTGGATTCAGTAACCTGGTAAGGCCCCTAGTCCATTCAGTTCTCTACCACCGCCACAAATCACTTAAGGCTAGCCCTAAAGCTATTTCGGGGAGAACGGGCTATCACGGAATTTGATTAGCCTTTCACCCCTACCCTCGGCTCATCCAAGCTGTTTTCAACCAACACTGGTTCGGGCCTCCACACGGTGTTACCCGTGTTTCACCCTGGCCAAGGGTAGATCATCCCGCTTCGCGTCTATTTCCAGCGACTAACTCGCCCTGTTCAGACTCGCTTTCGCTGCGGCTCGCTTACGCTTAACCTCGCCACTGAAAATAACTAGCCGGCTCATTATGCAAAAGGCACGCGGTCAG
>CAWDMN010000041.1:95000-103319 GCA_963803155.1 uncultured Acidobacteriota bacterium
GCAAACAGCCCGCCGGAACTGAATCTTTCAACTCTTCAAAGCGGTGAGATGCCTGAAAAGCTTTTCGGCAACAATAAGAGCAAAGCAGTGCAAAGAGAAAAAATCCAACACTCCAGATTCGAGCCTGCAGACTCAACGAGAGGAATGGCTCGACGGCCACAGGGTAGGTGATTAATGCCAACATGGAAGCAAAGTTGGAGAGTGCATATAACCTATACGGAGATCGGCCTGGAAAGCAGCGGCCGAACCAATGCTGGACCAGCGGGCTGGTTGAGGCAAGCATCAAATATGGCAGGCCAATACCGGCACTCAATAAAGCTAGAATCTTGGCAGTCGGCATTTCATCAAGCATGGGCCACCAACTGGTGGAAGGCAGCAAAGGCCTCCCCCAAAGGATCGCCAAAAAAAAGATCGAGGAACAGGTGAGCAGCAATAGAATTGGATGAAACCACCGTCGCATCCGGGGGGGGCCGCAGCGGGCAAGCCAATGCCCGTATGCATATCCAAGGACAAGAACAAGTTGGAAGAACAGCATACAGGTGGTCCAGACCGCTGGTGTTCCGCCAAACCAAGGGAGAAGGAATTTGCCAAGCAGAGGCTGAATCTGAAACAGCAGATAGGCAGAGAGGAAAATGGTCACGGCAAATGGGAACATGGATGAGATGTCTCCCGCGGTAGAATTTTTTGGAGAATGAAGAATACCAATGGACGTGCAATGAGCTTTCCCACAATGACCTTTGGCGATCAGTGACCATCTTTCCTGCGCGGAGCAGAGTCTATTGAGGTTCTGCCGCACCGAGCCAATCGCAGCCTGGGCTTAGTAGTGTTCTTCGATCGGAATTCACTCATGGACCGGAGCCCAATCAATCTCGAGAACATCGACCCGGCCATTGGCGAAAATCAAATCCGCGTGTTCCTTCTCGATGATTATCATCCGATAGACTCTCCTCAACTGAAGAGCTTCAAAGTGGATTGGATCTAAAGCGGGCAACTGCCAGGTTCTGCCCCAATCCCGCATGTCACAATTCATTTCATCCTGTCCCGCAAATGGACCTGAATCCAATGGGAATCCCACCATTCCGTGGGATTCACTGGCACACCTTGCAAAAAGAGGCCAAAGTGGAGGTGATCTCCTCCCGCCAGACCGGTTGCCCCGCTTCGTCCCAGAATATCTTTCTTTTTGACGCTCTGCCCCTCCGTGACGTTGAGAGAACTCATATGCCCATACAATGAGAGAAGACCGCAACCATGGTCCAAGATCACGGAGTTGCCGTAAATTCCGAAGTAGCGAGCGAGGACGACCATCCCATCATTGGCTGCCTCAATCGGCACCTGCTGAGTCACGGAAAGGTCAAACCCGACATGATCCTGTTGATCGACTTCTTCGCCCCGATAAAGATATCGCCGATGATCACAGAAGTTCGCTTCCACTTTGGAATTACTCAGCTGGATAAAAGGCTCCTGCCAAAGGAAGCGGGGAGGAGACTTTTTTGCCAATTCAGCAACCATCCGATGATTCTGGACTCTCAATTGACGGTTAATTTCCACAAATTTCTTGATCAATTCTCCCTGCGGAGATATTTCCGGCGTGTGAGAGAGAATCTCGGGCACAACTTTTTGGAGGAAGGGGTCCTCCAATTTCATATCGCGAGAGCGGAATTTTTTCGGGAATAGCTTATACCAGAATGTGACGATGGCCTCATTCCCAGCTCCGTCGCGAGCTATCAACTTAATCGGGGCATCGAGCGGCAAATTATATGCAAACGCAAAGGGGGCGATGCGAAGATTGGCGTCTGACAAATTAGCTGGAAAACCGGGGAAAAAATGTGGACCGACCTGAACTCCGGATATTTCCGCATCCGAGCTAACCCGATAAAGTATAAATTCAGCGCCCCCTAAATTGATGTAGTGTTGACGGGAGATAACCTCTAAACGAGGGGGCAGGAGTTTAATCTGAAATTCCTGCTCAAGTGTTCCCCGATTTCCCGCGAACCATCCGCGTAGGGAATGATCATGCGCTTCCGCTAGCAATGTAAAGGAGGAATCTTGAGGGGGGATTCGTTTGCTCAACAAGGATCCAATATCCCATGTCCGAGTTTCTTTGGATACCGGTTTCCAAAAGAACCAACCCTTGGAGGGAAATGATTCATCCACAATTGGAACCAGACCACTTTTCAATTTTATTCTGATGGAGATATTCTTCAATCCCATCCCGGACTCTTCGGCAATCAACTTCAAATCAGGATTTCGGCTCAAATACTTCCCACTTTGATTCAGCCGCAATACTGGCGCATTGCTCTCCAGCCACCTCCAAGAAAGCGTTGCAACAAAATAAAGACCCGAGAAAACCAGCAATATCAGGAAGACAATTGCCTTGAATCCGATGGCCTTTCCATGGCTCTTCGTGCCCATTTCCCTCTCCTTTGAGAATAGCGTGGATGGAGGCGGGGTGCCCGCCTGATTTTGCTGCCAAGCGTGCTCAGACGTGAGGGCAGACCGTCTCCATCATCCCATTTTCATTGTAGTGTTAAGCCAGCCGTGCTGGCATCGTCGGCTCCTTTGAAAATCGGATTTACCAGTGTACCAGCTCCGCTCATTTCATCTACAATCGTTGAATCTGGCAGTAAAATATCACATCCTGATGGGCAATGTCATACCCATCTTCTCAGGCAAAAACCACTCAAGTTTCATTAACTCCTTGACAGATAAGGGGAAAAACTAGTATTTTATTGCGGGCATTTTTTGCCAGGGGCGGTGGAGGATAATGTCCATCATCGGTCCGGGCCGATCCTTCATGGAGGCAATAATTTGAGCACAGTCAAAAAGAAGAAGGTACTGGTTGCTGGCGAACTTAATGTGGATTTGATTGGCGCCGGCTTGCAGACTTTTCCGGTTTTGGGAAGGGAGATTCTATCGCAGGAAATGGTACTGACTCTCGGCAGTGCCTCTGCAATCATGGTCTGTGGTCTCACCAAGCTGGGGACACCAGTCACCTTCATCAGCAAAATCGGAAAGGATGATTTCGGACAATACTGTCTGGATCAACTCAGGGCCAAGAAGGTGAAAACCGACAATATCATACGGGATCCAAAATTCCGCACAGGGATGACGATCTCTCTTAATTTCCGGGATGACAAAGCGCAGGTGACATACCTTGGCGCTATCCCTCATCTCCAATACAAGGATATTCCTCAAAAGATCCTGCGCCAGCACGACCACTTGCATATTTCCTCCTTCTTTCTCCAGGAAGAAATGCAGACGGCCTTGCCGCAGCTCTTTCAAGATGCCAAGAAAGTGGGAATGACAATTTCTCTCGATCCCAACTCGGACAACAAGAACCAGTGGAATTCCGGTATTTGGAAATCCCTCGAGTTCGTCGATATCTTGATGATGAACGAGACTGAGGCCATCAATATCTCGAAAGCTAAGAGCACAAATCGGGCACTGGAATTCTTTGGGCAGAAAATTCCTACAGTAGTGATCAAGTTGGGTTCCAAGGGAGTCATTGCCAAGAGTCGCGGGCAGATCATTCAACTTCCTGCATTCAAGATCAGAGTGTCGGATAATACCGGGGCGGGAGAATCCTTCGATGCAGGTTTCTTATATGGCCAGTTGAATGGTCTTGATTTCCGTCAATCTCTGATAATTGGCAATGCCTGTGGCGCCCTTTCCACACAGGGGATCGGCGGGACTGCGACACAGCCCACCTGGGAAGAAGTGCAAAAGCATATCAAGGGAGTCAAATAATCGCTCCGGTACTTGGAAAACAAAAAAGGCAGGCCTTTGAGCCTGCCTTTTTTGTTGGTGACAAAGTCGCCGATTCCCGATGATCTGCCTCAGATAGTCACTTTTCGCAGTTCCTCATAATCCAAGATCGCCTGCACTTTTCTCCATGGCCCGAATACAAAAATCGATGTGCTGATCCAAGTCGACGCCCAAATCCTGAGCGCCTCGAATAATATCCTCCCGATTGACCGAGCGAGCAAAAGCCTTGTCTTTCATTTTCTTTCGGACAGACCGCGCTTCCATCCCTTGAATTTTCTTGTCCGGACGAACTAAAGTTGCCGCTGTGATCAAACCAGCCAATTCGTCACACGCAAAAAGAGTTCTATCTAACAAGCTCCGGCGGGGGCAGTCCATGTAATCCGCGTGCGAACGAATCGCATAAATGACATCTTCCGGATACCCTTTTTCACGCAAGATCTCAGACCCCTTCGCCGGATGATCGGGCGCACTGGGGAACATCTCATAATCAAAATCATGCAAGAGGCCGACTATCCTCCATTTCTCGACATCTTCGCCATTTTTTTCCGCGTAAGCTCTCATGCAGGCCGAGACAGCCTGCGCATGTTTGATCAATCCATCGCCTTTGGTGCATTCATTCAATAAATCAAAAGCACTTTGCCAATCCAAGTAATCCTCCTTATTCAGTGGAAAGTGAATAGTGGATAGTGATTAGTGGTCAGGGGTCAGTGCATAGGAAGCTGCAAGTTATAAACATTGCGCGGCATATAGTTGGCTGTCGGCAGTCAACAAAAGAGGACTTGATCGCTATGAGCGAAAAATCGCGCCCCTAATAGCGTTGGACAACCGGGTAACGAGCATTACTCTTCTCGATTCACTGACCCCTGACCACTAATCACTATCCACTATCCACTTTCCATTGTCCACAATTCACTGTTCATTTGTCCCTTTTCATTTCGCTTCCATCCAATTTTTCCCAACGCCTATGCCGACTTTTAACGGCACAGCCAATTCTAAAACCTGCTCCATCTCTTGCCGAACCATCGTGCGGAGTGATTCGAGCTCATTCTCAGGTACTTCGAAGATTAATTCATCATGCACCTGCAACAGCATTCTGGCCTGCCAATTCTCTTGGCACAACCGATCATGAATGCGGATCATCGCTGACTTGATCAGATCGGCAGCCGTGCCCTGAATGGGAGAATTCACCGCCGTCCGTTCTGCAAACTGGCGCAGCGCTGGATTCTTGCTGGAAATGTCCGGTATCTGGCGGATTCGACCGGCCAGGGTTCTGGTCATTTGTGTCTGGCGGGTCTCAGCAATCGTGGCATCGATCCAATTTTTCACCCCTTGATACCGTTCAAAATAACGCTGGATGAATTGCTGTGCCTCGCGATTTGAGATTTCGAGTTCTTTGGCAAGGCCAAAGGCCGTTTGTCCATAGACGATTCCAAAGTTTATGGTCTTGGCCCGCCGGCGCAATTCCGCGGTATGCATCTCCGGGATTATGCCAAAAACTTCCGTGGCCGTCCGCGTGTGGATATCCTCTCCCGACTGGAAGGCTTTTACGAGCACTGGATCGCGCGAGAAATGGGCTAGGACGCGAAGTTCAATCTGAGAATAGTCGGCTGCAAGCAAAAGCCATCCCTCTTCAGGTACAAAGGCAGCTCGAATCTTCATGCCCAACTCCGTCCGAATGGGGATATTCTGCAGGTTGGGATTGCTGCTGGAGAGCCTCCCAGTGGCGGCAACAGTTTGATTGAAGGAAGTGTGGACCCGTCCAGTATCCGGGTGAACGAGTTTTGGCAAAGCATCGACATAACCCGATTTCAGCTTGGCCAGCAGGCGGTAATCGAGCATGAGGCGCGGCAACTCATAGTCTCGTGCGAGCTGTTCCAGTATTTCCACCGAAGTGGAAAATTGACCGGATTTTTTAAGTTTCTTTGGAGCCGGCAAATTCAATTTCTCAAAGAGGATCTCGCCCAGTTGTTTGGGGGAATTGATATTGAATTCTTCCCCGGCCAGTTCGTGGATCCGCCGAGTTAATGAATTGATCTGAGTTTCCATATCAACGGAAAGCATCTTTAGAACCTCGGGATCAATGCGGATCCCTTGCCACTCCATCCGAGTCAGTACTTTCTCCAGCGGGAGCTCGATTTCCCGATACACCTTTTCTACTTGCAGAGCGGCCAGCAGAGGATGAAATTTCTCCTCCAGCCGGGCCAGTTGAACTGCCCGCCCAGCCGCGGTTTCAGCTGTTTTTTCTTCCAGCTGCGCAAAAACAATTTCTTCAAAGTTATGGTTGCCGCGGTTGGGTTGGATCAGGTAGGAGCTGAGCAATGTGTCTTCAGCCACCCCTTTTAAGTCAATTCCACGATCACGCAGGGCAAGAGCCGCACTCTTGCCGTCATGACCCAAACGAAAGCCTCCGGACAAGGGAGCAGCTTGAGAAAGGCAAGATCCAGGCCATCCAGCCCGTGACCATCGTGGACAGGGACGACCTGACGCATCCCCGGCTGGAAACTTGAGCGGAAGCCTGATGGTTCTCTGTTCCCGTCTTGCCCATGTGAAGGCCTCTCCCCAGCATTCCAGTAATCATGATTACTCCGGGTGGCCTTCAATAAGGCCGCGGGAGTGAGACTGCAGCCGAATGAAACGACTGACCCACTATCTCTTCTCCACAGGTGTATCCTTCAGCCTGCTTTCGCTCTCCCACACCCTTGCCATCGAACCCATAGCGATGGCTCTGTGGCTCTCGTTGTCCATAAACTACCTTATCGACCTGCTCGGACATGTCTCCCGGAACGGTAACCCAACCAGAACATGGGTGACCCACTCCGTCTTCACCGCTCCCCTCTGGGGTGCCCTGGTCGCGGCTGCCTCGCTGACCGCGGCGTCGCAGGCTTCGGGTTCACGACTTCCCTGGGAGGCGTTGGGCTTCTGGATATCCGTGGGCGCTCTGGTCTCAGGGGATTGCCAGACTTGGGATCGAATATCTTTGATAGACGATTTTTCATTCCCCAGTCGACTGAATTGCAGCCTTTCAGGAAGAAAGCCTCGCACTTGGCAGGGATGTCGACATAAAACTCTTTTTCCTTTTGGGATTCATCGACTTCTGGCATGATTATCAACTCCTGTCGATATTTTATTGAACTATTGCAACGAAAAAGCGTACATCGCCAATCTCGTATTATTGCACAGTTCAGATGCAATTGAAAGGTGAATAGAATGGTCGGGCCGACCATAAGCCGGCAGGCGCCGCGTCGAATCGCCTATCGGCCCTGACCTTCCCCTCCCTTCTGTTGCGAAACTGTTAAAAAAGATATAATTTCTTAGGAAAAAGGCAAACGAAAGGCCCAGGGAGGACCGCTGGCTAAATGAGAGGGCGGAGAGAGGGAGATTTTCCCGACAAGGGCGTCGAAGGATGGCGCGACCTGCTCGGGAGGGACGATGAGGTCCTGAAGCGGCTGGAGATGGTCTATCTTCTCCGGTCGGGCATGGCGCCCGAGGAGGTCGCGCGGCGGTTTCACGTGGACGTGAATTACTTGTTCCAGGTGAACGCAAAGTTTTCCCTCGCCGGCGTCGCGGGGCTTTTCTCCGAGAGAGGCGCGTCGAGCTGGCTCGACGGGCTCGATGGGGACGAGCCGGTCCTGAGGAGGCTCGACATGGTAAGGCTCGTCAGGTCGGGGACGCCTGTCCCTGTCGTGGCGCGCCAGTACGACGCCCTCGACGAGTACGTGGAGAGGCTCTGCGAGAGGTTTTCCCGCAACGGGGTCGCAGGCATACTGACGGACGATGATCTCGACCGATTCCGCGTTATCTACCCAGCCTCCATCCGCGTCTGCTCTTACAACTTGCACGGGACGCACAATGACGGCGACGGACACAAAGGTTCAGGCGCATCGCCCGGGAGCTTGCCCGCCTGGACCCGCACATCGCCGCATTCCAGGAGGTCGTGAGCGGCGGGGGAATCGAGGACACGAGTGTGCAGATTGCGCGCTGGATCTCGTCCATCACCGGCTACCACTACGGATCGCGCTTTTTGTACTGCCACCATTTTATGGAGAAATACCCGGAAGGCGTCGGCCTGTCGCTCCGCTGCCGGGCGCAGAACGTGAGGAGCGTCGATCTCACCCATCTCGCGGGAGGCCTGAGGCCAACGCTGCCGCGAAACGCCCTTGTAGCGGAAGTCGAGGTCTATAGCCGGGAAGGTCATTTTGACCTTCCGTTTACCTGGACGATGGCGCCGATTCGACGGTGCGGCTTGCCCAGGCGGAGAAGCTGGTCCGGGAGTTGACATTAGGCGCTCAGGGCGGCGCATGCTCCATCCTTGCCGGCGACTTCAACGACGTTGAGGATTCTCCCGTCGTCAGTCACTCACGCCTCCGCCGGTTATGTGGATGCTCACAGGGCGTGCCACAAAGGCGCGGGCGCCACGTACCCCGCCGGCGACCCTAAGGCGAGGATCGACTACATTTTTGTGAAAGGGCATACCTCAATCGAATCGTCGGAATTATTGGTGATCATTCCTCGGGCTGAGCGACCATATCGCCATTTTTGCAGAAGTAAGGTAGT
>CAWDMN010000042.1:0-56834 GCA_963803155.1 uncultured Acidobacteriota bacterium
CAAATCATACATATCTGCAATGGCTTCTTGAAGGTGGCTGATTTCCATTTTCATATTGGAAGCAATCTCCTGGAGCAAATTATCTTTCATTTTCAATAACATATCCCTTATTTCATTTTTCTTCATAAATTCTCCCTTAGGATAAGGATAACCCCTTTTTTAAAAATGAAAGGGAATATTACCTAAAAAAATAGTTTTGTCAATTAAATTGGTCTGATTTTTTTGACGTCTCCGGCCTGACACTAAAGTTTTTTAAATTTTAAGGTGGTACAAAGAGCAGAGTTTCCCCCCTCAAGATCATAAACTCCGGTTTTGGTAACCAGGATATTATAAACACCTCCTCCAGGAATTAAAATAGGGTGTTTTGTTATGACTCTGATTTTTCCATCCACTTCAGGAACTTGTGAAGCTATCCGCCCACTAACCCCTGATCTTTCTTTTTTTTCGACCAAAACCTTTTGAACCGTGCCAACAAACTTTTTATTTTTTCCTCGTGAGATTCTTGCCTGAAGACTCATAAGATCTCTCCGTCGTTTTTCTTTTATCATCTCAAGTAAGTTGACCGGGTCGTTTGGCCGCCACGGTTCCTTCTTCATGGGAATAAGCAAAAACCCCAAGATGGTCAAACTTAACTCGCTTAACCAAAACAACTAATTCATTAAACTGCTTTGTCGTTTCTCCTGGAAATCCTACCATTAGGGTCGTTCGAATGGTTGCCTCAGGAATATTATTCCGGATTTTAGCGACAAGATCATAAATAAATTGGGGATTATTTTTCCGTTTCATCGCTTTTAGGATTGCGGGATTAATGTGCTGAAGAGGGATATCGAAATATTTACACATCTTCTCTTCTTCCTTAATAACCCTTATAAGTTCATCACTAATATTTTGAGGGTTAGCATAAAGCAGGCGGATCCATTCAATGCCTTCAACCTTAGCCAATCTGCGAAGCAAAAATGTCAAATCAACCTTGGGAGAAAGGTCCCGTCCATACATGGTGGTGTCCTGAGCGATAAGATTTATCTCCTTTACTCCCTGAGCAGATAAGTTCACCGCTTCCTTTACGATTGAATCCGGGGGCCGGCTTCAAAAGGACCTCGGATTTTGGGAATAATACAAAAGGAGCAGCAATGAGAACAGCCTTCCGCAATTTTAATATAAGCGCTTCCGGGAAAAGAAGTATTAACCCGATCGGTCCAGTCATCATAGAGATAGCGGGGCTTCCCCAAGTAAAATCGGGAAACGGTTTTTGTTTCCCTCAGTGACCTAGCAGGATTCCCTTATCCGATAAAATTCCCCGGTGCCGATAAATGCATCTACCTCACCACTATGGCTCCTGGCGTTTTTCCAGTTACCATCGAGGTCCGCTCGGGGGCCGCTAGATTGCATCGTAATATCCCTTTGCTGGTTCGGGGCCGGAATCTGGCTCCGCAGGCCAGCCGCATACTGACTCCCGTTCAGGCGCCCGACCTCGAATTGGCCAAGAGACTGTTCCTTGACACTCCTCCCCTCAGGTTTGCCAGCTCGCCGGAAGTGCTTCGTGACGGGAAGCACAGCGGCGATGGAGCTACTTTCCTGAGTATTGGAGAAGGTTCCGCGCCCCGGTCAGATTTTTATGGATATGAATGGCCGTCACCACAACATATCGGATTGGTTGCGTTCTGCACCGGGTTTATGGAAGAGACTTCTGGCTGGTTCACTGACCTAATAGTGGAATATCAGGATTCAAGAGGCGTTTGGCAGCCCGCGAAAAACCTTTTTATTGACCCTCCATTCCCCAGTGGTGAAGGGCCTTACAACAAGGCGCATTTCGCGGAGTATCTGTTATTCTTCGATCCGGTGGAAACGAGGGCAATTCGGATCAGGGGAAATGTTGGGTTCGCGGGAGTGGCAGCGAAAAATCCTCCTCGATTCACCTCGATTTCTGAATTGGCGGTGTATGAGCCGGTGCCGGGAATCCAGAATTTACGCAGAACCTCCACCCTCAAATAGGAAGGTCGGAAATGGTTAAATTCTTAAAGTTCATCGTCGGGCTCTCGATTTTGCTGTCTTCGTGGTGTGCTCCTCTAAGGGGGGCGGTCCTGCCATTCGAATTAGGGATCATTGATGCCCACGTTCATTTCTTCGTGAAACATCCCGCCATAGATGAAATCCTGGCGAAAAGAAATCTGAAAATCGTCGACATTGCCGTGCTGGATCCTTTTAGCGGCGGCTATGAAACCATGGGGCCGCAGCACCAGCTTTGCGCGGATCTCTTCCGCAACGGGAGGGGGCGCATCGCCTGGGTTTCCTCTTTCGATCCGCGCGAGTTGGAAAGCGTGGACTTTGCCAGCCGCACCATCAAGATTTTGGATGAGACATTCCAGCAGGGCGCGGTGGGGGTCAAGATTTATAAAACCATCGGGATGGAATTGCGGAAAAAAAGCGGCGAATACGTTCTGCCCGACGATCCGGCTTTCGATCCCATTCTGGATGCCATCGCCGCGCGAGGAAAGACTCTCTATGCTCATCTTGGAGAGCCCGCGGCTGCCTGGAAGCCCCTGGACCCCGCGGACCCTGAATATTTTTACTATAAAAACAGTCCGCAATGGCACATGTATGGACATCCGGAACGTCCGGCCAAAGCGGCAATTCTCGAGGCCCGCGACCGGATGCTGGCCAGGCATCGGAATCTTCGCGTAGTGGGTTGCCATCTGGGCAGTATGGAAGAGGATGTGGAGCAAATGGCAAAACGGCTGGAAAAATATCCCAACTTGGCTGTGGACACCGGTGGACGGGTCGTTCATCTCGCCAGACAAGACCGCCAAAAAGTCAGGAAGGTGCTGATTAAATATCAGGACCGGATTCTATATGCAACGGATGATCTCATCCTCCCTGGCAGCGATGTGCCCGCGGGTGTCCGCCGCTGGACGGCCGATCTGGATAGGGATTGGAAATTCTTTGCCACTTCAGAGACCATGGAATACGCTGGAAGAAAAGTACAAGGGCTGGCTCTGCCGGACCGGGTTCTACGCAAGTTGTTCCGGGAAAATGCCCTGAGGTGGGTCCCGGGAATTTCCTTAGAAAAACATGAGCAGAGTGGCAAACGGAAGGAGCACTAGCTATGATTTTCATCCGATCCATTCTGAAACACCGCCGTCCCCCAATTCAATACGGCTTAGCGATGATGGGTATATGCATGGCGGCTCTCCCCTTGCTGGGCCAGACCTTGCCGCAGCTTTCCATAAAAACGGACTGCATGAAGATTTCCTATGACTCCCAAACTCAACGCCATTTGGAATGGCTTAGCAGCGGAGTAAAAGGGAGCATTTTAGATTTTGACCCTTCGGTTCAAGAGGGGATCACGGTCTCAGGATTGGCTTGCGGACCATTCCGCTTCGAGCCCGAAAAATCACGGCAAGGGCGGGTGATGGACCCGGAATTTGGCGCGGCGTGGGAGGCGGTAGTGCCCGGCCTTTTCGAAGACGGGGAACGGTCGTGGAAGATTGAGAGAACCATCCGGGTTCTGCTGCCCGATGAGTTTCCCGATGTGGCGCTTTTTCAAAGTACGTACCAGAATCTTTCGAAACAGGCGTTACATCTGGATCGGATTTATAGCCAACGCCTTTTAGTAAATCGACAGCTTGCAGAGCCTCAAGCGCGGCCATTCGATTTCGCCTCCTTCCAGGGTGGAGCCTATAAGTGGGGAACCGAATATGCGCTGATTCGTCTTAATCCGGAATTCAAGCAAAGCAATTTTCAAGGGGTCGACGATGTTCGAGGAACAGAGGGAGTGGGCGGCGGCATGCCCTTTGTCGATGTCTGGAGTCCCTCGATGGGCGTGGCGATTGCACACCTGGAAAAGATCCCGCAGTGGCTCTCGCTTCCCGTGGAGGTCCGTCCGGATAGGAGAGTCGAACTCGCGATTACTGAAAATCCTCTGGGAAAGTTTGGCCAGAAGGAGTGGCTGAAGCCTGGTGAGAGCTATCAGACCGTGCTGACCGCGGTTATATTCCATCGCCTGGACTATTATGACCCTCTGAAGACTTATGGGCAGCTTTTGCGGCGCAGGGGAGTGGCGATTCGCGAATCCTCGCCAGATGTTGCTTTTGAGCCGTACTGGAAAAGCTGGGGTTGGATGTGGAATTTCACGGTTGAGAAAATTCTGGGCAAATTGTCCGAGTTGAAAGCCATGGGCATTCATGTCGCCAATCTGGATATGGGCTGGTACGACTACATGGGGGACTGGGATCTCGACCGCTCGCCGGGAAAATTCCCCGGGGGAGAGCCGGACATGGTGGCGTTGGTCCAAAAGCTTCACACGGAAGGATTCCGCTCGAGTTTCTGGTGGTATCCGCTGGGAGTCAGCCCGGAAAGCCGCCTGGCGAGGGACCACAAAGATCTGTTGGTGCGGGGAGAAAATGGGGAATATCCGGCGGATATCAATTCTTTCTATCAGCTTTGTCCTGGGTATGAGCCGGCCTTAGATTATCTGCGGCAACGGTTGACCCGGGCCGTCAAAGTCTGGGGATTTGACGGGGTCTATAGCGATTATCAAGGGCTATCCGCTGTTCCAGCCTGCTTCAATCCCGCGCATAAGCACAAATCGCCGCTCGACTCTTTTCAATCGGTTCCCAAACTGTTCGAAATGATTGATAAGACCTTGCATGAATTGAAAAAGGATCCGATCCATGAAGTCTGCATCTGTTCCTTGCCGCATTCTCCCTATGCCATGCCGTTTTACGATGTAGCCAATGCGTCGGATCCGGTGAGCACTCTACAGGTGCGCAGCCGCATTAAGGTGGAGAAGGCCATCCGGGGAGGGCGATTCGCGGTGGGGGATTGCTACCAGGTTCCCATTCAAGAATGGACTGGTTATTCCGTTCCCGAATCCTTTGAAAGCGCCATAGGGACAGGCGCCCAGCTGACCACTTTCTACACCCAGCTGGATGAACGGCAACTTTCTTTATGGAACCGCTGGTTCCATGAGTATCGCGAATTGGATTTGAGCCGCGCGGAATATCTTAATCTGTACGATCTCGCCTTCGACAAGCCGGAAATTCATGTGGTTCGAAAAGGGGGAGACTTGTACTTTGGAATCTATGCGGATGTCTGGCCGCGAGACAAGTATAAGATCGAGTTGCGCGGCCTTGAAAAGAATCGAGATTACCAAGTTTATGATTATGCCAACCGGAAAGAACTGGGGATTGTGAAAGGGTCGGAGCCGTTTTTAAATATCGGATTCAAAGACAGCCTCTTGCTGCGAGTTCGCCCGGCAACAATTCATTAGAAATTTATGGGAAGGAAAAAAATGAGATTCGAAATAATCTCTCCCTTGCTTGTGGGCGCCCTTTTGGCGTCAAGTGTGATGACCGCCGAAGATCGCGGTCAATCAAGCGGCTATAACGGATTGAATTCCAGCCTGGGGAATCTTTCCAGGCTTTCCAAAGCCAAGACCCGTTCCATCAGTCCTGAAAATTATCGTGGAGAGAAGGGGATGGGGGCAATGGCGGGGATTGGGACGGGGGTACTGGCGGCCCGAGAATTGGGTCTGGGATGGAAAGTTTCCCCCAATTTTTACCTCTGGCCTGGGAAGACACTCACTCTGGCGGAAATGAAAGGCCCTGGGGCGATCAATCACATTTGGCTGACGACCACTGGAAACTGGCGGTTTCTCATCCTCCGTTTTTTCTGGGACGGTGAAGCCACCCCTTCCGTCGAAGTGCCTTTGGGAGATTTTTTTTCGAGCGGTTGGAGAAAGGTGTCTCAAGTTTCCTCACTGGCGGTGTGCGTCAACCCGGGCAACGCTTTCAACTGTTACTGGGAGATGCCATTCCGGAAAACCTGCAAGATTACGGTTGAGAATCTGGACAGTCAACAGACGCTGATCTATTACCAAATCGATTACACTTTGACTGACGTCCCCGAGGATGCTGCCTATTTCCATGCCCAATTTCGCCGTTCAAATCCCCTCCCACTCAAAACGGACTACGTAATCCTGGACGGTGTAAAAGGGTGGGGGCAATATGTGGGGACTTACCTGGCCTGGGGAGTCCACAACCGCGGCTGGTGGGGAGAAGGCGAGATCAAATTCTTCCTGGATGGAGATGGCCAGTTTCCAACCATCTGTGGAACCGGCACGGAGGACTACTTTTGCGGCTCCTACGATTTTGAAAATCAGGAGACCCATCAGTACCAGGAGTTCACTACTCCCTATAGCGGAATGCCCCAGGTGATCCGTCCCGATGGGCTCTACCAGTCGCAACAACGCTTCGGGCTTTACCGCTGGCATATCATGGATCCGGTCCGGTTTGAAAAAGATTTGAAAATAACGATTCAAGCCCTGGGCTGGCGTTCCGATGGACGGTATCTGCCGCAGCAGGACGATATTTCCTCCGTGGGATTCTGGTATCAAACCGAACCGCATGCTCCATTTCCTCCGCTCCCTTCCCGGGATGCTCTGGAAATCAACTGAGCACATTCCTGTGAACGCAGAGGCCCATGTTACGACGGCTCTGCGCTATGACCGGTTAAGAAAACTTGGCGCAGGCCTTGTTTGCGTATTCTATGTCCGTGTCAAGAATTCAATACATGAGGTCAAATCATGTCCCAAGAAGCTCCGTTCTCTAGCACCCGATCTGGCTGCTGGCGTCTTCTGAAACGAATTATTTTTCTTTTTCTGGGAGTGGTTGTTGTGCTGGTTGGCCTGAAGTTTTTCTTCCCCAGGCAGCTCGAGCGCTGGACTGCCGCCGGAATGGAAAAGCTCATTCCCCATCTACTGGCCTGGCGGGCGGGAACCGGAAGGTTCGAAACCAAATTCCGGCCCAAACAGACGGTTATGGTGCCGATGAGAGATGGGATTCAGTTGGCCACCGATTTATATCTGCCCGATGCCGGCGGACCGTTTCCCACGATCGTTATTCGAACCCCTTACGCCAAATCAGAGGGGAAACTATCCGGTGAGTTTTTTGCCCGATATGGATATGCAGTGGCCGTGCAGGACGTTCGTGGGCGGCACTCTTCTCAAGGAGACTTTTATCCCTTCCGCAATGAGGTGGAAGATGGAGTCGTCTTCACTCACTGGCTCAAACAGCAATCGTGGTGTAATGGTAAGATTGGAGCATTCGGCCCATCTTACCTCGGATTTACCCAGTGGGCCATGGCGGTTGGAAACCCGGACCTCTCGGCGATTGCCCCCACATTTATTACGGCAAATCTCTACAATGGGATTTACCACGACGGAACCTTTTGCGAGCTCACTTTCCTGCATTGGGCGCTTTCAAGCTATGGCCGTTATGGAGATATGCGAGGCGCAGCCAATGTCCAGAAAGGGTATGACCATTTTCCACTGGTGGAATCCGATGACGTGGCACTAAAAGACATTCCCTTCTTTGACGATTGGGTGAGCCATCCCACGCCGGATTCCTATTGGCGCGCCATAAATGTCGATCACCGATTTGCCGATATCTCAGCTCCAGCTTTTTTGACGGCAGGCTGGTATGATTTTTTCCGGGATGAACAGTTGGAAGACTTTCAACTATTCCAAAAAACCGCTCCAGCCGCGGCTCGGGAGAAAACCAAATTGCTTGTTGGACCTTGGAATCATGGCTTTTTCAATGGCAACCAGAATCTGTACGGCATCCAGCAGCGTAAGCTGGAAGTCATTCCTTTCGACTTTGTCAGGGAAACCAAGGCCTGGTACGACTATTCTCTCAAGGGGATTTCCAATGGTTGGGATAAACGCCCTCCCGTGCGCCTCTATGTGCTGGGAAAGAACGAATGGCAGGATGAGCAACAGTGGCCTCCCGCGCGGGCCGTTTCCCGTTCCTATTATTTTCATTCCGCCGGCAAGGCCCAGACCCTGCAGGGAGACGGCTTGATCGATGTGAATCTTCCCACCACGGCGGAACTGGAAGACAGCTTTGTTTATAATCCGCGGCAGCCTGTTCCCACTCGAGGCGGCAGCCATGGCCAGCCGGCAGCTTGCGGCCCGGCCGATCAACGTGAAGTGGAGGGGCGGCCGGATATACTGGTTTATTCCAGTTCAGAGCTGGCGGCGCCCGTGCTGGTGATGGGGCCGGTGGCGGCGCGGCTGTATGCCTCCTCCACGGCCTTGGACACGGATTTTACGGCGAAATTGGTGGATGTGTTCCCGGATGGAAAAGCGCTGATTGTCTGCGAAGGCATCGTCCGCGCCCGCTATCGCAACGGAATGGGACAGGCCGAGCTGATGGAGGCAGGAAAGATCTATCCATTCACAATTAAAGTGGGGCATACCGCCGTGCTGTTCCAGCCAGGCCACCGGATCCGTCTGGAAATCAGCTCTTCCAATTTCCCGAGGTACGACGCCAATCCCAACACCGGGGCGCCCATTGCGACAGAAAGAAATCCAGTTCCCGCCACCCAAAAAATCTATCATGGCAAAGAATATCCTTCGGCTTTGATATTGCCAGTCGTTGAGGAGAAGAGATGAAAAAAAACATGCGGGATGAGTTCATCAATCGACGCCTTTTTCTGGAGAGGGCCTGTGGGATCACCGGTCTGACGCTGGCTGGAGCCGGATTGACTCCTTATGCGGCCCTCCAGGGGGCAGACCAAAGTTCATCCAATCAGCGCTTGAAGCAGAGCAGCCCTCTTGGAAACTTATATCCATTTTTGCATGATCTTCAGAAAGAGAGCCAATTCAAGCTCTCTTTTCTTCAAGATGAGTTCAAAGAATTGGACAGCTGGAAAAGAGCGGCACGGGAAAGGCTCTGGCAGCTGATCCCGGAAAAACCCGAATCCTGTGATTTCAAGGCCGAAGTTGTGGAACAGGTAGATAAAGGGGACTACATCCGCGAGAAGGTATACTTTTATTCCACTGCAAGCACTCGGGTCCCAGCCTACGTCCTGATTCCCAAAAGGGCGAAAAAGCCCGCGCCAGGATTGGTCTGCTTTCACGATCATGGAGGCATGTATTACTGGGGGAAAGAAAAAATTGTGGAGGTGGAGAATGAGCACCCGGTGTTAAGGGATTTTAAGCAGCAGGCTTACAGCGGCAAGTCCTATGCGACTGAGTTTTGCAGAGCTGGTTTTGTGGTTATTGTCACTGATGCCTTTTATTGGGGAGAACGGCGCCTGGTGACGGATCAGGATGTGGAACAGGGGATCAATGATCGGTCCAAACAGGAACCGGCCGAAGTCATCCAACGGGTGAACGAGCAATCCGCCCGCAATGAAGACATGACCGCGAGGGCGATCAGTCAGATTGGGCACACCTGGCAGGGGATCTGGCTGAGGGATGAGATCCGTTCGCTAGATTACCTGCTGACCCGTCCGGAAGTTGATGCCCAACGAATTGGCTGTGTGGGCCTTTCGATTGGCGGATTTCGCTCCGCACAGTTTGCCGGCATGGATCCCCGGGTAAAATGTGCCGTAGTCGCGGGATGGATGACCACTTTCGGTGAGATGTTTTCATATCGTCCCTTGAATACGCACTATCTTCAATATATTGCAGGTGCCTATGCGCTGATGGATTTGCCAGATCTGGTATCCCTTTGCTGCCCGGGGGGGTTGATGGTAATCCAAGGGCGAAAGGATGTTCTTTTCACGCCACGCGGCGTCGAGGAGGCTTACCAGAAAATCGAGGCGGTGTATCGGAAGGCAGGCGCCGCCTCCCATGCGGATCTGCGTTATTACGACACGCCTCATGAGTTCAATCAGGAAATGCAGCGGGATGCGCTGGCTTGGCTGAAGAGATGGCTGAACGTGAAAAGCTGATTGTAAGCAGGAAGCTGTGCGAGCGGCAAAGCGGGGCTGCTGGACCGCCTGCCCGGCCACAATGCTGATCGCTTTCCAAGCGCTGCCATAAGCAAGCACTGTTCGCCACCAAGTTGTTTTGGAGTCGTCAGCTGGAACTGGAGACTGCGCCAAGACTCCTGGCTGCCGGGAAAAAATGCGGGGAGATTATCATGTCAAGATTCAACACAATCAATCGCAGGGGATTTTTGCTGACGGCTGCCAACGCCTCTTTGGGGGCGTTGGCGCCGCCGGGGCTCCAGGCAAAATCAACGCTTCCGTCAGCTAGTTCAGATTCCCCCGCGCTCAATCCATATTCACCCGCGGAATTATTCAAGCTTGGTCCGCAGCGGACTTTTAGCGGCGAGCATGCCGCCCAGGTGGCCATGCCCATTGGCGGGCTGGGGACTGGTTGCGTCTGTTTGAATGGACAGGGCGGGTTGCAAGATTTTTCCATTCGTCACCACCCAAGCACCACAGCACTTTCCACTCAACATAACTATGGAGAAGCGGCCTTTGCCACTTTGCGCATCAAGGAGGATTCATCTGTAACCCGCGTTATTGAAGGGCCGATGCCCCCCTTTCGAATTTACGATCAGGGACTCCAGGGGCAAGGATATCTGCACGGCGGGCACGAGGGATTTCCGCGATTTGCCAAAGCTTCTTTTCAAGGAGAATATCCATTTGGACGGGTTTTCTTGACCGACCCCAACCTTCCGGTTCAGGTGGAATTGACTGGATGGAATCCTTTTATCCCGCTCGACGACAAAAATTCCGGACTTCCCGGCGTGATCTTGGAGTACAAGCTCCAGAATCATTCCAGCCAGATGGTGAAGTATGAATTCTCTTATCATCTTTCTCATTTAGCTGCGGGGTGTGCGCCCGCGGAGGCGCGCAGCCGAAGCAAGGCCATCCCCGGGGAAGGCATCTTTTTTTTCAACATCGAGAACCCACACGCAGAAGGGTTTGGGACCGCTTGCCTGCTAATGCTGAATCACCAGCCCAAAATTAAAGCCATGTGGCTGCGCAGTCCGGCATGGCCATTTGATGCTCTTTCCGCGCTCTGGAAGGAAATCTCCAGCGGCCAATTCGCTCCCAATGAAGGTTCAAATGCAGCCGACCAATTCGGGCGCAATGGCGGATCCATGCAAGTGGATGGGGAACTGCTTCCCGGCCAATCCATCACTTATCCCATTTTGATTGCGTGGCATTTCCCCAACAGTTATCTGAAGGTGGGGGGAATCCCTGATCCTCAAAAACCTGATCCCACGGGAGCTCCGGGTTGTCGAAGTCTGCCTCAAGATGAAGGGCCCTATTGGAGGCCTTATTACATCTCACTTTGGAAAAATGCCGAAGAGGTTGCCGCTTATATTGCGGCTAATTATTCCTCTTTGCGCGCCCGCACCCTGGCCTTCAAGGAGGCTCTGTTTTCCTCTACTTTTCCGCCCTACGTTCTGGATGCAATATCCGCCAATCTGGGGATCCTCAAATCCCCTACAGTTCTCCGCCAGGAAAATGGCAACCTCTGGGCCTGGGAGGGATGCTTCCCGGATTCTGGCTGCTGTCACGGCTCTTGCACCCACGTTTGGAATTATGCGCAGGCCTTGCCGCACCTGTTCCCGCAGTTGGAGCGCACTTTGCGGGAACAGGAATTGGAACGTTCCATGGATGAAAAAGGGCATGTGACCTTCCGCGCGGCTCTGCCCGATGGACCGGTAAAACACGACTTTCACGCCGCGGCCGATGGGCAGCTCGGCGGAATCATGAAGGTGTACCGGGAGTGGCAAATATCCGGGGATTTTGAGTGGTTGAAGAAAATGTATCCTTTGGCTAAACGCAGCCTGGAATTCTCGATTGGCCAATGGGACCCGGAGCGCAGGGGCGCGCTCGTTGAGCCGCATCATAACACCTACGACATTGAATTCTGGGGGCCGGACAGCCTCTGCACCAGCATTTACCTGGGCGCATTGTCTGCCATGGCCGAAATGGCGCAAGCCATGGGAAACCGGGAGGAAGCGGATCAATTTGGGGCCCTTGCTCAAACTTGCGCCCGGTACTTGGATGTTCAGCTTTTCAATGGGGAATATTATCAACAGAAAATTCAATATGAAGGTCTGAGAGATAAATCGTTTATCTCCTCAATCGCTAAAGTGGATCAAAACAGCAGCGAAATGCAGCGCTTGCTCAAAAAAGAAGGGCCGAAATACCAGTATGGAAGCGGGTGCCTCTCGGACGGAGTGATTGGCGCCTGGATGGCTTGCTGCTACGGAATTGAAATTCCATTGTCACGATCCAACTTGCGCAAGACGCTGCTTTCCATCTTCCGTCACAATTTCAAAAAGGATTTAAGCGCGCATGCCAATGCGCAACGTCCAGGCTATGCCCTCGGACGTGAACCTGGCCTGTTGCTATGCAGTTGGCCCCGGGGAGGGAAACCCACACTCCCCTTCGTTTATTCCGACGAAGTCTGGACCGGCATTGAATACCAGGTGGCATCCCATCTGATTGCCGAAGGATTTGTGGCCGAAGGGCTCAGCATCGTCAAAGCCACGCGAAGCCGGTATAACGGACGGGTGAGGAACCCCTGGAATGAATATGAGTGCGGCAATTACTACGCACGCGCCATGGCCAGTTACGCCCTGCTGGCAGCTCTTTCCGGATTTCGCTACAGTGCCGTGAGCCGAACACTCTGGTTGGCCCCCAAACTTGAATACCGCCCTTTCCGGACATTTTTCTCCACGGCGACGGGCTTTGGCACTCTTCAAATCAACCCGCATTCCGTTGAGATCCATTTAGCCGAAGGGAAATTACTCATCAAGAGTCTCCATTTAGAATTGGAAGGGAGATTGCGGGAATTGAAAATTGACACTGTGGTTAAACCGGAAAAGGTTGTCATTTTAAGCTGGGGCTGAAGTAGTTGTGCGAGCTGCATCCATTATTGATCGGAAAAATGAGAAATGATTTCTGCTGACCACCATAATCCTGTCGTGCTGCTGCGGCGCCTGATCCAATTTAACACGACCAATCCACCCGGGAACGAGTCTGCTTGCATCGCTTATCTGAATGAAATTCTTACCGCCGCTGGGATACAGACCAGCATATTTGCCAAGTCTCCTGAACGGCCCAATTTGATCGCCCGTCTCCCCGGCCGAGGGAAAGCCGCGCCTCTTTTGCTCTATGGGCATATTGATGTCGTGACTGCAGAACACCAGAAGTGGACCTGCCCTCCTTTTGAAGGGCGATTGGCGGAAGATTATGTGTGGGGAAGAGGCGCTTTGGACATGAAAGGAGGAGTGGCCATGATGCTGGCGGCTTTGCTGCGCGCGAAAGCCCAGCACACGGCGCTCTCGGGTGATGTAGTCCTTGCCGTTTTCAGCGATGAGGAGGCGGGCGGAGATTTTGGCGCCCGGTTCCTGGTGGAGAATTATCCCGAACAATTCGCGGGCATACGGCATGCCATCGGCGAATTCGGCGGCTTTTCGCTTCACGTCGGAAAACGAAGATTCTACCCCATTCAAGTTGCCGAAAAGCAATTATGTTGGATGAAGGCTGCCGTTCGTGGTCCGGGAGGACATGGCTCCATGCCTGTCCGCGGTGGGGCCATGGCGAAATTATCCCGATTTCTGGGCAAACTCGATCGGCATCGTCTGCCTGTTCATGTGACGCCGGTAATGCGGCTCATGATCGAAGAAATGGCCGCGGCAATGGGTGGATTGAAAAAGATAGCTGTTCGTCAACTGATCAATCCCATGCTGGCAAACAGGGGGCTAAATCTGCTGGGGGAACAGTGGCGTTTCTTCGATCCGCTATTGCGCCATACCGTGAGCCCGACAATTTTACATGGCAGCAGCCAGGTCAATGTGATTCCCAGCGAAGTGTCCGTTGAGTTGGATGGGCGGCTGTTGCCGGGATACTCTCCCGATGATTTGATTGAAGAAATACAGCATATCGTCGGCAGCGAGGTCGAGATAGAAGTGATCCGCCATGACCCGGGACCGAAAGAACCTGATATGGCGTTGTTCAGCACGCTCGTCGAGATCCTGCGCGAAGCGGACCCGCAAGCGAATCCGATTCCGCTTTTGCTGAGCGGGTTTACCGAGGCGCGGTTCTTTTCGAAGCTGGGCATTCAAACATACGGGTTCCTGCCTATGCTGTTGCCCGCTAATTTCAATTTTGCGCAGACAATCCACGCGGCCGATGAACGGATTCCCGTCAGCGCATTGGATTTTGGTGTGCAAGCGATCGGAAAGCTACTTGAGCGATACGGTGCTTAGTTCCTCCGGAGGAGAAAGACTAATGAAACTGCTGCCATATTTATTGCTGACACTCATGTGGAACATTGCATTTCTGCAAGCAGGGGAAACCGTTCGCACTGGTTCAACCAAAACGGCGAATGCACAACCTTCTGTCGACCAGATCCTGCGGAAATACATGGATGCCATCGGAGGAAGGGCTGCCGCGGAAAAGGTAAAAAGCCGCATCATGAAAGGGACGCTCGTCATAGTCAACACGGGAGCCTCCGGCAGCTATGAGGTGTTTTCCAAAGCCCCCAACAAACTGCGGTCCAATGCCCAGGTGAATAATTTCGGGACGTTGAGCCAGGGATTTAATGGAGCGGTGGCCTGGGCCAGCAATCCCATGAGCGGCGCGGTGGAATTGGCCGGAGAATTTCAGGCCGCCCTGATACGGGAGGCCGATCTCCTGCGAAGCTATAAGCTAAAAGAACTTTATGCCAGGCTTGCCTTGAAAGAAATCAGGAAATTGGATGGGAAAGAAGTCTATATCGTTGAGGCCATCCCAGCGGAAGGGCCGGCCGGACCTCTTGTATTTTGATGCCCAGACCGGATTGATGGCGCGAAGCGATACGCATCGTCCGCCGCAAGAGGGAATGGTAACGATGGAAAGCTATTATGAAGAATACCGGGAAGTGGACGGGATCCAGCTTCCTTTCCGTATCCGGCAATACACGCCCGTCTACAACATGGAAATTCAATTCCGTGAAATCAGACATAATCTTCCAGTGGACGAGGAAATATTCGATCCCCCTCGTCTTTCACGGAATTGACTCTCCGCGGCGCAGCGGAATAAGGATCTTCTCCAGATTGAAAACATCCTGCCTTTCAAAAACCCGATTTTCCGGCCAAGGATCAGGCTCGTCTTATTCTCCAGGGGTGAAATCCACCACGAATACATCCTCCATAATTCCGAGACTGCCCAATAATTGTCCAAATTTTTTATGTTCTGGATGTGGGAGATAGGCATCCCGTGCCTTTTGGTCCACAAATGTCAAAAGGTAGACATGGGTGAAGCCGAGGTTTTTTCCCTCGGGACTGTTGTTGACCCCTTGCTCAAAAGAAAGGATGCCGGGGATTTTTGTCTTCAAGGCACGGAAAGCATTTGTGACTTGCTGGATCTTTTCCTGGGAGGCATTCTGCTTGTACTTGAAGATCACCATGTGGCGGACCTTCGATTTTTCAACAGCCACGCTTGAGACACAGAATGCCGAGAGGATAAAAGAAATAGACAAAACCAAGATCAAGATTGATTTCATGGGATCTCCTTTTTTTGATGGAAATTAGTCTGTTTAGATTTGGGAGGCCTGCAGACGGCTGTAGACGCTATTTAACGCCATGAGGTCCTGATGACTTCCAATCTCCACGAGGCGCCCGTCTTCGATAACGGCAATCCGGCCGGCGTTTCGAATGGTCGACAAACGATGGGCCACGACGAAGGTAGTCCGCCCTTTCATCAGCCGGGCCAGGGATTCCTGGATCAAGCTCTCCGAAAGAGTGTCCAGTGCTGAAGTCGCTTCGTCCAAAACCAAAATCCGGGGATTTCGGATCAGCGCCCGGGCAATGGCAAGGCGCTGCTTTTGTCCGCCGGAGAGTCGTGCCCCCCGTTCTCCAATCTTGGTCTCCAACCCTTCAGGCAATTGTTCGACAAATTCTAAGGCATTAGCGTCCTTCAATGCCTCCAACAGTTGCCTTTCACTGACTTCGCGGCTTCCGTAAGTGACGTTTTCCCGGACGGTTCCATCAAAGAGGATGGTTTCCTGTGGAACGAGGGAAAGGAAGCGGCGGTAAGTCCGCAGATCCAGCTCCCGCATATCGCGCCCATCCAGCAAAATGCGGCCTGAGGTGGGGCGCAAAAAGCCAATCACGAGGTTCAAGAAAGTGGATTTGCCCGCGCCGGAGGGGCCCACAATGGCTATGGTTTCACCTGGCTCGACTTTGATCGAAAGATTATGGATGGCGGCTTCTTCGGTGTCGCGATAGGTAAAGGATACCTGTTCGAAGCTGATTCGTCCTTGGATGGACTTCACGGCGGCTTTCCCCTCATTTTGCTCCAGGTCCGGGCATTCCAGGATTTCCCCAATCGAGCGGATGGATTCAAATCCCTTGGTGATTTGAGGCACCAGGTTGCTTAAGCCCAGGACGGAAGCCGTCAAGGTCGTGGAATAGCCGGTCAGCAGGACTACATCGCCGAGCGATATGTGAATCCATTGAGTGTAAAACAGCCAGGCGGCACTTCCCAAAACCAGAACGCCAAACAATTGCAGACATACCCAGGCGGAAGCCCCGAAAAAGGCATTGAGCGTGTCCAGCCGGATTCCCGCCGCGCGCACTTGAGACAATGAAACTCCGACTTTTTCGAGTTCATATTCTTCCTCGCCATGGGCGCGCGTAATGGGGATGAGCTGAGTCATTCCGATCAAGCGGGAAGAGAGGCTTTCCACTTCCTGACGGAACAGCATGTTGCAATTCCGCATGGCTTTGCGCAGCACTCGGACCAGGAGGGCAAAAACAGGAACGCTGAAAGCAAAAAAAATCAGGAACCAGGGTGCCCGCAACGAGACGGCAATCACGGCGGCCAGGATGGCCACTCCCGTGGATAGAAAACTTTCCATGACGTAGGTCAGCATCCAGTGAACAGCCTCGACGTCCCGCAAGAGCTTGGTCTGCAGACTGCCCGTGCTGGCGCCGGCATAAAAGCTGATCGAAAGATGTTGCAGCCGCCGACAGATGGCCGATCGCAGGTTCATTTCGATATTTCGCGTCGCCCGGCTGAGCAAATAAACAAAGAGCATATGGACGGGAATGTTTTGCAGGATGATAGCCAGCAGCACAATAAGGTTCAACCGCAGACTGGAGGTGGATTTTCCCTCCGGTTGGGAAAGGATGTCGATGATGTTGGCCGTCACCAAGGGCAAAATCCAGACTGGGCTGTGTTTGATGATTTGAAAAACAACCGCCAAAAGCATCCGGGGCCCTTCGTCGCGGCAGAGCTGGAGCAGCGTCCGAAAGGGGGACTCGCCTTTGTAGCGGTGTTCAAGCAAAAACCAGGATTGATTCAATGCCATACCTCCTCCGGGACACCATATTAAGCCGGCGCCTGCCCCGCTGTCAGCGAAAAGATAGCCAGCCTGTTTGAAATAGATTTGTCGCGTGTTCCGAGATTTTGGATTATTGCCCTCTTCTTTTGAGTGGAGTAGGACGCACGATTGCGCGATGTCATCCCGGAAATCCGGTCCCTGGTGGAAGATTGCCCCATCATTCTTATTGATGCCCAGTGGATTGAATAGCATGTTGAGTGGTATAGTTATTCCCCGTAAGAAGGAGGATAAGTCCACTTTTCTTGGGGACTGGTACGCGCGATGGAACACCTCTTAATCAAATACGGCTATCTTCTGCTATTTTTCGGGGTCGCGCTGGAAGGGGAAACTTTTCTCATTGCGGCCGCTATTCTGGCTCACCAGGGAATCTTTCACCTGCATCATGTCATCTTCGTGGCGGTGGCGGCCAATACCATCACTGACCAGGTTTATTATGCATTGGCTCGCGCTTACGGCCGCGATTGGCTGGCCAAAAGGTTCGGCGAGAATCCCCGCTTTGAAAAAGGACTGCAATTGATGGAGCGGCATGGCCGCTGGCTTTTGCTGGCCAGCCGTTATGCCTTTGGTTTTCGCATCCTGGTGCCCGCGGCTTGCGGGGCGCTGGGGATGCCCTTGATCGAGTTTATACCCATCAATATTGTGGCCGGAATAATTTGGGCTATCCCCACGGCCTACCTTGGTTTCTATTTAGGGCGTTGGGCGGAACAGTTGTTGCAAGAGGCTTACCGGTATGAAGCCACGGTCGTGGTCATCGCCTTAGCCCTGTTGGCTGGCTACCTGGCCATCCGCCATCTGCAAAAAGCCCTGCCCTGGAAGCGGTGGGAAGATTTGCACGCCGTGGTTCCCGTCATCATTGGATTGATGGGAGTGATCAACCTTCTTTCCGCCATCCGTTCCCGTCCCCACTGGGTGGTTTCCTATTTACGAGATTGGTTGCCTCTGGAAGTGACTCAGCGCAGCCGCCCTCTGATGCTCTTTGCGGGTTTGGCGCTCCTTCAGGTCACCCGGAACCTTTCCCGCCGCAAGGCATTGGCTTGGTATGTGGCCGTGGGCGCCTTGCTGGTTTCTATCTTTCTGCATATCACGCGCGCCTTGGATTTTCATCATTCCATGGTCGCCTTGCTTCTCCTGGCTTATTTGATCTATTTCCGGCACCGCTTCAATGCCCGGACAGATCCTGGCTCACTTAGATTATCCTTTGTCATTCTACCCGTGCTGTTGGGGCTTGTTTACCTTTACGGCTGGTTGGGATTGACACATCAACGTAGCTCCTACCTGTGGGACTCGGGGAATACGCCACTCCAGGAAGCTTTCCGGTCCGGAATCCTGATTCTCGAGCCCCATCTGGATCCTTTAAACGATCATGCTGCCCGTTTTCTGGGTTCCCTGCAAATCGCGGGCTGGCTGGCCCGGCTCTACATTTTGGTTCTGCTTCTCCGGCCGGTGATTTTGCGGTCGCGGCTGGAGGCTCCGCGGGAAATGGTGGAACAAGCCTTTCAGGCCCATAGTCGTTATTCATTGTCGGCTTTTGCCCTGCAGGAAGACAAAAATCACTTGGTGCTGCGGAAAGGAAAGGGATTGGTGGCCTATGCAGTTCGCTCGAGCGTAGCTCTCTCCTGTGGAGATCCGCTGGCCGCCGATTCTGACCTTAAGTCCTGTATTGAAGAATATTTCGCCTATTGCCGGAAAAACAGCTGGATCCCCTGTGTGTATGAAGCGGCGGAAGCACGGTTGGGAATTTATCACTCGCTCGGGATGCGGAGCTTGAAAATGGCCGAGGAGGCCATTATTGACCTTTCCACCTTTAGTCTGGCTGGGGGGAGCAGGGCCAATCTGCGCGCCATGGTGAACAAGGTGAATAAGTCGGGCGTAAAAGTTCGTTTATACGATCGGGCCAACGCTTTGGATGCGTTTTTAGATGAACAGTTGGAAGAAATCTCGGAAGAGTGGCTGGCGGAAAAAAAACTGGGTGAGCTTGGTTTCAGTTTGGGAATTTTTTCGTTGGAAGGATTGCATGGCCTTCCCACCTTTATCTGCGAGCAGGGTGAACGTGTCCTGGCTTTTGTCTCCTGGCTTCCTTACAAACAAGGCAAAGCCGTGGTGTTGGATTTGATGCGGAAACGGAAGGACGCCCCTGCCGGCACGATGGACGTACTTTTGGCCGAGTCGTTGCTCACACTAAAGAAGCAGGGATTTGTTGAAGCCAGCCTCGCCAATGCCCCTTTGGCCAACGTCAATACCCCCAATACGCGGATGGAGAAAGGGGTCAACTTGCTTTTTGAAAACCTCAACCAGTTTTATGGATACAAGAATCTCTTTCAATTCAAAAAGAAATTTGCCCCCCATTGGGATGGTAGATATTTAATCTTCCCGCGTGGCGCTGATTTGCCCAAAGTGGCGTATGCCTTGAGTTCCGTGCATCACAGCGGAAGTTTGTGGCAGCTTCTCTGGGATCGGAAATGAGTGTGCGGATGAAAATCGCCAGGGGCGGCGCGGGGACAAAAAATCTGAACCGATTCGTTTTTATCAATACTTTTAGGAGATAGCGATATTTCAATGCGTTCCGTCATTTTTGGTTTGATCTTATGGGGGTCGCTCCCGACGATTGGTTGTGCGGAAAGCGCCGTGACTCTTGATATCCGCGGAAAGCCTCAGACTCTGCATATTTGGGGGGGCACTAATACTCCGGCGGTGCTATTGAGCAGTGGGGATCTGGGGTGGGCGGGATTTGTGGTCCATGTGGCCGAAGTGTTGAATGGGTATGGTTACAAGGTGGTGGGCTTGAACAGCAAAGAATATTTGAGTTCATTTACCACCAAAAGCTCCGCCCTCAAGGAAAGCGATGTAATGGCCGATTTTAAAAGTTTCATTGCCTGCGCGCAACAAGGGAACAACCGGCCCGTCATTCTGTCTGGCGTTTCGGAAGGAGCCGGCTTGTCGGTGTTGGCGGCAACTTCAGGGGAATTGAAACCAAAAATTCAGGGAGTTATCGCCCTAGGTCTTCCCGACCAGATCGAGTTGGGCTGGAAATGGATGGATTTCACCATCTGGTTCACCAAGAAAAATCCGGATGAACCTTACTTCATGGTCTCCAACATCATTGGCAATGTTTCCCCGGTCCCCTTGGCGGAAATTCACTCCACCCACGATGAATTTTTGCCATTGGATCAGGCTCTGAAGATGATGGGCAAAGCGCGCCAGCCCTCGAAGGTATGGGTGATTGAAGCTTCGAACCACCGGTTCAGCAATAACCGGGACGAGTTGGATAAGCGGCTGCTCGAGGCTTTGAATTGGATCAAGAGTCCGCATTAGTTGGTTTTTTCATGACTGCTCAGATCCGCATGTAAATGGCAGCCACGGTGAGTCCGCCTGAGGCGGTAGTCCGTGGGCTTTTGTCCAGAGGCACCCAGGCTCCACGCCCCGTAAAATGCAATCTGCATGGTTACTACACGGGAGGGGGGGAGTGAGTGTCGCAGGTTTTCATCCGGGGGAAAATCTGTGGCTTGTCCCACTGCTCAGAGGCGGTCGAAAGACTTATGGCAGGCTGATTCGCCGAACCGTCCGCCCATGCTTGCCCTTGCCCATGCCGGCGCTTTCGGCGATGAGAGGTGTGATACCTGCGACCCGCTATATGAATTCCCCCTGGCCAAATTTGTTATTTGCCAGTCTCAACCACTTCGGCATGCAGTAGCTCTACTCGCTCTTTAGGCGAGCCATTTTCTCCCACCTCCACCGCTGCGATGGAATCCAGCACTTCCATTCCATTGACCAAATGTCCGAAAACGGTGTACTTCCCATCCATGGAAGGTTGAGTGTCCAGGCAGATGAAGAACGAGGTGGAGGCGCTGTCGAGCGCTTCTCCGCGGGCCATCGAGAGAGTCCCTTTTTCGTGCTTCAAATCGCTGATTTCCACTTTTAGATTTTTCACATACTTGGCCATTTGATCCTTGGTGACGGGGATCTTCCGGCTTCCCAAATCGCCGCCTTGAATAATAAAGCCGGGCATGATCCGATGCCAGGCGGTATTATCGAATAGGCCGGTTTTCGAAAGACGCAAAAAATTCCTGGCGTGTTCAGGTGCGGCGTCGGGGAAAAATTCAATTTCCATCTTTCCTTTGGAAATCTCCAAGATCACGTGATACTTCTTCATCTCTTCCGGAGTGGCATCGGCAAATGGAATGCCGGGAATGGGGCGGAGGAAGGTGTTACGGATTTCCACTCGCTGTTTGGCGATTTGCAGTTCATCGGCAGGCACCCGGGAGATTTTTTCCACCACGTCCATTCCCTCCACGACATGGCCCCAGGCCGTGTATTTGCGGTTGAATTCCGCTAGATCCGTCACACAGATGAAAAATTGAGAATCAGCGCTGTTGAGTGAATTTGGGTAAAGCGCCGCCCCCAGCGTTCCGCGGACAAAAGGAGTGCTAGTGATTTCCGCCTTCATCGTTCCCAATCCTCCCGTCCCGTAGGATGCCCGTTTGGCGGGATCCTTCGTCGTAGGATCCCCTCCTTGAATCATCACATTGCGAATGATGCGGTGAAAAATTGTTCCTTTGTAGAAATTGGATTTCACGAGCCCCATGAAGTGATTCACATGCTGGGGGGCTTTTTCCGGGTAGAATTCAATGACAATGTTGCCCATCGAAGTTTCCAAAACAGCCTGGAGTTTCTTGATTTCGTCGATGGATGCGGCTGTCGTGGCCGATTGAGCTGTCACCGGAGCGCTGTGGGCCGCCCCGGTGGCTTTTGCCGGAACCGGCGCGGAGACTTTCCCTGTCTGGCCCAGCAATTGGCTAACAAAAATGAAAATGGCGACAACTGCAATTTTTTTCACGATTTTTATATCTCCTCTCGGCCGGCAATTCCTCACGGTCATTTCGCAACAGCCTGAACCAAAGAATTTCCCTCGGACGAGGTTGTTAAATCCGCCCTAGTGGAAGGGGTGGCCGAGACGTAGTCGAGGCCGGGGCGGTGCGAATGTAGCTGTTTCCCGCCCACCAAAAACTTCAGCCCTCCTGCCATGGGATTTCCCTTCCTTGTCTTAGAGGGGAATTTAGTTGTGCTGGTAATTTATTTAAGAGCACCCAGGCCCTTGCTCTAGGACCCTTTTGGGTTTTACGCCTTCAGCAACCGGAGAGAGTGCGGGAATCCACTCCCGGAGATATTTGTCGTCCGATTGAATGTCCGTTTTTTTTGCGCACTCGGCAGATTATTCCGCATACTCAATTTGAAAATCGGTAGCCTTCCATTTCTGTAAGCGGTATAGGATAACAAATTTGGCCTCAGTGTGCATTCCCCCTTCACTTACAGGCACAACTCAGTCAGCAAAAGCAGTAGCAATTTGCCATTTGCCAAAGTAGCGCCCAAAGCATAAAATCCCTGGCAATTTTTCGCTAAAAATCCGGCGAGGTTGCCTTAGACAGCATTTGCCTGGGCAGGACTCGCATCAGCAGAGACCCATGAGCTGACAGTGGAAAAACGGCCAGATTAGATATATCCTGATTTCAAACGGCATGAAATGAAATAACGTGGATTACTTTTGAATGGTCTGCTTTAACATGGCAATTATTTCCGCAAGAGGTAATCAATGAAGTTTTGGGTTCCAATTCGAATTAAGGGACTGATGCTAGGAGTGGTTTTCCTAATCTCTTTCTCCGGACATAAAATTTTTGGGCAAGAACCTTCCACCGAATCTCAAGAACCTTCCCGGCAATCTGCCCCAGCTTCTCCACCCGTCCGCCAGGCATCCCCGGATTTTTCTCCCAAGAAATTTCTCAGTGATATTTGGTCAGACCAAAAAACCATCTGGAGCAGCCCCTTCCGGATGAACCGCCGCCAGTGGGTTTCAATTGCTCTGCCGCTTTTCACGGGGACGGCCGCCCTCATGGCCACTGACGAAAAGGCGATGAATTTGCCGCCAAATACTCCTGGACAGATCAAGTGGTCTGGCCGGATTTCCAATATCGGCGCTATTTACGCTTTTGGTGGGATCGTGGGCGGAACAATGTTGGTAGGAAAGAAGCAGGAGGATTCTAAGCTTTTCAAGGTTGGGGTGGCGGCCAGTCAGGCGCTAATCGATTCGGTCATCGTCAATACATGCCTCAAGTACGGCGCGGCGCGAGAACGTCCCCTCCAAAACGAGCGAGAGGGGCGATTTTGGAAAGGTGGAGATTCTTTCCCCTCGGGTCACACCATGCACAGTTTTGCCATGGCCCTGGTGGTGGTCCGCAGCCACCGCACTCCCAAATGGCTCAAGGTCACGTCACTGGGAGTGGCCACTGCAGTTGGCTTTTCGCGCTGGGGGGCACAACGGCATTTTCCGTCGGACATTTTCGTTGGAGGAGTTCTGGGTGGACTGATCGGAACATATGTCGCTGGTCAAGTCCATTGACTCGCTCGCCTTTCCCGAATGATGCAACTCACCAAGTGCTCGTAAATAAAAAAACAGTGCAAAACGGATCCAAGATTGGCGAAGATTGGTTGTGAATGATTAGCATGGGGTTGAGAGCATGGCTTTCCGCCTTTCCCCGCTTTGCCGGAGTTTTACCCACATATTCTCCGCGGGTCTACTCCCGCGGATTGGCAAAAGGCAACCGGCAGGCTCCCTTTAGGTTTCCTCGCTAGAGGCGTCATGCCTTTGCGGCGCGCTGAAGAAGCCGCGTCGGCGAAGTGCGGGATGAGGGCATCTCGCCTCCATCCCGAAGGTGCTGGCGCCCCGTGCAAGTAGGGTAGATACAGCGAGACTGAGGAGGAGACGAATTCATGGGATTTGTCCGAGTGCGGGTGTTGGGAATTGCGGCTTCTCTCCTGATAATTTTGGCAAGCGGCTGGTATCTCTGGCGACTGCATCTTCGCGGGCCCGACATCCTAAGCTATGCCCCAGGCTCTTCCGGCCAAGAATTCGCCGGAACCACTAGTTGCCGCCCCTGCCACGAGGAGTTCTACCAGAAATGGGTGGCCTCCCGGCATGGGTTGGCCATGCAACTTTACACTGCTGAATTTGCTCGAAAAGAACTTGCAGCGGGGGCTGAAGAGGTCAAGATCGGAGCTTGCAGCTATCGAGTTGATATTCATCCTGGGTCCGGTTGGGTAGTGGAGCGTGGGCCGCTGGGAGAAAAGAAATACCCAATCGTCAATGTGCTGGGCGGAAAAAACGTTTACTATTTTCTGACGCCTCTGGAACAAGGACGGCTCCAAACCTTGCCGGTCGCCTACGATGTGAGCAAGAAACAATGGTTCGACACCGCACTCAGTGGTGTGCGTCACTTCCCCGGCCGGTCTTCTCCAGATGAGCCGGTGCACTGGAAAGAGCGGCCCTACACCTTCAACACCTCCTGTTTTAACTGTCACGTCAGCCAGCTTTCAACCAATTATGATCCCGGCTCCGACAGCTATCGCACGGTATGGAAGGAACCCGGCATCAACTGTGAAACTTGCCATGGACCTGGAGTGGCGCACATCCAAGCCATGCGCGGCTTGGCGGAAGGCAAAGTAACCAAGGATCTCCGCCTCATTCGGATGGGGAAAGCGCTCACCGTGGAACAAAATAATGCTGCCTGCGCCCCTTGCCATGCCAAAATGAATCCATTGACCTCACGGTTCACTCCAGGAGAAAAATATTTTGACCATTTTGATTTGGTTGTCCTCGACAATCTGGACTTCTATCCGGATGGACGGGACCTTGGGGAAAACTACACTTACACCTCCTGGCTGCTCAGTCCCTGCCAGAGAGGGGGGAGCTCAGCTGCCTGCACTGCCACACTTCCAGCGGCCGTTTCCGTCAGAAGGCGGACCCGAACCAAGCCTGCGCCCCCTGCCATCAAGCGATTGTGAAACAGTCTGCCCGGCATTCGGCTCACCAGGCGGGAAGCGCGGGAGACCATTGCATTGCCTGTCATATGCCGATGACGACTTTCGCGCGCATGCAGCGGAGCGATCACTCCATGCTTCCTCCACCCCCTCAGCAACCCTCGCTTTCTCTTCGCCAAATGCTTGCAATCTCTGCCATACGGACAAGACCCCTCAATGGGCGGATCGAATGGCGCGGCAGATCTGGAAAAAAAGTGATTACCAGGCTCGCTTGCTTGAGCGCGGGAAATTGATTGAGGCCGCCCGCCGGCGGGCGTGGAAATCGCTTCCCGCCATGCTGGCCTACCTGGAAAAGCCGGGCCGCAACGAAGTATTTGCCGCTTCGCTGGTCCTCCTATTGCGAGCAGCCAGAACGGATCAAGTCCTGCCCGCGATACTCCGGGCCGCCCGCGATCCCTCGCCGCTGGTGCGGGCTGCCGCTGCGGAAACTCTCGGTACCATGATTACCGCCGAATCCTTGCCCTTATTGGTAGAGGCAACCCGGGACGAGTTCCGGTTGGTGCGAGTCCGGGCTGCCGCTTCCCTGGCCGGCCAGCTCAACTTGATTCAAGATGGAAGGAAGCGCGCCGCCGCCGAAAAAGCCCAACAGGAATATGTGCAGAGCCTCCAAGCCCGGTCAGACCAATGGATTTCCCATTACAATCTGGGCAACTTTCTCAATAGCCAAGGGGACGCATCCGCCGCGCTGAAAGAGTACGAAACCGCATCCCGATATGAGCCTAACAGCGCTATTCCCCTGGTCAACGCTTCTCTGCTTTATGCCCAATTCGGCGACCTGGCCAAAGCCCAATCAGCATTGGAAAAGGCTCTTCGCCTCGATTCCAATAATGCGCTGGCTCACTTCAACCTGGGCTTGCTGTTGGCTGAGCAACAGGATTTAACGGAAGCAGAGAACCATTTTCGACGAGCTTTAAGAACCGATCCCCAGATGGCCCAAGCCGCATTCAATTTAGGTGTCCTGCTTTCCAACCGGTCACGTCTCGAAGAAGGGATTGGATGGCTCGCCAAAGCCTTCCAGTGGGCGCCTCAACCCCAATATGGGTACACTCTGGCCTTTTACTCAAATAGTTTAGGGAAGGTCTCTGATGCAGTCCGGCTCCTGAAGGAAGTCATCCAGAAGTGGCCATCGTACGGGGATGCCTACTTTTTATTGGGGGGAATCTACACCCGGAAGAAAGAGTTGCGGCAAGCCCGCAAGGTATATGAACAAGCGTCTCATCTCTCTTCGTTGAGCCAAGACCAACGCCAGTTTCTAGCGAGACTTCGTCTCGGACTATAGGGACTCACTGATTCCCATTCCACAACTTGACTCAAAGTCGTCGACATTTGCGGCTCAAGCAAACTAGCGGCGCGGACCGAGTCTCTCACAAAATGAAAGGAGAGTTTTCACCAGTTTTTTGGATGCTTGTTTCTGATGACTTGCAAGCGCCAGAGAGGAGTGCAATTAATAGTGAGAGGATTTATCCAATGTCAGGATTTGCACATGTCTTGCCGCGAGGCTGCATTGCGGAATTTGCATTTAGCTAATGCTGTAGGGATTACTCTGGAGAGGGATCGTCCCTTGGGAAAAATCCCTTTGGATGAATGAAGGGAAGAGTTTATTCAAAAAAATTCAAGCCCTGGACGTTGCTGGAAACAAAGTTTATTCGTATCCGTTCAGGGGGGGGATGAACCCGAAGGGTTCACAGCCATTAGCCGGGGGCAAGGCCGTTAGGCCGCCACCCCGGATATAGGCTTGCAAAGGGGCTGCGACCCTTTCAAGGTCGGATTGGTTCGCTCCGGTGGTTGAGCGTGTGACCGGCGTCACACGCTCAACCACCGGTTCATTGCTGTGAACCCCCTTCGGGTTTCCCCCTGAACCGTTACATTTATTCTTGGCATCACCTTCGGCGGATCGCATCGGCAGCCCCTTGCCGTTTCCAGTTAAGTCTTAAATTGTCAGGCCAGCTGGCCGTGATCGTATACCATGGCGATTTGGGTTGGCCGTCCCCTTGCAAGTGAATGCGGTACCCATCGCTGGTCTTCTGAATTTCCGTCGCCGGCAAAGTGCCCAGGGCATTTCCTGTCCCATCCAGGGCCGTCACAGCCACCGCGGTAGCCTTGGTGTGCAGTGTAATCCAGCACTCGATTCTTTCCATGAATATAGGCGGATAACCATTGCTCATATTCCCCGAGGGGGGCGTCCTCCCAACCCAATTACCCCACGTGGGATTGCTGTTGGCGGGATCAACGGTCCGCCAGCTTGAGTCGCCAAGGTAATTGACCAATCCCTGTGGTTTCGTGGCGCCAGCGGCTGGAGGCCGTTCGCCGGGAGCCGGCAGAGAGCGGAGCGTATAACCCGGCAGAGAAACCAGCAAACTGCCTGAATGCGCAATAGGCAGGTTGTCCAGGCTGGCCACCAGCAACGAAACAAATCCACGAGCTGCGGCGGCAAGCTGAACCTCGATCGGGCCTGCCGTTCGAATGACGCCAGCGCCAAGAGCGCCGCTTACGCCCGCTACCATCGGCGCATTCAGCAGGAGCAATTGTTTATCGGCATCAAAGGTCAACTCGCCAGTGTCGGAAACATAGGGCGCGCTGAGAGCGTCGGTTGAGCCGGCTGGAAGCGGCAAAGTCGAATCCTTGGCAAGTTCGACGGTCCTTTGGAAGGCAGATTCCCTCGGCACCTGCATCTGCCTGAAGACCCACGTCATCGGGCTCTGTGAGTCGATGGTTGCCCGCAGACGCTGGATCGATGAGACCGGCACGCTCAATGGGCTGAATCCCGGCCTTACTGCATGAGTTCGAAAGATCCAGGCGGAGGGTCCAAGCACCGGGATCTTAGTCCAATCACCGTTCACATCAAAGGCATTGGCGATAGGGTTATCCCAATTGCGATCGCCCGCATAGTCGAAGTGCATGATGGCATCCCAATCTTGGAATGAAGCGAAAGCCGCAAGCGATGGGTCAATCTCCGCGCCGTGTGTATTGGGCCAGGGCTGATTGTACTCGCTTACGGTGTAAGGACGCCCTGCCTCACGCGCCCATGCCATCTCCAGGAATGCCGACCAGGTATCGTCCGCGGCGGCCTGGTCGTGGATTCGCCAATCCCAAGGGTCCCACGCAATGCCAGGGAAATCCGGGTGGTCGATATAAAAATGATTATCCTGATAGTCGAGTTCGTTTTGGGAATCAAAAATAGACAAGCCGCCATAACCCACCTGTGTGCCGGTGATGGGCGTCAATGGGTCTGAGGCCGCTCGGATTGTGTCGCGGATTGCGTTGACATATTTCCGGTCCACGGATATCAAAAAAGAGATGTAGTCATTCAATCGTGCGGCTGTCGCATTGTCGGCGGGGCCCGGCAAACTGATATTGCCCTGATCGAGAGATTCTCCGGAAGCCAGGCCACGCTCCCCCGCTTGAACCAGCGTGGCACTCCGCGTCCAAACGTCCGCGTTCACGTTCTCGAGATCCATCATGACTCGCCCGCCGTTGGGCTGGCTGGGCGGATTGACCAGGATGTCGAATGGTGCGGTCGCCAGAATCGTGAAGGTCTGCCACTGATTGTTCAGCAGGATTGAAGAGGGAGACGCCTGGTACCCATCCCAAGGTGAATCGTCCCGCATGACCGAAATGGGCACAGTGGCGGTGATACCGTTGGCCAACGCGGCCCGGGCTTGAAAAGTCCATGCGTAGCGATGGCCCGCGGTCATGGAAAAACCGGTCTGTTTCAAAAACAGCCATCCACCCCCTCGAACATTGGACAAGTGGGCGGTAGGCATGCCATCCGTCGTAATATTCTCCAGAATCGCCCCCGCCGAACCATGCAGCTCCAAACGCCAATTTCCGGTAAGCAGGTTCGGTCCATCGGGAGTACTTGTTCCCCAGGCCTGCGCGAGCGCGCTGGTAGAGGCATATTGGTAGCTCAACCAACTGTTCCACTGCTTTTGCAATTCCGCGCGGTATTCGCCTTGCAGCACCGATTCAAGCTGGCCCCATTGCCATGAGGAAATGATGGAACTCTCGTTACTGATTTCGACCATGGCTAGCACCGGGTCGTTCTTCAATTGCAACTTTTCGATCAGTCCCTGGGCATATTGTTGCTGGAGAGCGACCATCCGCGGGTAGAAAATGTGCAGTGGCTTGCCCTGTTCCGGCATGCCGTTCGGCAATGTCGGCACCTGGTCCACTTCCGGCCGGAAGACATATCCTACGTGGAGGTTTAGATCCACATAAATTCCTTCGTTCTTGAGCGCGTTAAGATAATTACGCAGCCGCTGGAGGCTGACCTCATTGAAGGTTGGATAAGGACCGGTGCTGAGAATCCCCGTGGCGTTGGAAAGTTGATCGGGCGGGTCTAGAATTGAATCCATGTGATGCAGCCGGACCAAGTTTACGCCAAGCCTTCTCAATCGTTTGGCAATGCGTTGGGCGTCTCCATTAGCTGGATCCGGGAAGTTGGCCCCGAAAGCCAGGCTGACACCGAAGAAACGCACGCGCTGGTCATCGTTGGTGTTTGGCAGCAGATCGGGGCCAACCGTATAGAAATGATCATTCTTGACAAAGACGCGGTCGGCCGGGGTTAGCGGGTGGTTCAAAAAACTGAAGTCTGGAGCGCCCTTTAGATGGTCCTGGTCGATGCTGAATGGATAGAGCGAGGACGATTGACTTTGGGCGGCGGGCGCCCATGCTAGAGGCGCTACGATCACCAGAGCGCAAACAACGAGTGCGAATCTCATTGGAAATCTCCGCTATTCTTCTTAATTAATAAATTCAGTAACTACTCAGGTTGTAGCCAGAAGCCCGAATTCAGCAGTCAGAATGAACACGCCAGCAACGAGATTTGATGCCTTTATGGCGTGGCAAAAGGCTCATAAGGATTTGGCGCAATCTTTTAGAGGCCTATTTGTAGGTTATTCTGGATTCTGACTCCTGAATTCTGTCTACCTGAGCAGGCCCCTTCAGAAAATAAATCTGTCCCCTTTTTCTCCTAGAAGTGGATAGTTGTCATGTTTTAATTGGATGAATTCTTTTGTTCTCGTACTTAAGCGCGCTGATTTTTTAGAGCGTTGATGAAGGCACCTACGGCACGCCATTCCTCTTGGCTTAGCTTCTGATTAGCCAGTGGATGGGGGCGAGGCGATGACTCAGACTCAACTGCCTCGGTGGATTCCTCTTTAGTGAGGTATCCAGCGAGTGCCATCAAACGCAAATAGGGGATCTTTAAAACCATGGCAAGGCGACGTAACACGTGTGGAGACGGTGTGGTCACCGTGCCCCGTTCCAGTTTCTGAAGGTAGGCCGTCGAGATCTTTGCAGGCTCGACCACAGTTTGTAGTGACTGACCCTGGGTTTCTCTAGCCTTTCTTAGTTCTTCTCCTAGTTCAATTAACATGACTCACCTCCTATTTAAAGCATACACTATAGTAGGCAACGTGTAAACTATAGTGTATGGAGGAATTTGATCATGGTGGGCCTAACGCCCGGCATCGGCGGCGGCGCGAAGCGCCGTCCGCCCTGGAGGTCGTTAGGCCGCTCCTGATTCAAGTGATGATTAGTTGCGCACGAGCACGATCTTGCCTATGACGCCTCCTTTTCCGAGCAATTCCTGGGCGTGTCTTGCCTCAGCAAGAGGAAATCGCTGCGCGATGAGCGGCTTGATCTTCTTTTGTTGAAGGAGGTCAAATAGGGAGATCAAATCCTGTCGAAAGAATTCCGGTTTCAGCCGTTTGAGCGTCTGGATGCTGTAGGGGACTACCCGTTTCCGGCCCGGGAGAAGCCAGCCGCCGCCGATGTACAACCCGAAGATAGCGGTTCCACGAAAGCGTTGACGACGCTCTGGACGACCTGAAGCCAATCCCTCCCCACGTAGCGAGGAAATAAGGCCGTAGCCCACCACCTTCCCGCCAGGACGGAGAGCCTTGCGGGAATGCCAGAGGTGGGCGCCACCGATGGGGTCAAAGACGGCGTCCACACCCTCGCTCGTGAGGCGGTGAATTTCTTTCACGAAGTCCTGATGCTGGTAATCAATTGGGATACCGCCCAGGTCGGAAACGGCTTGCGCCCCTCGCATTGAACAGGTTCCGTACATCTCCAACCCGGCGAGGCGGCCAAGCTGCAAGAGTGCCGAGCCGACCCCGCCTGCCGCGCCGTGAATCAACGCGCGCTGGCCCGGTCTGACCTTAGCGGAACGATACAGCATCTGGTACGCCGTGATGTAGTTCAGCACGAGGCTCACAGCCTCGGCGGCGTCCAACCCGGACGGCACGGGAATCAGTTCATGTTGCGGCAGGCAAACAAACTCCGCGTAGGCGCCGTGGATCGGCAGCGCGGCAACTATCTGGCCTGGTTCGATTCCAGAGATACCGTCGCCGAGCCGATCCACCACGCCAACCAGATCCCACCCCGGCGTGAAGGGCACCGGGGGCGTTTCGGGATGAACGCCCTCGCGCGCCATGATGTCGGGCAAGGAGACGCCCGCGGCCAGCACTCTCACCCGCACTTCACCATTCTTCGGTTCGGGGCACTCTTCTTCAACCATCCGAAGCGCATCAGGCCCACCGTAGTGAGTGACGATGATGCGCGTGTGTCTCATGGACCTCTTCCTCCCTTGCCGGGCGCTCGTGCTTGTGCGGCGTAACGATTGGGGCTAGCCGCCACGGTCGGAATGATTTCAAAACAAAGATTGCTCTTGAATATGCACCTATCCTTAAAAGAGGCCGCTGGTTGGCGTCCAGTTTTCCGGATGGGAAGGGCATTACAATCCGCGACTAGAATTCTCATATTTTAGAGTCAGGCACTTTTCGCTTTGCCCGCTCGTCAGCTTCATCGACTTGTTGGGCGGCGCGCTACTTCGACCTTGCGAACTTGATCGTTCCCTTGCCGTGCGATCCCTGCTCGATGGCGCCGGACATCGTGTCGCCATCGATGGTCAGATCTACTTTTTCGAATGCGACTGTCCGTCCGGGCTGTGGCGACGTCTTCAACGTGAGCTTTCCCTTCTTGAGGGCGCCACTGACGGGAATCGGATCCTTTTCGCTGGGCCCTACCCAACCCGTCACGGCGTCGCCCGTTTGCTTGAGCGATGCCATCCCGGTGATCGTGCCATCTGCTGTAGAAATGGTGACCCGCCAGTTTCCCGTAACATCGGCCGCAACGGCTGCGTTGGCCAACGGCGCCAACAAGAAGAGACTCAGTAATACACAACGACCGTTCATGACTTCCTCCATACGCATCGCGCACAGCAGGCGCGCTAGAACCGTCCACTGCGGCGAAGCCCCAAGAGAACCATGCTACCTCCCGACGCCTCTCGTCTTCACACGCCTCCTCCAGACGTCCGTCCAACGATTTGGCTCACCTGGCCCGGCCAGCACTGCGCTGGCTACGGAGAATGAGCTTGGAATTGTCTCTGACCTTCCGACAAAAATAGCTGGCCGCGGCCAGGTGCAGCCTCGGGTTAGCGATTCTTCCTTCTGCCGTTTATTTCTCGCCGAGACGCAGAACAACAAAGTGAAATTCTCTTTGCCACAAAAAAGGTTCAATCTTTTAGGTGCGGCCCCATTTTTTTACTTGGCGGATGGGATCGCCTATCGATCGATGTTCAGTTATTATCAGCGCTTCGATAGTCTTGAGTAAATGTACTCACAGGCATTGTCTGTGCATCGTGATAGCCGGAATTTGCCATCCGTTATGACACTGCGAATTTTGTGGATCGAAACGATTTCTCCATCAATGACAAAAGCCACCTGCTTCCCGAGGTTTTCCCGAGAGAGTTTCTCAAGATTAGACGCCGCTTTCTGTGTTAGTTCGATAAAGAGGAGCGTCCGTCCATCGTCTCCCATTGCTTTCTCTGGCGATCTGGCCAGTAACAGGGGGACATCGGGTCGCTTCGAAATAAGCAGATACTTGGCAGATTGCTTTTCCTCCTGCCGGATGTACTTATAGTCGTATCGCACGATTTTTTGCTCCGCAACTGGGGCTGGCACAGATTCCATGGCTGAGCTTTCTGCCAAGATCAGATAGAATCCAGTGTGTTCTTCCGCTTGTTGGCAGAGCGCCTGAGTTGCAACTCCATAAAGCGTCAATGCTAAAATCAGCGGGAATAAAATCGATTTCACTCTGAACAACATTTACACCCCCTATGTTTATTGATCGCCAACATTCAGCTTCAGCCGCCGAGCGAAACGAGGTTGGCTGGAAGCGTTGGTTGGGGGTTCCCATGTCTTATGGAGCGTTCTGACTCCCGTGCCGGTTATGTGGCCAGAAGCCTGGGAGCTTACCAGTGCGTCGCAACGCTCATGGCGTGGAGGTCACGAAGGGCCTGCCACTCTGCTTGCACAACAACTGGATGAGTTGCCGGCCGGAAAGCGCTGCCATCACGGTGCCGGAGAACGGCCTAGTCCACTGGCCGACCATGTGGAAACCAGACAGTCCCGGCAAGCTCCGTAGCACGGCCTGTTTCATCATATTCTCCGGCGTGATGTACCATCCGTCTGGCGAGCCTCGCCAGTTTCCGGTGTAGCGGACATAGGTTGCGGGCGTAGGCACATCCACGACCTCGATCTGAGATGCAAACCCCGGCCAGCGCTTGTCTAGCTCGGCGATGGTGAAATCGGCGATGCGCTGCTTTTCCTCTTCGTACCGGACGCGGTCGCGCGCCAGTTCCTCCCAGTAGTCGTAGCGGGTCGCATACCAGACCTCAGCCGCCGATTTGCCTGGAGGTGCCATACTCGGATCGAAGCAGTGATGCAGGAAACACATCCAGCGGTGTTCTTCTCCGGCGATGTTGATGGGCTTCTCCAACTCGAAGATCATGCGATGTGGCTCCCTGGACAGATCTCGGGCGACACCAAGCATCACCTGTACAAGTGGCAGAACAGGGGTCCATTGGTTGTATATGTTTCGAACCTTATCATCAAGATAGCGGCCACCGAGGATGTCAAAGATGACCGTGTGGCCATCGCCAGCCCAGACCACCGTATCTGCCCGGTACTCGGTGCCGTCCTCCAGACGCACACCAACCGCCTGATCGTTCTTGATAATCACATCCTTGACCCGGCAATTGTAATGAATCTCGCCACCGAGTTTCTGATAGTATTCGGCCATCCGGAAGATGACCCCCTGCGATCCTCCCAGAGGCGCGCCAGCCTCAAGCACCGCTGACTTCAGGAAACCGGCCAGGCCGGTCATCGGAAAGCGCAGCATGGGCCAGCCCGGCGAGTCGATGACGAACCGGACGGCGTCGCGCAAGAAGGGGTCCTGGAAGCGCTGGGCAAACTCTTGGATCGTCAGCTTTCCATACTTGCGGAATGTCCCCATGAGCGGCAAAACGGCCACCAGCATCTTCAGAGTGTCGAAGGGTCCGGCCATTTCTGCTGGCTTGAGCGACATCGCACCCATCATGTTCCTGCCGGTGAAGAGGCGTATGAATTCTTTCGTCAGCTTGGCGTCGGCTGGCGACAGGGCAAGCATCTGCTCCTCCAGCCGATGCGGGTCGGTGCAAAAGCTCAGGCTTTTTCCGCCGCTCTCGATGCGAACCACCTCGTTGTGGTAGAAGAATGTCTGGTCCTTAACCACACCGAGCTCCTGCCACATCTGTCGTATCGGCCCAGCCTTTGAACCGGTGAGCATGTGCATGCTGATGTCGAACGTGTATTCCTTTCGTTTCCAAGCGGTGCACAGGCCGCCTGGGATATTGTGCATTTCGAAGATGGCTGTTTTGTAACCGTTCATGCGGGCGTAGAAGCCGGTCGAAAGCCCCGCGATACCAGCACCGACAATGACAACGATTTTTTCCACGTTCTTTCTCCTATTCTTATAAGTATTGCACGCTGCACGGCTATGTCCACCCAACGTTTCCATGACCGTTCAGTGGAACCGTGACGTGAAGCGGCGCGGTTTCACCGATACGTGTCGATGATATTGTTGGCTGCTATTGTCTCTTGCCCTTCAGAGTCTCCATGCTGTAGCCCCACCCCTTGCATGAGGGAACGTCAATCAGGATAAGCTCGGAAGGCTGCTGCGCTTTGAGAACCAGGGATTCCTCGATATCAATGCGCGCTTGATCCTTGGTCTTCAGCGACTCGCTGTTTGCTGAGACCTGCCCCTCGGTCAGGTAAATGAAGATCCTGCGCCCAGAGGTCGCCTTGTGGGCCACTTCTTTTTCTGCTTCTAACGAGCAGCGATAGATCGTAGCGTCCGTGTGAAAGGTTACAGCCCCCTGTATGTTTTGACCGGAGGCCACAGGTAGCAACCGATTCTTCCATTCGTTCGTTTTGTATCTCTTCTGGTCGTACGTTGGTTTCAGCCCGGACTTGTCCGGGAATACCCATATTTGATAGAAGTGCACCGGTGTCGAATCCAGATTGAATTCAGAGTGGGTAAGCCCTGTTCCGGCCGACATGCGTTGCACATCACCGGCTTTGATGACGGCCTTGTTTCCCATGCTGTCCTGGTGTGTCATCTCTCCTTCTAGAACAATAGTGACGATCTCCATTTCCTTGTGGGGATGCGTCGGGAATCCCGTTCCAGGCTGAACAACGTCGTCATTGAATACTCGCAGCGCACCAAACTGGATGTTATGGGGATCGAAATAGTCTGAGAACGAGAACAGCCAATACGTCTTCAACCATCCAAAATCGGAAAAATGTCGTTTGTTTGCTCTGATGATTTCTATCATATCCCTCTCCTTCCTTCTCTTTGACACCCAATAGACCAAGCTAAGCGGTGGCTGTAGGCCGGATCGCCTCAATCCTTAGGGGTAGGCGTGGCCATTTCCCTGATTTTGCACACGGTTCTCCAGTTGCGATCCGTCGCCGGCACACCAAGTATTTTCTCGGCACTTGCCGCGAGCTTGGATCTGCCCACTCCTTCAGGCGCATGTAGATAAAACACCTGGTCGCTCAAATGAAACCGTTCACTTTTCTTCCTTAGACGGTCGAGTTTCTTTAGGTCAGGGCTCTTGGGCGTGGAGGCCAAAAAGCCAAGATGCAAACTGCTGGGGTCTGCTGCTGCCTCCGGAAATGGGTTTTCTGCCATGGCTTTTTCTATTGCATCAAGCCCGAGAATGAGAACGTGGGGCTCAAAACCATGGCGTTTCTTGATTTCAGCGGTAATTTGCTTGGAGAATTGTAAGAAGTTCCTTTCAGCACTCTGGAATACTGCATTACCGCTCTGGATATAAGTCTTGATTTCGCGGGCGCCAATATCCTCCAGAAGGACAACAAGCTCTTTCATCGGCAAGGAATTTTTCCCGCCGACGTTGATGCCTCTGAAAAGTGCAATGTAAGTATTCAATGGATCACCGATTGATGTTGCGCAGTCCATAACGCCCAACATTTGGGCTGAGGTGCCGCCGCGCCTTATGCGGCGGTCACCTCAAGCCCATGGTGGGGCTAGATTGCTGAAGCTTCCTTGAAGGCTTTCAATACGGCATTCATCCGGGATTGATATCCAGTGCCCTGGCCTTTGAACCAATCCAGCACATCGCGGTCAACGCGCAAAGAAATGGAAGCTTTAGCGGGGACTGGTTTCAATCCCTTTCGCACGATCCCCTTGACAATATGCTTCAGGTCAGCTTCAGGATGCTCGATGCTCAAAGAAATGTCCTTATCTTTCAACTTTTTGATTCGTCCCCATTGGGTTTTGGATGCTTTCAAAGTAGATGATCTGTTCATGGCGTGTTGCCTTCCTAAAAGAAATTAGGTGAATGCGGTGAGGCGTTTCTGTATGAACTATAGAAACAACCACTCCATTCAAAATTCCCAAGGTAACGAAACGCCGCTCACCATAGTCGAATCGGTCATCAGTGTATGTAAACGTCACACCCGAAAACACCTTCGGAGCATCGGCAAAATCGAAGCCAGGCTGTTTAAAGGTGATGCCTCGCTTTGCTTCGTCCCAAGTGAATCTCATGGTTTTATTGTATATACATTATGAATATGCGTCAATGAATTAATCGGGGGAGGTAGATTACAGCCCAACACTGCTGTTCACCTGCCAGCGCATTCGCGCTGGTCAGGTGGAATATGCTTGTTGGCATTGAATATTCAGCAAAAATGATTTTAGGCGTCTCCTTTTATAAAGCAATCTTGTAGAAAGGAAACTCTCATGGCATGGGCGTAAATGAGACAGATAGGAAGCCCCAAGACCGAATCGTCCAGCTCGTTTTCACTCCTCCTTCTTCGAAGCCGATTTTATTTTGGTATATGTGGCCTCATAAGAAGAATGCCATGTTTTACCATCCAATGAGCTTTCAGCCTTCTGGACAAAAGTCATCAGATCGGGAGTAAATTCTTCGGTCACTCTGGGCAGATATTGTTTTCCCTTATCGTAACACTTCCCTGAATAGCTATGCTTGTTTCCATCGACAGTCCAAGATCCTGTGCACCAACTTCCGTCATCCACAAACGTGTCACTGGTATAGTTTTTGTTTGCCGCGTCATAACTCTCTATTTCAAAACCCTGTTGAGTCCCTACAGTTGGTCCTTGGTCTTTCCATTGCCACTCGAGAAAAAAACCTTGGAGGATCATTTTGCCAGTGGCAGAGCCAGCAAACTTGCCAGCGGTTCCCGAAGGTCCGAGTTTAGATTCCCCTTCGTAGTGCCAATGACCTACATAAGATGCCAGTTTTTTGAGCTCTGGACCGGGCTTGGCCTGTTGTCCGGATTGTTGGGCAAAAACCAATATGCCGAAGCAGGAAGCAACGAGCAGTCCAACCAATGATTTCATTTTCATGTTCTCCTTTTTGGAGGGGAAACGATTTCATCTAGACATTCCTCATCTGACAATTAATTTTGAATATGCCAACGATGAAGCTCAGCAGCCGGCTCACGCAGGCAGGACGCTGAACCCCAGAGAACCGTCATTCGCGTGGCCGGTCTGCTGCAGCGCCTTGTTCGGCAGCCTCCCAGGGCCAGGCGCGCCAGACGATCTGCTGCCGCGGAACCAGCGACCAGCCGCATGACTCCTTGAGCCAAGGCCGTCAGTCCGCTCCAGGCAACAAGGTCCACCAGCACAGTCGCGATCCCAGGCGTTAAGGCGATGATCCCCGTCGCCTGCGCGACCTTGTAGTCGCGGACCGTGCCCAGCACCGCGAGCACGGTCAGGAACACAGCCTCTCCGCGCCAGCCGAACCGCCGGAGAATCCGCCAGCCGATGAGCGAGAGAAACGCAAAGATCAGAACGAGTGCGGGGTACATCGCCAGCGGGCCATAGCCAGTATCGTCGGACGGGTAGCGCCACAGCCCGAGCGCCTGGCAAATGACTTCCACCCCAAACCCCGCCACGGCGACCACTGCGCCGCCCGCCAGCGCGGCCAGGGCCCGCCGGGCTGTCGCGCGCGTGAAGTAGATCGTCACCCCAAGAAGGACGGCGTACACGGCCGAGGCGAGCAAAATGAGTTGCTGCGACGTCATGTGAGATCGCCTCCGCTGCCGAACGATTTGGCTCACCGACTAGCGCGTGCCTTTTCGCGCTAGCCGGTGTAGCCAATGGTTGGAGGTTATTTTATTAATCTGTTCAGGAGGAGATCTTCAACATTCTGTCTTGAATCAATGATGGACAGAACATAGACAGTCGTCTCAGTGATTCGATAGACAATTCGCCAAGGACCTTCGATTAATTCGCGATATATGTTTATTCCATGGGCTTGAAGTTCGGGAATAATCCGGCCTCGTTCGGGGAGAGTGTAAAGACCGGAAGATTTTTGTTTGATTTTCCTAAGGACTTCTAAGGCATTGCCTGGGCTGTCTTCTGCCCTATAGTTGATGATCTGTTTTAGATCCACTTCTGCGGCAGACGCCCATTCAACCTTGTATTTCTTGTTCATATTTGGCTTTTCTAAGGGAGCCTTCAATTTCAGCAAAGAGGGTTTCCTGCGGTTTAGATCGGCCACTGCGAACGTCTGCCTCTCCCTGTGAAATAAGCTTCAAAATGCCAATGGCATTGCGCATGATTTCATAGCTTTCCGGATCTTGCAGCACAGCGCGTGGTTCCCCATTTTGGGTAATGATCACAGGTCGATGTGTCTCATTGATTTGGTTGAGCAAATCCGCGGCCCTGGATTTTAGATAAGTGACAGGTTTGATATCTTTTACAATGTTCATGGCAATTCCTCCGGTACGTAAAAGGTACCATGTTCGGACCGGTTGTCAAGTTGTTTTTCCCTCCCAAGCTTCCGCTCACCAGCGCGCGCTTCTTCCCAGTCGCCTCAAGCCGATGGTTGGAATTTGCGTCTTTATCAGAAGCTCCTGCCCGAAGAACTGAGCTAGCGCCCACCAGCAGCACCTCAATTATGAGAGCTCATAAAACACTCGAATGGTGGAAGAGCACTATTCAGCAACAAGAATGCAAAAAGGATTGCTGCCATGATCCACCAGGCAACCCAACGCTTTTTTTTGATCATAGACCAGATGAAACCAAATTCCCCCCCCAATTGCTACGGACAGGACAAGACAGCCATAGACATAATGGCATTGATGTACAAGCTGCACGCACCACCAGGGGGAGAACAAGACCATAGCTGCGACTCCAATCATTTCCGGAAAAAAGAAGAGTATGGACAGGGTCTTATCAGATTCGCTTTGCATGCGATCTAGTCCATGTACAGTTCAAGGTGCGAAGAGCCGACGGACCTTTAGCTGCATTCCGCCTTTATTCAGATTCATTCCAACAACTCCACTCACCGGCGTCCGTCAGCTGACGGATCCGGTGCAGTGGAATGGTTAGCGGGGCCATTTGCGCACAAAACCCAGCACGGAGTTAATTAAACTCTCTTGCTAATGGATCAGATCATATACCTTGAAGGACGTTCTTGTGATTTTAGGGGTACTTAAATCACCCTCTGAAAGGTCAAACTGGAATTCTTTGTTCGCGTACCACCAGATTTCGCGGCGATGCCCAGATTGTCCGGTCTTTGGGTATAATTCTATTTGATCTGGGGGGCCATGCAGAATATAAATGCGCCCCCGTTCGGTAAGACATCCCGGCTTTGTTGAGCTGAAAAACTCATTGGCAAAAGCCACTCGGCGGTAATGTTCATCCCGAAACAAGTTTTTGTCACTTCCAGGGGAGGGATTTCTGTTCTGCCAAAACTCTTCGATGAACTTGATCCGCTCCTCATTGTTTTTCAAATTTAGAAATCCAGTCCGTTCTGCATCGGTGATGAGGTAGACCACATCCTACTCCAGCCATTTCCTCAGGTATTTATCTTCTATTTGTGGGGCAAGTGAGTTTTGACTGGCTGAAGCAGACAAGGAATGGAGGAAGTAGAGAAAGAAGAAAAAAACACTTGTCTTCTTAAAGGCTGGAAGAGAATTTAGCATGGTGCACCTCCTGCTCTTTCTCATAGCGTGGTTTGATTTGATACATATTGCTTTGATCTGGAGGAAACAGAACTCTTCTCAAGTCATCGCGCTAACGCTTGAGCTCAGCGGCGGCGCGCTTTATGCGCCGTCCGCTGAAGCGAATAGTCAGGGTCAGTCTGTATGGAACCCGATCCGTCTTGTCCTCGGTGGCAGCTTCGGGTCCATCAGTTGCTTGATCGCTTCGATCAAGATCATTATCTGCTTGTCATGGTCGCCAAGCTTTCTCTCCAGTTCGGCGATTTTTCTCGCAAGTTCTTTATGCCCAGCGACCATCTCTCGAAGTTGGACAAAGGCTCTGACGACAAATACGCTGACCTCGATCGCCCTGCTCGAATTCAGCAAGCTCGCTACCATGATTGCACCGTGTTCTGTGAAGGCGCAAGGATTGACCGGTGAGAACTTCAGGTTCTGAAGGTGGTCACAATTTGTTACCACCTCCTGCTTCTCCTTTTTAGTGAGGCGAAACATGAAGTCGGAAGGGAAGCGCTCAGCATTTCGGCGAATGGCTTGATTGAGGGCTTTGGTGGGAACCCCGTAAACTTCTGCAAGGTCGCTATCTATGATTACCTTCTCGCCGCGAATTAGCAGGATTTGCTGCTGGATCTTGCCGATTTTGACCAACGCGTGCGACTTCGCCATTCCGCCTTCCTATGCACCATCGAAGTGGTCGCAGATTGTGACCACATTGTCAATCCTTCTTCAGACCCTAACGAGTCTGTAGAAAAACCCCTTTTAACGAGCAAGCACAAGATTTCGGGGGGTCACTTTACCCTTCTCAACCATGAGATCGTCGATTGTAGAGCTTCCTGTGAGTTTATTTTTTTCCACAATTCACTCAAAAAAATGCTTGGGGACTTATTCTACAGACTCAACGCTGGGCGTCACCGGCGCGCGCTTCTTGCGCGTCCGGTGGAGTGTAGTGGTTAGCTTGCTTTTACGATCGGTTGCCTATTTAGGAAATTCACCAGCCCTCGCACCATTTCAATTTCTTTGAAATGTGGATTTGTATTGCATCCGTCGAGGGAGCGATGGCACTTCTCTGCGATATCTGGAATTAGCTCAGATGTATAGGTCTCTTCGTCTATCAACAGGTCTTCAATAATGTGATCATCCGCATGTATTGGAATGTCTGCATAACCACTGAGTCCCTCATAAACAGCCCGTAAAATCCAGGTGTCGACATTACGGCAGTCAAATGACCCAGCAAAATTACAAATGGAACCTGAAGCCCTTGTTAAACCAAGAGAATTTAGTTTTTCTTTATTTTTCTTGGCCTTTATAAATTTTAACCAAATGAAAAGGGATGCTGGGATGAGCACCAAGAGGGTAATAGGTTCTCGATAAAATACATAAATAAATGCGGCTAGGGGAACAAGGAAACAAAACAGAAATATCAAGTCTCCTATTGATCTCGCTTCACTCGTCACTCGCAGATGCATTCGATTTGAAGGCAGTAATATTTTCATTTATGAAGCTAACGCTTGGGGTTAGCCGCCACGGCCTGAATGATGTTGAGACAAAGAATGCTTTTGAAATTGTCAACGTCCTCAAAAGAAGCCGCTGGTCCGTCAGCTGACGGATCGGCTGGACCCCTGGGTTGGCGCGACTTTTTTGGACGGGATGAATCGGCCAGCCCTCCTGGGATTTGTTTAGCTGTGCATTTAACCGGCACTTTCGAAATGCTGGAATCTTTCTTGGCATAGCATTTTAAACTACGAAATACGCGAAAATCACGAAAAGCAATGGGGGATAAAATTTCGCGCTTTTAGCGTTTTTCGTAGTTTCTTTTTCCGCGCCAACCATTGATTGACAGGCAAATTTGCCCTGATAATTCCAAGGAGCGTTCAAGATGAGACTAATCCATCCACGATTGATTTGAAGTATAAACTCATCATACAGGTTCCCGCTCGCACTTCGACAAGCTCAGTACGAGCGGAGGTTGGAATGCCGCTCATCCTGAGCCTGTCGAAGGATGAGCGAAATCAGGGGATGGACTCCCTGTGGTGGATCGAAGCAACAGACTCATCATGAAAGCTCATTGGAATAAGTTGATATTAAGGGTGTTTTCAGGCAATTTTGCCCGGTGCCAATTTCATGGCAATTGGTCTCGATAAAAGAAATTTAAGGGATATGCCCGTGCAGAGTCAAGAAGCAAAAATCAAAATCCTGGAACAAATCCGCCAGGTAATGCGCCTGCACCATTACTCCATTCACACCGAACGGACCTACCTGGATTGGATCAAACGCTATATTGCCTTCCATCGCATAAAGTCGCGGGACGATCTGGCGGAGGGAGAAAAGCCTTTCTCACTCACTTGGCCGTCGATGAACAGGTGGCTGCTGCCACTCAGAACCAGGCGATGAATGCCTTGGTGTTTCTATACAAGAGGGTCCTCGAACAGCCTTTGAACGAAACCATTAATGCAGTCAGGGCGGAAAAGAAACTGCATGTGCCCGTCGTCCTGACCCGCGAGGAGGTGATGAAGGTCATCCCGCTGCTGGAGGGGATGCCTCAACTGGCGATGAAACTGCTTTACGGCAGCGGCTTGCGAATCATGGAGGCCGTCCGGCTGCATGTGCAGGATTTGGATTATGCCATGAGGCAGATTACGGTGCGCTCCGGCAAAGGCGACAAGGACCGGGTGACGACCTTCCCGGCTTCCATCATTCCGCTGCTGGAAAATCATCTGGCGAAAGTGAAAGTACTACACGAGCGTGACCTGGCCAAAGGCCATGGCGAGGGGTATCTGCCTTACGCACTCAGCCGCAAGTATCCGGGCGCCGGAAAAGAATAGGGATGGCAGTATATCTTCCCCTCCCGTGATTTGTCGGCCGATCCGCTCGCCGGTATGGTGCGGCGCCATCATGTGGATCCTAGCGTGATCAACAAGGCCATCCGGGCAGCGGCGCGCCGGGCCGGATTGACCAAACAGATCAGTTCCCACACTTTCCGCCACAGCTTTGCCAGGCTTGCTGAGACGTCCTGAGAGCAGGCCGCCTCCATCATCCCCGTTTTATTGTTTCGTCGTGCCAGCCACGCTGGCATGTTTAGCTCTTGTCTATTACCGGTTCCATCATGGATCGGGTGGTTGAATCTGGAGTGCGGCGGCCTGACGCCGCCTGATGACCGTGCGTGGAAGTGCCGACACCCGGGCGAACTCCAACGCAGAGCAGATTGTCCATTTACGAATGGGTTGGGATGGACTGGACGGGAGCCGCGGCGAGAGTGGTGGGGGAGCCATCAAATCGGTAGCCCACGCCAATGATGGTGGCAATGTGTGTTTCCGCCCAGGCTCCAAGTTTTTTCCGGAGCCGCCGAATATGGACGTCAACCGTGCGGGATTCGCCGTAGTAGTTATATCCCCAAACGGCATCCAGAATCTTGTCGCGAGTAAGGACTCTGCCACTGTTTTGGATCAGCAGACGCAAAAGATTGAACTCTTTGACGGTCAAGGATAGTTCTTGTCCCTCCAAGCGGAGGATGTAATCTTCAAAATGAATGAAAAGCCTGCCGTCATCATAGAATTGAGGCAGGCCGGATTCGATATCCTTCCGCCGCAAGGCCGCGCGAATTCGGGCAATCAATTCCCGGACTCCGAAGGGTTTGGTGATGTAATCGTCCGCCCCCAATTCCAGGCCCAACACTTTATCGGACTCGCTGGAACGAGCGGTGAGGATGAGGATGGGAATCTGCCGGGTCTGTTCATCTTTGCGGATCTGCCGACAGACTTCGAAGCCGTTGAGCCCGGGCAGTCCAATGTCGAGCAAAATCAGGTGCGGATGAGTCTCGAGCGCCATGGCCAGCCCGCTATCGCCGCTCTGGGCGCTGATCACCGAAAATCCTTTCTCCTTCTCCAAATTGTAGCGTAGCGCTTCGACAATGTCTTTGTCGTCTTCAATGATAAGAATTCGTTTGATCATGGGACTGGCAATCCAGATTTCAACGGATATTGGTTGATTAATTTGTTTGCATCTTCATTCATATCGCCGTCATTATACTCCCTTCCAGGCGCCAATTGGACCATCAAAGAAGCGGCCTTTCGGCTGATTACGGAGCGATTTTCTCTTCCGCGTGGTGGCGCACGTCCCGGCCTTGGATGACATAAATAATATCCTCCGCAATATTGGTGGCATGGTCCCCAATCCGTTCCAGGCTCCGGGAGATGAGAAGCATATCCAAAGAAAGCTGCACCCGCTGAGGGTGTTTGATCATGTGGGCAATCAACTCCCCGAAGATTTGATCGCGGCAACGGTCGACCTCATCGTCCCGCACCAGAATTTCGCGGGCCAGCGCTGCATCTTGGCGTACAAAGGCATCCAATGCATCTTTCAACATCCGTTGGGCCATCCCCGCCATTTGTGGAATATCGACCAGTAGCCTTTGCTCAGGCAGCGTCAGGATGGAAAGAACTCTCTCCGCGATATTGGTAGCCTGATCACCCATTCGCTCCAAGTCGCTATTAATCTTTATGGCGGAAGTGATCATGCGCAGATCCACGGCCATTGGCTGTTGCAGGGCTAGCAGTTGAAGCGCCAAATCGTCAATATCAATTTGCATTTGGTTGATCTGGGGCTCAATTTGCACAATGACCTCTGAGGCCATTTTATCGTCGCGATTCTTCAGCCCTTCGATGCTCAAACCAATCGCGCGCTCGACCAAACTCCCCATATAAAGCAGGCGCTCTTTCAAGTCTTGAATTTTTTCTTCGAAATGGCGTTGCATGTTAGCTCCAAAAGCGTTCTGTCGTGGATAGTGAATAGTGGATAGTGGATAGTGAATAGCAGGCAGCAGGCAATTTTTCACCCTCCACTGATGGTAAAGGGGCATCCGACGAAGGATTTGACGATCGCCTCATTTAGGTCTCTCTCTCAATCGTAAAGAAGCGGAAAGTTGGTTTGGGGCAAACACGGCCCACGGTCCATTATTCACTCGTCCCTGGCCACTCGTTACTCGTCACTAACAACTTATCAACGATCACTATCCACTATCCACTATTCACTATTCACTATCCACTGTCCACTGTCTCATCCAAACCTCCCGGTAATATAATCCTCCGTTTCCTTCTTGGCCGGGGTGGTGAACATTTTTGAGGTCACGTCAAACTCAATGAGTTGGCCCATGTAGAAAAAGGCGGTGAAGTCTGAAACTCGCGCGGCTTGCTGCATGTTGTGCGTGACAATGATAATGGTATAGCGTTTCTTGAGTTCGAAAATCAGCTCTTCAATCTTGGCGGTGGAAATAGGGTCCAAGGCTGAAGCCGGTTCATCCATCAACAGGACGTCCGGTTTCACTGCCAGGGAACGTGCGATGCAGAGCCGCTGCTGCTGCCCTCCGGAGAGGGAGAGCGCGGACCGATGCAGGCGATCCTTGACCTCTTCCCAAAGAGCCGCGTCTTGCAAGCTCTTTTCCACAAGGTCATCCAACTCGGATTTTTTCCGGGTATATCCGTTCACCCTCACTCCATAAGCCACATTATCAAATATGGATTTGGGGAAAGGGTTTGACTTTTGAAAAATCATCCCCACTTTGCGGCGCAGCAGGATCGGGTCCACTCCTTTACCGTAAATATCTTCTCCATCCAGCAGAATCTGCCCTTCCAGCCGGCTGCCGGCGATCAGGTCGTTCATCCGGTTTAAAGTCCGCAGAAAGGTGGATTTCCCGCATCCGGAAGGGCCGATCAATGCCGTAATCCTCTTGGGGCGGATTTCCAAATTGATTTCGCGCAAGGCTATAGTCTTCCCATAATAAAAATTAACTTGGCGGGAAGTGACTTTGAAGGGAGAATCACTCAATTCCAGTGTTCCCGCCGCGGGTCTTGCAGTTTGGCGTATGTCCAAAGGATTGCTTTTTTGCACGACGATCATTGGCTCCTCCTTGGCCTCATTGATTTCCGCACCGCGGCAAGGATGAATCCGATTTTATTTCCTTCCGCCGCACCTCCAGCCATCCAATTCGAATCCATATCTGATGCCCCCTTTCGCGCTTCACCGGTTCAGCTGACTCCTTTTTTTAGAGCTGTTTCAACCGCCCTCTTACGTGGCTTCGAATGAAAATGGCGAGCAGGTTCAAGAGGAAAGTCAAAGCCAATAAAACGAAAACCGTCGAATATAGAATCGGCTTAGTGGCTTCCACGTCTGGGGATTGAGTGGACAATACATAAATGTGATACCCCAGCTGCATGAACTGCGAATTTAGATGGGTCGGAAGCGATGGCAAGAAATAGGCGGCTCCGGTAAAGAGCACGGGAGCTACTTCTCCCGCGCCCCGGCTGACCGCCAGAATGCCTCCCGTCATGATGCCTGGAAGAGCCTGGGGAAGGACGGTCCGCAAGATCGTCTGATGCTTAGTGGCGCCCAAGGCCAGGCTGGCTTCCCGCAATTCATTAGGGATGGCACGCAAGGTGTCTTCCGTCGTCAAAATCACCACGGGGAGCGTCAAGACTGCCATGGTTAAGGCCGCCCACAAGATGGCCGGTTGTCCAAAAACCAGTTTGCCGCCATATAAAATCTTGTCGATGCTTCCGCCGGCAAATTGTACAAAGAAACCGAGCCCGAAAAGACCGAAAACAATTGAGGGAACTCCGGCCAGGTTGCTTACCGCCATCCGCGTGATCTTGTAAAAAAAAGAAGTTTTGGAGCTATATTCATGCAAATAAATGGCCACCATGACCCCGATGGGGACCACGGCAATGGTCATGATCAAAACTAAAAGCATCGTTCCGTAAATCGCCGGAAAGATGCCGCCGGCCGTCATTCCGTGGTCAGGCGCGGCAGTGAGGAATTCCCAGCTCAAACGATCTTTACCGTAATAAAAAATGTTCCCCAAAATCAGGACCAGCATCAACACGATGAGAAAAGTCGAGGCAGCGGTAAGGAAGTAAAATATTTTTCCTGAAAGTTCTTTCATCTTTTTAGGTGTCAGTGGTCAGGTGTCAGGTGCCAGGTGTTAGGGGTCGGTGGTCAGGGTTCAGAAAGTTGGTCGCAGTGGCGAAGTGCAAGTCGGGGTTTGAGGTAGGGAACTGCGGCGTGAGACCGCAACTGATCTCTTGCGCCCACTGCTTGTAGCGGAACACAAAGTCGATTCCCAGCATTAGCCAACACTGCCCTGCGCTTCCGTCACTCGAACCCTGCACTATAACCTCATCCTAAATACCTCATCCTTCATCCTTCATCCCTCATCCTTCATCCCTCATCCTTCATCCTTCATCCTTCATCCTTCCAATCACACTCCCATCATCCTGCGCTTCAAATAATTCACAACCCAATCCCCCAGAAAATTAATAAAAAAAGTCACCAAGAACAAAGTCACACCCAGGAAAAAGAGCACATGATAATGGGAGCTGCCGAAAACCACCTCACCCAATTCGGCTGCAATCGTGGCGGAAACGGTTCGCACCGAGTCGGCAAGATTCCAGGAGGCAATGGCTGCGTTGCCCGAAGCCATCAAGACAATCATGGTTTCCCCGATGGCGCGTCCAAATCCGAGCACCATGGCGGCGAAGATTCCCGGCAAGGCAGCAGGCAAGACCACGAACAGAGCAGTTTTCCAAGGGGATACGCCGAGCGCCAGGGAAGCTTCCCGGTAGGTTTGAGGCACGGCCGTCAACGCATCCTCGCACACCGTGTATATGACCGGAAGGATGGCCAAACCCATGGCAATGCCGGCATTGAGGGCATTCAAGCGATAATCCAAATTGAAGGTGTTCTGCAGCCAGGAGGCAAGCACGATCAACGCTAAGAAGCCGAGGACCACGGAAGGAATGCCGGCCAGCAGTTCAATCACCGGCTTGATAATTTCTCTTAGCCGAGGAGGAGCAAACTCCGCGGTGTAGATGGCCGCCGCAACGGCTAGGGGGGCGGCAAACATCAAGGCAATCCAGGTGACCTTCAAAGTGCCCACGAACAAAGGGACGATACTATATTTTGGGACCTCGGAAACGGGTTGCCAAAAATAGGGCAACGGGGCATCCTCAGTCCCATAATGCTGGGGAAGAAAGATTAGGCCCAGATTGGCTTCCTTCTTGATTTCTTTGTCAAAAAAGATGGGGAGAGATTCTTTGCCGACATAAATAAAAATCAGCAGGATGATGGCAATGGCACTCAAGGCATGGAATTGGATAATCTTGCTAAAAATCAAGTCGCGCAGACGAGCTCCACTCAACGTCCCTTTCAATGGAGTGGGAATCGTATTGGCTGTATGGAGTTCTGTTTGTGCGTTCATAATGTACTCCGTCTATCTAAAGCCATTTCAGGTGGGAGTCTGACGGACTCCCGCAAAATAGCGAGGGCCGGGCCACCTTATCGAGACTTCTTGGGCGCTGCTTTGGCAGGGGGGCTCTTTTTGGGAAGCGGGTAATAACCCACCTCTTCCACCAGCTTTTGTCCCTCCGAACCCAAAACCCAATTCTTGATTTTTAACAATTCACCGGATGGTTCTCCCGCAACGTACCAGTAAAGAAAGCGGCTGATCGGATATTGTCCGCTAATCACCATTTCCATCGTGGGCGCAAAGGGGACAGCGGCAAGGTCTTTCTTAATCTGGAGTGCCTTTACCACTTTGCCGTAAGCAATGCCCCCATAGCCAATGGATCTAATATCTTTGGCAACGGCATTAATGATGGCGGCTGTGCCCGGCAAAGCCTGCACCGTGGGCGGGAAATCTGAGTTAGCCAACACATGTTCCTTAAAATAAGCATAAGTCCCGGAACTATTTTCGCGCCCATAAGCGATGATTTTTCCGGGATTCCCTCCGACTTCTTTCCAATCTTTGATTCTGCCCAGGTAAATATTCTTGAGCTGGTCAAGCGTGAGAGCCTTGATTGGGTTGGAGGAATGAACATAAATGGCCAAGCCATCCACCGCGACGGCAATTTCCACGGCCGGCTTTCCCCGTTTGGCCTGCAAATCAGCCTTTTCTTTTTCCTTCATGGGACGAGAGGCTTCACAAATGTCCGTCGAGCCATTGATCAGTGCGGCAATCCCGACTCCGCTGCCGCCACCGGTCACTTGAATCTGAGTCCCAGGATTTTTCTTCATGTATGTTTCCGCCCATTTCTGACCCAAAAGCACCATGGTGTCGGAGCCTTTGATCGTGATCGGCTGATTTTGGGCAAAGAGGGTTCCCCCCCAAACTCCAACCACCGTTCCGACATTAAAGAGCCTTCTCAATAATTTCATTGTTTTCTCCTTGCCACTGAACTTTACGGTGAGCCTGTAAAATTGAAATGAAATCCGTGTTAACTTCGTGTTAATTCTGGAGGGCGGAGCCGCGATAAAGAGAGACCGTGAAAGCCTCATCAATTCAGGAATCTTGAAGAGTAAATCGTGGTAAAATATCTGCATTGTATCAGTCCAGAGTCACCGACAGTGGAATTTGGGGAGGGGGGAAATAACCGTGGCAGGCCGGACCAAGCGGGAATATGTTGAACCAATGGGACTGGCTCACCTCAGCTCGTTGGAAAATCGTCGGGAGAATGCTCCAGAGCTACGCCAATATGTTTACGAATTGGCCACAACCTTAGTGTCCCGGATTTTCAATAGAGCGGAAAAGATCAGCGGGAAAAAAGCGGAAGAAGCTTTGCATGATATGCGGGTGGCGACTCGGCGGTTGCGTGAAACTCTCAGCATGTTTGATCTTTTTTATCCGCCGCGACGGCTAAAGAGAGTTCTTGCCCGGATAAAAAAAATGACCCAGGTCCTTGGGCTCCCCCGCGAGGCGGATGTCAATGCCGCGCTAATGGCCAGATTGCCAATGCCAGGGAATGCCTCTTCGACTCAACAGGTGGCCAAGGAGCATTTGCTCGAAATTCTCGAAGATGAAAGAGTTCGGCGTCACCGCAAGATGAAGAAAGCTTTTTCCCGGCTGGATCTCACAGCTTTGCGGAGGGAACTTCGCTCCCTGAGCAAGGCTGGAATGACCATGGAGATGAGAATTCCTACGTCTTCTCACTTCGATCCGATGAATGCTCCGGAAAGATCGTGGCTGGAATCTCTCTGGCAGGAGAAAGGCCGGCCATTCCTGCAATACGACGAGGAAAAATTGAGGGCGATGGATGATCAGGCCCTGCACCAGCTCCGCATTCAGACCAAGAAATTGCGGTATGCGCTGGAAATCATCAATCCAATCGCCGGCAATTCCTTCGACTTGCTCATTCAGAGTGCTCGTGAATTGCAAGATTTACTGGGTGAATGTCACGACTTCGATGTATTGATGGCTGTCATTCGCAATCATCGGGAAGCGCTCAAAGCCGGCCATCGTCTTTTGCTGGCCGAAGCCATGGGGGAGGTAATCGGCACTCTCCAGTCAAAAAAAGAGGAGGCGATTCAAAAAGTCCCTCGCCTGTTCGCGGTTTTTTTCGCGACACTGGACTTGGCTCTTCCCGCATCATCCCGGCCTTCGGTTTCGGCCATTACTCCAACAACAGCCCCTGAGTCAGGGGATTGATTTCGCTCTGAAAATACAAGGAGTTGGATATGCAGGTCGCCATCAATGCCGAAAATCTTGATTCGCGCGATCGCTTGAAAAAACTGATCGGCTCCCTGAGTGAAGCCGAAATGATCAGCCGGCTGGACAAGGGCTGGACTGCCGCCCTGCTGTTTGCCCACTTGGCTTTTTGGGACCAGCGCATTCTTTTCCTTTTCAAAATGCTCGACCCAAAAAATCTAATTGCCACACTAAAGCCCGCCTCAATGCCACCTTGGGCGATCGATAGCTTGAATGAAGCGGTGCGGCAAATCTCCATCTCCATCCCTCCCGCCCAAGCCGCACGGCTGGCGCTGGAAAGCGCCGATGCCGTCGACCGGATGTTGGAAACACTTCCGGCGGAATTGACGCAGGCGATTCTCTCGGCGGGAATGGAGAGATTGTTGCGCCGTTCTTTACATCGTAACCACCATCTGGAACAAATGGCCCGCGCGCTTGGCAAAACTTTGGTTTGATCAGCGATCCTCTGTCCATTTAAAAAGTCGGATAATTGCTATTGTGGAATGGATGAGCGCATGCTGTTTGGCTTAAAGATTCATTTTATGAGCTCTTTGATTTTTGATGCCACGGCCAGCCCGAGCTTTTTATGCTCGCCGGCTTCAAAGTGAATGCCATCCAATGGACTGGAGACGATGATGGTAGAGGTGTCCAGAAAGGCGCAACCCAGTTCTTCGGCTACGCGAGCATAATGGAGGGAGAATTTTTGTGATTTGATTTCGGCCCCCTCAAACATCTCCGCATAATTTGTGAGTTTCGTCGTCGGTGGGGGCGCCAAAAGAAGGACTTGTGGCGCACGGCCATTGACTCCGGCGCCGCTGCTCTGAACCGTACTGGCCAATACTTTCGCTCCTTCCGCGACATCGAATGCGGAGAGGTTGAATCGTTTTTTAAGGTCGTTGGTGCCGAGCATCAGCACGATAAAATCAAGGGGCCGATGAGATTCCAAACACGGAATCAGATAATCTTTTCCATTCTTGTAGCCTTCGATCGGATCGTCCCACACCGTGGTGCGGCCACTTAGGCCTTCTTCAATAATCTCCCAGGCGTCGCCCATGGCCTTGCTTAAGATCCGCGTCCATCGCGTATTTTGGTCAAAACGGTCATTGGTCACGGGATCATAGCCCCAGGTGTTTGAATCTCCATAGCAGAGTATTTGTTTCATTCCGAAATTTCTCCTTAGAAAATCGCCGTAAGGCAAAGGTGGAGCGGGCACGAGTGACCGCCGTCACCGGAGCACGCTGGCTCGGCAGGCGAGGTTAGCCAAGCGACGCGCGATGGGTGACTTCGTCACACTCGCGCGTCCCACCTTGTTTTCATCTTCTTGTTGAGCCAGCCGCGCTGGCATGTGAGGCTCCCTAGAAAATAGTTTGGATGAAGACGCCGTGTCCACAAGGCGTCCAGATGGGAACCACCGTTCCGCGCTCAGTTCTTATCGATTGGCAGGACGAACCAGAAATCAGAACCATGGCCGAGCTGGCTTTTCACTCCCACTCTGCCGCCATGGGCCTCAATGATGTGCTTGACAATGGCCAACCCCAATCCGGTTCCACCCAACTCCCGAGAACGGGCTTTGTCCACCCGATAGAATCGTTCGAAAATGCGCGACAGGTCTTGAGAGGGAATGCCGATGCCGGTGTCCCGAATATGAAATTCAAGGGAAGAGCCATTCTCCGCCGGAGCGGTGGAGAGTGTGATCTGGCCGTCATCCGGGGTGAATTTGATGGCGTTGTCGAGCAAATTCACCAGGACCTGTTGTAATTTTTCCCGGTCAGCCTTCAAAGCGGGCAATCCTGGATCGATTTGGATGGATATCCCCAGGGTTTTCTGCTCCCAAGTGACTCGAGTGCTCTCGACAGTTTCCTCCACCAGTTTTTTTAAGCCTAGGATTTCGGGTTGCAGACGGATTTGCTCAGATTCCAGGGAGGCCAACGTTAACAAGTCATTCGTCAGATTGGTTAAGCGGATGGCATGGTTGCGGATGATCTCCACGAATCGGCGATTGTTTTTCCGATCGTCCAAAGCGCCGTCCAGCAAGGTTTCGGAGAATCCCCGGATGGAAGTCAATGGAGTTCGAAGCTCGTGCGACAAGTTGGCGACAAAATCCTTTCGGATATTCTCCAGCTCCACCAAGCGCGAGATATCGTGGAACACCGCGACGGCGCCATCCGATTTTTCACCCGGCTCACGGAAAGGAACCGCCACCACGGAGAAGGTTTGCCGGTTGGAGAGATTGATTTCCAGAACGGCGGTTCGTTCTTCGTGAGTTTTGAGAACTGAATCCACCATCTCCTTTAAATTGGCATGACGCACCACCTCCAAGACATGCTTGCCCAGGCTCTGTTGAGGCGGGATGCCGAGTTGGCGAGAAAGCGCGGGATTCATCAAGGTGATGCGCCCATGGGAATCTACCGCCAACACTCCCGCCTGCATTCCCTCCAAAATGGCATTGCTCCGATTTCTCTCTTCCCGAAGTTCCCGGATGTGCCCTTCCATCGCGGTGGCAGTCTCGTTGAGCGATTGGGCCAGCCTGCCCAACTCATCGGGAGTTTTCCAGCGGATCCGCGCGCCGAGTTTCCCGTGGGCGATGCTTTCCGAAAAGCTTTGAATTTCAGAAATCCGGCTGATCAGCGAACGGGCCAAAAGTGAACCGAGGCCAACTGCCAGGAGAAAAGGCAAAAAGGAAATTAAGATCATTTCTCTTTGCGTGGGTCGAAAACCGTCGCTGATCTCCTGTAAGGGCAAAGCCAGCCGTAGCGCCACAGTGGAATGGGTCGGATGAACTACTCGATAAGCTACGTAGAGCAAGTTCTTGCCCAAGGTGTGGCTGAACCGTATGCTGGCTCCAGTCCCGCTGGCCAAAGCCTCCTTGATTTCCGGACGGTTCGAGTGATTGTCCATCACCGCGGGATTGGACTCATTGTCCGCCAAAACGACGCCATCCGCCTGAATTAAGGTCAAGCGGCAACCGAGAATATTCCCTTCCCGGTTGATCCAAGTCCGAATCTGACCGGTGTCGGAAAGGTTCTTCAGGTCATCGCCGAGAATAAGCGCCAGGCTGGAGAGGCGGGATTTTTCTTGCGCAACATAGTTGCCGTGCAGCTTTCGGGACATGGCAAAGTCCACTACCAACAAAACGGCCACAAGCAATACTACATAAGAAACCATGATCTTAATGAAGAGGCGGCTCTTATATAGGCTCATTTTCGATCCTGTCTGTCTATGAGTGATAAAACAAAAGCAGATCTATTCTATCAGCAGGAAGTTTTTGTTGCACCTTTGAAGGATTTTCCTGCCCATTTCCAATATGGAGACGAGGTGCGGCTTTCCCTTGTTCTTATCGCAAGGATTGACCGGCAATGTCAACCATATGGCGCAAGCGTTCCATTCTGTCCAGTATTATCCTCCACTTCCTGAAGAATGTCGTAACCGCATCGCTCGTTTTTGTGCAAATGCCTATTCTGGTTTGACTGGAGGGAAGAACCAGAAGTTCCTTTCCTGGAGTTGGACACTATTAGGAGCAGTCCTCTTGAGCGCTGCAATGAGTCTCTTACATATTGTTGGACCGAAGAGAAAGGAGAATAATTCTGGTATTGGATTATTGGAATAGCAGGCCCAAACCATATGGAGATTTTGCCACCATAATGAAGCAATTTTTGGCAACTTGGCTACCATTCAGAATTAGTAGAGCTGGCCCTTTTTTCTTGAACTGACGAGAAATTGTACATAATCAGGTGCAATTTGTTCTTCCCCTTGCCCATTGAGTTCTTTAGTGGATTGCAAACGTTTTTTTCGGAGGCTTTTGCACAAGATCCGTGGGAACTGGATGAGGCCCATGCTGCAAATGATGGCATGAGCGTGATTGGCCTTAAGCCTGTGACTCCATGATGATGCGCAGCCGTTTGGCGGACTATTCAAAAAGAATTTTCACTTCCGGACTTCCACTCCGCTTGCTCTTTAACTTAGCCCGTCTTTGACAACTGGCGTCAAAAAAATCAGTAAGTCATTGATTTTGGGTTCGACGAAACAAAAAGTCGGCACTACAAAACAACGGCTTTCTCTGCTGGATGGCTGAGATCATCCGCAGTCACTTTGGGAGGTGGCTGACTGGGTAAAGTCAACTTCAGCTGATGGAGCAACAACTGTTGGTCTTTCTCTGGATGCGTATATCGAGTGAGGATCAGTTTCTTGCCGTCGGTCGTCGGCAAGTGAACATCCACCATTTGAATCTCCGCCAGTTTATCCAAAGCCTGCCGGGGTGTGAGGCCTGGCGCCAGGAGAGCCAGACGTTGCTTCAAAGTGACGTGCAGGCAATAAGCGAGAAAGGCCACAAAGATGTGCGCCTCAATGCGCTCGTCTTTTTGATGATAGATCGGGCGCAATCCGAGGTCGGACTTCAGATTTCGGAACACGGCTTCGATCTCGGTCAATTGAATATAGTAATCCCATAGGCTGGCCGTCTGCTCCACACCTAAATTGGATCGCAGCAGATAATTTCCTTCCGTCCGACGGACCTGCCGGAGTTTATTTCTGTTCAAGGCGAAAGTGAAGGTGGTCGCATCCACTTTTTCATCCGGACTGGGAATTCGGATCTCGACAATGGGATACGCATTTCCCGCCTCTTTTTTCGCGGCTCCCAGCTTCATCAACAACACATCCCGAGTGAGTTTTTGCCGCTGCAATTCCTGCAACCTTTTCCAGAAACGCTTCAACCGGCGTTGGCGCATCGCCCGTTCCTTGGCAAAGCGGCCTGCACTGCGCGCCAACACATATAACTCGTCCTCTTTTCGAAGCAGCTTCACCTGGACCGATTCCCGGACTTTCTCCCACGGCTGAGCCAGAAAATCTTGTTCGAGTTTGGTCAACTTCCCGCGAGGGGTCCCCACCAGATAATGGACCACAGGATCCGATTTCCTCATCTGCGCCAGTGTCTCTTCGGTCGGTATGCCCCGGTCCATGACCCACACCCGATTCGCTTTCCCATATTGAGCTTCGATCTTTTCCAAAAAACCAGACAAGGTGGTCTTGTCACTCGTGTTGCCGTCCATGACCTCATAAGCCAAGGGGAAACCTTCCGGGGTGACAATCAACCCAATGACCACCTGCACGCAATCGGGTCGCTTATCTCGACTATATCCGAATTTTCTCTTTCCTTCCCCGGGAGGATCACACTCAAAATAGGTACTGGTCAGGTCGTACAATAAGACTTCGAATCCCGCCTGAAACAGGTCCTCCCACCGTTCCCGCAAAAAAGAAAACATCTCCGTCTTGTGCCTCAACAGCAGATCCAGACAGCGATAGGGATTCTGTTGGGGCAGGACCTCCGAGTCTTCGCCCAATAAATCTCCCATCGCGCTCTTCCCATACCAAACCCGATGCAGCTTCCATTCACTGCCGGGGTCGAGCAGACGATAGACCGTCAGCGTCTTCAGCACATTCAACCAGCGAGTCCCCTCTCGACTGGGCAATAGCCGCTCCGCCCAAAAATCATCCAACTTCAATTGATTCCAGATTCCCATGGCCAGCCAACAGGCACCCCATTGACGCGGCCGGTGCAGACTGAGTTGGTTCAACCGTATTTGCACGACTTCCGTTTTTATTTCGGGGGCAGGCCGATCCGCGGGAAACAGCGCCACTTGACGAGGGGACTCTCGGCCGTCTTCAAATAGTTCGATCGTTCGACACCAGGTTTCCTTTTGGGCGTCGTTGATTTCTCCCAGATATAAAACGTGCCGCTGAATCACCTGGCCTTTCTGGGTGCGACGATTTTCGACAATGCTCCAGTATCGGTGTTCTTTTCCGTCCTTTTTTCGGACCTTCGCTCGTAGAAACATCGTCCCATTGTCTATATTTTTTTGCCGAGGTCAATGGGGTAGGTCGGCACTACAAGCACTTTCCCGGCGTTTTGCTGAAACTGTTATTGATAAAAAACGACTTCTGAGTACAAAAAATCGCGCTTGGGTCAAAATCAGCTGCGAGTTGTCAAAGT
>CAWDMN010000043.1:0-8529 GCA_963803155.1 uncultured Acidobacteriota bacterium
ATCTCTTTAACGTGAGTTGTCAAAGTCAGGCTAATTTCAATCCTCCAGAAAATTTCCCTCCCCAAGACCAAGGCAATTATAAAAATTAAAATTAAGACTCGTCCGCAGACTTGTTACAAGAGAGCAAGAAAACCTCTGCTGTAGTACATACTTCTTCAATCGCACATGCCCTGTAGCAGAGGTGGGACTCAAAAGCTGCAATTTCACAAAATGCTTGTCCGTCTGAGCCACTCCGGCATCCGCAGCGATCTAGATTATGTAAACCAATTGGGGCAGCCTTGTCTGCACTAACATCGCGGTGGCTGCAATGATACAGTTCCTTAGTAATAAAAAATGATCGTGGATCTGTGGACCTGATTGTTATGGGTTGATTTGTCGAGCAGACTCTATGAGCAAGACTATTTTCCTAGTCATGAAACGGACAGTTCTGAACGGATGGTTCTCGACGAAGGTAATGAGTATTTATACCTGTAACAATGACATAAGCCTCTCTCCCCTTCTGCATCTTGACTCCTGGAAAGTTTTCGAATCCATCAATGTCATCATAATGTCGAATAAGTGGTGTCAACTTCAGAGAAATGCGCAAACTGGCATTTACGCCAGATAACAGTTTCGATGCGGCAGCTGCAATTTCGTCAAAGTGACGGTCAATTTCCTCCAATCGATCTGTGAACGATAAAACAGGGAAAAATTGCGATATGGCGCTTGGCATAGACTCCAATCTCGTCTGAAAGCTGCCGGCTTCAGCGCGCTACAACGACTGTTTCTGTTATGATTGATCCCCAGTTGAGTTTTTGTACCATACGCCCGTCGGCGCAACCACAGACCCTCCGTCCTTCACTCGCTAGCCAGGAGGTATTTCCATGTTAATTTGTGGCAATCCCTTCCCTGCGTTCACAGTTCCCACCGGCAAAAATGCCTTCCCCAATGCCTGCAAAAACTTTGCGCAACCAACTTTGGCTTGCCTGCACAATTTCTGTGCAGGTATAGAATTGTTCTTCAGAAAAAATGATAAAAAGACGAGATGATATTGAGGATCAACTCTTACCCATTTTTATTGACCTTCGTTGACCACCATTGACAAGATGAAACCGCTCCTGCGTCGCTGCACTCTGAGCGTGGCCAACTCCCACCGGAATCGGTGGTCATTTCCCGAAGGAACCAGTGGTCAATCCCACCGGAATACGCACTTGGCTTCAGGCGTTGGGTGACAGAGACTCGATCAGTTATTGTCCAGCCAAGTTTCCAGTGCCCATGCAGGGACCGGCATGAATCCTAGTTGCAGGGAGGGGTTGCAGTGTCTACTATGCCGCAGTGACAGAATAAACAAATGGAGAGGATTATCATGGACCGTCGCAATTTTTGTCGCAAACTGACCAAGACCGGCTCCGGGCTTGCGTTTACTGCGGGTTTTATCCCTAATTGAATTAGGTAAATCCCCGGCTGTGCCGGGGAAACATGACTATATGATAGAGAATCGACTTAAAATCGCCGCATTTGGGTTGGGAAAGCATACATGAAATCCCTGAGGGATGGATGGTAATACCGATGGGGCTTCTCTTTTTCTGCCTACTTTCCTTTTAGGAAAAAGAAACTCATTAATTCAACCTAACGAAACTACGGCGCCGATCAAGACATCCCGCAAGTCGAAAAAAGGCTTGCTCTGGTGAAATGTGGTGTTTTAGAATAAAAACCTTATTGTCTTTTTTATTCTTCTAAGGCCCTGCGATGAGAATCGTTGCGATTTCTTCTAGGATCCCTCCAGGCAAAACAAAATGAAAACAATCAAGCCAATCCCAAAGGGGAAGGAAGAATTGAAACCCGAGGCTGACGCTCCCGACTCCTCCTCCAAGCCTCCTAATCGAGGCAATGTCGATCAGATTAGGGATATTCTCTTTGGCGCTCAAATGGAGGAATATGAGAAGAAGTTTGCGTCCCTCGAAGAACATTTGTTGAGAGAATCAGCCAGCCTCCGGGAAGAGATCCTGCGTCAGTTTCAAACCTTGGAACAACACCTTCTTCGGGAAAGCCAATCGCTGAAGAATGATCTTCTCGCCGAAAAGGAGGGCAGAAACAAATCCGCGGACGAATTACTCTCAAAGATCAAGGATGACGAGATTAATTTTCAGAAAAAAATCGGAGTGATCAATTCGCAATCGGTAAAAAACCGTGAAGAATTCCAGGGGCAGCTCAACCAGCAGTTAAAGCTGCTGCAATCCAGCATCCTGCAGGAAAAGGAAGGGCTCGAAAATCAACTCGAAGAGCAAATCAAGGAGCTTCGTGAAAGCAAGGCCGATCGAGCGCTTCTGGCATCTAAACTCACTGAACTCGCCACGGAACTCAATCATGGAGATAAGTCCCGGCCCCCAAAAGTTAAAAATAAATGACTCATTTAGTGAGTTCATACCTGACAGCAAGACAGAAGAGTTATCCAACTCGATCCCAGACGATTATTCCGCTCTGCGGGGCCTTCTGGTGGGTCCTGAGCAATCACGCCTCGAATCTCTTGAGGAGCGTCTAGACAATCCTGACGTTCGCGCGCGGGAGCTTGCCGCGGCGCTGCCCCAAGCAGTGCGGATCTCCACTAAGCAGGGGCGGGAACTGAATAGCGCAATGGTTTCCGTTGTAGAAGAGTCTTTGCGCGCCTCGATTAGAAAAAACTCCCAGATCATCGTGGAGGCCCTCTTTCCCATCCTCGGATCCATTATCCGCAAGGCAGTCTCGACTGCGTTAAATGGGATGGTGGAATCCCTGAACCGGGTGCTGGAACACAGCCTCTCCTGGGAGAGCCTGAAATGGCGTTTTGAGGCCATGCGCACAGGCAAATCTTTCGCGGAAATTGCCGTACTGCACAGTCTCTTGTACCGTGTGGAACAAGTTTTCTTAATCCATAAAAAAACGGGTGCGCTTCTTCAATCCACTGCCAGCATAGCGGAACAAAAAGACAAGGAGCTGATCTCGGGGATGCTCACCGCCCTTCAGGATTTCGTGAGAGAATCGTTTTCCCCCAACAAGGAGGATGAGCTGGACGTAGTAACGGTAGGGGAGTTGCGGGTAATTCTCGAAAGAGGCCCCCAAGCGATTCTCGCTGCCGTTGTGCGCGGCAATCCGCCGGTGACATTGCCTGTGCGTTTGCAGGACGCCCTCGACGAAATAAGCCGCCTGCAAGAAAACGAGCTGAGTTCCTTTGATGGCGACACCAAACCCTTTGAACCTTGTTTGCCGCTCCTGGAAGATTGTCTGCAGGCCGAATTCCGGCCTCTTCGGCAGATTCGCTTCCACGCTCTATACGCATTTGCGGGACTCATTGCCATTCTCTTAGGTTGGTGGGCTTTTATGACGCTCCGGTCTAATTCGCGGTGGTCAACATTTCTCGGAGCATTAAATTCCGAGCCAGGAATCATCGTCACTCAGCATGGCAAATGGGGTGGCAAATATCGAGTCTTCGGTTTCATTGATCCGTTAGCCCCCGACCCAGGAGAATTGCTCAAGCGCGCCCACTTGGATCCCAGAGAAGTCGAGTGTCAATGGAGATCCTTTATATCGCTTGACTCGCCATTGGGGGAAATACGGGCAAGGAAAATCTTCGAGCCACCCGGCACGGTCTCTTTTCGAATGGAACGCGGCGAGCTCCATGTCTCGGGAGTTGCGCCTCATTCATGGATTGTACAGGCGAGGAGAATGACCCGGACGGTTTTCTTGAATATGAGCTGGCGTGAAGATGGTTTGATTGACCGGGAGTTCAGCAGATTTCAATCGATGGAAGCCAAGCTGGAACAGGTTCGGCTCGAGTTTCCCTTGAGTGATGCGCATCTTGGAGCTTCTCAGAAAATTCTGTTGGACGGCTTGTTGACTGACTTCCGGTCACTGCTCGATATAGGCCACGCCCTTGGTGAAGTCAAGATCCAAGTGCAGGGCCATGCGGATCCTTCGGGCAGCGCGGCGCAGAACCGGCTGCTCAGCCAGGAGCGAGCCAACCAAATCGTGCGTTACTTGGTTGCCGCCAACTTGCCGGCGGACCGATTTTTTGCCGCCAGAGCTGGAGAAACCGATTCTTTGGGATGCCGATGTGCCTTATTCCGGATTGAATTGCGACCGAGTTCCGACGGGGGGGCCTCCCATCCATGATCCAGAAGAAGATTTGCCTGCTTGGAGCCGTCGCGGTCGGCAAGACAAGCATGGTTAGACGCTTCGTCGAGGGAACCTTCTCCGATCGTTACCTGACGACGATCGGGGTGAAGATCGTCAAGAAGAAGATCGAAATTAGCAGCCAGGAAATAACGCTGATCATCTGGGACCTTTCAGGAGAAGATGAGTTTACTCAGATGCAAACCAGCTATTTGCGAGGTGCCGCAGGATGCATCCTGGTGGTGGATGGAACCCGTCCCTCAACGCTGGAAAAGGCTTTGGAGCTTAAAGAACGTATCGAAAAGGAATATGGTTCACTTCCTTTTGTTTTGGCGATTAACAAGGTCGATCTTGAACATGAATGGATCGTGGACGAACAACTTCAGGCTCAACTGCGGCAAACGGTTTCCCCGATTATTAAGACAAGCGCCAAGACGGGCGTGGGGCTGGAAGAGCTCTTCTACGCGCTAGCAGAAAAGTTGATGAAAGCTACCCCAAAGTGAGTAGTTGTCTCCCATTGATTTTCTTGGATTGCTTTCCTGGAAAAGAACGTTTCGACCTCACATGACAAAAATAAATATCCATGGATTATTTGAAGCACTAGACTATGTTGTTTGGGAAGAAAAAAGAGACCGCTCTTTCCGCAACCTGACCCCGCCTCCAAGTTGGTATCAGCAACTGATCCCGCCGGTTCCCTTCGGAAGTAGTTTTCGCCCCGAAGTGCGCTTTCCTTTTCTGGAAAACTTTTTGATTGATGCACGAAGTGTCTGGGTCAAGGAATCTTCGGCTCCACTTCGCTCTGAACCCTGGACTGAAATCGATACCGCGGGGCGGGAATTGGCAATCCGCGCCATTGCCGTTTCTTTGGCGGGGAGGAAATTTCTGCTGCTGGAGTTATACTCCGAACAACTAGAAGAGAAACGGGAAATTCTTCAGAAGGCCCGGGAGCGTGGGGTTGAGTTCCAGCGCTTGAAGCAGGCAGGTGAAGCTCTGAGCCAGAGTGAAGCGGAGGCCCGGCATCTGTTGCATGCTATGCCGGATTCGATGTTTCGCTTGAAGACGGACGGATCCTACATATCCTTCGGTGAAATGGATCCCGTCGGCCTGAAGGTTCGACCGAAACAGGTGCATGAAGTTCTCCCGCCCGGAGTGGCCCACGAATTGATGCGGCTTGTAGAAAAAGCCATTCTAAACAGGACGGTGGAAGCTTTTGAATACCCTTCTCCGCGTGGAGGCGAAAGCCGTTATATGGAAGCCCGAATTGCCGTCACGGGCAGCAATGAAGTGATTGTTATCCTTCGGGATGTTACCGGCCGCAAACAAGCGCAAGACGAGTTGGAAGAGATTTTAAAGCAAGTTAAGACCAGCCGAGACGACTTGCTTCTGATCTTAAATCAGCTATGGCTTGGGACTGTTCTTGCGGATGAGGACGGACGCTGCGTTTTCCTGAGCACCCCAGCCCAGAAATTATTCGGCATAAAGCGGGAGGATGTTCTTGGAAAGCAGTGGAATGAAATGCCTGGTTTTCAGACTCTCCATCGAAACCAGATGAAGGAAATGGCGAAGCTCCCTCCACAAACTCGCACACGGATTCCGGTTCATTGGGAAGCTGAAGATGGCCATCAATACTGGATGGAAGTTGACGTTCGAGACGATCCCCGAAATCCCAAGCGGAAAATATACTTTCTTTATGATATGGCGGAGATCCATGATCTCCGTCAAATGCTCGACGAGAAGGGGCACTTTGAAAAACTAGTCGGCAAGGCCAAATCCATGCAGCTAGTTTACACCCTGATTAAGGAGTTGGCGGAGATCGATTCCACGGTTTTGATCGAGGGCGAAACCGGAACTGGGAAGGAATTGGTAGCCCGGGCGCTCCATTCCTGCAGCCATCGTCGGAACAAGCCCTTCATTGCCGTGAATTGTGCCGGGTTGAACGAGTCACTCGTGGCCAGCCAGTTGTTTGGACATAAGCGTGGATCTTTCACCGGAGCGATTGAAGATGCGCGAGGGCTGTTTGAAGCTGCGGATGGAGGCGTGATTTTTCTCGATGAAATCGGCGATATCCCTTTGGGGATCCAGACCAGCTTACTCAGGGTATTGCAGGAAAAGGAAATTACCCGCGTGGGTGAAACCAAACCACGGAAGGTAAACGTGCGCATCCTGGCCGCCACCCATCGTAACCTGAACGAGATGGTTGCCCAAAAAAATTTTCGGGCGGACTTGCTCTATCGCATCCGAGTTGCTCGAATCCGAATTTCTCCCCTGCGAGAACGAATGGAAGATCTTGCCTTGCTAATTCCACGTTTTTTGGCGGAGTTTAGAGCCTCGACGGGCAAACTCATTCCAGGAGTTTCTCAAGAGGCTATGGGTAGGTTGCTGGAATATTCATGGCCGGGGAATGTCAGGGAGTTGAAGAGCGCCATTGAATTTGCGGTCATTCACTGCCGTCGCCATGAGATCGAAATTGAGGACCTGCCCCCGGAATTGTATGAACCAAGCCAAGCGGGGATTGCTTCCAGCCCAAATTTAGAATCTCCGCATCAAGACCCCCGGCAACGATTGCTGGAAACCCTGACCAGAGCCGGCGGCAATCGCGCGTTGGCCGCCCGTCTTTTGGGAATCGGCAGGGCTACGCTCTACCGACGCATGACGGCTTTCGGCATATCGGGCGAAACAAAAAAGAGTTGAATGGCCCCAATGCCGGGTGAACGCATGGAGCCATATCCCTTCGGACTTTCCAAACAAACAGAGTGATCGTCTCAGGCGAGACACTCTTGAGACAGTATAGTGTCTCACGGAGAGTCTCATCCCTCCTCCGTAGAAATCCGCATGGACCGCATAAGCCATAACGAATCAATATCATAAATGTCATGATCTATTTTGGCCAAAGGTCTGCAATAAATGAATAGAACTTTGACTTTCCTGTAGTACGAAGAAATAATGTTGACGGATCAAAAAATCATGACGTGGAACCCCTCGAGAACAATATCCAAACAGTGAAGCCGCTGGAATTGTTTCTTATTGCGTTAATGGCAGGCTCAAGGAATTTCAATCTCAGATTGTTGTGTCCTTGCAGGGCAGAAGTTTAAATAAAACATCCAGGAGGATGATTCGATGAGAAAGCTTCGTAACAGATGTTTGATGATGTCCACGATTCTGGCTGTAATCCTGGGATTTAGTTGTGTGCCGGGCTTGTTCGGAGCCCAGACTCCTTCATCTCAGACGGAGGAAATGACAACGAAAGGCAAGAAGCGATCCAAGAAAGCCGTCACGGAAACTAAGGAATCGGCGACAACCGCGGCATCCGATGCTCAGAAGGCGGTAACAGCGACAGCCACGGAGAAGGCGTCAACCACCGCAGCCAAAACCAAAGCTGTCGCGCAGGAAGTTCCTTTCACTCCGCCACCGAGCAAAGGGATGGTTTGGGTGAACCTGAATAGCAGGGTGTATCACGTGGAAGGGGATCGATATTTCGGGAAAACCAAAAACGGCAAGTACATGACCGTGGAAGAGGCCAAGAAAGCTGGCTATCGCGAGGCGAAAGCTGGCGGGAAGGCAAAGAATTAAAACGTTTGCCGAAGTGGCATCTTTCAAGATGGGTAAGATTCGGGATCGGGACCGCTGTCCACGACGTGAACAATCGATGGTGCCAACCTCTATCGCCAATGGGAATGCGGTACCGATTCCGAATGATGCTAGATGGCCTGAGTGGTTGCAGAGCAAAATTTAAGTTTCGAGGAAGAGAGGCAAATATGGGTTTGCTTGACGAAGTTATGAAGATGGCAGGAAGTGGAGCGGGCCAAGAACACTCCAACTTAGCGGGCGCTGTCATGGAGATGTTGCAGAGCGGACAGGGAGGCGGATTATCTGGTCTCGTGGATGCTTTTCACGGCAAGGGATTAGGCGACATCGTCTCTTCCTGGGTGGGCACAGGACAGAATCAGCCGGTCTCAGCCGGACAAGTTCAATCCGTTTTGGGAAATGAGTCTATTCAGCAACTCGCAACCAAGGCGGGCATATCTGCAGACATTACCAGTTCCGCGCTGGCAGGACTATTGCCGATCATTGTTGACAAACTTACCCCGAACGGCCAACTGCCATCAGCCAGCAGTGGTTTTTTGAATGCGGCCATGGGTCTATTCAAAGGGAAAAGTACGTAGTCAACCACTTTAAAAATGTGGCCATAGATTTAACGCGACTGCAAGGGAAGCTTCCAGTATAGGAAGTAATTTAAGACTCGTTTCCTTAAACGAAAAAGGAATTTCACGATGTTGCGAAGACTGATGGCTTTGTTGATGTTTCTATTATTATCCGGGATCGCCTGGGCTGATCAGGTCCGTCTGAAAAACGGCGATCAGATTACCGGAAAGATCCAAAAGAAGGATGGCGCCAGTCTCA
>CAWDMN010000044.1:0-74125 GCA_963803155.1 uncultured Acidobacteriota bacterium
CTTCCAGGTACTGTGATGTAGATAATCCTGCTGTGCCGGGGCCTAAGCCAATCTCTCAGTTGCTTGCTTTGGTTAAGCTGCGCCTCGCGCGCATCGGCCGATCCTTTTGATATGTATAATGAAACTATTTATCTTATCAAAGCCCAAATCGGTCCCGATATTCGAGATCTTAATCTTGAAGTGTTAGAAAAAAATATTTATAATTATTACAATGAACTACAAAAACAAGAGTTTTTTGACCACGAATATGAACCCTATGTCTTCATGGGAGGTCCTCCAGAGTGGGCACAGAGCTCTTATCGATATCCTGCAGAGTACCCTCAGTTATCAGGAGGAATAGCAACCCGTGAACATCCAGAGTCGCTTCCAAAACAAAAATACCCAGAGTTTATTCCACGGAACTGAATATAAGTTACTTAACTTATATTTAAAATGTTAATGCAATGGGTTTACCTTCATCCAACCCAGTTAAATCAGACCACTGGATTAAGGAATCATTGTTCCACAAGGAACCTGTTTGAAAGCCTCTCATAAATTCAGGAGTATTGAAGAAATATTGAATGTTATCAATGGTTATTTTATAATGGAATTGAGAACTTTCAAGTCTTCTATGAAGTTGATATTCAAGAGTATTTGGTTCCCAATTGACCACAATTGGTTGTTCGAGGACAGTAATCTGCCAATCGAGTTTATGAATATTTGTGTAGAGAAGGAATCCCATTACAAATTCATAACTCACTTCATGATCGAAGGAGGTTCCATTGAGTATTATAGTCACTGGTAAGGTATTTTGTTCCTTAGTAATTTGAAAAGCTGTACTTAAATTATCATCATTACCAATGGCTGTTTGAATATCCCAAGGATGAATTGTATTATCTTGGGATACCAATGCTAATGAAATAGCCGTTTGCATAATTTCTGAAATCAAAGTTTCAAATAATGCTGAAATCCCATTAGTAGATTTTGAAACGGCTTCCACCAAGATGGTACTTAGAGTACCAGAAAAAACTTGAGGAATCCAATTAGTTATTGCATCAGTGTCAGTTACTCCAGCCAAAGCTTCATTATAACCACGGAGCAGAAGTTCCAGATATACAATAGTTGCTGCCGAAAGATCCTGTTTACTCTGTGCGGTATTTATAATGAATTCGGGTGTAAGTTCCATGTACTTGATTTCTATTCTCTTTGTTAGTTATGGATTAAATAATCAGTTTTGGACTAAAATTTTATAATCGGATTCTACACCCTCTAGTCTATTCGAATGATCCCATAATTTATCAGGGGGTCATTAAATTTAGGAAAATGATTATTTATTAATATTTTATGAAAAAATAAAATGAATGACGTTAGTGTTTACGAACTTACGGTCCCCAAAAATAACAATGATTACAATGAATTTGTACTCAAACGAATTTATGGATTTGCCGATGGTAATTTATTACAAGGTTTAGAAAACGGTAGTATTAATTTAATTAGGGAAACTCCAACCACCTATGAAATTCAGTTCCAACTTGGTAATTCTGTAGCACTAATAAATGTGTTACCACCCACTGAAGTTAGAAGTACCCGAAAATTTTTTGGTAAGGAATTCTTTTACAATGAAGTTGTCAAACAAATAACTGACAAATCAGAGCCCCCTAAGATGTATTTGGATACTCGTGAGGTGCTACCATTAGTGCTCCAATTAGCAGTTGATAATATCATCCAAAAATATGCTCCCTTAGATGGTATTGAAAGATTTGTTTGTGTAGCAGGTAATGTTCCCCTTTTCATTGGATCAGAAAATGGTAAATTTACCATCACTCCACTAAATAAATTAATTTTTGATGTCGATGATGGATTTAAAGGATACTAGCAATACCAACCAACCAAGTACAGGAAATTCTAGTTTTTGTAGTTCATTGTAATAATTATAAATATTTTTTTAACACTTCAAGATTAAGATCTCGAATATCGGGACCGATTTGGGTTTTTGATAAGATAAATAGTTTCATTATACATATCAAAAGGATCGGCCGATGCGAACAGGTGCAGGAATGAAACAGCTGATTTGCGGAGGATTGAGCTATATGCAATTGCCGAATTGCGCCTTCAGCAGCGCCCGGTCACACGACGCGCACGAACATCGACAAGCTTCATCGTTGTACTATGTGGCATACAATGGACGGCAGGCCAAGGTATTGGTTGGTCGTTAGCAATACGACGAATCAGTTGATGATATTGCTTTAACGACTTTCGTTCCCCACCTGCACGGCGAGGTGATGTCGGGCGCGCGCAGCACGGGGTTGTGCCGTTTGACAATCGCCGCCCGGTCCAGCTTGCCGCCGCTAGCTGCGGCCAACGGCAACCCACTAGCTCCAGCCATGCCCGCGATGACTTCTCGGCGTGTCAGCGTCCTCAGATGATCTCCCTCAATCCGTTCCGGCAGCCGACAATACCATCATCAGACGACCTGGCCTGCCCAGGCCAGGCGTTGCCCGGCTGCGCCGATTGACAATCGGCGCGCAGGTTACCAACCTGCCCCACAAGCCCCCTGCTTCGCAGGCTCGCGGCTCGTCGCGCGCCAAGTCAACAGCGTCCCCCCCTTCGCTCCTCCAGCGCTCTCCACGCCCGCCGCGCCACGATCAGTTCTTCGTTGGTGGCCAGCGCCAGCACCGTGATGGCGGAATCTGCGGTGGAGACGGCGCGGTCGCCTGCTCCGGTTTCGTTTCGTTCGCGATCCAGCTTGATGCCCAAGAACTCGAGGCCCTCGCAACACGCGGCGCGCATGCGCGCGGAGTTTTCACCGATGCCGCCGGTGAAAGCGAGGGCTTCGATTCCGCCCATCGCGGCGGCATAGGCGCCGATGGTTTTCTTCACCTCGTAGACGAACACCGCCAGGGCGAGCGCGGCGTCGTGGTTGCCGGCCGCAGCGGCCGCTTCCAGATCGCGCACGTCGCCGCCGGCAATGCCGGAAAGCCCAGCCAGGCCGCCCGACTGTGCCAATTGGCGGCGCACTTCCTCCACGCTCCAGCCGCGGCGCTCCATCATGTAGAGCACTGCGAACACGTCCACGTCGCCGGAGCGCGTCGCGTTTTCCAAGCCCGATTGCGGCGAAAAACCCATGCTGGTGTCGATCAAATGCCCTCCGGCAATCGCGCAGATCGAAGAGTTGCCGCCCAGGTGGCAGCTTACTAGCTTCGGGTCGCGGCCCAACATCGCGCGCACGCGCCCGGCGATGAATCCCCACGAAGTGAGGAATCCCTCTTCGATTGAAACTTTGGAGAGATTCCTCACTTGGTTTGAGGGATTTTTGTCGCCCCCCTGGACTAGCGATCCCCGTCTTCGTTGATCCGCTTGGCACAGGATAAGGTGCCTTCCGTACAGTAAGTGGCTTATTATAAGTTGTATACAGACATCTTCCCTCTAGTTGTCCTTCGGACGTGTCTTCCCGCGCATCTCCCGGCAAAATATCCCCGTTCTTTGATTCGACACCGCTTTTCCCGGTTGACTACACTCGCTTCACTGCGCGATCAGCAACCGCGCACTATGCATCCTGGTAAATCTTGCAAATGGCTTCTCGGCCGGCCTGGTTCTCGGAAATCATTCACAGCGGGCAACTTTCCGAGAGCGCGCACGGCGAGCGCATAGTCGCGAATCCCAAGGAGCGAAACGTCCATGGCGACGGTGGTGAGAGCGGTTCCAATTCTGCAGAATGGACTGGTGGTTTCAGACTCCTCCCTCAAGCTGCCGTCGGCCAATGAAGCAGGGCAAATTCCCTTCATCGCATCTCTACCGGCCGATCAATTTCAACCGGGAGATTATGAAGCCAGGGCCATTGTCTGGCAGGGCAACCAGACGGTGGAAGAACATGCGTTTTTCAAGATGGGCGAAAGCTCGGGAGGAACCAGGTAGGGTTTATCCATAAAGTCGTAAAAAGGGCCAGAGCCTGATGGGTTGTGTCCGCCAAGGCGGACTAACGCATCACACAAGAAAAGCGACCTTTCGCAAAGACTTCAAGTAGTTCCAACGGCTGTTTTGTTGACTCGTACTTTATTCATGAACAGGGGAGGTTTGTGAAGAAATCGACTGTCGGAGCTTTAGCCTTTGGAGTCTCAATCATGTTTTGGGCCGGTGCAGGCGAGTGGTTTTCCGCAGAGCACAAATCGCGGGATGCAGGTTTGCAGGCCCAAGCACCCCTTAATTCGATTATCATCGATTATCCGGGCGACGGATCCATTTTCCCACCTGAGTTCCCGCCCCCTACTTTTATCTGGCGTGATTCAACCCCCCAGGCCACCTCTTGGTTGATCGAAGTAACTTTTGCCGACCATTCACCACACCTGCGGATGAGATCACCCGGTGAGCCGATGCGTTTGGGTGAGATTGACCCGCGCTGTGTTGGTCCCACCAATGAACTGCCCAAGCTCTCTCGCGAGCAGGCGGAGGCGCACACATGGACTCCGGAGGCCGGGATTTGGTCCACCATCAAGCAGCATTCGATGAAACATCCGGCACTTGTTACCGTCAGTGGCCTTAACGAAGATCAAGCTGGCAAGCGGGTTTCCCAAGGACAGATGACGCTGCAGATCTCTAAAGACCCGGTCGGAGCCCCGGTTTTTTACCGGGATGTGCCTTTAATGCCCTCGGAACAACAGAAGGGAATTATCAAACCGCTGGCGCCCAGCGCTGTGCCGCTGATTGCCTGGAGGCTGCGCAATATTGGAGAAACGCGGAGCCGGCTGTTGATGGAAGGGCTCCATTCCTGCGCCAACTGCCACTCATTTTCGCGTGACGGAAAAACATTGGGGATGGACGTGGATGGCCCGGCCAACGATAAGGGATTGTACGCCCTTGCTTCAGTTCAGCCGCAAATGTCCATTGGCAACCCGGATGTGATTCAGTGGAGCTCTCACCGTGGAAACCTGGGAGGACGATTGCGGGTTGGTTTCATGTCCCAGGTTTCACCGGATGGAAACTATGTTTTAACCACGATTAATGACCCGGGGACGGAATCCCGTGAACATCTCGGAGATGTCCAGGGGAAGTATTTTGTCACGAATTTCAAGGACTACCGCTTCCTCCAGGTATTTTATCCAACCCGGGGAATCCTGGCCTGGTATGATCGTAAGGCTGGCTACCTTCAGCCTCTGCCCGGGGCAGACGACCCGCGCTTCGTGCAGACCGGCGGGGTCTGGAGTCCCGACGGGAAATATATTGTCTATGCGCGGGCTGAGGCGAAGGATCCCTATCCCCCAGGAGGGATCATGCCTGAACGCGCCAACGACCCCAACGAGACACAGATCCAATACGACCTCTACCGAATCCCCTTCAATCAGGGAAAAGGGGGGAAGCCGGAAAGAATAGCGGGGGCCTCCCAAAATGGAATGAGCAACAATTTCCCCAAGGTTTCTTCCGACGGGCGCTGGATCGTTTTTGTGCAATGCCGAAACGCGCAACTGATGCGACCTGACAGCCAATTGTATATTGTCCCCTTCAAAGGGGGGGCAGCGCGGCGGATGCAGTGCAATACCGCGCTGATGAATTCCTGGCACAGCATTTCACCCAATGGCCGCTGGATGGTCTTCTCTTCCAAAAGCAGGTCGCCTTACACCCAGTTGTATCTCACTCACCTGGATAAAAAGGGGCAGGACAGCCCGGCTATTCTGATCGAAAATACGACAGCCTCCAATCGCGCGGTCAATATCCCAGAGTTCGTCAACATTCCTCCGGATGGTTTGATGAAGATCGACTTCCCGGCAACGGAGCTCTACACCTGGATGGACCTGGCGCGCGAATCCGCTTCAAAAAAACAATATGAAGCCGCCGCCCTCCAGTGGCGCAAAGCCTTGGAACTCAGCCCGAATGATGCCAGCATAGAAAACAGCCTGGGAGTTGCTTTGGCTCGAACCGGCAAGTTTGAGGAGGCTATTTCTTATTTTGAGAAAGCCCTGCGGACCAATTCAGAAGATGCCAAAACGCTTATCAACCTGGCCGGAGCATTAAACGAAAAAGGAAGGTTTGCTGAGGCGATCGGCCATAGTCAAAAGGCGTTGACGCTCTCTCCCGAAGATCCTGAAGCCCACGCAAACCTGGCAATGGCATTGGCGGGAACCGGAAAGGTGGATGAGGCTATTTCCCATTTTGAAATGGCTTTAGAGGCCTCTCCCGACTCGGGGGTGATCCACCAAAATCTGGGGTTTGCACTCCTGACCAAGCAGCGGCCAGCTGAAGCGCTTCCGCACCTGGAAAAAGCCTTGGAGGCAGATCCGGGATCCATCGCACTTTATATTTATCTCGGAGGAGTCCTTGCCGAAATGAAACGGTATGGTGAAGCCGTTTCCATTTTTGATAAAGGATTATCGGTGGACCCGAACTCCATCCAACTCCAATACAACCTTGGGCGGGTCCTGGCGGAAACAGGCAAATACAACGAAGCAGTGCCTCATTTTGAACAAGTGGTAAAACTCTCAGGTGGAAACGACCCGCGAAGTCTTGACTTGCTGGGGGCCATCTATTTCAAGGCGGGCCGATCTGCCGAGGCCATCCAGACAGCCCGTCGGGCATTGGCATTGGCCGTGCAGGGGAGCGACCGGAACCTGACAGATCTCTTGCGTTCACATCTGGCCGCCTACGAAACTGCTGTCTCAAAATCCAGCAATCAATAAACGGTCAGTCAGTTTTCTCATCAGTGAACCTAAATTGCTGACAGCCTCTTAGTCCGCGCAAATAAAGCAACCGTGTAAAATGCATAAGTGGAATGGGCTGCAAACATCTCTAGTGAGAAAGAAACCTTCTCCCCGCACGCGGGGAACCGGTCCGCCTTGGCGGATGGATGAGGAGCCTCCGTGAATCAGCACTAAACTGGGCCCCTCACCCGGTCCGCATTTGTGGACCACCCACTCCCCGCTTGGCGGGGCGAGGGCATGGAGCTTTCGACAATTGTTTATTTCCATCTGAAATCAATTTCCAGACAGACAGTTTTTTTCAAGATTCTTGGAGCGCTGGCATCCATCTGGAGCAGTCGATTTATTCTCTTCGTTTTGACGATTATTTTTTCTTCTCCCCTGTTGCCGGAGGAACCACAGGGGCCTTGGGGGGATTCTCATCCAAAATCCCTTTGGAAATGGCTTTCCTTTCCTCATTGACTTTCAACTGATCCTGCTCCGCCTGCAACTGATCCCCCATCTTCTGTTCCCGTTCCCCTTCCGCGATCATTTTTTTCTTGTAGTAGACACGGGCCAGTGTGGTGTGGGCTTCCGCGAAGGCAGGAAACCGTTTCACTACCTCTTCGAGAATTTTTTGTGTCTGGTCCCATTCCCCTTTTTGAAAATGGATCAGGCTGATCTGCAGAAGCGTGCTGACATCCCCCGGCCTCAATTGCAGGGCCTTGTTGAGGTGCTTAAGCGCCAACGCCTCCTGGCGGTTCTGGCGATTGAGGAAGCCGGCGTAAAAATTAGCCGTGAAATCATTGGGATTAACCGCCAATTCCGCCTCAAATTCCTTGAGGGCCGCGCTGGGATCCCCCGCCCGCAACAGTTCCATGGCGAGGCTTGAATGGGCCATGGGGAGTTGCGGATTCAGTTGGGAGGCCCGGCGAAATTCCTCCATGGCGGCTTGGTTGCGCCGTCCTATGACATAAGCCATTCCCAGCAGCAAGTGGGATTCAGCGGTTTCCCCCTTGCGCAGGATGCGGTCAATCAGTAGCTGCCCCTTCTCCAACTGACCGTCGCGCAGATAGGCATTTCCCAAAATATAAGCAATGGCCAGGTCATTCGGAGAACGCTCAGCGGGGGCGCTCAACAGGTCGATGACTTTTCGCGGTTGGTCTGAGTGCAGATAACAGTCGGCCAGCAGCGTGCGGGCCTGCTGGTTTTCAGGATCTATCTTGATGACCGATTCAAATAGAGGCAAAGCTCTTTCAATATTTCCGGTTTTATAATAGGCCAGGCCGAGATTGAGCATGATCACCGGCTGCTGGGGCTGCATCGCCAGGGCTTGTTCGTAACAACGGACCGCTTCCTCAAATCGCCCCAGTCGGGCGTAAACACTCCCCAGGTTGGCCAACACAGCAAAGTGGGGTTTGAGCTTGAGTGCCACCTCATATTCAGCGATGGCTTCTTCCAGTTTGCCTGCCTTCTGGAGTTCGATCCCCCTCTGAAAATGATTGATTTCCGGCGGCGCTTGCTGCGCCCACCCGTAGCTGGCCAGGCATAAAAAAATCAGCAGTCCATTCCAACGCATCCTGTACCTCACCTCTAGAAAACTTCGATCCTGCGCCAAGGGGGAAACCGGCAAGGCTCCATGCCATGCCCTCCCGCTATTTGGGCCCCCCGACGGGATCGGAAGGGGACCGTGTCGAATCCTGCTTCGGATCGAAAATCATTCCGGACTGGCGCTTGAATAGTGTCTCCAGCCGGTCGTATTCAGCACGGGCTCGATCCGCCTCCTGAGGCCGGTTCATGCGGGTATAGGCCTGGGCGAGCGAATATTGGATGTTGGGGATTTCGGGCTCGAGTTTTGCAGCCTTTTCGAGCATGGCCACGGCCTGGGGCAGTTCATTGAGGCGGAGATGGTACCGTCCCAAGAAGTAGAATCCAATCCCATCGCCAGGGGCCAATTCAGTGGCCTTTTGGGCATATTGCATTCCTTCTTTCACTTGGCCAGTAGCCAGGCAATTGGAGGCCAACTGCAAAAGAGCCGCCACATGGTTGGGGTCCCGCTCGAGTTCGGCCTTGAAATATTTCCCGGCCTCTTCATCCTGGTGCCGCAACTGCAGATCGATTCCATAGGCGAAAGCCACGTTGGGTTTGCCGCGGTACTTGGCTTCCAATTGGCGGAAAATTCGTCCGGACTCCTCCAGATTTTGTTCCCCTTCCAGGAAGACGGCTTGACCGAATTCCCGCACCATGGCGCGGTCGGCGGGGGTGAGGGTGTTCAGGGGCTCAGCTCGGCGGAGAATGGCCATCCCCATGGCATCTAATACGGAGTCACTTTTTTGGTGTTCCACCGCGAAGAGGCCTAAAAGCCCCAGGGCGTTCTCAAAGGCTTTTACCCGCGTCAGGAGAACAGCTTGATGGTAGCGGCCCACCCTGATCATCTCAGGATTCCCGCCATATTTCAGGCTGGAGGCTTTGCTTAAATGCTTCAAAGCCGCCTCCACTTTTTGGAGTTGAGCCTCGCAGATCCCGAGCATCCCCCAGCCCTGGCCATTGGCGGGCTCCAGCTTGACAAATTGCTCAAAGGCAGCGGAGGCGGGCAAAAAGCGGGACTGATCGTAATTCAACACACCCAGGAACCACCACCCTTCCGCCCAATCCGGGCGCAGGCTGACCAGTGTCTGATAAAGCCGGAGCGCTTCGGGGATCCGCCCTTTTTCCCTGGCGGCAGTGGCCTGGACGCGCAGGGTTTCAAATTTTGGGACGGGTGGTTGGGACGGAGGGAGAGCTGGTGCTTTTACGGCTTGGGGAGCCCCCAGTAGGAAGTTCTGGCCAGTTAGCCCGAATGCCAGGACTATCCAGCTCACCTCGAGCAGCAGAATTTTAGGCCATCTGTGCAAACTCATTGGTTCTTATCCATCCTGCCAATTGATAAAGGGTTTGCCGTCCCTGTCATATTTATCTTCAAGCCACGCCAGCAGTGCCGGCATGCACAACTCCTCTGCGGTTAGCGCGGGGCAGTTGATTTTACACCTTTGTCATCAGGAGAGGATAGGTCATCCATCGTGATAAAAAGATCAGTGCGTCGGTCTTTGTTTAATGTCTGCAGCTTTTCAAATTGAGTTCGTGCTTGCAGAGCCTTTTCATCCTGGTGATTGCGCTGGTAAGCTTGTGAAAGCGTGTAATGCATAGTGGCTACGGTCGGGGCCATCGTGACCGCTTTTTCCAGCAAGGGGATGGCCTCGGACAGATGATTCAGATAAAAATGGATACGGCCAAGTGAATAATACCCGGCAAAATTCTGGGGATACAAGGCAATTACCTTTTGGGCATAGGGAATCCCTTCCTCAAACCTTCCCAAGACAATCATCTGCAGTGCCATTTGAACCAGTGCGGCCTCATGAGTGGGATCTTTTTCCAGTTCCTGTTTGAAAAAAGAAATCGCTTTTTCGGGATCCCGGTGAGTTAGCCAGGTGGAGCCCATTGCGTAAGCCACGTTGGGACGCCCCCGGTATTGGGTTTCCAGTTCTTCATAAGCCTTCAGGGCTTCCTGGCTTTTTTGTTCCCCCTCCAGGAAGGCGGCCTGACCAAAGCGCCGAACCATTTCACGCTGCTCCGGAGAGAGTGATTCAAGGGGAATGGGAACTCTTAAAATAGCCAGTCCCATGGTGTCCAGAACTGAATTGGCCTGTTGATGCTCCCACGCGAAAGTGGCCAAGACAAACAAGGCCGCTTCAAACTGTCGGCTCCGGCAGAGGAGGATGGCCTGATGTAATCGCACTACTCTGGAAAATTCAGGAATCTGATCCAGCCCGAGCTGCCGGGCTTTGGTCAAATGTTCCAACGCCTGACTGTTCTCGTTCAGATGGTATTCACATAATCCCAACAATCCCCAAGCCGGGCTGTTCTTGGGATCACGATTCAATACTTTTTTGAGGGCGGGAACGGCCTGGACATACTGGTCCGCTTCATAACTGAGCGATCCTAGGTACCACCAGCCCTCCACCCAGTCGGGCTGGCGTTTCACAACTTTCTGATAGAGTTGAAGGGCGAGAGGAAGATCCCCCGTCTCGCGCGCCTGCCCGGCCTGTTGCTTGAGTAGGCCGAGAGTCTCCTCCGGCGAGGCGGGCGTCTTCGGGGAAGGGGCAGCTGATGAAGTCTTGCCTGTTGGCGGTGCGGTGAGGACCTTTAATCCGGTCAACGGGATTATCAGGATAAGGAAAAGAAAAAGAGTTATAAATTGTCTCATAATTTCCTGAACTTCAATGTTGCAATATTGCAGATGAACGCTCGATGGAAATGCCAAAGGCTAATTATTAGAAGATTTCCATCAAACTTCGAAGTTCCCGAAATGCACAAAAGGGCAAATATTCAGGCCCCATTGGATTCATTGCTAGGAATTAGAGTTCTTGTCTTCTTGCGCTGATTTACATCTCTGCAAAGAAGGCGTCCTGCTCGAAGATCTTGCGTGTTACGGAAATCCGCCGTCCATGGCGGATTTCCGTAACATGTATTCCTGGAGTGGTTCGTTCACCCGGGGCAATAAAAGTGGCATCGTGCCACTTTTATTGCCCCGGGCTATTTATCTTGAACCCCTGTCAGGGATTGATTTTGGAAGCGCGAACTTCCTGTTCGCGCAACTTTTAAATTGCTCGGTCCGGAGGGTGAGTAGTTACGAAAGAAAACAAAAACTTCTAGGATGTCAGCCTCTTTAGCGTTTTTCGCGTATTTGGTAGTTTCTATAACCTTTGCCATCGCAAATAAGTCAGCAAACCCGGGAGATGGGGCTTTCGGCGTATTCCACTCTATTCTGCTATTTTTTGGAGGCTGGAGAAGGGGCGGCCTCCTTTGATTTTGGAACAGTTGGTGCAGCAGGGGAGAGAATCTCTCCCCGCTTTCTTTTTTCGTTGGCGTCCAGTTCCAGGAATCGTGCGCGTGCCTTCTGGGAATCCTCCTGTCGTCCTACGCGGTGATAGGCCTCATACAGCGCATACTGAATGGCGGCCAACTCAGGAGCTAAAGAGGCTGATTTTTCCAGAGAAGTAATGGCTAGCGGGTAATCTCGCTGGTAGAGTTGGATCCGGCCCATCAAATAATACCCGGCATAGTCTTCCGGCTCCAATTCGATAATTTTGAGCGCATAACCGGCGCAGGAGTCCAGTTGATTGATTTCCAGCATCTGAAAGGCCAGCCGGAGCAGCGAGGGTACGTGGTTGGGATCCCTGGCCAATTCCAGATTGAAGTACTCCATAGCTTTCTCGGGCTGCTTCTCGACCAGCAGGGCCAATCCGAACACAAAGGCAACATTGGGTTGTCCCCGATACCTGAATTCCAACTCTTCAAACAGCTTTAAGGATTCATCCAGTTTCTGTTCAGCGGCAAGGAAAGTGGCCTTTCCAAAGAGACGGATCATTTCCTGTTTAGGCGCCGGAAGCTGGTCAATCGGGTCGGCAATTCTTAATGCCGCGGCACCCAGAGCGTCAAGCACTGCGGCCGATTCCAGGTGCTCCACCCCGAAGCCAGTCAGGATGGCCATGGCCTCTTCAAAATGCCGGGAGCGGTTCAACAGCAGGGCTTGGTGAAAGCGTACATTGCGGGCCAGTTCCAGGTTGTCTCCCAACCCCAGTTCCCGCGCTTTGGTCAAGTGTTGCAGGGCCGGGTTGTAATCCCGGGAGTAATATTCAGCAATTCCCTGCAGCCCCCACCCCTGGCCATTCTCAGGATCGAGGGCCGTAAATTTTTCCAGGGAGACACTAGCCGCCACAAATTGCTTCTGCTCGTAATAGAGAGTTCCCAGGTACCACCACCCTTCCGCCCAATTGGGTTTCAGTTTGACCAACTGCTCATAAATGCGGCAGGCCTCGGCATTTCGCTGGTCTTTCCGGGCTTGATCGGCCTCCTTTTTTAACTGATTGAAACGGGATTCTCGCGCTGGAGGTTGTGGGGAGGAACCACCTCTGGCCCAGGTTCCCTGGCTACAAGTGGTCTGAGGATGTGCCGAGGACGAAATAAAAGCAGCTGTCGGGAAGGCAAATGCCACCGCGGCGGTCAATAGCAAATAAACTGCGATTTTTTTTGCGTTCATGAGAAAGGGGTTTTTAAAACCAATGACGGAGTGAAATCATTTCCCACTAGAGGACGTCATTTTCTCTCACATTTCCCGTTTTGGCAAGATCCCGGGCTCGCCTTCCGATGTTTTCTGTTCAAGCGGATGCCCATAAGACCGTTTTCATCATCTTGATATGTTTTTGTTATGTCTGCACGCTGACGCAATGCATTACTTGATCCACACATTGTTAAAGGTATACGATGAGAGTGGGAAGGTTGTGATCGAATCAATCCACGTCACGCCTAATCGTGAAGGATAAAGTAACCCACTGCTGCCTCCCCTGGATCCGACAGAGCAACCCTCTCTGGGGCAACATGGAACCTCGATGATTATTTTCATTAACCCCGCGCTTCAGCGCGGGGAAAAGGATAGAGAAAACCAAACATTTCCCCGTCTCGTGCCGCCGTGCTCGCGCGGCGGCACGAGACGGGGAAATGAGGAAGAATGTTAAGCCCCCGCGCTGAATCGCGGGGTTAATGAAAAGTCACCTTAATAGTGAAAATACGTCACCGAACTTGCGAATTGGAATACTAAGGCAAACCGTCAAAAAGGCCGTTAGGCCACCACAATGCAAAATAGATGGAAAGGATGGTACTTCCATGAAAACCAATCAGAGTTTCTTGAAATGCCCGAAAATGTGGGATCTTTGCGGTGTCATGGTTTTGTTGATGAGCATGATTCATCCGCCAGTCTACCAGCAAGTGCAGGCTGCCGAGGATAAGCAGACCATGAAAGTCGATGTCCAGGAAGTTGTGATCGACCTGGTGGCTCGTGACAAGAAGGGGAAAGCCCTTGGAGATTTGAAGGAATCCGACGTAGATGTGATCGAAGATGGTGCCAAACAAAAGATCAAAAGTTTTCGTCTGGTGGATCAGAATTCACTAGTTGCAGTGGCGAGCAGTGACCCCCTGCAAAAAGTCAAAGTGGTCACCATGGTATTTCAAAATCAACAGACGAGTCCCGACGGGCAAAGCGTGGCGAGGAAGTTCTTCAATGAATTTCTCAATACCAACCTGGGAGATAATGTGGTCATCGGCTTGTTTACTCTCGACAAGCGCTTCTGCATCGCCCAGCAGTACACCAACAAGAAAGAGTCGTTGCTGGCCGCTATGGACCGTGCGATTAGCCAGGATTACGAAGCATTGCAAAAAAACTCCGACTCGACACGTAATGGTTTGGTTGCAATTGCCGGCGGCCTGCCGCCAGCCAATCCCGATCCGTATTTAGGGGGGACCGGGAATCCGCAACTGGACAAGCGTCTGGCGCAGTTAACCACCAAGATCATGAAAGAGGCGGATGCCCAACCCAATGATCTGGGTGGCTGGCGCACGGTGGTTTTTTCACTCCAATCGGTGGTCAAGGAACTGGGTGTAGCTCCGGGGCGTAAACCCCTTTTCTATTATGCCTGGGGCCTTTGGGTGGATCAGAAAGATATTGATCATGTCAACCGGTTGATCAGCATGGCCAACCGGTCCCGCATCAGCATTTACCCGGTTTACCTGGCCGCGCTCTCATCCTGGAGCCAGGCCCAGGGCACACGGGATGCCTTGCAGGGGGCGGCGGAGGCTTCCAAAAACCAGGCTGATCATTCCAGTGGAGCGGTTTCCGAATGGCAAATGCGAGCGGGCGAGTCCGCTGAAGGGTCCATCCGTACCAATGCCCTGGAGGCCTTGACAAATCTGGGGAAAGCCACCTCCGGGATGCTGATCGGCGAAAGCAACGACTTCAAGACGCCGGCCCAGCAGGCGAGCGAAGATATCAACAGCTATTACGAGATCACGTACACTCCTCAAAACAGCCAGTACGATGGAAAATTCCGCAAGATCAACGTCAAGGTCCCCAAGGCTAAAATCGTTATGGCCCGCACCGGTTATTTCGCGGTTCCACCGGCCTCCGAAGGCGGGCCGGCACTTCTGGCCTATGAGGTCCCGCTTCTGGGAGTGCTCAATCAGCCGGCTCCGGCACATACTTTTGATTACCGCCTCCGTCTGCCCCACTTTGAATTTAAAAACGGTCTTTCGCGCCACATGTTGCTAATGGAAGTGCCCTTGGAGAATTTTACTTTTGCGGAAGACCCCAAGACCAAAAAGTTTCAGAGTCAATTTGCCCTGATGGTTTTGTTTAAGGATGGGGAAGGGAAAATTGTGGAAAAGGTCAGCCAGTTTTATCCATTCGAAATTACCGCGGACCGTTTGGAAACCTTCAAGAAAAGCAATGTCTTGTTGAGCCGGGAAGTCCAATTGCCCCCAGGGACATATTCCGTGGAGACCGTGGCCTTTGACAAGCCGACAGAAAAGAGCAGTGCCTTGAAGAGCAGTCTGGCCGTGACGGCGCCTGCCGCGGGACTTCAGATGAGCAGCCTCAACCTGATCAAAAAAGTGGAACCCGTCAACCCGAATGACACTGACACTTCCAATCCCTTCCGCTGGGGCAATAAAAAGATTTCAACTTTTGCCGAAGATCCCGTGACCTTGAGAGTTGGCAGTCCCTTGCAAATGTATTTCGTGGCCTATCCAGCCCAAGACAACCTGGAAAAGCCCAAGATGACATTGCAGATTCTTCAAGATGGAGTTTCCCTGGGAGAGCTCCCGGCGGAGTTGCCCGCCGCTGATCCCCAGGGGCGGATCCAATATACCGGGACGCTTCCCACCAATGCCTTTGCGCCGGGCAAGTACGAATTGAAAGTGCTGCTCACGCAGGGAGGAAATACAGTGGAGGGAAAATCTGGCCTGAACCTCATCCAATAGGATGAGCGTTTTTGTTAGAGTAAAGGCATCGGACCTGGGAAAGGAATCTGTTCTTCCGGTCCGATTCGCAGGTTGGAAAGAAATCCTGAGGAACTGCTCATGCCAGCACTGCTGGCTGGCCAGGAGCCAGTTTCAGGGCCTCTTCATAGCGGGCAATGGCCTCCTCGAACCTTCCCAAGCGGGCATAGGCGGCGCCCAGGTTGGCCAGGACGGCGAAGTGGGGAGTGGGCTTGAGCGCCTTTTCATATTCCGCGATTGCCTCCTCCAGCTTGCCTTCTTTTTGGAGCTCTATGCCACGCTCAAAATGACGGGCGCCCCCGGTTGCTTGCTGAGCCCAAAGTCCCGGCGCAAGGCAAAAGAAAATGAATAGAGCTCGCCACTGCATGATTCCACCTCAACCTAGATAGCATTGTTCCCGCACCTGCACAGTCCCCTTTTAATCGTACAGAGAGCCTAATTCCGCTTCGTTAGTCTAGTCGGCCGGGAGGGAGCGAGGCTCCCGCTGAGTCGCAGCCTGTCCAGCCCGCACGATGACTTGCGAGGCGGAGTCCGTCTAAGCGGGAGGCTCGCCCTCCCCATGGGCAATCATTCAAGCGAAGCCAACTTGATCAATCTGTAATTCTTCTCGTTGGATCGTGCTGCCAGTGTCATCCTCGCTCTAATCATATATTATCAATCGGATTTATCCCTCGGGATGGTATTTGCAGAAAGGGGTTCCGCTTCTGTAGCATCTCGTTTTATCCTACAGAATTTTTCCAAAAGGAGCAATCGCTTGAGAATTCATTTCGACAATTGGCGGATTATCCTATTAGGTTCGACCCCATTCCTCTTGACAAATCCGGCTTTACTCTTAGGCAAGGCATTCCAAGCCAGGTTGGTGGCCACTATAGCGGATGCATTCGGCTCAATGGTGGCGGGAGTAGTGGTAACCATCACCGAGATCAACACCAACATCAACATCAACGGCTCTGGGCCCGCGAATGAGAACGGGAATGATGCGTTTAGCAACAAGAAACGACTTTTTGTGGATTAAGGTCCTTTGAACGCCGTGCCGCGCTTCGGCTGGAAAACAATGGCAGAGAACTGCAGTGAATATATCGAGTCAGGGTTATCAATAGCGGTCCCGGAATTGACGCGGTTGCTATAGGGGTCCAGCAAGGCGGGGAAAGGTTGATTACAATGAGTTGAGATTAAGGGGGAAGTCCGACTCGCTGGAGGAGGTTCTCAAATCTTGCGTCGGTGCGCAGACCATCAAAAACCGGATCGACCTTGAGATGAGCCATCCAACCGGATCGTTCCTGGAAGGCTTTTTCCAAATAGTCAATGGCTTGACCCTTGTCCCCAAGCCCCATCCAGACAGACGCCATGAAGTAAGAAGAAATGTATCTGCTCTTTGCCAAGGCGCACAGCCTGTCCAGATACTGCTGCCCCTCCGTCTTCCGCCCCGCCTGCCCGTGCGCGCGGGCCAACCCCGCCAGGGCCGCTGGGTGGCTTTCCGAAAGCTGTTCCGCCTTGTGGAATTCGGCAATGGCTTCGTCGATCATCCCCTTCTGCAGAAAATTCAAGCCAAGGAAATAGATGGTCAACGGGAAGTGCGGATCAATTTCGAGCGTCTTCCGAAGTTGACCGACCGCCTGTTCAAATCGGTGGGCGTAATAGAGAAACCAGCCTACGTGGGAGTTTAAGACGAGAGAAAGAGGATCGAGATCCAGCGAGAGTTTCATCTGAACGAACGCTTCTTCGAAGCGCCCCATCAGAGCGAGGAAAAGGCCGTACCAGTGATGGCCTGTGACGCAATTGGGATTGAGATCGAGGGCTCGCTTGAATTCCCGTTCGGCTCCCAGCCAATCCCAGTCAAACAGCAGGTTCGCAAAAGCCAAGGATGTGTGAGCTTCAGCGAGATGGCCATCGATCTCCAGGGCTTTGGTTGCCGCCATCCTAGATCGGGCGGCGGCCACTCTGGGAGGAAGGCCTCCGTACAAGGCGAGTGTTTCATAGCAGTCGCAGAGCCCCGTATACGCTAAGGCATATTCCGAATCCCTGGCAATGGCCTGTTCGAAGTATGCGATGGCTTTTTGGATTTCCCCTTCCGTCCTTTTGTTCCAGAAATAGCGCCCTTTAAGATAAGCCTCGTGGGCGGCCGAATCTCTGGTGGAGGCATGCGACAATGCCGTCTGCCGATCGGGGATTAGCTCGACAGTCAGCGACTTGGCAATCCGCTTGGCGACGTCACGTTGAATATCCAAGACGTCGGATAGTTTCCGGTCGTAAGTTTCGGCCCAAAGGTGTGTCTGGTCCGAGATCTGGATGAGCTGGGCGGTAACACGTACGCGGTCAGGGGTCCTACGCACACTGCCCTCCAAGATGAAACTCACCCCCAACTCTTGCCCAATCTGATCTGCCCGCTTGTCCGTCCCTTTGAAGTGCATGGCCGTGGATCGCGCGATGACGCCCAGACGCCGCGGATGAATTCGGCCGAGTTGTGTGATCATTTCCTCAGTCAAACCTTCGCTGAAGTAGTCCTGTCCGGGATCGTTGCACAAGTCGTCAAAAGGCAGCACAGCCAGCATGATTTTCCCCGACGGGAGCGCGGCTTGGAGTCGGCGGTTCACCGGCGCCAAAAACCTGTACCCGTGACGAGCCAGAGTCTCAATGAATCGAGGATTTTGAGCCGAGTCGCCCAGGGCCGCTCGCAACTTGTTTAGCGCGATGTTGATGCTGTGCTCAAAGTCGACGAATGTACCGTCAGCCCAGAGCTTCTCGCGGAGTTCTTCCCGTGTGACTACATGGCCGGGGCGTTCCAGCAAGGTGACCAAAACTTGGAAGGGTTTATCCTGGAGCTTGATCTTCAGCCCGTGCTTATACAATTCTCCCGACCGAAGATCGACTTCGAAAACTCCGAATTGCAGAACTTGTGCCGTCTGAGCTGCTTCTTGCATGTGAGGATGGCCCCCGAATGCTTCACAGCCTAACATAGTTCTCACCTCCCTTCAATCCGATTTCCAGGGAGACAACTTCCCGTTCGCCTTTTCCCTTCAATGGATTAAACGGAGATATTTGGTTGACTGGCGGATGATTCGCCGTGAATTGTCTTATCTTCCGAAATGAGCGATGGTAGGCGTATACGAACAGATGGTGTCTTAGGACAGACCGTTCAACCATTCGAATAAGGACCGCATATATAAAGATGGAGGGCGAAAATGAACCCTAAGGATGATCTATGTAGGACCAAGCAGAATTCTACCAAGCGTTGGAAAATACTCGTCATCGCGACCGGGATTGCCTTTTTTTGCATGCTCCCCACCGCACAATCCGAGTCCGAATCCACGGGGCAAATGAAAGGTTCCCCGTTTTGGCAATCAAGTCACGTCAGCTATCCCTTCGGCTACCGGCGGCTATCGTCAGGGTGGGGAGATGCGAGAAACCAGTTGGTTTTTGGGTTCGCGGACCTGGATGCGCAGCCCCGCTCATGGCCGGTAAGTCTCGTGGTGAGACTGACAGGCGGCTACTCCGGCGCCCTACCAATCGGGGCGGATCCCCGAGCCAGCTTCTCCGGCTCCTGGGACATCGACGTGGGGCTGCGCCGCGTCTGGAGCCGGCATGGCGCTCTTCAGCCCTTTGTGGGGGGAGGATTAGCTCTGGTAGGCGCCAGTACAACCATTCAGATTCGGACGCCATATGGTGATATATATGACCAGAACTGGCACTCCACCACCGTTGGCCCCTTTGTGGAGGCAGGTTGCTATTTCCTCACACGGGGAAACTGGCACACAGGAATCCTGATCGCCTACACCAAAGGTGAAGGAAATTTGAATAACCAGGGGTTGCAAATGGGTGGCCTCCAAATGGCGCTGTTGCTTGGCAAATCCTTTGGCGCAAAGCGCGGGCCGTCTTCAACCGCCCACTGAACAGTCAGGGAGCATTCACGAGTTAGACAGGCAGCTTCTGTTTACAAAGCAGGAGATTCAACAAATCTCCTTCTTTCATTTGCCAGTTGGTCTTTGAGGTTCCTCTCGCCAAGAGAACCAAATTCACACTCACCGAAAGGAGAAAAACCATGAAAAGGGCAATCCATTTCAGCGGGGCAGTATGTTTGACGTTAGTCTTATCCGCGCCTGCTTTTTCCTGGGGTTCTGCTGTTCACGCTTACATTGCCGACCATATCGGTAAAAAGATGCCACTAGGAAACTTGAACGAAATTTATGGGGCTATGGCACCCGATGTCTTCAACTACATGTTTGACAACCCCGCACTTCAACAAACTCTGGTTTATGGCACTCATTATCAAGCCACGAGAGTCAGGGATGATGCCAGGCTCCCCGCTGGTAAGGCGCTCGCCTTTGGTTTCGTCAGCCACAATGAATTATTTGGCGCTGATCACACGGCTCACCTAGAATTAGTCCCGGGCTATCCCCATGGATATGTGATCGCGAAGGCCGAGATTCTGCGTGACAAGGGGATTGCATCGCAAGGTGGGGCCTCTTTTGGCAATTACCTGGCTCAGAATGGGATTACGGATACTGACGTTCAGTTGACTATTTGCCACACGCTGACCGAATTCGGGCTGGACGTCATGATGAGGAAAGTGGATCCAAAGATTGGCCAGAAAGTGGCTTCGGCGGCTTTGCTCCGCAGCCCAGAAATCCCCTTTTTGCTGGTCAAAGCTTACGGAGGTGCCTTCCCGGATAAGGCCGCTGCAACCAAAGCGATTTTTGCCGCAGAGCTTGAATTCAGGAAGAGCATGGTTCTTTATGGACAGGCATTAACTCAGGATGATGAGACGGCCGTGCAATTGCTGGCCGAACAACTGGCCCAGATGTCGGCCTCGTACCTGGCTCTCTACTCGATTCAAGTCGATCCAGCCCAGATTGTGCCACTGATTGAATTCGGGATGGGTGAGGCTATGAAGAATTGTCAGGATGATTTCTTGCAAGCCATTTCAGAGACCATTCAATATGTGAAAACGGAGATGAAGGACAATCAGATTCGTTATTAATACTCCCGCGGGAGCCCTTGGCGACACGCTTTCAAAAGAGGAGGATGAAGATCAATTTCCCCTTTGAAGGGGACGGCGTCCGTCAGCTGAGGGACCCAGGGGATGTCTCATCGGAAGGTCTGACATCCCCCGGTGCCCGTCAAATGACGGACCCCTCAAAGCGCAGACTCATCCGCGCACTCCCAAAGGAGCGACACCCAGCGGTATATGTGAAAATCCTGAGTTTGGATAATTCCTCTCACTTTGAATCACCCCCTTTAAAGCGTGCATAATTTCCGGGAACCGTATAACCTGTAATTTGCACAACAAAAGATTGAAAGTCGGCCTCTTTTCAAGCGGGAGGACCTTGAAGTATGAAGAGCTCACTTTCAAGTGCCAATTATTTTGTAGCGACTGCAAGTCCTGATCGCGAAGAGAGGTATTGGGCAGGCATTGATGCCGGATCGGTGAGTCTCAACTGCGTGGTGATCAACGTGTCCAGAGAGGTTGTTTGCGAACTCCGTTATCGCCGGCACATGGGAAAGGTTGAGGAGGGCGTCGGGGAGCTCATCAAAGAACTCCAGACGCGGTTCGGTGCAGGGAAGCTGCGGAGTGTCTCCTTCACTGGAAGCCACGGGCAGCAGCTCGCCGGCAAACTGGAGGCCTTCTTCGAATTCGAAACCATCTGTCAGATGGCGGGCGCTCTTCACCTGTCGCCGGAGACGAGAACGATCATCTTGATGGGAGGCCAACAAACGGCGCTGTTCCAAATCGGACATCATGATGGCGGCTGGGAGCTTGAGCACTTCAACGGCAACGGTCCCTGTGCGTCGGGCACCGGCTCCTTCATCGATCAGCAGGCCGAGAGGTTGGCGGCTTCACTTCACTTCGGAGAAAAGGATACGGACCAGAAAGATATCGATAAGATTCTCGCTGGCTTCATCGAGCTCGGCCTCACGAGCGAAAATCCGGCCCATGTCGCCTGCCGCTGCACCGTCTTCACCAAGTCCGACATGATCCACCTCCAAAACAAAGGGGAACGGCTCGAGGACATCATCTATGGCCTCCACACAGGAAACGCCAGGAACTATATGAGCACAATTGTGGGCAATCGCATGCTTCAAGCCCCGGTCCTATTCATTGGAGGTCTTTCCCTGAACCGCCTCCAGGTCAAGGCATTCCGCAGCTACTACCCCGGAGTCGTCGTCCCTCCATCGAGCACCTCGATGGGTGCCTTGGGCGTTGCCTTGCTCGCCCTGAAAGCGGGGAACGAGCATGGGGTGGACTTCGGGAGGATCGAGGCACTGGCGCTCGCCGAGACACTCCCGGTACCCACTGCACCCAGGCTTACTTTGACGAAGAGTTCATTTACTGGCGCCGAAGAGATCACGAGGATGCCCCGAAGGTGCAACAACAGGGTCTACCTTGGGATCGATATCGGCTCCACGAGCACCAAGTACGCCCTCATCAATGAAAATCGGGAGATCATTCATAAGAACTATGTGCCGACTCAAGGGAGGCCCATCGAGGTCACCCAAAGGCTCCTGCGGGAGATGAGGAGCGAGATAGGGGACCGAATCGAAATCGCCGGCGCCGCGACCACCGGTTCGGGAAGGATAGTGGTTGGCGATTTTCTGAACGTGGATCTGATCATTGACGAAATCACGGCCCACGCGCGGGGAGCGGTGGAGAATGAACCGGCCGTTGAAACAATCTTCGAGATCGGCGGCCAGGATTCCAAGTACATCAGCATCGTCAACACCCATCCTCTCGATTTTGATATGAACAAGGTGTGCGCCGCGGGCACCGGGAGCTTCCTGCATGAGCTGGCTAACAAGTACGGTCTCAATATTGTCCGGGAATTCCAGGATATCGCCCTCTCCTCGCAGAGACCTGTCAAGCTTGCCGAACGCTGCACCGTCTTTATGGAATCCGATCTTACTGCCTATCATCAGAGAGGGGTGCCGACAGAGGACCTCATGGCTGGACTCTGCTATGCCATTGTCCATAACTACCTGAACCGAGTGGTGGGGAGAAGACCCATAGGACGGAAAGTGATGTTCCTGGGAGGGCCTTCCTTAAATAAGTCGGTGGTGGCCGCCTTCGAGATCGTCCTTGGCAAAGGACTGCTCCTCCCCGCGCACCGGGAGGTTCTTGGGGCCTACGGCGCAGCCATCAGCGTCCAGGAGCGGATGCGATCCGGACAGCTTTCCACGACCCGTTTTCGGGGCATTGGCAAGGGGATAGACGAACCGATGGAGTTCGTCGAAAAGGTTTGCACCTCTGACTCTACTTGCCACAACCAGTGCAAGCTGAAGATCTATAACTTTGACGGACGGCGGAGTGTCTGGGGAGGAGAGTGCGGCCGCTATGAGCTGAGGAAGGACGGGAGTGAGAAGAAAGAGGACCTCTTCGCCTTGAGGCAGGAAATTTGGAAAGCCCATCTGGCTGGATCTCGCACAGAATTAGGCGAAGAACCCTTGCTCGAGGTGAATGGCCGGCCCACCGTGGGCATCCAAAGGGCACTTTATGGCCACCAGACTGCCATCCTGTGGTCCCACTTCTTCGACCGGCTCGGGTTCGAGCCTATCTTGTCTCCGCCGACAAATGCCGGGATCTCCGAGGCTGGGATTGAAAGCACGATGAGTGAGACCTGCTATCCCGCAAAGGTTTCCCAAGGCCATGTGAAAGCATTGCTTGGAAAAACAACCTACCTCTTTCTCCCCACCATGGTCACCATGGCTACGGCAGAACCCGCGGAAGGCGGCTACTACTGTCCCATAGTCCAGAGCAATTCTTACATGGTGCGAGGCAGCTACGACATCAACCGTCCTTCACTGCTGAATCCCGTCGTTCACTTGAAGTACGAGCCCAATACCCTTGCCGTGGAACTTGCTGAGCAGATCGGCCCCCAGTTGGGCGCTTCCAGGCGGACAATCAGAGAGGCTCTATCGTATGCGCTGGACCGTCAGGAGCAGTTCGCCGGTGAGCTCCAAAAAAAAGGACAGGGGATCCTCACAGACCTTTGCCTTGATGAACCGGTGGTGCTGGTTACCGGCCGCCCATACAACCTTTACGACGAGAGACTCAACCTCAAGCTTGGCCAAAACCTCGCCAAGGCTGGACTGACCGCCCTACCCATGGATTTCATCGATGTCACTGCTGTCGACCTTTCGGACTTCTCCTCCATGTACTGGGGCCTTGGCGCACAGATCCTGCGGACCGCCAAATTCATAAAAGAGCGGCCGCAGTATTTCGGTCTTCATCTCACTAATTTTGGCTGTGGGCCCGACTCATTCATCGAGCACTTTTACAAACATGTCATGGGGAGCAAGCCTTACCTGATCCTGGAACTCGACGAGCATACCGCCGTTGCCGGAGTGATGACAAGGCTGGCAGCTTACAAAAATGTCATCGACAATATCCTGCAGAAGGAAAGGTCAACTCGAAAATCGGATGGAAAGGCGGAGGATCTGGAGCCATGGATACACAAAAGGCAAGCAGTTTCCACTCACTAAACGGGAATGTCGGCAGTGTGCGCTTTGGCAGGAAGACCCTGCTTCTCCCCCAGATGAACCTCTCCGGGAGTCATATGTTCACGGCTGCCTTCAGGGCGTTCGGCATCGAGGCGAAGGTCATGGACACCTATAAAGGACTCGAGCTGGGCTTGCAGTATACGTCGGGCAAGGAGTGCTACCCCTGTCAGGTGACTATGGGTGACATCCTCCACCACCTAAAGAGTGAGCAGGAGAGGCTTGGTTCTGCCTTCAACCCAGAAGATTACATTTACTTCATTCCGGAAGCAGACGGGCCGTGCCGGTTCGGGATGTACAACAAGTACCAGCGGCTCGTCCTCGATTCCTTCCCGGGGCTGGACCGGGTCAAGATCGCCTCCCCCACGACGCAAAACGCCTTTTCCTTCGACGGTATGCTCGATCGGCGCCAAGTTCTGGACTGCAAGAAAGCCCTCTATTTTTCCCTGGTCGTGGCGGAGATCCTCGACAGGCTTCTCTTGCGCGTCAGGCCCTACGAGAGAGAATCGGGGATGGCCGATGAATTCATCGAACGTTCCATGCGTGTGATGAGAACAGTGTTTGAGCGCCATGCAGGCAGAATGGAGTTCGGCAAAATCTTGGACCGGTTGATGGAGATCGCTGCGGAAGGAAAGACCCTCATTAACCCCGACATTCCGCCCAAACCCTTGATCGGCATTGTCGGGGAGATCTACCTGAGATCCCACGTCCAATCCAACCAGGATCTTATCAGGGTCCTGGAACGATACGGCGCCGAAGTCGTGAATGCTTCTTCTGCGGAATGGTTTAACTGGATCAGTTACGACGGGCTGCGAACGGCCAAAAGAGAGTTCCGCCTGGCCCTCAAGCAGCTCCGTCTGAATGCCATGGCCGCTTCCCTGAGAAAAATACTCGATTTCGGCGGAGACCTTCTCTACAAGGAGTACAGGCAGAGAAAGACCTACAAAAAGATCAGGCCGATCATTGACCTGGAGGAAGGCCACAAAGTGGCCCACCTGGAGGATATTCTCAGAGAGGATGATGTCTTCTCCTTCGATATCGGCACGGAGGCGTGCCTCAGTGTAGCGGGAATCCTGGACTATGCAGCGTCTGGTTATAACGGCGTGGTGAATGTCTATCCTTTCACCTGCATGCCGAGCATGACGGCCTCGGCGGTGGCCAAGCCGATCATGAACCGGCAACGAGTCCCATACCTCGATGTCCCCTGCGATTCCAGCGTCCAACCCGGCAGGGAAGCGGCGATCCGGACTTTCATGTATCAGGCCGGCCAGCACTTCGACCGCAACGGGAGAAGGACGCATTGATAGAAACTGCGAGATGGGTGCTTTCATTCAGTCTTCCGCGGAAACGATGGCAGTTCCTGCATGGAGTCAGAGTTGGGTCTGTTAATAAGGGCTCGTAAATAGCGAATTCCTGGGGGCGAAAAAACGTGGGGAAAAGAACTGGACCCGCGCTGAGGACAGTTCGTTTTACAACCATGCTGCCTAAGGCGGAGAATTCATGCCCGATGCACGACGGGGATTTTTAAGGGTGTTATTCATACCGCGTTGCGGCGCCACATTGGATGAAAATGGGTAGTTGGAGGCGGCCTACCCTAAAGCCGTCGAAGCAAGCTGGACCAATTTAGACGGGCTAGGGGCACTACGCCTCCATCCACGCTATTTTCTCAGGAGTCGCCCATGCCCGCGCGGCGGGCACAACAAGAGGATGAAAATATTCCCCCCCCCCTCCATCTGGTCCTCTCCGCCAAAGGCGGATCGGACCACCTTCTCCCCCCGTCGGGGGAGAAGGCATGCAGCAATACTAAGCCCTCGCTCCGCGTTAGCGGGGAGAGGGTGGTCCGTAAGCAGACGGACCGGGTGAGGGGTGAGCTGAGCACGACTCGTTACCAACGTCATGCACACAGCGGGGATTTTCAAGGGAGCTCCCCATGGCAGCGAAGTTGCAAGGCCCCTGTAATTCAGTAAGGAGGAGGGTATGGCGTACTGTCGACAAAGCGTAGCACCTGCCTTACAGAGAAGTCTGCAGGGTTTGTTATTGATCACGATGATGGCTATTCATCACGGCGAAATCAAGGCAGATCCAAAGCAAAGCGCCCGCGGGGAAGTTGCCAATCCTATCCAGTCAGCCTATGACGGGCCGAGAATAATATCGTTGTATGATTCTCAGGTCCACCCAACGATAGTATTCGCGCCCTTGGACTTCGTTACAGCTAAGCCAGCCCAATTGACCGGTTCTTTGGATTTCTTCGATTTGTTCAAGCCGGGCGCCCCTTGGGCCGCAACTGCCAATCATGTGCAAATTTTCAAGTTGTACGGAGCTTTTCTGGATCAAGCCACGGATGAACAAATCAAAACGGTGGTGGATGGCCTGAATCGATTGGGTATTGCCATTGCCATGGAGTTAGGGCCGTTGGTCACTTCCGCGAACTGTCCGCCATTGGAAGGGTTCAATGGACCCGAAATGGGCAAGCGTTTGGCCCGACGCATCCAGGCGGCAGGAGGTCAACTCCGATATGTTCAAATGGATGAACCTTTTTTCTATGCAAATCTCTATGGGGGCAACCCATGCCGCTGGACTGTCGAACAAGTAGCCCAGGGAGTAGTCGACTTCACGAAGGCAATTCAAGAGGTCTTTCCGGATGTAATTGTAGGGGACATTGAACCACTTCTAGGGGGAACCGCTGGTGTAGATCCTTATAGGCAATGGTTGGATGGTTTTCGCGGTTTCACGGGCAAAAGCCTCCCTTTCTTTGTTTTGGATTTGGACTGGTCGGCGCCGGACTGGCCGGAGGCAGCAAAGCAACTGGAGGATTACTGCCACAAAAACGGTACCGAATTCGGAATGATTTATAACGGCAACTTCTCTGACGTTTCCGATGAGGCCTGGCTTCGTCATGCCGAGGAAAGATTCGCCCGTTATGAAGGTCAATATGGAGGCCGGCCGGATATTGCCGTTTTCCAATCCTGGCATGACCGTCCGCATTTTGTCCTGCCGGAAACCGACCCGTCGAAATTCACCAATCTGATCAACCGCTATTTTGGAAATCGGACAGTATTAAGCTCCCAACTAACGGCCCCTTCCCCCTCTTCTCCAGGCCAAATCTCAGGGAAATTGATGGATCAAGAGGGAGCCCCGATTCATCAGGCCCCTGTTGAACTCAACCTGCATCCATTGGGGGGCTCGGGGGAGTTGAGAGAATACTCCCTGTCCGGAGTTGTTCCAGACGGAACCACTCAGGCAATTGTCGGATTCCGGGTCAACACTGAAACTGGCTGTAGTGCTACCAGTGAATTCAGCCTTTACCAATCAGACTACACGGAGGGGGCTGAAACCAGCAATCGGGTGCCGAACTCCGACTTTTCAAGCGGGTTGAATGGCTGGAGCTTCTGGGGATCAGGCAGTGCCTTGCTCCAGGCAAGTGATCAGGGTGGTGGGCAGATGCTTCATGTTGCTGCTACTGACAGCCAGACTGCAGCCATCAATTCAGCGCCTTTTCCAGCCACTCCAGGCGCTGATTACCATTTGAACTTTTCCGCTCGTGCCGTGACCGTCGCAGGATGCAATTATTTTGCCGTCTTTTTCCTTAAGCTTAACCTTGAGGGTAAAAGAGATACCATCCCACTGGGACCAAAGTTAATTTCTCTGGGAACTGCCTATACAGACGCTTCTGGCCAATATGACTTTCCCTTGAACCAGCAGCAACTCTTCTCATTCCCCTTCCTTATAGAAGCCGCTTATGCAGGGGATAATCAAAACTGGCCGGCTTCATCATGGCTGAAGTGGGCCCCCTTAACGCAAACGAATTGCACATACACACTCTCGGAAAATCAAATCTCCCTAACCAGTGAACATGGGATCGGTGACGTGAGCATAAGCTGCGGCAGCGGCTGCCAATGGGGTGTCACCAGTGATTCTAAATGGATTGATGTGACTGATGCCAGTTCCGGAGATGGGCCAGGGAAGATTCATTTCATCGCGGCCTCCAATCCAAGTGAAGCAGCCCGAACCGGTACAATCTCGATAGGAAACCAGACTCTTAAAGTTACCCAAGACGGGAAGACCTCGACGTTTTCCGTCAGCGGTATTTCCCCCAATTCGGGCCCGGTAACGGGCGGATCACCCATTACCATCGATGGAGAAGGGTTCCAGGATGGGCTGTCAGTTGCCATCGGAGGTTTCGCTGCTACGGTCAGCAGTGTGACAAATAGCCAGATTAAAGCCGTCACGGGAATTGCTACGGCACCGGGCAGCTATGATATAACGGTCACCAATCCCGACGGACAATCAGTTGTCCTTCCCAAAGGCTTCGCTTATACAGTAGCCAACGGCCTTGAGACGGAGGAAGTCTTTGTGCCCATCGTTCTTTCCTCCAGCGGCATGAATGGGTCTTTTTATACTTCCGAGATGACCTTGACCAATCGAGGAATTAGCAACGCCATTGTCAAATTCACCTACTCCGCCGCCATCGGGAGTGGCAGTGGGACTGGAGTGGACACGTTGGCGTTTGGCCAGCAGAAGATTGTGCCGGATGCCATCAGCTACTTGAGGAGCCTGGGAGTCCCCATTGATTCCTCCGGGAATCAGGGGGAACATTGCGAGTCACCTTCTCCGGCTTGGTTTCTCCTTCCGATGGTGGTGTGACCGTCCGGACCACCACCTTGGTTCCGGAAGGGAGAGCGGGTCTTGCTTATGCCGGAATTCCCGTTTCCATGGCCCTGACCAGCCCATCGTACCTCTGCGGTCTGCGCCAAAACGAGACGGATCGTTCCAATGTCGCCATACAGAATGTGGGCACTGCGGAGGAGGGGAACATCACACTGCAATTGACGGTCTTTTCCGGAGAGGGAGGAACTCAGATTATCAGCGTTCTGCCAGATCAGGTGCTGGCTCCCGGGGGTTTTGCCCAGATAAATGGAATCCTGTCTTCTAACGGTTTGGAAATCTCCAATGGCTATGTGCGAGTCGAACGAACCAGCGGGACAGCGCCATATTATGCCTATGCGGTGATCAACGATCAGGCCAACTCAGACGGGTCGTTCATCCTGCCTGTGGCGGAGATTGCGATGGCCGGGAAGACCCGGATGACATTGCCAGTGGTGGTGGAAGCGGGACCGTTTTCGACGGAGCTGGCAGTCACTAATTGGTCTACAACCAAGAAGACGCTGAATTGCAGGTTTATCGCGGATGCCAACGGACCTTTCAGCAATACGGCTAGCTTTACGATGGAGGTCGATCCATTCCAGCAGCTGATCTGGCCGGAACTGGTCGAGCGGCTCAGGGATTCCAAGATTCCATTGATTGGCGGAAAAGGATCTGTCATTGCCGGGGCCTTGTTCATATCGGTGACAACAGCAGGGAATCTGAGCGGGATTGCGGTGGCGGCTAGAACATCGGCCCCCGGTGGGGGAGGCCGCTATGGGCTTTATTACATGGCTCTGCCGGAGGGGACTGCCTCAACGAGTGAATCCTGGCTCTACAGCTTGCAACAGAACAGTGAGAATCGTACGAACCTGGCCCTGATCAATACCGGCGAGACAGACGACTCGGCCGACACTTTTCGCATTGAGATATTCAACGGCAATACGGGCTTGATGGTCGCGAAGGTGGATGATCTCCAACTGGAAGCCAGCCATTGGTACCAGTTTGGGATGATTCTCTCCCAATATGCCCCGGAAGTGACCCAAGGTTACGCCAGGATCACGCGGACGGCAGGAAACAACCCATTCATCACCTACGCGGTAATTAACGATGGCGGCGCCCCTGGCCAGCGCAGCGGCGACGGAGCCTTTATCGCCAGCGCGCCATGAGGCGAATTGTTGCGGTCCCCCAAAATCAATGAAAATTCCCGGATGATAAGACAAATTGATCAATAAATTGTTAGAAGATAAATTCTCGCGCAGAGACGCGAGGCGCGGTGAATGACTGAAAATAAAAAAAGAGGGCATTACGCGCGCGGTCAATCAGCTGGAAGAATAGCCCTCTGCGCCACAGCGTCTCAGCGCGCGATAATCTTGCGGAGAAGCTTGGATTGACGTAGCAACTGTGTCATGTCTGATCCGCTACGAAGATTCTCTCTCATTCAAGGTGCTATTCCGCATTTATGAGGACTCCTCCTTTGCCAAACTATGTCGAACTCAACATAAATTGGTGACTTGGGACACCCGATCTTGCTATGCTTCTTCACGGGCCGGCATCTGCCTTTTTTAATTGCACTACTTTAAGTGCGTCAATTATCGGCAGCCTAACGGCGATCCAGGATCAAAACACCAGCCTTTTCATCTCATCTATACTCGTGATACTTCCGATTCTGTGTCAGGAAATTTAAAGTCCGCAGTCCCCATGAATCTTGTGGAGGAGTGCCCAGTTCAGTCGCGAAAGGACTCGTCAATGAGCAATTTCAGATCGTTCAATCAGCACTTGTTTCTTTTGTTTGCAGCGGCATTCATAGGGATGGCCGCCATGCCTTCTGCCAGGGCCGAAGCCCTATCCCCCTTGACAGTTCGCGGTTATACCGTCCTTCCCGTTCCGCAGAAAGTGACTTTGGGACCACGGGATTTCACCCTCTCGGATGGGTGGCAACTCGTGCTCGAAGGCGGGATAGGGGCCAACGAAGTCGCTGTCGAGTCCTTAAAGGAACAATTGGCTGATCGATTCCACCTGACACTCATGGACCACAAAGCCGTTCGATCTCGCGGGGGAGTCATTCGATTGGCAGTGGCGCCCGGGTCGGTTGGGATTGGGGAAGCAACCGACAAGAATAGGCCGAGACTTGCCGAACAAGCTTACTGTCTGAGTCTTAAAGCAGAGGAAGTCAGTTTGAGTGCTAACGCCCCCACTGGTCTTTTTTACGGAATCCAAACATTGGTCCAGATGATACGCCCTCAAGGCGGACGCTGGTTATTGCCGGAGGGCGAAATCACGGACTGGCCTGATCTTGAAATGCGAATCATCTACTGGGATGACGCGCATCATCTTGAACCACTGCCCATTCTCCGGCAGGCCGTGCGCCAAGCTTCTTTTTACAAGATCAACGGATTCGCCATTAAACTCGAAGGACATTTCCAATATAAGAACGCCGCGCCTATTGTCGAGCCTTATGCGCTTTCTCCCGCCGAGTTGCAGGAACTCACGGATTATGGTCTGAAATACCACGTCCAGGTTATCCCGTATTTGGACGGGCCTGCTCATATTTCGTTCATGTTGAAGCATCCGGAGTATGCTGGCTTGCGCTCATTCCCCGACAGCAATTACGAGGCCTGCATAACCAATCCTGACACCTACAAGTTGTACTTCGGAATGTTCCAGGACTTGCTGGATGCCAACAAAGGCGGGAAATATTTCGTGCTCTCCACCGATGAGCCCTATTATGTCGGCATGGCTAAGAACGGCCAATGCAACGAGGAGGACCGTGCCCGGGAACTAGGCAGCGCCGGCAAATTGCTGGCGGAGTTCGTGACCAAGACCTCGAACTATCTTCACGACCGGGGCCGCACGGTTCTTTTCTGGGGGGAAAATCCGTTGAAACCTGAGGATATCGGCTCACTCCCTTCGCACCTTGTCAATTCTGAGGTATATGGTCCGGAGTACGACCCAGTTTTCAAGGCGCATGGCATTCGGGAGATGATTTTTACTTCCACCGTGGGCTGGAAAGAATTTCTCTTCTCCAACTATTATATGCTTCCGCCCGCCGATCATCTTTCGGGGCCGTCCGGAGGCGCCTACGAGCCAGTACGGCAAGGCCCGGGATATATCGGCCAAATGCTAGACACAATCGAGAACACATCGGCGCGGAAGAATGCCGACCTGATGGGGACGTTCGTGGCGGGTTGGGCCGACACAGGCATACACCCGGAGGTGATGTGGCTGGGTTATGCGACCGGATCGGCCGCCGGCTGGCACCCCAAGGCAGCTAGCGAGCAGGAACTGATGAATTTATTCTACCCATTGTTCTACGGACCCACTGCCAGCCAGATGGGCCGCATCTATCAACTGATGAGTGAACAGGGACAGTTCTACAAGGAAAGCTGGGAAACTGTATCCTCCAATGCGCGGACCCCCATCTGGGGTGATTGGGATCGCATCAATCATCCCCCGCAACCAGCGGAAGATCAAATCCTGCCGCTTCCGCCCATGCCGGTCAACGAGCTTCTGGTTCTGAATTGCGATTGGATGGCGGCGAATGAGCGGCGGGTGCAAATGGCTGGCCGTTTCCTGGCTGAGAATGATGAGTTGCTGGACCTGCTGGGTGAAAATCTGCGCCGGGTTGAGCATAACCGCTACAACCTGGAACTCTACATTGGTATTGCTCAACTCTACCGGCAGAACATCACAATGCTGCTAGATCTCGAGCGCATCGATACGGCAATGCGGGCGGCTAAGGCCGCGTCAGCAAAAGCTGACGCAAAAGGAGCGGTCACAGCCCTCGACCAGGCACTCGATCTGGCCGAGAGAATCCGACAGCAGAGGAACCAGGCCTTTGCCGATGCTGTCGCCACCTGGTATAAGAGCTGGTATCCCCGCATAGCCGCGGCGAATGGCCGCGGCTTCCTCGATCAGGTGGACGACGTCAAAGACCATCTCCCCGTCCGTACAGTGGATATGACTTACCTCATTTACCGGCAGATCCTATATCCCCTCGGTGAATGGGCGTCAAATGTCCAAGCCGTGCGCAATCAGTATGCCAAAGCTCACCAAATGCCGGCGCGTTCGGGAGCCTTGGATTGGAAGGAGATACCGGCTATCGTTCCTCCTTTGCCTGGTGGAGAATAGCGGATTCCTCATTCGTGCCGTGGACAGTGGACTGCGACCTCCAGCTTGTGCTAATGGCCAGCAGTCTTGGCCGCTTTTTGGGCGCCAGCTCGGGAAGGGCTTTCCAACGGCCCAAGCCGATCATACCTTACGAGATTTTGTGGAAGCCACTGCGCTGGCTAAGATTACCGATCGTGAAATTCAGGGAAGATTCCAAAAGCGCGCCCACCATACACTGCTGCGGGCCGCGGGATTCAATCAAACCGATATTTCCGCCCCCTTGGCTTGAGGGCAAGCACCTCTGCATTTATCTCGGCGAAGGTGATCTTTGTTAGCGCACCTTTCTCGGGTGGGCATGCAGGCCAGCTGGGATTTTCTAGGGAGCTGCACATTCCAGCGAGGCTATCACAACAAGACGATGAAAAATTATTCCCCCTTTAAAGGGGGATTTTCTAGGGAGGCTTATGAAGGAAGAACCATTGGAAGTGGCTGTCGATTTGACGAACCAAAAAGTTCAATTTACGGGAGTGTCAATATCAAATCCTGATCGCCCCATCATTTTCGACTATAAACCTCCCTGGGGCGATGGACAGGGATTCACGGGGTTGGAATTGCTGCTGCTAAGCCTGTCCGGATGCAGTGCCACCGCGGTGGTATATTTATTGAGGAAGCTGAAGAAGAACATATCCGGGATGAAAGTAATTGCCAAAGGGATCCGGCGAGATACGCCGCCACTCTGCTTTCAGCGGATATTCCTGGAATTTGAGCTGAGTTCCCCGGATGCCGGAGATGCAGACCTGCAAAAGGCTATTGAACTTTCGGAGAGTACTTACTGTCCTGTCTGGGCGATGTTGAAGAACAATGTTGAAGTTGTTGTGCGGCACAGAATTGTTGATCTCATGGGAAATCACTGAGAACGAAGCGGTGATCGGCGCAAGAACATAAAAAAGATCCCAAGGTTGGAAAGCTGATGATCGGGAGATCCTTTCCCTTCTCGGCCTTCCTCGTTCTTCCATGGAGGCATCCCCTCCGATGCAGAGGATTTTCCGAATCGATGATCCGAACAGGGATTGGAATGATCTGAAATTTCAGACTCACTCACCGTTCCAATGAAGAAAAAAAACGATGCTCCAATGGAATGTCTCTATGATGGTTTGTGGGAAGAAGCTAAAATCGCTTTTGCCGCGGGAAAAGTCGAGGTCGATCGTTTTCTCGTAAATCGCCATGAGGATCGGCGCCTTGGTGTAACCGTGATTGCACGCCCGTCCGCGGAGATCGTCGAACAATTTTGCGAATTCAGACGCCGGCTCGAAGGGATTGTGCCCGGACAATACTTCTATCGACCCGGTGAGATGCATGTTACCGTTTTATCTCTTTTCACGGCGGTTGAGGATCACGGTCCCTTCTTTGTCAGGTTGCCGGAATACCTGGATGTTTGTCGCAAGGTTTTACTTGCCGGAGAATGTTTTGCGGTTGAATTTTGTGGGGTCACGGCATCGAGAAGTTCGATTCTAGCGCAGGGATTCCCCCAGGATGGCTATCTTGAAGAGCTGCGTGGACAACTACGCGAAACTTTGCGTGGCTGCGACTTGGGTGGAGGATTGGACACACGTTATCGCATTACCACGGCACACTCAACCATAATGCGTTTTATGAGTGTGCCCAAGAATCTGCCCGGCCTGGTCAACTTTCTGAGCGAGTATCGTGATTTTTCTTTTGGCTGCACTACTTTTGAGTCACTCCAGGTGGTCAAAAATGATTGGTACATGTCATCAGAAAAAACAGAAATGCTTGCTGAGTATTTGTTGCGGAAATAAAGACAGGTTGCCTAAAGTCCTTGTGATTATAATGACGGTACGCAATAGGTTGATAGTGGGCAGTGCATGGTTGGCAAGGGATAAAAGCATTGCTTTCGGTTTTCTCCGCGCCATGGCGGGGGGAACCGGCTGTCAAGATGGTGGAGGAGAGGTCCTGACACCATGCACCCAGCGCCTCTCACCCATCTGCCATTGCGGACCCCCTTTCGCCGCTTTGGTGGATGGCTCCAGTTGAACTGCATGTCAAGGGTGCATGGTGAAAACATATGGCAATGACTTAGAGTCCATTTATGAACGCACTTTTCGGTAGAGCAGGCCTCCGGTCTGATAGTTGACGGGGACTCTGGCGCCGGCGATGGACTGACGCTGACCGGTCGCGAAAGCAGACCGGAACTGGCCGCTCGGAGGTTTGCCCCACCTTTTGCTCAATGGGAGTCATCGATTCAAAGACCCATTGATGATGGAAAAATTTCAAAATATCGACTGCATACAAAGATTCCACTTAATCCTCTTCCTTGTGGTGGCCACTCTGTGTGCATTTCACGAGGCGTGGAACCTGGCCACTTCGTCAATAGACCACGCCCTCCGCCCGAAGCGGACTCACCGTGGCTACCGTTTATACGAGGATCTGAGCAACTACAAAATATCAAATCGGGGATTGCCCGACGGAGTCTGCCCCCCCCGCTTTATTTGTCCGGCGCGGCCCAGTGTTTTTTTCAAATTTGCTAAAAGCCCAGCGGCATCTCTGACAAAAAAATGATCAGCTATTTTATCATGGGAATCACATTTGCTTTTGCTGCCGCGGTGCAACCGGGCCCTTTCCAGACCTACCTCATATCTCACTCGCTGAGTGTTGGTTGGCGGCGCACGCTGCCAGCCGCTTTGTCCCCTTTGATTAGTGATGGTCCGATCGCTCTTATCGCTCTTCTGGCGTTGAGCTATTTTTCTCGGGCTTTTCTTTATGTTCTGCAATGCGCCGGCGGATTTTTTTTATTCTACCTGGCAATCCAGGCAGCAAATGTCTGGCGAGTATGGGGTCAAGCTAAAATAGTCCATCCACAATCGAGCCGGCAGAGTATGTTTAAGGCTGCAACCGTAAATCTGCTGAATCCGAACCCTTATCTGGCCTGGAGCCTCGTTATGGGCCCGCTCCTCCTGAAAGGGTGGCACGAAAAGCCTGAGCATGGGTTGGCTCTGCTTTTTGGTTTCTATGGAACGATGATTGCCGCTAATGGAGGGATCATTGTGCTCTTCGGGGCGGCCAGGAATCTGGGGGCAAGGTTAAACCGAAGCCTTATTGGCATCTCCTCGGTAGCACTGGGGTGTTTTGCCATTTATGAGTTGTGGCTTGGGATTTATTCTCTCACGGGTCGGTGATGATGGGAAGGCTTGAACCTCGATGTGAAGATGCCTTTGATTGGCCCTGCATTGGCAAGGATAATAATGGGATGCGCTCATGCCAGCGCGGCTGGCACGGCAAGAATATGAAAAGGGGATAATGGAGGCGGCCTGCCCTCAGGCCGTTAGAGCAAGCCTAGCAAAGACAGGTGGGGTAAGGGCTCCCCGCCTCCATCCACGCTTTTTTTTGGAGAGCCGCGCATGACTGCGGGTCCACCACAACAATATTATAAAATTGTGGTGATGTGATGAATAGTGAGTAAAGGGACAGGTGAGGGAACGAGAGACCCTCTTACCCCGACGCCGGAAAGAAGGAGGACAGCGAAAGCAAGCCGAATTTCTGAAACCTCTTCACCGGCAATCGCCAGGTGTCTTTCATGGACTGCGCTTGAATTTCATGGCGCGCAAGCGCATGCGGAGCCAGGCCCCCAGAATAAACTAGCACAAAAACGAATTGAAAAAGCGGGAACTTACCTTTTATTATAAAACGAGTTTGATCAATATTTTGAAATTCTGAAGAGTGGCACTTTTTCTCTTTCATCGGGGAGCAGCTACCAGATTGTAATGGCGGTCAGCGGTGTTGTTTTGGAATTTCCTCAGCTATATTCCGAACTGGGATTGGAACAGCCACACGAGGCTGGGAGTAATTCAGGTTCATCCGGAAGAGGAGAAGGGAGTTTCGACTTAAAGGCAATCTGGAACCAATCCAGCCCTCTGCCCCAATTTAGTAGGTTTCTCATTTTTCTTTTTCTGTTACTGATATGGTTTCTGATAAAAAGGCGGGAAAATGCTGATCAATAGGCCGTGGCATACGATATCGGCAAACAGTAAATTTGCGGGAATTGCCAAAAGATTGTGTCGCTTTTTCCGCAAATACACATTACCCGCACAAAAATTTGCCAACATAAAGGCATTTCAGGCAGAGATTAATTCACCGCACCAAGACGGATCCACGGCTAATGCTCCTTTGCTTTTGGTCATAGAGACAACGACAAAGTGCAATTTTAAATGTGTCCACTGCTCCCAAACGTTTAATGACCAATTACCGGCTGATTTGAGCTTGGAACTATTTCAGGAAATTCTTCCCGCTTTGCAAACAGCGCACGAATTATACCTGTTTGGCGATGGGGAAGTGCTATTGGACATCCCACGGCATCTAGCAATGATTGCGCGTATCTATCAACAGGATCCCGCCTGTGCACTTGGATTTTCAACTAATGGAAAGCTCTTGACGCCTGAAGTCTACGAGCTTTACGCCACTGCAGGCATTCAGTACATTCAACTGTCAGTCGATGCTGCGACCAAAGAGCTGTATGAGACAATGCGGCGGGGTGGTAGTTTTGATGAACTCCTTGTCAACTTGGAAGGGATAGTGGCCTTGCGCAAACGATCAAGTGCATGGCAACCGCAGCTACGTTTGGCCACAGTAATCTCAAAACAAAATTATCGACAACTACCCATGTTGGCAAAATTTGCCAAGAAATATGATTTCTCCTACTGGTACATTAACGCGGAATACGCGCACAATCCCGGACGTGATCTGCTGCGTTTATCAACAGAAGATTCAACGGAGCTGGAGGGCATTAAGGCGGCCATAATGCGGAATTACAGCGCATATTACTTGACGCTTTTTGACCCTTGCATCGGGTTAGCAAATGACATAATTGAGAAGTGGTTAGAAGCGAAATCCCCTGTATTCTGCACCGTCCCCTGGCAGCGGTTCGAGCTGAAGGCTAATGGGGACGTTAAGGTATGTCCATATTATCATGAGCCGATTTGTTCGATGCATGGGAAATCTCTTCTGGAAGTATGGAACGGCGAAGAGTTTCGAGAAATACGAAAAGCATTCACTACCGGGATAGGCCTTCCGTCTTACTGCATTAACTGCAATCGTGGACTGAGGTGGCAATATCTGTAAGGTCTTTCGGATCCTGCCTGACCTTCAGCCTGTTAGCTGTAAACGTCCGCCCAAAGGAAAAGTTGGAAATAATTGATGAGAGAGTTGGGCTAATGATCGATTCTGGCAAAAATCCATGGGACATTTAGAAGGAACTATTTGGCTTCAGCGACGATATTATTCATAGCGAGATCCCACATTTCTTTTTCTCGATCACGCTTTCGCGATTGCGCAATTGGTGAACAGAGTCCCCCTCAAAATGAGCAGCACTGTCGTTAAAAAAAATCCTTCGACTTGGGGGACGCGCGTACCCTGATAGGTCACAAATGCGGCAATTTCTTGATCAGAGGCTGATGAATCCAATGATCGACATTTTGCCGCATGCGGGCAGATACGGCTGTCAGTTGGATAAAGCTGCGGAAATACAGACAAGGATTCACGTACCCTCGGATATTTATATACGTCCACAGTCGTCAATTGAATTTTTTTTAATGTGCCAAAATTCGCTTCCTATTTTTGTATGGCCAGAATTTCCTTGATCGATTCGGCCATTTCTTGCAGCGAAAATGGTTTCAGATAGACTCGTTCTGCTCCCAGCAGGCAGGCGCTGCGTAGATTGGTTTCAGATCCATAGTGTCCGCCAGACATAGCCAAAATCGGCAAACGGGGGGCCTCCTTTTTCATCTGCCGGATGGTCTCCAGGTCCTCCTTGTTCGGCATGATGAGGTCGGTGATGATGAGATCAGGGATTATTATTCGACATATTTTGAGACCTTCCAGCCCATCCCTGGCCTTGATTACCGCATACCCGGACATTTCCAAATACCGGCTGAGCGAACCGCGCAAAAATTCATCATCTTCGATTAATAAAATTGTAGTCATGGCCCCGTCGTTTTTAGTTTGCAAACCAAACTTTAATTAGCCACGACTTCTTTGACTGCTGCTAATATGTTTGTGGGCAAAACTTTTTCGATATCAAGTAGGATCTTGACTTTGTTCTGGTTTTTACCTAAGCCGAGTATAAAATCGGTATCTATTCCAACTCCAAAACAGGGGACTGGTTCGATCTGGCCGGGAGCAATCTCTATGACTTCGGATACTTTGTCTGCCTTGACGCCCATCTCGACTTCCCCGACCCTCACGACCACAATACAAGTTTCGCTGGTTGGTTCGATTTGAGGCATCTCGAATTTTGCTCGCAGGTCAACCACTTGGATGACATGGCCACGCAAATTGATGATCCCTAAAATGTATGCTGGAGTGCAAGGAACGGGGATGATGGGTTGATAGCCCATAATTTCCTGAACTTTTAAGATCTCAATGCCATATTCTTCTTGGCCCAGGAAAAAAGTCAGGAATTTTTCAGCTGCCCGATGAATGTCGGCGACTGGTTGTGTGTTTTGTTTATTAACTGATGGGATACTCATATTCTCTCTCCTTTTCACGAGACGTGAAATCCGTATGGCAATGGGAGTCCTTTAGCACAGACCGCCCGGAGTGGAATTAAAACCTCTTAGTCAGAGTTAGGTTAAAAAAACCTGAGGACGGTCAGACGCACAGAACTCCGACAAACCATGCAAAGATAAAAAGGTCAAATGCGTTGGTTAAGCAAAATTATCCGAATAATTCGTTTCGCAAAGTCTCCGTATTTTTATGACGTTATTCATTTCAATTTCCATTGCCAGCCTAAAATGTAGAAAAGGCAGAGCTGTCTTCGTGGATTGGAATTACTGATTCCGGACGAAGGATTTTGAGCCCATTTCCAGTGGCTTTCATTTTCGTCGGATGAATATTTTTACCATTTCTTGCGATTGTCATGGCTTTGGATTGCTTAAGATTCCTCCCCGAACTTAGGCAAAAGCTCTCCACCATGATCAACATTTCCGTGGATTGGCTGGAAAGTTCCTCGGCTGCGCTGGCCGACTCTTCTGCATTAGCCGCTACCGCCTGTGTTACTGCATTCATCTGTTCGATGGCTTTGTTGATTTGGGTCACCCCTTCTTTTTGTTGGTCGGAGGCCACGGCGATTTCGGCCATCACTTCGCTGACCTTTTTGACCTGGCTGATGATTTCATTAAGCCCCGCCAGCATCCTCTGATTGGCTTGGACTCCATCTGCGGCATTCTTCACGGACTCTTCAATCAGGTTGGAGGTATTTTGGGCCGCCTCGGCGCTGCGGATGGCTAGATTCCTGACTTCTTCCGCCACAACCGCAAAACCCTTTCCGGCATCACCAGCTCGGGCTGCTTCTACCGCTGCATTTAAAGCCAGCAAATTGGTTTGGAAAGCAATTTCGTCGATGGTTTTGACGATTTTTGCAGTGGCGTCAGATGAGCCTTTGATCTTGACGATGGAAGCATTTAATTCCTGCATCACATGAACGCCTTGCTCCGTGGAGCTGGCGGCGGATTCTACCAATCCCTTGGCTTCGCGGGCATTAGCGGCATTTTGTGAAGCCATGGAGGAAAGCTCCTGCAGGCTGCTTGAAGTCTCTTCCAGGGAGGCTGCTTGTTCGGAGGCATTGTGCGACAATTGCTGGCTGCCGGAACTGATCTGAATGGCTGCCGAAGTGACCTGCTCGGCTCCCAGTGCCACTTGCGACAAGGCGTCATCGAGGTCCTGTATTGTTTTATTCAAGGCATTTTTAATTTTGGCGTGATCGCCTTGATAATTGCCGGTCATGCGCACAGACAAATCCTTCTGGCTGACCTTTTCCAAAACTATGGCAGCTTCATTGACGGGTTGAATCACTGCGTCTAACGTGCCATTGATGCCATTCACAATGTCTCTGTATCCGCCTCCGAATCGCTCGGCATTCCCGCGGTTGCCCAATTTTCCTTCTACGGCTGCCTGCGTCAGATCCTTGGTCTCGTTGACCAGACCCTGAATTGCTGCAACGATCTTCTTCAAGGCGGGTCCAATTTCATCCTGGTCGTCTTTGCAGGGGGCGTCAAAATAGACATCTCCATCCCCGATTCTATGCAGGGTGCCGACTAACATATATTTAAGATCATGAGAAAACTGGTCAATGGTCTTGGCCATGATCCCGACTTCATCCTTTCGATCTAGTTTGAGAGAATGGCTGAGATGACCGCTACCCATTTCTTTAAGCATTTCCAGAACTTGGCCGATTGGAACCGATATTTGACGGGCAATAAAAATTCCAAGGCCCAGAGTGGCGCCGGCCCCGAGCAAGATGCTCAACAAAATGATGGATTGTGTGTCCTTGACGGTCTTATCGGCGGCCGCCTTTTCCATCTTTGTCAGTGCCCCGTTTTTCTCCATGAGTTCCGCAAGTGTTTTTTGGGCCGTCAATGAATGCTGCCGATTTTGCATATAGGTGTCGAACACCAGTTGATCGACTTGTTTGACGGGCTCAGAATCTAATGAGTTCCCCTGTTCGACTATGGCATCTTTCTTCTTTGAGAGATCCCAGACTTTCTGATGGGATTCCTTCCAAATCGCCCATTCCTGAACAAATTTCCCCCACAACTGTTCCTGTTCAGCCGTTCTGGGCATCGATTTAATCACTTCCCAAGCTTTATCCGCCCGTCCCAGGGCGTTGGAAATAAAAAGGTATTGTGCTTGGCGAACCACAGGAGCCATCATCCGGCGATTAAGAAGCCCTCGCTCACCCGCGGCCACAGCCACATGAGCTTCTTGAATCTGCAATAATGCCTTAATCTCCGGCATCCGGATGTTGGTCAAGATGTCCATACGGGCCAGGGTGTGGATAATTCCAAGATACCCGGCCATCCCAATACCAACCGAAATAAGTGAAGCCAGGAGAGCCAGGCTGATCAGCTTTTTGTTTGTCGACAAGTTTTCGAACCAGTTCATTGGATCACTCCTTCTAGGTAATGGGGCTTTTGTTCGTCAAGCTGAATTAACGGGACAGCCATCTAAAAATCTGACATTGTTTGTTCGTCCTCATGGAAGGGGATGAGAGCTGCCGGAGCGAGCGCTTTTTGCCCGTTCCCATTGGATTTCCCCTTTGCCGCCTGGATGGATTTGGCTGTCTTCGCAATCGCTGAGGTCTTGGAATGCTGGATGTTTTTCCCTGCGCTCAATCTGAAGCTCTCCACCATGCTCATCATTTCCGTAGATTGGCCGGAAAGTTCCTCCGCTGCGCTGGCCGACTCTTCCGCATTGGCAGCCACAGCCTGGGTGACCTGGTTCATCTGCTCGATTGCCTTGTTGATCTGGTTCACTCCATCTTTCTGTTGATCGGAAGCCACCGCAATTTCCGCCATCACTTCGCTGACCTTCTTGACCTGGCCGGTGATTTCATTGAGCCCCGCCAGCATCTTCTGATTGGTCCGCACCCCGTCCTCGGCATTCTTCACCGACTCATCAATCAGGTTGGCGGTGTTCTTGGCGGCTTCGGCGCTGCGGATAGCCAGATTCCTGACTTCCTCGGCCACCACCGCGAAGCCCTTCCCGGCATCCCCGGCCCGGGCTGCTTCCACAGCGGCATTGAGCGCCAGAAGATTGGTCTGGAAGGCAATCTCATCGATGGTCTTGACAATCTTAGCGGTGGCATCCGAAGAAGCCTTGATTTTGACGATGGAACCATTCAGTTCCTTCATGACCTGCACCCCTTGCTCGGTTGAAGCCGTAGCAGCTTCAGTCAATCCCTTGGCTTCGCGGGCATTGGCGGCATTTTGAGAAGCCATGGAGGACAGCTCCTGCAGGCTGCTGGAGGTCTCTTCCAGCGAGGCTGCCTGTTCGGAGGCGCTGTGCGACAATTCCTGGCTGCCGGAGCTGATCTGCGTGGCTGCCGAAGTGACCTGCTCGGCCCCTAGAGCCACTTGCGTCAGGGCTTCGTCCAAATTCTCCACCGCGCTGTTCAAGGCATTTTTGATCTTGGCATGGTCGCCCCGATAGTCGCCGGCAACCCGCACCGATAAATCCTTGGCGGACACTTTTTCCAAAACTCCAGAGGCTTCCTGGATCGGATCAATAACGGCATCCAGCGTGGCATTGATCCCTGCCACCAGTTCGCGGAAGCTGCCCTCTAATTTCACCACGTCGCCGCGGACATCGAGCCTTCCCTCCTTGGCGGCAGCGATCAACCGGTCGGTTTCATCGAGCAAGCCTTGTAGAATTTTCTGGACGTTTCGAAATGCCTCAATCGATCCTACCGTCTGAGACAACATACCGTTGATGGATTGCGCCAGAACTCCCAACTCGTCTTTGGAGTTATCCTCCAACGGCGTGGTTCCGGTCTTGATTTCCGCCTTGATGTTTCCGCTGGCCATGGCTTCCATGGCATTTTTTAAGTTCTTGATGCAAATGTTGCGCAGAGTCCCGGCTCGTTCCACTACCTGCAAGATTCGCCGTGCGATACCGCGGCTGATGAGCAATCCCAATCCAATCGCCAGTGCTATCCCGAAGATTGTCCCAACCAACATCAATTTGGAAGACGAAGCAAAAGTAACATCACCATCTGTATTGGCTTTATCTGCTTCTCTTTCGTTAATTTCGACGAGTTTGGCGAGCGAAGTGGTCATGGCTTGGCGTGCTCGAGCGGTTTCAGTGGTCCCACCAAGGTAATCCAGGTATGCTTTTTCGTCGCCGGCTTTAATTTTTGTGATCATTTCATCGCCGTATTTCTGATAAGACAGCCAGGCGGGCTGAAAATTTGCATATTCTTCTTTTTCTTCTTTTATCAAATCCGTTGCTGAGTACTGCTTCATTTGTTCATTCACAATGCGACATTGTTCAATGAAATCTTTTTCCATACTGCTGCGCTTGTCGGGGAAAAAAACAAATTGGTATAAATCTCCACGAATGGTCATCACGGCAGTTCTCGCTTCCCCTAATTGCCGGATGCATACCAGGTTGTTCTGATACATATCCGTCATGCTATCATTGATTTTTTTCATCCGGGTGTACCCCAGCAGTGCCACCATCACGATGAGAGAAGCCACAATCAAATAGCCTCCGGTCAACTTGGTTCCAAGTTTCAAGTCTTTAAACATAATGTCGTCTCCTTTTATAATTTCTGTTTTGGCTTCTTCCACTTTCTGGAAGGGATTAATCAGGTTTTATCTGCCACGAGCTGAGTTATCCAACTGTATTCATCCTGTGCTAATGCCTGTTCCTGGTTATTATTGGCGTCGGCGTGTAAAGGTTGCCCCGATATCTTTTGTAATATTTCCTGGAGAAACACGAAATCTTTAGGCAAATAGGCTATGAAGCGAGGGTAGAACTCGAAGGCTTTTAGTGAATCGTCCTTGCATGCCCGGTCTGTCCATCCGATCAGACACTTCATGTCAAAGAGATATTTTTTAAATGATTCCAATGCGATGAGATCGGCCCGTTTGTTAACAATTAAGAGTGCATGAGAAGGAGTGGGTTGAATAGAGCGGTAATAACAGTCAAGATTTTCTATCCCGTTAACTACCACCAGATCAACTTTGGGGATATAGGTTTCAAGCAGCAATTCTGCGGTTTTGGTTATTGGAGTTTGGAGGGAGGCATATAAAAGCCAGCGCATGTTGAATCTCCTCGGGAATAAAGGCCACTCCTGCCAGACGAACCTTAAGTAGCATTTTGTCTTCCAGACTGTTTGATGGTTGATCATGTTATTTTATTTCTATTAGTTGCAGACAGATGACTGTCTGTATGGAGGTTTTTAACTCCAACTTTTTCTTGAAATTCAAATGAAGATTTGTGGGCTTGCAGGCGAGTGCTAAACTGGGATTTGCGAGGTAAAATATTGAATTGATTTTGGATGGGGGCCTGGTTCGAGGAGATAAATCCGGAACTTCAGAAAATAATAAAGAAGTTCATCAATTGCTCAAAAGCGGGCAGAAAAGCAGGGGCATACACTACATTCTTTTTGGCTATTCATAAACTTACAAGTCACACATTTAGCCAAAACGTATTTATTGAATTTCAGTAATCGCAGGTCCAAACAAGATTATTCTCCTTTCAACCCAATGCCGTTCTCTTTGTAAAGCGCATAGAGCCTTGGCTTCGAAAGCTTTGAAATAGCGCTTGCCTCCTCCATATGGCCTTTTGTAAGCGACTACAAAGTTTGTAGATAATGCTTTTGCATTTGCGCCCAGAACTCGTTCAGCGACAAAGGCATCTTATAAAGAGCAGACAGTGTTTCCTTGAGTGCCTTATTCTGTTCCATGGATTTTATTTTCAAATAAATCCCGATGTTTGAAGAAAGACGATAAGACAAAAGGGTGGGGTTGCTTCCAGCAACAACTGAGTCCATTAGCCCCTTTCTCGGCATCATGCCAATTGACCATATGTTGGGAATCAAGTCGCGGGAATTCCTACAATAGTTGGCTGAACAGGCTGTCCATCTTTGTTAGGGGATTGAAGTCCACTTTGGTGGATTCGGATTGCACTTTGTGTCCGTCACTTAAAGTTACTACCTGAATTTTGCATGAAATTCTGACTTTCGCCTGAATCGCCTTTACACATGAGGCTTTTGAGCATTGCTCCAAATTTCAAATATTCACCAACGGTGATTGTTTCCCTTTGAAAACCCGCGCCATTTCTGGGGCTTGGGATCCCAGCAATTGATGCGGATTTCCAGCTAATAGCAAAAGGCCTGCTTCTGCAAGCCGGTACTGGCTTGTGTTTCAACGTGCAAAAAATATTTTGCACGAGTTGTTTTTAAAAAACGGTACAAAATTCAGGTACTACACACCTCGGAGGAATTTCAAACCTTCTTTGTCCCTTCATTTGTCAAAATTATTTTGGCCATATGTGGATCAAGCTTATAAATATTTTTCAGCCAGCCTCTATCCCGCTGGTGTAATTCAAGGTGCGACAAAAGAGGGAGTATTATGCCAAGGGATGAAATACACGGGAGGGGGAGCCTCCTGGCATGCTACTCGTGTCGCGTGTGCCATCTCCACTCAGACTGGTTCGGCGGGCGGAGTCCACCTTAGCGGGAGCTGGCCCTCCCGGAAATTGCTTAGTTCAGCCGATCAATGCAATTGGTTCATCCTGTCGCACTTTGAATTTCACCCCTATCGCGTCTGCTTTCGGTCCAACACTTCACGGAGTTTGACGGCAAGCGTCTTCAGGGTGAATGGTTTTTGGAGGAAGGGCATTCCTTCACCTAATGCGCTGTTAAGGGAAACGACGCTGGCCGTATACCCCGACATAAATAAACATTTAAGGTCCGCAGAAAGGGAAAGCAACTGCTTAGACAGATCGTGTCCATTCATCTCGGGCATCACCACGTCGGTCATTAAAAGATCGATCCGCCCCGCGTATTCCTTGGCCAGTGCGATCGCCTCGCTGGGCGTGCTGGCGACCAGCACTGAATAACCCAGCCTTTTGAGCATGATTTTGCTGAGGGTCAATAATGCTGAATCATCTTCGACCAACAGAATCGTTTCCGATCCACCCGAGGCCACTTCTGGTGGACCTTCCGCCAAGGGCAAGGGAATTTTTCCGACATATCGCGGGAAGTAGATCTTAAAAGTCGTTCCCTGATCCGGTTCACTATATACGTTGATGAATCCTTGGTTCTGTTTGACAATGCCGAAAACGGTGGACAACCCAAGGCCCGTCCCTTTTCCCATACATTTTGTAGTAAAAAAGGGTTCGAAAATGTGAGCCAGTGTGTTCTTGTCCATGCCACAACCGTTATCGCTTACCGTCAGTGCCACATACTCGCCAGGTACAAAGTAGGTGTGCTGGTGGAAATTGGCTTCATCGACCGCCATATTTGCCGTTTCGATAGTGATCTCGCCTGTCCCTGCGATGGCATCGCGGGCATTGACTGCCAAATTCACCAGGATTTGGTCGATCTGGGATGGGTCCATCTTGACCGGCCAGAGATCCTGGCCAGGCATCCAAACCATTTGGACATCTTCTCCGATAAGCCGCCGCAGCATTGTAAACATACTTTCCACGGTCGAGTTCAGATCGAGCACCTTGGTCGTGACAGTCTGCCTTCGAGCAAATCCCAGCAGTTGCCGGGTGAGGTCAATCGCGCGTTGTGCGCTCAATCGAATTTCCTCAAGGCAGGCATGAAGCGGTTGCGAGGCCTCAACTTGATCCAGCGCCAATTCCACATGGCCTGAGATTACTGCGAGCATGTTGTTGAAGTCATGGGCCACACCACCCGCCAAGAGGCCGATGGCCTCCATCTTCTGGGCCTGGACCAACTGCTCGTAGAGTTTCTGTTTCTCCTCCTCAGCCATTTTGCGCTCAGTAACGTCTCGGTCAGCTCCGCGATAACCGGCGAGTTCACCCGCGGCATTAATAATAGGATTGGCATTACTCTCGAGGTAACGATAGCTGCCATTCTTGTGCCGCCACCGTAAGGTCCATCCCCTCCATCCTCGTTTGTCAGCAATGAGTCGCGGAAGGTTCACTTCGACCTCTGGCCAATCCTCTACATGTATTAAGGACATGGCTCTTACTCCGATGAATTCCTCAAGACGATATCCTAGGATGGAAGTGACACCAGGATTCGAAAACGTATGTCTCCCGTTCAGGTCCATTTCCCAGATCCACTCCGCGGTCGTCTCCACGATGGATCGATACTTCTCTTCACTTTCCCTAAGTGCTTTCTCGGAACGTTTTTGTACAGTGATATCTTTGATCGTAGCCTGGAGGAATCGCTTTCCGGCTTGCTCCATTCTGGTTAGAAGCACGGTGGAGGGGAATTCCTCGCCATCGAGCCGCTTATGCGTCCACTCGAAAAATTGAGACCCTTCGCGCATTGCTGCTTCAATAATTTCCATGGCCTTTTCGCAGGAAGCACGCCCGTCCGATTGGCGTTCCGGCGACAAATCCCAGGGATGGCAAGAAATGAGGCCTTCCTGATTCTTGGCTCTGAACATGATCACCATTGCGGAGTTCCCGGAGGTATACTTCCAGGAGGGTGGTTCGAGGATTATGATGGCATCATGAGAGCCTTCGAAGAGGATTCGGTATCGCGCTTCGCTTTCCCGCAGGGCCTCCTCGGCTTGGTTGCGCTCGCGCATGCGGTGCCGCAGGCTTTGTGTGCCGTAGCACAGTCCCAACAAGCCCAGCACCCAAAGCAAACCATACCCGGCCACCATGGATTTTGTGTGGGCGCTTGCCAACACCAAAAAGGGTTCGAAGGGGATTGACACGCTGATCCCTCCGCAGACATCGCCTTCTTTATAACCCTGTGCGGCGTGACATTTCAGACATCCCTTTTCAATGGTTAAAGCCCACATCATGCGGAAATAGGGCTTGCCTTCAAGGATTGTCTTTTCACTGCACTCCGTCTTGCCCTGAGCGAAGGTTCGCAGAGCGGAGGCTTCCCAATCGTCGGGCGCATTCTCGGGCCGGGTGGGATTGAGGCTTGTAATGTGTCCCAGGATGCCGTTGAGTTTCGAACTCTTTTCATACAACTGACGTATCATATACGCGGGATTCATCAGCGTCAGCAGCCGGCCTGAGGGAGTCTTGATGTCGCGCTCCGGATCATGCGCCAGGTAGGGATTCGGGGGGGTGTTTTCCGTCACTGGCACGTAGATCCCGCCATGGGAAGCCGCCCATCTCCGGTAATTGATATCTTGATTGATTACGGTTTTGGCCTCCGCTCGCGCCAATTCGAGGCCGTCCCGCTGCACATTCCGAATTTCCACTATTAGGAGAGCCCCTATCAGGATGCTCCATGCCAAGGCGCCGGCCCACAAAAGACGCTTAAGGCTGAATGAGGGTGGGCCTTGGTTCGATCGGGCTCGTACATACTGAATATCCATGATTCTTCAATTCCTCTGCTACAAAGACTTCACCTACGCTTGTTCCTGGCCTTCCAGGCCCGCCTTCGCCGTGGAGGCGTGAATTTTCACCACCTCGTCAGTGGAGAGCACCTCGTCAATATTCAGAAGAATCCTCACTTTGCTCTGACTCTTCCCAAGACCAAGGATGAAATTGGTGTCGATGCCTATTCCAAAATATGGAACTGGATCGATGTTTCCGGGAGCAATTTCCAGAACTTCAGAGACCTTGTCGACCAGTATCCCCATCTCAAGCGAATCCAAGCGCACCACAATAATGCTGCTTGCGCTGGTCGTCTCTACTGGGTTCATCCCAAATTTGGCCCGAAGGTCCAGAACCGGGATAATTTTTCCCCGAAGGTTGATAACCCCCCGGATAAATTCGGGGGTGTTCGGAATGGGAGTGATTAATTGGAAACCGATAATCTCCTGCACTTTCAGAATTTCGAATCCGTATTCCTCATTGGAAAGGAAAAAGGTCAGAAATCTTCCGCCGAAGGCAGGGTTCTCCGGCATCGGCTTTATTGTAGATGCGTTTTCAACTGCCAGCTTCATAAATCCTCTCAGATGTAAATTGATGGCCTCCGAGAAAACGGAGGCCCTTTCTTGAACCACCTGGTTAAAATTCAGTCATTACTGTGGACTCTTCAGCTTCGTGGAATGGAATGACTCTCTCCGCAATAAGGGCTTTTGGTCCATGCTCATTGCCGTTCGATTTCTGCTTTTGTCCAAGAGTGGCCTGAGACATGGAAGACTTGTGAGATTTGACGCTGGCAGAACTTCTTGTCCTCTTGATGCTCGCCCCTGCGCTTAGTTTGAAGCTTTCCACCATGCTCATCATTTCCGTAGATTGGCCGGAAAGCTCTTCAGCCGCGCTGGCCGACTCTTCCGCATTGGCAGCCACAACCTGGGTGACTTGGTTCATCTGTTCGATCGCCTTGTTGATCTGGTTCACTCCGTCTTTCTGTTGATCGGATGCGACCGCGATTTCCGCCATCACTTCGCTGACCTTCTTGACCTGGCTGGTGATTTCAGTGAGCCCCGCCAGCATCTTCTGATTGGTCCGCACGCCATCCTCGGCATTCTTCACCGACTCTTCAATCAGGTTGGCGGTGTTCTTGGCGGCTTCGGCGCTGCGGATGGCCAGATTCCTGACTTCCTCGGCCACAACCGCAAAACCTTTTCCGGCATCCCCGGCCCGGGCCGCTTCTACGGCTGCATTCAAGGCCAGCAGATTGGTCTGGAAGGCAATCTCATCGATGGTCTTGACAATCTTGGCGGTGGCATCCGAAGAAGCCTTGATTTTGACGATGGAACCATTCAGCTCCTGCATAACCTGCACACCTTGCTCGGTTGAAGCCGTGGCAGCTTCCGTCAATCCCTTGGCTTCCCGGGCATTGGCGGCATTTTGAGAAGCCATGGAGGAGAGTTCCTGCAAGCTGCTGGAGGTCTCTTCCAGGGTGGCTGCCTGTTCGGAGGCGCTGTGCGACAATTCCTGGCTGCCCGTGCTGATCTGCGCTGCAGCCGAAGTGACCTGCTCGGCGCCCAGGGCTACCTGCGTCAAGGCCTCGTCAAGATTCTGAGCCGCAACATTCAGGGATTGCTTAATTTTGGCATACTCCCCTTTATAACTGCCCTCCATTCGGACATTCAATTCCCGCCCGGCCATTTGTTGCAGCACATCCGACGCCTCTTTCAGAGGAGTAGCTACGGCATCCATTACAGCGTTGACTCCCTGAACCATGGCGCGATAGGCCCCTTCGTATTTGCCGTCATCTCCGCGCATTTGAAGCTCGCCGTCTTGGGCGTTTTTGATCATTGTGTCAGTCTGGGCGATCACTTCCCGAAGTGTGCCTGTGGCCTGGGTAAAAGAACTCGCCGTGGTCTTGGCTTCTTCAATAATTCCATTCAGGCTTTTGGCCAGATGGTCAATTTCATCATTGGAGGTAATCTCCAAGGGGGACACATTGGTATCCACTGAAACGTCCAGCTGTCCTTGGGCCAATCCCAAGCTGGCTTTGCCCAGACTGGAGATACAAACCTTGCGTAATGCCTCTGCACTCGTGGCCGCCTGGCCCACCCGCCGAGAGATACCGCGGCTGATGAGCAATCCCAGCCCAACCGCTAGAGCCAAGCCTAAGATGGTTCCTCCAAACATCCACTTGGAGGATGAGGCAAAAGTGGCGTCTCCTGCTTTGTTCAATTTGTCCGCTTCGTTCGCATTAATCTCAATGAGCGCAGTCAAGGCATCATCGATCTCTTTGCGCGTCTGGTGGAGTGTTCCTGTCATCAGACTTTCGAATACGGTCTTCATATCGTCGGCGTTAATCTTCTTTTGGCTTTCCTTGAGAGCCTCCTGGTATTTTCCCCAGGCTGCTTTGAACTTGGCGAGATTTTCCTTCTCTTCCTGATTGAGGTAACTGTCCTCATAAAGTTTCAACTGTTTTTCAACTTCCGAAATGGCCTGATCCAATTCCTTGCTTGCCTTATCCCGCTCATTTGGTATGGCAATGAATTTGTATAGATCACCGCGGACTTTATAGAGAGAACTATTGGCTTTCCCCAATTGCTCAATGGGGAGCAGTCTGTCTTTATACATCGAGGTCATCCCGTCATTTATGTTTTTCATGTTGGTGTATCCCAGCAGGGCCACTATCACGATGAGGGAAGCCACGATCAAATAGCCTCCGGTCAATTTGGTTCCGAGCTTAAAATTTTTAAACATAACGTCTTCTCCTTTACTATTTGTGTTTAAGGTTCTTTGGTATTCTGATTGGGGTCAATCAGGTTTGTCTGCTACGAGCTGTGTTTTCCAACTGTTTTTATCCTGTGCTAATGCCAGTTCCTGGCCATTTTTGGCGTTGGCGTGTAGAGGTTGCCCCGATATTTTCTGCAGTATTTCCTGGAGAAACACGAAATCTTCAGGCAAATAGGCTATGAAGCGAGGGCAAAACTCAAAGGCTTTAAGTGAATCCTCCTTGCGTGCCCGGTCTGTCCATCCGAATAGACACTTCATATCGAAGAGATATTTTGTAAATGGTTCCAGTGCGATGAGATCGGACCGGTTGTTGACAATTAAAAGCGCGTGAGTGGGAGTCGGGTGAAAAGAGCGATAATAGCGGTCAAGATTTTCTACCCCGTTGACTACCGACAAATCGGCGTGGGGAATATAGGTTTCCAGCAACATTTTCGCAGTCTCGGCTACTGGGGTATAACTGGAAGCATATAAAAGCCAGTGCATATTGGGTCTCCTCGGGAATTACTGCCACTTCTGCCAGACGAACCTTATATGGCATTTTGCCTGCCAGACTATTCGATAGTTGATCAGGTTCTTTTCTTTCTATTAGTTGTAGAGAGAGGATTGTCTGTGTTGAAGTTTTTTAACTCCAACTTTTTCTTGAAATTCAAATAAAGATTTGTGGGTTAAATAGCCAGTGCCGAACTGGAACTTTGCGAGGTAAGATATTGAATTGATTTTAGATGGAGGCCTGGTTCGAGGATATGAATCCGGAACTTCAGAAAACAATAAAAAAGTTGATCAATTGCTCAAAGGCGGGCGGGAAAGCAGGGGATAAACAACATTCTTTTTGTGCTATTCATAAGCTTACACGGCACACATTCAGCGAAAATATATTTATTGAATTTCGGTAATTGCAGGTTTGCGCAAGATTATTTTCCTTTTAATTCAATGCCGTTCTCTTTGTAAAGCGCATAGAGCCTTGGCTTCGAAAGCTTTGAAATGGCGCTTGCCTCCTCCATATTACCTTTTGTGAGCGACGACAAAGTTTGTAGATATTGCTTTTGCATTTGAGCCCAGAATTCATCCAGCGATAAGGGCATCTTATATGGGGCAGACAGTGTTTCCTTGAGCGCCTCATTCTGTTCCATGGATTCTATTTTCAAACGAATCCGGATATCGGAAGGAAGATGATAAGACAAAAGGGTGGGATTGCTGCCAGCCGTCATGTACGCATTCTCCATGGCGTTTTTAAGCTCCCGCACATTTCCGGGCCAGTCGTACTGTTGAACCGCCTCCAGCAAGTCCGGCCCCAATCCTTTGATGCCGTGGCCGTAACGGTCATTGAGGTTTTTCATAAAATGAATCATCAGGGAGTGAAAATCCTCTTTCCGTTCCCTTAATGGTGGCAACTCAATATTCAAGGTTTTAAGACGGAATAGGAGATCTTCCCGGAATTTTCCATCAGCCACCATTTGATCCAGTTTCCGATTGGTGGCGGCAATTAACCGGAAATTGCTGGAAATCTCCTGCGAAGATCCCACCGGACGAAAGCTGTGCTCTTGCAATACCCGCAAAAGATTCTTCTGCATGGGTGGGGGGAGTTCTCCTACCTCATCAAGAAAGAGTGTTCCCCCATCCGCTTTTTTTACCAGGCCAACCTGGTTCTCTACCGCGCCAGTGAATGCGCCTTTAACATGACCGAACAGGGCGCTTTCCACCAGATTTTCCGGCAAGGAGGAACAATCGACCACTATAAAAGGCTTCCCCGAACGCGAGCTGTTTTTATGGATGAGGGACGCAACAAGTTCTTTGCCGGTTCCAGTCTCTCCGTAAATAAGAATGTTCATCTCACTATTCGCCGCCCTCGTCACCAGCTCCAGACAATGCAACATTTGCGGGCTTTCCCCAACATACTCTCCACGGTCTAAGCAGTACCGATTGTTTTGTTGGTCGCGTTCAATCTGGCGATGTTCCAGCGCCCGGCTTAGCGCAAGCATCATTTCCTGCGGCGGGACGGGTTTGTTCAGGTAATCCCAGGCTCCCGACTTGAGCGCTAGTTCTGCTCCATTCGGATCTCCCAGGGCCGTCATGATAATAACCATGGGAAGCGATGCAGCGGTTTTGAATTTGGGCAGAGCATCCAAGCCGTTGCCATCCGGGAGATTGACATCTAGCATTATTAGATCGAAGGGGTTTTTCACTATCGCTTTCAACCCTTCGCCTAATGTTTTGGCAACAGTGGCTTCATACCCGTTTTCTTTACACAGAGCGCGAAACAGAGATCCGATATAGGGGTCATCATCCACAATTAGAATCCGAGCCATTATTTTGTTCCCCCTGATTTTTTCTTGTCCAAGATGGACCGGATGGCCGCGCTAAGCGATGCGGCAGTGTAGGGTTTTGGAAGGAACTCACTGATTCCTAGCTGTAGCGCTTTCTCCCGATCAATCTGGTCGCTGTAACCTGTACATAAAACTATTGGCATATCTGGCCTTTGCGCCAAAATTTCTTCGGCAAGCGTGACACCTGTGATAATTGGCATGGTTTGATCAGTAAGCACTAGATCGAAATCCCTGGAACAAGCCAAAAAGATGCGCAGTGCCTCGGGGCTGTTATTGACGGCTGTAACCCGGTAACCCAGAAATTCAAGCATCATTTTCCCCGAATCAACCAACTGACTTTCATCATCCACCAACAGTATCCTCTCATTCCCCCTCATGTATTTTTCGTGATGAGAAGTTTTTTGAAGTTTGGGGCTGTTGATTCGAGGCAGATAAATTACGAATCTGCTCCCCTTGCCGATTTGACTCTCCACGCGTATGGCGCCGCCATGGTTGACCACAATCCCCCGCACTACTGCCAGACCAAGTCCCGTTCCTTCCCCTTGTTTTTTAGTTGTAAAATAGGGGTCAAAGATACGAGCCATAGTGTTGACATCCATGCCACAGCCGGAATCGATGACCTGTAATCGGATGTATTCTCCAACGGGTAGCTCTCCAATTTCTAGAGCCATTTTTTCATCAATCAAACAGCTGTCCAGGTTAATTTCAAGCACCCCCATTGTTTGCCGCGACATGGCATGAATTGCATTGGTGCAAAGGTTCATCATGACTTGATGCAGCTGAGTCGCATCGGCCATGACCATCTCTGCTTGAGCGTCGATTGAGTGTTGTATTTCGATCGAGGCTGGAACCACTTTTCGAATCAGCCGCATCACCTCTTTGACAACCAGTTGAACTTCCACGGGTGCTTTGACCTGTTCCTGTTGCCGGGCAACCGTCAAAATCTGCTGCACCAATTCTTTGGCCCTGTTGCATGCCGTAAGGATTTCACATTGATATTGAAAGAGATGATTCTCTTCCGAGAGATTCATCTTAGACAGCTCCGCATAACCCCATATGCCTCCTAGAATATTGTTGAAGTCATGTGCGATCCCGCCTGCCAATGTGCCCAATGCCTCCAATTTCTGAGCGATTCGCAACTGTTTTTCCAACTCCAGCTCATGCGTGATGTCACGTTTGACTGCTATATAATTTACAATAGCGTCCTGATCGTCATGAACTGGGGAAATGATGGCATCTTCAGTGAACAAACTACCGTCTTTCTTTTTGTTAATAATGCGTCCCCGCCACACTTGCCCGGAACTGATTTTTTCCCAGATTTCCCCGCAGAAAGCGGCATCCTGTTCATAGCTGATCAACACCTGCGGATTTTGGCCTAAAGTCTCCTCCTTGCTGTACCCGCTAATACGTTCAAAAGCTGGATTGACGTAAATAATTCGGCCTTCCAGATCGGCAATAACAATGCTCTCCGGATCCTGTTCGATAGCTGTCAGCAACCGATTATGAGTTTCGCTAAGTCTGGCGCGGCTCAATGCCAGAGACGCCTGGCTAACCACGCTCATCGCCATTTCAATTTCCTCAGCTGAAAAATCACGCGGTTCCAGCGAACTCAAGATCACGTAGCCAACTACATTTCCCATGATGATGAGAGGCAATGCGAGCAATGAAACCGCATGTCGCCGGTGTATTATTTCACGTACCCCCTCCATGCGGGGATCAGTATTCGCATCCTTTATAACCAGAGGCGCTTTATGTTCCTTCAGGAAATCGATTAGAGAATGACCGATCCGGGGAATGGGCAAATTCAGCACGGATGGCCGCCCTTCAGCAGCATACTCAGCCACAATAGTGGCCATTGTCCCATCCTCATTTAAGATCGGGGCGCTGGCTTGAGGGAGATCGAACGTTAACGCCAGTTCACGGCACACGACGCTTAACATGGATCTGAAATCCGACTCCGAGGCAGTGGCCAACATGACCCGGTTGAGCAAAGTTAGCTCGCGATTCCGGCGGAGAATCTCTGCTTCAGCCTGTTTGCGCGGAGTGATGTTAAGGCTGACGCTTAAGATGCTTTCCACTTTTCCCTCGGCATCAAATTCGGGGATCACGCGCCATTCGAACCAATATCGGCCATTCGGCCCTTCGAGCTCATATTCGCATACAGCGGGAGTTTGGGTCTCGAAGACCTTCCGAATTACCTTCTCCCTGTAAGCCGTCAATTCGCGGGCAAATCCCAGTTCCGCCATCGTCTTCCCGTAGTGTACGGATGGGACCAGCCCGGAGAATTGGCTGGCGGCGGAGTTGATGAAGAGATGCCGGCATTCCCGGTCAAAGCGAGCGATCACGTCAGGTGAGTTTTCCACCAAGGCCCGATATTTTTCCGTGCTTTCCTGCAATGCTTTAGTTCGTTTGCTCACCAATTCCTCTAGTTGTTCCCGGTATTGGCGGTTTTCTTCGATGAGTCTGGCCCGTTCCAAGTTTCGACGAATGATCACATCCAGATGGCTTGGTTCAACAACCGGCTTGATGACATAATCCCACGCCCCCTGCTGGATGGCGTCAACCGCATCCTGCACCGTGCCGGTGCCGGAAACAACGACCACTGGGATTTCTGGATTCTTTATCTTAAAAGCGGCAATGAACCCCAGACCGCTCATAACCGGCATCCGTAAATCGGTCAGCACAATGTCGCACGGCTCACGATCAAAGGCCTCCAAACCCTCTTTCGCATTAGAGGCAGTAATAACTTGGTATTCGTAATCTTCAAGACACGTTCCTAAATTTCTTAGGACTGCTAATTCGTCGTCAATCACCAATACTTTTACAGGTTTCTTATCAGCTTCCTTTGTGGTCTTGCTGGCGATTTCATTGGCCGGTGTCTGGTTACTCATCATGCCTCCTCAGAAAATCCCCTCCACCGGGGGGGACGCGGACTTCAGTCCGCGGGGGTGGGTCCCATTAAGGGAAGGCTTTCCCCGAATTGAACCCACCCCTTCCGTCCGTCAGCTGACGGACGGATTCCCCTCCACCGGAGGGGATTCATCACATCACTCCATTTTCATCCTCTTGTCGTGCCAGGCGCGCTGGCATGGGCAACTCCCTTGATAATAATCGGGCGATGGCCTTTTCAAGCATTTTCAAATCAACGATTGGCTTTAAAATGCATTGCCGGGCTCCCAAATCGAGTGCGGTTGCTATAGCGTTTTGGTCCCCGGTGCCCGTTATCACGAGAACGGGCGTGAGGGGGCTTGCTACCTTTAACCAGGAAATAAACCCAAGCCCGCCCATAACAGGCATCCGGAGATCCGTGAGGACCAAATCAGGTTTTTCCCGCTGAAAAAGACGTGTCCCTTCTTCCCCCTCTGATGCTTCGATGACCCGGTAGCCGCTATCCTCGAGGTAAGTGACGATACTCCGGCGAAAGGGAAGATCGTCTTCTATTACCAGCAATGTCTTTTTGTAGTCCATAATTACCCCTTCGGGGAAATGGGTAATTTGACGGTGAAGCAGGCGCCGTGACCTGGAGAAGACTCTACGGCGATAAATCCCTTATGGTTTTGAGTAATGATCATGTATGAAACCGACAAACCCAGCCCCGTCCCGATCCCCGGTTCCTTGGTCGTGAAAAATGGCTCGAAGATCCGGCGTAGAATCTTTTCATCCATCCCGGGACCGTTGTCTTCCACTTCAATTACGGCATACCCCTCTGCGTGTTTCAATCTTAATGTGATCCGCGGGGTCTCCTCCACAGGATTGGCAGCCATGGCCTGGGCGGCGTTCTTCAGCAAGTTCAACAACACCTGCTCTATTTCCACTCCCGACACTGAGACATCGGGGAGCCCGGGTTCATATTCCCGCACGATTTCGATGCTTCTAAAGTCATACCGTTTTTTCAGGTCGTAGTCATTAGCCGCCAACTCCACTGTCTGGTCCAATATTTGCGAAAGCTGCACCTGTTGCCGGGCGGCTTCACTTTTCCTGCTGAATTGCAGCATGTTGGCGACAATCTTGGCTGCTCTTGTTGAGGCATCCAGAATATCCTGGACAAAAAGCGGGATCTTCCGCTTTTCAAAATATTTCAAAATCAGGTCAAACTGGAGGCCCAGTTCTTCAGCCACCTTATGGTTGGAAGGCAGCTTCGGCGAAACGCGCCGCTCAATATTTTGGGCGGCCTGAGTGATGATACCAAGAGGGTTGTTGATCTCGTGGGCCATGCCTGCGGCAAGTCCTCCCACCGACATCATCTTTTCGGTCTGTACCATCAATTCCCGGATGCGGGTCCGCTCCGTAACGTCTTCGATGCGCAACACTGTGCCCTCGATACCATTAGCCACCAGGGGGTAACCCATCAGGTCGTAAAAGTGGCGCTCGCCATCCTGGACTAACACCACATTTTCCTGCGATGCAGGATGTTTTTGTTTGATTTCAGTGCGCAAGGCCTCAATCCAAGGGGCGAAATTGGGCAGCAGCGTCATTATGGACTGTCCAATAGCTTGGGAACCGGAGATGCCGGTCGCAGCTTCGGCCTGCCGATTCCATTGCGTCACCTTCGCATCCAAGTCCGTGCCTATCAGGAGGGACGGCATGGAATCAATGATATTGCTGAGGTAATTCTTTAAATGGTGAAGTTGCTCTTCCGTCTGCTTGCGTTTAGTGATATTTTCCACCATTCCAATGGCATAGCGTGGTTTCCCCAGGGAATCTAGAATCACGGATACCGTTAACATTCCCCAAACTAGCGTGCCATCCTTGCGGATATAGCGTTTTTCAATCTGATAGCTATCGCGTTTACCTTTCGTTAGTTCATTATAAAGCTCCCAATCCAGGGTTAGATCGTCGGGATGAGTAAATTGAGTAAATACCATTTCACCCAGTTCCTTTTCAGTGTAACCCAGTAATGTGCACAACGCCCGATTGCTCCTTAGCGGATGTCCCTGCAAATCAACCAGCGCCATTCCGATTCCGGCATTTTCGAAAGCCACGCGAAACCGCTCTTCGCTCTGCTGCAATGCCTCTTCAGCCCGTTTCCGCTCGGTAATGTCGGTTATGAAACCAATGCTGGCAGGGTCATCCGGAAGCGAAATAAGCGCCACCGTAATGTGCACGGGGAACTCAGATCCATCTTTACGGCGCCCAATCCCTTCGTATTCGCTCGGAACTAGGTGGCCAAGCGCGCGCTTTCGGGCGCGTTCCTCGACCACCTTTTGAAAACTCGGCGCCCAATATTTGGCTATACTATGACCAATCAACTCCTCGCTGCTTGGATACCCGTACAATTCGAGAAATCTTTTGTTGTTGTAAATGGAAATGCCATCTCGGCTTATGTCTATTGCTATTGGAGCAGAATCAATTAAGGTCCGGAATCTCGCTTCACTCTTGCGCAACACCTCTTCCGCTCGCTTGCGTTCGGTGATGTCGCGCACGATTGCCCACATTGCCATCGGCTGACCTTCTTCGTTGCGCAGAAGAAAAGTTCGCAGTTCAATTGGAAATATAGTGCCGTCCTTACGTCGATATTCCTTGTCGTAGACCCGGGAAAAACCTTGCATCAGAATTTGGTCGCGGATGATCGCCGCTTCCATGGCATGCCATTGGGATGGGGTCAGGTCCACGTAAGTTAGCGACTGAAGTTCGGTTTCGGAATAGCCGAGCATGTCGCGAAAAGCGGGATTGCTTTCGAGGATTTGGCCAGTCAGATCGACAAGCAGATAGGCATCCGTCATGCTCTCAAACAATCGCCGGTACTTGGCTTCTGATTGCTGCAATGCCTGTTCCGCCAGCTTTCGTTTCGTGATGTCTCGCACGATCGCCTGCAGGAGAGGTTCTCCGCCCAAGTCGATCCGGTTCAGGCTGACTTCGGTATCGAACAGAGAGCCGTCCAGCTTGCAATGCTGCCATTCGAAAGTTACGGGAACCCCGGAGAGGGCAAGGTTTATATTTTCCAGGGCCTTCTCCGTGGATTTGCGACCATCGGGCTGCACGAGTGGGGAAAACCTTATTCGTGTTTCCCCCCAAATCTCCTCTTTCCGGCAGCCGAACATCGTTAATGTGGCCGGATTGCAATCAATAAAACGATCTTCCTTCATCATGAAGATTGCGTCACGGGCGGATTCAAACAGGCCGCGGTACCGGACCTCGCTATGCCGCAAAGCTTCCTCAGCCCGTTTGCGCTCGGTGATATCGCGCACCACACTCACCCAACCCAGAGATTCGCCCTGCTCGCCTTCGAGGGGCATCACGCTGTGTTCGGTTGGGAAGACACTCCCATCTTTTCGTTTCATCCTGAACTCAAAAGAATGCAGGCTTCCTCGCTCTTTCACGCTGTGGTAAAGATGCCTCCTGAACTCCTCAAGGGCAGCTTCGTCGACATGCAAGAACTCTGTCGTCCGTCCCAACATGTGCTCGCGGCTATATCCGAACACTTCTAATGCTCCGGGATTACAATCCACGATTTGGGACATCTTGGGATCAACGATAAAGATGGCCTCATGAAGGCTGGAAAATGTCTTTACCAGAAGCTGTTGAGAATGCTTTAAGGCCTCCTCCACCTTTTTGCGTTCGGTGACGTCCTTGCCAAACACCGAAATTCCAATGGGAGTTCCATCTCGAAGCATTGGATTGAATGCCAGCTCCAAGATTCTGCCATCAGACAGGGAATATTCCAGCCGGCATTGCCCCTCCGTCAGAGCCCTCTTATAGTACAGCGGCCAAACGACTGCACGTTCCAGAGGCAGAAAATCTTTCAAGGTTGCTCCAACATAAGCTTGGGTGCCATAGTTTTTTTTGAAATGCGCCTCAAAACTGCTGTTATAAGTCAATAGCCCATAGTTTGTGTCTACGGACCAAATCAGATCGTTGGTGCTTTCAATCAGAGCCGTGAGATTGGATTGAGATTGCTTTAGCTCCTGCTCCGTGCGCCGCCTTTCCGTGGAATCCCGCGCCACCACCAGCACCCGGTCGATCTCCCCGATTCGGGCCAGCTTCATATTGACCTCTACCCAAAACAGGCGCCCGTCTTTGTGTTTTGCCTGCCATTCGAACATTTGCGGTTCTCCGCGCGCCGCTTTTTGAATCAAACAAAACGCTGCTTCCTGATTGAATCGAGCATCCTCCGCACTGAGACTGCTTATGTCAAGGACAAGAGCCTCCACTTGGCTATAACCATACATTTCACGCATCTTCTGGTTTACATCCAGAATTGCACCCGTATTTTTGTCATGGATAAAAATCGCATCATTGACGGAATTAAAAATCGTGCGGAACCGTTTTTCACTTTCTTCAAGCTGGTTTGCCTGTTCCTGAAGATCCTGGTACCGGTGTCTGAGCAGGTTTACCATCTCCTCAATAGAGTTCTTCAAACTGGAAAGTTCTCCAAAGGTCCGGGATCCTCTCACTTTTAGTTCAACGCTTTTTCCTAAACTAACCTCAGAAGCATAATGTTCAACGTTCCGGAGGGGATTCAGTACAATGTGCCAAAAAAGCAGGTACAAACTCAATATCAGAATTAAATCGACCAGAAGAATCACGAAAACCAGATGAATTAAATTTGTCTTAAGCTGGCCCTCCATATATTTGGTAGTTGCCGCTACCTTCACGGCGCCAATAGTTCTGCCCGAAAAGGTAATATTCCGCTCCTCCACGAGAAACCCGCTGGTAGAAAAATCCCGGTCGACTTTCTTGCTGCTCCATTGGTCATCCCGAACCCGCCCAGCCAAAGTGGACTTTACATCCGCAAGTCTGACTAGAATCCCGTAAACTTCAGGGTTTTTCATAATGCTTTCGAGGATATTATCGATCTGATCGCGATTAAAATCCCACGCGGGGACCACAAGGCTAGCGGACGCTTCTTCTGAAAGCCAAGCTAGATCTTTTCTGAATCCCGCCCATCGTTCGTCCCGATTCCACTTATATTCCAATCCGCCAAGGATTCCGAGCAACAGAGTTGTGATGATTACCAGGGCGATGGACACATAAAGAGCAATGGATATTTTCCGATATGGCATAGGAGTGCGCTCCTGACTCAAATTTCTTGTCTTTTAATGCGCTTGCGGGTCAAACCACAGTCTTTTATCCCGGGTTGGCGTTTCCGGGGCAAGGAACGGATTTTTTATCCTGAATATTTTGCGATCTTTCAGGTGAAGTTTGGCAATGGATGAACCATGGTATTTCATGAACAGCCTGTCGAAAGTGCCATCAACAACCATGTTCATCATTCCTTCCCGAACCCTTTCTGCCAGCCTGTTTCCATTTTCAGTTTTGGAGAACCAAAAATACATGGGCGCCGGATAAAATAAAATCAGCGATTCCTCAATATACAGGTCCGGCAGTTGCGCCTTGTGCCGGTCATATTCGTCGATTATTTCATTGGCCCCTCGCGAAAAGATATCGAAGCGTTTATTGATCAACATTTCGAAAAGACCTTCATAGCTGGAGCCAGTTACCACATTAAAAAGATTGGATCTGAGTTTCGGGACATCTGCCCAGTCTGTGCCTTGGCCAAACTTGAATTTTTTAAGATCTTCGACGGTTTTTACAGAATAAAATTTCGGTTGATCTTCTTTTCTGATCAGAAAAATCCGGTATCCCATCAAATTTTTATCCACGGGAATATGGATCGGAATGAGATCTCGCTCATGTTCTGGAGTGGAATCTAAATACATGACGGTCAATTTTCCGGTCGAGTTTTTAAGCTCATAAAACTGGCGTTGTTCAGTCATGACTGCCGCAGGCTCCATACGATACTGGCCATATTTCTTTTGGGTCCTCTCCAGGGCGGTCTTTAATATCGTCCAGGCGTATTCATATCTTTTATCCGCTTGGGATTCTGGGGAGTTGTAGATGTATTTCATGCCGGAGGAAACTCCGATGCAAGGAACCGGTCTATAGGCACATAATAAAACGATGAGAAGCCAGCATAGATTATGTGACTTCATTCGAATTTCCCCCTTCTTTTAAATTGATTCACCTTCAAGGGTCCCCGGGAAGAAAAAACAACCCAAAACGATCCTTGATAGTTTGCACCAAGTTCCTTGCTTGGAGTGCCGTGTGTAAAGGATTGCCACTGACAATCAAAAAGATATTGCGGGAATTTCCATACATGAAGTGGGTAATAAACTCGATGAAACGGGTGGCGTTTAAGTCTCCTTGCCCCAACATGAACCGGAATCTTCCCTGGGCATCAACAGCCGAAAAAATATTTCGCCCAGGTTGAGCTTTAGATTCATCACCGAAGAAAAGCTGCGAGTTCATTTTTTGGTCATGTTTTTGAATATGGGGATACTTTTCTTGTGCCCAGGTATTTAATCCTTGCGATTTTCGGGGTTATTGCCAGATTGGCCTTTCCGGCATTATCCCCATTTGCTACAACATAAGGCATACCGAGGCCTTGCTTAATTGGACACCGTACTTCTCTGAGATGAGGCGGCGGATCGTTTTGTTGGCCCAAGAGCAGAAGGGCACTCTAGCTGCAGAGGGGTTTTTCGGGCAATGGCATCGGAAAGCCATTTCATTCTATTAGCATTCAGCTTGGCCGGCCGGCCCCCGCTGTTTTTGGCCTCCAGCGCGTCCCATCCGCCATTACGATGCTCTGCCAACCAATTGTAGAGGGTTCCGCGGTGAATGCCCAATTGGCGGGATATTGCTTCTGGACTTTCCCCTCTTTGCACTTGGCGGACAGCATGGTGGCGCAGTTCTGTCAGATGCTGAGGTGAAAGGCTCTGGGTATTTGGAGGTTTTTTTGCCAATTCAAGTTTGGTCATGGCCCCTCCCGCCCCCAATTTCCTGTTTCATCCTTGGGGGGAAAATATTTTTCTTATAGCACATTATTTTTTAAATGCATTTTTTATTTTGCGACAGATAAAAATCACAGACTCCCAGCGCGACCGGCCGGGCGAATGCTGAGCAAAATCGGCCTCAGCGCAAATTCGCGAGTCACAACCGCTGACCCCGTATGTGTGGAAATCGGTAACCGAATATCACACTCGTAAATACTTGATCGTCGATAAGACCCCGTGGATATGAGGAAAGAATATGTCAATGATGATCTGACATGAGGTCAGCGGGAGGGTCGGTTTTAAAAATGTAATGCTTTGGGTGGGCTATAATTTTCGAGCTGTCCGAGTAGAAATAAGCCTGACTGGACAGGGTTGATGTGCTGGAGGCAGAGCATTGGCTGAAATCGATTTCATTGGCGCAGAAGACGAAAATCAATATCCGAATCGCATGCACGTGATCATTGATTGTGTCCGTCGCTGGAACCTGATCGATGGAGAGGCGATTGAGTTGATCCTTCAAAGCGCAAAGCAAGTGAAGAAAAGCATCGCTAGGGCTCCGGAGCAAATCCAACGGTTGTTGGCCGAATGGCTTGAACCGGTCCATACGAGGTGATGGTTGCAGAATGCCTGGGTATTAGGATTGGTGAAATTTTGGGTTGCAGTGGCAAAATATTGATTTCGTCAATGCGACTATGTACATTCTATGAGACATCTGTCAGTGCCACGTGGATGAAGTCAAATCAAGTGCTTCTGATTCGATTCTGGCCTTGATACCTCAACTGCTGGCGGAATTAGCTTGTTGGAGAGCCACCGCGGTTTATGTCGCTCTAGACGATTTCGTTTTTGCCGGCGATTATAAGACCAAGCAACTTCCCCAAGCTGGTGTGCCCCGCGGGGATGAGTCAATTTTAAAAAAATCGCATCAAGCCTGCCGCAGCGCACGCTGGACTTGGAAGAATTACCTGGCATGTTTTTCCACATACTTGCGGATCTCTGTTAGGCAAGTTCGGCACCCGAATTAAGCAATTGCGAGGAGTTGAATGAAAAAGAAGGGGCAAATCACGTTTGATTCCGTGATAACATAGCCCTGAATCGTCATCGATTATGTCGCGAACTAAAATCATACCGGGGAGAAGAACTATTCGGTTGGGAGCGAAATTTGGAATCCATCAAACCGGCTGTTCTCCCGAACGGAATTGACAGACTGCAGATCTGGGATTTATGAGAGAGATCCATTTGCCTGAGTCGGAAGGAGCCCATTTATGTCAAACAAAGTTGGCCGACGTACCTTCATGAAGAATTCAGCAGCATCAACGATTGCTGCGGTAAGCCTTGGCGCCGTTCACGAAGCCTGGAGCACTCCACGTCCTGCTGCTGATTCCGACAAATCTATCAAAGGCATGCCCAGAGGAAAAATAGGCAAGGTTGAGATCAGCCGCATGATTTGCGGATCCAATCCTTTTTATGGTGGCGCCCACAGCCGAGACCTGATTTATGTCAGCAAGTTGCTGGAGCAATATTGCACCCAGGAGAAGATCTTAGACACACTCGAGCTATGTGAAAAGAGCGGCATAAACACAATGATTGAAGGAGAGTCCCTTTCCGTCAGATACCGAAAAGAGAGGGGAGGCAACCTCCAGGGCTTGGCAATGATCATGCTGGAGGGCGAAAACGTCATGACCGGCCAAACCTTGATCGATACAACTCAGAAAGCCATTGACAATGGAGTGGTCGGGGCCTTCATCAGGGGAGCTGAGGCAGACCGCTGGGTGCGGACCAATAAACTGGATCTTATAGAGAAGTTTCTCGCTCATGTCAGAAAAAACGGCTTGATCGCCGGGGTCGGCGCCCACGATATACGGGTGCCAGTGGCCTGTGAACGCGCCGGCCTGATACCCGATTTCCATTTCAAAACCTTTCATCACGATCGTTACTATTCGGCGCCACCCAAGGAGAAGAGGAAGCCATTTCTGGTCGACAGCTGGGGCCCGGATGACCACGACTGCATCTGGGAACAATATCCGGATGAAACCATCGAGTTCATGAAGACGGTCAAGACTCCCTGGATCGCTTTTAAGGTCCTGGCCGCCGGCGCCATTCGTCCCGAGGAAGGCTTCCGGTACGCGTTCCAGCACGGAGCTGATTTTCTGGCGGTCGGGATGCTCGACTTCTGGGTGAAACAAAATGTGGAAATGGCAAATCAGATTCTTTATGATCCGACCATCCAAAATCGTAATCGTCAATGGGCCTAAATTCTGGCTGGCTCTGGCAAATTGATATTTTGACCGGTCCCGCCGGTTAGCACTCCGCCCCAACGAGGGGGCTCGTAAAAGCGGAGAGAAGCCGGGGGCTAGCAGAAATCGATGAGTCGCACTTTGCTTATTTCAGGCGACTCCGCCTTCTTCGAGGAGCTTGAGGCCCATGAGTGTGCAGAGGTCCTCGAGCGGCTTTCGATAATCGCCGTAAAACACTACCCGATGCAGGAGCGTCATCATATCGCCTTTCACCACATCGGCGCCCCAGTTGAGGAATAGCCTCCGGGCATCGGGGACTTCCTGGGTGAACTGCGTGCGGCAGGCCAGCGGATTTTTGCTGATCTCGATGATCTTCCCGGGCGTGTAGAGCAGCGTATCGAGGTTTGCCAGCTTGGCACACGTCACCGGCTGGCTAATGCGGTTCTCCACCTGCAGCGCCACTCCGCCTTGGGTGTCGGTCTGCGTCCGTATGATGAAGGGTCTGCGTTCGCTATCGGGCCCGTCGAGCCTGGTCGCTGACGTGCAGTGGAAATGCACCATTGCGTTTTTCGCCATGTCGATCACCGGGTCCGTGATAAATCCCGGCTTGCGGAAGGCATAAGCAAACAAGAGCATTGTCAACGTCGAGTCAATATCACCTTCACAGGCGCCGACGTACCCCATGTCATTGAGCTTGCTGAACGTCAGGCAGCCGCGCGGATCCCCCATGCAATGCACGCTGCACACAGCCTGTGCCTTCTCCTCGATCATGATCTTTTTCACCGCCAGATAGTACCTGGCCGAGAAGATGATCTCCTCTCGCGTCGGCTCGATGATCTGCTGCGCAGGCTTGAGCCAGTATGTCTCAGCTTCCGCTGCCGAGGCCTGCGGGTCAATGGAATCACACACCCGCAATACGCGTTCCTGGGTGATCGTTACCAGATCGGTCCCCAATTTCGCTTTGACCTGCGCAGGGTCGCAGGCAGCCGCGGAACCATGCGGTCCGCCGATGGCCAGGATCCGCGTCTGCCGCATCTTGGCTGGCACTCTTAACAATTCCACGCCGCGATCGATTTCTTTCCAGTCGCTCGTCGGCAGCAGTACGACCTTCTTCCCCTCCTTGTGCCATTGCGGGAAATACATCCAGTGATGGCCGCTGAACGGTTGGGAGAAGAGCGTCGTGGGCAGGCCAACATCAATCAGTTTGCCGATCACCGGCGGATCGCCGCCATGGCCTGACAGGTGCACGATAAACAATGCGTCGGCATTTTTGGCTTTCTCGGCAACGGCGGCCACTTCCGCTGGAGGAACCAGGTCTCCACCCAGGAACTGCACATCGCCAAGCTTTTTTTCGAGGTCGGTAAAGTACCGATTGAATTTTCCGATTTCTTCGGTGGGATGGGTCAAATAGCTATCGCCAGTGCGGCCGACGAACAGGCGGTAGATCTTGGCCGGTGGCATGGGTGGCCACTCGGAACCGCCTTCGGCGGCAAAAGAATTCTCGCGCATGGTCTGTGCGGCCAGCAACGCCCCGCCCATTGCCGCAGCACCCATGAATTCTCGTCGATTATAACCTTGACACATGGTTTTCCTCCCTAAGTCTAATGCAGAAATTTGTTAGGTCAGGAGACCATCATGAAAGATGGACCCCTCAACATAAGATGGTGATCGTTTGCTTATCCATGGGGAACAGAATAATACCGGCTGGCGTCGGAATTTCTCGAAATTGTCTCACGCCTTGCCTCTTCTTTACGACTCAAGCGCAAAAATCCAAAAGAGCTGTCGAGATGGAACTATCGCCACAAATGCCGCCGATATTCTGTTACTTAATGCGCTGAAAGTGATCCTGCTTCTTTTCCCCCCAACCGGGTCTTACTTCGCTCGGCTATCCATTTATGCCAGAGGTGCTCACCCCTGTTTCAGCGCCACCAATTCGATCCCCTTGCCTGCGCCCAGGTTGCGGGAGTATTTCTTGTCCTGGGGATTATTCCAGTGCTCATGGACACCGAGACTGGGGAGCCGTTTTTCAGGTTTGGCGTGATCTGGGTCGTAGAAGGTGCCCGACGGCGGGTCGGGGGCTAGCGCCGCCTCGTGGAGATAGTCGTCCACGCCCGTCTGCCGCGGCGGGCCAGGTAGTTCGGCCGAAAGAAAGTCGAATGCCACCGAATCGATGGCTACTGGGTCCTGCGAGGCGAAGAGGCTTGCAGTCCAGTTTCCATTAAAGGGGGGCAAGTTAAACTTCCGCGGCGCCTGGTCGCCGGGATGGATGCCGGAAAAAAGCCCGTCGATCAGGTAAAGCACTGTCTTGCCGCCAAAATGCCCGTGCCCCATTAAATCGACCTGCTCGCGGTAGACTTTCGTCTGCTTGAGGAAGGCGTTGCGGTGGATGTCCTGGTAGCCTGTCTCGGCCGGCCAGCGAATCAGTGAGCCGAAATGGTTCTTGCCGCAAAGTGTCACACCGGTGGAGCCGTGCGCCTTGAAGTTAGCGAAGTTTACAAGATACTCTGCCTCAGCGAAACAGGAGGGTACGAAATCGGGCTTCTTCCCCTCCGGGCGGCAGCTCCAGCAGAGAGGTACCGACGACGGCTTGGCTTCGATCCGCCCGAATTTGCCGGCATGGTCCACGAACCGAACGGCGGGATGCTGCTTGGAGATCGGCTCGTAGTACTCATGGACGATGTAAGCCAGGGTGTCGCAAACGGTGATGTCCGGCTCGGCCACGCCGATGGAGACCAGCTGCCGCAGCAGGGCGTTGATCATCTGCGGCGCCGTGTTCATATAGTCCTGCCGTTTTACCAGCGTATACGTCTCCGGATTGACGGCCCCCTCACGAAAGATCATGCCGACCCAATTCGGTTTGATCACCAGCTTCTCACCCGGCTTGTAGCCGACAGGGCCCTTGCCGCGGGCCTGGTTGAGATGGCGGATCAGCCCATCCCACGCCTTGCCGACCGTGGGCTGGCCGGTCAACTCGCAGACTGCGCGGTCCATCATCTCGTCGATTCGCTCCTGTTTTGTGCGGCCGCCCTCATACCAGCGGCCGTCGCCGGGGCCCTTCCAATCCGTGACCTTCGGATCATGAAACCAGACGACGCGACCAGGGCGGATACCTTTGGCCTCGCCAATTGGCTGAAGCGGCTCGGCCTGCTGAACGGACTCGGCTGCCAAGACCGGGCTTAGGCGCAAGGCCCAGCCAACGGCCACCGATTGCTGGATGAACTGACGCCGGGTAAGTAAGTTCTTCATGGTTCGCACCTCGCTAGAAAATCGCTATCAGTTCGACTAGGATACAGTTCCCCTCCTTGTCCAAGTAGGGGAATCGCGCCGCTGATTTTCACAATCTGTTTATGACGGCGTGCTGTCATGGACGACTCCCTTGTATCATTGGCGAACTGGACTGTGATTCATAATCACCATTTATACACGGCTGCAAGAAGAGAGACAATGCTTTTGTGGGAATATCCCACGATCGATGACGCCAAAGTCACAGTCCTTCGTCTCAAAAACGCTGACGCCCCTTGGGGCGTGCCGCCGGACGTCGGATAGAGCAAAAGCTGCTGGCTCGTTAAATCTCCGGCGGCCAAGAGACCACAGCCCTGCCGCACGACCTCTCCGATTGCAGATAGCCGGGTCTCCGAGTCTGCACTACCGGTTGCAGCTTCAGCACATTTTTCAATCCTTTTGCCTCAACGAATCAGACCCCATTACAGCCCAGCCAACCGGTGATTAGCAATGCTACAATGGTTAGATTCTTCAACTGCTGAGGGCAACCTAGTGAAATCTTGGAAGGAAACTGGCAATTTGATATCCTCGCTAAGAATACGACCCACAAGGGCAATAAGGTTCAGGAACTAAAGCGGAGGAGTCCTTCGATGGAAAAGCGCAAGCTGGGCAACACCGAATTAGAGATTACCCCTATCGGGCTGGGAGCCTGGGCCATGGGTGGCGGGGGATGGACCTTCGGTTGGGGGCCACAAGATGACAGTGAGTCGATCGCCGCGATTCGCCGTGCGCTGGAACTGGGCATCAACTGGATCGATACCGCCGCTATCTATGGGCTTGGACGTTCGGAGCAAGTTGTGGCCCGCGCACTCGCGGAGATCCCGTCTTCACAACGGCCGCTGGTGTTCACCAAGTGCAGCCTCGTCTGGGATGAACAGGGGAACATATCCCACAACCTGGAGCCCGCGTCAATCCGTAAGGAAGTTGACGCAAGTTTGCAGCGGTTGCGTGTCGAAACCATCGACCTGTACCAGATCCACTGGCCTAATTTCAGAGGTGGCAATTCTCCTTCACTGGGCATCGAAGGCGCCTGGCAAACTCTTGCGGAAATGAGAGAAGCGGGCAAGATTCGTTACATCGGAGTATCCAACTTCAACGTCAGTGAGCTGGAACGGATCAGCCAGATCGCCCCGGTGAGTTCTCTGCAGCCTCCCTACTCGATGCTCCAGCGCAATGTGGAAGCTGCGATACTACCTTACTGTGCGGCTCACTCCATCGGGGTGATCGTTTATTCGCCTATGCAGTCGGGATTGCTCAGCGGAACCATGACGCGCCAACGGATAGCTGCAATGCCGAAGGACGACTGGCGCTTGACCAAAGCCCCTGAGTTCCAGGAGCCCCGGCTTTCCAGGAATCTTTGCTTGGTCGAACAACTTAGAGCCATCGGCCTGCGGCACGGTCGCTCCCCCGGTGAAGTAGCCATCGCCTGGACGCTCCGCGGACCGGAAGTAACTGGAGCGATCGTAGGGGCTCGTCGGCCGAGCCAGGTTGAAGGATTCATCGGGGCTGCCGAATTCCGGCTTAGCAACGAAGAGATCAGTGAAATCGAAGGAATGCTCTCCCAAGCCTGATTCCCGGAAAGCTGCGTCTAAAAGGGAGCAAGCGCCTCTACCCCAGGGAGAGAGTTCCCGAAGGCCAGTGTTCAGCATATTAGTTCCGGATAGTGGAAAAATCATTTTGTCCCGATGATGAATTCTAAGGACCATGCTTTACAATGGCGTAAGTCCCTTCTTATGAAAATATTTAGCCAGGTTATTCTTTTGTCTTTTTTTTCAGCTCCTCCGGATTGGCGCTTCCACCGGGGTACCAAGGGAAACCGTCTAAAGATCAAAATCACAATCTTGGACCGCAAGTGACCCCCTGATATAGGCCAACAGGCGAGCCCAACAATCTATTCCATCCTCCCACTCTCAAACGAAATAGTTGAGTCGGGATTGTGGGCCTTATCTGAGGTTGGGAAAAGGAAATTTGAGCCTGAAGGTGGGAAGTTGTAAACTATGGCTTGTCAATTTGTTCGAGTTTGTTGGCCTCAGGGGGTGAAAAGCGTCTTGGCTTCGGATGGCAGGGGTGGAGCAGGGAATGGTTGCATGACCCCCCTGGGCTTTTCCACGAGTACCGGGTGGCTTGTTTCCCATGGTGCTCCTCAGCAGCCCCGACCCGATACGCCCAATAGCCCTTGTCGTACAATGTGCAGGAATGCATAGTGCGGGAAATCCGATCGCTACGAATGATGCGGCAGGAACTGGAAAGGGAGCGGCAAGACTTTCTCTGAGCGGTTGTGCCAATTCGCGTCCCTACTGCCTGTTCGAGGCCGCGCGCGGTTGGAGGCCTCACGCGAGCATCTTTGCCGGCAACTTCATATTGCCTTAGACACGGGCAACTTATCTGCAGCTACCCTCTCTGGGCTTATTGTCACTCCAAGGAGAAACTATGACGAATAAGAACGATCTTTCGCGAAGGGAGTTCCTGGGTACGACAGCGGCCACTATGGCCGTGGTAGGAGGAATGAACCTGCAGGCATCAGTTTCCGCTGAGGCAGGCGGTGCGGCACCAGCCGTGCGTCTCTCGCCTGCGTCGATACTCGTCCTTTATCTGGCCAAGCCCGTTCCCACTTGGCCACGACCGGATTTCAAGCCTCAAGATGACATCCAACGCATCCGGCCGGTGCTCGACGCTTTCGAAGCCAAACCTGAGCCCGCGGTGAAATTCGTGGGTCACGAACTGTTGCGTGTGCCTGACGATCTTTCGCGGGTTCAAGGGGCAATCCAGAAAGCCGACGGCCTGCTGGTCTTCAACCTGACTTCCACGGTTAAGAATCTGATTGACCCGCTGAGCGAATTCGGTTTGCCTCTTGTTCTGTTTTCGCAGCCCTACAGCGGTCATGACTGGAGTGGATGGGCGAACCTGCTTGCCAGGGGGCGGCGAGTGGAAGTTGTGGCCTCAAGTGATTTCGGCGATCTGGAGACGCCTTTGCGCGTGTTGGCCGCCCGGCACCATCTCCGCCAGAGCCGGGTCGTGTGCATTCAGCCCGAAACTCAGCCCAGTGCCTTAAGCAGCGCACTGGAGGAAAAATTCGGCGCAACTATTCGGTTTGTACCATATTCCCGCCTGCAGACTCTCTATGAGGCCGCGGACCACCAAGCGGCGCAGCGCGATGCTACGGTTTTCATGAAGGCCGCCCTGAAGGTAGTGGAACCGAAGCCTGCCGAGGTCGTTGATGCGTTCCGCCTTTATCACGCCGTCGAGAAACTGCTGGAAGAAGAACAGGCCAATGCCATCACGATAGACTGCCTCGGGGGCTTCCGCCGGGGAGATCTACCTGCCTACCCGTGCGTCTCGTGGTCCAAGCTGAACGATCGCCGCGGCCTCTGCGGGGTCTGCGAAGCTGATTTGCACGCCACTTTCACACAGATGCTTTTCACCTATTTCTCCGGAAAACCTGGCTTCGTCAGTGACCCGGTCATCGATACTAAGACCAACACGGTGATTCACGCGCATTGTGTCAGCCCCACTTATCTGGACGGTTTTGACCAACCTCCATCGCCTTACATCGTGCGCTCACACATGGAGGACAACAAGGGCGTCTCCTTGCAGGTCAAGTGGCGCAGCGTAGGCCAGACCGTGACTTTGGCCAAGCTGGCGGATGCCGAAACTCTACTGGTCTCCACGGGGAAGGTCGTCGCCACGCCGGATCTGCCCCGCGGCTGTCGAACCAAGTTCGCCACACAAGTGCAGGACGCGTCCAAGATGCTCTTGAACTACTCCGGTGACTTGCACCGCGTCCTATTTTGCGGCGACCACCTGCACGCGGCGCATCAAATGGGCCACCTGCTCAACCTCAAGGTAGTCGAAGAGACCTAACCAGATGTTTTTGCTTGTCTATGGCGAATTGCTATTTTGATCAAACCCGTAAGATCAAAAAGACTCGAACAGATTGAGATACCTTATCGTATAGCTCCGCCTTTTGTGATCAAGGGCACTGGACCCAACCGAACTAAGGCACTTCACGGTTTCACCAGCTCTGGTGCGGAGACACCGCGCCTCAGGTCGAATCGAGGCCAATGGCCGGCTCTCCACCAGTCATTGCCGTAAAGAGACTTATAAATATTTACACTTTACGGATAGAAGCCATCTGATTTCGTTATATGTTGTTCCCATTGGAGAACCAAGATGGAAGCATCCGGAAAGAATAGACAAGAAGGAGACCGAGCTATGGCCTTGTCGCGCCGCCGTTTTTTGCAGGGTGTCAGCAGTGGAACGATGGCCACCATTGTCATTGCCGGCCATTCCGGCCTTCTGCCCGAGGTTGCCTTCGCGCAGGATCAACTTCCTCAAACCGGGAAGAGAGGGGTGGGCGTTCAGTTGCGCCGTTCGCGGCTGCCGGTTCTGCGCAAAGCGGACGTGGTTGTGATCGGAGGATCCGTGGTGGGGGTGGCTGCCGCTCTCCAGTTCGCCCGGGCGGGCCGCAAGGTTGTTTTGGTGGAACACCGGACCTATCTCGGGCGCGAGGTCTCTGCTACGCTCAAGCCTTGGGTGGACCTGGGTAAGCTGGCCGGCAGCGGACAGGCCCCTGAACTGATTGCGGCGACTCTGAAGAAGCAGGCCACCGCCGAGACTTCGGGGGAGATTCCGCTGTGGATGGATGCCTTTAAGGTTACGCTGGAGAACCTGCTTTTGGAAGCCGGAGTCGAACTGATCTACGCTGCTCTGCCCACTGAGGCCATCGTGACAGGCCGAGTCGTTTGCGGCGTGGTCATCGGCAACAAATCGGGCCGACAGGCTCTTCTGGGACGGTTGGTTCTTGATACGACCAGCACGGCGGTGGTGGCGAGAATCGCCGGCGCCGAGTTTGCTCGGGAGACGGCTGCGGACTTTCGATTCATCCGCATGATGGAGATGGAGGGAGTGGGGCTGCTTGAAGAGACCATTCTGGAGGTGCCCGCAGAACTCAGCATCGCCGGTAACAAGCTGGCCATCCATGCCGGTTTCCGGGGCAAGGGGCACGTGCTGATAGAGTGCCCAATGGAGCTGAAGATGGGCAAGCTGGATCTGGAAGGCATGATGCGGCGGGAGATCGAGGCACGCCATCGCACCATGCGCGTGGCGGCCCATCTGGTTCAGAACGTTCCAAAGTTCAAGGACGCCAA
>CAWDMN010000045.1:0-15371 GCA_963803155.1 uncultured Acidobacteriota bacterium
AGGCTTCGCTGAGTTCTGAGAGCATTCCCGCTTCGGCAAAGCCTTCAGGAATGCCGACAGTTGGGGATTTCACTCCACGGGAAAATTTTTCTCCACCTCTTCCGCAAATCCCGACGACGGAGTCACAACCCGTCCTAAATGAAGGGGGCGCAACTCCTTCTCTGCCTGGCGGCACTCAGAGCATCTTTGACCTCAGGGCAGCGCAAAAAGGATTTGAACCTAAGGCTGCGGCAGAGGCCGCGGACCTGGAGAGCCTGGAATCCCGCATTGGCGGAAACTGGCTGAATAAAATCGGCATGGTGGCTGTTGTCTTGGGTGTGGTCTATTTCCTGAAATATGCCATTGATAATCGCTGGATCGGCGAAATGGGTCGAGTCATGCTGGGCCTCCTGGCCGGCGTTGGATTTCTCTCGGGGGGAGAGGCTCTTCATCGGCGAAATTACCCTGGATACGGTTTGACTCTCCGCGGAGGAGGAATCGCGATCCTCTACTTTTCAATCTTCGCCGCCTTCAATTTTTACAACCTGATTCCGCAATTCCCCGCCTTTCTTTTGATGGCATTGATCACGGCCACCGCCGTTCTGATGTCGGTGCGCTATAATTCGCGCGTCATCGCCGTGCTTGGCATCCTGGGAGGCTTCGGCACACCTCTGATGCTGGCGACTGGCAAAGACAATCAAGTGGCCTTATTCTCATATATCGTGCTCCTCGATTTGGGCATCCTGGCCCTCGCATATTCTAAGAACTGGCGCGCTCTGAATTTGCTGGCCTTTGTCTTTACGCAGCTGATATCAGTGGCGTGGGCGCTTTCCTATTACTCGGAATCCAAGCTATGGCGGACTGAGTTTTTCCTTACAATCTTCTTCCTGATTTTTGCCGTCTTAGCTTTCCTATACAATATTATTCACCGCCAGAAAACGGTCTATTACGATCAATTCCTAATTCTGATCAATGGCGCGATCTACTTTCTCTGGACTTACTCATTGTTGCAGGATCATTACCCGGATTATCTGGGTTTCTTTGCTCTGCTACTGGCGATGGCTTATGCGGGACTGGCCATTTTGGCCCGGCGGAAATCCCCCGACGATCAGTTCCTCATTTTAATTCAGCTGGGGATTGCCCTGACATTTATCACCTTGGCGATTCCCATCCAATTGAAGCAGCATTGGATTACGCTGGGTTGGGCGATGGAGGCTTTGGTCCTTACCTGGGTGGGATTCCGGGCGGAAAGCGACAAGACGCGGTTTGGAGCTCTCCTGATTGTACTGCTGGTATCGATACGCCTTCTCTTTTTCGACACAGTTGGATGGCCTTGGTATAACTTCACCTTTCTCCTTAATTCGCGCGCCTTGGCTTTTGCCGGGACTCTGGCTGTTCTGCTTGCCATGGCTTGGCTTTACTGGAAAATGCGGGACCGATGCATGGGCAACGAGAAACACATATCCTCTGCTTTGATCCTGCTTGCCAATTTTCTTTTCCTGTTTTTCTTAACCACGGAAATCCACCAAGGCTATCAGGCGCAACTTTACCAGGCTGAACCACAGGGGGGAGTTCGAATGACGACGGATTACTTCTTCGCCCAAGCTGTTCGAAGCCAGGAACAGTTGATGATATCCTTTTTTTGGGGAATCTATTCGATCCTGCTGTTGATTATTGGAATCATGAAACGGTACAGCCCCGTCCGTTGGCTGGCCATGTTGTTGTTTGCGGTGACAATTCTCAAGGTTTTTATTTTTGATTTGTCGGAACTGGAAAAAGTCTACCGGATTTTCTCCTTCATCGGTTTGGGCCTGATCCTGTTGGCGGCTTCGTTCCTTTACCAGCGCTTCCGGCGCCAAATTAATGATCTCATCCGACCCTAGCCACGCTTGAGTGTGCGCCGACGGAAGATATTCATCGGAGCGATACCATGGCCTTTGGAGGCGGGATCCCCCCATCTCTCAAAGGGGAAAGCTGGGGAGCATCGTGAGAGCACGGCGCCTCCAATCCACCCGTAGGCTTTGGCAGCTGAAGTCTTACAGAGAAACTCTATGAGTAGGCCTTCTACATAATAAAATGAAAATAAATCTAATGTGGAATTCCCATCTTGTGATTCTGAGTGTAATTCTTTTTACGATGGGAACCGCCCCGGGCAAAGCCGACGCCGGCAAAGCCGATTGGCGGTATTACAAGAACATTCCTTCATCCAACGGCAGTTTCAGCGGATTTTCCAGTCTGCGTCTGGATGGGCAAGTGTACGCCAAAACCCGGCTCGATTTGGGCGATGTCCGGATCTTCGGGGGGCAAGGACAAGAAATCGCTTTTGCATTGCATGAAGACAGAGAAACCACTACCGATGAGGAATTCCGTCCGCGGATTTACAATCAGGCCCAACTGCCGGGCCAATATTCCACGCTTTCTCTCGATCTCGGCAAGACTCTATTGACCAATAAAATGCTGTTGGAGACTCCCAACCGCAACTTCAAGCGAAGAGTGGAAATCGAAGGAAGCACGGAAGGCCGCCAGTGGCTGACGATCAAGAACAATGCGTACATTTTTGATTTTACGGGCGACCAAAAAATCCAGCTCACGGAAATTCGATATCCGGAGAGCAACTATCGCCACTTGCGAGTAAAGATTTGGGACATGGGCGAGGGGCCACTCAAGATTCAAGGGGTCCGTTTCTTCCTGAGCAAAACCCATACTCCGCGGCGCGTAACAAGGGATTGCACGCTCTTGTCTCGTCAGGAGGACCCCGAGTTGAAGGCTACCGTCCTCCGATATGATCTTCGGCATGAGAATCTTCCTTTTGATATCCTTTCGCTCCAAACCCCTGAAGAAAATTACTCCCGCCTTGTCGAAATTCAGGGGAGCAACGATCAAAAAGAGTGGAGAAGACTCGCCCAATCGGAATTGTACCGCTTTCGGGCGGCGCGCTATGAGGTGGAAAAAGAGAGCCTTCGTTTCCCCGAGGCCCGATGCCGCTTCGTCAAACTGTTAATATATAATTACGACGATGCGCCGCTCCGGGTAACCCAGGTGGATTTTCAAGGAGTGGAAAAAGAATTGATTTTCAAAGCTGAGGCCGGCAATTCTTACACTCTTTATTATGGAAATCCGGAGACGAATTTTCCCCGTTACGATCTGATCAAAACCGCTAACTATTTGAACCCGGAGCAGCTCCCTGCCCTGAAAGTGAGCGGTGAAACGCTAAATCCCGGGTACGTTCCGCGTCATCGCCAAATTCCCTGGACGGAAGCGCATCCAGTATTCTTCTGGTCAGGTCTGGTTCTGCTGGCGCTCGGATTGGGCGGGGCCATTGTTCGCTTGATGATGAAGACTTAACCCGTGGCTTAATATTCTGAACTCAGATTCCGTCGTCATTGCAAGGACGGGAATTGCAGATCGATGTATTTTAAGGAAGGAGACTTTTTATGTTGCAGGTTGGAGACAAAGCTCCAGACTTCAGTTTGCCGGACCAAAATGGCAAGACGGTTACCATGAGAGATTTCAAGGGCAAGACTGTCGTGCTCTATTTCTATCCGAAAAACCATACGCCGGGATGCACCCGGGAAGCCTGCGATTTTCGCGATTCACTCGAAAAATTCAAGAAGAAGGAAATCGTTGTGATAGGAGTCAGCCCGGACAGTGTGGCTTCCCATGAGAAATTTGCCGGAAAGTTTGGATTGTCTTTCCCCCTCATGAGCGATGATGGCAGAAAATTGGCCAATGCTTATGGCGTATACAAGGAAAAGAATATGTACGGCAAAAAGGTCATGGGCATTGAGCGAACCACCTTTGTCATCGGGCCAGACGGAACCATCCAAAAAATATTTCCCAAAGTGAAAGTCGATGGGCACATTTCCCGGCTGCTTGAATCCCTGTGAATGAATCTCATGGGCCGGCGGGAGAAAAGCGAACCTGTACTATGGAAAATTCAACGGAAAAAATCAGCCGGGTCAGCGTGGCGGCCCTGGATGAAATTTTGGGCATCCCTTTTAAAGTCCTGGATGACGGATTTGTCCGGGTGATCGATTATCTGGGATCGGATGAGTCGATTGTTCAGGCCGCTCGCGTCTCTTATGGCCGGGGGACCAAAAAAGTCAGCGAAGATCGTGGATTAATCCGTTACCTGATGCGGCATCGGCACACGACTCCCTTCGAAATGTGTGAAATCAAGCTGCACGTGCGAGTCCCGATGGATTGCTGGCGGCAGTGGATCCGGCATCGCACGGCCAGCATCAACGAATATTCCACGCGGTATTCCGTCGCCATTGACGCCAGCCAGAAAACTCTCCCTACCGGGTGGCGTTTGCAGGCGGCCGACAATAAACAGGGCAGTCTGGGATTTGCGGATCCCATCGTTGGAGAAAAACTGACCCGCCAGGAAGAAGAGTTTCAGAACTTCTGCAGACGAGTTTATCACGACCGGCTGGAAGCCGGAATTGCCCGCGAACAAGCCCGCAAAGACCTGCCCCTTTCCACGTACACTGAGGCGTACTGGAAATGCGACCTGCACAATCTGTTGCATTTTCTAGTCCTGCGGATGGATCGCAGCGCCCAACAGGAGATTCGGGACTACGCTCAAGTGATCGGGAATAAAATCGTCAGCCGCTGGTGTCCCATCACTTGGGAAGCTTTTGAGGATTATTATTTAAACTCGATGCAAATTTCTCGGTTGGAACAGTCCATTATTCTGCAGATTGTCTCGGGGAAGAGTGAGGAAGCAATTCATCAAGCGCAGGAGTTTGGCCTGTTGAGTTATGGTCCAAAGGGACTGGCGCGCAATCGGGAGCGGGCAGAATTGGAAGCCAAACTCACAAAATTGGGTTTGCCTATCCCCTGGCAAAATTCCTGAAATGTATTCTATGTCCTGAAGGCCGGCTATAAACCGGCATTTGGCAGGCGGGGAGACGCTTTATAAAGGTGTCCCACAGCGTCTTAGCCAATAGCCAACAGCTCGCGGAAAGCGCTCGCCTTGTCTGGTCAGCTATGCCGCGGATTCTTCCGCGACGGATCCCTGGCCCAGATCAACCGAGGCATCACGCTTCGGGTATTCCGTGCGAAGCATCGGCGGTTGCCGCATGATGACTCCATTCTTCTGGTACCGCAGGTTTTCAAGCCATGCCGTGCTTCGCACCATCAGCGCCAGCGCCCGTTCCGTCATATTCATGGGGCCAAAAGTCTTATGGAATTCTTCGATGATCCCCTGGGCTTTTTGAGCGGCAGGCACATTCGGAGCGTATTTTTTCATCATGGAAAGGATGGGGCGAAACTTGAGGGCGTTCTTCCTCATGCTGCCCAGCCGCAGTCTCATGTACTGGTCCGGGTTGGAAGCATTTCCCTGAGTATAGCGCAAGGTTGCGGGATCCCAGACCAAACCTTCCCTTTCCCGTTGCGCCACTTCCCGGCTGACATTACGGTATCCCTTCAACGCAGTCCACGCCATGTTCAATATGCCAGGACCATGGGCATGATACTTGCGGATAAAGGCATTTTTGAGATATTCGAAAGATTCCGTCTGTGTGAAATGGGGGTGCTCGAAGGCGATGGTGTCCTGGCCGTGCTGCTTATGCCAAGGCATATCTTCTAACAAAATGCCAGCTTCCTCATATTCTTTATAAAGCCGCGTGCCGGGCACCGGCGTGAATTGCATGAATTGTAGCAGGTCCGATTCCAGATTAATGGCCCAGTTGATGTCGTCTTCGATGGTTTCCTTGTCATGATGCTCCATGAAAAGGATGGCGGAGGCCAACACCGTAATCCCGTGGTTTTGCAGGTCGGCGATCATCGATTTCACATCGATTCCGCGGGTTTTTTCAAATACATTGGCCTTGGATTCCACGCCAATCCAGAGAAAATTCACACCCAGGCGGACTAGGTAATCCACTCCCATGGTTCGGATGGCTTCCGCTGAAGAAAAAGTGGCAAAGGTGTAAGCCTTTCCGGCGGCTTCCATCTCATTGAGTAATTCAACGGCACGATTCGGCTGTTTGCAGAAATTTTCATCCATCAGGCCAAAATCATTGACTGACAATTCCTGTTCCGCCTTGGAGCAGGCATCGAAAATATCGCGCCCTGTCTTCAGAAACGGAGTGTACTTGCGGTCGAATTTGTGGGAAGTAGCGCAAAACCGGCAGGAGTTTTGACAGCCGACTCCAGGAATGATGATGCCGGCTTTTTGGATGATGGGAGAACCGTAAATCCGGCTCTTGACGCTCGTTTGAAGGACGGGGTGAACAATTTCACGCTGTGGGTCTTCGCCAAAATATTGCCGGAGCCAAACAACGCCTTCTCCGCGGCAAACTTCATCGTAATCGATGACCTTCTTCAGATCCGGGATAGCGGCGCCATGCCCCCCCAGGAGGATTTTGGTCTGCGGGCTCTTTTGACGGATATATTCCACCATGCGGCTGGCTTTCAGCACATTGGGAACGATGAAGGAAATCCCTACATGAGAGTATTCGCCTCTGTCGATTTCCCAGGTGAAATCCTTCCAGGATGGAAAATCCAAAACCGTCGTCGGAACGTTGATATTCTCAGCCAACAGGTATAAACCAAAACTGAGATTGTTGGAACGGGGAGAATGAATCCCTTGTTCCCGCGTCACTTGGTTATTCAAAAGTTCCATGGTGCATAGTGCATCACCATAGGCATCATCCACTCCAAAAGGCTTAACTACGCCGGTTAACAGTAACTTCGTCATCGAGACTCCACATAATAATATCCTCCCCGTAAGCCATTTGGGAAAAGGCAAAGCAATCCACCTTACCGCAAAAAACAGGAAATAACATTATAAAAATGCATTTTCTTTGGATTCGATTCCTTTGCCCGTACCCCGGAGGACAACTATAATCTCAGGGACGAGGCAAATATTTGGCGCTTTTTTGGAAAACTCCCGCATGGATAATCGTGGGGTATCACTTTTTTTTACGAAATTACTTAGCTTCCCGCTGTTAAGTGAACACCTTAAGAAATCCAAAGCCGAGGAGAAAGAGTCAGAAGTTGAGTAATTACCCGCTCATTTTAAAGCGATTGTCCCGGTTTTGTATCGGTGCTGGCCATCGTCATCCAACAATGGGAGTGCCAGTTGGGGTGTGTCTTGACGGCTGCCGACCGAAACCCACACTGTATAGAGGCCCGGCTTAATTCGGGGAGGAAGAACAACATTCATTTGTCCTGAAATTGATCTGGCTTTTCTGGGCAGATCAACCGGCAGGTTGCGCATATCAAGAGTCTCATCTGTCGCGGAGAGGACGATTCCACCTTGGGCATCTTTCAGGGTGAAGGAAGGGAATCCTCCCGGGTAACAGGGAGCAACGCCCGCATTGCGCCATGCATACTTCAGTTGAATCGTTTGGCTTGTCACTTTTGTTGGATAGGAAATTTGCTCCAATTGGAGACGATAGCCCAGGCGGAGATTCATTTGTCTAATCAATTCACGATTGGCCTCCAGAAACTCTCTCGGGAACCAATGGATGGAAACATAGCTGGCGTGATAGGCTTCGAGCGCATCCAGATATTTCCGGCCATCTTCCCAGGCGCCGCGTTCTTTGGAGGGACCATAATGTTCGCTCTCCAATACGACGCTGCGCTTCTGCCAGACCCCTTCCGCCAACGATGCACTCAAGAAAGCCGAATCCTTGGCCTGAACCAAAATGCTGTCGTCCCGTAGAGTCAAACCCTGCGAAAAAGCATACTGGACAGCTTCCATTCCACGCCCTTGATCTTTAAAGTCGTCGTTTGCAGTTAGAAGGGTATTCTTAAAATGCTTCAAATAGAGATCCACGTGACGACGCACAGTGGCAGAGGAATAGGAGAGCTTGGTGCTCCAGAAAGTATGCCCCTCCCCCCAGACTCCGAAGGAACCTACATCAATAAACGCCACGTTTGGATCTCCATCATAGCGGGCCGCGGCCGAGCTAAGGAAGCGATCCAGCTTGGTTAGGAAAACAGGATCGTCAAAATCCGGATCCCAGAATTTCCCTTGGGGGTCGACTCCTTTCCCTGGAGTAAAATAATGCCCTTTGGCCCCGGCTTTCTTCACCCATTCAGGTGTGGCAAATGGGAAAGCATTATCCGTTTCGCTGCAACTGAAACGAAAAGCGACCTTCTTCCCCCGGGCAATCCAGCGTTGCGCCGGAGTATCCACCAAAGCCCAATTGAATTTCCCTTCTTCCGGCTCCAGATAAGCCCAAGCCAAGCGGAGGTAGACAACCTTCAGACCGGGAAAGTCGTCAACGGTGTCGCTAGGTTCAAGCTTATAGCCGTAATTCTCCAGCGAGTTGTCATAGTAGTGCAACACCCAGCCCATGGCCGGATTCAGAAGCGTCGCGCCGGAATCGGGAGGGGCGAAGATGGTGCGTTCCTGCGCCTGGAGAGGGAAGTAGAAACAGGAGGTAATCATCAGAAATAGACCTTGCCAGAAGAAAAGAATCCTTTGATTCATGATGACTCCTTATTTCGGATCGCTCTTCCGATAGAAATGTGAATAATGACTGACCAAAGCCAGTTTGTCGGCAAAAGAATTTGTGAAAAAGGAACAATAGCATAAAGGTTCTTTTTTTTGTTTTTTTGTTGTCTAATATTTTTTGTATTTTCCGCAGGGAGGGAATCCTGGCAATACCAACAGCAGCGATGGGATTTGCCCGATCAAACGCAATCAGGTTTGGGCATTGAAAAACTTTGGCTTAAACTATTCTAACTGTCTGCGGCAATCCACTTTTCTGGAAACAACTGGGGGCATTTCGGTATAAACTTAGCCACCGCCGCAAAGGAGATCCTATGTCAGCCATTTCGCTCCAAACCCGTTTCTTGCACGGAACACCCGCGGAGTATTTATCCCGGCCCGTGGCACGTCTGCAACCGATTCTAGCCAAGCAGGGACCTCCCAATATTGACCTTGAGACGCTGGCCAAATCGGTTGAAGGAGTTGCCGCTCTCTCCCCGATGATTGCCATTCAATCTCCTGAGCATTGGGCGGAAGTGGTGAAGGGATTGGGCCCTGAAACGGATGGGATCCTCCCGGTCAGTATTCCAGCCTACCCGACCGAGATCTGGAATTCGCACCCTCATCCACTAATTAAACGCGGCCTGCCCTTTATTTTCTGGCCAATCATGGATTATGACGAGCCGGATTTCTGGCGGTGGTCTGCCCGGGATTTCCTGACCGCCCTTGGTGTGGATGTGCATTTGGTAAAAAGCATTCGTCACGGCCAAGCCCTGCTGCGGGCCTTGGCCATGAAGCGGTTGCTCCGCGATTCCCGCCTGGTGGTTTTCGGCGAACAGAACTTTCCCTGGAATGCTCCGGCCGCGGGACATTTGGTCACCCGAACACTCGGCTTGGAAATTGTAGTCCGTTCCATCGCCGATTTGCGTGACCGCTATCCCAAATATTCCAACCAGCAACTGGACGCTCTCTGGTGGGAAAGAATGGGACGCTATCGGATTTCCGGCGTCCGTTCCGAAGAGCTCCACCAGGCGCTCCGGACTTATCTCGCCATCAAAGAAATCCTCGAAGAGGAAAAAGCCCTCGGCTTTGGGTTGAATTGTTTCGGCGATCTCATCATCAAGGGCGGACGGGATGTCCCCTGTCTGGCCCAGGTTCTGTTGCGGGAAGATGGCTACATCGCTTCTTGCGATGGGGATTACCTGGCCATGACCTCCATGGCGCTGACTAGCTTTTTCCTGGACAAACCCTGCATGATGTCGAATATGTATCCGGTTCAATTCGTAGGCGCTCTTAAAGACCACTTTGGCGATCCGCTCTCGCCAGATCCGGCTCGCTACCCGCGGGAAGAGTGGAAGAATCTGGCCCGCCTTGGCCATTGCGGTTTTGTGGGAGTGGTCTCACCGGAAATGGATCCCACCGGCTTGACGGTTTTGAAAGATTGGGGCGGCACGTATGAAATCAAGCGCGACGGCCGGGGGTGTGGGAATGCCGGGGAACTGGCGGGCAGTGAGAAAATTACCGTGGTGGAATTGAAATTCGATGGCCGGACTTTGTTGGTCGCCCGCGGCGAAGTGGCGGAAACCTCGCATCACGAAGGGATGCCCCACTGCGAGTTGACCGCGTTGTTGCGTTTTGAGAATTTGGAAGGCTTCGTCGAGAACATTTCCCGTGAGCACACCGTCGTGGTTTATGGCGATCATGTGACGGAATTCGAAGTCTTGTCCCGAGTGCTCGGCTTGGATTGTCGCGTGTTCTGATCTTCTTTCCTTGGTGGATGGATCGATCTCCAGGTCTCAAAATTGGCTGGTTCTCTCATATTCGATTTCCATCCGATCAGAGCTTTGTTTTGGAAAGGAATTCCGATAAAGGAGGACTTATGGCGGATGATCATTTTGAACAGTTCCCCCTCTGGATTCCCGCCATCGCCACCCTTCACACTCTGTCGATCTATGCTCTTGGCGCAATCATACTTTCGGGGCTGGGTTCCTGGGCATTCATATTATATCTGGGATTTTGCCTGTACGTTGAATTTGCCATACTTCGCAAGAGCTGCATCCACTGTTATTACCATGGGAAATGGTGCGGATTGGGAAGGGGAAAAATCTGTGCCCTTTTCTTTGCCAAGGGAGATCCTGAGCGGTTTATCAAACGCGAAATCACTTGGAAAGCACTCATCCCCGACATGCTGGTTCTGTTGGTTCCACTTGCCGCGGGGATTGTGCTGCTTATTCCACAATTTTCTTTATTGAGATTGGGATTGATCCTGCTTTTAATCGCCATTGCCATGGGCGGCAACGCAATGATTAGGGGGTCTCTCGTCTGCAAATTTTGCAGGCAAAGAACGCTCGGCTGTCCAGCAGAGAAGTTCTTCAGCGCTTCTGCTCGAAACCCTTAACAACTGGCTCATTCTTCATTAGTACCCCAACGCTCTCGCATTGGGATTTCGCGGATCGGCGGCTCCCAGGTATCCGCCATTTCTCTCATCCGACATGACAGCCTCCACGTCCCCCATTTGGGGGAAGCCGGGATCAACTTTCAATGTGTGCCCCATCTTCTCCAGCGCTTGGATAATCCCAATCTTAAGGCCATCCTGGTCGTGTTCCACCACATCCGGCATGTATTGGTGATGAATTCGCGGCGCCCGAATGGCCTGATCGAGAGGCATCTTGAAATCGAGGAGGTTGACGATCACCTGAAGTACTTGCGTCGTAATGGTCGGGCCGCCCTGAGTCCCCAGCGCGAGCAATGGGTTTCCATGATGAACAACTACTGTGGGAGTCATGGAGGAAAGAGGCCGCTTAAAGGATTGGATGGAATTGGCTTCTCCTTGAATGAGACCGCGGCTATTGGGTTCTCCAACCTTTGCGGCGAAGTCATCCATTTCATTGTTCAACAAAAAACCGGCGCCGGGGACCGTCACTCCACATCCAAACCCATTGTTTAAGGTGTACGTATTGGCCACTACATTGCCCCACCGGTCCGCCACGGTATAATGCGTGGTTTCATGGGATTCTTCAGCCGGAAAAGGCTTTGCCGGAGGGGGCTCTGCCGGAAGCGCGTTGCTGGGCGTGGCTTTTTGCCGATCAATGCCCGCAACCAGACTTTTTGCATAAGCTTTCGAAGTCAACATCGCCAGAGGAATTTGCACAAAGTCCGGATCCCCGTAATACTCCGCCCGGTCGCGATAAGCGCGCCGCATCACTTCAATCAGGAGGTGATCCTTGGCCACGGGATTCGTTCGCAAATTTCTCAAATCAAAATTTTCCAGCAGGTTCAACATTTCCAGTAAGATCCCTCCGCCCGAGCTCGGCGGCGGCATGGATAAAATTTCGTATCCACGGTAGGAGCCCCGCAGTGGAATTCGTTCGATGGGTTTGTAGCGCTGTAGATCATCGAGTCCAATCAGGCCTCCGCCTTCCTTCATGGAACGGAAAATTAACTCCGCCGTTTGGCCCGTATAAAATTCCCGGGGGCCGCTTTGCTGCAAACGTTTCAAGGTGGCCGCCAGTTCAGGCTGACTCCATTTTTCGCCGGCTTCGTAATTTCGGCCACCGCGAAGGAAGATTCGCCGGCTTTCTGGAAACATTCCCAATTTTTCCTGGTCAGCCTTAAGTCGTTGCGACAGCGTCTCACTAACGGAAAACCCTTCCGCTGCCAGTCTCCTGGCCGGCTCAACCACCTTTTCCCATTTCAGGGTCCCGTATTTTTCAAGTGCGAGGGCAAGGCCTGCCACCGTGCCAGGCACTCCGGCGGCAAGGGGACCCAGACGAGCAGAATCCACGCGCAATTTTCCTTGCCCATCCAAATACATATTCCGGCAGGCTTTCGCTGGCGCGACTTCACGATAATCGATGGCCATAGCGGCGCCGTCGGCTTTCCGTATCAACATAAAACCGCCACCACCAATATTCCCAGCGGCGGGCCAGGTGACCGCCAATGCCAATCCCACGGCAACGGCCGCATCCACCGCATTGCCTCCGCGGCGGAGAATCTCCACGCCTACCCGTGAAGCCATCCCATCGGCGGAAGCCACCATCCCATTTTTCGCGCGAACCTGAATTGAATTCCCCGGAGCCGCGAGTAGCATTACACCTTGAATGAGCAGAAGAAAAATACAGAGAGAAATGCTGAGTCCGTTTTTGAGAAAACTTGGCTTGTGGAATTTCACGATTAAGCAAACCCTTTCATTGGCGAATTTCCCCCAAACCCAGAGGAGCCACTCATGTCAGCGCGGCTGGTACAGCAAGAATATGAAAATGGGATGATGGAGGCGGCCTGCCCTCAGGCCGTCTGAGCAAGCTTGGCAAACCCAGACGGGCACCCCGCTTCCATCCACGCTATTTTCCAGGCAGACGCCAGTCAAGGAGCTCTACATAATCAATTCCATGAAGATAGCCTCTGGATCGGGGTTGTGCCGGTAGGGAGCAATTTCAACGAATCCAGCATTCCTATAAAGTTGTAGAGCTCGCGCCAGACGCGGGACCGTATCCAGCTGTATCTTCCGATAATGATATTCTTTTGCAGCTCGGAGAAAAGAGTCTAACAGACCCCGCCCGATCCCTTTTCCCCAGTGAGAAGGCCGTACGTACATACGTTTCATCTCTCCGATGCCCTCGCCCAAATCGCGCAGGCCAATGCAACCCACAGACTCCCCTTTATCGATTGCAAGCAAAAGTGCCCCTGACGGTGGCCCATACATGACGGAGAGGGTCTCCAACTCCTTTGAGAAGCCTTGAAAGCAGAGATCAATTCCCAAATAGGTCTGATATTCCAGGAATAGTCTCCTGCCGATTTCATATAGCTCGGGAGAATTGGCACGAATGATTTTTGACATGGCTTGACCTGTTGTCAGATGAAGCAAGCCGCCGCAAATAACCATGGATTTCGCGGATGAAATAGGGGAATAAATCCACATTTTCCGCGCTAATCCGTTTTCATCCTCGGTATGTGGAGTCCATTGGCCGCCGGAATATCCCGCAAGAAGAATCATACATTCAGTCGCCGTTTTTGATCATCCTCTATTTTTCAGAATAACGTGATTGCGTTGGAATTGAATTCTCCAAGGTATCTACCACCTTTGTTTGATATATTTCTCTCCGCGCTTTGCGATAGTACAGGAATTCAGGAATGTTGATGCCGGGGGAATCCCGCTGTGATACCATAATTTGACTCTAGGATGGCAAGGCAAAGGCGATGAAATATACCGTGGCACTCGCGCAAATCTCGCCCAAATTGGGCACTCTGGACGGGAATCTGCCGGCTCACCTACATGCCATTGAAAGGGCCAAAAAGGCCGGAGCTGACCTGGTGGTGTTCCCGGAACTCTCTTTGACGGGATACATTTTGCAGGACCTCGTCCCCGACATTGCGATCAATCCTTATCAGGCCCCAATCTTGAAACCTCTTCTGGAGGAGTGCCGGGGGATCGCTTGTATCTTTGGTTTCGTCGAAGTGTCCAGCCGATTCAATTATTACAATGCCGCCGCTTACGTTGCCGAGGGTGAAATCAAGCACATCCACCGCAAGCTATATCTGCCGACTTACGGGATGTTTGACGAGATGCGGTTCTTCGCGCTGGGAGAGAATCTCCGGACTTTTCAGACACCCTTTGGCGAAATGGGATTGCTCGTCTGTGAAGATCTTTGGCACCCTTCCACCGTTTTTCTGCATGCCCAGGACGGGGCGCGGGTAGTCATTACCATATCCGCCTCACCCGGACGCGGAGCACGGGAAGAAGATTTGCTGCAAAGTTCGGAAAGCTGGATCAATCTTTTGAAAGCTACCGCCCAGTTTTACACGATTTATAACGTGTACGTGAACCGCGTCGGATTTGAAGATGGCGCTCACTTCCCCGGCGGTTCCATGGTCGTCAACCCCTCCGGCGAAATTGTGGCCCAGGGGCGGTACTTCGAGGAAGATCTGGTGGTGGCCCCACTGGATTTGGAGGAGGTCCGGCGCGCCCGCCTATTTGCTCCGGTTCTGCGAGATGAGCGGCTGGACTTGACTTTGCGCGAGCTGGTCCGGATCATCGATAAACGCAACCACACCTAACCGCTGAATTGAACCCATGAAACTAAACTGCGAACTCGTCGCCAGAATTTGTGAGAGTTTTATCCGGGACGAATTGGGAAAGGCGGGCTTTTCCCAAGTGGTAGTGGGACTGTCTGGCGGCATTGACTCGGCAGTGGCCTGCTACCTGGCCGCTCAAGCGCTGGGACCGGAAAATGTCTGGGCCATCATGATGCCTTATAAAACCAGCAGTCCGGAGAGTCTTGCCGACGCCCAAAAAGCCATCGATCAACTGCGGGTGCATCATGACATAGTTGAAATTACCGACATGGTGGATGGGTATTTTTCCGCACAACCGCCCGCCAACATGTTGCGGCGTGGAAATGCCATGGCCCGTGCCCGCATGATTGTCTTATTCGACAAATCGATGGAACACTCAGCGCTGGTTCTCGGCACTTCCAACAAAACCGAGTTGCTGCTCGGATATGGCACGCTGTATGGCGATATGGCCTCGGCGATCAACCCGATTGGCGATCTCTATAAGACCGATATCTTCCAACTGGCCCAATTCCTTGGGGTTCCCGATTGCATCATTCAAAAGAAACCGACCGCGGACCTTTGGGAAGGGCAATCGGATGAAGCGGAGCTGGGGTTCACGTATGCGGAGGTGGACGAGCTTCTGCATGAATTAATCGACAACCGTGTTTCCCAGGAAAAGCTGATCGAACGAGGTTTCAGAGAGTCTTTTGTCCATCAGATTGTCCGCAAGATCCAGAGTTCTCAGTTCAAGCGCCGTGGTCCCGTGATTTGCAAGATGTCTTCGCGCACCGTCACCCATGATTTTCATTATTTGCGAGATTGGGGATTATGAATCGCGGGGCCGGAAGAAAGTGGGTCAGAGTCGCCCTTTTCAGCAGTTCCCCAGAAAATT
>CAWDMN010000046.1:0-205980 GCA_963803155.1 uncultured Acidobacteriota bacterium
TGATGTTATGTCCTCTTCTTGGTTCGGTTGGTCTTTGTTGGAGGGACGAAAGAGACATCGGCTATTACCTGGGACTTTGATTTATCTTTCTCTTTGCCATAAAAATTGTAGTCGCGGGTGACAACGTAGGGAAGAAAGCTGGCCCGATTCTCCTCACGGGCTTGTGCCATGCGGGAGATAATGGTTTCCAGAGTTGGAACAGGAGGCTTGCTTTCCGCCCATGCGCAGGAGGCCGCGGCCGCTGGAAGGATAAACAGGAGCCACACAGCCTGTTGCCACCATAAACCACATCGCAGATGGTGGCCGGCTTTGCGGATTATCCGCTCCAAACCATGATCAATATGATGCCTGCCAAGACGCCATCCCTTTGAGCAGGACTTGCTTCTTAGTGGGGAGGATCCCGCAAGAAATATGCTTTGTCCAGCCAGGATAGACTCGGTTTTATGGTTATCTTTCATTGACTTTTCCCATGAATCTCAAGGCGGCCAACCTTTAGCGTTAATAAAGTCAGCAGGTTCCTTCCGCGACTCCTTCCTGTTAAGGATGGAAGTTCACTTTGTTCAACGGCCTGGTCTTTGAGGTTAACCGGCAACTTGATGGGCATCTAGACTCAAAGCGAATCTGCCTATGGCTTTTGCCTCGCCCCCATGATCATCAAACCAATCCCTCCAACCATCATCAGTCCTCCGAGTATTGGTGGCAGAGGAATTCGTTTATGAGTCTCTGCCGTAGCATGAATCGGTCCGACATCAAGGATTTTTTCCTCACGGGTGTAGTTAATGCCTTGATAGGCAAGGGCCAGTGCACCCAGGATGACCAATAGGATGCCAACTAAAGTAACTGGTTTCATGTTTTGTGTCTCCAATGGTGGGCGACTGATCTTCGGTCTTGAATGACCTTTTTCAAGGCTACAGCAATGCCCACAAATGCCAGGATGGGGATGAACCCACTGGCAGTGTCAGACGTGGGTAATCCCAAAAGACATAATGCAAACAAAACCACAATAACTGTCCAGACCATGTTGATCCTCCTGCAGACCTTTGCATCCCATCAGATCTTGACTAGCAGATCGAGACATAGTTCTCTTATATACTAGAGGCAATTCACGTGTCAGTTCACTACGGCTCACACCTCTGGTCAAAATTGCTCATCCCAGTTAATAAGGAGGACTACCTTGTGGGGCCAATGGGGATTAACGGTGGTGGGAAATTGATACTCCTCGTGCAGAACGCACATCATTATCCCCTTCTCAATTCTGGCCAGCATCGAATAGATACTCACCTTTATTCAGAGGGGGTTTTGGAAGTTCCTTGAGTGTGTAGGCATAGGGGGCTTCTTGTAGGCGAGGGTGCAATGCCAGTTTCTCCAGGATGTTGTACAGAGGTGCTGAGAGACAATAACATTTTACGACAAGCGTCTGGTCGTTGACGGCCATACCGAGGTGACCGCCCGTGCCTCGATTGTCTCCAGGCTCAAGGCGGTCGTGGCGCGCCCGGTTCTCTTGATTCTTCTTGGTCAGTGGATGCCAAGCACTGACTTATGACACCTCCGTCTCAGATTTTAGCGGATAGCATCTAAGACGAGAATCCCTCCTAAAATGCCCTCAAGAACACGATAAGTGCCGTTATCATAGCGGCCATATTGATAGCGGCGATTGAAGCCATCTTCATAGCCGCGACGGAAACCCTCGCGAAAGTAATAGTTGTAGGCATCCTGTTTGACATAATAGCCCGTGTAGCCGTAATTCGCGTCCTGATAGGCAAAAGAGTCCTGGTAGCTGGAACGCCAGCCATCAATCCGGTCTGCCTGTCCGGCGTCGTAGCCTTCGGCATAACCATAGTTCACGGCCTGCCGGAGCAAGTCAACTCCGTATCGATTTGTCTCGTAGTAGATGCCGCCACGATTGTATCGATAGTTTGGAGCTGTGTAGAAGAACGGATCGATGTTGTAATCATGGTTGCGATCGTTCTGGAACCGCAGCTGCTGCTCATGCAGGCGCCCAAAGTACCGTTGTTGATAATTATACTGTGCCGTACGATTTTGTTGCTGGAGTTGTGCTATACGCTGTGGTGCAAGACGCTGCTCCTGATCGGCCTGTTGACGGTACTGCGTCATCTGCTGCTGTTGTTGTTCAATGAGTTGCTGCTGACGCTGTTGTGGGAGACGCTCCGGCTGCTGCTGTTGCTGAACCCGCTGTTGCTGCTGCTTGTTTTGGTCCACCTGCCGTTGTTGCTGAGCGCGTTGCTCCTGTTGTTTGTTTTGGTCCTGCTGTTGTTGCTGAGCGCGTTGCTCCTGTTGTTTGTTTTGGTCCTGCTGTTGTTGCTGAGCGCGTTGCTCCTGTTGTTTGTTTTGGTCCTGCCGTTGTTGTTGGGTGCGTTGCTGCTGTTTGTCTTGGTCCTGTTGCTGTTGCTGCTGAGCCCGCTGTGGCTGCTGCTGTTTTTGGCCTTTCTGCTTTTTAGTATCTTCCTGTTTCTTATTGTCTTTCTGCTGTTGTTCCTGCGCATTGGTCAGTCTGCTCATTCCCACCAACAACGCTGTGACAATTACAACTGCTAACACTATCCGATTCCAGATAGTAACTCTCATTGGACCCCTCCACAATAATCCAGTCGCTCCGAGCAACCCAGCCCGTCCGAAATGCCAGGCAACGAGGAGCATAATAGGCACGAAAAGGGACATAACACTTTCCATCTTCTGCCACCCACCTCCCACCAAATCCTGAAGGCGATCAAACTATATTTTTGTGGTAATCCGCTGTCAGTTCACTACTGCTCACAACTCTGGTCACAATTGCTCACCCAGTTGATGAGAGGAAACAGCCTTGCGGATACATTTCAAGACAGCCCGTTCATGGCGACGCAGGGGGCTCCTTGTCCGTCGGAATGTCGGCGAAGTAACGGTAAAAAGCCACTGCCCGGTTGATGAAGGATGCTTCGTGTCCCTCGGTCAACGTGTTCGCGTTCTGCCCGTGCGCGCGATGCTGTAATAACGCCAGACGTCCTGCGACTCGCGTTCGAGGAAGTAAATCGACTGCATTTCGCCTGCATGGAAAAGGGGCATCAGCCAGTACCGTATGGTGCTGATGTTTTCGGTATCGAATACCAGCCGATCAGGGGAAGCGCTTCGAATACGCATGCGGTAAATCGCTTTGCCGGACAGGTTATCCTCCTGATGAAAGTATAGAACCTTGTCTTCCGCGATCTCGTCTTGCGAGAAGTCTCCGCGGCGTCGATCGCCGCCGGCCCGGGCCCGGACAAAGCGTAGGCGTCGACGATCAGCGTCTGCCAGCGTTTGTGGGTGGTCGACCAATAGCGCATCTCCCTCGAGTTCGGAAATCGCCCCGATGCGGCGGAGCAGATCCTCCGCCCCGGAGAAATGGCGAAATCGCGCAACCGTAACCACCAGCGTCGTGAAACCTGGAGTAGTCCAACCGGTACAGGCAGGCGGTGTCCAGTCGCGGCCCAGGCCGGAGGGATCCCAGAACTTTTACGATGGGCGAATGATCCAGGTCGGGATAAGCGGGAAACGCCGCGTTTCCGCAGGGAGGCTGCGGCCCGAACTCGGGCTGCGGTGCGGATTCGGTTTGACTCGAAACCTCGCCGCAAAGGATCGCCATTAACAATGCCAGGATGACGACTACGGGCCATCTTCGGCAAAGGGGATTCATGGGACATTCACTTCCAACTTTCATTCACGGGGTTTTTTTCCTTCAACGCTGCCGGGAGCGCGCCGCTCACGTCCAGCTTCGCAGGTGAGGATCACTTTGCGGGACTGCCTGCAAGAGGCGAAACAGGAGTCACTGCCTTCAATTGATCCAGCGCAGTCAGACACTCTCTGCCAGCGCACCTTGTCCTTTTTCGTCTCGATCGGAACAGAGAGGTTGGAATAGAAGCGCAGGATGTTGTCGCGCAGGTCCGTCGTGGTCAGATCGAACTTCCGCCCTGACTGCCTGGCCAGCAACTTTGCATAGGCCTCGTCTGCCAGAGAGTATTCCGCTGCCTTGGTCCCTTTGCCATCATCCAAATCACAATTGGGAAGCACGAGTGAGTCGGTGCGCACTTCTTCAAGAAAGGCCCGATATTGATCGACGGTAGTATTGATGCTCTTGAAATACAGCTCCTCAGTTGCTGGAGTCGGGTTATTGAACGCCATCGCCTTGAAGGGGCCCTTTTTCGGCATGTAGCGCATGAGCGTTGCCAGGATCCGGGAGCCGATTCCAGGCTTACGGTAGTCCTTTCCCCATTCCCTTTCATAATCGGAGCGCGACAGGCGGTACAGGAACTTTTGTTTCGCGGAACTGGGTATCTCGCGCATCATGTCCTTCTTATGGGTTTGCAGCGCGACCTGGGTCATTTCGGGAATCAGCCTGGCGACAGCGAAACGATACGAGCCGATCGTGAGATCCGCGCGAGGAAGCACATCTTTCAACTCTACTCCGTATACGACGGGGAAGGCCCGTTCCAGCAGGGACTTGGACACTTTAAATCCGATGAAGTCATGGTAATGCTCCGAAGCATAACGATTCTTGGCCACCTGCACCATGTCGAACCCGAACTCAGTTTTCAAATGGGCCGTCTTATCCTGCGCAAACCTGACGGATTTGCCATACTTCGCTTGTAGCTTCGGATACTCAATCGCTACGGCCAGGTTGACAGCCGGGTGGCCGGCAATGTCCGACGCATAGTGTGATAGAGCGCCCAGCGCGAAGGCGTACTCGTTGGCATCCTGGCTTTCCAGCAGCAGTTCGCGGACGAAGTCTCCACTGCGAACGTAATGTACCAGGTTGCTGAATTCCACGCTGCCGAATGGGTAGTAGCCGAGATCCTGGATCACGGAGCCCCCATAGGCATAAGCATGCGCCTCCTTGATCTGGTCTTCCGACAATTCCGGATAGTGATTGAGCAGCAGAGGGCGGATCTCATCGGTCCAGAGCAGGTCCACGATTTCCATGTGCGTGAGAACGGAGTAGGCCAATGAGCCACTGCTGCACGTCAGCACCATGACGAGGATTGCCAACAAACGGAGCCACCAGCAGCGCCAAGCCTCGGCTTTGACGCCTAGCCATAACATTGTGTACTCTGACATCGTTGCACAAAAGGCGGATTGTTTTATCATGGACTTTATGACTTTCGTGCCATTTGGTTTAGTCGCTCCGGCTAGTCTCGCATTCACTAAGAACCATACAGGTTCCCCCACTTCATCAAGAAACAAATACAAGCCAAACTCCTTCTGCGAGAGAAAGGTACTATTGACGGCACATTGACAGCTTGCACCTGCCTCAAAAGTGACCGAGATCCTTCTGCTATACACGGCCCTGCCGATTGACGATGAAAGGCTTCACGCCACAACTTCCCCACTTGTCTTGGCTGCTGTCACCTTCCCACGTGGATCCCGTAAAGGGAATGCACAATTCCAAAAACGTTCAGGAGCCACAAAACCACGACAATGACCACGACGGCATTCAAGATTGACTTAATGGAGCCGGCCATCGGTATAAGGCGATTGACGAGCCAGAGGAGAAAACCAACCGCGATCAGGATCATTACCAGTTGAATTAAAGGCACGATACACCTCCTTATTTTCGGAAGCAGACGCCTATATATCCGCTCCGGGCTATGCGCTCTTGCGGAGAGCCGATTTGCGTTTCAAGCTCTCCGCCATCCTCTTACGGGCGATTCCCGAGGTTGCGCAAAAACTTGGAGAACTCAACTACCGGCCCGGGTCTATTTCGTTTGAGGGTTGTTACTTCTTTTCCCGGTCCCCACGGTCGCTTTCGGGACTAACAGCTTCTTTGACCCCCGCGCCTACTTTCTTGCTGGCGCGCCCTACACTTTTGCCCATTTCTTTGCCCGCCGCGATGGGTTTACCTTTCTTCATCTCGTGGCCGACCTCCTCGCCACCCTTCCCGACCTCCTGGCCCGCGCTCTTAAAACTGCCACCTACCGACTCCGGTCCAACTCCGAGCTTGCCGGCTGTTTCAGCATCGAGGCGCCCCGTGACCGGTAGATTCTCAGACTTTTGATATTGGCGAATCGCTTCTCGGGTTTGAGGACCTATGCGGCCATCGATCTGCCCGCCGTAATGACCCTTGTCGCGGAGAGTTTCTTGCAGTTTCTTAATGTCGCCATGCTTCAAAACCGCCGCCTTTTCTTCGCCGGAACTGACCGCGAAAGCCAGCGGCATCCGGCCTAGTCCCAAAATTCCACTCGTCAGGATTGTAAAGACCATTCCTGCCCATAATCTTTTACTTGTTCGAAACATTTTTTCCTCTCATTCAAATTTGCTGGCTGTTAGTACGAAGAGGTTGACTTAAACAAATCTGTTCGCGGTCCCAATTGATTAACTATGGCCGCTCTCTTTTTGATGTCCCCTGACATCCGTCCCCCCGCCGCAAGATCCTGACTGACATCTGGGGATACAATGCGTATATTACCCGTAGGGTAATTCGCGTGTCAGTTCAGTACTGCTCAAGCGTTTGGTCAAAATTGCTCACCAAATCAATGAGTGGCAGGGACTGTTTGGGGCTGATCGATATGACTGCCTGGTGACACAGACATTGCGTTCCCCGAGATGTCTGCGATCCTCGAAAGGAAAAAGCTTTGTGGCCTTTCACAATTTGGACGACTCGAGCGCCCTGGCTATGGATCGAATGGCCTGATTGCGGATATGCCTAAGCGGGGGCTGCGGATTCTCCGAGCAACTGCTAAGCCACCCGCCCGCAAAACTTTGAACCAAGTTAGAACCAAACTCGTCCAGTTCATCGCGCACAAAGGCAAAGCTCGACCGTGCTCGTTCCGCCTTCTCCTTTCTGAAGGCAACGGAAATTCGACCTTCATTGTGCCCCGCTTTTCGCCTTGATCGCCTGGTATCGGGGATCTTGAATAATCAGCTGACGCACCTGATCGCGCAACTCCTGCCACTCATGGATGAAATAGCCGGCGTGATCTTTCGCCATCACTTCGGCCCGTTTCTCTTCGAGGATTGCGATCACGGACAGAGTCTCTATTCGCTTTTGATCGGTCTGGTTGCCGGCCACCGACTCGAGCGCCATCGCCACGCGATCGAACTCCGCACTCACTCGTGCCTTGATCAGCTCTGCCCAGTCAACTTGGTTCGCCGTACCAATCATCTTTTGCTCCGCTGCCGCTGGATTACGCCGTTTAGGCACGAGCTGGGGTTCGACCCTCTTCACAGCGATCAACCGGCGGCTTGTTCGCCTTAGTGCTCCACCTTCGCCTTCCCACACCTCCGTCGCGTCTTCCATAATGAAGGTTCCTCTTATGATCTGGCCTCAAGTTGCTCCAGATGACTAGTCCGGAAAGAGCAGATCGGGAAACTCGGGGATCGAACTCACGCCGCCGCAAGAAAATGTGGCGTAACACACCAATACGACCAAGTTCCACAACAGCAACAAACAGGCCCTAAAGATTCAAGCCACTTGCCCAGAGTGTTCGAGTGCGTCGAATGCCAAACTGCCGACAATCTCGATCGCATGGTCTTTGGGGGGGCAAATATTTGCATCTGCCGCCGAGTCCTTTTGGCTGGCAGATTGAGACACATTTCCCATACTATCCGTGGGGGGATTTGCGCGTCAGTTCACTACTGCTCACCTGTCTGGTCAAAACTGCTCATCGTGGTTAATGAAGTGAGGGAAACTGCAGTATCGGGGCGGTGCGGAAAGCCGAAGGTTGAACATCGACACTAGTCCTGGAGGACTACACTGAGGAGGCCACTATGGACCGTCAACTCACCATTATCGCTGGAATCGCTGGCGCTTCTCTCTCTCCAAACTTTTTCAAGAAAAGACTGATTCGAGACCGGGTTGTCCCGACCATCAAACACTTCTTACCGAGGCGGAAATAGAAAAGTCCTTGCGGGCAAACTTTTCTTGTGTCTGTTTTGCTCGTTGTTCGAGGTCTTCGCCCGGCTTGATGATGATCGTTGCATGACCGGACTCAACTTTGATGTTGTACATCCTGCCCAGGCCCGGCCAAATTCCACGATAGATTGCGTCTGGATTTTTTGTTTTCATTATCACTTGACGACAGCCCACGCCGTAGATAGCGGGAGAACTAGGCCCCATAGGACTCCTTCCATGAGTGCCGAGATTGCCGCTCCTTCGCGTGGCTGTTGATTCCGGATATTTTTATCTTCGGCATCAAGCCTGCCAATTTGTTCGAACCTGTGGCTAATCTCCTCTTAGCCAATTGTGAGATTTTCTTCTTCGATCGTGATAGAACCGAATTATCTCTTTGATGAATTTATGTGTCAGTTCAAGTAGACACTGATTGCTATTCGATTGCCGGGATGCCTGCGGTTGTACAGGTAATATCCGTCATGGAAATAATCAACATACACGTCGTCGTTTTCGTACCAGTTGTCTGACCAGTACTCGGGCCACGGGTCAATGAGACTGAACCAATAGCCGCCGTACTGGAAGCGGGGATACCCGCCAATAACCACCACCGGGAATCTGTGGATGCGGAACCCATGATTCCGACCAAAGTAGACACGAAAACGATCGTCAGGAATGCGGTAACCAACATAGCCGCCGCGTTGCTGCCAAGTGCGGTGCTCGGATTGCCAACTGTGTGCACGATGCTGCTGCCAAACAATAGCTCGTTGTTCTCCTTCATGTTGTTGTGAAGGATGGTTGGCTATCTGTTGACGCTGTTGCTGTTGTACATGTTGCTGTTGTACATGCTGCTGTTGGACATGCTGCTGTTGTACATGCTGCTGTTGTACATGCTGCTGTTGGACATGCTGCTGTTGTGCGTGCTGCTGTTGCTGTTTATTTTTGTCTTGCAGCTGTTCGTGTCGTTGTTTTTTGTGGTCTTGTTGCCGCGCGTGCTGTTCCTTATTTTTATCTTGCTGCTCTTGCTTCTGCTCTGGGTAGCTACGAGGGGTAGTTCCGAGAAGCAAGAGCAAAACCGCCGCGCTAAAAATTCTAATTGGTTTCATGATGTGGCCTCCACATGCCTTCAATATAATCCCGTTTCATGCGTTATCTTTTCCCACGATCCTGTTACGACACCGCAATAACCGGAACAATCCCGGCGCGGCTATTACTTACTGGCTTCTTTCCGAGCTGAATACCGATTCAATTCCGCAATCAGTTGGGATGCCTCCACGGGCGCCTCCGTGTTGCCCATGACGATTTCCTGATTCGTTCGCTTGGTGTGATACAACTCGGCATTCGAGTCGTCATCTGGCCGCAGCGTGGCACCGTCTAGCGAAACACCCGCAAACGCCCCGCGCGCGCGGGAATAGGTCAGTATCTCAGCATGCATTTTGAGATCCGTATCGGCCGACGAGGTGCGTCCCACCGGACCAGCTGCCACCGAAGCATCTCCACCCAGCGTAAACTTGCTCGAGAGGAGCTTTTCAGCGCCTCGTTTGTTCATAACGAGCATTATGACATCCGTCTCCGAGCCTCCGATCTGGAAGCCGACGCTACCGCCTTCCACCTTGACGCCGGCCGGTGCGGACCACCCGGTGCCAGAAGCCTGCCGACATGACATGAAACCCCTGCCGAAGTTGCCTCCCACGATAAACGCGGCTTTTTTCATCCCTGGAACAATCACGATACACTCTGAATTCTCAAGCAACTCTTGGGGAATGCCTTTATCTGGCGTCGCCATAACCTCCGTCAAGACTGTGGCGGACGTCTTCAATCGCGTAGCCGCGCTCTCACCCGCATACAGTAGCCCCCCGGACAATACTGCCGCGCAGCAGCAGCCAATTCCAATTCTCATTAGTCTTTTTATTTTCATAAATCTCTCCTTAGTTGTTAATTCCAAGTTTGTTTAGTTCCAAAAATCACGTGTTGTCGATCACGAACTGAATCTAATGTAGAGTTCCATCCTTGGCCCACTCGGCGTGATGCTTCAGCATCTCTTCGGGGGCTTGCTTCTGGATGGTGTTGTGGAGTTTGTCGTACTCCCATTTCTAGCACGCTTCCGAGTGAACCCCGCATTGGCTGATGACCGTTAGGTCATGCACCAGAGTCTGTTCAACACCATCAACAGCTTTTTCTTCCTTTTCATTATTCGAATCTTTCCTTTTACGTCGAATGGCCCACAAAGGTCATGGGTTGGATTGCATGGCCCCACAAAAAGGAAACTGAACAAGAAATGTAGGTTTTGCCTCAACCAGGGATCCTCAAAACAGGAGAGCCGATCAAAACCTCTTGTACACGGGCACCTTTACTCCGGGGCGCAGATTTTTGAGGGATCGCTTACCCATGGCTGCACTGCCGTCCGCCCGGTATTCTCGCGAGTCGTAATGTTGGCCTGATTGAAAAAGGTTTGCGAGTTGGCGGCCGTGGTGGAAAAACCGGCCAGCGTGTTAGCGCCTTTAGCGTCGTCTATTGGCATCGAAGCTTTAGAGTCGATCAGCGGTGAAAATCCATTCATCCCGACTTTTCTCGTCGCATCCTTGAACTGGAATGCGGCTACCGTGCGCGGGTTGGCTGGGAACTTTTCATTTATTACATGAAGCTCTTTAAAACTGGTCAGCCTGGCCCCGCAGGGAGAGGTGAAATTGCCCTCTGTGTGACTTTCGGCGCGAGTCGCCAGCCCGAAAAGTCGAGGGGGGAAGACCCCTGCCGCTGCTGGCACTCCCATGTCCGAGAAGTACGAGTGCGCCATATTCTCATCATTCAGCCGAATCTTGCCGGTCTGGTTTTCTTGCTTATGCCCTAACACTTCCGAAGCAGTGTTGTTTTGTGGTGATTGTTGGCCATAGGCTGGAAACCCACATGTAGCCAACACAATAAAACATGCTGTGGCCATTCCACCAAGCTTTCGTGTCATGCTCAAAAAGGCTCTCATCGAATTTCCTTTCTTGTGGGTTGCGCGCAATGCCTTAGATCAAGCGTACAGGCAAAATCCTCCCCGCGGTAAAACACCCTTGATTTGTGCCAGCACATTTGTCCTTAGTAAGCCTCTTTCTTAATTTAGAATCTTGAACCTCTCAATTCAGTGCCACGACGTTAGCCGCCGTACCAAAGTTGACGCGCTTTTCCTGTTCAACTTTCTCTCTCTTGAACAAACCTCTTGCTCCCCATCCCTGGCATTTCGCTCTTACCGGATCTGGATGGCAGATGGAGGTTCAGTTCTTTTATACTCCATGAGAATTCGCCTGTCAGTTCAGTATGGCTCACGCCTCTGGTCAAAATTGCTCACCCCATGGACCAGGGGAATCTCCAGTGTAGGGCCATCAGTTGAAATTACCGACGGTGGCACAGAAATGCCACCACACCGATAAAGATCGCGGAAACCATTGGCAGTGGTGCCTTAAGAGGGTGTTATCTTAATTGGGCCTTCTGAGTTCACTGACGATTCTCCTGGCTTCTTTCATACTCGCCTGGTAGAACGGCGGGCTTAGGAGGATTTTTTTATCTCCCACTTTCAGAGATTCCTTGATGCTTTTCTTCGAAAAAAACAAGGCTAGCGCCGTGTAAGTCTTGATTTCTTTCTCCAAGAACTGAATTGCCTCCCGTTTAGACTCATCCATTTTTCACCTCCGACTTGATAATCTGGGTCTAATTAGAGTCCTTGTATAAAGGCATGATCTTGAGCCGCGAGGAATGACCATCCTTGATAAGGCGTTTTTGTAAAACGCCGGGGAAGCAGCCCCGGCGGTTGACAGAATCGAAGATCCGCCCTCCGGCGGACCGCCCTACAGGATGTGCCGCTTTTTCCGGCCTTCTCATTATTTGTCGAAAACGGACTTTATAGATGGACTCTATTTAGAAACGAAAAAAGGGTTGACGTTCATCAGGCGGTCAATACTTTTGAGGGCACTCGGACATTGACACTTGGACGGAGAAATCTCCACCGACAGAAGTGAAGAGTAAGAGCATATTGACGGCTCCCACCGTCTCCAGAGCCGCCCGGGAAGCAAGAAGATGACGACTCGAATTCAAGCCGCCATCGGAGGGTTTGGTTCCGAGACTAATTTTGGAAAGCGCTGCATAATTTGTTTTTTGGTTTGCCGCGGAAGTTTAACCATTGGATTCTCTAGAAACTTGCCGCCCTGACGCAAAAAAACCTTGATAGTGGTTTTGTGATCGTTCAGTTGCTTAACCACAATCCACCTAGTTCTGGCGCCAGGTTCAATCTCGTAGAGCGCAATTTCTGTGTGGCCAAGAGGAATCGGTATCGACTTGACGTACCTAGTGCAACAGGGGTCGTCGGCAAATACGGCAAAATTCATATGGCTTCCTGCATAACAAAACTTGTATTGTTGCAGTTCCATAAATTAACCTCCTCATTTTTTGTCCTGAGGTTAGCTGGTTGTTGCGCCTAGCGCTCCTGGTTTAGTCTCAAATGCTTTACTTAATTCTCAGCTTCGACGCCCTTAACCAAATTCCTTTGTGACATCCACCCCCCCAGCGTCCAACCAGGCGAAAACTTTTGGGTTTACTCGACTCTCCATCGACTTGTTCGGTAAGCGGAACCTTAAATTCCCGGGTATTGTTTGGCAATCGTGCTCGGGGGTACTCCAAGCCAACCCACCTGCGCGAGACACACTCGCGGATCTTTTCGCTCCATTTCCCGGCAAGAGGAGGGGGGGGCACCTCGCTAATTTCAGTTTGTCTGACGCCGTCCTTAGGGAGTGGCCCCCTTGGGGTGGGACCGGGGTAGAGCTTGTTTGAAAAGATCTGTATTCGTCCCAGAAAACACAGCAAATCATCCGAGATTATGAAAGCTGGTTGAACCTGCAAGCCGCTTTCCGAACGCTCAATTCTGAGGCTAGGCCATAGAACGGCGACCGCTAAAAAAATTGACAAGAAATACAACGACCGCAATGACTAGTAGGGCATGAATCAAACCGCCCCCCACATGCATGGAAAAACCTAGCAGCCATAACACAAGCAAAATCCCAAGGATGGTATACAGCATGATGAATCTCCTTTTCTTATTGTTCTGAAACCAAGAGGATTGATCTGCCCCGCTTCTTACTCTGAAGCCGGTTTCCCCCGTCAAACTCCTGATTTGTTCATTAGCTTTTGTAAGCTCTGCCTCGTAACCGGATTTCACCATGATGAAATCCGCTGGTGCGAACATCTCGCTCCCGTTTGGCATCCGCCTCCTACCCAGTATGGCTGGCATCTTGAGGCACAAGTCATTTATACCCTGATGCATTGGGCGTGTCAGTTCAGTACGGCTCACATGTTTGGTCAAAATTGCTCATCACAGTTGGGGAGGAGGGAAACTACTGGGTGGGACCGGTGGAAATTGGAGCGTGGGCTGCAGGGGCTTCTTTTGCAGCTGCCGATATACGATGCGGAGGGTCGCCAAGACCGGTACAGACAAAAAGCAGCCGGTAATCCCCGCGATCTGCCCGCCCGTTAGGACTCCGAAGATGACGAGCAGGGGGTGGAGTTCCGTGCCTGCACTCAACAGATGGGGAGACAAGACATAATCCTGGAGAACGCGGAACACGGCTAAGAAAAAGAAAATCCAAAGAAGATGGTGAAAGCCGCTCAATCCGGCCACCATCAAAATGATTCCTGCTGCCGCCAGGGGTCCCACCATCGGAATAAACTCAAGAGGAAAAGCAATGGCTGCCAAGAGTATCCCATAGGGAACGCCCATTATAGAAAAGAACGCCCCGTAAGCTACAAAAGCGACTACCGCCAGCAGTACTAAAGCCCGCATGTACTGCGCCAGCAGCAAGTGCACATCCGTCGCGATTTCCTGGATCATGTCGCGTCGAGATCCTTCGGCCAGGATTTCCAATATGGAATGGCGAATCGACCGGCCATCTTTCAAAAGGAAAAAGCTCAGAATCGGCACCAGGACGATGAAAACAAGATTTCCGGCATGCGACAGAACGCCCAAAGCCATATTGGGTAAGAGTGATAGAATGTCTCGCGAATGATCAACGAGCTGCTTTCGCAGGGTCGAGATTACCGTATCCTTTACCGTCTGTACGGGCGGTGAAGCAATCGGTTCGCCCACTTGGTCGAGTTTGGAAAGAAGTTCTGGAACCCTGGTCGCAAGCGCGTTCGCCTCCACCGCGACTCGAGAGCCAATTTCAATTCCAAGGACAAACAGCAAACCGACCAATGATAAATAAACGATGGCAAGAGCAGGCAACCTGGATACTCCCGGCAGCCGCTGATCGAGATAGTTCACCAACGGCCAGAGCAGATAAGCGAACAGCAGCGCCACCGCAAAGATGAAGAGAGTTTCTCGAATGAGATAGACTAATCCCAGCAGCAAAAGAATGAACACCACTGTCCATGTAAAGCGCGCCGCACGGCGATCAAGACCAAGCACGGGGTAATATTCCTTTCCTACAATTTAGGTTTGCACTTTGCATAGGGTTCGCTCGGTTACGGGATTGCTGCCAGGCATCGGGAAAATAGAAGCAGAGGCCGAACCTAATCCAGACTACAATTATGCCTAGCCCTACGGAAGCCCACCGCTTCAGAGGTGGTATGGGCGAATTTACGAAAGACATCATTCGTAGTACCCTCTTCCTTCACCTGCACACCGGCGCAGATCCTCGTTTCCGACGATTAATCGTAGGCACATCCCAATTGATCTATCCCCTGATCCTTTTCGCTAACCAACCGACAAAGAGGCCGGCGCCTGCCGCGACAACCAAAGCATTGAATGGTTCATTCCGGGTATAGTCAAGTATCCTTTCTTTCATCCCCTTCCACCCATCTTGGCGCACCTGGTCTAGAGTTTGTTTGGCGCTTTGCTTGGTACTTTCGACGTAATCAACCGCAGCATCCAGCTTTTGTCCCGCGGCCTCGGCAACATCGGCAATTTTTTCCGCCGCGCGCTTACCAAACCTTTCACCTTCAATAGCGTTGCAATTTCCCATGTCGTTTCCTTTCTTCAGATCGAATAATTAGATTATCCAGACGATAAAGCACTAAGCTCTCAACCAATCACGGCTGACAGGTATATTTCACATTCTACCCGTAAGGCAATTCGAGTGTCAGTTCAGTATGGCTCATACGTTTGGTCAATATTGCTCAGACCGATGAGCCACACTGAACGAACGAGCCAATTCGCCCATACTATTAGAATGAAACGCTCCGGACTCGAAAGAGCTTGTTGAATTCAGCCCTATAGTTATCCGGTGATGAAGACGATGAGTTAGTAATCGGCGCCGATAAACAGAATGCGCGCCTGTAAAAGGGGACTTGTATGGTCGGAGGGAGCTGTCTGAGTAGTAAGAGGCATATCCCGAGAGTCAAATCGGTCCGCAAGGCTGGATTATTGCCGGTCTTGAGTCTCATGGGGAGCATCGGGTTGATCTGCGCGGCCACTCATGCCGAAACGAACCATGCTGCGGGAGAACAGGTTTCAATCAAGGCGGGCGACCGGGCGGGGCGAATCGCCGTTCCTCGCATCGCCCTCGATCTGCCGCTGCTCGAAATGGGCCAGGTAGAGGATCAGAAAACCCTCGACCGAGGCCCCTCCCACATCTCCGGAACCGGACGTCTGGGAGGAGCAGGCAACTGTGTCATCGCGGGGCATCGATCGACTTTTAACAGCCCCTTCCGAGACCTGGGTCGTCTTGCGGTGAAGGATGAAATCTTCGTGGAGGCTCTCTCCGGGAAGATCTACCGCTACCAGATCGACCGGATCTTCACCGTCACCCCTGAGCAAGTAGAGGTGATGGCGCCAACTTTGAACCCGACCATTACGCTCATCACCTGCCATCCGATCCACTCGGCTAAAGAGCGGTTGATCGTGCAAGGGCACCTGGTCGGCGACTCGGACAAAGCCAGGGACGCCGAGCCATTCATGGTCATGGGGAGCAGTTGGCAAAGGCAAGTCTCTGAAAGCAACTAGCGCCTGTCCTGAAGTGCGCCAAGCGAGCTTAATATTTAATTATTTAGTGGAAGTCTATATCAGGGTACTCCAGGAAGTGGAGAACCATAAAACGCGGAAGGGTCGTGCAGCCAATCGCCGAGTGGAGATTGCACTACACATGAGCGAGTTGAAGATCACCCCCGGCGGCTCTGCTCAAAAGGAGAATTGCTCGAAGGATTTCCTTATTCCAAGGAGCGTTCAAGCTGAGACTAATGCCTCCACAATTCAAGTGTGAAATGCATTCTCATCGCACATGCCCCCGCTCGCACTTCGACAAGCTCAGTACGAGCGGGGATTGGAGTGCCGCTCATCCTGAGCTTGTCGAAGGATGAGCGAAATCAGTGGTTGGACTCCTTGTTGTTCATCGCAATAGTGAACTCATCATGAAAGCTCATTGGAATTAAGAAGTTCTAACCGCGGTAAGACCCTCCATTCTACTCGTCAACACCTGCGCCGGTGGTGTAGAAAAAAGGGAGCCAGGGAGCCGAGTGTCCACTCGACAGTTCCTACTTTCCTTGACCCAGACTGGCTGTGCCAGAAACTGCCTCAAGTCGTGAGCCGTATTTAATGGCGTAGACGTGGGTGATTTCCGCGCCTAAAAGCAAAATCTGTGCCGAGTAATAAATCCAAACCAGGAGAATGACAAGGGAAGCCGCTGCTCCGTAGGCTGACGCCACCGTGGACCTGACGAGATACAACCCTATCAGCGCTTTGCCGATCGTGAAGAGTAGTGAAGCAACCCCCGCACCAGCCCACACATCACTCCAGGCAATTTTCGTGTCTGGCAAAAACTTAAAAATCATTGCGAGCAGCAGCGTAATCGCACCGAACGAGAGGAAAAAATCGACCGATTCCAGCAAAAACACAGGCTTGGGAAGTAGATGTTCCGTCAACTTTCCCGCGGCCCCCCACGCGGCGCTCGAAACGAGCGACACCATTAACAGGAAGCCCGTGCACAGGACCAAGCCGAACGACCAGAAACGCTGTCTAATCGCACCCACCCAGATACTTTCCGATCTTCGCGGAACTCTCCAGATTTTATTGAGCGCGTCTTGGAGCTCAACAAAGGCGCCTGACGCACCGGCCAAAACCGTCACGATGCCAATGGCGGCCGCAATGACGCCCAGCGCGGGCCGGTTGGCGCTTTGGATGATGGCTTGAACGGCCTTGGCGCCCGTCTCGCCCACCAAAGTTTGGATTTTCCGTAAGACTTCACCCTCCGCTGCTCCTTGTCCGAAAGCCAGACCCGCGATCGCTATCGCTACAATCAAGACCGGAGCAAGAGAAAAAATCGTGTAAAACGCCAGCGCGGCACCTAAACTCGGAGCGTTGTCTTCCATCCATGCGGAGCAAGCCTCTTTGAGCAGAGCGTAAGCAACTTTCATCGGCTGATTTCTTCGTTGCGGCAACTGCCCCCCAGCCATGGCAGTTGAAGCAGTGAAAAAAGTACCGCCATCCCAGATTCCGCAACCGGAGGAGGCAGCCATGGGCTGCTAGTCGAAGGGGCTTGCGCTCGCAGTTGCTGGAACCGCCACGAGGAAGCTAATCCCAACGGGGGCGAGGGGGAGAGGATTTCCTCTTGATTACGTCCCTCTCCCACGGAAAGAGGGGGCGAACGTCAGAGAGGCGTTCACAAGGTTGGGCATGGGCAACCCACATCCCACTGCGATTTGCTTGTTACAGTGCACTAGTCGTATAAAACCACCTTGAGCAGGCCCTGATGAACTGTCAACCAGCCGTTATCGCGGTAATCGATAAAGCCCAGCTTTCTGAACTTATTCATGAAATGACTGATGCGCAACCGAGTGATGCCCAGCGATTGTGCCATGTCTTCCTGATTGACTCTGGAAACTGCAGTCTCGGCTCCACTTTCCTTGTCAAAATGAGCCAGCAGCAAGAGCATTCGGGCCAAACGTTTTTCGCTAGAGTTGAAAAGTTGCGCAACCAAATCCGTTTTGTATCGGATACCACGGGAAAGCAGTTGTGTGACGAACATTTCCGAGGCATCGTGCCGTTCATGCAAAATGCGAGTCATCATCGCCTTTTCCACCCTAACGAGAGTGCAATCGGCCATCGCGCTGGCCGTGACGGCGCGCAATGGCTGACCGGCGAGGCATCCCTCGCCGAAAAAAACACCGGCGTCCAGAATGGCAACGATTGCTTGCTTGCCTTGTTGAGATGTTGCCGCCAGCTTCACCTTGCCCCGTTGGAGGTAGAACAGCGAATCCGCGGGTTCTCCTTGCAGGAAAATGGGGCTGTTCGCGCCGCATTCAATCGTGGTTTTCCCGCTGGAGATTCCAGCCAGGAAAGATTCCCAATCGATAGCTTGTTTTTTCTTAAACACCATACCAACCTCCCTCTGATTGCTAAAGACGAGCCCACAGAATCAAGAGAAACCAGTTTTTGGCAGCATCCTGGTAGTGCCCCAAAAGTGTTCGTGAGGATATATCGCCCCCCTCCCCCGAATCTCCGCCTCCCACCAGATCCTGGCTGTCAATTCTGGGCACAATTTTAATACTACCCCAAGGGGAATTCGTGTCAGTTCAATACTGCTCATACGTTTGTGCAAAATTGCTCATCGCGGTGAATGAGAAAGGCAATTACAGAGGAGTAGGGGGAGGGGATTTCTTCTTAATTAGCACCCTCTACATTGCGAGAGGGGCGAACGCTTGAGAGGTGTTCAGAAAAGCAGAGGAGGGGGTGAAGACCAAATCTTGCGGAAATCGCTATTATGGGGGGTGCCTAATTGGGGTATCAAGCCTTCACCAGGCCGATGGAGGGCAAACTGCCGCGGCAGACCTAATAATCCTCTCCACCGTCGTTCAGGACCACGCTGAGGAGACCACTATGGACCTTCAATCCGCCTTTGTCACTGTAATCGACAAAGCCCAGCTTCCTGAACTTATTCATGAAATGACTGATTCGCGACCGGGTGGTGCCGACCATTTGTGCCAAGCTGTCCTGGCTGACGCTGGGAACAACTGTTTCCGCTCTGCTTTCCTTGCCGAAATGTGCCAGCAATAAGAGCATCCGAGCCAGCCGCTTCTCACTGGAGTTGAATAGCTGATCGACCAGGTCCGCTTCGTATCGGATGTTGCGCGACAGCAGATGCATGACGAACAATTCCGAAAAGTCGTGCTGTTCGTGCAGTATGCGCACCATCAGCGGTTTCTCAATCCTCGACAAATTGCAATCGGTCATGGCGGTAGCCGTGGCGATGCGCAATAGCTGGCCTGCCAGGCATCCCTCGCCGAAGAAGTCCCCTTCGCCCAGAATGGCAACGATCGCTTCCTTGCCTTGTTGGGATGTCACCGCCTTCTTCACCTTGCCGCGTCGCAGGTAATACACGGAATCCGCGGCATCTCCTTGCCAGAAAATAGTGCGGTTCGCGCCACATTCTAATTCGGTTTTTCCCTGAGAGATTCCCGCCAGGAAGGGTTCCCAATCGACAGGCTTGCTTTTTTTGTGATTTACCATGAGACCTCCTCTTTATGGCTGAAGGCCCGCCCGATGTCAAAAGGAATCAATTCTTAGCGATGTCCTAATTCAAGTGCGGAACTGTCTTGATTTATTATACCTGGACGGACAGCACCTTACAAAAAAATCTGTGGGGAATGGGACAACAGTTGTGAAAATCGGCTGAAAATCAAATCTCCCCGGGTAATGCACACTCATCTTCCCGCTTATGCCCGCCCGATATACGTCCACGCCTTCCGTATAGGTATTGGACTTTGAAGATATTGGCCTTCTCATCCGGCGTGCAGCCTCGTATCGGATTCCTGTGCGTCGAGCCATTCGCCTTTGGCGGATTGCGGCTTCCTTCAGATCCCACCTCGCGATGGACACCCTTGCCGTCTAAGTCCGCTACGGCGGATTCCCCCTATCGGGCCCGTGGAGGGCTTTCACCTCCAAGTGAGTGCGCCCTTCCGGCACACCAAAAAAAAGGGGAAGGATGGAATCCTCCCCCTTTGATGCATCGGACATGCTTACCAAATAAATTTAGCCGCAAATTGAATTTCCCGCGGTCCAAATAAGGTGTTGCCTACATTGATGGGAGCGAGGAATGGCGTCCCCGAAGGCGCACCCAGCGTGACCGTAGCATTGCTTCCCGTCTTGGCCGAGGAAACGACGCGATACTGAACGCTTTGCCAACTTGTATAATTGACCCGGTTAAAAATGTTGAAAGCCTCGGCGACAACCTGGATCCGCGCTTTCTCCTTAATGGGGATGAAACGGGAGAGACGGAAATCAAGAGTTGCCTGTCCCGTGCCGCGATAGGAATTTGGCGCCAGCCACGGAACGCGGAAACTGCCTCCCGAGCCATTGGTGGAAGAGGAATTGGGCGTTCCAATCGAACTGGACAAACTCCCTGAAATCGTGCCCGTAATCGGCTTCCCATCCGAAAGTGTCGCAATCCCGCTCATTTGCCAGTCATTAAAAATGGTGGCAAACATTTTATTTTCGCTGAGCTTCTTGGCGTTGGGCGAGAGGATGAAAGTAGTGATCCAGCGTTTGGGGACATCGAAACTGGACAGCCCTTTATCGTTTGCTAGATTAAAGGTGTCGAAGGGATTGCTATAACTGCTAAAGAAGGTTTGCGACGTCTGGCCGTTGTCCAAAGATTTGGACCAGGTGAAGTTGGAATGGATCTGCATCCCGTGACTGAACCGTTTGCTGACGGCTAGCACCATGGCGTTGTAGCTCGTGTTGATGATGCTCTCGCTCAGGATGACTTGTCCCACCGCTTTGTCGGGCCGGGATCCAAGGTAGAGCGGGAAACTTCCCGTTTTTGAGCCATCCGGCAAAACATACGACACCGTACCGGTGGGAAAAGGCAAGTTAATATCACGGAATTGCGGCAGTCTCTGCCCGCGGCTAAATAGATAACTGGCCGATACCGTCATTCCTCCAAAAATCTCCCGCTCGACAGCGAGGTCGGAGGAGTAAATGATCGGTCTGCGGTAATCGGAGGAGAAAACATTCAAGGTTGGCGTATTTGCGCTCCCACTCGGCGGGGCAGACAGAACGTTGGGATAAACCGGAGCTCCGCTGGTCGAAGGAGTAAAATAGTAGCTGAGGAAAGTAACTGCATTGTTGGTAAGAGTGCTGAAAAGCGCTGAATTGGAGGTGCGGCCGTAATACAGTCCGTATCCACCGCGCACTACCGTTTTGTGGCTCCCACCCACATCCCAGGAAAAACCAAAACGCGGTCCCCAAGCTTTCTTGTCTTTGTTGAACTTCGTGGTCAAGGGGTAGGCAGGATTGCCAGCTTCCGGCTGCGGCAAGGCTTGATATTCATAACGCAATCCCAGGTAGAGGGTCAGATCGTTTCGCAACCGGTAGTTGTCCTGCAGATAAAAGTTGGAATCGGTACTGTTAAACTGCAGCTTGCCGCCCACTCCACGGGCGTCAAAAGCCTGCTGGAAATTGCTGTAATGTTTTCCAGTTGTAGCTCCCGTGTTTTGTTGAACACATCCGGAAGCATCTGCCGGACAATCCATGGCCAGATTATTCAAACTAGAGTATGAATAAGTTCCCCCACCATTGTACAGATTGATTGCCAACTCTCGAACATAATTGACATCCAGGCCCACCTTTATGGAATGTTTTCCCTTCATGAAGGAGTAATTGTCGGTGAACTGGAACCTTTTTTCGTTGGGGTAAGCTTGACGGGGCAGGAAATTCGGCATTCCAAAATAAATGCCGTTTGTAAAGGACGTACCCGGTCCTGGCGCATTGGGATCTTGGAATTCAAAATCGCGGCCTGCCTGGAATCGAAATTCATTGACGCTGCTCGCGGTTAGCACCGACGTCAGACGCAGGTTGAGCATATCGGTCCGAACGTCGTCGGATCCATTGGCCGACTGAGCATAGGTGTGAATGGATTGAGTTTGGATGCCATTGGGCGAATGCCACTTGGAGTAATTGTAAGCGGCTGAGAAGGAGTGTTTCGCGCTGATATTCCAATCTACTTTCGGCAGAAAAATGAGATTGCTGCCGGTGCGAGGAAATTCGCCGGTCTGAGTTTTCAGAAATGCGATCGTGCTGGCACAGCCGGGAGCGGTGCAAGGCAACGAATCGAAGGCCACGTTCGGAGCAATAATTGCGGGAAAATTGCGTTTTTGTTGGTCGTAATTAAAGAAAAAGAACACCTTGTCTTTAATCACCGGGCCGCCGAGGGAAGCCCCAAACTGTTGCCGTCTCTCATCAGGCTTGGGCTGTCCCAGCGCGACCGCGCGGGGATTTTGCGCCATCAAAGCCTGGTCGCGAATGAAATAAAAAGCCTCGCCATGCAGTTCATTCGTGCCGGACTTGGTCACGGCATTCACGGTTCCGCCAGCCGCGCGTCCAAATTCAGCGGAAAAATTCGAAAGGCCGACGTTGAACTCTTTGACGGCCGCCTGGCTAATGGAGTATGGCGAGCGAGTCCTGCCGCGGGCCTCCGAAAAGAATGCTTGCGTATTATCGGCTCCATCCACGCTATTATTATTGTAGAGGCCGGAAATGCCGCGATAGCTCACCAAACCATAGTTTCCATCGGGCGTGACCCCTGGGGTCTGCAACACAAAATTTTCCCAACGGCGGCCATTGATCGGCAAGTCGCGGATCGCTCTTTCGCCAATGGTGCTGGCTACTTCAACCCGCTCGGGTTCCGTGGCGGGGATGTCCGCCCCCGTGACTTCCACCACCTGTTGGCCACCGGCAACCGCCAGGGTGATATCCGCGGTTCGAATTGTCCCCACATTTAATACGACGCGGCCGCTTTTCCCGTTAGCAAATCCTTCTCTAATCGCGGTTGCCTCATAAATTCCAGGAGGGAGCAAATCCACTTGATAATGCCCCGAGGCATCAGATTGTGTTGCGCGGGTAGCATTGGTTTCCGTGTTCTTCACCATCACGGGCACACCTGGAATAACCGCGCCCGACGAATCTTGTACCACTCCTTCAATGGATGCAGTCCCTTGACCCTGTCCAAAAACAAAGCCGGGACTGACTAGGATAAAGCACAAAATCAGCCAGCCAGACCATTTTCTCCTCATTCTTTTTTCTCTCCATAATCAAAATTATAATTCTCAATGAAAGCCAAATACTCATACCGCATGGCTTTTCAACTCAGAGCAACTTTCTCTTTAATTCGATGGAGCCTCGCCATGCCAGGTTTCCAGATGATTTTCGTCAGAGATAAATAAATTATGGTACCTGCTCAGGTAGACAGAATTCAGGAGTCAGAATCCAGAATGGCCTACGAATAAGCCTCTAAAAGATTGCGCCAAAAACTTATGAGCCTTTTGCCACGCCACAAGGGCATCAAATCTCGTTGCTGGCGTGTTCATTCTGACTACTGAATTCTGGCTTCTGGCACCAACCTGAGTAGTGACAAATTATGACCTCCCTCTTCGTCTCAAAACGTTACGATCACTACAAAAATAATCCTCAGTATTGATCGCTTCTAAGATTATTCATGCCGCGTTGTTCGATATTCGTCAGCAGCGCGAAAGTGCGAATCTTAAAGCATTCGAGTTAATATGACATGAATTGGCGGTTACATAGTTATGAACAATGGGAAAAACCGCGTCCTGGCGAGCCGAGTTTGGAGCTGCCCGACTCCATAATGCGCGAACATGATCCTCATGACAAACACTGCCAACATAAACCGTCTTAGTTCCAGAAAATTAGAATCTTCGGCTTAGGCGCCTTCCTTTTTTCCATTTGTGGCATTATTGATTTTCCTAACGACTCTAGGGAGATTGAGAGGCAGAACCGGGCTGCCTCCTTTTTCCCAAGCGCTGGAGATCATCGAGGCCACCGCTCGGATGGAATCGTTGATTCGATGCTCCATGATGGGCCTGGCTACACTCGAAAATTTACGGAAAAATGCATCGTCGTATTCCGTCCGTCCCACGGCCGCATCCTTGTCAGCTTTTAAAATGGGATCAACCTGCTGAAAACTCTCTAGCAGAGTCTTGAAAATATATTCGCGAGGTTGAGAGATGGGAGTGATCGGACCGGGACGCACCCGGATCCGTGTGCGGTAGCGCCAGAACAGCTCCGACTCAAATCGAGCATGAACGCCTGGCTGATTTGTCAATTGCCCATCATAGTTGGCTGTCGCATGAAAAGGCACATGAGAATCTCCAACATAATGAGCCAGCACCGCCGAGAAATACCGAATGTCATCCAAAGCATACGGGGCATTTCCTTTTTTCAGTCTCTCAAAAGACAGCACGAGCTTATCGAATATTTCCTCGATTCGCCATGGGAGCACTCCGTTCTTTTGGATCATTTCCAATCCGTATTTTTCCACTGCCTCCTGGTAATCATGCGGCAATGCAGCAAAAGGGAACGGGCCAAAAGTATCGAAATCCAAAAAATGCCGCGGCACTTCTTCGGTAAACCCAACATTTCGCCAAAAATCAGGGTCCACGGAGTGTTCGACAATAAAGGCTCGACTGTGGCGATAAAAGGGGAGAAGAGCCGGGGGGAGCATTTCCAAAGCGCGGGCAGTGATAAGCCGATGCGCTTCTTGTCCCCATGCCCAGAGGGAGGATGGAACCAACACGCCTGCCCAGAGAATTCCCGCAAAAAAGAATCGTTTCAGCATAATTAATGAAAAAAACTTCGGCCCGGAAGGCACCCTGAGTGAAAACCTCCATCAGGCCGCCACAAGACAAGGCGCAATTATACCATTGAACTTTCTTCCGGTGAGGAGATTGTGCGAATGGATTGGAATAAAAAAATGAACTCGATAAATGGAGTTGACATCGGCAGAAAAAATAATTATGCGACAATGCTAGAATGGCCATCCGGCGGGAGAATGAGAGGCGAAGAGAAAAGGGCATTCAACCGAGCAAGAGCCCTTGTCCTGACAACTCCGCGGCAATTTTCCAAGCAATTTCACGGGCTCTCTCCATTTCATCCGGAGGATAGGAAATTGCCGCCACCACGGGGTGCCCACCCCCGCCATACCGTTCACAAATCCTGGCCAGATTATGCTTTCTTTCGTGGGAACTCCAAGGATTCCAGCCGACGGAAATTTTCATCCGACTCGGCGTATGGAGGAGACTGACGCTGTAGTCAGCTTCGGGATGCAGATAGTATGGAATGAATTTGTTGTACCCTTCCATATCCGTCGCGCTGAGGTCGAAAAAGATTACGCCACCACCACATCGCGCATTTTCCCGGATCAATTCAATGGTCTTCTCGTGCCCTCGCGCCAATGGCTCATATCGCTCTAAAACCGCCGGCTGAGAGGCCACCTGGCTCAAAGAATACTCCGAAAGCTGTGCAATGATTTGATGAGAGAAGCCAGGCTCCTTGTTGGCCTCAAGGACCGCCATCAGCCGCTGCGCCGGCGCTTGCATTTCCACCGCCGTGTGGGCATCCTTGTACAAGGCCCCATCGATGATGTCCGCCCAATAGACTAGCTCCTCCAACATGGGACAATGAAAATTAAACTTCTCCCGCGTGAGGGTGGCAATAAATTTGGTGCAGGATTTATAAGTAGGATCGTAGAACTTTTTCCCGGTCAGATCCTGCCGGAAATGCTGTTCGTCCTGGGGTGTCAAAAAAGCGCTGTAATGATGATCGAACCACCAAGTCAGACGGTCCGAACTGGAGTATTTGAAATCCACGATCGCGTTCTCGTCTCCCTGAAACAGCTCGGAGTGAAACTGTTGTCCCGCCTGATGGGCCAGCCCCTGCAAAGAAAATGAGACATTGGAATCAATCTTGTCGTGATAAAAACGGCGAAATACCGCGGCTGCTGAAGCTCCGTCGAAACAGTTGTCATGAAATAGAATGTTTACCCGCATGTGTGCTCTTCGTCGCGTCTCCAAAGAACGGCGCCAAAATATGAACTTAATAAAATGAGAGAAGATTCAAGAGAAAGCAACTAAAAAATTATAGCGGGAGTCCTCCGGCCTTGAAATGCCGTTGAGGAAACACACTCAACAAAAAGGCCAGCAACATGAACAATCCTCCCGTCAAATAAGGATATTCAAAACCCAGCTGATCATAAATGAGACCTCCCCACGCTGGCCCCAGAATCCGCCCTAAACTGGCCATGGATTGGGAAACACCGAGGACTCCCCCTTGATCCGCGGCGTTAGCCGTTCGCGAAATCAGACTAGCCAGAGAAGGGTTCGAAACCCCATGCCCAAAAGTCAGCGGCAAAAGTCCAATGAGCAACCAGCCCACATTCGGCCAGAAAGGAAGCAAACCAAGGCTGAATACCAAGCAGAGCAGTCCGGCCGAAACCAACCGAAGCTCTCCGAATCTTTTCACCAGACGTCCAATCAAGCCACCCTGCATTACGGTGATCAAAATCCCAATATAGGCGAACAGGTAACCATTATGCCGGGCATCCAGATGATACTTGCGTGCCGTCATCAAGGCAAAAGTGCCTTCCAGATTGGCGAACGCAAAGGTGGAGAGGAAAAACAGCACCAGATAAATACGCAGCTTGGGTTGTGCCAGGGCAAGCCGCAAACGAGACCAATTGAGCCCTCGCTCGGGCCGGGTAGAAGCCACTCCCGGCTTCAATGATTCGGGCACCAGCAGCAGGGCCGCCAGAAAATTAGCCAAAGCCAAGCCAGAAGCAAAGAAGGCCGGGACACGATATCCCCACTGACTTAAAATTCCTCCAATGGCGGGACCGAAAATGAATCCCAAACCATAGGCCGCGCCGATGATGCCCATCCCCTTGGCGCGATTTTCGGGGCCGGTAGAGTCCGCAATGTAGGCTTGGGCCGTGGAAATATTTGCGCCACAAATCCCCGCAAAAAGCCGGGACGCCAACAATATCCAGAGCGAATCCGCCAAGCCAAATATGAGATAAGAAATCGAAGATCCAAGCAATCCCAACAAGATAATGGGCCGACGGCCGATCCGATCGGATAGGCGCCCCCACAAGGGCGCAAAGAGAAACTGCATCAAGGAAAAAGAGGTAAAAAGCAATCCCACGATCAATGCGTTAGCGCCCAGATTTTTGGCGTAAAAAGGAAGAAGTGGGAGAAGAATGCCAAACCCGATCAGATCAATAAATACGGTAAAAAATATAATGAGGAGAGGTGATTTTTTCATTTGGCAGTGCCAGATCCTCTAAGGGAATCGCCTTGGTCAATTGAACGGACAGGCCCTCGAGCTTTCGAGAAGCAAGATGAAAAACGTTCAATTTAACAGATCTTGCCCCGCCCGTCCAAAAATATTCTTACTTAAGCACACTGTGGGGGCATAGCACCTCCACGTCCCCCGAAAAACCCAATAGATATCCCTTCCGCTCTGAAGTAGAATAAATGGCCGGCTGATTTCTTCTGAGATATCGAGGCGTTAGATTGGCACGCACCTCTGGAGATCCGCCGCCGGAACAATTAAAACCATAAGTCCTGATTGTCGGCTGTCTTGAGTCATTGAGAGTTGCCTTTGGGCGGCTGTGTTATAACCTGAGCCGGCAAGGCATCCCTCCCGAGATGGGAAGCCGCGATCGATGTTCAGCCGCACGATCCAAACGAGAAAAGTCGCCGCCGCCCCGTTTTGTAGAGATGCTTTATCAACAGCGAAAAAGCTCTGGTGGGGACACCGGCGCCGCAATTGAAAATAATCTTTGCTTCCGTCGTCCTTTAGAGTGGAGAAACTCGATGCTGATTTCCGAACTGGTCAAGACCTTTCAGGGACGGGTGATTCTGGTGACCGGCGACACCTATATTGACCGCGAGATTTACGGTCAAGTCGAGCGGCTGGCGCCAGAAGCTCCCGTCCCAGTTGTCAAAGCCTCCCGCAAAAGGTCGTTGCCGGCAGGAGCCGCCAATGTGGCCAAGAACATTGCCAGCTTAGGTGGGGAGCCGCTCTTATTCGGCCGCTTCGGCAACGATTCCGCCAGCCGGGAAATCCTATCATTGCTGGAAAGCGACGAGATCAAGGTCTCTCGCCCTTCCGCTGATGCAATTTCTCTTTTGCCGGAGCGTTTCCGTATCTTTGCGGCTAATCAGCAAATCATCCAATTGTTGCGCAAGGCAGTGATGCCGGAGGTCCATGACGTCGAGGAAACACTGGCGGATTTCTTGGCGGCGTGTGGCAACATTTCCGCGGTGGTGGTTTACGATCAAGGTTATGGCGCGGTTACTCCTGATCTTTTGAAGGCCATTCGTGCCAAGGTTTCCGTGGAATCCTGCCAGCTCATCATTGATGCACACCCTCCGCACGTTAGCTGGTACGGAGAGGCCGGCCTTTTCACTTTCAACGCGGAGGAGTCTCTCGAAGCAGCCCGGATGCTCGGATTTACCCCCTCTTCCACCAGCGAGGCGGGAAAGGTCCTGAGCCGGCAGCTAAAAAGCGATGTGATCATTACCGAGGGAGGCAAAGGAATCGCCGTGTTCCCGCGCGGGGAATCCGGTTTTCAAATTCCCGCGGCCAAAGTCGCCTTGGCCGACCGGGCGGGCGCCGGAGATAGTGTCACCGCTGTCCTGGCTCTGGGACTGGCATCCGGAGCCAATCTTCGCGCCACGGTGGAACTGGCCAACAAGGCAGCCGGCATCGTCGTCGCCAAACCCGGCATTGCCTACGTCAAACCTGAAGAGTTGGTGGATCTTTTCAAACATGAAATCAGCGGCATCCTGCTGGAAAGCGCCCAGGTGAAGAAGCTCCTCATAGAAGAGCAGCTCCCGGCAATCGAGTCATTGGTAAAAGCAATCATCCGGACATATCAGACCGACAAAAAAGTTTGTGCCTTCGGCAATGGCGGCAGCGCCGCTGACGCGAACCACCTGATTAGCGAGTTGGTGGGGCGTTTCCTAATCGAGCGGAAGGGCCTTCCCGCCCTCTCTTTTTCAACCAATGAAATTTTGATGACCTCGATTGCCAACGATTATGGCTACGAAAACACTTTTGCCCGGCAAGTGGAAGCTTTTGTCCGGAAGGGTGATTTGGTAGTGGCTTTTTCCACCAGCGGCAAATCGCCCAATGTCATCAAAGCCCTGGAAGCGGCTCGTGAAAAGGGGGCCACCACGGCGGGCTTCACTGGGCGGGCGGGCGGATTGTTCCCCGAGAAGTGCGACATTTGCATTCAGGTCCCCTCCGACAGCACACCGCGAATTCAGGAATCTCACCTGGCGGTGGTCCACATTATTTGCGAATTATTGGAGAAGGAACTGGCCAGCACACCTGGGGCATGATGGACCCAAACTATTGACTTATGGAACCGCAAAATTTGTCTGTGAAGCACGGTGGAGAGTTCCCGATTTTCCACCCAATGGATGTGTCCCGCCTGAAGAAGGGAATATTCATTAGCGCCTTGGGCAAACGAACATATATAGGGGAGTCGGATGACTGAAATGTCACACACTTTCGATGCTGAGACACGGAAACGTTGCCTTGAACTCCTGGATCGATTTCCCATTTGCAATCTTCTCGTCGTGGGAGATTTGATGTTGGATATTTATCTGGAGGGCAAACCAGCGGGAGTGGCCGATGAAGCTCCGGTTCCGCTTCTGGAAATTCGCCAGAGCCATGCTCAACCGGGAGGAGCCGCGAATGTGGCAGCCAACTTATCAGCGTTGGGCGCCAGGACCGTGTTGTTGGGAGGCGCTGGAGACGATGAAGCTGGAGTCACTTTAAAGCAGTTGTTGCAATCCCGCCACATGATGCTTCACCCGCTCGGGTGGGAGCGCGAGACCACTCAGAAGACCCGAATTTTATCCGGAACGCATTATTATCTTCGCTTAGACCAGGAAGATTCCAGCCCTTTGCCGGACACAACCAACCAGCGCCTGATCCAAGCCTTGGAAGAATTGATTCCGGCGGTGGATGCCGTGGTGGTGTCCGATTATGCCAAGGGGATCATCAACCCTGCCACTGCCGCTGCTCTTGAAGAAACGGCGGCCAGATGTCAAAAACCGGTCTACGCGGATATTAAGCCAGCCAATATCTCACTTTGGAAGAAGATGGATCTTCTGACCCCTAATCGACGGGAGGCCTTTAGCATGCTTGAGCGGCCAGGTGGGCACCCAACAGAGCCTCTCCACAGTGAAACATTGGCTCGTGAATTGAAGAAACGGATCGGTGGTTCCTTATTGTTGAAACTCTCTGAAGAGGGAATGCTCGCAGTTGATCAACAAGGAGTGCTCACAGCCTTTCCAGCCTTTTGCAAAAATCCCGCCAACACCACCGGAGCAGGCGACACTGTCCTGGCCGTGGCCTCAGCTGCCCTCAGCTGTCGGGCAACGCTGGCCGAGGCCGGTTGGCTGGCCAGCCTGGCAGCTTCCATCGCCGTCTCCAGACCAGATACTCATCCGGTAACCATTCCGGAATTGCGGCAAGCCCTCCCCGGAAAATAGCGTGGATGGAGGCGGGGCACCCCCGCCCCGTCTGAGTTAACCAAGACGGCCTGAGGGCAGGCCGCCTCCATTATCCCATTTTCATCGTCTTGTAGTGACAGCCTAAGACCTCACAGGTCTTGAAGACCTGTGAGGTCTAGGGATTATCATCCTCGTGTTGTGCCAGCCGGGCTGGCATTTTTAGCTCCTGTGAAAATCCCCGCCGTGCAGCACATCCAAGATAATTGTCTACAGCATCGCCTTTAGCCGCGGGTCCGCACTCGCCTGAATGTATTCCAGATTCTTTCGGATCAGTTCATTCCGCTGCTGAACGCAGCCATAAGACCGCAAGGGATCTTCCGGTGTATTCATCACATAATCCAGAAGCTTGTCGACTGTAGTGGCAGCCACATGGCATCGAGTGTCCGATGAGGCATAATAGATGAACACCTCCCCATTGCCGCGCGCCACTGCGCCATTACAGAAAATGACGTTGGAAACATCCCCCACGCGCTCTTCCTTATACGGCGCAATCAGGTGCCCGGCGGGGCGATGAGTCACCTTCGAGGGGTCGTGAAGGTCGCTCAGGAAGGCATAAACGGTGTAACGCAGTCCGGCCGCGGTGTTCCGCACACCATGGGCGATATGCAGCCATCCTTTCGAAGTCTTAATCGGGGCGGGTCCTTGTCCATTCTTAACTTCTTTTATCGTATGATAGGTCTTCGCGTCGATGATTTTTTCTTCCCCTATAACCGCCGCTTCCATGGAATCGGTCAGCGCCCAGCCGATGCCTCCGCCTTTGCCGGCTTCAATAAAACTGTCTTGTGGCCGCGTATACAGCGCATATTTTCCATGGATGAATTCAGGATGCAAAACCACGTTCCGTTGTTGCGAGGAGGCGGACTTCAAATCGGCCAAGCGCTCCCAAGTCTTAAGATTTTTTGTCCGGGCGATGCCACATTCGGCCACGGCGCTGGAGGTATCGCCCGGGAGGGCATCGGGATCTTTCCGTTCCGTGCAAAACAATCCGTAGATCCATCCATCCTCATGTTTGACGACCCGCATGTCATAGACGTTGGTGTCCGGGTCTGGCGTCTCGGGCATCACAATCGGATAGTCCCAAAACTTAAAACCATCCACTCCGGATTTGCTTTCCGCCAGGGCGAAGAACGATTTTCGATCATTCCCTTCCACCCGCGCCACCAGCATGATTTTCCCCTCATGTTCAAAGGCGCCGGGATTGAAGACCACGTTGACTCCCATCCGCTCCATCAGGAAAGGATTGGTTTGGGGATTCAAATCGAACCGCCAATGGAGTGGCGCATGCTCCTCGGTCAAGACTGGATAAAGGAAACGGTCATAGATCCCGTTGTTCCAGCTTTCATCAACCGGATTCGGCCGGGAGATCAGAGCCCGGTGTCGTTCAATGAGTTTTTGCAGCCGGACTTCATAAAGGCTATGGCTCATGGCAGATACCTCATTAATGGAGTAAACCACGGGGAATATATAATAAGATGTGCGGGGTGTCCAACCTGAAAGTCGACGGCGGGCGTTATTCAAAATGTGGCCGGATGAATCACTCGCGCCGATCGGCTGAACTACGCCATAGCCGGGAGGATAAGGTTCCCGCCAACCTAGTCTGGGCAGAGATGGCACACACGGATGACCCGTCGGGCGGAGTCCGTCTCAGCGGGAGGTTCGCCCCGTCCCACATTCCATCTTTGAAACACATTCTATCTTGGCGCACTTTGAATTAGGCATGCAGTGAACAACCAGAAACTAGTAGATGGTGAAACTTCCGCCCGGATATTTCGTATAATCCTAGAAGAGATGGTCGTTACCTGCACATGGAGGATTGGAATATGATAAAGTTTTTGCTATGGCTAATTCTTCTGATTCTCTGCTGGCCCCTGGCCTTGTTGGCGCTGATCCTTTATCCGTTCATTTGGTTGCTGCTGCTTCCTTTTCGATTGGTGGGTATTGCAGTGGAGGGAGTCTTTGGATTGATCCGGGGCCTTTTTCTGCTGCCCGGGCGGATATTGGGTGGGATTTGAAGGAATCTCTTTGCGAAAGCTATCTCCTAAGAAAATAGCGTGGATGGAGGCGGGGTGCCCCCACCCCGTCTGAGTTTGCCAAGCCTGCTGAGACGGCCTGAGGGCAGGCCGCCTCCATCATCCCGTTTTCATCCTCTTGTTGTGCCAGCACGCTGGCATGTGGAGCTCCCTAGAAAATCCCGGGGCCAGAGACCTCACAGGTCTTGGAGACCTGTGAGGTCTGGGGATTTTCATTCTCTTGTTGAGCCAGCCGTGCTGGCATGTGGAGCTCCCTAGAAAATCCCAGTTTGGCAAAGGTGGAGCGATCACTCCGAAAATAAAAAGAGCGGCCCCACAAATGGGTTGGCACTCCCGATATCGGGATCTATGTCTCTTAGACGTCCTGATGCCCCGGCATCATAACCCTTGCCGGTACTTGGACCCGTGGTCGCCGCTCACTTTTAATATTACATCATTTTTTATCTCGTCAAAAATAAATCTCATCACTCTACTTCGCCTATAATTGAGGATATTTCCTTGGCTAAATTGCGGGATTGCGGGAACTGGCAGTTCCAGTGACCCTGCCTTGGGCGGAAGATGCGCGCTTTCATCGGCCGCCCGCACTCAGCGTGGTTGCGAATTTTGAAGCCGATGGACAATCGGCACGGCTTTGCGTTTGTCTTAGCATTGTTACTCTTGTGCCACTGGTTCTTGTCATCCTTATTGCGGGATGGCCGAATCTCAAGCAACCGCAAATATTCTCAAAAGCCACGCCGACACAGTAGAGTGTTCATCAAAGCCAGCCCGCATGAGCCGCAAAAATCGATATTATGAGTCTGGTTATATATTGCCCCCCATGTCGATTCCCATAAAATGGGACGAAGTCCTGCGAGTTTTATTTTGAATCCTGCGCTTCGATTCCCTAAAATGGGCAAGGTATCGATACTTTTCAAAAGAGGAGTTTTGTTTATGACTTTTCGAATCTGGCTTTGCCTGCGGGCGCTGATCTTTTTGCTTATGGCGATGCCGCTTTCCGCGGCCCCCATCAAAGTCTTAATCATCGACGGACAATGCAATCAATATCACAAGTGTTCTGAGGGGACGATCCAGATGAAGAAGATCCTCGAAAGCGCTGGGCTATTTAGCGTGGAAGTGCTGACTTCTCCGGCTAAAAGCCAAGACATGAGCGGTTTTAAGCCGAATTTTTCCGCCTTTAAAGCCGTGGTGCTGAATTACGATGGAGATCCCTGGGCGGCAGAGACCCAATCAGCCTTTGTGAAGTACATGCAGAACGGTGGCGGATTGGTTGTGGTCCATTCCGCTGACAATGCCTTTGCCGGCTGGAAAGAGTTCAATGAAATGATTGCGATTGGCGGCTGGGGTGGGAGAACCGAGAACTCCGGACCCTATCTGCGTTTTCGTGATGGCAAGTGGATTCCCCTGAATATGCCTGGCCCCAGCGGGAGTCACGGCAGACCTTTCTCCTATATCGTCAAAACCAGGGAACCACAACACTCGATCATGAAGGGATTGCCCAATGCCTGGATGCATGTGCCTGACGAACTCTACGACCGGATGCGCGGCCCATTGAAAAATGTCTCCGTACTCGCTTCCGCCATGACCGACTCCAAGACGGGCGGCTCTGGTGAAGAAGAACCGGTTTTGCTGGCCATTGCTTACGGCAAAGGGCGCATCTTCCACTCCGTCATGGGGCATGGGGCGGCGGAAATGAAGTGCGTCGGCTTTATCACTACCTTGCAGCGAGGCACGGAATGGGCTGCCACCGGCAAAGTGACCCAAAAGGTTCCGGCTGATTTTCCTAGCGCAACCAAAACAGCGGTCAGAGAGTGATGCCTTCCCCTCCGACGGAGCGGGCCGTCCCGGCCTGCTCCCGAAATATTGGGGAGTGGAATCCATCCGGGCTGTTTTTGCGGCAAGCCTTGAATCTCGAAGACTACTCATCCATCGGGATTTCAAACTTCAAATGAATCAGCTCGCAAACTATAAAACGCCCCCGGATGTTTCATTAGCGGAACAAAAAATCTTCTTTCTCGACGATTGGACATTGCCCAACAATTGTGAGCCTGTTAAGATTTGAGAGTCTGAACAGTCTCCATCCAATTCAGCTTCAATCATTAATTAAAAGCAGGAGGCCTACGATGATCCAGCCATTTTCCAGGCGTCAATTCATCAAGGGGGCAGTGGGCGGAGTAGCTTCGGCTTCCCTGATTTCTCCTTTTACGCCGAATTCCGCGTTGAGCGCCGGAAGCGCGTCCGATGAAGTCCCCTACCGTTCCAAGTGGTACGAATTCACCAAGCATCCAGACTCAGACACTTGCTGGTCGCTTTCCGTCGGCCCGGATGGCCGTATTTACGCCGCGGCCTGCGCCGAAAGCGTGCCCGGCGGCGTTGTCAAAGTGGTCCGTTATAACGAAGCAAAAGATGATTTGGATTATCTCTTCGATCTGGACAAGATGGTGGATGACCCGGGAGATTCCGGCCGGGCCACCCAATGCAAAATCCACTACAGCTTCGCTCCCTCCATGCACGATGGTGTTCTTTACATGGCCAGCCATCTCTCGGGTCCGCCCATCGATCAGCCTGCCTATTCACCTTGGCTCTCGTGGCACGACGAAAAACGCTGCTTTCGCGGGAGCGCGCTGCTGGCCTATGACACCAAGAAGGATGCGGTGCTTTGGTGGGACACCCTGATTCCCAAGGAGGGATGCCGCTGCCTGCTTCACGATGAAGAGCGGGAACTGCTCTATGCCATCAGCTACCCGCGCGATCACTTCATTATTTACGACTTAAAAAAAAGGACACGCCGAGATGTGGGGCGCATCGGTTCCGTGAACGCCCAGACGCTCTTCCTGGACAAACAGCACCGGGTTTGGACTAGCAGCGACTACGGCCATCTGGTGCGCTATACACCGGAAAAGGACCGTCTGGAATTTTCTCCCGATATCCTCCCCCATAATCCCGAATATCAGACCGGATTTCACAGCGTCTTTTATGATGCCGCTCCTTCACCCGATGGAGAATGCGTCTACGCGGTAACCTGGATTGCCAACTCTTACCTGATGCGGATCTGGCCCAACGAAGGGGACTGGCCTAAAGTGGAGGACCTGGGACCGGCCACGCAAAAACGCGATCCCTCTGTTTCTAAGGATACCTTTGTCGATCACTGCGGCGGATTAACCTTCGCGGGAGATGGACAATTGTATTATGTGGCTTCGCGCTGGCGGGATCCCGTTTACAATCCGATGGGGCCTGACCATAAAGAACGGGAAGGGGTGGTCTGGCGTTTGAATCCGGCCACGCTGAAGCGGGAGGAAGTGGCCCGTCTCGAACACCCCACCGGCCTGGCCCAGTATGTTTCCCGGGGAGCCGTGGATCACAACGGGGACCTCTTTTTCGGCCACGTGGGATCTCATCCCTCGGGCATATTCAAAGTGGAGATGCCGGCGGAACGCAAAAAGAAGAACGCACACTTGCCCATTCGGATGTGGGGATAGAGGTGATCTATGAGCGAAAAGAAAAAGAAATATGACATGAATTCTCCCGAAGCGCAGGCCCTGATTGACGAAATCGTCCACGGGACCTTTATGAAAGAAGGGACGATGGTGGCCTTTCCCACCTGTTTCCCGGGGGCCTCGATTCCCATCGCCGCCGACGAAAGCCACATTACCGCGCTGGATGCCACTCCCGAAGGAATTATTTACGGGGGAACCAGCGGCAAGCGGGCTCACATTTTCGTGGGGATGTTTCACGGGGTAACAGGGATGGTTTTTGACCTCAAGGCAGTGGATGGAGCCACCCAATGCAGCGCCATCTGCTGCGGCAAAAAGAAGTTTCTGGCTTGTGTTAACGACGCCTCCGGAAGCGGGCGGATCCTATCCACCAAACTTCAGCCTCTGCCTTTCGATTTGATTCAGGAATGGGGATTTGAGCGTCCGGTTTTCGACGATTGGGGTGAAGCCGCTCCTGGCGAGCCCATTGTGCACGCCGTGGCTGATGCCGCAAAAGATGGCATCGTGGGGATCACTTCGCGTCATCTCTTTACCGTAGATTTTGCCACGACAAAGATTCAAACCATCGGGGAAGTGCCTGGAGCTGGACGCATCGCGCTTACTCCAAATGGAAACTTGGTGGGACTCGATGGGGCTGGCCATTTGTGGCTATTTAATCCAACCACGCGGCAACTCCAACGCAAAGCAATTCCCTTGCCTGCCGGAAGCTGGAATCAAGCTCCTTTGATCTGGTCCAGGTCTACCCACAAGGGACCACTTTATACCGCGGACAACACCGGGCGGATTTTTTCCTTCACCGACCAGAAGGGATTCAGCGCTACCCTGGGCCAAACCCTGTTGAAACCGGTGGGTCCCATGGCAGTGACTCCAGACGGCCGTCTTTACGGATTCTGCGGGCCTGAGCTGGCCAAGATGTTTTGTTATGACCCGGCTTTGGGAAAGGTTTCTAATTTAGGGGTGGCCGTTTCTATTATCGAACGGCGCCGTTACGGTTATGTATTCGGGGATGCCGTCACCGGCCGGGATGGCGAGCTCTACTTTGGAGAGGATGACAACCTTGGGCATCTCTGGATCTATTTCGCCAAAATTAAGGCAGGAAGCGCTTAGGCTGATCAGGTCAAAACCAAGACAATATATTTGTGAACCGCTGAGGATATTCTGGGTTTTTTTGTTTCCAACCTTGCTCCGTTTCGCCAAGTCAAAAAGCGCGAAGTGGTAACGAGCGATCGGCCTAGCTTTGCTCATGCTGCGTGGCATGGTTCAGCTGAGTTGATCACTCTCTATCGCTTCGTGCTGGATGGTTCAACCCGGCTTGTACTGCTCTCCCGATCACTCGCTGGCGTTTCGTGCTTTTTGGTTTGATGCCAAGGCGGGGACCCAATCACTGTTTTTCAATGTTGCAATTAGGCGGAGTTGGAAGAAGACCGCCACGGCCATAAGCAGCAATCCAGGCAGAAAACTAAACTTCACGTGGATGAATTGAGCGAAAAGGTAACCCGTTAGTGCGGAGAGAAATCCGCCGGATCCTATCAAGGCTTCGTTGAAGTTGATCATTTTGTCTTTTTCCCCTTCCAGCATCAGGGAATAGGAGGTCGAGGAGAAAAAAGTGAATCCCGACACGATCCCGAACAACACCGCTCCGATGAGATAGAAGGCCAGGTGGCGGGAAAAAGTAAAACAGAGAATGGCGGGAATAGCCGAGATTTGGAAGATCATGAGCCATGCTGGCGAAAAAATCCAAAAGTGAGTCCTTCGCAAAAACAGCGTCACTAAAACGAAAGCCCCAAACAGGATAGAGTTTACATTGCCCACCCAAAATGGGCTTAATCCCTCGGTCTTTCCCAGTTCCGTGAAGACATAGCGGATCAGTCCGTTCAAAAAGAACGCCGTGAAGTTGGCAATCCAGAAAACCTTGATGAAGACAAACAGCGGTCTTGAAGAAATGGCGGTCTTCTCCCCGTGAATGTCCTGATGAATTTCCTCGCACTCAATATGACGGGGAAACAGGTTCGGCAAAAAACTCAAACCGATCAGGAAGGACACTAACGCCGCGGTCCCAAAAATTAGATGAATGCGAAATTCGAAAGGCAGTGAAGAGGATAGAACGATTCCCGCCAGGAATGGGCCCATGAGATAGCCCAGAACCCAGGCAATCGAATATCCTCCGGTGGTTTTTACTATCTTGCTCCTGCTCATCCCCTCGGTCACCCAAGGTAACAAGGCCGGGTAAAAAAAAGCTGATCCGGCGGAAACCAGGGCGGGGACATAAAAAAGAGCAGCTTTGCTGGTGGTAAAAACCATCATGAGGCAACCGAGCGAGAACATCAAACAACCAACAACCAGGGCATGACGCCTCTCTTTGAAAATCCTGAAGGTGGAAAAGAACAAACAAACCAGAATGTAAACCAAGGCGACGATTCCATTGGAAACAGTGCCCAGATTCCCCGCCCCCAGGAATTGGGCCACGTAGGGAAAACTGAGGACCATTGCACCGATCAACAAATCAATCAGGGCAGCAGCCAGATAAGAATACAGGACGCGGTTCACGGTTATTCCCAAACAAAAAGACTATGATTTAGCACGGGGCCGGGCAAAAGTCAATTTGTCATGGGGTGTAATTCAAAATGCGCCAGGATTGAGAGTGTGACAAGGGGGAGAATGCAGGGAGGGCGAGCCTTCCTCTTAGGCGGACTTCGCCTGGCGAGCCACCCTCGTGTGCTCTAATACCCAGGCCGGTTCGGCCGAAGCCTCACCCTCCCGGCCATTGCTCAGTTCAGCCGATCAAGGCCGGTCCAAGGTCAGATCTGATTGTTTCTGCAATGCCTGATATTGTTTAAACTCATGATTCGCTTGATCAGGTTTTCCGCCGCGCTGATAGAGTTGGCCCAAGACATAGTGCAGGTGGGCATCTCGGGGATTAAGACGGATTGCCTTTTCGAGTTCACTCTGTGCGGCTTCAAGTTCTCCCGCGTACGAATGCGCTTTGCCTAACTGTTCGTGGATAACCGATTGTTCCGGCCCCAACTTGACAGCCATGGTCAAATAAGTCAAAGCTTCTTCATTCCTGTTCAGCTTCAACAGCAGGCGGCCCAGGTTCAGAACTGGAGTGGGATCCTGAACCGCTTTGCCGGCCTGCCATTCGATGGCTTGGCGATAAGCCGCGGCAGCCTCCTCCAGCCGATTCAACTGCTCACAAGCACCGCCGAGTCCGTTTGCGGCGAACACATTCTTCGGATCGAGCTTCAACGAGCGTCGGAACACGCCAATGGCTTCTTCATACTTTTCCTGGAGGAATTTGACCTCGCCCAGATAATTGCTGGCCTGCAGGTCTCGCGGATTCATCTCGAGCACCCGAGTGAGTCCGCGGCCGGCATTCGCATAATCCTCCAGCATGGCATAATTCAGCGCCACAATCTTGAGCTCGAAGGCGGTGAGATTGCGATGTTTCGCGGCCTCCAGGTACTCGCGCAAGGAGTCCGCGGCTTTCGATTGCTTGAAAAAAATGAAGCCGAGCATTGCATGCCCGTCCGGCGAGTCAGGCAGATCCTTGAGGTACTGTTGAACCAACGGAAGAGCTTCGGCGGTTTTCCCCTTTTGCAACAACAATTGCGCCTGTGCAAGCATACGCTCAGAGGAATTTCGCCGTGGGGAGGGAGTGTCGTGCTGGGCGGGTGTTTGGGCCTGAAGAGCAATCATGGCCGGAAGCCAGGCAGCCAAAATGAGTGAAAGAATCCTCATTTTTCCTCCACTTCGAGGATCTGATCGCAGCGCACGTTCTTCAGCGTCTGCACAACGCCGCTCGGCCAGCGGATCTCCAATTGAGCAACCTCCGTGGCGAGACCTAAGCCGAAATGAGCCCGCTTGTCGCCAGCGGAAAGATAACTGCTGGCGGTGCTCACGGTCGCATACCGCGCCCCCTGCCGGGTAATGGCCTTAATCTCCGCGCCGATGCCATCGCGATTGCTCTTCCGGCCGATCAGCTTTAACAGCAGCCAATGATTCCGAGTCTCCGTCTGATTGAGCACAAGGTGGGCAGGACCTTCACTGGTGGAGACAACCGCATCGAGACGGCCGTCATTATTGAGGTCTCCAACCGCCAGGCCCCTGCCGGCCCAAGCTTCGCGAAAAACAGCGCCCGACTGCGCCGAGACATCCACGAAGCGGGTCCCGGTATTGCGGACTAAAAGCAGCGGCTCACGATAACTTAGATGAGGGTTAACCTCGCCAATCTCATCCACCACATGGCCCTGGGAAACAAGAATATCCTTCCACCCATCGTTATCGTAATCGAAAAATCGCAATCCCATGCCGGAGTGGTTGAGGGTGATGTTGCCCAATCCGCCCGTACGTGAAGTATAGAGAAAATTCGCCTTGCCAAGATTTTGGTATAGCGCGTACATTTCGAGAGCCAGATCCGCGACGGCAAGATCGGGCAAACCATCATTATTGTAATCGGCGAAATCCACGCCCATGCCCGCGTAGGTGCGCCCATCCTCGCTGACGCCCAGCCCCGCCATTAGCGCCATCTCCTCGAAAATACCGTTGCCCTTATTGTGATAAAAAAAACCGGGCATCGTATCGTTGGAAACATAAACGTCGATGTTGCCGTCGCCATCCGCATCCGCCAAGGCAATACCCAGGCCTTTGCCCGGTTTCGCAATTCCGATTTTCCGCGAAACTTCGGTGAATCGGCCATTGCCCTCGTTATGGAAAACGAGCGGAGCAATCGCTTTGAATGCATCCGGGCTGCAGTAAGTGCGAATGTTTTCACCCACGAGGCAGGGCCGATCTTCAAAATCCCAAACCACATATCGCAACACGACTAGGTCCAGCCGCCCATCGTTGTCAAGATCCACCCAGGCGGCGCTGCTGGACCATCCGCTGCCGGCAACTCCAGCTTTGGACGTTACATCCGTGAACGTGCCATCTCCGTTGTTGTGATAAAGCAGGTTGGCGCCATATTCGGTGACATACAAGTCTTCGAAGCCATCGTTATCGTAATCTCCAACCGCAACTCCCAATCCATAGCCTACACCCTGAACACCGGCCTTCTCGGTAACATCTTCAAACTTTCCCGCCGCGGTTTGACGATATAGCCGGTGCCAGTATGCTGGCCCGGGCTTGCGCGGGATGGCGCCCAGAGGGGTGGGATCCTGGATCGGAGCGCCATTGATGAGGAAAATATCCAGACGTCCATCATTGTCATAATCCAGGACAGCCACGCCAGAGCCCATGATTTCAAGCATGTACTTTTTGGCGGTCTGAGAGGCGTAGTGATGAAAATCTACTCCACTCCCGGAAGTTACATCGATGAAGTTCCCTGGCACTACGGCTCCAGGCTTAACTTGCCCCACGGAAACGGGCGGAAAAATTGCCGCCATCAATCCCGCCAGCAACAGAAGCAGCGCCCTGTAGCCGCGTCTTGACGGAACCTGATGGATCGTTCCTAGGATTGAAAATAAGATGGTCATTAGATGAATGCAATTAACGAGGATCGACATCCGGGGTCGAGTGTGTACCCACGAGCGCGTCATAAAGCGCCAGTTCGGCCTTCGCTTTCTCTAGCTTTCCGGATTCGCGATATAACTGCCCGAGCGTGAAGTGAAAGCGGGCGACTTTGGGGGCCAAGGCAATGGCCTTTTCAAGCTCTGTTTGAGCGGTCTCGAGTTGCCGCAGTGAAGAATAAGCCCTGGCCAGCTTTTCATGGGCTTGAGCAACGCCAGGCCCCCGCAATACTGCACGCTGCAGATAAGGGAGTGCTTCTCGGGGCTTGTTCTGCTTTAAAAACACGCGGCCCAAGGCATGCAATGGCGCCGGATCTTCACCTGTCCCAGCCGGTTGCCAGGAAATGGCGGTTTTGTAGGCAGCGATCGCTTGATCGAGACGACTAAGCAGCTCGAAGGAGAGCCCGATACCGGTTTCCGCTGAAACCGTCTTCGGAGCAATCCTTAGCGTCTGCTCGAAATCGCCGATTGCGTCCGCGTAGTGCTGCTCTTCAACCCTGAGGTGCCCCCGTGCCTCCCAGGCCTTGGCGTCGGCTGGATTCATTTCGATCGCGCGACTCAGCCATTTCTCGGCGTCCGAGTAAAGGTGCAATTGGGCGCAGCTCAGCGCAAAAGTTTTCATCTCAGAGGCAGTGAGGTCGCGCAACTTGGCGGTCTCCACATATTCCGCCATGGATTCCTTTGGCTTTTGCTGTTTGAAAAGAAGGTAGGCCAGCAATGCATGCCCATCCGCGGAATCGGGTTGCTCTTTCAAATGCCGCCGAGCCAGTTCCTCCGCCACTTTCCACTTCCCCGCCACGGAAAGAGTCCGGGCTTGGCTTAGTAAATCACTCGAATCGGTCCTGGCCTGAATTGCCCCGCTCTCCTCTACAACGAGGCCCCCACAAAACAGCGCTGCCAACAGCATATTAAAAGTGAGCGCCCTGGCAGGCCTGAGAAAACACATGCAATCACTCCTTGAGACAGCTTCCCGATATTTTATGCTAAGGCACCCTACCATTCAAGGCGCTTGACGGGTAAGGGAGCAATTCAATGGGCGAAAGGGCGAGCCAGACGCATAGATCAGGCTGAACTGAGCAATAGCGGGGAGGCTTGCCCTTCCTGCATTCCATCCCTTGGCACACTCTCATTCCCGTCGCACTTTGAATTACACCCGGCGGACAATGTCCAATCCCAAGCAGAGTCAGAAGTGAGCGGCAGAATAGAGGCGACTCAGAGTCGCGGCGGAGGCCTCGCGCAAAACAGCGGGGACGCATTGTTTGCCAGCCGGCGGATTCGCCGAAACCTTCGTCTCCGCATATCAAAGACAGGGCTTTCGGTGGTGACGGTGGTCCAACAAGCGCTTAACGAATCGAGCGCTTCCAGGCAGTATATGAGCTGGAATTCCTTCGTTCAAAGCGTTTATCGATTCAGCAAAAAACCCTGCCATCCTGTACTTCAAGCGAAAGACAGTCAAACCATTCTTCCGATTCTCATCCCAACCGCATCCGACCGTCCCATGCCGCTTTTCAGGCAAAAAAAAGGAGAGCACCCATTAAGAGCACTCTCCATTTCCCATCTAATGCCAATGAACTCTTACCATTCGAAGCGGGCGCCCACCTGTCCGCGGCGGTTGCCGTATACACCGGTCACGGCCCCGAAATAATCCTGGTTGGTGGATCCACTATTGGGGTCGTTCCAGTGATGGCGGTTGAAAATATTGAAGAACTCAGCGCGCAAAGATGCCTTAAACCTTCCGTCCTTGCCAAAGGCAAACCTCTTGAGGATGCTGAAATCTTCATTGAAATATGCCCAGCTAGTGAAACCATAAGTATACAACTGCTGGTTGCCGAATTCCCCGAAGGCGGGATCGGTGAAAGCTTTGGGATCGAACATCAGATTGCTAGGATCAGCCAGGTTGTTGAGATTCAATCCCCGGAAGGTGTTATTCAGACTGCCAGCCTGATTGGCATATACCGAGGACCAGCCCGGATACCCGTTGGAGCGGCCAACGGCTCGTATTGGCATGCCGCTGTGATAACCCACCACGCTTCCCAACTGCCAGCCCCCTACCAGGTAATTCGCAGCTCCGCCTTTGGCGGCCCATTTCTTTCCCTTCCCAAAGGGGAGGTCGTAAACAAAATACCCCTTGAGTTGATGTTGCGGGATGTTCGGCGCCACGGTGTCGGCAAAGGAGTCGTATGCATACGGATCCTGCCACTGAGAACCGTTTTTCCAACCCTCCGTCATCGCCCCTCCATCCTGAACCCCGGGGGTTGAATCGGTGTTGGTTGTCGCATGCTGGTAAGTGTAGTTGAGATCGGCGGCCAGGCCATTGCCGTACCGCTTCTTGAACTCCACAATCAAAGCGCGATAGGCGCTCTTGCCCAGCGGTGAACCGGCGAAAAGGATCGGGTTGTTGTCTGGGCCCATGGTTTGCGGGAAAGGTCCGATGGCCGCGTTGGCAGGGTACCCGCCATAACCACCGACCGCGTCGACAATGAAGGGATACCACGGAACTCCGGCGGCCTGCGCATCCGCTTCCGAGCCGATCCAATCTCCCGCATGGCCGGATTTCAGCAAAGGCAAATACTGGCTGAGCGTCGTATAGTTGAGCGGATTCAGCATCCCATTGTGGAGGTCGCGGCCAATATTGCCGACGTAATTGACATCCAACAAGGCGTCCTTGCCAACCTCGTACTGAACGCCAACATTCCAGTTCTGAACTCTGCCAAGATGCAGCATGTTGGGATCGACACTCACGGTCGCCCAAGTGTAGATTCGATTGGCGGAAGGATCCGTTCCGGACGGAATGAACGTTCCCCCGTAAATGGTGTTGTCCCAGTTAAAGGCAACCTGGTTGGGGGATATACCCTGGGTGTTGTTCGTGCCGGTGTAGCCCATAATGGCCTGCCCGTCAATGTTATAAGGCAGTGTGCCCCACTGGTTGATTCCAAGCGGAATATAGCGCAAGCCCCAAGATCCTCGCACCACCCACTTGGGGCTGACCTGGTAAGCGGCGCCGATATACGGGGCAAACTGGTTGTATTTCTGGTTCTTCTCCCAGCTATCCGACCCGCTTTGGGCATATTGGTAAGCACCTTTGAGGGGCGCCCAGCTGGGATTCACGGCGTCGAGAGTGAAGTTGGTCCAATGGCCGTCATACTCGTGCCAGGGCGTGTTGAAATCCCAGCGCACTCCCATGTTGACGGTCAGCTTTGGCGTCACCTTAATGGAATCATTAACGGAGAAATTGAGACCATCGCGTCCCGCTCTCGAGGCGAGGCCCGTCCCTTGAGTTCCACTCCCCACTTCGCCAAGCATGAAGTTGGCAAATCCGAATCCGATTTGCGGATTGATTTCCGAATTCGTGTAAAGCGCGTCAGGCATGCCTGTGGCATTTCCGAAGCTGTAAGAATAATAGTGGGAAGACCCCGAATCTTTTGGCCGGAATAGCTTCAACTCGCCCCCGAATTTGAAAGTGTGTCTTCCCTTTATCCAAGATAATCCGTCACGGATCTGCCACTGTGTGTACTGGTAGATGTAACCAAAGCGGCTGCCAATCTGGCTTTCGCAAATCTGGGTGAAGGTGTTGACACAGCCAAAACTGATCACAGGAAGATTATTGCTGGCGGCGCCTTCCGGCACGGGGAAACCTAGCGAGGCATTATCCACCGGAGAGCCCGTGGTTTCCGATTTGTACCAGTTGTTATAAGCCAGCGAAAAGGTGTTGAAAAGAGTCGGCGAAAAAAGGTGGTCGTCAACAATCCGGACTCCCTTGGATGTCTGTGTTGCGCTCTGCGAAAACGCCAGCGGGCCCGGATCCGAGGACCCCTGCAGCCAGAGGCCTCCACTATTTGACAAAAACGGCTGGCGATAATAGTTGATCGAGGCGCTCAGATGGTTCTTATCTCCAAAGTGCTGATCGACCTTGAAATCGAGATGATGCAGGGTAAAAATGGGGGTTCCATTCACCAGCGAGCCGTAGTTGTTGGTGAGATTGTTATTCATCGGTTTATACTGATCATAAAGCGCCAGCACTTTCTTGGCTTGAGGACTGATCTGGTCATTCGGGATGAGGTTGCCGGGGAAAACATTCCCGGTTTGGGGATTGAAAATGGCGCCGCGATAAATTGTGTTTCCCGCGCTGTCGGTTCCAAAGTTCACCGATGGATCCAACAAGGCACTGAAATCACCGGTCCGCATGGCAAGCGTGGGGACCGTGCTACCTGAGGTGGTGAAGCGCAGATCATTCTGATCGTAATGTTCGTAGGAACCAAAGATAAAGGTTTTATTCCTGCCATTGTAAATCTTAGGCAGATAGATAGGACCGCCGGCACTGAATCCCCAGTCTTTGTAACGATCGCGCGCCTTGGGGAGGCCATAAAAATTATTGTCCCAGGTGTTCGCGTCCAGGGCTTCATTCGCCAGGAAGCCATAAGCGCTGCCATGGAAATCGTTGGTTCCGGATTTCAGCGTGTACATGAACGCGCCTCCCCCGGTGGCCGCCGCATCCGCCCCGACTACCGTTTGAACTTCGAACTCCTGCACCGACTCCATGCCGGGCGGCGGCTGTGTGCCCTGGATTCCGGCATTGGCATCCGTCCCGTCCACCACGATCGCCTTCGTCATGGTTTGCGAGCCCGCGATGCTGGTCGACCAGCTGTTGCCCGTAACGGTCGGAACCGCCGCAAAGGCAAAATTAGACACGTCTCGGCCTCCAGCGACCGATAGGGGCAGAATCGTGAGGTCGCTTCCTTTCATGTTGGTCCCCACATTCGCGGTTTCGGTGGCGAGAGGGGAAGCATCGGCCTGCACTTCAATGCTTTCGGTAGTCGCGCCCAGGGCTAATGCGATATCCAGTTTGACAATTTGCCCCAACGAAATCGTCACATGTTCCTGCACATAAGTTTTGAAATTGGGGGTTTTGAATTCGATAGTGTAAGTTCCAATGGGCAAGTTCGGAATGGTGTAAATACCAAGATCATTAGTGACTCCATGGCTGACCACTTTGGTTTCCACCTGAGTGGCTGTCACCTCAACCTTGGGCACTACAGCTCCGCTAGGATCCGTCACCCGGCCGGTAATGGTTCCCCGGTCAGATTGTGCCCTGGCAAACAGCGCCATCAGCAGGATTGCCGAAAACAAAAGCAAACACCGCGCTTTCATTAGTGAAAACCTCCTTAGAAAGATCTCCTCCATCAGAGGAATCCGTGCCTTGGGATCTATGCAATGACTCGCCGCCCCGGCAAGATTTCAGGAAAAAGACCAACATCATCCTCCCGTCAGGAGGCGCCCACATCATGCGCATACACTCAGCAGGGGAAAAAATCCCTTCCAGTTTGGGGTTGTCGGCAAAGGCGCCACGAAGGGCTCCAGAAAGAAGTTTGAATAGGCATAGTATTACATGCGGCATGGCTGGGGTCAAGCGATCAGGAAAATTGGTTCTGCCAAGGACGGGGGCTCCTACCAGGTAAAATTTCCACCCGGCTTGTAAAATTTTCACCCTGAGGGAGGCTGATCATGGGCCAATCAGCTTATTATATTGGTGTTAATAATTCTCCCGCGGTTTTGTACTTCACTTGCAAGAACAAGGATTGTGAGACTTAGGATGGATAATTAATTATAAAAAAGGATAACTATATGGGTATTAAGAAAATATGTGCTTGGTGCGGCAAGGTACTCCCGGAATTGAAGGACTCGCATGCCGCCGGGACCTCCCACGGGATTTGCAGCCCCTGTGCAAAGTTTTTTTTTGGTGTGCCGGCGCGACGGGCGCTCAAAAAAATGGCCGGTTTGTTGACTGCCTCGGATCCCAGATCCGCCTATAGCTCCAAGGCATAGAAGATTTTTTTGTCGTTAAAATCCTCATATCGTATTCCTTTCCCCCTCATCTTTTCGTTCTCAATTTTCTCTTCAAGATCCATGTCTGCCTTTTAATAAATGATTTACGTTCCGGCGAGCAAATTAAGTCGGCGGCAATCATCTAGAGAAAAGAAGACTGAGAGCCAGGATATTCCCCCGGACCGGCCCTGACGACCAAGCGTCAACACACGCTGACTAAAAAAATACCACAAGAGTGAATCCGGCGCATGTGACGAAGTCGTCTCGCGCACGTTCACGCCGCAGCCCGGCCCGCCCGTGTAATGACGAGATTCTTGCGACCCACCACGGACGGTTGTTTCTTTCCGGGGGAGGATCGGAGCTCCCGCAAGCGGCTGTCGGGGCGGACAAATAAAAAATCTCAAAAAACAGTTGACATTATCATTACATGTATATTACATATATTGTGTTTTACATTTTATGGAGGCATCATGAACAACACACGGTTGAGATCGTTCCGAAAGCATCTGCGGGAGATTGAACGAGCCGTGGCCCGTCATTTAAAGGACCAAACCCCCTGCTGTGGCATCACCCTGGCTCAATGCCACGTGCTTATGGAGCTTGAAGAGATGGCCCATCCCGGCATCGCGGAGTTGGCCGACCGGCTGCAACTGGATGCAAGCACCCTCAGCCGGACCATTGACGGGCTGGTAAAGTCCGGCCTGGTCAGCCGCACGGAAAATCCGCAAAACCGGCGTTCCAGCCGGATCGCCCTGACGGAAAATGGGGTTCAGACTTGCCATCAAATCAACCTAGTCTGCGATGAATTTTATTCGAGGTTGTTTGAAAAAATTCCCAAAGGCCAGCATTCCAAGCTCCTGGAAACCATCGGACTCTTTTCCCAGGTCTTTTCCGAATTTCAAACGGAGAACTGTTGGAAGCATTCCTTGAAAAATCTGCCCGAGAAAGAAGGAGATCGTCATGGAAAAAAATGCAAATAGCCCCTGTTCCTGCAGTTGTGGCGCAAGCCGGCCAATTGCCAAGGAGCCCTGGATCGCTGGCACACTCCAGACTTCGGCGGGAAACATTCCCGCCGTTTCCGGCGAGCTCGGCTGGGCGGACCGCATCGGCGGTTGGAAGGCGCGGTGGGGGCATCGAGGCAGCTATCAAGTGGCTCCCGGACTTTATGCATTGGGCACTCCTGTTCCGACAGATGTAATTCTGGTGACGGCCAATTACAAGCTCACTTTTGACAAGCTTCGCCAAGAACTGGCGGGCATCAATGCCTGGATTCTGGTTTTGGACACGCGCGGGATCAATGTCTGGTGCGCGGCGGGCAAAGGAACATTTTCGACCAGCGAGGTGATCCGCCAGATCGAAAGCACAAAGCTAAAAGCCGTGACCTCCAACAGAACACTGGTGCTGCCCCAACTCGGAGCCTCCGGAGTTTCTGGATATCAGGTCAAACGGGAGACGGGATACAACGTAGTATACGGTCCCGTCCGGGCCAGGGACCTTCCGGAATTCTTAAAGAACGGGATGAAGGCCTCCGAGAAAATGCGGGCAATTCAATTCCCTTTCCGGGAACGGCTGGTTTTGATTCCCGTTGAATTGATTTCTGTTCTAAAGTACTTTTTCATTTATTTTATTCTGGCGGGAGCGCTCAGCTTTTTGCTCGGCAGGGGCACACTCTCCAACTTGGCGACACTGGGATTTCCGGTGTTGGGAGCATTGCTCGTGGGAATCGTCCTGGTTCCAGCCTTGCTTCCGTTTCTTCCTTTCCGTTCCTTCACTTTGAAGGGATGGATTCCGGGAATTCTTTGGGCCGTCGTCGCAAGCTGGTGGGCAGGCGCTGGGAACCTACAGTTCCTGGGCAATCTCCTTCTACTTCCCATTTTATCCGCCGGTTTTGCCTTGACCTTTACGGGAAGCAGCACCTACACCTCCCAAACCGGGGTCAACAAAGAGATTCGGCTATTTGCCCGACCCATGGCCATTTCGGGAGTTCTGGGCATGTCCATGATGGTGGTGAATTGGTTTGTCTGAGTCCGGCTCGAGGCGGGGGGACTGATGCGGTATCGAGATCAGACCAGGGCATTCCGGATCTGTCATTCTTTCGAAAGATGGAAAATATTAAGGATCAAACGCTCATGAAATATCTAAAAAACGTAGCGACCATTCAAATCGATGACAATAAATGCACAGGGTGTGGCCAATGCCTCATGGTATGCCCGCACCAGGTGATCAGAGTACAGAATCGCCGCGCTTACACGCACGACTTGGACGCTTGTATGGAATGCGGCGCCTGCAAGATGAATTGTCCCGCCGGAGCCATTGAAGTCAATGTTGGAGTCGGTTGTGCGTATGCCATTCTCAGGGGAATGCTGTATGGAACAGCGCCCAGCTGCGGCTGTTCGGGAGACTCGGCAGCCCCTAGTTGCGGGGCCTGAGCCGGAGAACGGTATTTCACAACGAGATTCCAATGTCTCAGCCGATATTTACTGTACCAATAACTTAAATTCACCTAATGGCTATCTGGCGAACCGGCTCTCCAGAAAGTCTTTGGTATAAGATAGTCCACTTCAATTGCTTCTTATGCCGTCTATTGGCTCCGCCAAAAGGAGTGCATTTCATATGGATTTTCCGAAGTTAATAAAGATACGGCAGAGTGTGAGGAAGTATCGAGCGGCCTCGGTCGAAGGGGAGAAACTGCAACTATTGATCGAAGCCGTGCGCCTGGCGCCTTCCGCGAGCAACTCACAACCCTGGAAATTAATAATTGTCGATGAGCCGGAACTGAAAGAGAAGGTCGCCAGAGCCACCTTCAATCGAATCGTTTCTTTTAATAGCTTTGCTCCCGAAGCTCCGGTGATTGCCGTATTCACCCTCGAAAAACCGAAGCTGATCGCCCAGATCGGGGGAAGATTAAAACAGCGGGAGTTCCCCTTGATTGATATTGGCATTGCCGCCGAACATTTTTGTCTGCAAGCCGCTGAATTGGGCCTGGGCAGTTGTATGCTGGGTTGGTTCGATGAGACGGCCATTCAAAGACTATTGAATATTCCGCGCAAAACCAGGATTGGTCTGGTTATTACAGTGGGGTATCCGGTGGAAGGTTATCCCCTGCGGGAGAAGAGCCGCAAGAGCTTAAAGGAGATGAGCAGTTTTAACCGATATTGATATGGTTCGTGACTGTTTTTCTTTGAAAATCCCCGCCGGGCAGTCGACCGGACAGAGTGGAAGCACCGCTTCCACTGGTTTTGAACTTATATTCTTTTGCCGAATCTCCCGCCCTCATGTTTAGCTCCCCGTGAAAAGTATTCCGATCGGCACTTTTCCAGAAAAGAAAATAAGCGCGGGTGGTATGATGGGGATATGAACAAACCAAAAGAGCCCATTTCCTTCGAAATTATCTGCCCCTGCTGTCAGGCGACACTGCAGGTTGACCCTCACTTGAAGGCGGTCCTCACTTCCAAAGCTCATGAAAAACCCCGCGAAATGAAAGATCTCGAGACGGGATTCGAACGGCTGAAGGCTGAAACGGCCAAGCGGGAGGAGGTTTTCCGCAAATCGGTTGAGGCGGAGAAGATGCAACATCAATTATTGGAGAAAAAATTCGAGGAGTTATTCAAGAAAGCCAAAGAATCGGGAGACGAGCCTCCACCCAAAAGGGATATTGACTTCGACTGACTCGTAGGGAAAAGACCCTGGTTCTCCGCCCATGTTTTCCCTTCCTCCCGGCGGATTTCGGAAAATCCGGGAGGATGAGCCAAGGCCATAAAACAGCATATTTGCACTCAACCATCCTCTTTGCCATTCAGGGATTCCTCAATTTCTGGCCCCTTTCTCTTCACTGGCAACTTGACAATTAAAGAGAAGGGAATTGCCCGTTGCGCTGGCCCGCTTCAATGTTCCTCCAGAATGAATTTTCAACAAACGACCTGGATGACCTTGCCTGTTTTGCGGCGCGGAGATCTTCGAACCCCACTTCTGCCCTATTAAATTCGCGAAATTGACAATTTATCCGTAAAAAAAATGAAACAAATCAAAGTTTTTTGCGTCTTATATATTGTTTACATGCCTTCCTTTCTCCCTACTGCCCGGCTTCGGCCGGGCTTTTTTTTCATTATTTCTCCCCCCCCTGTTGGGGGTATTGCACTCCCTCCAGTTTGCTTGAGCCGCAAAAGTCGACGATTTTGAGTCAAGTTCTAAATTGGGAACCAGTGAGTCTCTTTAGTCCGAAACGAAGTCTCGCTAGAGTTGGCCGATCCTTTAAAACCATGAACACGGGCTGAAATTGGGCAAATCAGAACCGGGAAAAACTGGGTTATTTGATGTCCATCGATAGAGCATGACTGCTTAGACTTGGCAATGAGATTATCAGTATGGGCGGACCCTGTGCTCCTGATCAGCTGTCTCGGCAACGCGCGACGGAACGCGCGTTCCACCTTATGTAATGCCCTGGCTGCTTCTGTATTTCATGCTAAATATATCTTTATGATAGCTTTGTACCCTCCTCTTCCATTTCTGTTACCCCGGAATTTGAAAAAGCAGGATCCTACACCCGTACACCTCCCTTACAAAAGGGGATAAGCGCGAAGCATCGCCTAGCGATCATTCAGACTTGGAGGATTCCACTCACTCCGGCGCAATCGACGGTCGGAAAAGACGGTGAGGATCGATCTTGACCAAGCATCTACTCCGTCCGTCGAACGATGTACGCCTTCTCCCTTGTTTATGGAGGGGGAGCAACCTATCCAATTGGTTTTCGAATCCCAAATTTTCCAAAGAAGAAATCTCAAAATCCCGTATTGAAAGAGAGGCAAAACCAAAAAAAGTAGGGGCGGCGATTTTTTCGATGATAAAAGAAAAGCAATTTGCCGATGAGACAAACGAGAAACGAAATCGGCAATAACTTGAGCCTGTGTCACACATGAATGGCATGATCCTTCGACTGGAAAAGGGAGGGATGCGATGTCGGAACTGGAGATCCAACAGAAGCTCGATGAACATTGGGGAGTCATGAAGCGGGAAAAAGGGAGACTGCTATCGGCCCGAGGATGGGAGATCACGCGCGGGGGGCGGGATTGGGATCACGAATTCTTTTCCCTGATTTATGAACTCATCCCTCTCTCCCGGACCCAGCTGGAAAAGAAACTCTACTCTGAAAAAGATCGCGATCTGGTGATCCAAGCGTTGCTCGACAACTTCGGGATCGACGCGTTTGTGCGTTTTGGCGACCCGGACTTGTGGCGCACGGCCATCCAAGGGCGGCTGGAAGAGACTGACTCGGCATGGGCGGGCACGGGGACCTTCAGGGCGGCCTAGAAAGAAGTGTGGCGGACAGATTCCCCTGGTGACCGGTTGGATTGAACAACAATTTCTCCCAACAGTCCATGAACGAGCGACAGGCATGTATCTCATGCAAAGAGGGAGGCACACGATGGAATTAGCCAAGGCGCGTTTTTTCTGGTCTGGTGCGGAATTGCAGTTCGCGGTTTTTTCCGATGACATCTGTAGAGCAAGGTTTTTGCAAAGATTCCCGCTCCCCCTCACCCGCACCGAGGTGGAAATGTACGAAATCGAGCCCGGTGAAAAGGCCCACTGGGTGCTGGTTCAGCAGACGGATGGAGAAAAACGGAGAGTCAAATACTTTGCGAGGAGGGGCAAGCGCTTCGTGGAGGGATCCCCGAAGTCGCTCCCTTTAAAAGTCCGAAAGGCCGTGCATAAGCGGGCTCATTCGCTACTATATTCGATGGCATGAGCCCAAAAACTACACAGCAGCTATTTCATCATCCTGCCTTAAAACCTGGAGGATCTTCTTGCCCCCATGAGGATTTCAGCACGAGGTTGGATCCAAAATGGAAAACCATGACATGGCGCTTCGAGTCTCCTTGCGGAAAGATCCGGATGTGATTCTGAATTTCATAGGAACAGGAAAGAACCGTTGCTTCTGGTTGTCTAGCCGGGTTCAATGATACTGCAAGAGCGTTAAAAGTTTGCGGTCGAGCTTGTGTCCATGCCAATCCTCGTAAGCAACATCTTCCCGTCCCGAGTCCAACACGCCAAAGGACCCCCGGAATTCCCAGAGCGCCCATCCGATGTCATGCATCTTGAGAATATCGAGCACATCACAAATCCATTTAAGGAAAGTATCGTGGGGAGTCTTATTGAAAGCACCTGCTTCTCCGCAGTGGACCCCGATTCCCTGGCGAACCAACCACCCCCAGGATTCGTAACTTTTTTCCAGCGCTTCGCGGTTCACCAGGCCGGAACCATCCCGCTTCACGGCCGGCCACCAGGGTGGAGGGAAATCGCCGCGTTTGTCCACCCAATTGGCCCGGTAGTGGCTAACTTCCGCCGGGAAATAAGCATGCACACTCTGTGAAACCTTGGAGGGCATCATCTCATAAACCACTTCATTGCCCACACTCAAGCCATCGATGATAATCAGGCGGTCAGGGCTGTACTCTCTGATTTTTTCGGTGGCTCGGGTCATGACACGCCGATAATCTTCCCGCGTCATATAGCCTTGGCGGGGTTCGGGGGCTTCGTTTACCAGATTGAAGCTGAGTTCGTCCGGAGCAATGTCCCGATACCGTTTGGCAAACAAGTCCCAATGAAAAACAAAGGCATCCTCCGCCTCCTTGTCGCGCCACAGAACAAATGGCTCAAGCTCCGCGCCATTAATACAATAGCCAGGGGCGCGGTGGAAGTTGAGGTTGACGTGCAATCCATGTTTTCTTCCCAACTCAACGATGCGGTCGATCCCGGCGAGACCACTCTCCTTGACCTTGAGAACATCCTGTGGTTTGGGACGGCCCGTCGTGCGCCAGTCGGAATCGAGCCAGAACCAGTAATCCAGGGGAATGCGGACAAAATCAAAACCCAAGTCCGCGATCATCTGGAAATCGTCCTCCGGAATCTCCACGACTCCGTCCTTCTGGCGTCGCGCTTGAAAAAAGTAAAGCAAATTGAAACCACGCCACCGGGGGAGTCTATTTTTGGGCGTGGCCAGGCCGGATTTTTCAGCGGCCAAAAAAGCGGCCCCCAATGTTGAAGTTTTAATGAATTCTCTTCGCGTTTTTTGATTTAACATCGGCAAGTCTCCAAAATGATGGAACTCCCCCAATTTTATGATTTGAAATTTCGGCAGGGAGGAAAGAATATAATCGGAAGGAGGTATAGAAAAAACCATCTCCGGGCAAGCAAAAAATCCCGCCCGCGTGGATTTTTCGTCACACCTTGGCGGAATAGTCGTCAGTTCGCCAATCCGTGATCACCCAGCGGGCCTTCTCACTGGTCAAAACAAATCCAACCAAGCGCTGATCATTGTGATACTCATAGACTGCCCAGCAAACGCGTGCCAGAAAGAGATCTCCCTTGGGCCCAATTAGCCTAAGCCGTTCGCCGCTGGGAATATCTTTGTCAACCACCAGGCACCCCCCATCCGGAGAAACATTTCGAGTGAACCCATTCGTCACAAAGGAATGCCCCCGTTCATCTCTACCCTGCACCCCGAAAGGCAGCTTCATCTGATATCGCCTATGGATTCGTTTGGAACGAGAATCTCCCCGTCTGAAGAGATCAAACATATCTTCTTCTCCCAAAATGGAAACTAATTTTTTAAGATTACCTTCTAAATCGAAACCTGTAAACCCCTTTTTCGATTTTTTTTACTTTTTTTCAACTCTGTCCGCTCAGGCTCTTATGCAAACACGATCCGGTTCGTCACTGCTGCCGACTCGGCTTCTTAACCGATTTTGCGGCCAAGCGGTCTTCCGACCACCGCCGGTCGTGCCTCTGCGTTATGGCAATTTTGACCACTCTTCGGAATCCGCCGCAGCGCGCGCGGCTAGGTCACCCGGCACGCATTCGCTCTGCCTATAAGGGCTCGCCGTAAAATGCGAAGAGCCATGCGCGGGATCCGCACAGCCCACCCAGGGCGAGGATTCTCAGAGGAGCTACTCCTGCCAAAATGGCTGGCTCAACCAGACAATGAAAATGGGATAATGGAGGCGGCCTGCCCTCAGGCCGTCTCAGCAAGCTTGGCAAACTCAGGCGGGGCACCCCGCCTCCATCCACGCTATTTTCTTGGGAGCGCTCTTTGACTTCGGTGTGCCATCTGCCGTTCGGCGGGAACCTCTCCCTCCCGATTTTCATCCGGAAGGATTGGCCTTCCGGTGCGAGGCCAGGCCTTCCACATGGGCAGTCAAAACAAACGGGAAGGCTATGTCTCACCGGACGAAGAAGCCAAGCCTTATTTTGCCATGAACTTTTGGATGGTTTCGGCCAACTCTTGAATACTTACCGGTTTATAGAAGTGCGCGGAGACTCCCGCCAGCAATGCCTTCTCAGGAGTGGCGTCTTCGCTGAATCCGGTGCAGAGGATAATTGGAATTTTGGGACGGATAGTCCTTAATTTGTGGGCCAAATTGATTCCCGTGATGCGCGGCATGGTTTGATCGGTAATCACCAAGTCAAAGGACTGGGGACACTGCTGAAAAATGGTCAGGGCTTCCACGCTATCGGTCATCGGGGTCACGGAATAACCCAGTTTATTCAAGGCTTCCTCCATAAGGTTTACAATGGCGACCTCATCATCAATGAAGAGAATGTTCCCCTCGCCGCCGGAGAGCTCCCTTTCATCCATTTCAGCCTCGACTTTGAATTCATCATGACAGGGGAAACAGATCTGGAAAATAGCTCCTTCTCCAACCCGGCTCTCCACCCGGATGGCCCCTTTGTGGCTTTGCACAATGCCATGAACCACCGCGAGCCCCAATCCGCTGCCGTCTCCAAATTGTTTGGTAGTAAAGTAGGGCTCAAAAATCCGTTTTAGAGTTTCGGAATCTATGCCATGGCCAGTGTCGCTGACGGTGAGGCAGTTGTACTCCCCTTTTTCCAGTTCCGAATTCCAAACTGACGGAATCGCGTCGACCGTCATTTGCCGCAAGCGAAATTCCAGCCGGCCACCGGAAGAACGCATGGCGTGCAAAGCGTTGGTCCCCAAATTCATGATCACCTGATGCAATTGAGAGGAGTCGGCCAGAACCGGTTGGCAGTCTGGATCGACTTCCAGCTGCAACTCGATAGTTGAAGGCAAAGTGGCCCGCAAGAGATTCACCGCATCCTCCAACAAAGGCTGAATGAGGATGGGACATCGTTCATGGTCCAATTTCCGGCTGAAGGCAAGGATTTGCCGGACCAAATCGCGCGCTCGTCTTCCCGCCTTGTGGATTTGGGATAAATTTTCAGAGATCCTGGCGGTATCGTCCAGTTCCATTAGAGAGAGTTCGGCATAGCCAAGGATGGCGGAAAGGATGTTATTGAAATCGTGAGCGATGCCGCCAGCCAAGGTCCCAATGGCCTCCAAATTCATTTTTTGCCGCAATCGTTCTTCACTGGCATGGAGTGCGGCTTCCGCCCGTTTGCGCAGGGTGATGTCACGTCCGATGCCGCGCAGGGCCACGGATTTGCCGGGTGGGCGCTTGGCGTCTCCGGTGACTTCCAGGATGACCCGGTTGCCCTCCCGCGACTGCAAGGCAATCTCGAAGGAAACCGATGGAGCTCCACCGGCGATTTCACCGATTTTTTCCTGAAACAACGGGAGCTGTTCCGGGCACACCAGTTGGCTAAAAGTCTTTCCTTTCAGCTCGTCGCGAGTATATCCCAGCAGCTTTTCGCCCGCCTTGTTGATGGAGGTGATGGGGCCATGGAGATCGAATGAAAACACGACGTCATTGGAGTGTTCAAAAAGATCCTGATATTCCTTTTCGAGAGCGGCCTCCCGCTCCAGCTTTTGCCGGATGATTTGGGTCTGCTCTCTCACGCGCCGACGCAACACGAATCCCCAGGCAAAAGAGATCGAGATTCCCACAATGAATAGTCCCAGCATCCAAGCCAGGCGGACCGGGGTCCACCAAGGGGCGCCTTTGAGGAGGCGAATATCTTGGCCTGACCTTAATAAAAGCTGAAAGGTGGTTCTGCGGGCCTTGTCGTTTTTCACCAGACAAATTCCGGTCAAATCCAGTCGGCAGCCCTCCTCAAGAAGGCTCGCCGGGATCGCCCCTTCATCCAGGGAAGCTTCAAAGATAGTGTCCTCCGACTTCATGATCAGCGTCTGTCCCGAGGAGGTTTTAACCCAGTCGATCAATTCTCCCTGGAGCCGCACCAAATCGCCATGAAAATTTCCAGAGAGAGCCTGTGAAGCGGTCACGCTGTCAATTCGCGGCTCCTTGGCGGGAAGGGGCCACTGTATGACAGCATCCTCCAAGATGTTGGCGGGATCCCCAATGGCGGGAAATCCCGCCACATCAATGGGAGTTCCGGGGAGAATGCCCATCTCCTGCCGCGTCTGAATAAAAATCGTGCCACTGGAATCGCGCAGATAAAGGAACCGGCCAATCCTGTTATGTAGGACCTCTCCATGAATTCGAACCCGGTGGCCAGGCAATTCGCCAGGAGTGAAGCGCATCAAGTCTTGAATCGATTTTATGGGTAGAGAAAAGGGAGGCACCGGAGGAGTTTCGAGAACGAGAACCTCCTGGATACCGGGAGTGTAGAGCTGATAACCGCTGATTTGCCGCCGCAGGTTGAAATGGATCCCGGCGGAACCCCGGATCCGGACACGCGCATCCACCAGGTCCAGAGGCAATTCCCGGCCGGAGTAATTTGGGATCGTCGTCAAAAAACGGATGCCGCCGTTCTCCAGTTCCAGGAAGGCATGATTGGCATCCCCATAAACGGTCCGAACGATTCCCTCCAATTCCACACGCAAACTGTCGACCTCTCCGCGAAAGAACCGGTCAATCGTCGTGGGCCGCGCAGCGGGCAGCGCTACGCCCCCTAGGGAGCGGATCTGGCGGGCCACCACCAAGGGGGCAATTTCGCCGGCCGCCGTGGTTCCTTCCAATTCAACCCGCTGTCCGGCTTTCAATCCCAGCGAAAGCTCCCGCGGTTCCACGATGATTCCGGATGATTGGTCCTCGATGAAAATGGTTGGGGAATCAACGTCGGCGTAAGTCAAAATGCCCTGGAGCCGGACCGGATATCCTTTGGCTGCCTCCGGATTCTTCAGTTGCCGGATCGCCTCCGCCTGAGTCAACACGGGCAGGAGCATGTTTGAGGTCTTTGCCGCCGCGACAGCTTCTCGCCGCCGATAAAGGGAATCTTCCAGCACCAGCTTATTCTCTCGAATTGCGGGGAAACCTACCGCATCCACCTCGTCTCCGGAATTGACGGGAGTGGTCTGATGGCTGAAGACTTCCAAAGACCCCGTGGAATCCCGCATCAGCAGCATCTCCCCAAGCTGGCGAGGGAAGACACGTCCCTGAAGGCGCAGCCGATGGGATGAAAAAGAGGTACGGGGAGCCCTTTGCAGAGATCCAATCGATACGACGGGCTTCTCGAAAGGATTCTGGCCAGGAGATTCCAAAATGCGGATTTGGCGGCCATCTGGAACAAACAGTTGCACCTTCACCACTTGCCGGTAAACGTTGGAGTGAGTTCCTAAAACTCCGCGCAATTGAATTCGGGCATCAACCAGATCGCCGGATTTGGCCTCCGGGAAATTTAGCACTATCACCTGGAGGAAGGCTTGCTGATCGGCCACGCCCAATACCACTGCCGCGCCCAGCCGGCCGACGCTGCGCACGACTCCCTCGGTTTCAACCCACTGGCAATCCTGTTTCCCGTCCATCAACTGGGATAAGGGAGACTTCACGGGCGCGGGGAAAGCGGCCTTACCCAATACTTTGACCATCGGCTGGTAAATGGCGGGGTGGAGCGTTCCCCGCGAAGTCAGCCCTTCCAATTGCACCAGGCTCCCCGCCACGATGGGAAGCGTTTCCTTCGCCGAGGACAATGGATTCACATAAATTCCCTGGCTTTCATCTTGGATAAACAAAAGGCGAGAGCCGACCGGATCATAAAAAGTTACCACCCCTTTAATGCTCACGGGGAGATTCCGTCCGGCCATATCCGGCGGGAGACCTCGAATGGCCGCAACCTGTTTGATGGGCAGAACAACATCTCTGTTTTGCTGGAAATTCTTGCAGGAGGGGAACCACCAAAGCGATGCGAGTAAAATGAGAAGCCGCCAATTTATTTTTATGTTGGATTTAGCGGGAACAATCAACCATTGGATTTTGTGTTTGCACCTGCAATGCATGTCGCTTCCCATACCCCCAATCGCTTCAAGTTACTTTTTTGAGAATCTTCGGTAAAACCTTCGCCTCTGGAAACAGTGAGATCAAGAATTGGCCTTCTCTCCTGCACGGCTTGCGAATGCATTGATCGGTTGCCATCCGAACTTTTAACCGAGGCGATAAATCCTGTCGCCAATCGTCGCAGATGAAGCAGGCCGCCTCCTCTGTTGCGCCGCGAAAACATCAGAAACTAATCGAGAAATTCCCGTCGGAATTAATCCAGATTTTTAAGCTTTGAATTTCCAAGAGGCAAACGAACGGGACGGCCCGTCCGGTAACACTCCTGAGCCCCGAAGACCACCTCATGTGTTTTGATGGCATCCGCGAGATTGCAGTGAGATTCCCGGTTTGTCTCAATGCATTCCACCATGTGGTCCATTTCAGCCTGGAAGGGGTGATGGGTGACATCGCTGGAATCCGGGCAGAGTGCGGGAAGCTCCACCCAATTCTGCTGTCCGGGGAATTTGTGGGACCAGATCCGGTTGTCCAACAGACTGCCGCGATCCCCGAAAACCCGCACTGGAAAACGGTAAGGCATGACACAGTCAAAGTTGGTACTCACTTTGCCAAGAACGCCATTGTTAAATTTCACCAAAGCCACTTCAAGCCCATCATACTCCATGGGAGGGGCATCGTGGACCCATCGATTGGCCACAGGATTATATTCCTCACTCTTCCCTTTTCGGTAACCCCCGGATACAGCGTAGACCTCGACGGGATCCGCGGCCGTTGTTTCTCCGGCAGAAGCAAACCAGCGTAGAGCATCCACGGCATGGCAACCACCCACTAGCATGGCGCTCACTCCGGTTTCGAGGCTGTGGGTATCGCGCCACCCGGACCACCAACTGCCAACCTGGCTGAGGTAGTCCACCTCGACATAGTAGGGACGGCCCAAGGCGCCATCCGCCATCAAGGTTTTTACCATTTGAAAAAACGGATTCCAGCGTAGTACAAAGCTAACCACGCTCTTCACCCCAGCTTTGGCCACTGCCTTTTGCATGGCCCGCAACTCAAACACCGAATTGCCCACCGGCTTTTCTATCACCAGGTGTTTACCAGCTTTTGCCGCAGCCAGGACATTGGCACAATGAATATGCTGAGGCGTGCAGATGGAGACAATGTCAACTCCCGGATGTTTAAGAGCGTGTTCAAAATCATTATAGAGACCAGCGTGTTCAAGGCCCGATTCATAAGCTCTTTGACGGACACTCTCGATTTTCCGGCTCGAAATTGCCACCACTTGCGTGGCCGGATTTTTTTGAAAGGCTGCAATATGCTGAGTCGACACCCACCCCGCACCATGAATCAGAACGCCATATTTTTTTGTTTTCACTTATACGTCCTTATTATATGACAAGGACAAAGCCACCCCAGCAGTATTTCTGACGCGGGTGACTTGCTCCGGCCTGGCAGATTTCGGGCCGGAAGAGAACCATCGCCTTACCGAGCCTCGCCGGTAAAATCAAGCGGAGGTGACTTGTCAAATAACCGTCATGAGTGTATTCTTGCTCTTATTTTTTATCAACGATGTTTCTTTTTTGACTCATTATTGACATTGGTTTGTGATTTCGGAAAAAGTGCGAGACCGTAGAGAAGGGGAAGCTGCTTAAAACCTTAAGGTCTTTTTGAGCAGGCATGCACATTTTAATATTTTTGATTCTGGGAGCTGAATAATGTCTGTAATTACACCGCGAGATCTCTATGAATGGTGCCGGATTCCCTATCAAGAGTTGGAGGAGCACTCGCAAAGGAAAGTGCCGTTCCGGCTTTGCCGGGGATCGCAAGAGATGGGTGAGATCATGGCGTGGGAATTAGTGGAGGAAATCGAGGCCCACAATCGCCGGGAGGCCACTATCCGCGGAATCATTCCTTGTGGCCCTGCCTGCTGGTACAAACCCTTCACCAATCTGGTAAATCAAAAAAGGATAAGTTTGAAACGATTGCAGGTTTTTCACATGGATGAATGTCTGGACTGGCAAGGCAGAGAGCTGCCCCGGAATCATCCCTACAATTTCCGCGGATTTATGGAAAATCATTTTTATGGGCCAGTCGATCCTGATTTGGCGGTCCCTGAGGAGAACCGTCATTGGCTGAACGGGAACAACATCGCGGAAGTCCGAGAAAGGATAGGGGAAGCCCCTATTGACATCACCTACGGTGGATGGGGCCAGGATGGACATGTCGCCTATAATCAGACCAGGCGGCATCCATTCAGCCAGCTGACCGTGGAAGATTTGCGCTCCGCCACTGTTAGAATTCAGGACAACAATCTGGATACCATTCTGGCGTTGGCGCAGCGGACCTTTGGAGCGGCTTATCAGTTTGTTCCACCCATGTCGGTCACCCTCGGCATCAAAGAGTGTCTGTCTGCACAGAAGGTGCGGCTCTTCAGCGACACTGGCGCCTGGAAACAAACCGCGTTGCGGGTTGCACTTTTTGGACCGGTTACGCCTGAATATCCCATGACGCTGTTGCAGGAACATTCCGACGCCTTGATCACGGCCACTGTGGACACGGCCAGACATCCCATCAGTGAGCACCCGGAGTGGGAGTTGTTTTGACTTGCCGATTGAGCCAGAGCACGCTTATCCCACAAGGATGTCCTGTTCAGGTGGGACTGTCCTCTTTGGAGAACGCCGTATTTAACCTGGCCATAAGCCGTAGGGTCGTTGAAATCTGCGATTTTACACTACATTTGACCGTCCGTGGCCGCACGGTACAAATTTTCAGAGGAGCCATGCATGACGGTGTGTCCGGCACGACAAGATTATGAAAATGGTCCGATGGAGACGGCCTGCCATCAGGCCGTCTCAGCAAGCTTGGCAAACCCAGACGGGGTGAGGGCAAACCGCCTCCATCCATGCTATTTTCTGAGGAGACTGCGCTGACTTATGCAACTACACTACTCTTGTCTGATTGGAACTGGCGGAATTGGCTCCGGACAATTTTTTGCTCTTCAGGGAAATGAAACCCTGGGGCGGGAAGAAAGCAGGGGTGGAAACTTCCTGGACCGCCGGGATTATTGCAAACTTCACATCATCGCCCATTACGTTCAAAGCCTGCTGGGAAAGCCCTTTTCGACAAATCTCATCGGCAAGGTGGGAGACGATCCCATCGGCTTGCGGCTCCTGGAGGAGATGCAAGCCGCGGGCTTGAATGCGCATTACGTGGAGCGCATACCGGGAAAGCCGACCCAATTCTCGCTTTGTTTCCTTTATCCTGATGGCAGCGGCGGCAATCTGACCACTTCCGATTCGGCCGCTTCGTTGGTCAATCCCGCCGACATCCAAAAAGTCACGCCTCTTTTTCAGGAGTTTCGTGGGAAAGGAATTGTGCTGGCAGCCCCGGAAGTCCCCATCGAAGCGCGTCTGGCCCTCCTTGAGATGGGAACCAGATTTCAATTCTATCGAGCCGCATCTTTCAATTCTCAGGAAATGGCAGCTCTGCGAGATTCTCTTGCCTGGAGCGAGCTGGACTTATTGGCAATTAATCAGGATGAAGCTACGGCCCTGTTGGGAGCTGAATTTGAGGAGGAATCGCTCGAGAATAAAGTTGATCAGATTATAAAGATGTTGCGCAGGGAGAACCCTTTGATTCATATTTCCGTAACCGCGGGCAAAGATGGCAGCTACCTTTGGGATGGCGTGAAGTTGGATTATCGCCCCATCCTCAAAGTCCGGGTGGAGAGCACCGCCGGAGCGGGAGATTCGCACATGGCAGCGCTTTTGGCCGGAAGAGCGGCTGGGCTCTCCAGCGAGGATTCCCATCGATTGGCTCAATTGACCGCGGCAATGTCGGTGACCTCACCTCACACCATTCATCCCGACCTCAATCGGCCCAACCTGAATCGATTTGCCCAAGAGTTGGGGATTTCCCTCTCCCCTTCCTTGTCAGCATTTTTGGCTCTTCCTTTCTGAATCGTTTTGAGCAATTCATAAAAGGCTGTGAAGGCATTGTCGGAATTTGCCGCCCAGCCTGCATACAGGTGGGGCGCGCGATCCCTCGTACGACTCTCTGCTTTGCATCACAGAGCGGGCTGGCAGAGCGAACGGGCGACGGGTGACTTGGTCACGCACACCCGCTCCACTTTCTCGTTGGCATGTCAAATCTCACTCCTCCTCATGGCGCGGGTGTAATTAAAAGTGAGGCAGGGCGAACCAAGTCGCGTTAATCGGCTTGACTGAGCAATAGCCGGGAGGGTGAGGCTCCCGCCAAGGCGGACTCCGCCTGCCGAACCGGTCTGGGTAAAGATGCACACATGGATGGCTCGCCGGGAGGCTCGCCCTCCCGTGTATTCCATCCCTAGGCATACTCTCAATCCTGCCGTATTTTAAAAAAACACACCTGACGCCCTCGATTTGACCAGGAGAAGGAGTCGAGTTAATTTAAAAGCCAAAGGGCACAAACTTTTCACCCGAGCAGGCAAATGATTGCTGCGGAGAGGATTCATCCATGAGCACAACCAGGCGGATTGCCAAAATCTTAAAAGGCAAACCAACCATCGAAGGGGCGGGAGTTCATTTGAAAAGAGCCTTCGGCTACTCGCAGCTGCCAGAATTCGATCCCTTTCTGATGATGGACGATTTCCACACCTCCAATCCGTCCGAATATTTGCCGGGGTTTCCTTGGCATCCCCATCGCGGGATTGAAACGGTGACTTATCTTTTGGCAGGCGAGGTGGAGCATGGCGACAGCATGGGCAACCGAGGAATCATCAGAGCGGGAGAGGTTCAATGGATGACGGCTGGCAGCGGCATTATCCATCAAGAAATGCCCAAAGAAAGCCCCTCGGGCCTGATGTGGGGCTTCCAGCTTTGGGTTAATCTTCCCGCGGCGCATAAAATGATGCCGCCCCGCTACCGCGATGTTAAGGCGAAAGAGATTCCCGAAGTGGCCCTTCAAAATGGCGCCAGATCAAAAATCATCAGCGGCTCGGTAGATCAGGTTCAAGGCCCAGTGCGAGATATTGTGATGAGCCCGGCTTTCATGGATGTGAGCATCCCTCCCGGAACCACTCATCGTCAATCCGCAATCGAGGGACACACGGTTTTTGCCTATGTGTTGGAAGGCAGCGCCTATTTCGAAGAACCGAATGGGGCAAAATCCGCCGGCATCTCGATTGCCGGTGGCAATGATCGCATACAACCACGCATTTGCGGTTCGGAAAGTGTTATTCTTTTCGAGAGAACAGGGGCTGAAATACTAATAACAACGGCGGAACAATCTGTCCGCTTTCTCTTCCTCTCCGGCCAACCGCTTGGCGAACCGATTGCCTGGTACGGTCCTATCGTCATGAATACGCAGGAAGAATTGCAGAAGGCCTTTGAGGAGTACCAGAACGGCACCTTCATCAAACAGTCCTGAGCCGTACATGCCAGTATGGTTGGCAAAGCAAGACAATGAAAATGGGATGATAGAGGCGGCCTGCCCTCAGGCCGTCTCAGCACGCTTGGCGAATCCAGGCGGGGTTAGGGCACCCTGCCTCCATTTACGCTATTTTCGCAGAAGGAGCGCTTCATCGGACTAATTCTTTGCTCCCCTAAGCTTTGGCTGCCTTCTGTTCAATGGGGATCCGGTCCTTGTTGAGGGCCAGCCATTGCTGAAAGGTTTGCAACGAGGGATTCAGCATCCGGGAGACTTCCAGCGAACGGGCTCCACAGAAAATCTGCTCGAAATCATGTTTGAATTGGAACATGTTTCCGAGATCGTCGGCTCCCGGGAAACCGAATTTGCGATAGGCTTCGAAGGAAACCGCATTGTAAATGACTTCCTCCCCAAAAGCTTTGGCAAGGGCCTCGGCCATCTGGGCGCCGGTCAAATGTTCTCCAGCAATGCCGACTCTTTTCCCAACATATTCAGCTCGTCGCATAAAAATGCCGTAAGCACATTTCCCTATATCCTCAGCCGCAATTCCGGGAAGTTTTTTATCGCCCATGGGCAGGGTAAGCGCCAGCTTCCCATCCGCACCCCGTTTGGGTCCCATGCCAAAGTGAATAAAATTGTCCCAATAAAAAGAGGTCAGCAAGAAGGTGACCGGTATTCCCTGGTCCGCAAAAAAATGGTCCGATTCCCCTTTGGCATCAAAATGCGGCACTTTGTATTTTCGCATCAGCGTGGGCATACGATTGTCATTGAGGGGGACCCATTGCCGCGTATCTTCCAAAGTGGACCAAATCACATGGCGAAGTCCCGCCTGTTTGGCGGCTCGCGCCATGGCGCTCGCCTCGGCCAGCTCTTTTTCGGGAGAAAAATGTTCCCAGAAAAAAGTAACGCAGTAGGCCCCATGGGCTCCCATGAAAGCCTTCTGCAGGCTGATTTCATTATCAACGTCAACGCCCACAACCTCGGCGCCCAATGTGGCTAAAGCTTTGGCCTTATCGGAATTGACATTTCTCGTCAGCGCTCGTACGGCAAAATCGCCACTTTTGTCGTTTAAGATGGCCCGAACCAAGCCGTTGCCTTGTGAACCGGTGGCTCCCACCACCGCAATGATCTTTTTCTCGTTCAAGTCGATTCTCCTTCAGCTTTCATTTCAGATTAGATGGCTCCCCACCTTCGACCCGCGGGAGGCATATTCGCTGATAAAGAAATCTGCCTTCCAGCAAAAGTCAATCATGGCGCCACTTTCAGCGGGTATAACCCTGCTTCATTGATTTGGAAGCACCTTTTCTGTTCCTAATGATTATTACTTACAGAACGAAGGCGTCAAATTCTTCCGGCCGCCTTTTCAAACGATAGAATTTCCAAGAGGATTTCGGGCTGTCTAGCGCTTTGGTATGAAGTCGAAATTTTGAAATATTTTCGCAACGACTCAGACGATATTTTCCATCATGGAAGAGATTCGGTATCGGCATGTAAGGGATCAGATTGGCTTCAATCGCCGGCGAATCCTCAACTCCCATATTTCGGCTTGGAGTCTTACCCGTTCCTGGCCCGGAGATTGCCCCTGCACAATCTTTTCGAAAATTCAACTTTCCGCTTGATTGAATCGGCAACAGTTGTGAATATACAAAAATCTCATTGGAGGTGATCTCGTCCCATGAAGAAAATTCTTCGACATATTCTGCCCGTATTTATTTCCTTTTTTTTGGGGGGGCTGCCGCTCCGCTCCCAGCAAAAAGCCTTGCCGCAACCGGAGTTGGACAGCTTGGTCGAGACCTACAAAAATCTGCACGCGCATCCCGAGCTTTCGCATTATGAGGAGAACACTGCCCGGTTTCTGGCCAATGAGCTGCGTTCTTATGGTTACTCGGTTGCGGAGAGGTTCGGCCAATATCAGGGGAAGGATTGGAATTCATTTGGAGTAGTGGCTGTGATGAAGAATTCAGCCGGACCAGTCATCCTGGTTCGGACGGATATGGATGCACTGCCCGTTGAAGAAAAGACCGGGCTGGCTTATGCAAGCCATGCCAGGATGCGCAATGATGCCGGAAGCGAAGTTGCGGTCATGCATGCCTGCGGACACGATTTGCACATGACGGTGTTTCTCGGAACAGCCCGCCGATTGGCCCAGATAAAGGACCGATGGCGGGGGACGCTGATTTTGATTGGACAGCCCGCCGAAGAAACCGGGGAAGGCGCCAGAGCGTTACTCGCCGGCGGGCTCTATTCCCAATTCCCCAAACCGGATTACGCACTGGCCCTACATGATACACCTATCCTCGAGGCCGGAAAAATCGGCTATTGTCCGGGATTTGCCCTGGCGAGCGCCACTTCAGCGGATTTGATTGTCCGGGGGATTGGGAGCCACGGTTCGAGACCCGAAGGCGCCAAAGATCCCATCGTAGTCTCCGCACAAATCATCCTGGCTCTTCAGACTATCGTCAGCCGGGAGAAATCGCCGCTCGATCCCGCCGTTGTGACCGTGGGCTCGATTCATGGCGGGACCAAACACAACATCATTCCCGATGAAGTTCATCTTCAACTTACCATTCGCGCTTACGAGGAAGCCGTGCGACAGCAGATTCTCGCGTCCATCGATCGGATTGCCCGCCATACGGCACTGGCCGCCGGCATTCCTGAAGAACGCGCACCCATCCTCACCGTCAGCGAGACAATCAAACCCACCTTTAACGAACCTGCTTTGATGGAAAGATTAAGCGGGGTTTTGAGCAAAAGGCTGGGTGGCGAAAATGTGGTCCGGACTCCGCCAATCATGGGAAGTGAAGATTTTGGTGAATACGGTCTGCCGGATCACTCTATCCCGTGTGCTCTTTTCTGGCTGGGCGTCGCGGATCCGCAACAACTGGCACAAAGCAAAAAAACGCAAACTCCCCTTCCTTACCTGCATTCCGCCAAGTTTGCCCCGGTCGCCGCTCCTTCCATCGAAACGGGAGTTGCGGCAATGACCGCGGCGGTTCTGGAGCTCCTGGCAAAACCTTAATATTCACATTTTGACGATCGGAGAAAAATACAAAAAGGAAGTGAATCGTCCTGGGCATTGCCGTTCTCAAAAGATACGGCAGCTCAAGTGTTGCATGGATAATCAGTAGCTTTGGAGCAGATCTAACATTTTGCGATCAAGTTTCTGCCCCTTGAAATTTTCGTACGCGACATCAGAACGCTCGCTGTTGAGCACTCCGAAGGATCCCCTCAGCTGCCACAAAGAAAAACCCCACCCGGCTTCTTTCCAAATGGAGAGACAATCCTTCATCCAGGCCAAAGCCACCGCATGGGGGGTCTTGTTATGGCACCCCCACTCGCCGACATGGATCTGCACTCCCTTGTCCACCAGGGGTTTGTATTTGTCGTAAAATTCGCGCTTGAGCCTGTCGCGGTCCCAGAGCTGTCCTTGATCGTCTTTCATGGGCCAGGTGGGAACGTCGAAACTCTCAAACTCATCTTTCGGAACCCAATTGGCTGTGTAATGACTGATCATCTTGGGCAGGTAACCGCGGGTGCTTTGCACCAATCCCAGATCGACGAGCCCCATGACCGGAGTCTGGCCAATGTCAATCCCATCGGCAAAGATGATTCGGTTAGGATCGGCTTCCCGGATGGCCGCCACCAGAGCTTTCACGATTTCCACATACCGGTCTTCCGAATTCATCTTGGGGGGTTCGTTGATCAAATCGAAGCTTAGCCGTCGATTCGGAATTCCCTTATAGCGTTGCGCAAAATACTTCCAATGGTAGACTGCCGCTGCCATGCCACGGGCGCGCTCAGCCTCGGTCCCCGTGAACAGGTCCACGGGCTCCAGGTTTCGGCCATTGATGCAGTATCCGGGCAAACGGTGGAAATTCAAGTTAATATGAATTCCATACTGGCGGCCGAATTCAATAACCTTGTCGATGTCTTTCAGTGCCGCCTCATTAATATTGAACCAACTGTCACGATGCGTCCATGTCCAGTAAGAGAGCGGCAGGCGGGCAAAGTCAAATCCCCACTCCGCCATGATGGCAAAATCGCTTTCCGGATATTGATCGCCGCCGGGAGAGCCGAATCTCCCTTGAATGTTGAATCCGCGCCAGCGAGGGATGCGGCTGGCATTCAGATCCTCTTCGGCTGCTTGCCCCACCCCAAAGCCTAGTGAACTGGCTATAGATAAGGCTCCCATCCGTGTCAAAAAAATCCGTCGATTCATCATTGGATCCTTTCATCAGAGCTTGGATGCGTTCGCTTGCGGCAAGGTTACGAGTCATGCTTTGAAATCATAGCCCAAGATGCATCGCGCTTTTCAGGTAGACGCGCTCAACGCCAAAAAATCAGCTTCCCGGCAGTTCTTCGGATATTTCTGCTCCCTAGAAAATCCTAGTTATGCGGTTCCCCTCCTGGACAGGAGGGGTGTCCGCCTTAGCGGACGGGGTGGTGGATCCCAGTATAGGCTTGGTTCCGCTTCGGCGCCTCCCCGTCCACTATTTTCATCCTCTTGTTGTGCCAGCCAGGCTGGCGTGAGCAGCTCTTCACTGATTGAGCACTTGATCGGCCGCCAAAACCAGAAACATGCAGTGGGTGGCCCCGCCGCCCAAAACATATTCCGTCTGTTGCCACAAATAGGGAAAATCCTTCATCTCAGGGAAGTCGGGCCGGATGAGGGCCGTCCCAGAAACAACGCCACCTGGGATGTAGGACCAATCGGCGCGGTTGAATCCATAGGCCACGGTCATCGAGCGGGCTCCCACGCCGGAAGCAAAGGAAGCGGTATTGTCTCCAGGGTGAACTCCCAACACGAAATTCAGCGCATTGAGCATATATTCTGAAGTGACAATATCCGGGAATCCACGATGCAAAAAGTACTGTTCGACTCCGAAGCGTTGGATCCCCCATCCGGCGCCCCAGATATAAGGCCGGTAAGGCACGCCGAAAGGATTCCCCTTTTGGTTCTCGACCGTCTTTAAGAAACTCCGGGCCACCGCGGCGCGGAGTTCTTCGACAAATGTCCGGTCCTCAATCATACTCAATACTTTGCCCAAGGACCAGCCGACCGAATCGATCTTATTCACAATCTCCTTGCGGTTGTCGAGCAGGGCCTGGCCATATTCCGCCTTCCTCGTAGTCAGCCACAATTCCACCGCCGCCACAACAAAGTCGTTGAATCCCCGTTTGATGTCGTGTTCCTGCTTCCAGAGAGCTTCCGCCGCTTCGATGCAGGAATTTGCCAAAGCAGCATCGTATCCCTTCAGAACTCTCCCGGCAATGGCGAGAGCGGCAATTCCTTTGTACTCGTGCTGCGCATTCTGCTCGGTAAACACCCACCGGTCATCCGCAAGCGCGGAGTGGGTCGCTGTTTTCTGGTCCCCTTCGAGTGAAGCATCGTGAAACAAATTATCGGTCACATTGATCGTGTCCCCCAACATGACATATTGCGGGAGCGTTGGGACAATGATTCCCCTGTACAGCCGCCCCATGCTTTGATATCCCCCCAGGATCGTTAAAACACCGTGTTCCACCTGTTGAAGGATGTCCGGCTTGCCATCGGGTTGATGAATCCTGACGAGCTTCTTTTCCTGGTCAACCGTAGTGTCATCATACTTGATCCCAAAAGCTTCATAAGCGGCGGCAAGGATATATACTTCATCGGCTTGCGATTCGATGCGCAGGTCATCATCCCCCGCATCGTGCCATCCTCCTATATTAAGCCCCGGAACGGTTTCACCCGGCTGGTACCAGTTGAAAGTGGAAGGACCCTGCGCATACCCGTCAAAGTGGTTGTAGTTGGTGGGAGCCATGCGGGCATCGTCGAGGTGGCAGGCCCCATGCCAAGTCCGGTATTGCTCCTCAACCCGCATGTGGCACATCTGCACCGGCAGAAAATATTCCAACGTCGGCTGCCAAACATGCCGCTGGAAAACCTCCGGGGAAATTTGGAAGGGCTCTGAGCGGCAGTCACGGTACTCGATTTGATACAGGCCCGGTTTTGTAACGGAACTAAAATCAAACTGGAGATATTTGTAGCGCAGGAATTTCCCCCACATGACCGGCTTTCCCGCGAGCGATTCCTCAAAGCCGCCGTTTTCCGCGATGCGCTTGATGTGAAGAATGTCTTCTCCCGTATCCTGGACATCTAATTCAATAATGGCGGTCTTTTTTTGTTTTGGGTGATAGCCCACTTGAGAAACGTGGACGACCGGTTTGTATTTCCAACCCGGGATGGCATGCGCGGTAATCTTCCAGTCGATCGCCCCGCGCGTGGCTCCGGCCGGGACCAGGGAACGAACCACGAACCAGCCGTTGTTGTGCTGGATCCGGCCGTCCAGCAACTGGAGGTCTCCCGTCAGGCTTTCGATGAAGAGTCTCTGTGCGTCCACTTCCGGTGCGATGGAAAGGCGCCGTCCCATGGCCATCGCCACAGCCTGGGCAACACCTTCTTTATCCTTCTGCTCCGGTCCATTGGCCTGCCGGGGAAAGATTCCGGAATGCCCGCCCAAATACCAGCTCTTGCCAAATAATATGGTTGGGTAAAGCTCAAAATTAAAACCGACCTTCCCCACCCATTCCGCGGGCAGAGGACGATCCAAATCCACGGTGATTCGCAGATCTTGTCCCTCCCCGCGCACATGCACCTGGTACGATAAATTCAGGTCAGGATAGTCGATAGGATTATATCCTTTGCGGTTTCTGGCCGGGTCGGGGTAAGAGAGCCACGCCGTGATTTCATTCCCCTCCCGGTTGACCACGCGCTTTTCCTGTTTGGGAATTGGCTGCCATTGGCCCGGAGTAGGTCCCAGGCGCAAATCGCCGTTGGTGGCCACGCGTACCCCGTTTTGAATAATGCTGACACCTCCCTGGTGCCCTTCCGGATAAATATCTTGAAAAGCCATAACATTGATTCCGGGAGTTTCAAAATACTCGAGCTCGTTTAACTGCAGTTTTGCCTGTTGAGAGAAACTGAACTGAAAAGGAAAGAAGACTGAGGCCAACATTAAAATGGCCCAAGAAAAGTGTCGCATGCCGTCACCACCTGATGAAATTTTGGATTGCTGCCGTGTTCAAATTCTGGAAGAGTACAAGCCCAAAGGCTCAATTGCTTTTTCCGCTAAGCGGTGCGTACCGGGCGGCAGTCTTGGAAAACGCACAAAGGGGGACTTCATCACGCTTGCGCGTCTCACTTCTGCGATGCCTCAGCCGCAAAAATTACGATTTACCGGAAAACCGTAGCCGCTCATGTCCCCTCAAGGCGTAGCCATGCTGCGGACATTTTATGAAGCGTGGAGCCTTGTCACACAGCCAAATCGCTCGAAAACGCTCACCGTGGCTACCAGTCATACAAAGATCTGAGCAGTGGCGAAAAACAAATCATTTCGTAACCAAAGCCAGTACTGCAGAGAAATCTGGCCATCCCCGCGGACCATCGCATCCAACGTCGACACCTCCCGGTCTGCCAGCCGTCCGGTTCTGCAACTGAAAACTGTACTACAACTTCACCGGTCGATACATGGCATTTCGATGTTCAGAGTGCAATTAGAAGTGGCACACAAAAAGGATCCAGCGCGGAGTCCTCTCAGGTGATAGCGGCGGCTGACAACGCAAAAACCAGCTTGGTGGTGGATCGTGAGAGCCCTCACGCGACTCCCCGCCTCGCATTACACGCCGGGCTGGCAAAGCGAACGCGTATCGGATGAGCTCGTCTCGCACGTTCGTTCCCACTTTTTCCCCGGCGTTTCTCCCCAGATTTCCAATAGTTAATTTTATTACGGAGATTTAATTCCACACGCTGCCAAAATGATATTCGTGGCTACCTTGACGGATCATTGAACCGGCTTCGTGCCATAAAACGGCGGAGAAATAGCCTGGGCTGTTATTATAAAAATTCGTAACCGTTCAGGGGGGACTGAACCCGAAGGGTTCACAGCCAGTGGTTGAGCGTACGACGGTGGTCATACGCTCAACCACCGGTCAGAAGAGAGCACCAATCCGACCCTGAAGGGGTTGCACCCCCTTTGCAAGCTGCGACCCCTACCGGGGTCGTTTCTATTATTGCCTATATCCGGGGGTGGCGGCCTAACGGCCTTACCCCTAATGGCCGTGAACCCTTCGGGTTCAGTTCCACCTCTGAACAGATACAAAAATTTAAAGTGCGAAAAAAAGTGGACAAAACTCAGCTATCGACCGAGGATTTGCTAGAATGGAGAACAATTTTATCAGGGAGCGTACTCATGAAACATTCCGTCAGCCGTCGAAAATTCCTCAAGGACTCCACTCTTCTTTTGAGTGCGACCGCAACCGCGGGTTCTCAAGCGGCCAGCGCCGCCCCCCAAAATTCCGCAATTGTGGATTCACCGCTTACCATTCAACAAATTATCGATCAGATCATTAAAAAGTGCGTGGACACTCCTTTTAAGAACACCGTGGATACGGTGAAATCAGGCGATCCAGCGCAAAAGGTCACGGGAATCGTCACCACTTTTCTTGCCACGGACAAAGTGATTAAAAAGACCGGCGAACTCGGGGCTAATTTTATCATCACCCATGAACCCACCTTTTATAATCATCTGGACGATGTCAAATGGCTCAGCAACGATCCCGTCTATCAATTCAAACGGCAACTGCTGGAGACCAACAAGATTGTGGTGTGGCGCTTCCACGACTATTGGCACTCGCACAAACCGGACGGAGTCATGACCGGCGTGTTGAGAGAATTGGAGTGGGAAAATATTGCGGAAAAAAAACGGCGGGAGATTTGCGCCATCCCGGAACAATCTCTTTCAGACCTGATTGCTTTTTTCAAAAAGAAGCTGGGAATCAGTAAAATACAAATGACGGGGGATCCCGCCATGATCTGTCGCAAAGTCGCCTTTTCCGTGGGAGCCGCCGGAGGCGGTCCGCAAATTCTCGAGCTGGCTCAAAGCGGAGCCGATGTGCTGGTGGTGGGTGAAATCAACGAGTGGGAAACCTGCGAATACGCCCGCGACGCGGTTTTCAGCGGCCAAAAGAAAGCTTTGATTATCCTGGGACACGCCAACAGCGAGGAACCTGGAATGAAGTATCTTGCCGAATGGTTAAAGCCACTCGTCCCTGGGGTGAAGATCACGCACGTTCCCTGCGGCGAACCCGTAATATTTGTCTAATAATGAAAAATGAATCATCTTCGTGATTTTCGCGTGCTTCGAGATGAGAGAAAGCGAGAGCTAGAGCGCCAATAGTCCGCTGTTCACGATTTTGTCAATTCATCTGCCTCGTTTTGCACTACGATTGATTCCGCAATTCTTTGCCGGTCTTCTTCCCTAAAATTCCCCGGAACAAGAGAGAGGCAGGAAGCGGAACCTACCGCCAAGGCTTCCCTGAATGCCTCGGTAACATTGAAGCCGCTTAAGATAAAGTGCGCAAAGGCGCCGGTGACTGTATCACCCGCGCCAATTTGGTTACGAACATTGTTGAGTGCGGGTAAGAGGAATATCTTCCCAACAACCCGTCCCGCCTGATTTTCAATCAACCTGGCGGGTCTCGGCCCATCGGTGACCAACAAAATCGGGCCGTTACTAAAAAAATCCCGTCCGATGGAACTCGAAGTCCGGAGGCTTTCAAATTCCCGCCGGTTGATTTTCAGGAAGTGCGATGCTTTCAATAAATCCTTGGGCAATTCTTTGTAAGCATCCAGAATGGCGACTTGAGGATTCAACGCACGATGGATATCCAAGTAAATTTCAGTCTTCATTCCCTCAGGCACAGTGCCGCAAATGAGCAAAGCATCAAAACACTGGCGGTACGGAGAAAGAACCGCCAGCAAACGTTCCTCGACTCTCTCTTCCGGCGCCACCTGGAATGGCTCGATGAGTTCGCTTGACTGGCCTTTATCAAGATCCACAACTGTGGTGCAGACGCGGGTTTCTTGAGAGACTTCCACTCCAAGGGAATGAATTTCTTCGGCGCGGCAAAATTCTTCAATCCGCCGGCCATTGGCGCCACCGAGGATCTGAAGCAAAGACACTTCATTCCCCAGCCGTCGCAAGGCCCGGGCCGCGTTCAAACCTTTTCCCGCGCCAAATTCCACCTTGGATCGCGCCCGGTTCACCTGCCCCAACGCCAGAGTGTCAAACTCCAAAGCTTTTTGCCAGGCGGGATTCAAACCCGCCACCAGAATACGTGCCATGTGATTTCAGGCTCCTTAGAAAATAGCTTTGGGTAACTGCCCAAATTAGCCGAGCTGCCAAGCCTCCCCCTCACCCGTCCGCCACGGCGGACACCCTCTCCCCACTAGCGCGGGGCGAGGGCTGTGAATTACCGCATGCCTTCTCCCCCGCCGGGGGGAGAAGGCTGAATGCATTGCATTCAGTGATCCGCCTTTAGCGGAGAGGACCGGATGAGGGGGGCGTTGAATATTTTCATCCTCATGCCGTGCCAGCCACGCTGGCGTGTGCAGCTCCTTAAAATCAATTATCGGCGCCAACACCCGGAGATGACTCCATGGATCATCATGAGCGAAGTGTCAATGAACTGGCAGCTACTCTAAGCGTTTTCCAACGAGGAGTGGGCTTCTTGCGGCGATCCCAAATCCAGGAGTAGCATCAGAATCCATCCCATCGTTGCCTTGAATAAGGAGTCCTTGGCGACACTGCATCATCAAACTCCCATACCCCGCGGGTTCCCGTTGGTCGCCTGCGTTCAGCGGGGCTTCCAGTTTCATGTCGTGAAAATTGTAAATGCTTCATCGTTCCGCTTCGGCCCGGATTATCCGAAGGCCGAAAACCGCGGCAATTTCATTCCCCTTGGTGGCCTGAAATCGCACGGTCACGCTTTTTTTGCCTTGAGCCAATGCCGCTGGAATTGGGTACTCCACATCGAAAAACTCGGGCTTTCCTCTTCGCTCCACCACCTGCTCGGCTACTCGCTGGCCATCCACGAGAATCTCGAAAGTTCGTTCACGCCATTCGTCTCGAATATAAGTTGCCACCAGAGACATCGGCCGGGCGGGATCGACGGGCAAATCAAAAGAGAACCATTTGGTCCCCCGGCGGCCGGGCCGCCCCATGATGCGATCCGGAGTCGTGTCCTCACCCTGCTGGTGAAAGTTCCGTTCCGGCTGCATTTCCCCTGGTTGAACAAAAGCCACCGTTGCCAGAGCAAGCTTGCGCTCGCGCTCCCGAGCCAGGGCATATTCGGCGGATTTTTTCTCCCACTCCGTGGGGGTAAACAAATCCCAATACACGGCATATGTCCGACGATGCAGACGGTAGAAGGGAACAAAATCTACATCGCGATCCATGCCGACCCCGGTGGTGTGAAACTTCCCCGCCAGATTCGGAACCGGCTTTAGCCAATCGGATACTGGCTTTTCCGCCGCAACAATCACTGGGACAGCACCCGGCTTCCAGGCTGGAAAATCATTTTCCGGCCCAAGATCGCCGGCCAGCACCAGCGGTCCCCAAAGGATCGACGCACGCCTGGGATTGTCTGGCAGCGGTTCCAGCCGAAGGGTTTTGGGGAGGGAGATTTCCACTTGATCCCCACTCTTCCAAGTTCGGATCAAATCGACAAATGATCCGGGGAGTGACAAACTCTGGATTTCTTCATGATTAATCTTGATGGTGAAATCCTTCCCGGCCCAAGCGGGACGACGCAAGGCCAGCGTGAATTTCCGGGGAAATGGAAGCGTCAAACGCAACCGGGCGGTTTCTCCTTCCGGAAAGTCCGTTTCCATCGACAACTTCACGTTGGCAGATTTCCACTCGGCGGTGGAAGGAGCGAATAAGTTCACCCAAAGACGATCCCCTGATTCATAATAGATTCCATCCCCATGCAGGGCGTGGCTTTCCATGCCTGAGCCGACACAGCAGGTGAACTCTTTAAACATGTCCTGATACTCATGTTGCACTCCGCGTCCCACGGGAACCATATAACAAGTGCGGCCATCTTCCGGATCCATGGAAGCCAGGATATGATTAAACAGCGCTCTCTCTAGAAACTCGGCGTAGTGCGCATCGGGCCGGAGGGCAAAGAGTCTTCGGGTCATTTTCAGCATGTTGTAAACGTTGCAAGTCTCCGCCGTGCGTCCATCCACGAAATCAGTAAATTGGCCGGCATCGCTGAAATATTCATTCTTCCCATGGCCACCCGTCGAAAAACTGTGGTGTTGAACAACTTGATCCCAGAAGAAACCAGCGGCGAAACCATCTCCCGGATCCCCCGTCAGACCGAACCGCACCAGCGAACCCAAAAGTTTGGGAACCTGCGTGTTGCCGTGGAGTCCGCCGAGCCGGTCCTGATGACGCTTGAGAGGATCCAGCACGGCATTGTGTTCGAAACGATAGGAAAGGGCCAGCCAGCGCCGGTCACCCGTGTCGGCATAAAGGTCAGCCAGAACTTCATTCATCCCCCCGAATTCGGTATTCAACACCTTCTGAATTTGCGCATCGTCCAATTTTGAGAGAATCCCTTCAGCCCAGGCGGCAAATTTAATCTCCAAATCAAGAGCACTCCGATTCCCGGCGAGACGGTAGGCATCCCGCAATCCAGCATAGGTCTTGTGCAAAGTGTAAAACGGGGACCAAAGCCCATTCAGATCGAAACCTCCCGAACGAATATCGCCCCGCGCCACTTCGGCAAATCGTTCCTCTCCGCCTTCCAAGGCCCCCAAATAGCCGTCTTTGTGGGCATCCTGGACTTCCTTTAATTCTTTGACAAGATAATCGGCCCGCTCTTTGAAACGAAGATCACCAGTGGCCGCCCACATGTAACTGACCGCCGAAAGGCAATGTCCGAGGATGTGTCCCGTCAGGTTCTTTCCCGGTCCATCCCAACCGCCATAACCCTCAGCTTTCGGTTTCAGGCCTGCCCGAAGACGGAAATAGGAAAGCATGCGGTCGGGGTCAAGTTGGAGCAGGTACTGCCGATCCAAATCCTGGGCGTGTTTGAGCGGCCCGCCGGTGAGTCGAACGGCCGACAAGGGCAGGGGCCGCGCCGCGTCTGGAACCACCGGCAACATTTTCTGAGAAAAGCCCGGAATGCCAAAAAATAATGTCAGGAAAAATATGCCACTCAGAGTCTTCATGCGGGCTCCCTCCATTACCCAAAATTTCGCATTGAAATATTATCTAAATTCCGGCTCGCGCTTCGACCTTGGTAAAAGAATCATTTTATGGTGAGCGGCGAAAAACATCTTCACCAATTTGAATATTCATGGTCCAAAAGTCAACAATCTTGGGAATTTCAAATTTCTGGATTATCCAGTACACTCTGTCGAGATGGCCCGCTTAAGCAAACAGAAAGGTAACCGTTCAGTGGGAGGGACTGAACCCGAAGGGTTCACAACCATTAGCGGGGGGTAAGGCCATTAGGCCGCCACCCCCGGATATAGACAATAATAGAAACGACCCCGCAGCTTACAAAGGGGCTACGATCCTTTTCAGGGTCGGATGGGTTCGCTCTTTTGACCGGTAGTTGAGCGCGTGACTACTGTCGCACGCTCGACCACTGGCTAATCGCCATGAATCCTTCGGATTCCCCTTTGAACGCTTACGCAGAAAGGCTTCATGATGATCAAACCGCGATCAGGTATAATCCATTCAGTCCCGGTGTCTTTATTTTTTTTATTTTGGATGGTTTCGACGATGACCTCACAGAATACCCTGATCGTTCACACGCGCACCCATCCTGTGCGGGAGGCTCGGGGGGAAAAATCGGAATTCATTCAATCCAAGGAAAGTTGGGACCCGGCTCGAACCGCCATCATTATCTGCGACATGTGGAATCGGCACTGGTGCCAGGGGGCCACCCGCCGAGTGGCAGAGATGGCGCCTGTCTTGAACGAGTTTGTCTCGCTAGCACGGGACCGCGGGGTTCTGATTGTGCATGCACCGAGCAGTTGTATGGCCTTTTATGAAAATCATCCAGCGCGAAAGAATGTCAGGGATGCTCCGGCCGCCGAAGGTTTTCCCATTTCAATGGAGAAATGGTGCGAGAAGATAGCATCGGAAGACATGAATCAGTACCCCATCGACCAATCCGATGGCGGCTGTGATGATCAGCCCGCCTGTCCTCAGGGACAGCCTTGGACCCGCCAAATCGAAAGTATTGTGATCCGCGACAACGATATCATTAGCGACGAGGGCAGAGAAATTTGGAACATGATGGAACAGCGCCAGATCAAAAACGTCGTCTTGGTTGGGGTCCATCTGAATATGTGTGTTTTAGGACGGCCATTCGGTTTGAGGAACTTGAAACAGGCGGGCAAAAACGTGTTGTTGTGCCGCGATTTGACGGATACCATGTACAACTCCCGAAAACGACCATTTGTCAGCCACTTTGAGGGGACCCGCCGGATGGTTGAATATGTGGAAAAATATGTCTGCCCCACCATGCTCTCATCCGACTTGACCGGAAAACAGGCCTTCCATTTTTCGGGAGACAATCTCCCTTAAGCCCTTGAAGAGAAAATGCCGTTCCGCCACCTCGAACGAGGGGGTTCGGCAACTTGTTGTGTTTTCATAACTCTGAACAGAAGGCGGAGGATTGACGATGGCATATCAAAAAAGGAAACTGGCAAACACTGTTGCGCCCAAACAAACAACTTCTCAAATTCACCTGCTATTTCTAGTTGCAAGCATTCTACTCCTCCTGTTCTCCGCCGGACTGTCGATCGGGCAAAACACACAGAATTCGGACCATCATCCAAGTCTTCCAAGCGAGACTCCAAGCCGATTCGAACCCAGCACCGAGAGTTTTGATTATCAGTTACGCGATGTGATGATCCCGATGCGGGACGGAGTAAAGCTGCACACGGTCATTCTGGCCCCGAAAGGTGCCAAGGGAGCCCCCATCCTTCTCACTCGGACGCCCTACAATGCGACGGAGCTGACAAGCCACAGCCGCAGCTCGCACCTTGGGCCAATTCTCTCCGGTTATGACAATGCCACCGAGGTGATCATCGGAAGCGGCTACATTCGCGTGGTCCAGGATGTGCGTGGCAAATACGGATCCGAGGGAGACTACGTGATGACCCGTCCGTTGCGCGGGCCGTTGAATCCGACGCCAGTCGACCACTCCACCGACACTTATGACACCATCGAATGGCTGGTAAAGAACATTCCCGAAGGCAATGGCAAAGTGGGGATCCTGGGCATCTCTTATGACGGCTTTCTCTCTTTGATGGCCTTCGTCAATCCGCACCCGGCGCTCAAAGTGGTGGTGCCGATGAATCCCATGGTCGATGGTTGGATCGGTGATGACTGGTTCCACAACGGCGCCTTCCGCCAGCAAAACATGTCCTACATTTATGATCAGGAGGCAACGCGCGGGTCAGAAATCAAATGGTGGACGAGCCACTTCGACGATTACGACATGTTCATGCAGGCAGGCTCAGCCGGCGAACTGGGGCGGCGGCGGGGGCTTGAACAGCTCGGCTTCTGGCCCAAGCTCCTAGAACATCCCTCCTACGATGCCTTTTGGCGTAATCAGGCCATGGACAAATTGCTGGCCGCTCAGCCGCTCAAAGTGCCGATCATGCTGGTTCACAGTCTCTGGGACCAGGAAGACATTTACGGCGCCCCCGCTGTTTACCGGGCGATCAAGCCAATGGATGCAGGCAATGACAAGGTTTTTTTGGTCATGGGTCCCTGGCATCACGGCCAGGAGATTGGGGATGGCAACAAGCTGGGCGCCTTGAAATTTGGAAGCGACACTGCGTTGTACTTCCGCCAAGAAATTCTGCGTCCCTTTCTGGACCAATTCCTTAAGGACGGCGCACCCAAAGCCGGCCTGTCGCCCGTCACGGCCTTCGAGACCGGAACTAACACGTGGCGTCACCTTCCCTCATGGCCATCCGGTTGCGAGAGCGGATGCATCGTCAAGCCCACCGCGCTCTATCTGGCCGCCGGTCTTAAGCTCAGCTTTTCCACGCCAAAACCTGTCGACCCGGAATTTGACGAGTACATTTCCGATCCCGCCAAACCGGTCCCCTTTCGCGCTCGCCCCATTCAACCCGTCGGCTACACTCAAGAGATGACTTGGTCCCAATGGCTCGTGGACGATCAGCGCGAAGCTTCCGGCCGTCCGGATGTCGTGGCGTTCTCTTCCGAGGTTCTGACTGCGCCAGTGAAAATCAGTGGACAGCCGCTGGCCAATCTGGTGGCCTCTACCAGCGGCAGCGACTCTGATTGGGTGGTCAAATTAATCGACGTCTACCCTGATGAAGTGGCCGGCCAACCTCCACTGGGCGGTTATCAGCTGATGGTGTCGGCGGATATCTTCCGGGGCCGCTACCGCGAAAGCCTGGAGACCGCCAAAGCCATTGCTCCAAACCAGCCGCTGCTTTATCGTTTCGCCCTGCCCACGGCAAATCATGTGTTTCTGCCCGGACATCGGATCATGGCGCAAATCCAGTCCAGCTGGTTCCCGCTCTACGACCGGAATCCGCAAACCTTTGTCCCAAGCATCTTCTGGGCTAAGCCCGGGGATTACCACAAAGCCCTCCAACGGATTTACCATGCGCCCGGCCAGGCCAGCTTCATTGAATTGCCTTTGGTCTCGACGCCATGACGAATCCCGCCCTTTTCCCCCGCGGGATTCCCAGAAGCCCCGTCCATTTTGAACTCTGGCGTGATTCTTCCTTTTGATATAATCGCTCCGGTTCGACTGGATGATTCCGATTGTGGAGGGGAAAGCCCCCATAGAAGAAGATAATTTGAATACTTCATGCTGGCAAGGAATATGGGTGAGAGAGGATTTTTTTACGCATATCCTGTCGGCAACCTGGTTCCGCAACGAATTCGAATTGGCACTCCATATGGCGGAGGTATGGTCTTATGAGTCTAGATTCTTTAACATCCCGGCGTCATTTCCTGGCGGGCGCTCTGGCTCTTCCCGCGGTTCGGCTGGATCTTACCCCACTGGAGACTCAAGCTCCCAGCAAAGCAGAAGGCAGTGGCTTGCCCTTGCGGATTCTGGGGAAGACCGGACTCAAGGTCACGGTCCTGGGATTCGGTTGCGCCTGGACCTCGAGCCCCAGCGTCTTTACCAGAGGACTGGATCTTGGCATCAATCATTTCGATACCGCTCCCGTTTACCAGGGCGGCAACAATGAGCCAATGTTGCGCGCAGGCGTGGGGAATCGTCGGCAGCAGATTATCCTTTCTACAAAGACCGAGGCAGGCAATAAGGAGGAAGCCCTGCGGCAACTGGAAAACAGCCTGAAATTGCTCGGAACTGACTATGTTGACATTTGGTATCTGCACGGCAAGGATCGTCCGGAATCGATCCAACCGGACTTAGTGGAAGCTTTGGCCCTTGCCAAGCGCCAGGGGAAAGTCCGTTTTATCGGAGTCTCTACACATCGTCTGCCCCTCGTCGCGTCTGCCATTCTTCAGTTTGGCAATATCGACGTCGTGTTGGCTGCCTACAATTTCACCATGGGGCCCGAGGTGGAAAAAGCCGCGGAAGCGTTGCATCAGGCGGGAATTGGGCTGGTGGAAATGAAGGCTATGTCGGGTGGAACCGCGAACACCGGATGGAATGGCCAGAAAGCTCTTCCCAGTTCTTTCAAGCGCCTGGGAATAGCAGGGGCCTCGCTGCGCTGGATTCTCCAGAACAAGAAATATGCTTCAGCCTTGGTGGGTATGATCAGCATGGAAGACGTGGAGGAAAATTTCGAGCACTGTCTCAAGAACTTCACTCCGGCTGACGAGAAGGTATTGGTGGCCAGGCTGGAAGAAATTCGCCCGGTTTATTGCCGGATGTGCGGGGCCTGCGATGGCCATTGTTCTCAAGGGCTGCCCGTGGCCACCCTCCTGCGATATGCCATGTACGCGGATTCTTACGGCCAGTTCGCCTCCGCGCGGGAATTATTCCAGAAGTTGCCGGAGCCCACCAGGCTGGTCCGATGTCAAGATTGCGCCTCCTGTTCCGTGCACTGCCCGAACGGCGTTGCGGTCCAGCCACGTTTAAAAATGGCGCAAGAGTGGCTGGGGTAATCTATTCTACCCTGGCCCCATGGAGGCGGGATGACCTCATCCCGTCAAAGTCTGCCCGCTGTATTATGGCGGCGTGGGGGTAGTATGTCTCCACTTTCACCACGAGTCCTTTGTGCCCTCTCCCATTTTCCGCTCCGCACCAAATAAGGTTATTCAGCACCTCGACTCGAAACAGCAAATGGCTTTTTGGCGCAGAGTATCCGCATATAGGCGCAGCACTCTGCCGCCGGGGATGCTCGCCGGATCGATGACGCGAACCACTTCGGCCCAGCGGGCCTCCTCCGGGATGAGTTCGGCCAGGCGGTTCGGGGTCTGGTCCAGCAGGCGCGCATTGACCTGATTTTCCCCGCTGCCAGGGAAGAGGGCCAGATAGAGGATTTGCATCTCAACCAAATCGTTGAAGAAGTGAGTCCCGAGCGAAACATCGGGCACCAGGCCCTCTCGCATCTCGACAATCTCGCAAAGCGCGCCAACGCGGCTGATCTCGGCAAATGACACTGGCACCCCCAAGGCAGGCTCCGTCGTGCCCCAGCGTCCAGGACCGGCGAGCAGCAGCGCACCCTCGGCCGGAGCTTCCAGGCGCGTCAAGCGGCCGATGAGCCGTGCGATCGAAAAGCGGTCGCTTTGCGGAAGCTTGCCATAGCGGGATGGCACAACATAGATCAACCGGCTGACCTCGGCCACTAAGCTCGCGCCAATGACAGCGCCCCGCGCGCTCAGAAGAAGATCGTCCGCCGCTACCACCTCCGGCAGCGAAACGCTGCGCCCGCCCCCTTTGACCTGGAAGGGCCGGCATTGGACGAGATTGATGCGATAGCTGCCATCGGGCAGGAAATTCGCCGTGAACTCCACATCCACGGGGTAATCGTAAGCTTTTTCCAGCGTCTTCAACAGCGCCTTCATGTCGGCAACGAAGTCAGTCTCCGCCAAGAGCCCGTTAAAAGTAAGGACCCAGGGGAAAGCCGGACGCCCCGTTTCCCGCGCCCGGCGCATCAACTCAGGATCGCGTGAGGCCACCATTTCCATGGACCGCTCGCCGCAAGCTTTCACGACTTCCTCGAATGGAACCTCGCTGAGACTCCTCCGTTCTAAGTCCAGCACGTCCACACGCCATTGCGCATACTCGCGCATTTCGCTGGAGGTGGTTTCGGGCCGCCGGGAAGGGGCGTTGAGCGCCACGATCCGGGTATAATCGTTGTCTGACCGGCGCACCGCGCGGGTGCCGAGTCCAAAGACCAGACGCAAAACCCCCGCCTCGGGATCGATTTGTTCCGACCAGGCATAGGGATTAAATGAGAGGCCGACTCCCGCCACCCGCGGGAAAAAAAAGTGGCCATGGACGGCCCCGGAGACCCGCTGCACCAACAGCGCCATCTGCTCGTCGCAATCGAGCAGGCCGCGTTGCGCACGGTAGAGCAAGGCCTCGCGCCCCATGGCACTGGCATAAATGTGGCGCACTGCCGCCAGAAAAGCTTCCAGCCGCTCCTGAGGGGATCCTTGGTTGGCGCAAAAGACGCTCTGATACTTGCCGGAAAAAGCATTGCCGAAACTATCCTCGAGCAGGCTGGAGGAACGAACGACGATGGGGGCTTGCCCAAAATAATCGAGCATTTCCGTGAACTGGTAGCGGACAAACTCCGGGAAAGAGCCATGGAGCATTTGCTCTTGAGCGCGATCCACATCGTCAAGAAAAGACCGATCGTCACGTTGCCGCTGCCGTAAGCGCCAGCAGCCGTTGCCGACCAGGTAAGAGTAAAACACATCGGACCCGACAAAGAATGAATCGTGCGCTTCCAGGATACTCTGCCAGCGCTCCGCCATCTTCCGCAAAATGGCGCGCGCAATCAGCATTCCCGCGGTCTTTCCGCCGAGCAGGCCGGTGCCGATCATCCGCCGGCGAATCCCGAACAAATCCTCCAGCGTCAAGTAACGCTCCGCCAATTCCAGCATGCGTTCGTCGCGGCTGACAATCATGCGCAGCAGCCGCCCGAAGATTTCGCCCGCCGCGGCCGGGTCCCGTTCGCCGCGCCGAATGGCTTCGATGGTTTCCTGCGCCATCTGAAACGTGCGGTCCCAAAGATCGTACCGGTCGGTTTCCCCGCCTGATCCGCTATGCGCCAAAGTGGTGTAAATTCCGGAAATAGTCGCGCTTTCCGTAACGGGAAGGAACACGTCTTCTTTCCAGGCATGGGGCAAGTACATCGTCGGCGAATACCGTTGGAAGACCTTGAGCGGATGAACGTAGAGCACCCCCTCATGGCGGTGGACATCGAGCAAAAGCTGCGTGGTATCGCGAATGGAGGCCACGGCACGATACGAGTGATGCCGGCGAAGCAGGGCGAAGTAGGCAATAGTGTCGAGCTCGCGCAGATAAGGGCAGGTGACCATGAAGAAGTTGCCCAACATCATGTCGCTGTACCAGTCTGCCGCCAGGTCAGAGAGGCAGTCAAAAAGATAAAAGGCGCCCCGGCCGCCCCGGGCGACAATCCGGTGGATTTCCGCGGTCAGGGTCTCAAAACCCACGGAGGGATTGAGGCGATGGGTCTCGATGCGCGGGTCAGGGGGAAGCAGTTCTTCATGACGCTCGAAGTGGAAGTAAATTAGCTTGCGCTTCTGCCGCAGCGCCTCTTCGCCATACGGGCGGACAAACGGGATATAGTCCTCAATGGATCCCACTTGCCAAACCACATTGTCGCCTGCGATCAATCCTTCGAGAATGCGGTCGAGAGCGGGCAGCCCGGTGCTGGGCCGGACATTTCAATCATGGCAATGCAATGACCCCCTGCTGGGTTTGTCCATCCATCCGGATCACGAGCGGGGCATCCATGCGATAGTGAAACACTCCCGGGGCAATTTCTTCACCCGGCAGTGTTTCCAGCAACTCCTGCCGGCAGAATTCCCTCTCATTGGACTGGCTGAGGGAGAAATAGCCGATGCCGGCTGATGTCATGTTGTGGAAAAAGTGCGTCCCCTGCGAAGGTTCCATGGGAAGATCCTTCGCGGGCAGCTCAACGATGACGCGGGCACAGGAGATCTGGTGCCAGACGACGGGAATCCCAATCCAGGGATCAAAAGATCCCCAGCGTCCAGGCCCCAGCAATACATAAGGCCTCCGCTCTCGACTCATCCGTTCATTAGCCGCGGCTACGATGGAAGCTACTTCCGCGCTGCGACCCCGCTCGAAGTCCGCCGGGCAAACGTAGACAATGTCTCGCAAACCTTCAATGCGCCCATTGCCCATCACTCTCTCCGAGCGACAGATCAGCTTGTCGGGGGAGATCGCTTCCAGGGCCACATCACAACGTTCGCGCGCCGCCACCAGCGGGCGCATCTGCAGGAAGTAGACTTCCGGTTCCAGGGAAGCATCCGCATCGATGTTCACGGCAAACTCGATTTCGGCGGCGAAACCCAAGTCACGGCGGCAGGTGTCAAGCAATTCATTCAGAATGGGGCATAAAGGGATGACATTATGTTTGAGAATGCGCGCAAAGGTGACCACCCGGCTGCCGGGCCGGTTGACGCCATCGTATATGCGATCGTCGGCCACGGACACGACGCTGCCGACGAGAGTCAGCGTTCCATCCTCCTCCGCACGGGAAAGGGGAAGCCGCGCCAAGGTGGCATCCGTGCCGCCCAGCAGATTCGCGTCGTTGTGCCACAAATCCAAGGCAAAAAACTCGCGTTGCGAGACTTTCATCACTTCACCCGGTGAGCGGAACTGCGGCAGGACTTGGGGGTATCGGGGGCAAAAACGCACGGCATCGCCTCCTTCGACGACCTGCTTGCCCAGGCCCAGCGCTATGGTAGCTACGCCATCCTCGGGCTTCATCTGGAAAACCGGGTAATAGTTGTAGGACTGGGCCACGCCGGAGATGGCGGGATAAAAATATCGTCCGTACTGACGGCCAGCAATCTCCTGAATGACCACGGCCATCTTGGCCTCCGCCAAATCGTGGCCGATAGCTCCAAGGTAGCGGCGCGGCTTCTCAAGATAGGCCGAAGCATAGACAAGTTTTATGGCCGTCGCAAGGTGTTCCAGCCGGGAATCGATATCCGGATGATTGTTGGGCAACATATAGGTCGCATAAAGTCCGGCCAAAGGCTGATAATGCGAGTCTTCCAGCAATCCCGAAGATCGCACCGCCAGTGGAACGCGCACCCGCGTTACATAGTGGCGCAAATCTTCCCGCAACTTGTCGGCCAGTTGGCCCGAGGCACAACGGCGCCGGATCGCCTCGTCATCCAACCCTTCGACCGTGGCCACATCTATTTTATTATCCCGAAGGAAAATGTCGCATTCGGCCGCGCCAATGACCAAGGTGCGGGGAAGACGAGTGCGAATCCCCTCGATCCGGTCATCTTTGAAACGCTGGCTGAGCTGACGGAACATGAAGGCCAAGCCGCGGCCCTTGCCCCCCAGTGACCCCCGTCCGAGAACCAGAAAGGGATAGTCCGGATCGAATTCCGGCGGCCGGAAATCGGCGATCACACCGCGGTATTTCTCGCGGCGCGTGATCGAGATGGCATCCCTCAGGAAGTCCTTGAGCGCCGCGACCGTCGGGAAATCAGCGGTGGAGATCGGTCTGAGCACGGCGGCTAAAGTGAGCTCGCCGCGCGCCCGGAACCAGTGGGAAAGGTCATTGCGATTGGCATGGAACATGAGCGATTCATCCGGCACCGTTTGGAGGGCTTGTTCCATCTCCCACATGTTAGCAACGCGTTTGACCTCCTGCCCGCCGGGCAGGCGAAATACAAAATCGCCAAAACCAATGTCCTCGAGAACAAAGCGTTCCAGAACCTTGCGCATATTCGAGCCGCGTTTGTTCAGGCAACTCGCGCCCAACGCTTTTGCCACTTCAGCTACATTCGGTTCTGAGGATTGGATCAGGATCGGCACTCCCGGCGCCCGGGCCACTATTTCGCGCAGAAATCGGATGCCGGTGTCGGGATCAATCCGATCGTCATGAAAAGTGCGCAAATCGGAAACAACGCCGACCAGCGAAGTCTCATATTTTTCGAAAAGTGACCGCGCTTCGACAAATGTCCTCGCCAATAGAACCTTGGGACGGACCCGAGTGCGAACCTGGCGTTCGCTCTCGTTGATGCCTTCCGGCACCAGCATAAAGGTTCGCTGCATGAGCATGGCATAGAGATGCGGCAAGAGCAGCGAATAGTATTCCACCGCATCTTCGATCACGAGAATGGATCCGACCGAAGCGAAAGCTAAATCCCGGTCAATATTCTGGCTGTCTTCCACCAGTTTCATGATGGAGAGCAGAACGTTGGCGCTGCCGCGCCAGGCGAACGTCCAGTCGATTCCTTCCGGCTCGGCGCCGCGATAAGTCTGGTCAAACCAGGAGCCATCAAAGACGACCATGACCACCGGGAGGTCTGGACGAATCTTCTTCACCTTCCGGCCAAACTCCAGGGTGTCCATGTCCGGCATGTTGGCCGAAACTAGAAGGAGGTCGAAATGTTCCCGCCCCAGCATCTCCAATCCTTCTTTGCCGGAAAGGGCAGTCAAGATCTGGGGGACATTTTGGAGGTGCAGAAGTTGAGACGTTCCATAGATGTCCTGAGAAAGGGAGTAGTCGCGCGAAATGCTGAAGGACTCATAGGGATTGGAGACCATCAGGATGGTTCGCACGCGACGCGCCATCAGGTGATGAAAACCGCGGAATTGCGGATCGTACGCGTCGCGGAGCTGATCGCGGAGATCTTGGAGCTTCATGTCAAACTCGAAGATGGAAAACAGCCGCAGCCGAAAGTTGACGGCACGGGTGATTTGATGCATCGGACTAACAGCGAGGAGATGATTTTCGCGCCAATCCAGTCTCGACCAGGTCTCGGGTCCCCCGCTTCATTCGAGCTGAGTTTTACCCACATTTTTTTGACACTTTGAAATTTGATATGCAATTATTTTTTTCCATCCGGAAGCATTATAAATATCTTCGAACTGATTCAAAGCCCAATGTGCCGTGGGTTTAAGGCCTGAAAGGCCGTCCGTCAATAGCCAGGGGCGTTAGCCCCTGGCCTGGTCGGTGTAAGAGATTCAAGCTCCGAAGGAGCGACAGGCGGGGTGGTTACTGCCGCCCCGTTGGGGCTGCACGGGTTGTATTTCCTTTTCCAATCCGGGGGCTCACGCCCCTGGCTATTGACGATCACCCCGTTGGGGTTGTAGGAATTGCGGGTGCAACCCCTTCTTTGCTTCTCCGGGGGCATCCATACAGTGTCAAAAAATTGTGGGTAAAACTCCCCTCATTCGAGGAGGGGAGAATATAGATCCGGCTATCAATTTATATTGCCCTAGACGAGACCTTGCGCGAGCATCGCGTCAGCCACTTTGACGAAGCCGGCAATGTTTGCGCCCATCACATAATCACCGGAACGCCCATATTCAATGGAGGTCTCGTAAGCCGCCTGATGGATTGAGGTCATGATGCCCTTTAACTTGGCGTCGACTTCCTCCCGACTCCAGGAGATGCGCATTGAGTTCTGGGACATTTCCAGGCCCGAGGTGGCCACTCCACCCGCATTGGCCGCTTTGCCCGGCCCATAGAGGATTTTTGCGTCCAGGAAGCGCTCCACCCCATCAGGAGTGGTCGGCATATTGGCCCCTTCACCGATCAAATAGCATCCGTTTTGGAGGAGTGTTTTGGCGTCCTCTCCGCTAATCTCGTTCTGCGTGGCACTCGGGAAGGCGCACTGAGCTGGGATATGCCAGGGAGTCTTTCCTTCCAAGTACTCCGCACGGGGGAATTTCGCCACGTATTCCTTAATGCGTCCGCGGCGATTGTTCTTGAGATCCATGATCCAAGCCAGTTTCTCGCCGTCAATCCCATCTTTGTCGTAGATGGTGCCGTCGGAATCGGAGAGGGTAATGCACTGAGCCCCCAGTTGGTTGAGTTTTTCGACCGTATATTGCGCCACATTGCCCGAGCCGGAAACCAGGCAAGTTTTGCCTTTAAAATTCTCGCCGCGCGTTTTGAGCATCTGTTCACAGAAGTAGACACAACCATACCCGGTGGCCTCGGGCCGGATCAAAGAACCACCCCAAGTGAGACCCTTCCCCGTCAACACCCCTGTAAATTCATTGCGCAGCCGTTTGTATTGGCCAAACAGGAAGCCAATCTCGCGTCCGCCCACGCCAATATCGCCGGCTGGCACGTCGGTATCGTCGCCGATGTGCTTGCAAAGTTCCGTCATGAAGCTCTGACAAAAGCGCATCACTTCTCCGTCGGATTTGCCCTTCGGATCGAAGTCCGAGCCCCCTTTGCCTCCACCCATGGGCAGCGTGGTCAGCGAATTTTTGAAGATTTGCTCGAAGGCCAGGAATTTCAGAATGCCTAAGTATACCGTGGGATGGAAGCGGAGGCCGCCCTTGTATGGACCGATCGCACTGGAAAATTGGATGCGGAAGCCTCGATTGACGCGAACCCGCCCTTGGTCATCCTGCCAGGGAACACGGAACAGAACGACCCGCTCCGGCTCCACAATTCGTTCCAGGATGCACGCATCTACATATTCCGAATGACGGTCCAGCACCGGCGTAATCGATCGCAAGACTTCAGTAACGGCTTGCAGGAATTCCGGTTCCCCCGGATTTCGTTTTTCGACAATTCCTAAAACTTGGTTCACATAAGCGGCCGTGCTCATATTCTCTCCTATTTGTTCTTAAGATAATGACAGGCAAGCTGTTTCTGTTTACCCCAATGTTCGTGCCGCAAGGCGGACGAAATGATCTCTCAAAAATGTTGGAGGATGCTATCACGGCAAACTCACCGCCGTCAAAAAAATTGTGGCAGTTTCCGTCTGGAAAGCTTTTGCGGGTGATGTTCCGGAAGAAATCCCCAATCGGCAATCATAAAAAACCGATCAGTTCAACCGGATGGAGAGCAGGATAGAGATAGTTCAGGTCAGCCGCTTGCTTCTCTCAAACAATCGGAACAGACCCAAAACAGCAAGATGAAGGAATAAATAGATGCAGAGAGCCACTAGAAAAGAGATTCTAAGGCGAAAACGTCCCCGCAGGATGGGATCGGAGAACATGCCCACAAAAGGGTTGAGGAAAGGATAATTCACCTTGTTGAGGAATTGCATGAAACCGCTCGTCTCATGAGCTCCGGCCAATTCCAAGATGATCTGCAGACCGATCACTCCATACAGAAGGAAGAAAAGGTAATCTACCACTAGGCGTAAATGTCCGCGCACAATGACCAGACGCGGGAGCGGTTCCTCTTCTTCCGGATAGTTTTTGACCATATTCTTTCCTGGCGAGACATTGTCTCGAACCGTATGGACTTGCAGATTGAGCGCGCCAAAATCTGACTCAAAATCGTCGAGTTTTGTGTCTCCAATAAACGAGTCGTACACTGCCGAAAAATGGTGTGCCTTATGGGCATTCTACGGGAGATAGCGGAAAAATCCCAAACCATTTTGTAAAAATCCGTGACGCTTGGGAGCACCTCCCGCGAAGCTGAGAAATCTCCCAGCTAAAAGAAGCCCAAATCCGACACTCGACTATCTTCATTCTTGGATAGAAACGGGGCCCCGCGGAAGGGCAAAGGGGAGGATGGGACGGATGATCAGCTGTCTCATGCCATCTCCCAAACCTGTCAGCTTCCACAAGCGGGCGGAGCTAGGTGCAATTAAAAGTGAGAGGAAACAGGTTGCGGCAATGGTTTACTAATGTGGGAGGCGGACTCCGTCTGGCGACCTGCTAAGCTCAACTTGTAAGACTGAGCGATCGCCGCACGGGTGACGGTGGTCACGCGCGCGCCTCCCACATTCCGGAATGCTTCCTATCACCAATGGTCAATGATTCATCCTTTTTCCTCCCACTTTTGATTGCACCTGGGGGAAGCTATTCAGATTCCGCAAAAGAGACTTCCATGTTGAACTCGCCCCATTCGCAATTGAGGGGGATCGAAATAACCGGAGCGCCGGAAGTTCCGGCAATCCGGTGGTCACGTCCAAACACCACGGTGGGCAAAGACAGGGAAAGCCGATGGGAGGGCAGTTCCTTTTGCGCATTTCCAACCACCATGTTGGTCACCTCACCAATTCCATCCGCGATATATGGGGAAAATTCATCCAAGTCCATTCCAAGAATAGTGGATACGATTTTCACCGCCATAGGCTTAGGGTAGGAAATAACTACAAAACCGCGGACGCTCCCGGAAAAACCGATAACGCCTGAAATGCTATAACCCTTGATGGTTTCTTTAATTTGAGGACTACCCACGTCCAAATCCAGATTCAGCATGGATTTAAAAACCGATGTTAAGGCAATTAGAAATGGATTAATATAAGCAACATTCATTAAATGGGTCTCCAGCCTTCGCTGATTGGTCCGAACATGCCACCAACTTGACCAACAACATTATCACCTTTGCTTTTTCGGCATAACTTTTTTTTTATTTACTCGACAATAAGAAGCCCTTTTCATGGTTCATATTTTCCGGTTTCTCTATTGTGCTGAACCGGTCCAGATCAAGAGAATAGCTAATGGAGACCGGCTCTTTTCCTTCAGAGGATCCGTGGCTGAAAAAAAATCCAAAATGGACCGACTGTTGGAATTTTGAAGAATTTGCAACTTTTTAGCGGATGAAATCGTCTATAGTGAATATATGTGGGGATTCGTCTCTCACTCACCGGCGAACCCTTTAAATATTTACTAATCTACAATTTCAAGAAGAGGCGGCCAGGCCGCCAGATCATTGTGCGCGGCGCCGGCATCGGCGCCCGAACCGAAGGAGCCTTATGAATTCCTTGAACCGACGTGAGTTTGTAAAAACGGGCTGTGCCGGGGCAGTAACGGCGGTCATCCCGTTTGCCTTGCGGAACCAGGCCATGCTGGCTTTATCGGCGCCGCTGGGCCCATCTACTCCGGCCAGCCAGTATTTGACCCATTTCGGAGTGGACCCAGGCCTGGTTCGCCGGGTAATCGGAGCTGCTCTCAGCCGAGGTGGAGATTATTGCGATCTCTATTTTGAACACAAAATTTTCGATTACATCGGGGTGGAAGACAAAGCGGTGAATCGGGCCTATACCGGGGTGGATTTTGGGGTGGGAATCCGAGTGCTCAAAGGGGACCAGACGGGATATTCCTTTACTGAAGAGATAACGCCCAAAGCGATGGAGCAGGCCGCCCGAACCGCGGCCAACATTGCCAATGCCGGTGGCGGCAAAGCCCCCCTGGGATTTCAGACTGGAGAGACTCCCCGATATTATCCCATTGAGGTTTCCTGGGAAACGGTCAAAGCAGACCGGAAAGTGCCGCTGCTGGCGGCCATCAATGACAAAGTGTTTGCGCGGGACAAACGGATCATCAAGTGTGGCGTGCACTTTACTGATGAGACGCGATACGTGCTGGTGATTCGCTCCGATGGCCGGATGGTGGCGGACTTTCAACCGATGACCAGCACCTATGTCACCTGCGTGGCCGAGCAGGATGGCCGGCGGGAAGAGGCTTACTTTGGCTTGAGCGGGCGCTATGGGCTGGAATTCTATAAACCGGAAACGCTGGATCGACTGGCTCATGAGGCTGTGCAACGAACCGTGGTGATGTTCGAAGCCATCAAACCACCCGCCGGCGAGATGGAAGTAGTGCTGGCGCCGGGCACGTCGGGTATTCTGCTGCACGAAGCCATTGGACACGGGATGGAGGCCGATTTCAATCGCAAAAAGATCTCCATCTTTTCCGATAAGATTGGCCAGCCGGTAGCGGAAAAATTTGTTTCAATCGTGGATGATGGCACCAATCCGAACCTGCGCGGAACCATCAATATCGATGATGAAGGAAATGATTCTCAGCGCACGACGCTGGTGGAAAACGGTGTTTTGCGCGGCTACCTGCACGATCACATCAGCGCGCAACACTATGGGGTGAAGTCCACGGGGAACGGCCGCCGCGAATCGTTCCGGTTTGCCCCCATGCCCCGAATGCGCAACACCTATATGTTGCCCGGCCCTCACAAGCGGGAAGAAATTATCCGGAGTGTCAAGAAAGGACTTTATGCTGAAGAATTCACAAATGGGCAGGTGTTCATCGGCGCGGGCGACTTCACATTTTACGTAAAGCTGGGGCACCTCATCGAAGATGGCAAGCTTACCCGCCCGGTAAAAGATATCAATATCATTGGAAATGGTCCGCAAGTCCTCAAACGAATTACCATGGTGGCGGACGACTTGAAACAATCGGAAGGCGGCGGCACATGTGGCAAGAATGGGCAAGGAATGCCTGTCCAGATGGGGCTGCCTACCGTTAAGGTTTCCGCCATCACGGTGGGGGGAGTAAACAGCTGACGGAAAACGTAAGATGCGGACTTCAGAGCGGGGCGGCACTTTATCCCCTCCCGAGGAGACAATTCCCGCCCGAGACTATGGCCTCCCGCGTCCGTAATCCAAAAAGTTGAGACAACAATTGGCCGTGAAATAAATTGAAGTTGGAATCTGAGATTTCATTTCGCAAATTACCCTGAATCATTGGCAGAAATTCAAGATAGAGAGGCATTATGACATCCAAGGAAAGCATGGAGCTAGCCCATTGGGCGGTGGATCTGGCCCGCAAGCAGGGGGCCAACGAGGTTTCCGCCAACGTCTCCACGGACCGCTCGATTGAAGTAGAAGTACGTGCCAGCAAGGTGGAGAAATTGCAGGAGTCCATGAGGTATGGTTTATCGCTCTCCCTTTATCTTAATCATCGCTATTCTTCTCACCGCACCAACGATCTGCGGCGCGATTCCCTAGGCAATTTCATTGGCGAGGCTGTTGGGATGACCCGTTTTTTGGCGGAAGACTCCTTCCGCGCCCTGCCTGATCCCAAGTACTACGCCGGACAGGAAAAACTCGACCTAAATCTGGTGGATCCGGGCTACGAGAAAATCGACACGGCAGAGAGAGTGCGGCGAGTCAAAGCCGTTGAGGCGGCCGCCATGTCGCAAAGCAGCAAGATCATCTCCACGACGGCTAGTTATAACGACGGCTTCAGCCAAAACTTCAAAGTGCACAGCAATGGATTCGAAGGGGAGGAAAGCGGCACGTATTATTCAATATCCGCCGGCGTAACCGTGAATGATGGCCAGGGGGGGCGGCCGGAAGATTACGCTTTTGCTTCCATGCGGCATCTGAAGGATTTGCCGGAAGTCACCTCCATAGGCAAAGAAGCCGCAGAGCGGGCATTGCGTAAAATCGGCCAGAAAAAAATCGCCTCAGGACGGTATGAGTTACTGGTGGAAAACCGATCCGCCTCCCGGTTGTTTGGCGACATGGTGGGAGCCATGACGGGCGGATCGCTACAACAAAAGACCTCCTTCCTCGAAGGCATGTTGGGCAAATCCATTGCGTCTGAGAAGTTCACGGTGACGGAGGATCCGTTTGTCCCAGCGGGAGCCGATTCTCGCATATTCGATGGCGAAGGGATTGCGGCCCGCAAACGCCAGATGATTGAAAAGGGAGTCTTGAAGACTTACTACATCGACAATTACTATGGCCGCAAACTCGGGATGGAGCCTACCACGGGCTGGCCCGCCAACTTAATCTTCGACTTGGGTGAGAAAGATCTCGCTGGATTGATTCGCGGAGTCTCCAAAGGCATATTGGTTTCCAATTTCATCGGAGGTAATTCCAACAGCACCACCGGGGACTTTTCGTTCGGGATCATGGGATTTTATATTGAGAACGGCATGTTACGGCAGCCAGTCCATGAAATGAATGTGACGGGGAATTTTAAGGAATTTTGGAAACAATTGGCAGCCTTGGGTAACGATCCGTTCCCCTATGGCGGCTGGCGCATTCCCACCCTCCTTTTTCACGATGTCCAGTTCAGTGGGCTGTAGTCTCCGGATGTTTTCATACGAACCGCTCCCCCTTTCTCAATCGAGAAGGGGGAGTTCGTCGTTTTTAATTGGAAATTATGGCAAGGAGAATTGCCCCCCGTTCAGACACTTGAACATGGCAATTCCGTAGCAGGTGCGAATACATCCGAATTCATCATGATTTTGCGAAAATTCACCCAATCGCTAAAATAAATAGGGTAACTACTCAGGTAGACAGAATTCAGGAGTCAGAATTCAGAATGGCCTACGAATAAGCCTCTAAAAGATTGCGCCAGAAACTTATGAGCCTTTTACCACACCTCAAGGGCATCAAATCTCGTCGCTGGCGTATTCATTCTGACTACTGAATTCAGGCTTCTGGCTGCAACCTGGATAGTTACTAAATAGGAATATATAAGGTGTGCCCCGAAGTTATCTTAATGCACTCTTCGTAGCGCATCTTAAATTTCACCGTGCAACTAAGGAAAAATCCTTTGGAGGGTCATGCGTACATCCAGATTGCTTCCGCTTTTTTCCATCCTTTTCCTAGCCGTCATCATCACGACCACAGGCGACTCTACTCATCAAACCTCCGCGGTCCGAACTCCCACGTCCCCATCCAGTGCGGGTGGTATCGACCTGGATGCCATGAATCGTTCCGTCAAGCCAGGCGATGACTTCTTTGCCTACGCCAATGGCGCCTGGATCAAAACTACGGCAATTCCCCCGGACCGCGCCAGCTACGGGCTGGACGCCAAGCTGGCTGAAGACGTCAACTTGCGGACCAGGGCACTGCTGGAGGAGGCGGCGAAAAACACGTCGCCAGCGGGTTCCGATGAACGCAAGGTTGGCGATTATTACGCCGCCTACCTGGATGAGCCTGCGATTGAGGCGAAGGGCCTCGGAGCGCTCAATAGCCAGCTGGATCGGATTGCCGCTATTTCTGACAGGCACGCACTCGCGGAGGCGATCGCTCAGACTATCCGCGCGGACGTCGATCCGCTGAACAGTACCAACCTTCATACGCAGCACCTTTTTGGAGCGTGGGTTGCCCAGGACTTCAATCAGCCGGCGGGTTATGTTCCCTATCTTCTGCAGGGCGGGCTCGGCATGCCGGACCGTGAATACTACGTTGACGAATCCCCCCGCATGGCGGATATTCGGAGCAAGTACAAAGCGCACATCGCCGCGATTCTGAAGCTCGCGGGGATCGCGGAGGCCAAGGCTGAGCGAATCTTCGATCTGGAAACCAAGATTGCGAAGGTTCACTCGAGCCGCGCGGACTCAGAAGATGTGCAGAAGGCAAACAATCCTTGGAAACGCGAGGACTTCGCCATCAAAGCGCCAGGCCTGGATTGGGACACCTTTTTCCATGCCGCGGGACTTGACGGTCAATCCTTGTTCATCGTTTGGCAGCCAAGCGCATTCACTGGAGAGTCCGCCCTCATTGGCAGCGAACCGCTCGAAGACTGGAAGGACTATCTCATCTACCAGGCGCTCGATGGTTGGTCTTCCCTTCTTCCAAAGGCCTTCGTCCAGGAACGGTTCGCTTTTTTCGGCAAGATATTGTCCGGTACGCCCCAACTCCGGGAACGCTGGAAGCGGGCGGTGGATTCCTGTAATTCGGCCTTGGGCGACGCGGTAGGCCAGCTCTATGTGAAGCGCTACTTCCCGCCGGAATCCAAAGCCAAAGCAGAGGCGATGGTGGCCGATCTCGTTCGAGCCTTTGGCCGCCGTATAGACAATCTGACCTGGATGTCCCCGGCAACGAAGGCCAAGGCCAAGGAAAAACTTTCGACTTTGAAAGTGGGGGTCGGGTATCCAGACAAATGGCGCGATTACTCAGGCCTGGAAATTTCGCGGGATAACGCGCTCATTAATGCTTTCAATGCTGAACTGTATAAATACCGGCGCGAGCTCGCCAAGCTCGGCCAGCCGGTGGACCGCTCCGAATGGTGGATGACCCCGCAGACCGTCAACGCCGTTAATTTGCCAATCCAAAACGCGCTGAATTTCCCTGCCGCTATTTTGCAGCCTCCTTACTTTGATCCCAAGGCCGATGCGGCAAATAATTACGGCGCCATCGGCGCGGTGATCGGCCACGAGATCAGCCACAGCTTCGATGACCAAGGCAGCCAGTTCGATGCCTTGGCCGGCTGGCCAATTGGTGGAGGCCGGAAGACTTCTCTCATTTCAAGGCAGCTTCGGCGCGGCTGATCGCCCAATATAATGCCTATCGCCCATTCCCTGACCTAGCGGTCAATGGCGAGCAGACTCTCAGCGAGAACATCGCGGATGTGGCCGGACTATCGGTCGCCTACGACGCCTATCGACTCTCCCTCGCTGGCAAACCCGCGCCCTTGCGCCAAGGTTTGGCGGGTGACCAGCAATTTTTCCTGAGCTTCGCCCAAAGCTGGCGGGATAAATCCCGGGAACAACTGTTGCGGCAAATGATCATAACGGACGGGCATGCCCCACCTGAATACCGGGCCGACACCGTCCGCAACATCGACGCCTGGTATGAGGCCTTCCACGTGAAGCCCGGCGAGGCGCTTTACCTCGCGCCGGACAATCGGATCCGCCTTTGGTAAGCAATGACCTACTTCTCTATTAATGCCAGTATTATTAATGTGTGCATAATTGTCTGGAGCCATGGAGTGTGAAATATAGTGCCCTCTCCCCGCCGACGCGGCTGAGTTTTACCCACAGAATTTTGACACGGGGGAGTAACGGCAAAAAGCGCGTGGTCACGATGACCACGCTTCCGCTAAAAGACCCCGGCAGGGGTCGTAAGAAAGTAGCCAGGGGTTCGGACAATGGCACGATGCCATTGTCCGAACCCCTGGAACCTTATTCTTTTTTTCCCCCAGCACGAGCGAATCCGCCATGGACGGCGGATTCGCTCGTGCTGAAGATTCTATGGGCAGGACGCCAGCCCGGGTGCATTACTAGGGGTGTCAAAAAATTGTGGGTAAAACTCAGGCCGACGCGGGGAGATGGTGATCCGATAAGACCGGGAGCTCCCGCCGAGCCCCGCCCTGACCCAATTTCCACAAGACGGCCCACCAGGCGGAGTCCGCCTAAGCGGGAGGCTCGCCCTCCCCGTCGGCCATGGCCATCTGGAAAAATTCGAACGATATCAAAGGGGCCGAGAAATTCCCTTTCCCGAGATTCCCGTTAAATCTGAGAGAACGGCGCCGGGCGCAAGAATACCACGGTGATGGCGGAAACCGTATTGGCAAAGGCCGGATCGGCGCTCAGTTTCTTCCATCCCGGGTCATCACGAAAGACGTCCCAAGTCTTGTCGCGGCTCGCCATATCGTCATGCACGGTCAGGTAGACCAGGTTGGGCAGCCTGGCGCCAATCAATGTCTGTCCGAAAAAGACCGGCTTCAAGCCCACCTGGTCGAAAATGGCGATTTCGCCCCCCTCATTGAACATCTCGATTTTTTTCTGGGCGGCCTTCTCGCTATGGCTTTCGTAAGTGCGCAGTTCAAAAATGCGGGGCTTGTTCTCCGGGGTTTGCGGGGGGAGACGCAGCCGGGGAACCTTCGCGAATGCCAGCAGCAGCGTGCTTTGATACCGAAGGAAAGCGGGATTCTCGATGGAAGTCCCCAGATAATCGGCGGCAGCCTTCTGGTAATCGGCGTCGGCGGCCAACTTGGCTGGAGTAGAGAGGAAGATCTCCAGATTCGGATAAGGAATCAGCAAATAGAGTTCCTGGCTGTTGGAGCCAGACACCACGTTGAAAGCGCCAACCGGCTTGATCCCCAGCCGGTTCCACGCCGGGATCGCGGCTTTGGAAAGATAATCCTGCAGAACGATTTTCCGGGCGCCCCCAGGCATTTCATAAACCCGTAATTCGTAAAATTCCCTTTTGAGTTCATCCGCGGAAACCTCGCCTGACCAGGCAGTCCAGGCAGCCGCGCCCGCCAGGGTTGAGGTAGTCAATAAATCGCGCCGTTGCATATCTTCTCCTTAAAAATGAATTTCAGCAGGAATGCCTGAATTTAAACAAATAGTCATGATGCTCTTGGCAGCTCGGAAAAAAACTTTCCGGGATTTCTCATCCGATTTTCATCCCAGTAAATCTGCCGCACAGACAACTGACTATCGGGTGATTGATATACCGATTGAAGAGAAGAAATCAAATGTTTTTAGCGATGAACCGACTTGACTCCGGCCCATAATGACGAAGTAAAAGTCAGAGGATCTTTACGGCCTGGCCCTATGGCTGGTTCTTGAGGGGCGACTGAAATCCGTCGGCTAATTTTTGAATTTGGAGAATCATTGAGGAACCGGCCATGATTTGGAAATCCCGCCCGGCCTGTGGTGTTCTGGTCTCGTTCTTCTGTGCAAATAATTCTTTGATAAAATTTTCGCATTCCCCTTGACCGACGGCCTGCAGCTTCCGAGCGGAGGCTCGCAGCGTACAGACTTATATTTTCCGAAATCATCTTGGATCTGGTTCAACGCTGAAAAACGATCATGATGATGATTAATCGACATTTAAAGCGAGACAATTATCTGTAGCGCAGACTCGTGCCTTCCAACGAGTCTGCGGCTTTTTGCCGTGCACTAACTTGGGTCCAGCCCGAACCTGGCCAAATGCCGCAGAGTCAAAAACCGACTCTGCGCTACGACCTATCTCTCCGCCACTTCTGTTTGCACTCGCGGCATAATCGGCAATGACTAAAGAAAACGACGAAATATGCCGAAATGTCAGATGAGGAAAATTCCACAATCCTACAATTAGTTGAGCGAAAAGATCATGCGAGAAAAACAGGACATTGGCCCAAGATTATTTGCGGAGATAAGCTTTATGCTTGTATTTTTTCTTGGGATTCATTCATCCCTTCAGGCGGACTACAAGGTCGTTTTAAATGATGGAACAGTTGTTGCCGCCCAGTCCAAACCCGTTTCGATGGATGGACAATGGATCATCAGAACATCGGATAATCGAACATTGGTCGTACCGATTTCTCAAGTAAACCTTCCTGCCACGGTAACTGCCAATCAACCTGCGTCGCCGATTCAACAGCCTCAGGTGAGCAATGCCCCGGCCCAACAGTATAGAGAGAATCCGACTCCACGACAGAAAATTGTTGTGCAAAAGGAAGCTAGCTCATCCTCAAATGTCTTTCGAAATAACGATGTGATCGAAATGCACAAGCTCGGTTTAAGTCCGGAGCTGATTTTGGCCAAGATCAAATCGTCCCCCCATGAATTCGACACCTCAATCGCCGCGATGAAGGAACTCCAGGCAGAGGGAATTCAGGATTCGATAATTGTGGCCATGGTTCCGCTTCCTTCTTCATCCTCCCCCATGACCCCGCAAACTAATCGGCCGCCAGCAAACAAACAGGAAGCCAAAGGACAAATAGCGGCAAGGGATGCCACACCTGGCTGTGAAAAGAACATTACTTTTGGCGTAGCTGAGGCTGGACAGATTAGCTATCGCATTCCTAAATTCGCTGAGAAATGGGTGAACAAGAACCAAAGGAAATATCCGGGCCTTTGTTTTTCTCAATCGCCAAATCCAAATTCCACCAACTATCTGTTTGTTTTTGCATCCTCTCAATCGGCGTTCAATGGACTCTACCCAGTTGTCAGAACCAATACTACAACCAGCAAGGACCCTGTGTCTGGTAGTGGAACCATTACAGATTATCAAGGGGGAAGGTGGGGGTACACATTCGATGGAACTGTCACGACTACTACAACGACCACGACACACGAAAATCTCCCTTACACTGACACAACGACAACTTTGTATTTAAACACCTACCAACAAGAGGGAACGTTAATTTCACAACGTTATCGCAACATTACGACTCGGCAAGGAGGAGATGGAGCAAATACACTTGGCTACAACCTTGGCAGCCTTCTTTTTTCAATTCACATTAAGGAACGCCTTCTTAAAGATGGAATCCAAGACGTAGCCAAATAGAAAGGGAATAGACGAGCGTCCGATAACGTATCAGTGGGAATGAAAAAAGTGTGGTCGTTTAAGGCGCGGTGACCACCTTTAACTCATGTAAAAAATCACACCAACTTTGCCGTCACTTTTGCAGAGATAAAAGGGCATAACATGAAAAAATTACTAAGATTTGTGCTGCTCATCAACCTAATGGCTCTGGTTCAAGTGGCCGCGCTTTGTCCCAACTTCATGGGCGCGCGAAGACCTAACTGCAAGAAGCTCCAAAAACAGGCTCAGGCCGGAGATGTGTCTGCCCAGTATACGCTCGGGGAGCTTTACTTTCTGGGCCACGATGTTTCACAGAATTTCGAGGAAGCAGCCAAGTGGTACGGCATAGCTGCAGAAAAAGGACATGCCGACGCACAATTCGAGCTGGGAAAATTGTTCTTCGGAGGGACGGGCGTAATGCAGAGTTACGAGGCAGCAGCGAAATGGTTTCGCAAGTCGGCGGAGCAGGGAAATCCCTCAGCTCAGACGGGAATGGGGCTGCTGTATCATTATGGCCGAGGGGTTCCGAAGAGCTATGAGGAAGCGGCGCGATGGTATGGCAAAGCAGCGGCGCAGGGACTTCCCGTGGGACAGTGCGCCTTGGGTGTGCTGTACGAAGAAGGCAAAGGTGTACCGCAGGACTACGAGCAAGCTTTGAAGTTATACCGCGAGTCTGCCGAACATGGGGATGACTTAGCACAGTATAGACTTGGGCTGATGTACTACAACGGGCAAGGTGTCCCGCAAGACTACCGGGAGGCCATGAAGTGGTTATGGAAGGCAGCGAAGCAAGGAAATAAAGATGCCTTGCATTTTCTCGAAACGCTAGACAAAGACAAAGAAACTTTCTCTCCGGACCTTGAGACCGATCATGTCTAGTTGAATTATTTGAGGAGATTTATGTTTTGTATAAAATGCGGTTTTCATAATCCAGAGGAAGCTGAATATTGCTACAAATGCGGCAAGAATATTTTCAAGCCTCTGGAACAAGAAGACGTGCCCATTGTGGCAATCCAGAAACCCAGTAAAATCGAGCCCCTCCCCATTTCGGGACAAACTGCTGTTCATGAGCCCACAGTAGATAAGCTAGACCAAAATAATAGCGAGAAAAATATTAATGAAAGTTCAAAAACGACCTGTCAGCACTCCACGCTTTCCAAAGGGTCGCCTGTACCAGCCTTCCCGCAACACAAGGGCATAGGAGGCTGGCTGCTGATTCTTTGCCTTGGGTTCACCGTGTTTAGTCCTCTCATAACGCTTGTACAACTTATCGTAGAATACAACAATGCTTCAAATTATTCTGATCGCTTTCCCGATCTTATGGTAGTCACGGTCATAGATATAATTCTTAGCTTGGGCATGACAACATTCAGTATTGTTGCTGGTATTAATCTTTGGCAGATACGACCTGGTGCAATTCAACTTGCGAAGAAGTACCTCTTATGTGTCTTGGGCTACTGCGTAATTGCTGCGATTCTCCCATTTATGGCGGGACTTCCCTCGTCCGCAAACTCTGCGCTAGGCTCCCATGCTGTCAAGGTAATTTTTATGGGCGGCATATACTTCGCGATATGGTATTCGTATCTTAACAAATCGCAAAGGGTGCGAGCCACATTTGCAGCCAGCATGTGGGAGTCCTCTCAACTAGAATCTTCAACGCGGATACAATCAAAAATAAATTCCGATCACGTTGTTTGTAATGCCTGTCAATTTGAGCAATTAACTCCTGATTCATCAAAACTTTCAATTGTGACCGCCAAGCAGCAAGAACCGCCGGTTCCCGACCCGCCGCCTGTTGAGCAAAAACCTACGATTCCTGTCCGAGTCGAGGCGACCATCGAAAGGGAGCAAAAACACGGCCCAGATTTTTATTTTGCTGTTAGCACAGGAGTCATTTTTGTTTTGGCAATTATCCTTATGATCTGTTTCGCTCATTATGAAGGCCCAGCCCCTCACAAAGATTTTCCAAAAGTTGCTGATTTGCCCATTGATTATTCCCAAATTGGGGCGATCTCTAGAATTGTGGCAGCTTTGAGTAGCATGCCAAACAACACCGATTTGTGGAGGAGGGCGGCGGGGCGCGGAGATGCAGACGCCCAGTTTGGGCTCGGATGTATGTACTTTAATGGATATGGCGTCACGATGGATTATCAATTGGCTACAAAATGGTTTCGGAAATCAGCCGAGCAAGGAGATATTAGAGCCCAATTCTATCTCGGGTTGATGTACTACGACGGCAAAGGCGTCCCTGTAGATTACCAAGAAGCCTTGAAATATTTTTGGAAACCAGCTGAACAGGGAGATGGAAACGCCCAGTATTTCGTTGGTAGGATGTACTACTATGGAAAGGCTCTCACTGCGGATAACGAATTGTCCTATGCGTGGGCAAATGCAAGCATGGCCGACGGGAACAAGGATGCGAAAATACTAGTTGAAACCGTTGCCAAGACGTTGTCTCCCGATCAGATCTCACGCGCTCAGGAGTTATCCAAACAGTGGATCGACAAGAACCGGAAGCATAGCGAGACTGGATCGATGTCACGAGAAGAAAATACCCGAGCCGGGATCTCTGTTAGCGGCGCTCAAAATGTCGTCCCTCCACAAACGCCTAAATCTCCTATGCCGCCAGAGCGGATTCAAGTGGATAACGAGGTGCAACAAGCCAATCTAGTGCGCCAAGTGAAGCCGCCCTACCCACCGCTGGCCCGTCAGGCTCGGATTCAAGGAGCCGTTATCTTGGAAGCTATCATCAGCCGCCAAGGAAAAGTAGATCAATTGCGTGTCATCAGCGGTCACCCGCTTTTGGTGCAGGCTGCCTTGGACGCAGTTCGGCAATGGAAATACCGCCCGACCATTCGCAACGGGAAATCGGTAGAGGTCGTCACGACAATTACTGTGAATTTCAATCTGAGTGGCAGATAATCTCAGGTACCTGATTGGGGTCTCATTTTAATTAATCGTGAGTTTCCGAAGGGCGTGCATACGTTTACCGAAGACTAATTTTTGAGCTTTCTCAAAAAGCCCAGACAAACACCTCTCAAATTCACGATGAGGAGGGATTAGCATGTTTTGCACGAAGTGTGGCACAAAAATGTTTGATGGAGCACGCTATTGCTTCAAGTGTGGCCATGAGCTAGTACAACTGCCCACACAAGGGGCTAAAAATCAAATATCAGTTAGCCCCACTTTTGTTTCTGAAGACGTAATCAAAAAAATTGCAGGATGTATTGTAAATTCATTTTCCTTGAATAATTTTAAGAAGCTATTCAAAAACGAACGCCTGTCTCCTGAGTGGACAACAGATGATGCTCTTGTGGTCTGGTACTCGCTTGGAATCTTGGCACTGGTGGTTGTCACATGGCAGTCAAAATATGGGGTCAACAAAGACAAGGAGAACATATTTCATATCATTGAGGATTGCAGATCCAAGCTAGTAAACCATTGGAATCTTTCAGGTGAACTGTTCGACAAGCTACGTAACGTAATCAATAACACCGAAGCGCAAGCTGTCAAGGCTTATTCAGGGTGTAAGAGCTCATCTGATTATGCTCTTTTTTTTAATCGGTATGTGAATAGGATTTTAGGTGCAGCGGTAGATTATTCCGGAAGTAGTTCAATCGAAGATGTTCTTTTAGGCGTCAAATACAAAGTGAATGATCCGTTTTTGGCCGCACAGATCTTCGATCTCTTCGTAAATGTATGCATATCGATAAAAGAACTTCTCGAAGGAGCTTCCATCCAAATGTCAGAGAATGACCACAAAGAACTTAAGATCCCGCAGGTTCACAACGAAGCGCAACCTCCATCAAAAAGCAACTTTAATGGTAGCGAAGTCCTGCAATCGGCGCATGCTATCCACGAATCTCTTGCAGCTTGGATGCAATTGCTCTTAGCAGAACTCGAAGAGAAGGAGATGAGCCAGGAAGAAGCAACGATCCAAATGTCTGCACTTTTCGTGAAAATAGAAAAATCCGCTGAAGGGTATGCCCCGGCGATTAAATCGTTGGCAATGACCTGCATCCTGACGAATTACATTCAATACTTAACTACGGAAGAAGGAAATCTAAGTGGTATAAGTGCTCAATTAGCCGTTGCCGCTGTTGTGCCGCTTATGTCATTGCGAGATCAACTCGATTCCATGCTCCTAGAAGAAGGATGGAAGAAAGAAGACGTGGCAGCTCAAGTCCCTAGGCTTTCCAAAGAAATCATCATCGCAACCAATGGGACTAAACCCGGTATAGCTCCACTCACATTTGCTTATATCGTGGATAATTATGCAAAATTTCTTATCAAAGGAGTGATGACTGCTTGATCGGGTGGAGGGTAATAGGGGCTTGATCTGCGTATTCTGTATCGTGATTGTCTGCTGTGACGGAATTAACAAGTAGCCGAACAGCGGATCGAACCCCTGATCCGGCTCTTTTCTGATTGGGACCTGATCTCGTCTATGACTCAAGGTAATGCACACTATGAATCTAATCATTCATTGAGTGCTGGACATCCCATTTAGCCCAGGGCTCTTCGTTTAAGAATGGCTCCCTAAGCACGTTCAGGCTAATATCAGCGTCAATAGGATGGTATTATTGGGGGAACTTATGAAGGCAACAGAGCTACACGGGTTGCTCTTGGAACTCAATGCCGATGATGAATTCGTGCAGTGGGCTAGAGGTAAATCTCTTGCCCAGGCATGGGAGCACTGTGAACGCCCGGAGTGGATGCTATGGTTATGCGAAAAGATGATGAATTCAGTGGGCTGGCCAACCCGTCAGGAGATTGTTCTTTTTGTATGTGCATGTGCAGATAACGTCTTACACATCTTCGAGGGCAAATATCCGCATAATCACTTGCCACACAAGGCAATTGAAGCTGCTCGGTCTTGGACAAAAGGAAGAGCAACCCTAGAAGAAGTAAAAATTGCAATTACTGACATGAAGATGCTGAATTTCGTGGGTTCGCTATCGCTAGCCGCAAACAATGCAGTCACTGCTGCCCACGATGCCGCTGCTGCTACCAGCCCCACATATGAAGGTGCCGCTGCTAATGCTGTTCGAGCAGCCGTTGCCGCAGAGGCTTGGCCTAACATTTTCCTTCGCTCAAAGATAAGACGGAAATATGCGAACCTTCTGCGCAGAAACCTTAAGGCTCCGCAGGGTCAGAACGTCACGCCAACATCGTCGCAAAGCAAATTTGATAGTGGTGAAGTCCCACAATTGACTTCTCCGCCGTCACCAAGGTCAAGTCCAACAGAATTTATTGTCAATTCTCCAAACCCACAGCCAAAACGTTCTGCCATATGCTGCACGAAATGCGGCATTGAATGGCCAGCTGGATCTCTCTTTTGTGGCAAGTGCGGCCACAAAATGTTTGTTCCCCAAAAAAAAGGTGCTGATATAGCCGTGGCATCAGTGACCGATCACCAGCAAGAACCATCAGTCTCGAATCAGCCATCAGATAAACGAGAAACCACAGATCCTTCACAGGCTGCCACACCCCCCAATAAGCTGAGTAATCATAGCGAATTGTTTGAACGTGCCAAAGGACTGATCAATCAGGGCAATCACCGAGAGGCAGCTGCAGTCTTGGAGCAGATGATCAAGGATATGCCCCCCGATTGGCATTCAATTAACGAGAAGCAAGACTCTTGGCTATTGGGGTCTTACGTGGAGGGAGCCTTCTGGACAATGGAGGAATGGCAGGCTTTCTGTAATTACCAACGTCAGGTTGGCAGGGAGGGCGGTGTGGTTTGGGTGGAGCTTTCCTATTCCCAAGCCTGTTGTATGTTGGCGGGACTCCAAAATAGTTTCGGTGAAAGCCAGAAGGCTCTTAAATTAATTGATTTAGGGCTGGAACTTGAATCCGATCATCCCGACCTTTTATGCGAGAAGGGATTTTATCTTTGTAAGGCGGGAAATTTTGCCGGAGCTTATGATTGTTATGTTCAGGCTGAAAATATCCGCCCTTGGGCAATTTCAGTTCAAAAAGCTCGGGCCATTCGTGGACAAGGAGCCGCACTGATTGATTTGGGCCAATTGTGCGAAGCTGAAAAACAGTTTAAACGGTCATTGGAATATGAGCCGGAAAATAAAACTGCTTTAAGCGAATTGAATTTCATTGAGAATAAAATAAGAGGTCAGGAGGATGCTCATGCGCAATTTCAACTTGGTTTTATCTCCTGCAAGGCAGGCCGCAATAATGTGGCGATAGATTACTTCAAGCAGGCCATCCAGATCAATCCTGATTATCATGATGCCCACTTCAACCTAGGTATTTGCTACCTCACACTTGACTGCACCAATGAAGCGATTGAATGCTTCAAGCAGGCCATTCGGATCAATCCGGATGATTCTAATGCGCAATTCATCCTAGGTGAATGCTACATCAAGCTAAGTCACAACAGTGAAGCGATTGAATGCTTCAAGCAGGCCATCCAGATCAATCCTGATGATGCTGATGCGCACTATAAACTTGGTGTTTGCCAACTCAAAAGTGACCGCGCCAATGAAGCGATAGATTGCTTCAAGCAGGCCATCCGGATCAAGCCTCATTATCCTCGTGCGCACTTCAGCTTAGGTTTTTGCTTCCTCACACTTGACCGTACCAATGAAGCAATTGAATGCTTCAAGCAGGCCATCCAGATTAATCCTGATAATGTCATGGCACTCAACAGTCTTGGTGATTGCTACCTCAAGCTAGGTCATAGTAACGAAGCGATAGATTGCCACAAGCAGGCCATCCAGATCAATCCTGAAGATGCTGTTGCACACTATAAACTTGCTGTTTGCTACGACGAGCTAAAGCGCAGCAATGAAGCTATAGAATACTGTAAGCAGGCCATTCGGATTAAACCAGATCACGCTCAAGCACACTTCCTTCTTGGGTTTTCTTACTTACTCCTATGGAGGCCAGGGTTGGCATTAGACGAGGTCAAGATATTGAAGGATCTCGATCCTAAAATGGCAAATTTACTCTTGTCTTCACCCCTTTTAAAGGACCTCATAATTGACAGGTGATCAAAGTCAATTACATTTCCCAACGTCTCCAGTATAGGAATTTTGCGGCAGCCTCGGCAATTGACAGGTAACCTCATTATGCTTTATGGGCAATGGGAATTTGATGGCAAGATCTAAAAAAGCAGGTTTGCCATCTTGAGGTTCTTTTTATTGTGCTGAGCCGTGAATTGTCGAATTTTTTGGCTTGCCAGGCTTAACAGGTAGTGGAGCCCTTTCAAGAGATATTTCCCCAGCCAGAGGAGGCCCAAACCGACAGCCGCCAAAATTAGGCCGATCAGAAGGACCAGCAGCCCCTGATAAACAAGAGGCATTTGGTTCAAGCCGGAAGTTCCCCAATCCAGATTGAGATAACCCATAAAAAGCAGCTTGCCGGCCATTTCGGGATTAAACACCAACAAGCCACCCAGGACCATGATCGCCAACCCACCCACCACCAAACTGGTTCCCAGGGCAAAATAAGCCACCAGCAAACCGAAGAGGGCCGCAAGTAATCCCACTAACAAGGCGACTCCGCCCAGACCCAAGGGGACGCCAAAGAGCAAGGCAATCGCTCCCCCCAAAATGTAGAGCGGGAGATTCTTCCGTCTGCCAATGGCCATCATGGCCCGGGGCACGCGGCTGGAAAGCACCTCGGCCGGTTCGCCGAGTTTGCGCAAGACCAACAAGATTCGGTCTACTTCGTTGTCCGCCGTCTCCGCGACGTAGGATTCATAAATATGCGATTCGATTTCTTGAAGGATTTCCTGATGCTCGGGCGTCGGAATCGTACCCAGTTGGCTCTTCAACCGCAAGAGATAATCGCTGACGATTTTTTCCACTACGGGAGGATATTCATTCATTTTCGGACTCCTTGCTGACGTTCAACTTCTCTTTTTTTTCATCCCGCGGATATCGGCTCTTTTGACCGGACTCGCGAACTAAATCCACCAATTGCTCGAACTCCTGGATGAGTGCTTCATACTGACGCCTTCCGTCTTTGGTCAAAGCATAATATTTCCGGGGCGGTCCTTGGGAGGATTCCACCCAGTGAGCATTCACCAATCCTTCGCGGTTCAAACGGCTCAGAATTGGATAAATGGTCCCTTCCTTCAGGCTCAAGGCGCCGTCCCGCGACATCAACCGGACCAGGGAATAGCCGTAGTGGCTTTGATGGTAAAGCGCCCCCATAATGGCGAGCTCCAGGATTCCTTTGCGAAGCTGAGTGATACGATTTTCCAATTCATCGGTTTCTTTTTTCATATTCCCTCATGCCTAGTATACGATAATACCAAGTACCTGGTTCAATATAAATTTCAAGAATTGTAACTGCTCAGGCAGCCAGGAGTCAGAATTCAGAAGGGAAACGCCCGTGACGAGTGTTGAGGACTTGGTGATGTGGCAAAAGGCTCCCTAGTTTGTGCAGGCGGACTAGAGCAGGCCATTCTGGATGCTTACTTCTGAATTCTGTTTGTCTGAGTAGTCACCAAAAATTATTCGCAACCGTTCAGGGGGGGGAACCCGAAGGGTTCACAGCGATTAGCCGGTGGTTGAGCGTGCGACAGTGGTCACACGCTCAACCACCGGTCAAAAAGCAAACCAATCCGACCCTGAAAGGGTCGCAGCCCCTTTGCAAGCTGCGACCCCTGCCGGGGTCGTTTCTATCATTGCCTATATCCAGGGGTGGCGGCCTAACGGCCTTACCCCTGCCTAATGGCTGTGAACCCTTCGGGTTCAGTCCCTCCCTGAACGGTTACAATTATTCTTTCCCGATGTAAGGTTGGGGTGCAAATTGCCAATTTCCTTTATTGGAGGGGGGCAATCCTGGCCTGAGATTTCCGCCGCCATTTTCCTCGATTGGTTTGGATGAATTTAGGTTTGATGGTAGAAATTTAATGAGCAGCGCTGGAGTTTATGCCGGGAGGATTATGGACAATAAACCAAATGTTGTAGTCGTTGGTGGAGGGGTTATTGGGTGTTCGGTCGCATGGCAGCTCGCTCGAAAGGGGATCAAGGTCACATTAATCGAAAGAGGACAGCCGGGAGAAGAAGCCTCCGGGGCCGCCGCCGGGATGTTGGCTCCGCAGGCCGAGGTGGCTCACGGCTCCAATGGGCCGTTGTTTGAGCTTTGCCTGGCCAGCCGGGAAATCTATCCTGACTTTGTGGCAGAACTTGAGGACGAGACTCAAATACGAATTGGTTATGGGCAGACGGGCACTCTGTTTGTAGCCGCCAGCTTTGCGGAAACCGCAATGCTGGCAAAGGTAATTCAGCAACAGGAAGAGAAGGGACTTCCCTATGAAGAACTGTCACGCGCTCAAGTGCATGAACTCGAACCGGCGCTGGGCGATCAGGTCCTGGCCGGATTGCTTTTACCCATGGATCATTATGTTGACAACCGGGCCCTGGTGAAAGCTCTGGTCACGGCTGGAATCGAGCGTGGTGTGCAGTTCCGGACGGGAACCCCGGCGGTTGGCCTGATCATCGAAGGCAGCCAAGTCACGGGGGTCAAAGTGCCGGATGAGGCCCTCAGGGCCGATGTGGTGGTAAATGCCGCCGGCAGCTGGGCCGGGCAAATCGATTCGCGCTTTCGCCTGGAGATCCCCGTCAAGCCGGTTCGGGGACAGATAGTGCAATTACAATGGCGGCATCCGGCTCTGCGGCACTTGATTCACTCCGCGCAGGGTTACCTGGTTCCCTGGCCAGAGGGACGCATCCTGCTGGGAAGCACAATGGAAAATGCCGGCTACAACAAGAGTGTCACTGCCGGAGGTATCCACCAACTGCTGGACGGGGCTTTGAAAATCGTGCCCGGCTTGGGGGAAGCCTCGCTGCAGACAGCCTGGGCCGGATTCCGCCCCGGAACCCCGGATGGTCTGCCGATTTTGGGCTGGAGTCAAACCCCGGGATTGATGGTGGCGGCCGGGCATTTTAGAAATGGAATCCTGCTGGCGCCGATCACAGCGCAATTGATTTGTGATCTCATCCTCAAGAAAAAACCTTCGAATGCGCTCGAGCCATTTAGTCCTCTGCGATTTCTCAAACAGGGTTAAGAGCCGTGGATCCGGAGGACCATTTTCCGACGCTCTGAGCTTTCTCAGCAAATGCGGGGCAACTGCTCTCCACTCAACATGTCGACGATCCGGCTGGAGCCGATGCGGCTTTTCAGCGTGACCAGTCCGCTGGTCGCTTCGGTGACTCTCCCAATGATGGCAGCCTGGCGGCTCCCTTCATGATGGCGCAGAATTTCCAGCGCCTGGTCCGCAAAAGGCGCCGGGAAAAAAGCCACAAATCTTCCCTCGCAAGCGACATAGAGCGGATCAAAACCGAGAATCTCGCAGGCAGCCTGTACATCTGGACGGATCGGAATTTGGTTTTCCTCCAGCGATATTCCAAGGCCGCAAGCCTCGGCAATTTCATTGAGCGTGCTGGCCATCCCCCCGCGAGTAGTGTCGCGCAAGCAATGCAGTGGAATCCCCGAGGCAAGCAAATCCAACACCTGTGCGGAAACAGGAGCTGAATCACTTTCGATGCAACTCTCGAATTCAAGCCCTTCTCTCACCGCCATGACGGCCATCCCATGACGGCCGATGTCGCCGCTGATCAGGATGGCATCGCCCGGCCGGACGGCACGAGGTGAAATCTCCAGCTGATGCTCGATGACTCCAATTCCCGCGGTGTTGATGTAAACCCCATCCCCTTTCCCATGATCGACAACTTTGGTGTCGCCGGTGACAATTTGTACCCCGGCCTTTTCCGCCGCCAACTTCATCGATTGGACAATTCGCCAGAGTGTCTCAATCGGCAGACCCTCTTCCAGGATGAAACCCGCACTCAGATAGAGAGGTCTGGCGCCGCTCATCGACAAATCATTCACGGTTCCATGCACCGCCATGGAACCAATATCGCCTCCCGGGAAAAAGAGCGGGTGCACGACGTAAGAATCCGTGGTGAAGGCCAGCCGGGCGATGCCGAGATTCAGCACGGCGGAGTCGTGGCGTTGTTCAAGAGTAGGATTTCCAAAGGCGGCCATAAATATCTTCTCGATAAGTTGATGCATCAGTTTCCCGCCGCCGCCATGGGCCAGGAGAACATTGGGATATTGTTGAATGGGCAAAGGACAGCTCAAATTAATTTCAGCGGAGGAAGACATGAATCCCGTGCTCCTTGTTGTCATGAAAATGCAGAAGTAAGGTACAAAGCGATCAGCGGTCAGCGATCAGCATTCAGCTTTTGGCTGAAAGCTGGCATCGAAACCGCATCAATGCGAAGTGGCGTTCCATTAATATATTGATAGGATCCTTGTCAGCCACCATTTTTCGTAAGACCCATGTTTCATTATGTCGCGGCCCCCTATTTTGCGCCATCCGATTGGAATTCAGAGCGGCAAAAATGTTGAAACTCTTTTTTTTGCTGGCCGCTGAAAGCTGATCGCTGATAGCTGACCGCTCGTTCAATTGTGTCTCCGATAACGATAATAGGCCGCGCAGGCTCCTTCCGAGGAAACCATGGTGGCGCCCAGCGGCTTTTCCGGCGTACAACGAACTGCAAAGGCTGAACATTCGTTGGGCTTTTTCAGTCCCTGTAAAATTAATCCGCTGATGCATTCTGCGGGTTCGTCAGTGTTTATGCCGGAAACTTCAAAACGGAGTTCCGCGTCAAAGCCGGCATATTCCGGCGTAAGACCCAATCCGCTCTGGGCAATTTCGCCGATCCCCCGCCATTTCCGGGGAACGATGGTGAACACCCGCCGGATCAATTTTTGAGCCTCCAGATTTCCCTCTTTGCGGACCGAACGAGCGTATTGATTCTCCACTTCCGCGCGCCCTTCTTCGAGCTGCCGCACGCAGAGATAAATTCCCTGCAGAATGTCCGTCGGCTCAAATCCGGTTACGACAATGGGAACTCTATACTTTTCCGCAATCGGTTCGTATTCCTTGTAACCCATTACCATACAGACATGCCCGGCGGCCAAAAACCCCTGCACCCGATTGTTGGGGGAAGAGAGAATCGCCTCCATGGCGGGCGGAACCAACACATGGGAAACCAACATGGAAAAATTGGAGATATTCTCCCGCTTCGCTTGAAAAACCGCCATGGCATTGCCGGGAGCCGTAGTCTCAAAACCTACGGCAAAGAAAACCACCGGCCGCGACGGATTGGAGCGGGCAATTTTAAGTGCATCCAACGGAGAGTACACCACACGTACATCGCCTCCGCTGGCTTTGACTGAAAGGAGATCCCGAGTCGAGCCAGGAACGCGCAGCATATCGCCAAAAGAGCAGAAGATTACTTCAGGACGCGAAGCGATCGCAATGGCTTTGTCTATGAGCTCCAAAGGGGTGACACACACCGGGCATCCCGGCCCGTGAATCAGGGTGAGCGTGGAGGGAAGAAGCTGGTCTACTCCAAATTTGATGATGGAGTGAGTTTGACCGCCACAGGTTTCCATGATCGTCCAGGGGCGAGTGGTCAGCCGCGCCAGGGCATCCGCATATTGATGGGCAGTCCCGGCGTCGCGGAATTCTTCGAGGAATTTCATGCTGTCTCCTCTTCCGCCTGATTCAATGCATCAATCTCAGAGAGATATTCCAGAGTCTTTTTAGCCTCCTCTTCATCGAGGATGCTGAGCGCGAATCCCGCATGAACAATGACATAGTTCCCGATTACAGCTTCGGGGAGATAAGCCAGACTAGCCTCTTTGAATATTCCACCAAAATCTATTTTCCCGGACCGGAGCATTGGATCTTCTCCGGAGATTTCAATTATTTTTCCTGGAACTGCCAGACACATGGGAACCTCGTTGCATAGATGAACCGTGATTAGTGATTAGTGGTCAGTGATTAGTGGTCAGTGGTCAGTGAATAGTGGATAGTTTTTATGAACCACTGAGTGTTAAATTTTCAAATTTGACCTCTTCTGTTGAGAACCATAGCCATACTACGGGAGAAATCTTCCGGATGGCTTTGAGCATTTCTGGATTAGGGCGAATCTTTCCTTGCTCCGGGTCCGTGACTCTTTTTTCGAGATGCAAAAATCTGCCCCAGCGCAATTCCCCCGTCATTGGGAGGAATGCGCTGATGCCAATAAGGACGGAAACCTGCCTTCCTCAGCCGCAGGACAGCCTTCTCGGTCAAATACCTGTTTTGAAAACAGCCTCCAGTAAGCGCCACGCGTTCCAATCCGGCCCGCTCCGCCACTTTCAGTATACTCTCAACTAGCGCATTGTGGAAACGGACCGCCATCAGATTCATCGGAACTTGGTGGCGCTGGTCCGCGATGAGAGCGGCAAACAAGGGAGTCCAATCAATAATCCATGGGAGTTGCCCATTCTGGAGCAGTGTAATAGGATAAGCTTCCTCCGTTTTGATTCCTTCGGTGGAAAACTCCAACTCCATGGCCGCCTGCCCTTCAAACCGGACGGTCTGCCGCAAACCGGCCAGGGAGGCCGCGGCATCGAACAGTCTTCCCGCACTGCTGGTAAAAGGAGTGTTGACCCGCCTCTTTAAAGCGATCTTCAACGTATGGAGGTCAGGAGCTGAGAAATTTTGAAATGGGGGCAGATCCTCGTGTTCGAGCGCATCCGCGCCAGCCATGGCATAAAGCAAACCCAGGGCGGTCCGCCGTGGTTCTTTGACGGCTCGATCTCCACCGGGCAATGGGAAAGTCCGGAAATGAGCCCAACGAAAATAATCCTCTTCATTTACCCTTAAGAATTCTCCTCCCCAAATCGTTTGATCGGGCCCGTATCCCGTACCATCCCAGGAAACTCCCAACACTTCCCCTTCCAGCTGGTTTTCCGCCATGCAGGAGGCAACGTGGGCATAATGATGTTGAACCGGCTCGGAAGGGATCCCGCTCTCAGCGGCATAACGGGTGGAGAGGTAATCGGGATGCAGATCGCAAACCACCTGTTCCGGCACAAATTCATAAAGGGACTGAAAGCTCCGGACCACCTCCTGAAAAGCCCGGAAAGCCTGAGGAGTCTCGAGATCGCCGATATGCTGGCTCACGAATACATTGGACTCAATTCCCACGGCGATGCAATTTTTCAAATGAGCGCCCACTGCCAACAGCGGGGGGCCGGAAACATTCAACGAGACCGGCAAAGGGGCATAACCGCGGGCCCGACGCAAGACCAACTCCCGATCGAGCAAAATCCGCACGATCGAATCGTCCACATGTCGGGCGATGGGCCGATTGTGAACCAGAAATGAATCGACAAGCTGGCCCAGCCGATCTAGGGCTTCTCTCTCGTCGGTGCAGATGGGTTCATCCGAGAGGTTGCCGCTGGTGGCGATCACGGGAAAATTCAATTCCCGCATCAGCAGATGGTGAAGCGGGGTGTAAGGCAGCATGACCCCCAGCCAGGGATTCCTGGGAGCAATGGCGGCACAGAGGTCAGAATGAGAAGACGCTTTTCGCCGCAGAAGGACAATGGGAGATTCCGGGGAGGTGAGCAATATCTCTTCCCCGGAGGAAACTTCACACGACTTCATGATGACCTCCAGAGACGGCATCATGAGCGCGAAGGGTTTTTCTTCCCGTTGCTTGCGCTGGCGTAGAAGCCGGACGGCCTCCTCGTTGCGGGCATCGGCCATCAGGTGGAATCCACCCAGACCTTTCACGGCGACAATTTCACCCTTGCGGATTTTTTCTCCGGCATCGAGCAAGGCATCGTGATCGCGGGAAAGGCAGAATCCTGAGCAATCCCACAATTCCAGGCGAGGGCCACATTCCAGGCAAGCATTGGGTTGGGCGTGGAAGCGGCGATCCCCAGGGTCTTCATATTCGGCCTGGCACTGGGCGCACATCCTGAAATGCCGCATGGTAGTATTTCGGCGATCATAGGGGACGGCTTGAATGATGCTATAGCGGGGGCCGCAATTGGTGCAATTGGTGAATGGGTAACGATAACGCCGATTGCCGGGGGTCAGGATGTCCTGCAGGCATTCGGGACAGGTGGCAATGTCCGGCAGGATAAGGACAGTCTTCCGTGATGCGCCTTCCTCGCTTTCCAGGATGCAAAAGCTGGAATATCCCTCGGGATCCAGAACCGAAGACTCCATGCTTTGAATCATGGCCCGTGGCGGCTTTTCCAGGCGGAGGCGCCTTTGAAATTCCCGCAATTGGGAATTGGGGCCCTCCACTTCTATAAATACGCCTTGGGAAGTGTTCTTTACCCAACCCTGCAATTGGAGGCTTGTTGCCAATCGATATACAAATGGGCGAAAGCCCACTCCCTGCACGGCCCCTCGAATAGTGCAATGAAGACGCTGGCGCGGATCTGAAGAGTGCGGAGCGCGCCCGATTATATTCTGATCTCCCGGTTCTGTTTTCATCAGTGGCTTCTCTGACTATGACTGGAAATTGTCTCCCAAAACAGCCTGGCAATCGCAAACCAAAGCGCGTAAAGCTGAGCGGATCGCTCGTTGCCACTTCGCGCTTTTGCCAAGGCAACACGAAGCCACCCTGCAAAGCGGCAAAGCACGAAGCGTCAGCGAGTGATCAGCGTGGCGGCACAAAATCATGCGGTCAAATTTCCTTGGAAGCCAAAGAGAAAGTGCTCAGGTCTGAGTAATTACCTTTCGAATATATCTGGGAGGCACTCCAGCCAAATCCCCTACGCAGGCAGATTTTGAAGCGTTTGGATTTGTTCTGTAAGCCATGAGATCCAAGCCGGAACGCCTTCGCCGGTTTTGCAGGACATCGGGAAAAACCGCACGCCGGGATTGAGCATTTCCACGCCACGCTTAAAGTACTCCACGTCGAAAGGGACATACGGCAACAGGTCCATCTTATTCAGAATCAGCGCACGGATACCCCGATAAATTTTGGGATATTTATACGGCTTGTCGTCCCCCTCGGGAATGCTGGCAATCAAAACATTGGCATGGCTGCCCAGATTAAAGGTGGCGGGGCACACCAAATTCCCGACATTCTCAATCACGAGAAGATCCAGCTGGCTCAGAGTCAACTGATTCAGCGCATTCTCCAACATGTTGGCATCCAGGTGGCAGCCTCCGCTCGTATTGATTTGGATGGCTGGCACGCCGGCGGCAATCATCTTGTCGGCATCGATGGTGACAGGCGCGGTGTCTCCTTCAATGACGGCTATTTTGTGGGCGGGCGCCATCGATTGAATCGTAGCCAAAATCGTGCTGGTTTTGCCCGCCCCTGGGGACGCCATGACATTGAGTCCAAAAACATGGTTGTCGTTGAGCTTGGCGCGAATCTGCTCCGCCAACCGGTCGTTGGCATTCATGATTCTTTCCACAATGGGCACATTAGTTTGCGACATAAATTTTCTTTACGATAATGATTACTCCTTCTCAATTTCGATGGAGCTGACTTCCAGTTCTTCGCCCGCATTTAGACGCGCCCTCATGCCTCGGCAACCGGGGCAGGGCGCCAATTCTCTTTCGAAGGGAAAACGCCGTCCGCAATCCAGACATTCAAATTCAGCGGCTATTCGGGTAATTTGGAGTTCAGCTCCCTCACAAATAGTCCCCTGGCTCAGAAGATTCCAGCAAAATTGAACGGAGTCGTCCACGAAGCTAGAGAGCTGACCTATTTTCAGCTTCAAAGATATCACACGGCTGGCCTTCGCCTGAGTGGCATGATCGACAACAATGGTAAGGATGTTTTCCGTAATCGCCAGTTCATGCATCGGTTCAAGTTTAGCGGGTTGAGCGGCAATCCGCAAGCACTCACGACATAGTGCAATTCGAAGTGATGCTAGGATGAATCTGCTTCTAAGGGCTGGAGAGGTTCATTTCAGAGCAGCATCGATAATGGTCAGTCGCATACAACTGCAGAAAGCTGACTGCTGACTTCTTATTCCACCCACTACACATTCATTTTCACATTTCGTCCCAATTTTTCCATGTCCCACTAGTTTGCTTTAGCTATAAGAGTCGGCTATTTTGAGTCGAGTTTTTCAACTGGTCCATTAAAGCGGCAACTTGGCAATTTGGGGCCGGGGCAACTTGTGCCGAACTTGGGAACTTGGTGCCGCTCTTAAGAAATTTACTATTTTTGCGTAATTACCTGATGTAGTTGCATTTCATGGTTTCTGTTTTTAACATGATCGTCGTTTTGCCATCTTTGAAGTTGCGTCACGGCCGCAGGGGAAATTTTTAAAAACCTGGCGATCTCGCCAGGCGGATAGAAGAAAAAATGGCTGGCGGCAAAAACGATGTCTTGCCGAATTTGTGTCAAGTGTCTTGTGCCCTTATGCCGGTGGTCGAGGAGAAAACCTGGAGATGATCCAAGGGAGCAGATCCGGTCCGCGATTTCCTGAAGCGAGAGACGGGAACCGGGAATACTTCGCGGCGCTTGGCGGCGCAAGGCGACAGATTCCGTGACCGCTTTGGTGAAGGCTTCATCCCCCAAGAGAGGGAATTTCTCTGGAGAGTAAATTTGCTTTGAATCCAGATCAGGCGCTTGAGAGAGAAAACAGAGGAGTTCTTGCCGAGGCTGTCTGCCGAAAAGTGATAATACCTCCCGCGTATGAAGCCATGAATTCTGGCTAGGATGCAAGTAATCGTTGAGGCTGCTCCAGCGCCATTGCTGGGGGGCTTCCACCAGATGCGCGCGCACCGGGTTGAGGTGGACATAGCGCATCAGCTCCAACAGATACGATTCCTTTTGACAGAGAATGGCGCGATAGCGTCCCTGGAAGACATGCCCCGTCAAATGGTGAATCCGGTTGAAATGCTGGGCATAGCGGGTCAGGCAGGAACGCATGAGGGTGGAAAGCGGCACCTGTTGGGCTTGAATGAGCAGGTGGAAATGATTGGGCATGAGACAATAGCCATGAAGAAGAGCTCCAAACTTGCCAATGGCCTGATTGAGACAGTCCAGCATGAAGAGATAATCATCGTCAGACAGGAAGAGCGGCTTTCGGCGGTTGCCTCGATTCAAGCAGTGATAGAAGGCGCCCGGGAAAAATATCCGCGGTTTACGAGCCATAGCCAATCATCAAAAACAATCTAATTCCGGAGTTCTTATAGTTTTATTTTACAATGGCTTGTCATTAAATACTTAAATTCTTAAGAGCGGCCCCAATTTCCTCCTTATGAGTCCTTATGAGGGTCTTTCCACAGCTCTCACTGATGAGCCTATCATTAATTTCCTGATTGCTCCGGCAATTCTTCCCAGGTTTCCGAAAGGTAATAGGGTAATTTTGATGCGAAACCTTGGGTCAGTTTTCCTTAAATATGTCTGGGAAGTTATGGTTCCTGGTTTGAAGTGGCGGGTTCGATGCGGGTAACCATGAGATGAACCCCTTCACTCTTCACATGGAAGATTAATCCACAAATTGTACAATGAATTAAATTTACCTGGTCGGGAATAGGCTTGAGTGCGGCGGAAACGCCCAGCAATTCGAAATGCCGACATAGGGTGAGGGAATCTTGGCTGGTAGGATTAGCCGATTCAGGTAAAGTCATGGGATCCATTCATGATGAGGTAGTCGTCAAACCCAGATGACAAAAAATCCCCCACGTCGGCAGAAGCTTCGGGTTCCGTTTCTTTCGGGGGAACGCTAGTTTAACTTAGTCCTGCCCATTAACACATTGCGTGCCTCTGATGGCGAGTTATCCCTCCAGGAACGGTTTCCCAACGGAAAATAGCTAATGACGTAATCATAGACAACGCAACTGCGAAAATATTAAACATTCCTGGCAATCAAGATTATGAAGTCAAAAATAGCGAGGTTTAGTCTCCCAAAGATCCTGCGATCTTATCGAAAGGTTAATCTTGGCGGGGATTTTCCTCTTCTTCTCTCAGAGCCTTCAAGATCGAGGTCAGAATTGAGATTAATTCCTCTTTTTCCACCTTGGATTTGGTGAACTTCATTTCCAGGGCAAATTCCTTAGTGGGTGGACGGAAGCGGAACACATAATTTTGAGGACGCGCGGGTTGCCCCTGGGTTCTCTCCTGCCGTGCCTCTTCTCTGGAGAGGACGCCCTGGGAAAAACGCTGAACCAGATCGATCATTTTTTGCCGGTTGGGCTGCCGCACAATTTGCAGCAACATTGATTTGCTGAGCACCTGCTTCTGCCGGCAAAATTCCCGGACATCCTCGGGGATGGTATTGAGGCTCAAGGTTTCCGTAACGGAAGAACGGGCCTTGCCGATTTTTTTGGCTACTTGTTCGTGAGTATAACTAAAGCGATCGATGAGGGACTGCAATCCTTCGGCCTCTTCAAACGCAGTTAGGTCCTTGCGCTGCAAGTTTTCAATCAAAGCGATTTCCGCGACTTCGGCATCGTCGACGTCTTTTTCGATGCAAGGGACCTCAGTCAATCCGGCGGCAAGGCTGGCGCGGTAGCGGCGTTCTCCGGAGATAATCATGAAGAGATCCGTCTCCTGATCATGCCGCACCAAAATGGGCTCCAGAACTCCTTTTTCCAGGATCGAGGCAGTCAAATCGGAGAGATCGCCAATCACTTGGCGGGGTTGCTCCGGATTGGCCAGCAACCGATCGATGGGGATCATTCGTCCCACGGGCGCACCCGTCCGGTTGCTGAGCTCATCCACATAATGGAAGTCGTGGCGCATTTTCAAGGTGATGGGCAATCCGGCTTTTTTAGACACGTTGCAGCACCTCTTCTGAAAGTCGGAGATATTCGATGGCCCCGCTGGAATTGGGGGCGAAGGTGAAAATCGATTCCTTGTAAGCGGGACTCTCTTCCAACCGCACATTTTTGGAGATGACCGTCTTGAATACCTTCGGACCAAATACAGTCTTGATCTGGCTGAAGATATCCTTGGCCAAGAGCGTCCTTTTATCATGCAGGGTGATCAGAACGCCCAAGAGCTTCAATTCCGGGTTGGGCCTGGCTTTTACCCGCTCCACGGTTTCCAGCAGATCGTCGGTTCCCTCGAGGGCAAAATAAGAGGATTGAATGGGTATCAAAAGGTGGCTGCAAGCGACCAGAGCGTTTACCGTGATCAGTCCCAAGGTTGGAGGGGTGTCCACCACAATGATTTCGAACTCCTGTCGCACTCCATCCAGACGATCCTTCAAACGGAAAGGGGCATCGAATTCTCCGACGAGATTGCTTTCCAGCTTAGCCAGGGAAATACGAGCCGGCGCCAGAAACAGCCCCTCCACCGGAGTGGGATGAATAATGTCCCGAATCTTCAGGCTTGAATCGGTCAAGATGTCATACATGCTTTTTTCAAAGTCGTGTGTATCGACGAAAGAGATGGAGCTGTTGGCCTGAGGGTCGAGATCGAGCAGGAGGGTCTTCTTCCCTTTTTTTGCAAAGGCGGCCGCCAAATTGATGGCCGTGGTGGTTTTTCCCACTCCGCCTTTCTGGTTGGCAATCGTAAGAATCATTATGAGGTCACCACTTTATAAAGTGACGGCAACGGAAGGTTCGGCGGACCATCCATCCCGTTAGTTGTGCACATAGCTCATCCCTTTCCGGCGAGCCAGAATTTTATGCCCTTGAAACACTGAGGCCCTGAGAGGATTGCGCGCTCAAATAGTAACCAGGAATAGCACAATGGGGCTCAAATGCATCCATTACGGGCTTTCAACTTCCCCCCGGGGAAGATGCAGCCGATTGAACCAGGGATTTGGAGTAATGGGATGAAACTATCACAAGCAATTCACTCAGATCAAACTACATTTTATACTTCCCCAGGTCGTCATCATTCAGGCCTTCCAGCCAGCGCTTCAAATCCTCGTCATTAAATTTCTCTTGGGAGCTGGAAACCGCTTTGGAATTTCGAATCACTTCATCTTCCACAAATATTGGACAATCGGTGCGCAAAGCCAGGGCCAAGGCATCGCTGGGGCGTGAATCGAACGAAAGCAGCTGCCCGTGCCGTTCGATCCAAATTACAGCGTAAAATGTGTCATCTTTCAACTGGTTTACTACAACCTTGTTCACTTCGCAATCCAACCCTTGAAGCACATTTTTTAGCAGGTCATGCGTCATGGGGCGAGGAGTGGTTATTTTCTCGATTTCCAAAGCAATCGCATTGGCTTCGAAAACCCCCACCCAGATGGGCAAAAGCGTGTTCCCCTCCTGTCCTTTCAATATGACGATTGGCACGTTGGTGACCGGGTCCATCATCAGTCCCCGGATTTTCATTTCAACTTCCATGCAGCCTCACTTTCCCAGGATGGGCTGTTTGTCACAAGGTAGGTGTGAACCAGTGTAACAAAGAATTCTCGACATGTCGACTCCCGCGAAACAAGGGGATTTCATCGTATTATCCGTTCCAAAAGTCTGGTTTTCTCTTTCCCCATTCCGAGCCCGTGGATCTCTTCGCAGCGGAAGTTCATTGAGGAAGAAGTTCCCCCCTCAAGCTGTTTGGGCCGTGATCAATGACCCGGACTTGAACGAATTGGCCCAGTAATTCCTCGGGCCCGCTGAAGTTGATAATCTTATTTTGGGTCGTGCGTCCCATCAAGCCGATGTCCCCCGGCTGATGCCTGGCATTCTGAGCGGGAGGGCGATGGCTCTTGCCATCCACCAGAATTTCAAATTGCCGTCCCACCAGGGCAGCATTGTATTCCAGCTGGATTTTGCGCTGAAACTCCTGAAGCACCGAAAGTCTGCGCCCCTTTTCTTCTTCAGGGATCATGTCCTCGTAATTATAGGCATCCGTGCCAGGACGCGGCGAGTACTTGAAAGAAAAAATCGAGTCAAACCGGGCCAATTCCACTAGTGAAAGAGTCCGCTCAAAATCTTCCTGGGTTTCTCCCGGGAAACCCACGATGATATCAGTGGAAAGGGCGATCTCCCGGCGGGAGAGTTGAATGCATTCCACCTTGGCAACATACTCTTCTCTCGTGTAGTCCCGTTTCATTCTTCGCAGGACAAAAGTCGATCCGGATTGGAGCGGCAGATGAATATGGTTGCAGACTTCGGGGATATTTTCGATGACCTCAACCAGGCCGGAATGAAAATCGCTGGGGTGAGGAGATGTGAATCGGACTCGCCGCACCCCATCAACATTGGCGACACGTTTGAGCAGCTCAGTGAACGAAGAGACCTCGCTTTCCGGATCGCGCCAGGAATTGACGGTTTGTCCCAGTAGCATCACTTCTTGGTACCCCTCCAGGGCCAATTGTTGGACTTCATGCAAGATGTGCGCCGAGGGACGGCTTCGCTCCCTTCCCCGCGTGTAGGGAACAACACAAAAGGAACAGAACCGGTTGCATCCTTCCATAATCGTGACAAAAGCTTTATAGGGATTTCCCCGGCTTTGAGCATAAGTTTCGAAGAGACGATCCGGCTCTTGTGTAATGTCGATAACCTGATTTTCCCCTTCGTCGACCCGCTCCAACAAATGGGGGAGCCGTGAATAACTGCTGGATCCCACCACCAGATTGACATCCGGGGATTTCTGGAAAATTTGAGACCCTTCCATTTGAGCCATACATCCGAGCAAACCCACCTTGGCGCCTTTTTTGGCGCCATAACTCTTATTCAGCGAACCTAACCGTGAAAACACCTTCTGGTTGGCTTTTTCCCGGATATTGCAGGTATTGATTAACAATAGATCCGCTTCAGCGGCATTATCCGTCGGGGCATATCCCATTTGAACCAGCGATCCAGCGACCTTTTCGGAATCATGATGGTTCATCTGGCAGCCAAAGGTTTCTATGAAGAACTTCTTAGACACGATGCTGATGCCGCTCCTTTGCGATTCAGTGACAAGTGACCAGTGACGCGCGACAAACAATGAGAGACGAGCGACAAGTAAATTCCATATTTTGTCAGCCGTCTGCCATCTCCCATCTCCCGTCTGCCGTCTGCCCTCTGCCATCTCCCGTCTGCCCATTGCCGTCTGCTCCGTACTGCTCGTTCCTCCACGCCCTCACTTCCCTGAATTTCTAATCATATCGGCAGCAAGCTTTAAAACATTTGCGGTGATTCGATCGCCACTGAGCATCCGAGCAATTTCCTGGATGCGGTCTGAGCCTTCCAATCGGACGACTTCCGTCCGGGTTCGTCCTTTTTCGACCTTCTTGACAATAAAGTGATGACAATCGGCGTAGGAGGCAATCTGAGGAAGATGGGTGACGCAGATAACCTGATTGTGTTTTGAAAGCCTTTTCAACTTCTGGCCGACTACATCAGCCGTCTGACCCCCAATGCCGCTGTCCACCTCATCAAAAACCAGGCATTTGTTGCGGGCATCGATGGTGGCTACCGACTTCAAGGCTAACATAATTCTGGAGATTTCGCCACCGGAGGCAATCTTCGCGAGTGGCTTTAAATCTTCGCCAGGATTGGGGCTCAGCAGAAATTCAATCTCCTCCGAACCTAGGGGGCCTCCGCCCAATTCCCGCGATATTTCATGGTCTTGAGACACGGGCTGAAATTCGGTCTGGAAGCGAGTTTTTTCCATCGCCAACTGGGAAAGCTCCTTCTCCACATCTTTTTCCATTGTTTGAGCGGAGCCCCTCCGTTTTTCACTCAAAAGGGCCGCTGCTTTGCGGTAACGATCTGCCAACTTCTCCAACTCTTGGGTCAGCTCGGCCATGCTTTCGTCTCTAGCTTCGAGCCTGGTCAACTCGGCTTTGCTTTTTTGATAAAATTCCAGAATTTCCCGGACCGATTTCCCATATTTTCGTTTGAGTCGTTCAATCTCGCCCAGCCTGCTTTCCACCGATTCCAGGCGAGCGGGATTGGCTTCGATATGACTAACATATTCCCGCAAAGAGAGCGCCACGTCCTCCAGCGCAATTTTGGCCGCCTGCAGCTGTGGGCAAAACTCAGCGGTGCGCCCATCCAAACGCTTGAGTTCCTCCAATTGCCGGACGGCCTGTTTCAGGCAGCGACTGGCGGAATTACCCCCATCGTACAAATCGGAATAGACCTGATTGGCCAGCTGAAAAATCTTGTCCGCATTTGCCAGGACTTTATGTTCCTCAGCCAAGAGAAGGTCTTCCTCCGCCCCTTTGAGCTGGGCTTTTTCGATTTCATTGATTTGAAAGGTCAGAAGATCCATCATTTGCAGCCGCTGCTGCTCATTCTTCCGCAAGGTCTGCAGACGATTCCATTTTTCATGGTACTCAGCCCAGGTTTCCCCCACCTGGCACCGCAGCGCTTCCACGCCGGAAAAAGTGTCCAGAAAAAAGAGCTGAGAAGACCCCTCATAGAGAGATTGTGATTCGTTTTGCCCGTGGACATCCGCCAAAAAAGGAGCGATCTCCCGCAAAAAAGAGACGGGAACCAGTTGGTTGTCGATAAATGCCCTGCTCTTCCCTTGGGAAGAGATCTCCCGCTTGATGATTAATTCCTCTGGATTGAATTCCAAGCCAGCGGCTAGGAATTGTGCCTCAAGCCGCTTGTCGGAGATTCCTTCGAAGAGCCCGGAAACCAGAGCCTTTTCGGCCCCCGTCCGGATCAACTCCGCAAAACCTTTGGCGCCGAGCAATAAACCCAGGGCGTCCACAATGATAGATTTCCCGGATCCAGTCTCTCCAGTCAGGAGGATTAATCCCTTCGGAAATTCGATTTCCAGACGGTCAATGAGGGCGAATTGATTAATCTCAAGGAATTTCAGCATTGATCCCACCGTCACCAGAAGTCCCAGATTCCGCCAGGCAAGTTGAGTTTAGCATAATTTAACGTGCAGGTGAGGTGTAAGCAATATGCTTTTTTACATCATCTGAACCCGGAAGATGGAATCCTGCTTGACGGATCTGTGGGGTGATCCAATAATGATGATCGGACATGCGGATCTGTAATGCAAATTTTCATCTATTGCACGGATTTTATGTATTGAACTTCCCCTGGAATTGAAAAGACGCGCGAGTTTTCATAATCCAACCTTATGAATTGGTGTGATGGAGGCCGAGTACCCCGCCTGGGTTTGCTAAACTAGCTGTAGCGGCCTGAGGGCAGGCTGCCTCCATTCGCCCATTTTCATCCTCTTGCCGCGCCAACCGAGCTGACAAGAGTGATATCTCGGAGAAGGAACGTCTGAAATCATGGACACCTCGTCTCATTCCCCCATGGTCAGCATTCAATTGCCGGAGTGTATTCATAAATTTGTCGATTGGGATTGCCTCTATTCAGGCAATGAAGATCGGATGAGGTTGGCCATCGCCCTCTCTCGCGAGAATGTCATGCGGAAAACCGGAGGCCCATTCGGCGCCGCTGTTTTTGAGCGGGAGAGCGGACGGCTGATCAGCGTCGGAGTCAACAGTGTGGTGCGGCTTGGCAATTCCACTCTGCATGCCGAAATGGTCGCCTTCATGATGGCGCAGGCACGATTGGGCCGGTTTTCCTTATCGGCGGCTGATTCATGTCCTTACGAACTGGTCACTTCTTGTGAACCTTGTTCGATGTGTCTGGGCGCTATCCTCTGGAGCGGAGTCACGCGGGTGATTTGCGGCGCGGCAAGAGAAGATGCCACGCAATTGGGTTTCGAAGAAGGGCCCGTATTCCCCGAATCTTACCGTTATTTGGAGCAACGCGGCATTGTGTTTGTTTTGCGGGTGTTGCGCACGGAAGCCCGCGAAGTTCTGGAATTGTACCGCCAAACCAAAGGACCGATTTATAACTCCTGAATTAAGTCCATTCATCACCTCCCCATCGAGTTATTTTCCCGCAAAGGGGGAGCAGTTTGGATGGAGGCGCTGTGCCCTCACGGCCCCAAGCGTTGAGCGGGATGAGGGGATCCCGCCTTCAACAAACAAGTTTTGCGTGGTAGCGAGGCTAAAGCCAGCAGCGCTTTGAATATTGAAATGGTGATGCATGGGAATGGGGTCCAAATGCCGAACCGGACCACTTGCCGCAAAGTCGCTCGAGCGGCGCTGCGCTTTGATTTCCTGGCATTTTATTCACAAAAAAATGCGCCCGCATTGTCCGCGCGGATTGACGCATCAAAAGGGAATGTGATAGTTTGAAGGTCTGGTTTGACGTGGGTGGACCTGCATGTGGGCCAAGCAAACAAGCTTACCGGGCTGGAGGTAAAAAAATAAATTGAACTGGCAATCTCCTTTGTTCTTGTTGGCCCAAGGGACCGAAATAGATCTCTTGAAACTCATCTGGATGTCAAGTCCCCTGGCCAAAGCAGTCCTGCTGATACTGCTATTGTTTTCCGTTTATTCCTGGGCCATCATTTTCCGGAAATATTTTGGATTGCGCAAAATCCGAAAAGACACTGTCATTTTTGTCCGGATTTTCCGCAAGAGCAGGCGGTTTTCGGAAATCAGCACCGCTTGCGAGTCCCTGCGCAATACTCCCATGGTTGAAGTTTTTTTGGCCGGCTTCGAGGAATTGGAGACCCAGCTGACAGACACCAAGTCGCCTTCGCTAAAGACTATCAATGTCATTCAAAGGGCCCTGCAACGAGCGTCATCGGTGGAAGTCACAAAACTGGAGCGGCATTTGAGCTGGCTGGCCACTACCGCCACGGTGGCTCCATTTATAGGACTCTTCGGCACCGTCTTGGGGATCATTGCGGCGTTTACCGGGCTGGGAACCGAAGGAACAGCCACCATTCGGGCGGTTGCGCCGGGAATTGCCGAATCGTTGATAGCCACGGCCGCCGGCTTATTTGCCGCCATCCCCGCCGTGGTGGCTTTTAATTTTTTTGTTCACCAGGTAAAGGAGTTTGCCTCCGGCTTGGACGACTTTGCCTTGGAGTTTTTGAATCTCATGGAGCGGACTTTTTCCTAAAGCGGCTGTGCCAACCCTTGGCCTTTAGACGACGTTTGGCATAAGCAAACAATAAAAAATCTGACATCCAGCAACTGGCGCCTGGCACTAAAAAAATGGCTTTCACGAATCATAACGGAAAAACTCAATCTTCGCTGGCCGAAATTAATGTCGTTCCCTTGGTAGATGTGGTGCTCGTCTTGCTCATTATCTTTATGCTCACGGCCCCCATCATTCAATCCGGAATTGAAATCAACGTTCCCAAGACGAGAACCGTGAAATCGCTGACGCAGGAGCGAATCGTCATTCAAATAACCCGGGATCAGATGCTTTATATCAACGACACTACGATCAACATCAACGAGCTGGAAGTCCGGTTGCGGGAAAAGGTGAAATCTCCCACGCAGGGAGTTTACCTGCGCGCCGATGAAGAAGTCCCCTTCGGGGCGATTGCGCGGGTGATGGATCGGGCCAAACAGTCTGGCGTCGAGAACATCAGCATTGTGACTCAGCCTTTGCACACGGAAAAGAAATAATTCGGACTAGCCGGGGCCCTTTGAGCATGGCGGCCTGGAGAGACGGCAAGCGAAAGACGGAAGGACAAAATGAGGGTATTTCCAGCTCAACCCCTCTGCCGTCTCCGAGGGGTATCACGGGCAACAGAAGTCTTGATGTGACGAAACTCTTTTCGGGGCTCAATTTATAAGTTTTCGACAAAATGCAATCTCATCGACTTGCTATATATGACGTTCAAGGAGAAAAGCTGGGGCGTTTTGTCTTTTATTCCCTGCTCACGCATGCTCTTGTTCTGTCAGGTTTTTTTGTGTTGCCGACGGTTCTACGCGGCAAACAACTGCTCTGGGGAGATCCAGGAGCGGGTGGTGGCGGCGTAATTTCCGTGGGGATTGTCAGTTCCTTGACTGGCTTGAGTCTGCCGAAACCTGCCATTACCACGGACAACACGGTTGCCACCGATTCCAAGGGGTTGGGCAAAACAGAGGTTGCCAAAAAAGAAACCGCTCCTCCTCCCGAGCCTCCCGATCCGAGGGCGTATGAAATCGAGCACAAGAAAGCCAAGCCGGAAGCTCCCAAGCCCGTGCGGGTCTCGCGCCGCCCCGAAGACATGGTTCGGAACCAACCCTCTCCCGTGATTCCCTTCGGCGAGGGTGGAGCCCCCAATTTTACTTATGGACAATTCTCCACGGGAGCCGGAGTCGGCGGCTTTGGATTGGGTGATGGGGTTTTCGGGGAACGGTATGGCTGGTATGTCCGGCAAATTCGGGACACCGTGAGCAGCAACTGGCAGCGTTCCATGATAGACCCAATGATCCGCTCGGCCCCACGCGTCGACGTGCAGTTTGAAATTTTGCGCGATGGCAGCGTGGGGGGAGCTCGGTCAAACAATCCAGCGGCATCCCCTCGCTGGACCGATCCGCCTTGCGGGCCATTGCGGCCTCGCACTTTCCTCCACTGCCTGGAGGAGAAACCCGCCTGGTGGTGGAATTCTGGTTTGAATATTCGAGGTAGGCGATATCAATGAAAATGCTGATTCGATGGTTGGTGATGGGAGCAATGCTAGGCTCCCCCCTCGGAGTTTTGAGAACTTGTTTTTCTCAGGAGCCGCAAGTTAGGATTCGCCTGGTGGGCGGGGGACAGGCGGCCCGGCTGGCCATAGCGGATTTCGCCACGGCGGGAAGCGACCCCAAACTGCGGGATCTCAGCAAATTGTTCAATAACGTCCTGTGGAACGACATGCTGCTCGCTGGTATTTTTGACTTGGTTCCCAAAAGCTTCTATCCCATGCAGCTTCCCTCCCAACCCTCGGAGGTGGCTTTTGAAGCCTGGACAAATCCTGAGCTTCGGGTGCAAGATCTAGCTTATGGAAACAATTCAATCCAAGGCGCCCAATTTGTCGCGGAATGCCGTCTGGTGGATATTGGAACCAAGGAGCAAATTATTGGATTGAGGTATCGCGGAGAGCCGGATGAACCGGGCATCCGTTCCATGGCCCATAAATTCGCCGATGAGATCGTACTTCGCATCGGTGGAGGGCGCGGAATCGCTCAAACAAAAGTTGTTTTTGTTTCGGACCGGACAGGAACTAAGGAAATCTGGTTCATGGATTACGATGGATATGGCCAGCGGGCCCTCACGACCAACAAGTCGATCAATTTGACGCCCCGCTGGGCTTCAGATAATTCAAAAATTGCTTACACCAGCTACCGGCGGGGCGGGCGTCCCGACCTGTTTATCCAGTCGATTTTGGACAACCGAATATTGAGTTTTCCCTCTTATCCCGGAACGACCACTACGCCTGCCTGGGCGCCGGATGGAGAACGGATAGCTTTTGCTTCCAGCCAAACCAGTGACATGGAAATTTATGTGTCCGATCTGCGTGGACGCAATTTAAAACGTCTCACCACCAGCCGGGGAGTGGACATCTCTCCGGTGTGGAACCCGAAATCGGGCCATGAAATTGCCTTTGTTTCTGACCGTAGCGGGTCCGCGCAAATTTACACCATGGACGACGAAGGGGCAAATGTGCGCCGTATAATTACTGAAGGGGGGAAGCCGCGGAACCTTCCTGGAGCCCCGATGGGGGCTGGCTTGCCTTCCAATGGCGCAAGAGTCTCACGGGATACTTTGATGTTTATGTCGTGGAAGTAGCCACAGGCAAAACTTTTCAGCTGACTAAAGATGGCAACCGGAATGAGCACCCGGTTTGGGCTCCTGATGGACGCCATATTGCTTTTGTTTCTGATCGAAACGGAAGCCGGCAGATTTTCCTGATGCTGGCTGATGGGACAAACCAGCGGCAAATCACCACTGCAGGCCGCAACACGTCTCCGGCTTGGTCAAATTTTAGTATGCCTTGATTATTTTTATTTGTTTTTTATTTGAGCAAATGGCGATCTTTCGATACACTATTGAGGAAAATGCACTAGTAACGCAAGTTTTCAGCTTGCCTGTTCGATAACAATTAAATCCATGGAGGAGGAAGGAATGATCAGTAAGAAAACCTTGAAGACAGTGATGTTGGTCATGGTTTTGTTGTTATTGGCCCTGGCCGGAGGTTGTAAGAAGAAAGTTGCCGCCCCGCCGCCACCGCCGCCACCACCACCACCACCAGCAGCAGCTCCCACGGTGACCCTCAATGCCAGCCCGACGACTATTGAAAAAGGGCAGTGTGCCACGTTGACGTGGAGTTCCACTAATACCACAACGGTAAGTCTCAATCAGGGAATTGGCGATGTGGCCACTAGCGGCTCGCGTCAAGTTTGCCCGAGCGAGTCCACCACGTACACCATCAATGTGAAGGGTGAAGGTGGAACGGCCTCTGCCACCACCCGCATCACCGTCAATGTGCCACCGCCGCCACCGCCGCCGCCACCACCACCATCAGGGCCGTCGGTTGAGGAACTTTTCTCTCAAAGCATCAAGGACATTTATTACGATTATGACAAGTCCGACATCCGGGATGATGCCAAATCGATTTTGAACAATTCCGCTGATTTCTTGAAACAGAACAGCGGCGTCAAGTTCAATATCGAGGGCCATTGCGACGAACGGGGAAGCGAAGAGTATAACTTGGGTTTGGGCGATCGTCGCGCCAATTCCGCCAAGACTTATTTGGTGAATCTGGGAATCGCCGCCGACCGGATGAACACGGTCAGTTATGGCAAAGAAAAACCCGTCTGCACGGAAAAAAGCGAGGAATGCTGGCAGAAGAACCGCCGTGCTCATTTTGTAATGACCAGCAAGTAATCCATGCTTGTTTGAGTCGCGGCAACAAAACAACCCTGTGTGTCAAATACACAGGGTTGTTTTGTTTTGGGGCCTTTTTTTGCCCAAACGGCATAATGCGGTGGCGCCCGTTTGCGGGCACTGGGGGATGTCAGGCATGCCGACGAGACATCCCCCTGGCGTCCGTCAGCTGACGGACGCCATCCCCCTTCAAAGGGGGAATAAATTCTCATCCTCTCCTAAGAAAACCCCGGTGCCGCAGACCTCACAGGTCTCCAAGGCCTGTGAGGTCTGGAGATTTTTTTCATCTTGTTGTGCCAATCCCACTGACATGGGAGCTCCCTAGAAAATCCCAGCCAGGCAATGGTGGAGCGGGCACGAGTGACCGCCGTCACCGGTGCACTCTGGCTCGGCAGGCGCGGCTGGCCAGACGACGCGCGACGAGTGACTTTGTCACACTCGCGCGTCCCACCCTGTTGTCCATTTTCATCCATTTGTCGTGCCAGCCACGCTGGCAGGCGGGGCTCCCATGAAAAGCTGTTTGACTAGCCGAGAGTGAATTCGGCATAGACAGAATCCGTTGGAATGGTTTAAATTTGTCATGTGCCGTGTAATTTGCGGGAAGAGACAAATATCGGATCCTAGGGGAATCGAAAATTTGGATCCCTTCAGATTCGGACTGCTAACGGAGATCGTGGCAGTTTGTCCTAAATTGCCTGGCGCGGGGTTTTGAGGACCCGGGAACAAGTTATGCCCGATTCTTTTTCATTTTCTCGATCCGAGGGGAGGAACATCACTTTGTCTAAAAAACTATCTTTCACCCTGCTGGCCTTGCTATTTATGGGCGGGAATCTCTTAGCCGCCAGCAAAGAGATGATCCGGCTGCAAAGCGATGTGTCGATGGTGCTCGACATGATGAGAGACCTGCAAAAAAGCCACGACACCCAGAGTGCTATTCTCAAGACCCTGGTGGAGCAGATTGCCGATCAAGTGGCGCAATTGCGCAGATCCATCGATGAAATAAAATCATCGAACCAACAGACTCAAGCAGCGGTGGCCTCAAAGGTGGAGACCATAAATAATCAGATTGGCACGGTCAACTCGGGACTTGATCTGATTCTGGATAAGATTTCCAAACTATCCAGTCAATTGGCGGAAATAAAAGCCAAGCAGGAAGTCGAAGTCCTGAAAGACACCCAGAGCAGCACACCTGGCGCAGCTCCTGGCCGGCCTGCCGCTCCTCCCTCTCCCGATCAGCTTTACAATTCATCCTATAGTGATTATATGAAAGGCAATTATGATTTGGCCATACAGGGATTCGAGGAGTATCTGCGGATTTATCCCGACACGGAGCTCTCCGACAACGCCGCTTACTGGATTGGAGAATGTCACTATGTTCGACGCAAATTCCCGGAAGCCATTGTTGCCTTCGACAAAGTAATTTCCACTTACCCGGACGGTGACAAGGCTCCCGCTGCCATGCTCAAGAAGGGATACAGCCTCTTGGAAACAAAACAAACTCAGGAGGGAATTAGGGAACTCCGCGGTGTGATGCAAAAGTACCCGGGCAGCGATGCCGCGCAGTTGGCCAAAGATCGGTTGACCGCCATGGGAGTCTCTACGGCAATTCCGAGAGCCACTCCCGCAAAGAAATCCACTCGTCGCTAACCAACAATTCATTTTAGGGAATTCCATTCTAATCCTGGCAGGAGGAACGATTATGGCGGGAACAGTCAACAAGGTGATTTTGATCGGACGGCTGGGCAAAGACCCTGAAGTCAAATATACCCAGGGTGGAACCGCTATTGCCCGGTTCAGCTTGGCCACCGATGAATTTTGGAAAGATCAAAATGGGGAGCGGCAACAGAGGACGGAATGGCATAATATTGTGGCTTGGGATAAGTTGGCCGATATCTGCGGTCAATATCTCACCAAGGGAAAGCAAGTGTACATCGAAGGAAAATTGCAGACCCGGAGTTGGGAAGACAAAGAGGGGAATAAACGGTATACCACCGAGATTCGGGCTGACAATATGGTGATGTTGGGTACGCGTGGCGATAGTGGAGTGGGAGGGGGAGGGGGAGAAAAAGCCAGCTCCGCCGCGCCCGCGGCAGGAGCTCCAGGCGGGGGTGGAATAACGGATGACGACATCCCTTTTTAAAGAATGCCTTTCATGGAAAAGTGATTTTGTAGTGGCGATTACTTAAGATTCGTTAGAAGGGATTCAGTTTATAATCAAATTTGGACTCGGGAGCGCTAATTGGAATACAAACGGTCAGAAGGTTCCGCCAAACCATCCATCTTCTGACAATGAATGGCAGGGACGGCCTATTCGGCCATCGCGCCCTCTCCAGGGCCAATTCTCATCTTCCTCCTAATTGCGACATCCTTGAGGCATTGTGCTGAGATGTAAGAGCTGTGGTAGAAAAATCTCCTGGACCCTTTTTTTCAAGAACCCGCTCTTATGGAAGAGGTGGCGTGTCTTGAAGGCCCCATTGCGGGAGGTTCTTTGCTTGGAATGTATTGCCCGCTGGAACAGTTACTTTGAAGAAATGCGGCATCCCAAGGGGCCCCCTTCTGTTTCTTCAGGCTGACCAGGGGTGTGCCAATGATTTTGTCTCAACCTGGCTGACGAAGACAGGTTACTTCGGGCCTTTGGCAGCATAATGGAATTTTGAGATATAGCATTATCCAATTCTTGTTTGAACGAGGAGAAAATTGGATTCCCCAAGATTGCGAGACCTTCACTCATCCTTCAAACTTCATTTTGTGGGCAAACCTCTGTGATCATCGGCAGACAAATCGGACCATATAGAATCCTGGCATGCCGTTCTCTGGGCGATCTGGGGCCGGTTTATAAAGCTCTTCACACCATTAGCCGGGATGTCCATGGTTTAAAAATACTCCGGCAGCCTGGATCCTCGGAGATTTCTGGAATAGACGCTTTTAAAAATATTATACTGGCCGCCAATGTGGATCACTACCACCTCTTGAAGCAATATCCCGCGGAATCTGCCGATGGATTGACTCTTCTTCCTTTTCGACACCTGGACGGAATCCCTCTCACTTGTCGCCTGGGACAGGGGCCCGCCTCATTCGACTTCGCATTGGACATTGGTTTGCACACCGCGGACGTACTTTCCTCCCTTCATGAAAAAAATCTCTTACATGGACGATTGACGGCGGGGGCGCTTTTTCTTTCCGCCGCGGATCATCTATATGTCGCGGGCGCCGGATGGTCTTGGAAATATGCGGCGTGGGATATTTCTGAAGAGGAAGATCCGTTGTGCCAATCCCGCTCCGAGCGAGCCCCCTCCAGGAAATTTGCGGCTTCCGCCTATCTCTCCCCGGAACAGGTCAGGGGCGAGCCGGCAAATGCCCGGTCGGAGCTCTATTCCCTGGGAGTCATTTTGTATGAACTTCTGACCGGCGAATATTTGTTCAACGGAAAAACAGAGGAGGAAGTCCGCTCGCAAATTCTGGAGAAACCAATCCCCATGTTAAATGTCAGCCGACCGGAAGCGCCTGTCATCTGGCCGCGTTTGATCAAAGCCTTGCTCGTGCGTGACCCGGCCCGCCGGTATCCTTCCGCCCGGGAGGTGGTGAACGATTTGCAGCAAATGCGGTGGGGATTCTCTATTGAGCATCCTGCCTTCCTTCAGAAAGAGTCCCAATTCAATCGGCGCTCCTTCTTCCGCAGGTTCAAACCTGACATTGACATCTGATCTCTAGGCCGGACGATCGTGTTTTCCGAAGGAAATCAGCCCACTCCGTTCTTCAGCGGAAGGAAAATCTGAGCGACGAGCTTCATCTTGCCAACTTGAATTGAAGTGCCTGGAATATGGGGGGAGGAATTTTAATCGTCGTAGATATATATTAAGCGGAAATTCTCGCCTCAAAATCGTGTATAATTTTTTTTTGCTCACTGCGGCATAAATGGCATCTGAGCGTAATAAGTATGACCATGTTGGTGAGGAGATGAGATTCTATGGGCTTTTCAAGGTTTCAAATGGCAGTTATGCGTGCCTACGTCAATCGGACCGTTGGCAAGGACAGGAATCCTTTCTTGGCGGCAAAAATCTTGCGACGTTATGAGGACACCATTCGTCAGGGCATCGCCAAGGCGCAAAAAGAAGGAAAGATGCAAACCTATCAGCAGTTTCTCGAATCCATCCGGTAGGCCCTTCCCCGGAGTCTCGACCCGCTTGGTTTCAGATTCGCTCATAATGATCTGCATCCTCATCAATATTCCGAGAATCGGCGTCGGTCGTGATGGCGGGCGCCTCAATCACCGACTTCAGGGAAGAATCTGATCAGATTCAAAAGTAGAAGCCTACCCAAATCCGCGACGGGAAATCCACAGCCGGATTCAAGGAATTTCAATTAGCCGATTGAGAGACCCCATCCGGCTCTTCAGCCCCTCCCTTACCACAGTTCTGACGCGATAACGCCCCGGCGGAAGCTTGAAGTTGACATCGGAGCTGAAACCGTACTGGACCAGGGCTGCATAGCTCGGATCCGTCAGATTAAAATCGATAACCTTTTCAAGTCCGTCGATCCACCGGTTATTTTCATCAAAAGCAGCCACCACCAGAGAAAGAGAATTTCGGTGACGGGTATCTTCTCTTTGGAATTCCAACCGGCTTACATTGACCCTCGTGGAGAGAGTGATCTGGTACTCAGAATCCGTAATTTGGTAAAACTTGTATGAGAATTGTAGGGGGATCTCGTTCAAATTGCCCGGCGCCCGCAAAGCTTCGATGATGTCTTCTTTTTTTCGTTTCTCCGATGAGACTTGTTCCCGCGGGGCAAAATACCCTTGCCGATATTTCAGCCGCACGCCCGGACGGGTGACTTCCAGTTTGATCTTGTGGTACCGTCCGTCGTTTTTGGGGTCTGGAGATGCATAAGTCAGGATGTAGGAGAAATCCTGATGTTCAGACACTCGCTGGATTCCAGCGAAGATATCGTTATTGTTCTGGAAAAACAGGCCGCCCGTTTCTGAAGCCAACTGGGCCAGCGGAGCCGCTTGATCTGACTGCTGGTGGGACATAACCTGCATTTTCAAACTCATAAAATTGGAAATTGGGACCCTTTCAATCACAAATCCGGTAGCGGAGGGAATCCTGTTTTCGATCTCTCCGTTGGCAGAAAAACTGACCCTGTTCTCGGCGGTAGGACCCAATACATACAAACCTCGAATATCGACGGTACTCACATTGACATCTGAGCGGAGCGCCAAGTCCACCACTTCCTGCAATTCATATCGGACACTCCCTGAAATGAATCCTTCGGACAGGAGGACCAGAGACTTCCTCCCTTCGAAATGGCGCAGGGAGCGAATATATTGCCGTAGGGTCTTTAACATTAGCCGGTGGCGAAATTCGGACTCGGGCACAAATCCCGCCACCGCCGTGGTCATGGAGCTGGCCGCAGCCTGAACTGCCATTATGCCCGTTTCAAGATGCTCGCAGGCGATCGTTTCGGCAATAGCCACCTGGATCTCAGGCGGCAACTGGTTCAAGCGGCATCCGCCCGCTTGCAGATATGCGTTCACGTCTGCGGGGCTGCTGCCATTGGGATGGGGAATGGATTCGGGAGAGAGGAAGGCTTGAATTATGATGGCTTGAGATTCGGTCAACTCGGCACAGCCAGGCTGTAGGATCGGCCTGCGGTCTAAATTATTAAGAACGGTCGCCAGTTGCCTACGCAATTGCTCCGTATCGTTGGTGAAGGGGATTTGGATTCTGCCGGAAGTGGAAGTAACGCTGATTTGATTGCCGGGTTGCATCTCTTTGGCAATATACTTCTTGATTGCTTCCACAACAGAGTATAGGGATTGATAAGTCGGACTATTCAAATCATCAATCATCAAGGCTATGAAGTGATCGTGCTCCTGGACCATTTTCCCTGGCGCTGCTGTCATGTCCCCCGTCTTCGCCTGCTCTACCGGTTGGGAGGTCAGGTAGGATTCCGTCCCAAACGTGTGGATCATCATCGGCTTTCCATCTTCATATAATCGGAAATCTTTAATTGTTAAATCCTTGACTTCACTCCCATGGCCATCGGTCGCCGCGGCACTCACCACAACGACATCGACCGGCACCTTAAGACTGAAGCTGCCCGAGTTTTCATTGATTTTCGGCTCTTGTCCCGGAGGCGGTTTCTTCTCTTTTGCTCCCATTGACGCCAATCCAAGTCCAATGAGCCAAAGACATGCAAAAATAACTGTGACTTCACATCTTTTCATGAGGCACCAATTATTGATACGCCGCTTCCCGAGACATCCTGTTCTTTCATATTCAAGTCGCCAATCCTAGTATACTTTTTATTTTAACCCGCCGACATCTCCAATCTGTCGATTCAACACTTGATAGACGTGACGAATCAGAATTCAGCAAAATCAGAAGCCAGCGGGCGAAGGAGAAGGCAATTCAATAAGAAGGACCGTTCGGACTTCGAGCGGGGGAGGCAACACCCTATCTAAATCCAAAACAGGAGGATCAATATCCCGAGGAAATGTATGCCCACAGTCGGTTGTGTTGTCTAATGATTATTAGAAGAGGAGAACAAGAGGCTGGCGGAGAGAGTGGGATTCGAACCCACGCTAGAGTTTCCCCTAGACACGCTTTCCAAGCGTGCGCCTTCAGCCACTCGGCCATCTCTCCAAACACAAAACGGCACCGATTTTAATGAAAAACAACTCTGGAGTCCAGACAATTCAGTGGTCAGGGGTCAGGGGTTAACGACAAAAGATGAGAGACGCGATTAGCTTGCATTCAGCTTTGACCCTTCATCCCTCATCCTTCATCCTTCATCCCTCATCCTTCATCCCTCATCCTTCCATCCTCATATCCTGTTTAGCCCAAATAAGAGAGAGCCTCGATGGGATCCTTTCTAGCCGCTCGCAAGGCCGGATAAAGTGACCCCAGGACTCCACTGACAACTACAAGCAGCGCCGAATAAAAAACCCAGGCGACAGAAAAGACGACACTTTGAGTCGGAAACTTCGCATGAATAATCAGCCGACCAACCAAAGTGATCAAAACGCCGCTCACGAGTCCCAAGAGGCACAAAGCAATGGATTCGCGCAATATCACGCTGATAATATACAAACGAGATGCCCCCATGGATTTTAGGATGCCGATATCGCGAGTCCGTTCTGAAATAGTGGTGTACATGGAAAGAAAAATGGCAAAGGAGCCAATGATGACGGAAAGAGCGACCACCACATTGATGAACATGTCCAAGGCGGGGATCCGGTTATTCATTACCAGAGTAAACCAGTCGCGAGCTGAAATGGCGCTATAGCCCGGCAATTTCTGTTTTATGTCCGCCACAATTTGGTTGACCTGGGCGGCCTCCCGGCATTTTACGAGCAGCATGGAAACCTTCCCATCCTTGGCATTCAATTCCTGAAGAGTCAGCAGCGGCACATAGCAGCGCGCGCCCTTGCCGTGGCGGACAATCCCGCGGATTTTGAAGGAGGTCCCTTTGAGCACATAAGTATCATTGAGCCTTAAATGATTCGACTCGGCAAACAGATCATCGACAATCATCTCCCGAGCCTGGGTCGAGCTAAAAGGACCTCCCTGGTAATAAGTGAAACCGCCAGTCACGGCATTAAATTGATCCAGATCGGTTCCATAAGTGAGCCCTAAACCTTGCCTGGTGTTAAGGTCCATCAAGACGGGAGCAATGGCTTGGATACCCGGAAGACCGGCAATTTTATCCTGATCGGTCAAATCCATAAACACGCTGGCGGTGGAAAACATCTGAGGGGCGCTGGACGGCTGAACATAGATGTCGGCATTCAAGCCGCGCTGACGATCGGCACTGTCCGCAACCATGCCGCGGGTCACTCCAATCACCATCAAAATCATGACCACTTCCAGGCTGATAGCCAGAACGCTCACCAGAGTCCGCATCGGACGATGAACTACATTCGACCAGACAAATCGATTGGTCACAAGAATCTCCTTCAAACCAACAAAAAAGCCGGCTGGTCACGCCAGAGCCGTAAGCTTTCCTCAATTGCGAAATTGTGATTTTGAGTCAAGTTTTGGAGCGACACACCAGTCGATCCTTATGAGCCGGGACGAAGCTCCGGCTGGAATTTTATCAGCTCTTCGCGATTCCACACCATGAAAAAGCGCTCCGAACCGGTTTGAATGCCGTCCTGGACACAGAATTCGCCTGAAATAATTTTGACCATCAAGAGAAGCATTGAGGGAGGTAATTTTGCTGAGGATCATTACTTGTGAGGCAGACACGAAAGCGCAACAGCTGACAGAAGAGGATGAAAATGGCAGGTCTTGCTGAATCAAATTCAACTTGAATCTTGGCTGTTGACGCATCACACAATCGATGCAGCGCAATGTCATGGCTGGACCGCGGCAGTTCCCACCGCGGAGTCACGGGAGCCCTTCCGCGCTATGCGCTTGGGGTTTGTTGAAAATACCCGATCCAACGGGGTTTCTCTCCTGAAAGAAGTAGGACGCGGTCCGCCAGGGCGGACCGCGCCAAGCGTGGTTTTAAGCCCGTGATCGCAAACAAGGGGAATGGCGACAAGGGATAAACCTTGCCCTACTCCCTTTTCGACTTTGTCTCGGGCACTCCTCCTCGCTTATCCCCTGATTTCACTCCGCTCTTTCTCAAGCGTTGGCCGCCATCCTCTTGTTCAACAACTTGCACAGCACTCCCTCGACGATCCTTTCCCTTCCCTTCAGCTCCTGTCTGAATTTGAAGTCGTCGGTGCGATGGATCTCCTCCCTCAGATCCACGTGGGCATGTTCGACCAGTTCCTGCAAATACTCCATCTCTTCCTGGGTGAATTCCAATTGCATAGAATTCGCTCCTTTCTGGACGTTTCGCGAGGAAAACCAAAACGGCTGGAAGTGTCCTTGATTATTTAAATTATACTCCAGATTCTTCTAACTCAAAAGGCTTCCAAGAGAGGGGGGAATTCAATGTGCACCAGAATGGAGTGCACGGGGGGGCGAGATTCCCGCTTAGACAAACTCCGCCTGGCGAGCCATCAGACAGGCGGGACAGCCTGCGGCTCGGCGGAAATCGAGGCAAGGAAGGGCTCGCCGCCAGGCACGCCCTCCCAATTCGGAGCGGTGCTACGGGATAATTCCTTCCCTCGATGGGCTATTAAGACCGCACCTATTACAGCATCCTTTCCAGTAAAAAGGGGGCTTTTAAGCCTGGTAATACTTGGCATTTAAGTCAGCAAACTGCTTTTGCCCTTCTGGCAGTTCATCGAGCAAGTAAATGGAATTGGTAGGGCAAACCGGGACACAGGCCCCGCAATCGATGCAGTCATCCGGATGAATGTAAAGCTGCGCCGCCTTTTCAAATTCCGCCTCTTCCTGCTTTGGGTGAATACAATCCACCGGGCAAGCTTCGACACAATGCAAATCCTTGGTACAGGAATCCACAATCACGTAGGCCATAAATTCCTCCGGTTATAGTTGTCGGCAGGCGATCGGACAAAATCAATTCTGGTCCATCCTCATTCAGCAGCGGGACAAGCCAAAATTTCCGCAAAAAGAGGGTAGTCCAACACTTCATATTCTTGGCTATGGGAGATGGGAATTCAAGCAAATTCATGGGAGCTGCTCATGCCAGCGCGGCTGGCAAAGCAAGAGGATGAAAATAGGAGGATGGAGGCGGCCTGCCCTCAGGCCGTCTCAGCAAGCTTGACAAATCCAGGCGGAGTGAGGGCACCACGTCTCCATCCACGCTATTATCTTTGGAAAAAATGCTTGAAAGCTGGCACTCCGGGTGCAAAAGGATCTCCGCTCTTCAAAGATCAGCATCCACAATCTCCTTTCCAAAGTCCATCCCGACAATTGTTTTCCCTTCCCTGACTCCGGCGAAAAACAGGTATAATATTCCCTGAATCATGGGAGACAGCCATGTTGAGCTGATCCGTGATTTAATTCGTTCTTAGCGAATACGACTATTGGAGGTTGGATGGGCTGGGAATACAGTGAGAAAACCAAACAGTTGTTTATGGATGCCATCCATGGCAAACCTGGAACGCATCTGGGAGAAATTGAAAATCCCGACGGATTTGGCGAACATGGATCCATTGCTTGTGGAGACGCCATGCGCTTTACTTTTCGAGTGCAGCGCCATCCCACCGACCCTTTGGAAGATGTGATTACTGAAGCCAAATATCTGACCTTCGGTTGCACCTCCGCCATTGCCTCTTCCGAAGCCTTGTGCGCCATCATCGAAGCTGGACACTTTACGCCCATTCAGGCGTTGCGGATTCAGAACCAGGATATTGTTCAGTATCTTAATGGGCTTCCCGAGCAGAAGATTCATTGCTCGGTCATGGGGGCGGAGGCCTTGGAAGCCGCGGTTTATAATTGGGCTCAAAAACGAGGAGTAGATCTCAAGGCTCTTGGAGTTGAGATTCACGGTAAAGAAGCGGAAGAAGGACGGATTGTCTGCAAATGTTTTTCCATTAGCGAGCCTTACTTGCGCCGCAAAATCCGGGAGCTGAATCTCCGCAACATTCCGGAGATCACTCATGCCATCAAAGCCGGCGGGGCTTGCATGTCGTGCCATCACGTCCCGGGCGGATTGCAGGATATTCTCAATGAAATTTGGGGCGCGCCAGGATCCGCTGAAGTTGCGGCGCCACAACCCATTGAAGCCACCCCTCTGGCAGCCAAAGAAAAGAATCCCTTATCCCCTTACCAATTCATGAAGCAGGTGGAGAAAGCAGTGGAAGAACATGTCCGGCCGATAATGGCCACGGATGGGGGGGATGTGGAAATTGTGGACATCAAGGAGGGCCTGGTCTATTGCCGCCTGCGGGGGGCCTGTGCCGGCTGCATTGGCGCCACTCAAACATTGAAAATGATGGTTGAAAAAACCTTGAAAGATTATGTGGATGAAAGGATCCGCGTCATTCAAGTTTGAAGCCTCCTGCCGTGAAGAGTCCGGAGCAAAGGAATTCAACAAATCATGAAGACTATTTACCTCGATAATAACGCCACCACCCAGGTTGCCCCGGAAGTGGTGGAAGCCATGCTTCCTTTTTTTTCGGATATATATTTCAATGCCAGTTCAATGTACGAACCGGCCCGGCAATCTGCCCAGGCCATCAAGTCTGCCCGGGCGCGCATTGGCTCCAGCCTGGGGGCTGAGCCAGGGGAAATTCTCTTCACCTCCTGCGCCTCGGAAAGCAACAATACCGCCATATGGGGCGCTGTGCGCAGCAATCCGAACCGGCGGCATATCATTACGACGATGGTCGAACATCCGGCGGTCCTGGAAGTATGCAAGGAACTGCAACGTGAGGGATATCGGGTCACCTTTCTCGGCGTAGATTCCGATGGCAATCTGGACATCTCGGAATTTGTCCGGGCCTTATCCAGGGAGACGTTGCTGGTCACCATCATGCATGCCAACAATGAAACCGGAGTGATCTTCCCCATCGAGCAATTGTCGAGAATCGCCAAGGAGACCGATCCGGCCATTCTCTTCCATACAGATGCCACGCAAACCGTGGGAAAACTTCCCGTGAATCTTTCCCGTGATTTTCAGTTTGTTGACATGCTTTCTTTTTCGGGCCACAAACTTCATGCCCCCAAAGGAATCGGGGCGCTCTTTCTGCGCAAAGGAACTCCTTGCCGGCCGTTGCTGTTGGGCGGGCATCAGGAAGGGGGACGCCGGGCAGGGACGGAAAATGTCCCATATATTGTCGGGCTGGCGAAGGCCGTTGATCTGAGCGAAAAAAGCCGGGAAGAAGATGAGACTCGCGTTGAGGGTTTGCGCAATCGGCTGGAGGAGGGATTAAAGGCCCAAATTCCTTATCTGCAGGTAAACGGAGCGGGCGCGCCCCGTCTTCCCAACACTTCGAACTTATCTTGCCATTTCATTGAAGGGGAAGGAATGCTTTATCAATTAAGCGCGCTCGGCATTTGCGCTTCGAGCGGCTCAGCCTGTACATCCGGCTCGTTGGAGCCTTCCCACGTCTTGCGGGCGCTGAAAGTTCCCTTTACCGCCGTGCACGGATCCATTCGATTCAGCTTGAGCCGCTACAACACCATCGAGGAGATTGATCAAGTCATTCAAGCCTTCCCCTCAGTGGTCTGGAATTTGCGCAACCTTTCCCCTTATTGGGATCCCTCAAAGAATCAGCCTCGGGCGGAAGCATTGTCGATGTTGAGCGCCGCCACATAATAAGCCGAGCGGCGGAGCTACTTTTGTTTGTAGACACGAACATAATCCACCAGCATACGTTGCGGGAAGTTATTGTCTTCAACGCCTTGGCTGCCACCCCAATCCCCGCCAAACGCCACATTCAATAACAGGTAAAATGGCTGATCGAAAGGCCAGGCTGCTTCGTCGGTTTTTTGGTTGGCGAAGGTAAAATATTTCTTGTCATCCACAAAAAAATCGATCCGGGTTGTGTCCCATTCAATCGCATACAGATGGAAGGAATCATAGATCCCCGAAACGCTGATCTCATCCCCCTTTTGAGTTTTTTTGACGTGGTTAAAATCGCCGGTGTGAACCGTGCCATGAACCACATCAGGCTCGTAGCCAACGTTTTCCATGATGTCAATTTCTCCGCAGGCCGGCCAGCCGGCTTTCTTCTTGTCCACTCCCAACATCCAGATGGCAGGCCAAAAGCCTTTCCCGGCGGGCAACTGAGCACGCACCTCGATCCGCCCAAACCGCCAGGAGACCTTCCCCCTTGTGGTCAAGGCCGCGGAAGTATAAGCGGCGAATTCGCGGGATTGACCCCAATCTTTTTTCCCTGCCTTTGCATCGTATACAGGATTTTTCCACGGCTCTTTGCGGACCTCAATCACCAGATTTCCATTTTCCACCCGGGCATTTTCTTGCCGTGCCCTCGTGTAATATTGCAGTTCATGATTCCTGACAAATCCTTCTTCATAAACCCAGCGCCCTGGATCGGGCAATCCCTCCCGATCGAACTCATCTGACCAGACCAGCTTCCACTCCCCAGCCTGTAGGGAGATGCACGATAACAGCAAACAAACGACCGGCAAAATTCTTCTCAACATAAATCCTCCAAAAAAATCAGCGATGAGTAAAAAAAATGACCAGGAGCGGACAAGAACGGCCTCCGCCTTCATTTTCCCCGGTGCGGCAGAGCTTCAAAAGCAGAGCTTAAACTTGGGAAGAGCACATTTTCATATTCCAAGTTGATTTAGCAAGGGTGCAATTAAAAATGAGAGGAATGATCCAAACTCAGGATTTCCATGCGTCCTGCCGCCGTAGCTCATTTGGAGTGCGCGGACGCGTCGCACACCTGAAAGTAATGCTTTCAGAGCAGCGTCGTGCCGAGGCACTCCAAATGGGTCTTCTCACTCTTAATTGCACCCACTTATCAACCAAATATTTCCTTCCCGTTTCCGATTTGGCATAATGTGGATGAATTTTTGGAAAGGATTCTTCCAATATGCCTCCGATCAAAATTGATCTCTTTAGTGACACGATGACCAAGCCCACCCAAGAAATGCGCCAGTTCATGTGCCGCGCCGAAGTGGGCGATGAACAGAAATTCGAGGATCCCACGGTGAATCAGCTTCAAGACATGGTGGCGGATCTCTTGGGGAAAGAAGCCGCTCTATTTCTCCCCTCCGGAACAATGGCAAACCAGATTTCCATCAAGATCCATTGCCAGCCAGGGCAGGAAATGCTCTGCGACCGCACAGCCCATCCGCTGAATTTCGAGGGAGGCGGACCCGCTGCGCTAGCGGGAGCCATGGTGCAACCACTGCCGGGAATCGACGGGATTTTTACCGCGGCCCAAGTGGAAGCGGCCATCCGTCCCATCAATCGTTATGCTCCCAGGACTCGTCTGGTCTCCGTGGAACAAACCTCCAATTTGGGCGGAGGAACTGTCTGGCCGTTACAAACCATAGTCGAGGTATGTGCGACTGCCCACAAGCACGGGCTTGCTACGCACATGGATGGAGCCCGGCTCATGAATGCCGTTGTCGCATCCGGCGTCCCGGCGCGTGATTATGCCGCCGGCTTTGATTCCTGCTGGCTGGATTTGAGTAAGGGATTGGGCGCACCGGTGGGTGCGGTCCTGGCCGGGAGCAAAGAGTTCATCCAGGAGGCCTGGCAGTGGAAGCAACGTCTGGGCGGCGCCATGCGCCAAGCGGGGATTATCGCCGCGGCCGGCGTTTATGCCTTGCGCCACCATGTGGACCGGTTGGCCGAAGATCACGCCAACGCCAAATATCTGGCATCCAAACTCGCGGAAATTCCCAATCTGAAGGTACAACCTGAAAAAGTGCAGACGAACATCGTGATTTTGGATTTATCTCTAAGCGGCAAATCCCCGCAGGAGATCATTAACCTCCTTCTGGAAAAAGGGATTCGTCTTAGTCCGGCAGGTGCTTCCGGCCTTCGCGCTGTCACTCATCTCGACGTCAACCGAAGCTTGATCGAGGAGGCTATTGAAATCCTTCGTGAAGTGTTTGCTTCACTTCGCTGAAACTTCTTGCACGTACCGCCGATCAGGGACAATTCAGACGTTGCCAAGCCGCGAGCATGAAGGACTTCAGCCCCATTGCCACACAAAATCGGGCAAATTGGAGGCGGGATGCCTTCATCCCGCGCTTCGCTTCGCGCCATGAGGGCACGGCGCCTCCAATCAGCCTGTTTCCCCTCCACGCGCGGCCCCCTGATGAAAACTTGCAAAAAAGGCCAGGTTGACATAGCGAACGCACAACGGCTGGTTTTATCACGCGCGCATTCCACCATTTCAGTATCCGCGGATCCGGTTCCGCAATGCGTTGGATTTACTCAAAGTCCGATGTATCGGGCATATAAAGAGCGGGCCTGGGCAGGGTCTTTAGCTCCCTTGATCAATGCCCGCCCGTCAGGGAAGAGCGTGAATTCAAACCCCTCGGCTATAAATCGCAGCAGGTACTCATTGCGTTGAACAGAACCAAGCTCAGCCAGACGAGTAGCGAATCCGGCCAAGTCCAGCTTGACTCCCTCGGGTGGATTTACCTGAACCGAATCCCGTCCACAAAGCACAACCGCGGCAGAACTTCCCTTCCCCTCCAGATATTCCAACTCTCCCTTTCCGCAGGCCGGACAGCTTTCCCGTTGAACCGCGCGACTAAAATCAATCTCGCGCCAGCTGTTCTGCCAGACATCCACTTGAACCAGCTTTCGCCTGAGAAGGTGCCGGTTCCCCGTCAGGATTTTAAGTGCCTCGGCAACTTGCAGGGAGGCAATCAGGTTGATGATGGGCGCCAATACTCCCGCCGTGTCACAGGTCGGCCCTGAGCCGGCCGGCGGTAAAAATTCCAAGAGGCAGCGCAGGCAGGGGGTTTCTCCCGGCAGAACCGTCATGGTCATCCCATAACTGCTGACGGCTGCGCCATAAATCCAAGGAATCATTTTTCGGATGGAATAATCGTTCAACAAAAAACGGGCTTCAAAATTATCCGTGGCATCCAGAATGCAATCGGGCCGCCCCACCAGATATTCAATGGTGCGATGATTGAGGTCTGCCACAACACCTTCTATTTGGATGAAGGAATTGATTTGACGAAGCCGCCTTTCCGCCGCCACAGCTTTGGGCAAATTATCCAGCACATCTTGTTCAGAGAAAAGAGTCTGCCTCTGCAGGTTGCTGGCCTCGACAAAATCGCGGTCAATGATTCGAAGTTGCCCTACTCCGGCACGGCAGAGAAGATCGGCTTGTACCGTCCCCAAACCGCCGCATCCCACAATCACCGCGCGGGAAGCGGACAATCGCTCCTGGCCCACGGGACCAATTTGAGGGAAGAGAATCTGTCGGGAAAAGCGTTGGCTCTGTAAATCCATGGCAAAAAAAAGAGGGGAGAAAGAGGAATCTTGAAGCCTTGCCCGAGGTCATATCATCCGAGACGGATGAGCCTGGGAATAAGGTTCTGAGTCCAAACTCATGACCTTCTGACTTCAATTCAAATTTCCCCCTTCGGGCTGTTATGACATCTTATTTCCGCACTCGCCGCAAAAGCGGGTTCCGGCGGGACTGGTGGCGCCGCAGCGCTGACATTTCACCAAGGAAAGCGATGATCCGCAGTTATTGCAGAACTTCCCTTCCCCGGCGGGCTTTCCGCAGGTGGGGCAGAGAGTCTGCTTGCTTTCAATTTCACCGTGAAACACGGTGGTCTGATCCGCTTTTTCCTGAATGTCGCGCACCATCTTTTGTGCCCGTGCATGGGCCACTTCAATATTCATCCGCGGAGCGCAAGCCGTGCAGAGTCCCTCCTGTTCATTCCAATCATTTTCGCAAACCCACTTCGTGCATTTCGGACAACGCAGGAAATGTTCTTTGGCTTCGTTTTGGGCGCGTTCAAAGGCTACTTCATGCTCTTTGTGCCACTCCGGCGACATGCCGTGAAACCTTTCCGACAGAATGTTCGTCCCGCGTTCAATGTTATACCCTACATTCCCAGCGCCCAGAATGTTAGACACCGCGGACACCGTATCCCCCAGCGCTCGAAAGAGTCCTGCTTTCCGGTGGGTCTTCGATTCCAAAAAGCTGGAACGATAGCCCTCCCTGCAGACTTCACAAAAGAAAGTGAACTGAAAACCCGCATCAGTGCTGTTGTCTTCGAAGTTGTCATTGAATGCCTTTAGTGCCATATTTCTCTCTCCATGATTTGATGTTATTTCAGCGGCTTCCCGCATTGCAGACAATTCTCGCTCAACGGCGGTTGTTTCGTTTTACATTTCTGACACACCACGGCCAGTTCCACACCGCAATGCTGGCAGTATTCCCCCAAAAAGGTGGACTTCTGGCACTTCGGGCAGGTGACATTGAGCATCAACCCGCAATTCGGACAGCGAACCCATCCCTGCTCAATGGCAGCCCGGCATTTGGGGCAACGCAAAGGCCCTAGCGGATTGTCTCTTCCACAAGCCGGACAAAAATTCGATTCCGCGGCAATATAAGTTTTACAGTAATTGCAGGGGTGTTTAAAACCGGGCATGCCGGTCTCCTTTCCGATTGGACACATTTCCGGAATATATGCCTAGAGATTCTGGAACCGGATTTGGTCCCCAGTCGCGGTCAAATTGAATTGCATCAACTGCTCCACTCCCTTTTGCCATTTTTCCCAAGAAGTGTGGACCACCCGTCCGACAAAAAGCTCCCGCAGTTTCCGCAGCTCGGGGATCCGTGCAATCGAGTACTGGTATCTCAAATACCGCGGATCCGCCAATTGCCGCTCATTCATATAAATCGGTTCACGCCTGAAGTTGATGGCCCACATGGCGCGATTGAATTCCTTCACCATCTGCCCAGCCTTCTCATGTAACCGCGGCAACGGAATTCCCTGCCGATATTCATCCCTCTCGGTCAAGCGGAAAAAATATGTGGCCTTGCCGCCTCCCGCGGTGGAAGCTGCCTCCATGGCAATGACATTCCCGGGCAGATTGGGATTTTCAGAGTAGATAGGAATCAACATCCATAGGTATTCCCCGGTCAAGTCGCCCAACAGACCCCGTTTGATCCCGATGGCCAGCCTTTCGGATTGTGCCAGGGACTTCAGATAGGCATAAGTTTTGGTAATCGAGGCCGCATTTTCCTCTTCCCCCGCCGCATTGGCTTCAACATCTTCAACAGCGTCATCTTCAGATGAAGCGGCGGCGCCTTGTTCTTCTATGATTTTCAGCCTCTCCTCCAGCACCATCCACAGCTCAGGAGAGAGGGCATCCAGGTCCTTTTTGGGTGCCGCTTTTCCCTCTTTCAAAATGTCACCGGCCCGGCGCAGAAGAGAGCCATCCGCCTGGGGGAAAATTTCTTTAAGCATAGCCTGGGTTTTGGCCACCAGGGCATTCCTGGCCTCCTGCAGAGCTTTTTTAAATGGATCATGATGCGATCCCATTTGCCGCAAGATCAAAGATTCTCCTGATTCAGTGAGCAGCGATATCGTATAATTTTCGTCATTCACCTTCAAAATTTCACTGTAAGGAATCCGAATGGGATCGGACCTTTCAGGAAGCAGAACCAGACCGGTATCGTAAAGCCTCGGCTCGCATTCACCTTTTGCCAGCAATTCACCCTTGGAGTTGTTCCATGCAAACTCGCCATGAAGCCCGCCCTTTTTAAGCGATTCCTGCATCAACATGTCTTTGAGGAGGACTTCATTGCGCAACCGGCAGAGCGTTTTGAGAAAATTTTCGTATTGATAACCAAGAAAAAAAATCTCCAGCTTTTCCCGAGAAGTGAGCGAGAGAGAAATGCGGTAATCTGCTTCCTGAAGGGAGAGAATGGTGCGGTAAGGAAAAGTCAACGTCTGGCCCGAACTGGGATGCAGGATCAGGTCTTCCGTCTCGAGCAGGCCCTTGGCCTCGCCGCCGGCAATTTCCGCGCCATCGTTCTCACAATACTTAATGCTGAGGGGACACTCCAGGAAAACGTCCGTCTTGGCTGGATCTTCCATGAGAAACCTCGGAATTAAGCATAGACAATCCGCAACAACTCCATCATCCTGTCGATAATAAAATCAGGCTTCACTTGAGGCAGAGTGTGGCTGGAAAGACCATAGGTCACACCGCAGGTGAGGATGCCGGCGTTTTCCCCAGTGAGAACATCCACCCGGGAATCCCCAACAATGATGGCGCGGCTTGCGGAGACTTGAAAGTCCACGAGAATCTTTTGGACGCCCATGGGATCCGGCTTTTTTTGGGGAAAACAATTCCCGCCATAGACCGCCGCAAAGTACTTCCTTACGCCTAAGCCTTCAAGTATTTTTTCACTGGCGCTCAGATGTTTGTTGGTTAAAACCCCCAAGGAGATTCCTTGGAGCTCCCGCAAGGTCTCAGCCACTCCCGGATAGAGCGAGGTGTGGTCGAGCATATGCTGGCTGTAATGATTCATAAATACATCGTAGGCTTGTTGAAGCAGCTCAGGATCCGCGTCGGGACCCATGGCGCGACGGATCAAGGTAGGAGCTCCATCTCCAATAAAACTGTAAACCAAGTCATCGGGAATCCACGGCAATCCCAGCTCTTCGCGGGCATAATTGACGCTGTCGGCCAGATCCCGCCCTGAATCCACCAAAGTGCCATCAAGATCGAAAACAATGCCATCAAACCGGCTTTTCCGCTTGGGTGCGCTGTCCATGCAAAAGTAGCAGCTCCTCGACAAAAATCTCGTTCATTATAAAGATTCCTGCCGGGGAACGATACTGATTTCAGAGGACAAATTCAGAAGCATACAGTCAACTCTTCGATGCAGGAGGCTGGATTTGATGAGCGGATGTTAGATGACCCTAAGCCAGACATATAGGATTTTTAGAAGTGTGACAGGAGCGAGAGTCTGCCTGAGATCAAATGCACGGAAGGATGAGCCTCCCGCCGAGGCGGACTTCGCCTGGCGATCCGTCCGTCCGCGCTTTCGCAACCGGGAACAGCTCAGCGGAAGCCTCGCCCTACCGGCTATCGCTCAATTCAATCGGTCCGCGCAAATGGGTGCGTAATCCTTGTGCGAACCGGTGCCCGCAAAGCAAGCAGGGCTGGCAAGACTAACGGGCAGAAGACTGCCCGTTACAGCATTTGGAAATGCATTTGGCTCAGGAGCCGATTTTTTTCGGCACAAGCAGCTGCAATTCCTCACCTGCCTGGAAACGGCGTGGCGACGGCAGCTTCTGTTCTCCAAAAGAAGAGAGGACCAACTGCGAAAGGGAAAGTTTGCCCCCTTTGACCTGAATTTGGAATTGTCCTTCTTGGTCGCGCATCTTTAGCTGGCAACTGCCCCAGGCAAAGCCGGTGGACCAGAACTGGCGGCCCGTGCGGGGAGCCAGGGTTAAGGTGCCGGTCACCGCGGAATAGTGGAATCCCGCCAGAGCCAAGACCGCTCCCCAACTGGCCATGGCTCGGGCGTAATGATGCCCGCACTCCGCTTCATCGAAAGGATTGCGTTTACGCCCGTCATAACGTTCCCGAATCATCCGGATGCAACTCAATCCTTCGGTCTCCATCCCTTCATACATCATTCCCACCGCGGCAGTGTATTCAAATCCGGTCATGACTTCCGTAAAGTAAGGGAATGGGTTTTGCGGGCGTCCCTTCGGATAACTCGCCATCAGGAGCGCTCCTTCCGAGTCGAGCGCAAACCCGCGCATTGAATTGAAATGATCATGCAGGTCCGGCTTGCGGTTGTACTTGAGAATGCTTTCCAACGTTTTGCGGACATGGGCGGGATCCACCAGATATCCCAAGCCGCAAATATGAGCGAGGAACTGTCCCACCAGCTGATCGACCAGGCAGCCTTCAGCCAGCTGATAATCGGGCTTGGTAATATCCTTGGCGCCCATCCCCACCAGCAGGCTGGGCGCAATCTCCTCTTTGCCGCGCGGAGGGCGAACCTGATGCTCATAATATTCGCCGTTAAAAAGGTTTTGATCGAGCCAGGCGCGTCCTTTCGCATAAAGCTCCCGGCAAGTCCGGGCAAAGGACTCGTCCTGGAGATGACTAGCCATCTCCTCGGCGGCCCGCAAGGCGCCCAGGTACCAAATTCCCATTTGAGGGTTGGGGCCGTAATACTCGACGTCCATCGTGTTGTGCTGGCATCCTTCCATAATCCCGTCCTTGTTGGCATCCCAGCCGCCCGGAATCCAACAGAACTCGACGGCCTTGCGAACATGCGGCCAAAGCTGCTTTAACAATTCTTCATCGCCGGAGAGCTGCCAGTCGCGGTACATTTTCATGATGCAGCCCATCTGGCCGTCTGCCGCGGCCTTTCCGAAATCATGGGCGCGGCCCAAGGGGAGATGAACGCGGAAACTCATCATCCCGTCCGCATTCGTGGCCTGGGCAAACTCTACCTCCCGCATGCTGGCCGCCAGACTGCCAAAGAGGAAGGGAGTAGCCTGGTCGTAATTCCAAACATGAGTGCAGGAACCATGACAACAGCCCGCATGGTTGGCGATCCCTTCCCAACCGAAGAATCGGCCGTCGGGCGTCCGGAAACAGGTTTGAGTGCGCAGGGTGCTTACATTGAAAAGCGCGCCCTCCTTGACTTCCAACGGCAAATCCGACTGGCAAAAGGTGTTGACGAAATCCGCTGTCTTGGAGTGCAACTCCTCTAGCCGCGGCAATATTTTCTCAGCCGCATCCCAGGCATCCAGATATTTTTGGCAATAATAATTACCGATCCAATCTTCCGCTTTGGGAGTGGAGTGTTTGGGAGTCCAACTATAACGGTTGGGGAAATGCCAGGTCAGCATGAACCAGATTTTTCGAGAACCCTGAGCTGGAACCGGCACTTCCACGGCCAGGGAACCGGCAGGAGTTTGGGTCATGGCGTCTTTTTCCCGCTCCTCCAGACGGCCATCCTTGCTGAAATCATCCCAAAAATCGAGCAGCGGGAACCCCCACTCTTCCCGCGCCCAGGAAGTGCGATAACTGACCTTGCTTTCCAGATTGGTCACGAGCGCCATAGTTCCGCCGGCGGGAGCTTTGGAGTCGACTCCATCCGACAGGAAGAAAATACCTTGCGCTTGAGTTCCGCGCCGGAATTCATTGCGATTGCGTTTGGCCCCCTGAATGGTGGAATCCCCCTTCCAATCACAGCTGGTTTCTCCCGCGTCCATGCCAATAAAATTGGGAATAGTGCCACAAATGGAAGCAAATAAATCTTCCCGCGATCGGTTCTTCAATTCAAAGCAAAGGGCAGCCACGGGCAGCCCACTATTCTCGGGGTCAACGGGAATTAGGGGATTGAAAACCTTGAGATGAACTTCCAGCGGCAAATCCGGATCCGTCAAAATGACCTGCCCGAAAGGGTAGGCCGTGGCAAACGCAGCTTCGCGGAAACGGGGCAGATTCTGGTTGGGCTGGGGAGATCCCTGGCTCCCTTCAAATTCAAAATATTCCAATGGTCCTTCCAGCAGGCGGGAAACCGGCGCTCCAGCGGCGGAACGGACAAACAAAGCAAAGAAGGGACTGGTTCCACCCCCCGAGGGGACAAATCCTTTGGCGGGCCGGTTCATGATTTCCCAATCCCGCAAATCGCCGCGCCCGCCCAGCGAAACCGTTCCGGTGCCGATCCCTCCAAGTGGCAGGGCAATTCGGGCCAGATGATCCTTTGAATAATAGCGGAGGACGGGCCATAGCGGATCCGTCGTCAAATCAAGCGGAACCGGTTGCGGGGGGGACGGTGGATTTTTTTCCGCTGCATTGGCTGGAGCAGAATCCAGCTGAAAAAAACCGGCGGCTCCAATGCCGGCAACTTTGACAAAATCCCGGCGGCCGATGCGATCTCCACACTTGTCCCCCTGGCAGCCGCAGTTGACAGGTTTCATTTTGGGTGAATTGGTGAAGCGGGAAGAATCGGTTAACTGATTTGACATTTTTTTGGCTCTTAAAATAGATTCAGACGGAAAGACATTCTATCTCAAGAACCGATATCGGGAGGGAAGATAATTACGGGGAGCGGCTCCGTCCATCCACTAGCACGAAGCGTCAGCGAGTGATCAGCCGGGCTGGACATAAACTTGGCAACGCAAGGCTGATCGCTCGTTGTCACTTCGCGCTGGGAACCAGATCGCGGCAGCTGTGCAAAACCGCCAGCACGAAGCGATAGCGAGTGATAGGGATTGCCGTGCCATAGCAACGCAGTACAGACGCAACTTGGCTGATCGCTCGTTGTCACTTCACGCTATCAGCCGCGCCATGGATTGGAATAAATTTGAGAGGGAAAATTGGAAAAAAAAGCGGGCCGATCAGGTTGCAGCTACTTCAGATTGGATCGGGACGGGACGGCCCTCGGCATCAGTGGCCACCAGAATGACCTCCGCTTCCGTCACCTTGACCATCTCGGCAGGCTGGTTCTCTCTGAAGCGTTCCGCTTCCACATCCACTTTGACGGTCAAGGAAGTCCGTCCAACCTGTATGATTTTGGAATAAAAACAGACCGCATCCCCCAAATGGACGGGAGCCACAAACACCACTTCTCTCATGGCTTTGGTTACCCAGCGCCGGCTGGCGAAACGGCGCGCTTCACTGGCGGCGGCCAGATCGATGTGACTGAGAATAACCCCGCCAAAAATGGTGCCCATGGAATTAGTGTCCTTCGGCATCATGATGATGCGGATGGAAGGGCATCCGCTGCAGAAATGTGAAGAGTTCATTTGTCTAATAAATCTTCGATGTGATAAATAAGTTCTTTACGCCGATAGGTGGCAATTTCAGTAATTCCGGTATCCATCCGGATTGCGTCTTCAGGACAGGCTTCCACGCAATATCCGCAGAACACGCACACTCCCAGATCAATGTCGAACCGAATGGGATATTTCTCAATATTGGGATCCGGATGTTCTCCCGCCACAATATAGATGCAGTGGGCCGGGCAAACCGTTTCACACATCATGCAAGCGACGCAGCGGGGAGTGCCATCATCACGCCGAGTCAACCGGTGGCGGCTGCGCAGGCGGGGAGAGGCCGGCCGACGTTCTTCCGGATACTGGAAAGTCACCGCGCCCTTCGCAGTTTTGATACCCACCAACTGAAGGGTGTGCCGCCAAAGATTGACCCAGAAGTGACGGGCCGTAATCCAGAGACCTTTGACTATCTCGACAATATATAGACGCTCTTTGAAATTCAATTCAGAGGTATTCATAGAGATTTGTTCTACCTCCCGGCTTCCCGCCGTTTCCGTTACTCGCCAGGGGCCGACTCCGCGGAAGCGGGCACTTCAGTCTATCCAATAAAGCACTACTGCTGTAAGGACCACGTTCAACAACGCAACCGGGAAAATGATTTTCCATCCCAGCCGCATCAGCTGATCATAGCGGAAGCGAGGCAGGGTCCATCGAATCAGCAACAGGAACCAGCAAAAGAAAAATGTTTTGGCGCAAAAAGCGCCAATCTGGAGCAACGCCACGAGAAGGGCAGGCAGGTGCCAGGACAATCCGCCAGGAAAATAGAATCCATCGCTCATCAAGTATGGGATTTGCCAACCTCCAAAGAACAGTGTAGTCAACAGAGCTGAAACCAAAATGGTCTCCACAAAATCCGTCAACATGAAAAGCGCAAACTTCATGGAGCTATATTCCAGAAAAAAGCCGATGATTTCAGATTCCCCTTCGGGAAGATCGAACGGGATCCGCTTGGTTTCGGCAATCCCCGCCACCAGAAAGAGAAGACAACCCACGGGCTGAAGCAACACTCCCCATTTTGGCAAAAAACCCCAAAGCAGTTCCCCTTGGCCCCGAACAATGGTCTGCAGGCTCATCGACTCGAAAATCATCAATATGCCCAGCACCGTCAGGCCAATGGTGATTTCATAAGAAAACATCTGGGAACTACCCCGCATGCTTCCCAAAAATGCATAATTATTGTTTGAGGACCAACCGGCCAGCACCACGCCGTAAATCCCCACGGAAACAGCGGCGAAAATGTAGAGGATGCCGACATTCAAATCCATGATCTGAAGCGGAATAGTGTACCCAAACAGTTCAACCTGGTTGCCAAAAGGGATGGCGGCAAAACCAATCAAGGCAAAAAAAGCAGAAACAAAGGGGGCCAGCGTGTGGAGAAATCTGTTTCCCCCTGGGGGCACCCAATCTTCCTTGGTCAGCAACTTGATGGGATCCGTCAGTATGTGAAATAGCCCAATGATCCGGAAGCCGAAAACGTCTGCCCGGTTAGCTCCGATCCGATCCTGCATCACCGCGCTCTGCTTGCGCTCCATCCAGGTGAGAAAAGCAGCCAAGCCCAGGACTGCATTCAGGACCAGCAATACTTTGGCAATTTCAATGGCAGCGTTGATCATGGCAAACTCTTCGATAATGACGAGTGGTCGTGCGTTCAGAAGCAATCAGCGATCAGCTGTCAGCTATTAGCTTCGAGCTCAAATTGGAACTTCTCGAAAATCCCACTTTTCAAAAAACGTCCAGTTTTGGAGCAGCGGTTCGGAGGACTAGTCTGAAAAAAGGCAAATCAAACCTTCTCGCCCTCGATTTCGTCTCGCGTACGCCTTCTTGTCCTAGGGGAGCTCATTGCCATTACCGCTGCAATGCACCTATGGCCGAATCTTCAGATTTTTCCCGAACGACCGGATTCATCATTACCAAAACACATCTTGATTCCAAATTCAGAATGCTTGCCTCAGACTTACGCCTGCATCTGATTCAACTTCTGTCCAGAACTTCCCAGACTCTCATAGCTCATCCCGGCAAAGGCAGGATGAGTTTGGGCCAATTCGCTAAAGATGGCCGAGGCCGGTTTCATTTCCGCGGGATGCCCCAACGCTACAGTCAGTTTGATCAAAAGTTCATGTCCGGGCAGAACCCCATCGAGCGGGGGAACTGCCTGCCGGATGATTTGAGCGCGTCCTTCGAAATTGGTGAAGGTCCCCTCTATTTCCGCATAGACCGCCCGCGGCAAAATCAAATGGGCTCTCGAACTTGTGGCATTGTGATTGGTCCCCACATAAATGGTCTTCTCGAATCGGCCCAGAATTTGACTGGCCATTCCCTCCCCCAACTTGGCTACCAGATCGTGGTCAAAGACAAGCAGAACCGCCATCCTTGCATCGGGATTATCCAACAGCTTCGCGAATCTCCCCTTGTCACTCGGCAGAATGGTTTCAGCGCCTTTACTATTGGGATTCTTATCCGCACGCAGCAGGAAATCATCCTGGACCGCGGGTCTTGAATCAGGGACCTGGAAATCCAGATTGGGCAGTTGCAGTGTTTCACCAAACAACCGTCGGATCAGGTAGAGTTCTTCATTGGTTTGCTGGGGGGATGCTAGAACGAATAGGCGCTCGCGCCCGTGCTGCTTCAAGGCTTGCAGGATTATTCCCGCGGCCGATTCAATCCCCTCTTCCATGGGACATTCACCCCAATCCTGTCCATGGAGTAAGGCTGCGGCCACGATCCGGGAAGGAGCATCGATGAAATTGAAGCCATACCGCCCTTCATCGCAGATCCACCATTGATTGACCTGGGCGTTAAACCGGGGCTTCAGGCGGATCACCCGCCGACCTTCCGCGTGGTGAGGGCGAATCCGGTTAGTGTGCACAGAGATGTTGCAGCCGCGGCTGCAGCCCGGACAAATCGAAGGAGTCTCCGTCAAATACCAGACGCGGCATTGGAAGCGAAAATCCCGATCCGTGAGAGCACCCACCGGACAAATATCGACGACGTTTGCCGAGTAAGGATTGTCAAGCGTTTTTCCCGGCAGCAATTGTATTTCGGATTCGGAACCCCGATTAAAAATTGCCAATTCGTTGGAATGCGTAATTTCCCGGACAAACCGCACGCAACGGGAACAAAGAATGCAGCGCTCATTGTCGAGCATGACATGCTCTCCAATGGATTGAGCCTTCCTCCGTTTGATTTTGTTCTCATTGAAGCGGCTGTCGTAGAGCCCGAACTTCATGTAGTATTCCTGGAGAAAGCACTCCCCGGCCTGGTCGCATACCGGGCAATCCAGCGGATGATTGATCAGCAGGAATTCTAAAACGCCCGCCACGGCTTGGCGCACTTTCTCCGTGTTGGTGCGCACCACCATTCCTTCCGTCACGCGGGTGTTGCAGGCTGGTTGCAGCTTGGGCATTTTTTCGATTTCCACCAGGCACATCCGGCACGATCCAGCCACACTCAATCCGGGATGATAACAATAACGAGGGATTTCAATCCCCAGGCGGTCGGCTGCCTGGATAACGGTAGTCCCGTCGGGAACGTCAATTTCCTGGTCGTTTATCGTTAGCTTAGGCATAGAGTCAATCAATCATCGCAATTGGAATATGTCTGCTCGACCGCGATTACATCCTCCGCGGGGAAAAGCCATGGCCGGAATGCGTTCAACTATTCAAACTAATGCATTCCATCATTTTCCCAACCGAATGGATTCAAGCCGGCAGCGCACAACGAACACCGGCAGCCGGACATCTCCTTTCCGTCACATGCAAATCAAATTCATGGCGGAATTTTTGAATATAACTGCGAATAGGCATGGCCGCGGCTTCCGCCAATGGGCAAATAGTGGTGCCTGTCATGTTGTCCGCAATGGAAAGCAGCGTTTTCAAATCTTCGGGCGGCCGGCGCCATCATGAATTCGCTGCAGGATTTTTCTCGCCCAGGTGGTACCTTCCCGGCAGGGAGTGCATTGACCGCAGGACTCATGCGCGTAAAATCTGGCCAGCCGGAGCAGGGCCTTGACCATGCAGGTATCTTCATTCATCACCACCACGCCGGCGGATCCCAGCATGGAACCAATGGCCGCCACGGAATCAAAATCCATTTTGACGTCAATTTCTTCCGCTCGCAGCACTGGCACGGAACTTCCACCGGGGATCACGGCCTTGAGGGCTTTCCCGTCCTTCATGCCGCCTGCATGAGTAAAAATCAATTCGCGGAGAGTCACCCCCAGGGGGAGCTCGAATACCCCTGGCCGATTCACATGACCGCTGATGCCAAATAGGCGAGTGCCGCTGTTTTTGGGAGTCCCGATGGAGGCATACCACTCCGCTCCCTTCTCAATGATTGGGGGGACCGCGGCGATCGTCTCCACATTATTAATGACGGTGGGACACCCGTATAGTCCCACAATGGCGGGGAATGGAGGTTTCAAGCGGGGCCAGCCCCGTTTGCCTTCCAGCGATTCGAGCAAACCGGTCTCTTCTCCACAGATATAAGCGCCCGCGCCTCGATGCAGCACAACCTCTAAAGAGTAGTCAGAATCCAGGATGTGAGGACCAAAGAGCCCGAACCGATAAGCGTCCTTCAGCGCCTTCTTCAAAATCATGGCCTGTTCGTAATATTCGCCACGAATGTAAACGTATGAGGCATGGGCCCCAATGGCGTAACTGGCAATGGCTATTCCTTCCAACAGCAGGAAGGGATTTTTTTCGATGATCACCCGATCCTTGCATGTGCCGGGTTCACTCTCATCGGCGTTTACCACCAGGTATTTCGGCTTGCCGGAATTCTTGGGAATGAAGCTCCATTTCATCCCCGTGGGGAATCCCGCTCCTCCACGGCCGCGCAGCCCGGACTTTTTAACTTCTTCGGTGACTTGTTCAGGAGTCATCTGCCGCAAGGCTTTGCGCAGAGCCTGGAATCCTCCCGTCGAGCCATATTCTTCGGGACTCCGGATGATGCGTTCTTGAACATCTTTTAGCAGCACTAATTCCGTCATATCTATTTGTTCACAATCAGCGATCCAATTCCCCGGCAATCATGTTGATGGAACCGAAAGTGGGAACAATATCCGCCATCATATATCCTTCCACCATCTTATGCAGGCCCGACATCAAAGTAAAACAGGGAGGACGAACCCGAACCCGGTAAGGAACTCCCGTGCCATCACTGACCACATAAAAGCCCAATTCTCCATTGGCGCCTTCGACGGCCTGATAGACTTCTCCCCGGGAGGCTTGATCCCATTCCAATCCATGATCAACATGAAATGGTTCATCAAACCTTCAATGTTGCCATAAGTGTCTTTCTTGGCGGGGAGCACGGCCCGTTTTTCAGCCGCGGTCACGGCTGAATAACGGTCTTGACGCAGACCTTCCAGGTTTGGAGAGAGCTGCACCAGGGTTTGCTGAATTCCCCTGGTCTGGCCCATCTTGGCTCGATCCACCATGGCCGCCGCCGTGATAGGTTCTCCTTCGGGTGTGACGTTGATCGGTCCAACGGGCATCCTCTTTAAGCATTGCTCTGAAATGCGCAGACTCTGCTCCATCTCCATCATACGGACCAAATAACGATCCAGGTTGTCTCCCCGGGATCCAAGCGGGACCTCGAATTCCAGCTGATCATAAACCAGATAAGGTTGGTGTTTGCGCACATCATAGTTAACGCCGGTGGAACGGAGCACCGGTCCCGTGAAACCAAAGCTGATGGCGTCTTGTTGGGAGATGGTTCCGATCCCTTTCAAGCGGTCCACGAAGATTCGATTGCGCGAAAGGAGTTTATCGACCTCATCCAATACTTTGCGGGTTTCCTTGAAGGCTTCCCTGGCTTTTTCCGCAAAGCCATCGGGCAGATCTCCACTCACTCCGCCAATCCGTCCATAGGAAACCGTCAGCCGGGCTCCGCACACGCTCTCCACTAATTCGTAGAGATATTCACGAGCTTTCATCAGATAAAGAAAAGCCGTCATGGCCCCCAGTTCCATCGCCGAGGCCGCAATGCAGGTAAGGTGGTCGGTCACGCGGGAAATCTCGCTGAAGAGCACCCGGATATATTGGCAGCGTGGAGTGACTTCGATTCCCATCAATTTCTCGACCGCCAGGCAATAGCCAAAATTATTAATCATGGGGGAAACATAATTCAGCCGGTCGGTATATGGGATGACTTGTTGATATCCACCGCATTCCGCGCTTTTTTCGAAGGCACGATGCAGATAGCCGATCTCAATATCCGTCTTGGTGATAGTCTCCCCTTCCAATTCGGCCAGGATTCGAATCACTCCATGCATGGCGGGATGGGAAGGCCCGACGTTTAACAACATGTCGCGCCGGTTGCCCGGCTGCTCTTGAGTCGTTTCAGAGATAGGCATCTGCACACCTGTCTGACCCGGCTGCTCATTTCCAGTCACCCTGAGCCGGAAATCAATCTGCGTCAATTCATTATTTCAAAGCGGCGACAGAGAGGCAAATCTAATAGTCGATGAGTTTTTCTCCGCGGGTATCTCCCGCGGCAGTCAACTCCAGGAGGCGATGAGTCAAAAGCCGGATGATCTGCCGCTTGCGCGCCAAAGAGGAGGGCTTCACCGGGATCTTGGCCCCCGCCATCATATCGTGGCCGCCGGCGGTTCCCCAATCGCTGACTGCTTTTCTCATCAATTGCCCGGCATCATTATGCCGGTCCGTGGTGCGGGCCGATATCAGGATGTCTCCGTTGAAGGTTCCGAAACAAAAACTCCAGCGGGCTTTTTCCAGTCGCATCAAAAGATCGGCCACTTCGGCAATGATATCGGGGTTGGTGGCATGCTCGACGCGGGCAATGACTACATCTCCAAAAATCTGGCTGTGCTCCAACGCCGCATGGATGACTTTGAAATATTCGCGCGGGACCCGGGCATTTTCGATCCGCGCCAAAAATTTCTGATCAATCATCGGGTAGAGGTAGTGCTGCAGACGCGCTTCCACCGCACCCACCTCACGCCCCAAACCTCCCGTTTCACTCTTTATGGCATAAAAAAATGCCGTGGCCAGGTGGGAGCCAATTTCCAATTGGGAGGCAATGACAAACTCAGCGATGATGGAAGCCGTCACATTGTAATCTGGCCGTACCTCATGATAAGGGATCTTGCGGGTGGCGGGCCTCAGAGGGTGGTGGTCAATCACAACCGTGGGACTCCGTCCTTCCGGAAGTGAATTGTTCCCGGTCATGGGCTGAGTGTCCACCATGGCCACATCGGAATAATCATCCCAATCAATTACGGAGAGCGGGCAAAGGCGGATGTGCAAGTGCTTGACCATGGCGCGGTTTTCAGCCCGGCCGATAATTCCAGAGTAGGTCAGGGTGGACTCCCGCCCGGCAAGTTCTTTCAGAAGATATTGCAATCCCAGGCCACTGGCCAATGAATCAGGGTCAGGGTTGTCATGCATCAGGATGAGGACTCTCCCCTTCCTGGTTCCACTCTCTAGCAACTCCGTCAAACGTCGCTTGATTTCGGGATCGGTCATAAGAACAGTGAGCACCGTGGAGCGTTTAATTTCACTCCCACTCCAAAGCGCCTTTCTTCCAAGCATAGATGTAGCCAACACCCAAGATAAGGATGAAAATCAATACGCTGGCGAGGCTATATCCACCGAGGGACCGAAAGACCACTGCCCAGGGGAAAAGGAAAACGATTTCAATATCGAAGAGAATAAACAACATGGCCAGAAGGTAAAAGCGGATAGCAAAACGGTCAACTGGTAATTGGATCGGCTCAAAACCACACTCAAAAGGGATGTCTTTGACGGGGCTGGCTTTCTTGCGGGGGCCGAAAAGGGAGCTGGCTAAAATCATCGTCCCCACTATTAAGGCGGTTATCGAAAACATTAAAAGAAGTGGCAGGTATTGAAGCAGCATAAATTAACGAACTTGACCCTCAACGACACAATAAGACTAACAATTTTTTGGCGGCTTGGCAATCATAGCTTTCCCCTTTCCCTTATTCCGCAGCGCCAGCCATAAGCGAAAAATGAGGATAATCTTGACCAAGCTTTCTCGTCCTCCTCTTCTCGTCACTCCCTAGAAAATCAAATTTGGCAAAGGTGGAGCGGGCACTCCGTGCACGCTGGCTGAGCAGGCGAGGCTGGCTTAACGACACGCGAAGGATCGCGCGTCCCACCTTGTTTTCATCCTCTTGTTGTGCCAGCACGCTGGCATGAAAATCGCCGTGTGGGAGGGCGAGGCTCCCGCCGAGCCGAGCGGAGATCATGCTTCATAGGTGGCTCACCAGGAGGCTCGCCCTCCCGATCGCACATTTTCATGGTCTTGTTTTGCCCGCCACGGTGACATGAGTGAGTCCTCTGGAAAGTGAGTATATAAGGGGACTCTACACAATTAGCATGCAATCCCCATAACTGAAAAACCTGTACTGTGATTCAACGGCTTGACGATAGGCTTCCAGGATCAAATCGCGTCCCGCAAACGCCGAAACGAGCATCAACAATGTGGATTGGGGGAGGTGAAAATTGGAGAGCAAGACGTCCACCGCGCGGAATTGAAATCCCGGATAAATGAAAATATCGGTTTCCCCGCTCGCCGCGGCAATCGGACCACTTCGGGCAGCAGTCTCCAAAGTTCGCGCGGAGGTGGTACCCACCGCCACAATCCGGCGGCCCTTTTCCTTGGCCGAGTCGATTTGAAGAGCCGCTTCAGGATTGATTTCAAACCATTCACGGTGCATATGGTGTTCTTCGATATTCTCCACTTCCACGGGTTGAAAAGTGCCGAGCCCCACATGCAGCGTGATTTCACACCACTCGATCCCCCGCTCGCGCAAATGGGCAAACACTTCCGAAGTGAAATGCAGTCCGGCGGTTGGAGCGGCAACGGCCCCCCGCTTGCGGGCGAACAGGGTTTGATATTGTGAATGATCGGAAGGTTCATCGCCCCTGTGGATGTACGGGGGTAAGGGAACATGGCCCAGGCGATCCACAAGATCTTCGAAACGGCCCTGGCAGGTGAATCGAAGCTGGCGCAATCCCCACTCCCCACGCCCCACCACTTCGCATTCCAACTCACCCTGTCCAAAGAGAGCCCTCTCCCCCATGCGCATTTTTCTTCCGGGACGGACCAGGGCCTCCCAGAGGCCATGCTTCAGTGGGCGGACCAGGAGGACTTCGATCTGAGCGGGCAAAAAGTCCGGATGCTTCTTGCCATGAAATTCCGAAGTAAAGCCACGGCGTCTGCCCAGCAAACGGGCCGGGAAAACTCTAGTGTTGTTTAAAATGAGAAGATCCGCGGGTTGAAGCAACTCCGGCAATTCACGAAAAACATGGTGGGTGATTCTCCCGCTGCCACGTTCCACGAGCATTAATCGGGACTCGTCCCGTTGCTCCAAGGGACGTTGGGCAATCAGGTCCGGCGGAAGAAAGTAATCAAAATCAGTGAGTCTCATTTGGGCGCAAAATCAGCGGAGAGATCCGCAAATAATAAAGATGAGGGTGAAATTGCGGCAAAATCAAGTTGGGGACAATTCAAGAGTGCCATTAAAAGTAAGAGAAAATAAGGATAGGCCTTTAATCATGGGAAAGAAAAAACATCTCCCTAAGTGATAGAGACTTTTTCATTGTTCTCGCACTTTTAATAGCATCCCCTCCTGCCTTCATTCTTTTCATCATCATCACCCTGTGGTAGGGTAGCATATTCCGTGGAGGTAGGACATGAAAGCAGATCAGGCGGTCATCTCCCACAAGGGAGTGGAAAGAATCCAGGCGGGTCATCTCTGGATTTATCGGAGCGATGTGATTTCCTGCGAAGCAGACCCTGGCTCCGTAGTTTCAGTGGTAGACAAAGCCGGAAAATTTCAGGGCAAAGCTTTTTTCAGCTCGGCCTCCCTGATTACCCTGCGCCTTCTCACCACCCGAAACGAGCCCATCAATTCAGATTTCTGGAGGCATCGGCTGGAGCAGGCACTGCAACTGCGCGAGCGGGTAGTGCGCAATACCGAAGTCTATCGCCTGGTTCATGGAGAAGCCGACGGATTTCCTTCCATCGTCCTCGACCGTTATAAAGATGTGTTGGTGCTGCAAACCTTGAGCCAGGGCGCGGAAAAAATCAAAGAGACTCTGGTGGAACTCTCCCGGAATCTGTTTGCACCCCGTTCCATCTTGGAAAGAAACGATAACCGGGTGCGGGAGTTGGAAGAATTGCCACAACAATCCGGTGTGCTCTTTGGTGAGCCGCCTGAAGAAATGATCTGTGAGGAAAATGGCCTGAAATTTTATTTCAATCTTCTGGAAGGACAGAAAACCGGCGCTTTTCTCGATCAGAGGGAAAACCGGGCGCGGCTCCGTTCTCTGGCTTTCGGAAAGGCTCTGGATTGTTTTTCTTACGCCGGCTCTTTCGCCTTAAACATGGCGCCACACTGTGAAGAGGTGGAAGTGATCGATTTATCTGAAGAGGCCATGGCAGCCGCGCGGCGGAATGCCGCTCTGAATGGTTTTGAAAATCTCCAGTTTGAAGTTGAGAATGTCTTTGACCGATTGCGGCTCCACCAAAATTTAAAGAAACGGTTTGATACCATTGTCCTCGATCCCCCTGCTTTTGCCAAAAATCGATCCCACATCCCCTCAGCCATTCGCGGTTATAAAGAAATCAACCTTCGAGCTTTGCGCTTGCTTAACCCAGGTGGCATCCTGGTTTCGGCCAGTTGCTCGCAGCTAATTGATGAAAATATGCTGCTGAATATCATTACCGAAGCCGCGGCGGATGCCCGGCGTCGCGTTCAAATCCTGCAAAAGTGCACGCAATCTCAAGACCACCCCATCCTGCTCTCCATGCCTGAGACCTATTATTTGAAATGCTTCTTCTTGAGAGTGTTGGATTGATTTTTTGCCTTGGATGTTTTGGCGTTTTTCAAACCCACAAAATAAAATGTCGCAACTACTACTACTACGTTAAGTGAGAACATCTTTTCTTGACCCGCTGCTTGCTGGAGAATCGAAAACCACACAACGGGCAGGAGCCAAACATGCGGATCAAGACTTGTTGTAAGCAGCGACGCACCTCAGGCAAAGTCATGGGCAGAGTTTTTTTTATTGCGTTGCCGTTCCAACAACAAGAACGCATAGGCCAAACAGACCAGAGTAACATGGTGATGCCATCCTTGCCATCCGCGTCCTTCGTAATGATCCAGCCCCAATTCTTCTTTCAGCTGTTGGTAATTTTGCTCCACGCGCCAGCGCAACTTCGCCAAGCGCACCAGGCGCTTCAGCGAGGTCTGAGCCGGCAGGGTGGAAAACCAGTACTGGGTGGGAGCCGGTTCCTCCGCCGGCCACTCGATCAGCAGCCCGACCTCTTCCAATTCGGCGTCATTGCGGAGGTGACCATGGGCCGGTTGGACCCGCAGAGCCGTGAAGCGGCTTCTTTTCGGCCCTTTGCTTCCTTCTCGCCAGTGCACCTTTTTCCAGGCACTCGGCGGCAGCGCAGCCGCCAGCCCCTCCAGCGAGGAGGGTTTTCCTTCATAACGGAGGGCGGGCGGACGGCCCTGGCCTGCCTTACGGGGCGGCTGAACCCGGCGAGTCGGCTCCCGCCAGATGGCCGTATTGGGATCGACTCCGACCACATACGGAAGTTGGCGGTCCGCCAAACCTTGTCGGAATTCGGTATTTCTTCCATAGGCCACGTCGGCCAACACGGGCAGCTTCGGGATCCCCCAGGCCAGCAATTGATCCATCAAGGTCAACGCCAATTCCGGTTTGGTTCGGAACGGCGTGGGATCGGGGACCCCCGCTTTGCGGCAGCGCTCGGGATTGTCGATCCACTCTTGAGGAAGATACAACGCCCAGTCCAGAGGCACGCTTTGCTCTTCCGTGGTCAAGTGAATCGATACGGCAATCTGGCAGTTGCCCACCTTTCCCAAGGTTCCCGAATACTGCCGGGCCACCCCCACCGATTCTTGGCCTTGTTTGGGGAACCCCGTATCATCAATGATCCAGCCCGCCAACGGCACCAGCGCCTCCAGCATGCGCTGCGCCAATTGCGCGCGGACCGGCTCCCAGGCCCAGGGACTCTGCCCAACAAATTGCTGCAAGGCTTGAACGTTTCCTCCCGGAACGCGAGTCGCCAGCGGCTCGATGGATTTCCTTTCTCCGTCCAGCAGCAATCCCTGCACATAGAGAGCTCCGTGCTCACGGCGCTCCGACCGACCAAGAGCAGCCAGCAGTTCGGCCATGAACACTTCCAAACGCGCACCACATTCCTGCAATTGTTTTTCGTTCATGCTTCCGCAGCGTAAAGAAAAATCGCGCGAAAGTCAACTTTTACTTAACGTAGTAGTAATAGTTGCTTGGTCGAAAATGGCCTCAAGAGGAAGTATTTTCCGGTCTATTTAGTGTCTTGGTTTTTTTGAGGATCGATCGAGACTCTGCTGCTCTTTCCGGGTATAGGTTCGCAAAATAATCCAAAATTTTTTCTCCAATATCCGATAGAGAGAAGGGTTTTAGGATGTAGCCTTGGATTCCATATTGGGCGCATTCGATGATGTCTCTCTCTTCAGTCTGGGCCGTGGCCATAATGATTGCGGTCTTCTTGTCGCCAAATTCTTGGCGAATCTTCTTGAGAATACTGAAGCCGCTCATCATGGGTAATCCAATGTCGAGAAGGAGAATCTCAGGATGGATGGATTGATAAGATTCGAGACCCGTTTTACCATCCCGCGCAAAAAACTTTTCAAAAACTTCATCGGGCAGTGCCCGATTGTAGAGCCTGTTGGTTATTTCACAGTCCTCAATAATTAGTACTTTCAAGGTTGCCATGGAAGAATTGCCGAGAAAATGTTTTGTGTGGCCGGGCCTTGGGGGGCTCCATTTCAATCGAACGGCCGCTGAGACACTTCTACACAGGACTTGTAATGACCGGCCAGTTTTTCTATCGACAAAAAACCCTATTTACCTAATAAAATAAACTAGTGCTCATTTATTGACTCAATATTCTATGGCAGTGATTACCGCGCAACTCTCGACAAAGTCAGGCGAGTTAATGAATAGGGAGGCAACGTAATCTGCCCCTTCCCATTCCGCAGCTGAAGTCTGGAGGATTGAGGTGTGATCTTCTCCGGCTCTTCCATGGTGTTGCGGTCGTACATGGTTTTACCGGCCAAGGTTACGACGCTTGCCTCCGGCGCCGCCGGGAATTTCCCAAGGTCAAGATCGAGCGAAATTGGTCCCGTTTGGCTGCCCCGATGGATGAGCATGATGATCAACGCCGACTCATCATGGCTCAAGACCGCCATGGCATCCAAAAGGGGGATATTTTTCATGGGGGCGATTTGCCCGAACGTGTGCTCGGTCGAGTAAGTGCCACTCTGCATTTCGACCGCCACGCGTGTGCCGCCGGACAAGGCCCTTCCCATCCAATACCCGTAATAACAGGGATTCGCCCAGACCCGTTCTCTTCTCTTCTCCAATCCACCGCCATGATTTACCGTCGCCGAATGAGTGAACATCTCGACAAAATCACCCATGCGGATGGACTCGTTGATAATAGTGGCATCATATAGTGCTTCAGAGATTGTGGTGGGAGTGGGCATGGTTCTGGGTGAAAGGGCACTTGGATTCCCCTCCTCGATCTTCCCCGAGAAACCGGCAAAAAGCTGGGTCTCGGTGATGGCCAGACGCGGATTTTGGACTCCGACAGCCAGGAGGCGCCGCCGCAGGTCGCGGTACTCTCTGCCCAGTTGTTGGTGCTGTCCCATGAAGGCATGGAACAACTCGTGCGGATTTGTCTTAGCAGTCACCGGTCCACCGGTCAATATGTGGTCTGTAACAATGCGCAAATTCGATCCCGCAGCCTCCACGAGAGCCATGTTCCAACTATTGTCCTGATAATCCCGCTGGCCGCAGGCCAACAACTGAATGGCGGGATCGGCTGCTTTCATCGCCTCGGCAAAGCGGGCAAAACGATCGACATAGCCCGCCGGAGTGGTCCAGCTAATCTGCCAGCGCCCCCAGACTTCATTGCCAACTTCCCAGTACTTGACGCCGTAAGGTTCAGGATGCCCATTGGCTGCGCGAAGACGCCCCATGGGCGTTTCCCCGGAGCCATTGCAGTATTCCACCCAGGCTGCTGCCTCTTCCGCCGTCCCATTGCCAGCATTGACGCAAATCATGGGTTCACATCCAATCGCTTTGCACAAGGCAATGAATTCATCCGTCCCGAAAAGGTTGTATTCAAGGGCTCCCCAGGCGGGATTGGGCCTGGTTGGACGCTGATCGACGGATCCAATCCCGTCACGCCAGTGATATCCGGAGACAAAGTTTCCGCCGGGCCAGCGCATCAGCGGCAGCTGGGCTTCTTGGTAAAAACGGATGATATCAGGATCCGCATAATTCACATGGTCATCCGGGTAGAGCAATATTCCGTCGATCAGAAGATGTGCAGAAGCGGAAGCGGTCACCATAAAAGCAAATAACGCATCGGCTTTTGAATATGAACCGGGAGGAATGTTGAGAGTCCCGGTCGAAGTCGACCACATTTTCTCAATCTCCAAATTCTGAGATGCCAGCGTTCCCTTTACCTGGCCTTTCGCATCAAGCGCGGCAATCGCCACCTCGATATTGGCTGTTGTCATGCTCCGGGAAATAATTCGAAATTGAAATTTTTGGGTCCGATGCAGCGGCAAATAGACAGGTTGATACAAGCCAAACCGCTTACCCGCTGGAACATCGCGGATTTCGATCCGCTGCGCTCGTCCGCCATAAGGCCCAACGTCTGGACTAAGCAATATAGACTCCTTGGGTCCCAAGCGGCTCCAACCAAAGGCCGCGCCGTCCTTATAGTCCTCCAATAAAGCCTCGACTGCCGGTATTCCGAGCCGACGGGAGTGTTCTCTGATCTGCCGTGAAATTTTCTCCAGATCGGTCCCTTCCTTAAAACCGCCATCAATCAAGCTGTCGCCCGCGGAAAAATGCCATTTCTCCATCGTCGGATTGACCAGAATCTGCGCATCAATCCCGTTGTAGATATTCTGTCCGAGATGCTCAGTAAACTTGCCGTACAACAAGGGATTCACGGGATGCGGAGACCGCGAATCCAAGTCAACTTTCAGGATCGCCTTGGAGGAATTGTTGGAAGGGCTATGGCGAAAAAGTTGGATCTCGCCGGCCATGCCAAGCCTTGGCGCCATGCTTATGGACAACATGAGAAGAATTAAAAACCAGCAATCACGAGAAAGCGTTACCGAAATTGATTGATTTCTGGGCAGACTCATTTTGAATTCCTTTCGGGATGATCGTCGAAACGTATTGGCCAAAACCAACATAGTTGTTCCTTCCATTCTGGCGAGGTCCGATTAATTTCCTTGAAAATCTCTGACATACGGTGGCCAACGGTAGCATGCTTGAGTGATCACAGTCACCACCGAATATGTCGAAGGAGCACCACCACATAGAGGGACTCTTCGACAAATCGCCCTTTGATGGACGAACCGTCCATGCCGCATGGGAGCTCAAATGACATCGCCTCCGGGGCTCACGGGGTGAGGGAGGTCGCGCGCTCTTCCTCCAGCCGCAATGTGCATGATTTTGGCAAAAAGATAAGATTGCTCTCATAAGCGGCTTCCCATGCATATTGAGTATCCGCCACAAAAACCGCTGGATGGAATTCCTTTTGGCGGTGTCCTCATTTTGCAGCTCCGAAGAATTTGCGGGCAAAAAAAGCGCGACTAAAAGAAAAAACTGCGATCTTCCGCTATGTTTGGGCGTCTTGGTTTGAGATTGGGTTTGTGAATCGATAAAATTGGACTCATAAAGTGCATTATATTCAAATGGCTCGAAATTGAAAATCATATCAAGGACGATTCGCCATTGGCCAATGAAGTGGACAATTTCACGGTCATGGAACATCGGACTGCGCACATGTCAAACGTCATTTGTGGAGGAATCCAACGTTTGCGGAAATCGCATGGGCGGCAAGGCAAAAATGACCACCATAAGAAGCCCCCATTCATCCCCGGGAAAGACAAGCCCCGCAGTTTGTCATGACATTTCTCCGGCGTCACGAGGCCGCGCAAAGCAGAGCGGCAGACCGATCGCCAACATGCCATATATACCGAACAAAGCAGTATGCCCATGGTTTATAGTCAAGTAAATGGAATGTCCGTGGCATTTGACCGCCGGTTGGCGATTATAAATCTAAAAACTCCGGCACCCAGAAATGCCCATATCGAAGATGCGCCAAAGAACGTCTTCGGCCAGCCGCCGCAGGGATATTTCGGGTGGGTGACGGGAGAATACTGTAAATCCGATGCACCTTGTTTTTAGATTCTTCTTGTTGCTTCTGGAGTGTTATGTTAATTTTCAATCAATAGTCGCCCTCTATATCCCTGAGATACGAGCTTCAGGAAAAGAGGAACATTTTGGATGATGAACCTGTGAGCGGATGATCCTTTCTCGCTTTTGGGGAAGATTCTCTTTGTATTTGCATTAAACATCAATTGCCCCTAAGATAATACACATCTCGTTGCCACCGAATCAGAAACAGATGAAGAGTTGTGTGTGTGATCTTCAGGAGATGGCTAATTTGTTCAGGTGAGAGAATTTGTGGGGCATGAATTGCGCCAGGATGAATATGGAAATCGCTCCCGCATGTTTCCACGTCTATTGGTGCGAGAACATCCGCAAATATTATTAAGCTCATTTCTCTGTCGCTCTTCATGATCATGAGCTCGAGCACAGAGCGACTTTTTGCAGGACCCATGTAGGCCATAAGCACTCGTTCTGAAAAACCATATTTTTTAACGGAACGGGAAAAACCGGGACAAAACCGGTCAACCAATTCAAATAAAAACTGGTGTATCATGAGAAACAATTATGAGGGAGATTACCTCACCAATCGCAAGCTGATTCGTCCCTCCTTGGCGGATTTAAAAGACAAAATGACCATCCGGGCTCAAAAGAAAAAGCCGGCCCCGCAAGAGCAGACCAATGCGGAAAGTTTCTATTATCTAAAGCAAATGCAGAACCGCACGCCGATGGTGGTGATTTTGCACGATGGGCAGGAATTGCGCGGGATTATCGAATGGTATGATAAAACTTGCATCAAGGTCAACCGGGTTGCCGATCCAAACCTGATGGTTTTTAAACATGCCATCCGCTATATGTACAAACAAGATGAAGACAAATCCAACGATGAGTAGACATCCGCAAGTTTCAATTCGCAAAGAATTTTTTGGTGGCCCATTCCCCAAAAGCATGAATTGAGCTTGGGAGAGCTTCCGCGAGAACTCGGCCCGCTTTTAGGAAATCTTAGATGTGGATATTTGAAGATTAGCTCCAAATCATGGAAATTTTGATATATCCTAAATTTATATGGGACGGGCGGATGTTACTTAATTCGCCATCCGCGGACCCCCAAAAAAAGCCCCAAGCATGCTCCTGAAATGCTGGCTTGCCAAACCGGCATAAGACGGCATGAAAATTCCCCGAGATGATCCAACCTGAGATAAGACATTCTTTTCCAAAATCGAGCCAGAATATTTTTTACGTTTTTTTGATATGCCTTGGACTCTTGGCGGGATGTACTGACCGGCCCGATCTCCCTCTGGTCCAATACACCTATCACGCCTTTATTTCAAACCGTGGATCGGGAACGGTCTCCGTCATTGATTTAAATAAATTCACGACAGTCAAAACCCTCAAAGCGGGAAAAATTCCTGGCCCTATCGCCGCGAATCCCAAACTTGAACAGGTGTGGTTTGGAAATTTGGAGTCGCATTCCGTTTCCGTTGTGGATTCCAAATCCTTGAACATCATAAGAACCATTCTCGTGGGCAGAACCCCGGTGGATATTCAGTTTTCGGCGGATGGCCAAACTGCTTATGTAGTCTGCCAAGGTTCCAACGCTATTTATCTGGTGGATTGCGCTCAATACGCCGTCAGGGGAAATATCTCGACGGGCCGCGGTCCCTGCAATATCCGGCTGGCGAATGGCGACCGACAACTCTGGGTTTCCCACTATGTGGACAATACCGTGGGGATGATCGATTTGAATTCGGGAAAAATGGAGATTATTTTGCCGGTGGCGGCTGGTCCTTCTTCACTGGTGGTCCTTCCCGACCAATCGAAGCTCTTCGTTAGCTGCGCCGGAAGCAGTCAAGTCTGGGCGATTGACCTAAAAACCCGGCAGTTGATCAATCCGATTCCTGTCGGGCAGACCCCCATGCAAATGGTATTAAAACCTGACGGAGGGGAAATTTATGTTAGTAGTTTCGATACCGATTCCGTCCAGATCATCAACACCAATACCAATGCTCCAAATGGCATTTTTCAAGTGGGTAAGAACCCCATATGCGGAGTGATGTCCAAAGACATGCAACGGCTGTATGTGGCCAATTATGGATCTAACAGCGTCGCGATTCTTGATCCCGCCAATCGCCAGGTACTCGATTCGATATTGGTGGGTATGCAACCTTCCGCGCTTTACCTCACCCCGGATGACATTTATCTACTCGTCTTAAACTCCAAGTCCAATGACCTTTGGATCTTCCTGGCCACTCCAGCCTCAGCCAACCTCTATGCAATTATCAATGTGGGCCAGGATCCCTTCGCTCTCGCGATTAAATAAGGTGTTGAGGTTGAATTTCCAGGGCCTCCGGAAAGGGGTAAGCGTCCATTTTTCATCACGGCCCCTCTCTAGAATGTGGAGATAAATGGACGCTTGCCCCTTATGCAATTTGGCAATAGTAATTAATGAGAATTCCGCTCAGATGGTTTCGGCATTTGACCATTCCGATAGCACGCCCAACTTCCTGACCAGTTTTGATTAAAAGATTTTCCAACCCTTGATGATTTCGCTCTTCATGATAATGGCAAATGTCCTCGCGAAGAGATATCGTGCACTTTCTGTTGGCGTACGCATGCTCACCAGAAACTCACCCAGCGGCTGATGCCCGAACACTCGCTTCAGGCATATCGCCCGGCAGGTAAACGCTCGAATTTATACGGCCTGTCCGGACTTCGACCAGTATCGTAATTAAGACATAGACGATGCCAATTTCAATAAGGCCATTGACTGGGCGACTAACGCCGCATGAATTGCTTCTCATCAACTATTTGTCCCTGGATCCTCTGTTTATCGCTCCCCCAAGCCTAGTTAGCTTTTATATCAGGCGTTCTGGATTCCGCACCGATTAGCGAAATAATCCCTCCTAATAATTCCTTTTAGAATTCCCAAAATCGTTCCCGCATCAAATCAGTCCTCGCGCCCGGCTTTTTTCGAAGTGCTGGATTACAGGATTCTCGACCCGGCGCCGGGATTGATAGAACTCAAGGTCTTATCCAATGCCGCGAATGTTTGGGCGGAATACCACGGTATTATTTTCGAGAAGCTGCATAAAAAAGCTATACTCCATACGGTGCTTTTTCAGGGAGGAGTTTGCATAAAAGGCTTTTGTCGCCAAAAAAGTTATGCCAACATAACTGGGTAAGCCCATCAGTCCCGTTCAAAAATCGCTATCCGAATTGCTCCTCCAAATCTGTAATTGCTATGAGTGGTCCTCATTTGAATTTTGTACGCTGTTGGATTGCCCAAGGAATGAGCGGAAACCGTGTGCGAGGCGAACCGCCGCGATTTTGACTTGCGTGATCTAGGCGAAAAGTTGTTAACTGTTCGGGTATGATCACAGTCACAACTTTTACGGGGTTCAATGAATGAACTAAAAGAGAGAGAACGGTCTGTAGTGAAACTCAAAGCTGAAAACAATCCAATCCATTATGAAAGGACAAACATGAAAGCACAGAACCTGGGGAGTTGCCTGGCTAACTTGGGGACGCCGGACATGAACAATCCCCTTTCTTCGGTTTTTTCCCGTCGTGACTTGTTGAAGACCACCGGCCGACTGGCGGCTGCCTCCGCCCTGGCCGGTGTGGCGCTGCCCTCGGTCCACGCCGCGGGTAGCGATCTGATCCAGCTGGCCCTCGTAGGCTGTGGCGGCCGGGGCACCGGTGCCGCGATCGACGCGTTGTCCACCCAAAGCGGTCCGATTAAACTCGTCGCCTTGGCCGATGTGTTTGCCGAGCGGCTCGCAAGCAGTGTGGGCAGCCTGAAGGAGCAGCGAAAGCTCAGCACCAAGGTGGACGTGCCGGCCGACCGCCAATTCATCGGATTCGACGCCTACAAGAAGGCGATGGATTGCCTGAAAGCGGGCGACGTGGTCATTTTCGCCACCCCGCCCGCTTTCCGCTGGGTTCACTTCACCTATGCGATTGAGAAGGGGCTGAACGTCTTCATGGAGAAGCCGGTGACCGTAGATGGTCCCACCTCGAAGCGCATGTTCGGGCTGGCTGAAGCCGCGGCGAAGAAGAACCTCAAGGTGGGCGTGGGCCTGATGTCCCGCCATAGCCGTCCGATGGAGGAACTGGCCAAACGCGTGCAGGACGGTGAGATCGGAGACATCATTCTCGAACGGGGCTATCGCATGCACGGACCGCTCGGTTACTTCGAGTCATTGCCCAAGCCTGCGGGAATCAGCGAACTCCTTTACCAGGTCCAGCGTTTCCACAGTTTCATCTGGGCCAGCGGCGGGAACTATAGCGATTTTTACATCCACGGGATCGATCATCTGAGTTGGATGAAAAACGCCTGGCCGGTCAAGGCCCAGGCGCTGGGCGGTCGCCACTACCGCCAGAGTCCTGAGGGGATCACGTACGTGGACCAGAACCTCGACACCTACTCGGTGGAATATACCTATGCCGATGGGACCAAGTTCTTTTACGATGGCCGCTGCATGACGGGCTGCGAAAATTTCTATGCAAGTTATCTCCATGGCAGCAAGGGTTCGGCAATCGTTTCCAAGACCGGCGACATCGGGATGCCCTCCAGCCTTTACAAGAGCCAGAGCCTGAAACGCGCGGACCTGATCTGGGAGTCTAAAGTCAAGCCAGGTGAGGAAAATCCCTATCAGAATGAATGGAACGACCTGATCGACGCCATCCGCAATGGCAAGCCGTACAACGAAGTGAAACGCGGCGTCGAAACCAGCCTGGTGACATCCATGGGACGCATGGCCGCTCATACCGGAAAGGAGATTACCTTCGAGCAAATGCTCAACTGTGAGCACGAAATGGCCCCGGGCTTAGACCAGTTGACGATGGATTCGCCGGCGCCATTGAAGGCCAGCCCCGATGGAAGATATCCCGTCCCGCAGCCGGGTATCGTCAAGGACCGTGAATACTGAGCATCGGATGAGCTAACCACTCTGCCTGACCGAAAAACCTGGCAGCCTTGGATTTCTAACAATTTAAGTAACCGTTCAGGGGGAATCCTTCGGGTGCAGTTCCCCCCCCTGAACGATTGCCAACTGAGAAGAGTTGTGAGCTTTATCCGGCTCTTGCTTGTGCTTCGCCAAAACTAGATTTGCATGAAAATATTGTGTTTGCCCTTTGGCATTTAGCGGCAATGCAATTTAATTTTATGTCAAGATGGAGTTTTGGCGAGGGACAGGGGATTCATTGACGCTTACGGAGAGAGCAAATAGATCCACCCGGCATTTCTCGATCTCGATCCCGCCTGGCCTAGCAGTGGGTCATCCGATGCTTCGCACGACTCTCCGCCCTGCCTTGCAAGCCGCATTGCCTGTGCGAACGCGCGCGGCGTGACTTCGTCACACACACGCCGTTTCGCCTTTTTGCTTCGGCGATTCCTCAAAGGTTTCCAACAGGCAATTTTATTACGAAGCCTAACCGGTAAAAATGGAGGCACCCTTCAGGGTGTTTTTGAATTGATTTTGTCCTTGATTACTTCCTCAATTTTGATCCGCGTGATATGCCAGTGGGAATCATGCCAAAGTACTTTTCCGCGATGGATCAAAATCAATTGAGGAGACTCGTGTTTGATCCCCAGCCGATTGGCAATTTCCAATGAAACGGGCCGTTCTTCAATGACGCGAACCATCGCAAATTCGAAACCATTTGGTTTAGTATTCACGAAACTCTGAAACTCACTGAAGGCTTTGGCACTGATGGGGCAGCTCGTGCTGTGCTTGAAGAGGAATAGAGGCATTTCTTGAGACTGCAGCAGGATCCTTTCAAAATCACCATTGGATTTAAGTAAAACGATATCCCCCATTTTTTGTTCCCTTCCACAGGCCGGCAAAGACAGTAGAAACAGAAAAATGAAAACCGGCCTCACCCAAACAATTTTCAACCTATTCATCGCCACTCACCCCCACCAAGAAAATGCAGGGTTGAACAGATTCGACAAAGAAAACCTTTTTTGATTTTCCCCAAAAGTCAGGTGTGATTCCCACCAGCTTCTTTGATCGGTAAAAGTTGACGATTTCGAATCTTGTTTTTTTGCCACCATCTTTGTCGATTCCTAAAAGCTGGGACGAAGTCGCGCTAGTTTGCTTGAGCCGCAAAAGTCGACGATTTTGAGTCAAGTTTTGGATTGGGAACCAGCGAGTCCCTATAGTACGGGACGAAGTCCCGCTAGTTCTTTTCGGCTGGAACTGCATTTCCAGGCTCAGCGGACACGGGCGGCGCAAGACGAGCTTTTATGTCCTCCTTGGCCTGTTCCACAAGCAAATCCATTCCCTTTGTAGAATTCTTATGAATCAGCTTGTAAAGATATTCGAGGTTTTTTTGAGCAGTGCTCGAAAATCCTCCGCCCATGGCCACGGCATGCGCAAAAGCCTCCAATGCCGCCGGACCATCGTTTTGATAGGCTTGGAGAATTCCCAGCTGAAAATAGGCAAAATCATAGTTGGGAAGAAGCTCAACCGCTTTTTGCAGATGTTCCCGGCCTTTGGTCAAGAATTCGGCTTCTTCCGGAGTGATTTTTTTAACTGGAGCCTTTTGGCCGGTGTCAGGGGTGGATTGCACAACAGCGGGCGCGTACGCCGCGGCTGCCGGGCTGGCATTATCAGTTCTTTCTGGCAGTTTTTTCCGTGACAATTCATAAAGTGAAAGAAAACCGCTTCCAGCCGCCGCATGATTTAATGCTTCCAATCGTGTTTTTTCAGCATTCCAAAGATCAGGCTTCGCCTCCGCTGGCATGATTGCTTTTTCCAACGTGCTCAATGCCTGTTCTGCAAGCGGGATGGCCTTTTCCGGCTGATTGGCCGTATTATAAGCTAGCGCCATGGTCGCCAGGAAGCCCGGATTCCCACCCGACTGTGGAAGAATTGCCTCTCCATGTTGAATCATCTTATCCGGCTGATTCAACTCTTGGTAGTGGTATACCGCCCACAATTGAACTTGTACGGCACGAGAAGACTGGGGGTACACGACCAGGAATTCTTCAAGCAGCTTAGTTCTTTCAGCGGGATCTTTGGTCTGAGTGATCCTAAAATAATCGGTCGCTTCTTCCGGCGAGTCGATACTGGAGGCTTGGGGAGTAGGAACATCATAAAGATTAAGAGTTTTTGTACTCTTCTTGTCCTGACCGGATGGGCTTGTTTTTTTATCCCCTCCCCCGGCGGAAAGCTGGGAAGGCGGCTTTTCCTGCGCGAAGGCCATTCCCCCCCAGAGACCGCCGATGAGTATAACTAATTTCCATTTCATAGCGCTGAAATCCCCCTAAAATATTCTTCGCCAAGCATAACAGAATCCTCAGCGGTTCTACAACCTTGATGCCACATCAGAGCCTGCGCTGAGAGGAACGCACACTCCAGGACAAAGATGTCTCTGGCCATTCGATCCAACCCCCTAACCATTTTATATCTAATGGCAAGCCTATGGGCAAATCCCGCCGATTAATCCCTATTTTCCCCAATCGGCTTCACTTTCATCACGAAGCCGATCCAAAGTGCTCTGCATCTCCACAAAGCGTTGCTGGACTTCTACATCCGTGGCCTGCCGGGAAACATAAATGGGAGATCCAATCATGATCAATGCCCGTGTAAACGGCAAAGGGATTTGGGCCAAGTCCCAGGTTTTGAGCTGGATTTTTCGCTGCATGGATATGTGAAAACAGACAATGGGCTGGCCCGTCTTTTTTGCCAGCATCACTGGACCCATTTTGGCGACATAGCGGGGTCCTCTTGGACCATCGATGGTGAAGGCTACATCAAATCCCTTCCTGAGGCTGTGAGCCATTTCTGCCAGGGCTTTGATTCCTCCCCGAGAACTGGATCCCCTGGCCGCTCCATTGCCGAGCATTTCAATGCAGCGGGCAATATACTCACCATCAAAATTCTGGCTGGTCATGACCACAATGCCCTGATTTCGAAAATACCAGGCTCCAGGAAATATGCGGCCATGCCAAAAGACCAGGATCGCCCGCTTCCCTTGCCCATACACGTTTTCCAAATTTTCCCGGCCCACCGATTTCCACCGCATGGTTCTGCCAACCAACCAGACGATGGCGGCAGCCATATGCGATATCAAAAAGATTTGAATCCGCTGCCAAAGCGTGAATTCGCGCGGCTTATTCCAAAAGGCCAGATTCCCCGAAGAAGGAGTGGGCTGCTGTACGTTCGGGGTTTCCGCCGGAGGAATTTCGACCATCAATTTGTCTCACTTTCCGCCGACCTTGAAGAAGGCCGGGCATTTGGCTTCCAAACGATGGCGTCTGACTAAACCTTCAACCCATCAACCATCCCAATCCCCCTGCCACCATGATAATCCAAAGCGCATTTACCTTGAAACGGGCAATAATCACAAAGGCAAGCACGGCAATTCCCCAGCCCAAATAACCTTGAATACTGATCCGGCCCATACTATAAACGGCGGAGGCGAGCAACCCCACCACCGCTGGAGTGACGCCCCGCAAAAAGGCTTGAATAATCCGGTTGTCCCTGAAGCGCTGATAAGAATAACTCACAGTGGCGGTAATCAGGAAGGATGGAAGAAAGACCGCGGCGGTTGCAAGGACGGCGCCCGCCAAACCCGCCACTTTATAGCCCACAAAAGTCGCGGTAATCACAACCGGCCCCGGAGTGATTTGCCCAAGAGCCACGCTATCCACGAATTCCCGATGAGTCAACCAATGGAATCGATGTACAAATTCCCCCTCCAGAATCGGCACCATCACATAGCCGCCTCCAAAAGTAAAAGCGCCAATTTTTAAAAAAGAAGTGAGCATGGGCCAGATCCATTCGGATGAAACCGTCATCGCCGGGATGAGGGAAGCCAAAAGAATCAAGCCGCCCAGGCATTCCCGCTGTTTCCATCCCCTGGATGAGATTGGAGACAGCAACAATCCGATTGCGCCCGAAATCAATACGGTTAAGACAATTCCCCACTTCAACAAGGAAAGAGCGGCAAAGGCAAATATCGCCAATATCCAATCCCAACGACCTTTTATCGCGGTCTGAGCCATTTTATACATGGCCAGGACAATGAAAGCAACAATGGCCGGAGTCATTCCCCTGAAAATTCGTTCAAGTTCTGGAACGGAATGGAACCGCAGGTAAATTTCAGAGAGCAGCAGCATCGACAAAAAAGCCGGCAACAACATCCCCAGCACAGCGAAGGCTGCTCCGCTCCATCGCCGCAGCTTAAATCCGGCAAAACAGCTGATATTCACGGCCATCACGCCGGGAAGAGCCTGGATGACCGCCACCGACTCGGCATATTCTTGCGGGCTCAGCCATTTCATCTTTTCCCCAATGTATTGCTGGATTTGAGCCAGAATAGCCAGCCCACCGCCGAAGCCCACGGTTCCGATGTAGAGGAAGGCGCGGAAAATTGCCATCAAACTGGGATGTCTTGAATCTGTTGAGGAAGACACGGGAGATAAATTAGGAGAATTTGATTGGAAGAATATGGGATTGGTTCAGGGAATCGCAACCTTACATCCCGCCAAAGAGCCGGGCGGAACTAGCTGTCCAGCGGTCGATAATATTCCAAAATAGTACCAGTACTACGTTGGGGACCAGCAAAACCACTAGGAGCAGATGATTAAGCCAGGAAATTCGTACTGGAGCCGCGGAAGCTGAACCTTCCTCCAAAAACATAACCTTGATGACCCGCATATAGTAATAGGCCGCAATGGCCGCATTCAAAGTCCCCACCACCGCAAACCAATAAATGCCCTTATCGATCACGGCGCCAAATATAAACAGCTTGCCCAAAAATCCAGCGAAAGGAGGAATGCCCGTTAAAGACAGCATGAAAATTGTCATGGAAACGGCCAGATACGGGGAATGCCCGATCATCCCACGGTAATCTTCGATCTCAAAACTCCGGATTGAATTATAAATAATCGTTACGATCAGGAAGGCGCCCAAATTCATGAAGAGATAAATAAAAAGGTAGATCAATATGGATTTTAATCCATAACTGGTCAGGACTACCGATCCCATCAGGATGTAACCCGCATGGGCGATGCTGGAGTATGCCAGCAGACGTTTCATGTTGTTTTGCGTGATGGCGGCGATGTTGCCCAGCGTCATCGTTAAAACCGAAATAACAATCAGTATAGAGGGCCAATTGATTCCCGAAAGCAAATTCCACTGTCCGCCGCTTCCATGAGTCAATGTGGAAAAAAAGAACCGCACCAAAATCGCGAATCCGGCGGCTTTGGGGGCGACCGATAAAAAAGCCGTCACTGGTGTCGGAGCGCCCGTGTAAACATCCGGACACCAAAAATGGAAAGGGACGGCGGCCGTCTTAAAACCAAACCCCGCCATAGTCAAAACCAAAATCACCAAAATCGTGAGAGAACTGGGGGGCGGCATCGTGGAACTCGCTAGAGCGTCGCGAATTGCATAGAAGTTCAAACTCCCAGTCAAACCATAAATCAACGAAAATCCATACAGCATCGCACCAGCTGCCACGGCGCCAAACAAGATGTACTTCAAAGCAGCTTCGTTACTCAGACGGTCATTCTTCAAGTAGCCGACCATCAGGTAAGAAGTGATTGAGACCAGTTCCAGGGAAAGATACAGCATAACCAAATGAGTGGAATTGGCCAACAAGATCAAGCCCAGCGTCACCACCAGCATCATGATCAGAAATTCACCCCGGTGGGTTCCATTTAATTCTTCTGAATGCATGGAAGACAAAGTGACCAGTACGGCGGCCGAGATCAGGAAAAATTTAAAAAACTGGGAAAAAGGGTCATGGGCCAGCATTCCGTTGAATAACCCTGCCTCTCCACTTCCCGTCTGCCAAGTGAACCAAGCCGCAAGGGCCAGCGTAGCCAAAGTCAAAGCTGGATTTAAGAGTGAACGAATTTGCTTCAGCGCAATGTCCGCAATAATGACCAGCAAAATTCCGACCGTTAGGATCAACTCCGGGATGAAGAATCCAAGACTCTGCAAATTATCCAGTGCCATATCGGCCATAACCTCACATCAGGACGCAGCAATCAACAATTTATGATCATAAAAAAGTCGTGATATTTGTTTACGTACGCGATTCATAAAATCAAGATATTCCACGGCCGGTCTATCGATAGCGGCTCATTGGAAAGATAATAGATTATTGCTTTAAGAAATCCGCCTGATCAAGATTCACCGACTTGAGCAAACGATAGAGCGTCAGCACGATGGCCAGAGCCACCGCCACTTCAGCCGCGGCCACGACGATCACAAAAACAGCGAAAAGCTGCCCGTTGATTCCGCCGGTTCCAAACCTCGAAAAAGCCACTAAATTGAGATTTGCGGAATTCAGGACCAATTCAATACCCATCAAAACATTGATTGCATTTCGACGGGTCATGATCCCGAGCAATCCAAGAGAAAACAATGCGGCACTGACAATGAGATAATGCGGCAAAGTAATCAAAGGTCTGGCCTCCTTCTCACCAGCGTGGCCGCGCCGATTAGAGCGATCAAGAGCAACACGGACGCCACTTCAAAAGGCAAAAGATATTCGCGCAAAAACTGAGCGCCAATAACCGCCGTGGTAGGGCTCACATTTTTAGGGGCAGCCAGAGGCCAGGGAGTGGTCCAGGCCACCGCCGCCAAAATGGAAAAGGTGGCCAGAGCAATAATCACGCCGGGAAGAAATTGAATCACTTCGGTCTTCAAGCTCAAGCTGTACAGTTTATTCGTCAGCATCACGCCGAATAGCAGGAGGATCAAAATTCCACCGACATAAATCATCACCTGAGTGACCGCCAGGAAATCTGCGCCCAGCATGGCATACAACATGGCCACCCCAAAAAACGTAAACAGCAGAGAAAAAACCGAGTAGATCAAATTTCGCGATAAAACCACGATCGTCGCTGATCCCACGGTGATCAGTGCTATTCCCAGAAATAGAATATCCGCGATGTTCATGGGACCTGTTTATACTCCTTGCGGGAAAAATCAAGTGGGACTTTGGCTTGTTTCATAGACATCCGCGGTGGAATCGCGGGATAAACCTTCCTCGTGATGTCCATCCTCCTACCGAATCCTCAGCAATTCCATTCAAATGCAAATCTAATTAGAGGGCGGGGCGGGGGCCTCCTGATGAGCATGGGCAGCCTTGGGTGGACCCAGCGGTTTATCCTTGGCAAACCGATAGAGTAAATCCTGCTTGTCGTAGGTGGCAAACTCATACTCTCGCGTCATGTACAGGCAATGGGTCGGACATGGATAAGTGCAAAGATTGCAATAACAGCACAACGACATATCAATATCAAATTGAGTGACTCGCAATTTTATCGGAGTCCCATCCGACGCGAATATCGGCGGTTCCTCTTTCCCGCGTTTTTCCGTCACCATCCAAATGCAATTCACCGGACAGGCGCGCACACATTGCCCGCATCCGATACAATCTTCAATTTTATTAAACAGCCGCATCCGGCTACGTTCGGGCAGATCCAGACGCTGATCCGGATATTGGAGAGTAACGGAAGGAGTAAAAAGATGACGCAGAGTCACCTTCATTCCCACCAGCACAGTCCAAATGCCACTAAAAATATCTCGAAAATACTGAATCATATTTTATTCACCGCTAAGCAAGTATGATGCGCAAGATAAAAAAATCTGACACATCAAAATTCCCAGCCAGGAATTCCATAACATTTGCCAGGGATATCTAGAATCAAGGCACCGGCACATTCCGCCATTACATCAGAGCCGCCCAAGCCGCCGCTCCCATCACCAGCAGGAAAGAAAGCGGCAACAAAACCTTCCAACAAACATGCATTAGCTGGTCGACTCGAAGGCGCGGCAGAGTCCATCGCAGCCACATCTGGACAAACGCCAGGAAAAAAGCTTTCAGCAAAACTACCGCCGGTTCAGGCAGAATGGCTTTGCCGAAAAATCCCTGCCATCCTCCCAGGAACAATGTTGCGGCCAGAAGGCTTACAAGGAACATGTTCCCGTATTCCGCTAGGTAAAAAAACGCGAAGCGCATCCCGCTGTATTCCGTATGATATCCCGCCACCAACTCCGATTCCGCTTCCGGAATGTCGAAGGGAACCCGGTTGACCTCCGCAATCGTTCCCAGAAAATACACAAAAAAGGCGGCAAATGTGAAAGGATTGCGAAATACGAACCAACGCCAGAATCCTCCCTCTTGGGCATGAACGATTTCCTGCATGCTCAAACTGCCGACGGAGATAATGACAGTCAGGAGAGCCATTACCGCTGGGATTTCATAGCTCACTATCTGCGCGACGGCCCGCATCCCGCCGAACAAGGAATATTTATTGTTTGAAGACCAGCCGGCCATCAGGATTCCCACCGCACCCAGCGACGAGATTGCCACTGCGTAAAGAATACCCACATTTAAGTCAGCGGCGATAAATTGGCGGGAAAAAGGGACAATAGCGTAAGCAGCGAATCCGCCCATGAGCACGATAAAGGGAGCGAGTTTAAAAAGAGGACGGTCGACTTCCGCGGGAATAATGTCTTCTTTCAATAACAATTTGACGCCATCGGCAAAAGGCTGCGCCCAACCATGCCAGCCCCCCACCCGCATTGGCCCGAGGCGGTCCTGCATATGCGCGGCCACTTTTCTCTCCACCCAGTTGGCCACCAACGGATAGAGCACCATGATCATCAGGCAGATTACACAACTGACCAGCATGGGCAGCAGATACTGCATCCATTCAGGCCACTGGGCAAATCCCGGCGCCAACCACGCAAACAGGTTGAAGAGTGCTTCCATTCCACTACCCTTTCGGACTTAAAACTTGAGAAATGCCGTTCAGGGGGAAAAAAGAGAGCCAAAGCACAACCAGAATCAGGTTGTTTTTCTAAGACCAGACGAGTACTCCAATAAAATTCAGAAGGGCCTATCGATCCAATTCTCCCATCACGATATCGATGCTACCAATAATGGCTACCACATCCGCAATCAACAACCCCTTGGAAATCTCCGGCAAAACACTCAAAGCTGTAAAACAAGGAGACTTCACCTTTACACGGTAGGGATTGTTTCCACCATCGCTGACAAGGTAAAAACCCAGCTCACCGCGTGGAGTTTCGCTCCGGGCATAGACTTCGCCCTTGGGCGCTTTCACTTTTTTGGGGAGCTTTTCATGAACATTCCCCGCCGGCAGGCGGGACATGGCCTGACGGAGGATTTTCACGCTCTCTTCCATTTCGCGCACCCGGACATAGTAACGGTCCCAGCAAGAACCCACCGGCCCGTACTGTCCCATGCCGATGGGGATTTCAAAATCATAGGTTTCATACCCGCAATAAACATCATCCTTGCGCAGATCCCATTTGACGCCGGAGCCGCGTAAATTAGGACCCGTGACATTGTACGAAAAGGCTAAATCCACCGGGAGGATTCCCACTTTGGCCGTGCGCTCAATGAAAATCTTATTGTACGAGAGCAGGTCGTTCACCTCTTTTAGCGCGGGTTCAAAACCATTTAAAAATTTATGCGCCATTTCGACAAAGCCATCGGGAATATCGTGCGAAACTCCGCCCACCCAATTATAGTTGTAAAGCAGCCGCGCGCCACAAGTCCATTCAAACAGGTCCAGAATATGTTCGCGCTCCCGGAAACAGAAGAGAAAGGGAGTAAAAGCACCCAAATCCATGCCGTAAGTCCCAACCGCCAGCAGGTGGCTGGCAATCCGGTTTAATTCCGCCATGATGACTCGAAGAGTCTTTACTCGGTCGTTGACTTCCAGTTTCATCAATTTCTCGACGGCCAACGCATATCCCAAGCTGTTATTCATGGCGGCCACATAATCCATCCGATCGGTATATGGCACCACTCCGGGATAATCTACATTCTCGGCATGCTTTTCAAAACAGCGATGGAGGTAGCCGATATGTGGAATTACCTTCCAGATGACTTCTCCATCCGTCTGCAATTCAAGGCGCAGCACACCGTGAGTGCTGGGGTGTTGTGGCCCCATGTTCAACATCATCTCTTCGCCAACATAACTTTCAATTTGCATCGGCTAATGCTCGCTAGCGGGACATCGTCCCATCCTATGGGGGATCAACCGCGGGTCAATCCTAAACTTGAATTAAAATCTCCGGTGTATGTGGTTCAAATGAACTGGCCAAGCTTCGTCTTGAATTATTGGCTGCTATTTTTTGTTCGCCCAGGACTCATTTCATAATTGGCCCATCATTGTCTCACGGATTCTGCCCAGACTCCGCCCCCCATCGATCATCCCTCGGCCTTGTTTCGGAATGGCTCTCCGGTAAAAGCATCCGTGCCGATGACTTGCCCTTCCTGCGCCATTTCAGCAAATTGTTGAGTGGGCGCAACAGGCATCCCCAAATAGGTTTCCGGCTGTTGGTAATCTTTCCGCAAAGGGTACCCTTCCCAATCGTCCGGACAAAGGATTCGCCGCAAATCACTATGCCCTTCAAAGCGGATGCCAAACATGTCATAGGCTTCCCGCTCATGCCAGTTGGCAATGCCCCAAATCTTTTCTACGGTGGGAACCGCGGGAGTCTCCCGAGACAGTGATACTTTTAAAACGATCTGGTGGCGAAAACTCATGGAGAAAAGATGATAGACCACCTCGATCCGGTCCTCTTCCCCTTTGGCTCCTTTGTAATCGACACCGCTAAGGCACATCAGCGAATCGAACACAAGTTCCGGGGATTCCTTGAGGAAAGCGGCGATCTGTTGAATTGAACCCGGTTTCACTACCACATACGGATCCAAAACATCCAGCTGAGTTTTGAGAATGTCTTCAGGGAAATTATTCTGCAGAATTTCAACAATCTCGGCAGGAGTCTTCATCGGCTAAGCTGCCCCCTTTTTCTTGCGCAGCACCCGGTCCCGCATGATCTTTTCCTGCAATTTCATGATCCCGAATAAAAGCGCTTCAGGTCTGGGAGGACAGCCTGGGACGTAAACATCGACAGGTATAATCTTGTCCACTCCATTCAGGACGTGATAGCCATATTTCCAGTATGGACCCCCGTTGTTGGCACAACTACCCATAGAGATGACATATTTGGGGTCCGCCATTTGCTCATAAAGCCGTTTGACTCGAGTCGCCATTTTTAGCGTCACAGTTCCAGCCACTACCATCAAGTCAGCCTGACGGGGAGTTGCCCGGGGGATCATTCCAAAACGATCCCAGTCAAATCGAGAGGCGCCTGCTGCCATCATCTCGATGGCGCAACAAGCGAGCCCGAAGGTCATGGGCCAGAGTGCCGAAGATCGCCCCCAATTGAAAAGGTTGTCCACGGTGGTGATGATGATGTTGTCGTTAAATCGATTTTCCAGAATGCTCATAAAGTAAGGTAATCTTCAGTTCGGCGGGATCAATTGCTCCCGCTTTGGGATTAACTTTTCTTATCTTCAGAAGGGTTCTCTCTCTTCAGAACGAACCCATTGCAAATCGCCTTTGGCCCAAACATAAGCCAGCCCAACGGCGAGGATCAGGATAAACACCAGTCCTTCAAAAAAAGCCAGCCGACCCAATCCTTCATTAACAAATTGCTTGAAAACCACGGCCCAGGGCAAAAGGAATATAATCTCCACATCAAAAATGAGAAAGACTATCGCCACGACGTAGAAGCGGATATTGAATTTGATCCAGGGGCTGCCCTGGGCGTTTTCACCGCATTCATAAGGCAGAATCTTCTCGGGCGTTATGTGGGAAGGCCGGATCAATTGGGCTGCTATTAAACTGACAACAACAAATGCAGCTCCAACGCCCAAAAATACGAGAATGGTGGCAAATTGTGTCATCATCGGCATGATGTTTTCCAGAGCAACAAGGATACCGAAGCCTCTCGACCAAGAGTTTAGTCCTCTCACTCCTCTTTGATTTTATGAGCTGAGCATCAATTGGTCAAACAGGCTCCGCGGAATTTCGAAAGGGTCTTCACATAAAAAACGTGAAGAGTATTGATCCAAGGCACTGATATTAGCATACCGATCTGAAATCCAGAATTTTTTCTTAGCGATCGATAATCCCCTCTTCCATAGGGGAGCTGAGTCTTATACGCGATTTGTTGAAGCTTCCAATCAAGAGATAGCCCAAAGCCGCAACTAACGACTCCGCTGATTTTGACTCCCGCCAACGATTGCCAGGAGCAATACAAAAAACTAGGGCCGAAACATGGGGGTGCTCGTAAGGCTACTCAAGTCAACATCCTCTTTTTCTGCTGAACCCTGCCCCTCAAACCGTTATAATCTCTCCGACTAATGTTGGGAAAGATCGACATTTCCACGTGTACAAACATGGCAACTGCTCAAAATTCATTTGATCCTTATTTTGAATTAAGCCGCACGGCCTCTTCCCTTGAAGAAGCGCGCGCCTATTGCAAACAGCTGGCCCATTCCCATTACGAGAATTTTCTGGTGGGTTCGCTCTATTTGCCCAAAACTCTCCGTCAACATTTTTTTAATATTTATGCCTATTGCCGGATCAGCGACGATTTGGGCGATGAATGCTCCGATCCGGCCGCTGCCTTGAGTGCCCTGGCACAATGGGAACAGATGTTGCGGGATTGTTATCAGGGTCAACTTCGACATCCGGTTTTTATGGCTTTGAGGGAAACGATCATACAATTTGATATCCCCATCGATCCTTTTGCCCATCTCTTGAGGGCTTTCCGCTTGGATCAAACCAAATCGCGATATGCCACTTATGAAGAACTGCTCGAATATTGCCGCTTCTCCGCCAATCCAGTCGGAAGGCTGGTCTTATACTTGGGCGGGTTCGGGGATGAGGAAAGACAATCTCTTTCCGATTGCACTTGCACCGCCCTGCAATTAGCCAATCATTGGCAGGATATCGCCAGAGATTTGGAGCGAGTTGGCCGGATTTATCTGCCGGAAGAGGACCTGGAACATTTTAGCTACACGGAAAGCGATCTAAAAAAACAGACCTGTGATGGCCGTTTTCAAGCACTGATGAAAATGGAAATAGAACGGGCGCGGCTTTTATTTCTTAAGGGGATGAAACTTGCCCGATTGGTCGACTCCCGGCTGGCACGAGAAGTAGCATTGTTCAACCTGGCTGGGCTGGAAGTCCTACGCCGAATCGAAGCAGTGGATTACGATATATTCCGGCATCGTCCAACGATCGGGAAATGGACCGCTGTCCGATTATTACTGCGCACGATCTGGAATCCCGCAAAAATTCCCTCGCGGTAATCTGGACGAAGCAGATCCCAGGGGCGGGATACTTATCGCACTAGGATGCGTCAGTTCGAAGAAGGTGGCGCATCGGAATGGCCGCCTTGAGATTTGTCATTCGACTTGGACAGACTCCGCTTGCACTTTGTGCCTTTTGGCTTTAATAAAAATGGGGGGAAAGTCAAACTGGAAGATGAATACGCCAACTCCTCTGGATCAAGCCTATAAGAACAGTGAACAAATTGCTCGGCAAAGTAATTTTTACGCGGGGTTGCGGTTGTTGCCAGAACGTAAGCGACGGGCCTTGCTCGCCATTTATGCCTTTATGCGGCAATCCGATGACATCAGCGATAATGAGACCGCTCAGACTGCCGAAGCTCAATTTCGCAATTTGCGCCGCTTTTGACGAAGCGCTCCGAGGCAATCACCTTGAGCATCCCACCCTTCCTGCCCTGCGAGATGCCGTCTTAGGCTTTAAAATCCCGCCTGAACTCTTCCACCAATTGATCGACGGAACCGAAATGGATTTGACTCATAAAGGCTATGCAACCTTTGATGAACTCTACCATTACTGTTATCATGTCGCTTCCGTAGTCGGTTTGATTTGCCTTCATGTCTTTGGTTTTTCTGACTCATTAGCACCGGAGCGAGCCATAGCTTGCGGGATTGCTTTCCAGTTGACTAACATCCTTCGGGATATCCGGGAGGATTTGGATCGCGATCGGATCTATTTGCCCTCAGAAGATTTGAACCGGTTCAGCTATTCATTGGATGACTTGCGAAAAGGGATCTATGACATGCGTTTTCGGGCCTTGATGGCCTTTGAAATCAGAAGGGCCCGGGATTTCTATGATCATGGGAGGCCTCTGCTCAATCTGATTGAAAAAGACAGCCGTCCCTGTTTTTGGGCTATGTTTCGTTTTTATGAATCGATCCTATTAGGTGTGGAAAAATCTGGGGCGGATGTTATGACCACCCGGATCCGCCTTTCGAATCTGCGAAAATTCCGCTTGATTCTGGAAGCTACAGTCCAAAGGTGGGTGGGATGAGTTCCACAAAAAGAGTAGTGATCATCGGGGCCGGACTTTCCGGTCTAGCCGCTGCAGTGATTCTTGCTGAGGAAGGATTCCTCGTCACGCTGTTGGAACGGCGTTCTTCTTCAGGCGGACGTACCACATCATATCGTGCCCCGTTTCCTTCTCATGAGGTGGAGCAACGGAAATCAGACACGCTTATTTCCGATCTCGAGACGCCATCTCCCCATGAACTGGTCGACAACTGTCAGCATATTTTGATGCGCTGTTGTAACAACCTTTTGGATTTCTGTACAAAACTCGGAGTTCTCGACCAGATCAAGTTTTACGATCACTATCTCTACCTGGATGAAAAGGGAGGTCTCATACGGCTGAGCGGTTCATTTCTGCCAGCCCCCTTGCACTTATTGCCTTCATTCCTCGCTTTTCAGCCTTTGAGTTGGCCTGAGAAATGGGCGGTGTTGCGCGCCTTTTTCGCCATGATGCGCCTGGGACCGAATCTTCCCTCGCTGGATCGTTTGACGATGCGGGAATGGCTCGAGCAACAAAAGCAGCGCCCGCGCCATTGAACTGTTCTGGAGACCCATTCTGGTGGGTGCGCTGAATGAAGATTTGGAAAAGGCGTCAGCTCGTTACGGGTTGAAAGTTTTCATCGAAGGCATGCTCAAACGCCGCCGGAATTTCGAAATGGGGGTCCCCTTGCTCCCGCTCCTGGAACTTTACGTTCGCCCGTCAATTCAATTTCTGGAGTCACACCGCGGGTGCTGTCTCAACCGGGCTACAGTGGAAAAGCTGGAAATCAATGAGGGAAATGTCACGGCTGCTCTTTTGATGGAAGGCACGCGATTGGAAGCTGATTATTTTATCAGCGCGGTGCCGGCCTTTTCTCTACAGAAGATTCTTCCGGCGGAACTCCCGCAAAAAGATCCCTCATTCTCTCGGCTTAACCAATTCAGCTACTCCCCCATCACCTCAATTCACCTTTGGTTTGACCGAAAATTCACCCGTCATCCCAACCTTGCTTTTCTAGGCAGGAAAATGCATTGGCTATACGCGAAAGAATCGTTATCGACCGGCCGAATGGGAACTCGGGCGTTTGCCCTCAGCCTGCTCGTGAGTGCCTCCCGTGAACTGATCCCTCTAGGCAGACAGGAGATCGTCCAAATGGCTCTCCAGGACTTGCATGAAGCGATCCCAGAGAGCCGCCAGGCTGTGCTGCTGCAATCCGCGGTTTTTAAAGAACCCTTTGCAACTTTTTCGTGTGCCGCCGGCTGTGATGCTTACCGGCTGGATCAGAAAACCGCCCTGGAAAATTTTTTCATCGCAGGGGACTGGACCGATACGGGATGGCCATCCACGATGGAGGGCGCTGTCCGCAGCGGATACCGCTGTGCCGAGCTCGTGTTGGCAAAAGAAGCAATTCATCGTCCCGTCCTGCGGCCAGAACTTCCGGCCGAGGGCCTGGCCCGTTGGCTTATAAAATAGATTAATCGTGACTACTCAAAGAGCTGGTTTTTTTTGACCCTCGGGATCGGCATCGGAATCGAATTGTCGGCGCCAATTGAGGCCAATCCGATCCCTCAAATTGTCGATAATGGCAGCGAATCTCGCCCGTGCGGGGAAATACCATCGGAATAGTTGCAATTGATCAATGCACTTTCAGAGGAATTAATTACAACTGGCAGGACTTAGCCCACAATTCACACCACCGCACGGGGAAGGAAAACAAGCTGGATGAAGGCGCAGTGCCCTCAGGCCGTCTCAGCAAGCTTGGCAAACTCAGACGGGGTGGGGGCACCCCGCCTCCATTCGCGCTATTTTCTTAGGAGCTGCACATGCCAGCGAGGCTGTCACAACAAGACGATGAAAACTTATTCCCCCTTTGAAGGGGGATTTTCTAGGGAGGACATCATGAAACGAGTGACAGGCATCGGAGGAATTTTTTTCAAATCGCAAGATCCTGCCGCCCTGAGGGAGTGGTATCGCCATCATCTGGGCCTTGATATACAGGAGTGGGGAGGAACAACATTCCACTGGCATCGAGCCGAAGAACTTGAAGCCAGCGGGGCCACGGTTTGGAACATCTTCCCTTCCAATTCCGATTACTTTGCTCCAAGTAGTTCTCCTTTTATGGTCAACTATCGGGTGGCGGATCTGGCCGCACTCTTGAAAGCCCTGCGAGAGGAGAATTGTACCGTAGATGATCACATCGAGATCTCAGAATTTGGCAAGTTCGGTTGGGTGATGGATCCTGAAGGCAATCGTATTGAGCTGTGGGAACCTCCTCCGGGCAGTTTTCCAGGCTGACGCGACAACAGAATCAATTTAAAATTCTATTGGCGAGAAGTCCCCCCCGGCTCAAGGCCGCCTATTAAACAGCCGATCCGCGGGAATTTAGTCTCTCATTCTTGAAGTTCAGGCCGATTCGAACATCTGAGCGGCAATGGAGAAGTGCACATCTTCATCCTTTGCGCTGCTTTCGTCCACAACTGTCGCACCGGCTTTTTTCAGATATTCCATCACTCCGAGAACAAATTCCTCGGGAGCGGAAGCTCCGGCTGCCACGCCCACCGATTCAACTCCCTTCAACCAGGCTTCATTAATTTCCGCGGCATTGTTGATCAGATAGGCAGGTTTCCCCGCCGCCAACGCCACTTCCCGCAACCGCTGAGCGTTGGAACTGTTTTGAGATCCCACTACCAACACCATATCCACTTGGTTGGCGATTTGTTTGATGGCATTTTGCCGGTTTTGCGTCGCATAGCAAATATCGTCTTTGGAGGGGCCAACCAGCTTGGGAAACCTTTTCCGCAATGCCTTCAGGATTTGAGCCATATCATCCAGACTGAGAGTTGTTTGCGTCAAATAAGCTACTTTGTCAGGATTGGGAACTGCAAGCTCCTCCACATTCGCAACCGAGCTCACCAACACCATGGGGGCTTCTCCCATGGTGCCTGCCACTTCTTCATGTCCGGCATGTCCGATCAGAATGATAGAATATCCGTCACGGCTATAGCGAAGAGCTTCCAGATGCACCTTGGTCACCAGCGGACAAGTGGCATCGACAACGCGCAAACGTTTCCTCTTAGCCAATTCTCGTATCTGCGGTGAGACTCCATGAGCGCTGAAAATGCAGACTTGTTCATCCGGCACTTCTTCCAAGCTGTTGACAAAAACAACTTGTCTTTTGCTTAGACTTTCCACCACAAATTTATTATGGACGATTTCATGATAAACATAGACGGGAGGTGGAACCAGCTCCAAAACTCGTTCCACAATGTCAACCGCTCTGACAACTCCGGCGCAAAAGCCTCTGGGCTTGGCCAGCACAATTCTTCTAATAGCCATAACTACTCCTAACAAAATAGCTCGAATGGAGGCGGAGTGCCCGCACCCCGCCTGAGATTGCCAAGATTGCTCTGACGGCCTGAGGGCAGGCCGCTTGCATCATCCCATTTTTATCCTCTTATGGAATTAGCTTTCCACCTGGATGGAGAAGCATTCTTAAGAATTTTACCACGCAAGAGAAAGTTTTCACGGGCGGAAAAATTGTCGCCACACTTTGTGAAATCAAGATAGACTCTTGATGTATGTCGAAAGGATGATCTTTATGGATTCTGACGAATCTACTCCAGTGATTGAGCTCGACAATCAAAATTTCGAGCAAGAAGTATTACAGCGATCTTCAACCGCACCAGTGCTTGTCGATTTTTGGGCACCCTGGTGTGGGCCTTGCCTGGTTTTGGGTCCTATTCTAGAAAAATTGGCGAATGAATATGGGGGAGCCTTCTCGCTCGCCCAGGTGAATACGGAAGAGAATCCTGAATTGGCCATGCAATTCCAGATTCAATCCATTCCTTGTGTGATGATGTTCAAGGAGGGGAAAGTGGTAGATCAATTCGTGGGGGCGCTGCCTGAATCCGACATCCGGCAATTTCTTGATCGGCACTGCCCACAGCCCGCGGACAAACTTTTCACCTTGGCGGAGGAGATTCGATTATCCGGCAATCTTGCCGAGGCGGAAAAGCTCTACCTTGATGCGCTGGCGCTGAATCCCAGTCACTCCCCATCTCATCTGGCTCTGGCCAAAATTCTTATCTTCACTCATCGCCAGGATCAATCGATAGCACACTTGGATGCCATTTCCTCTTGGGATGAAGAATATGAAGCCGCGACCCGACTGCGGGAAGTTCTGAACTTCGCCTCCGAATGTCAAAAGGCAGGTAATCCCGAAGAGTTGAGGGCTAAAGTAAAAGCCAATCCTCGCGACCTTGAGGCCCGTTTTGCTTTGGCCTCGTGTCTTGTGGCTAAGGGAAAATATCGGCGGGCGATGGATGAATTCCTGGAAATTATCCTGAGAGATAAGAAGTATCGTGACGAAGCTCCTCGAAAAGCTATGCTCGGAATTTTCATTTTAATCGGCGAGAGGAGCGAACTCGCTGACGAATATCGTACAAGACTCTCAAGGACACTCTACTAACCGACTCCTCATCAAAAAAAGAGTCCTCACCAGGCCTCCGCGAAATGTGAGGGGGCCTCATATTATCCCACCTCAGCCACTTTGAGCCGAGGATTTTTTCAGCAAGATCGGCATAGTGAGCCGAGAAAATATCGGGTCCAGAGACCTCACAGGTCTCCAAGACCTGTGAGGTCTGGAGATTTTCATTAGCTTGTTGTGCTAGCTGCGCTGGCATGAGTAGCTCCCTAGAAAATCCCCGCTAGTCAAAGGTGGAGCGGTCACGAGTGACCGCCGTCACCGGTGCACGCTGGCTCAGTTGACGATCCTGGTCAGGCGACGCGCGATGGATCGAGCGGCCTCCCTTGTTTTCATCTTCTTGTTGAGCCATCTGCGCTGGCATGAGTGGCTCCTCCGCACCTCGCCCTGAGATGCTTCATTGCCAAGCTACTGGAGACTTCAACACATCCGATTCTCTTTCCCATCTCCAAGTCAGCAAAAGAATATTCCTCCGGATCGCTCTTCAGAAGCCGATACGGCACACTCTCTCCACGAATGGAATCTCAGTGTTTATTCAAGATTTTGATGATTTAACGGTTCCGCTTGTATGCGGGAGCAAATTCCAAGTGATTTTTTTTACATCACAAATAACCGCTATTTTCGAGGCGGTTTGGAAGGGCGCATCTCGACGCAACTGGGCAGACAGCGCGGATCATGGTGCAACAAATCCATCACTACCTGAGCCACATCTTCCGGGGCGAGTTTCCAGGACGCCTCTGCATCGGCAGAGTGTCCGCCAAATTCGGTGTTAACGCTGCCTGGCATCACATATGTGACCTTGATGTTGTCATAGCGCAGGTCCTGCATAATGGCTTCACTAAAACCATTCAGGCCAAATTTGGAAGCATTGTAAGCGGCGCCTCCTTTAAACGGATTCTTGCCCGCCAAACTGCTGATGTTGATAATATATCCGCCTCCTTTTTTTTTCAGGTGCGGGATGGCGGCGCGACAACAATAAAATACACCCGAGAGGTTGGTGTCAATCACCTGCCGCCATTGTTCCGGAGTCATCTCCGCCACATTTGAAAAAATCCCAACGCCGGCATTGTTGATCAAAAAATCGATTCCTCCCCACATCTGCCCCGAATAATCCATCAGGCTTTGCACCTGGTCACTTTCGCGCACATCACAAACACGCCCAACCACTCTTTGAGGAGCCGATTGCTTGAGCTGATGCGCGCATTGCAGAACCTCCTTCTCCGTTCGTGCGGTGAAAACCACCCGGCATCCTTCCCGCAAAAGCGCTTCACATATGGCCCGGCCAATCCCTTTGGTTCCTCCCGTCACAATGGCGACTTTATCATTTAAATCCACCGGCATAATTCATGGCCTCCTGGAATCACAAATTGCAATCCATGCTCATTTCACAATATCTTAACTCAAGGTGGTGAAGGTTTCCAATTCAGGTGTAATTTAAGGTGCGACAGATTCCTGGCGGATTTTCAACTATTTCTTTGCCCAGGGGGGATAAAAGAGAATAGCCCGTGACAAATCTGTCGCAGGCGGACAACGCCACTGGTCCCGGGTTCCACGGAGATGCGAACATCACTAAAGGATGGGGGAAACTCAAATCCGGCGCCCTTGACCGGGACGCCATGGAAATTATTTTAAATTCCTTTCTTGGGACAGCATTGCCTGTTCGCCCATGGCGAACTCACCAGTTGTCGCTGGCTTTTTTCCGCAGTCCCTCCGGGAATTGCCGCAACTTGAATTGCCTCCTTCCAATTTAGCGGAGCAGTTGCCTGAGTTGTGCTTGCTCTTGGCTGATGAACGTGTTACATACGCTAAGGTTCATTTTGATTTTTTTGTGTTAATTGAAAAATTGGAAATTGTGACACTGTTAAATACAGCCGATTGGAACCTATGAGCTTCCTTCGAAATCCTTTTCACATTGCCAAATGGTGGAATCTCTGATGAAAGTTTCTCTTTTTATCCCTTGCCTGGTGGATCAATTCTTCCCGCGCGTGGGATTAGGCATGGTCGGACTATTCCGCAAACTCGGGATCGAGGTTGCCTACAATCCGGATCAGACCTGCTGCGGTCAGCCCGCGTTTAATTCGGGATACCGCGCCGAAACCGCCGGCCTGGCACGGCATTTCTTGGAGGTATTTGAAGAGGCAGACTGCATCGTCACCCCTTCGGGTTCCTGCTGTAGCATGGTAAAAGTGTTCTACCCGGAATTGCTAGACGATCCAAAATTGCGCCAACAGGCCTTGGCCATTCGCAGAAAAATCTACGAATATTCTGAATTTCTGGTCAGCGTGGCCGGGATTGAAGATGTCGGCGCCCGGTTCCCTCACAGTGTGACTTATCATGACTCCTGCCATCTTTTGCGGGAATTGAGAGTAAAAGAGCCGCCACGTATTCTCCTGCGAAATGTGCAAGACCTGAAATTTGTGGAATTGCCGCAAGCGGACCAATGCTGCGGATTTGGCGGGACCTTCGCCATGAAACAACCTGAAATATCCTCGGCGATGTTGGCCGATAAAGTCCAAGCAATCGTGAGCACTGGATCGGAATATGTAGTCGCCAACGATGCCGGCTGCCTGATGAATATAGGCGGCTGGTTGAGCCGGAATCAGCTGCCAGTCAAGCCGCTGCATTTGGCCGAGTTGTTGGCCTGGGATTTGTTAAATCATGAATGAATCGACTTCTTCAGCCGAGAGCCAATTCCGCAAGTCCGCCTCCAAGGCAATAGCGGACCCCCGTTTGCGCCAAGCTTACCGCCACGCCACGGGAATTGCGTTGGAGAAACGGGCGCAACGGCTGCAATCCATGCCTGAATGGGAGGCCTTAAGAGAACAAGCCCATCAAATTAAACTATCCACTTTGGATCAACTGGATCGGCACTTGAGCGAGTTGGAAAAGAATGCCAGCGCACATGGCATAAAAGTGGCCTGGGCTCGGGATTCAAAGGAAGCCTGCCAATACATTCTTGCGGTGGCCCGGCGGACTCAAGCGAAGACCATCGTAAAGGCCAAATCGATGGTGAGTGAGGAAATTGGCCTCAATCATTTTCTCGAGCAAAATCTCCTTTCTGTTTTTGAAACCGATTTGGGGGAATACATCGTCCAACTGGCGGGAGAGACTCCCTCGCACCTGACCGCCCCGGCGTTACACAAAACCCGTCAGGATATCGGTCATCTCTTCGCGGAAAAATTGGGGATTGAATATACCGACGATCCAGCTCAGCTTACCGCTGCGGCTCGTCAAATTCTGCGTGGAATCTTTCTTAAAGCGGACCTGGGAATTTCCGGAGTCAACTTCGCGGCCGCCGATACCGGAACTCTGACGATTATTGAAAATGAGGGCAACGCCCGATTCTGCACCACTCGCCCCAAAATACATATTGCGCTGATGGGAATTGAGAAAGTAATTCCCCATTTGAAGGACCTGCCGGTCTTCTTGCGTCTTCTCCCCGCCAGTGCCACGGGCCAGAAGATCACCAGCTATGTTTCTTTGATCCATTCGCCTCGCCAAGCGGAGGATCCCGACGGACCGGAGGAGGTGCACCTGCTGTTGCTTGACAATGGCAGAACCCGTCTGCTTGCCGATCCACGCCTCAGGCAGTCGCTCTCCTGTATTCGTTGCGGAGCCTGCTTGAATGTTTGTCCCGTTTACCAACGCATTGGCGGACATTCATACGGCACCGTCTATCCTGGACCGATCGGCGCCGTGATCAGTCCGACTCTCCTCGGTTTCGAAAAAGCCGGGATTCTTCCTTTTGCTTCCTCCTTATGCGGCGCCTGCAGCGATATTTGCCCGGTGAAGATTGACCTCCACCACCTGCTGCTTTGGCAGCGACACCAAGCCATACAACGAAAATCAGGCTGGAAGATCGAACCCTGGTTGGTCAAGCTGTTTGAATGCGGCGCTAAAGATCCTCTGTTTTATCGGTTCGGTTCCTGGCTTTTGCGACGATTCCTTTCTTGGCGGCCCTCTCACACTCTGCCTGTTCCCGGCTGGTCGGCAAATCGGGACTTTCCGGCGCCTGCTGATAAAAGCTTCAATGAGTTATGGCGGAAAATGGAGGGGAAATGAGGCAAATCAGAGCCGAGTCCCGTGAAGAGATATTGCGCAACATCAAAGACGCCTTGTCCGGCGGAGTTCGGACTCTCTCATCCACCGGTCTGGAAATGATTGCGGAAGTCGATCTACAGCTGCCGTCCGTGCCGCCGGTGGAGGATTTTTCAGCCCAATTTCTTTCTGAACTCGAGTTGGCCGGAGGAGAATTTTTTACGGCCACCTCTGCGGACGAGGCTTTGCAATTGATTTCCTCGTTGATTCAAGACAGTCGGCCCGCTCCAGTGATGGTTTCTGGCGATGAGATTATTCGATCTTTCTTTCTGCCGGAAAAGCTAAATCTAATTCTGCCGGATATCGAGATTATTTCGGATCCCACGGAGAGATCCGGAATTATAGGAGTAGATGAGCGGATGGCTCATTCTGACTGGGCCATCACGGGAGTAGATTATTTACTGGCGGATACCGGCAGCGTGGTCCTTTTTTCCTCCCCCCAGCGCAGCCGCCAAATTTCGCTCCTGCCCACATTCCATTTGGCCCTGGCGAAATCGGAGCAGATTCTTCCCGACTTCCCTGCCCTGCTGGAGCGCGTAATGGCCTCTCAAGATCAGGGATTGCAGCCGAGTTCCATCACTCTCATTACCGGCCCCAGCCGTACCGCCGACATCGAAAAAACGCTGGTCAAAGGAGTCCACGGCCCACAACGGCTCGTTGTGATTTTGTTAAAGTAATAATCTTCCCAAGAGGGCCAATATTCAGTACCTTCTTTGCCGCCGGCAACCACGATGAGCCCACAGCGAAACGATAAACCGTAGGCTCTTAGCCTAGCCTCCTGTCTTGCCTATCGCGAGCAAAGCAGCTGATCCGCTGGTGTAATTCAAAATGCGACAGGGTAAACCAGTCACGCTGATTGGCTGGACTGGACAACAGATGGGAGGGTAAGGCTTCCGCCAAGGCAGACTCCTCCCGCCGAACTGGTCTGGGTAGAGCTGCCGGACGCGGGTGCCTCGTCCTCCTGTACTATCCATCACTTGGAACACTCTCATATTTGTCGCACTTTGAATGACACCCCTAATCAGCCGGGATCATGAAAATCCTTCTGCAATCGGATCTGTTTTGATATTTTGGAACCTTAAAATTCTTAAGCTGTTTTCGACTGGCCATGTTCTCCCGACTATTTCTTCTCATCCTTCTAATACTGACGATCCTTTGCTTTTCATCAGCATTTTTTTTGTCCGCGGGCGAATTGCAGCGGATTGCCGTCTTCCTCAGCCAATCAGGCGCGCCGAATCCAATTTTGATGGCCAAAGTGAGACTGATCCCCTGGCTATGTTTTTTATCTGGCTTCGAGTCTGCTCTGCTGGCCGCCTTGACTTATTTCAAGCGAACACAGTCGGAGCGATTTTTTTCCGACTGCTGGAAAACATGCTCCATCAAGGAAGCCGCCTGGAATGGACTCCTGGTGCTCTACGGATTAGTGTCGCTGCTTTCGCTGAATTTTTACGCAGTCCAGCTGACGAGCCGGGTTTTGATTCCTCACAACGACTCAACATACATTTCGCCGCACGGTCCCAAGGATTATGAAGCCATTTGCTCCGCAATCGTGGCAGAGACTCCGCCTTCAGCCCGAATATTGATTCGAACGGATCGCGACGAAAAGTACATCCTCAATTATGATCTCCACCCGCGGCGGTTTTATTTTTATCCGGACAGATCCGTCTCTTTGGCTGGCATTCCGGCTGAATGGTTCAGGAAATATCGGATTGATTGGATACTGGAAATTCCCATGGCAGAACCAATGACCTTTTCGCTTCGACGCTGCCGGAAAGGATCACCATAGGGAGCGCGAATAACGGCTAAGAACCACAGAGAAAAATGAGGACACGGAGGTGAGAGGAGTAAATCTCTGGCACTCCTGGAATTCACCAGAGGACTACAAAGAAAACGGGGGTGTAATTAATAGTGCGACCGGGAGGGCGAGCCTCCCGCCTAGGCGGACTCCGCCTGGCGAGCCGCCCCATTACAATGGACTACTGAAGACTCGGCGGGAGGCTCGCCCTCCCGTGCACTTTATCCCTCCAAACCGTACTCGGTGACGACCTCTGCATCCTCCGCGGTGAATTTTTATCCCCTTGGGCAGCATTTGATCATTAAGGCTCTATTCATAAGGATTGAAGATGGCTTGGATTCTGACAATTATGGTCCTGCTCGGAACTGAAGTGTTGGGCATATTGCTCCTTTACAGCCTGCAGCATAAGGAAGCGGAGATTGACCTCGCAGGGCTGTTCGGGCTGAGCTTCGGAGCCGGAACTGGCATGATGACTTTGGGAATGTTCATTTTGGCCTACTGGCATTTGCCAATCACCCCGGCTCGCTGGTTGGCACTTTGGGCAATTCTGATTTTTATCTTAGGCATTCGCATTTTGTTTTCACCATTTAAATTCAAGAGATGGTTCCGGCAGATGGTCCAACGGTCTGCCATCCCAAAGTGGGATCGGCTCTGTACTGGGCTGTTGGCCTTGATTTGTCTAATCTGGGCCATGACTTTAATCGACTCCATCAGCCAGCCCTTAACGACCTTCGATGCGCGCGCCATTTGGGCAATGAAGGCAAAATCGATGGCTGAGGCCAAAACAATTCACACGGAAGACTTCCTGGAACCGGCACGTTTGCATGCCCATCAACGGTACCCTTTATTGCTCCCCCTGGCCGAGTGCGCCATTTTTCAATTGGCTGGATTTTCCGACGATCGATATGTCAAACCGCTCTTCCCGGCATTTTTCGGCGCGCTTCTTTTGCTTTTCTTCTCCAGTGCAAGACGCAGCCGGGATCCGCTGCGGGCGCTTTTGACCACGGCTGCGCTGGCTGTCCTTCCGGTGTATTCCATATTTGCCAATGGCGGCGTCTCCAGCGGATATGGTGACATCCCTTTATCGTACTTCGCGTTGGCCTCGGCCCTCTGCCTTTGGGATTTTTGCACCAAAGGCGGGAGGGGGCATCTTCTCCTTTTTATTCTCCTGGGAGCTTCGACGGCATTCATTAAAAATGAAGGATTGGCAGTGCTCTTGATTCTCGTCCTGACGGCTCTGTTATTTTTGCCATTTGCCGTCCGTTGCGGTCCGTGGGCAAGACTGTTCATTTGTCTCGGCTCGTTTTTTATTTTGCTGATTCTTTTGCCCTGGTTTGATTTTCGACGGCAACTCCCGAACATCGATGAGGATTATCTAAGCCGATTCACCCCCCAGCTGATTCGATCGGGGCTGGCCCGAATTCCCTTTGTGGCGAAATCTTATTTCAGAGAATTATTCCTCAAGCCACATCTGTGGAATATTGCCACTGTGCTTTTTCTGGGAAGTCTCATGCGCATCCGAAAATTTTCCTGGCGATCAGCCCATCACTTCTTCCTGCTCGTCCCGCTCGCCTATCAAGCACTCTTATTTTCCATCTTTCTCGTCACACCCTGGAACATTTCTGAGTTAATGCCTTTGACGCTGACGCGCCTCTGGCTGCAGGTTGTGCCCATGATTTTTCTTTGGTTCACCTTTCAATTCCCTCGTGGCCACAACCAGATTGAATAACCTGATGAAACTCATATTCCTGGGGCGATGCATCAGGAACTGACGCATAAGTCCTCCAGGTCTGTCCTAATCGGGATTCATAAAAATGGACTTTGATTAAGGTTGACATCCAGTTGGAGCGAGTAAGATGATTACCAGGAATCGCAATCTTGCGCAGGTGAGAAATTGTCATGAGAAGAATGAACCGACGAGCTTTTGTAAAAAAGACTTCTGCTGCTCTAGCGGCTGCCGGTTTCCCCGCCATTGTTCCGGCTTCGGTTTTCGGAACGGACGGACGCCCGGCCCCCAGTGATCGGATTGTGATGGGTTGCATCGGAACCGGGGGACAGGGCACTTACAATATGAAGCAGTTTCTGACCTTCGACGATGTCCAAGTCATGGCTGTTTGTGACGTGGATCAACAACATCTGGCTCAGGCACGGGAAGTCGTGAATCAGAATTACAAGAATCAAGACTGCAAGATCTATGGCAATTTCCGGGAACTTTTGGCCCGCAAAGAAATTGATGCGGTCACCGTCTGCACGCCGGACCATTGGCATGGACTGATTTCGATTGCCGCGGCTGAATCCGGCAAAGATATTTATTGTGAGAAGCCGCTCACCAACACGATCGCCGAAGGCCGGACGCTTTGCAATACCGTGAGGAAGTTCGGAAGGATATTGCAGACCGGCAGTCATGAACGATCTCGCCAGAACGCCAGGATCGCTTGCGAATTGGTGCGCAATGGGCGAATCGGGAAATTGCACACCATGCAAATCAACCTGCCCTGCACGCAAACTCATCATCTAGCCATTCTCAACGATATGGAGAACCATCAGTTAAAGCCAATCCCGCCGGAATTGAATTGGGAGATGTGGCTAGGGCCCGTCCCCTATTCCCCATACCTGGAAAAGCGCTGCCATGTCTTCTGGAGGTTCGTCATGGACACAGGCGGAGGGGAAATGACTGACCGGGGCGCACATGTCATCGATCTTGGCCAACTCGGCAATGGCACCGACGATACGACCCCTATTGAACTCGAAGCAACTGGTGAGTTGCCACACAGCAATCTTTTCAACACTTATTTCAACTTCAAATTCAATTGTCTTTATGCCAATGGCGTCCGCATGATCGGAACCAGCCAGGAGCCGCGCGGCGTCAAGTTCATCGGTCCGGACGGCTGGATTTTTATCCATGTTCACGGCGGACATCTGGAAGCCGAACCTGCCTCACTCTTGCGGGAAGGGATCGGCTTTAATGAAATCCATCTCGGACGAAGCCCGGGGCATCACCGCGATTTCCTCAATGCCGTCAAGACCCGTCACCAACCCATGGCGCCTGTTGAAGTGGGCTACCACTCCGCCGTGATCTGCCACTTGCTCAATATTGCCATGCAGACGGGCAAAAGACTGAAATGGGATCCCGTGAAAGAGACCGTGCTCAATTGCGACGAGGCGAATAGACTTTTGGCCCGGCCCATGCGAAGTCCCTGGAGTTTGTAGGTGTCAGGTGTCAGGCGCGTGGTTTGAGGTGTATGGTATCAGGTCTCTGCCATCAAGGGATGGGGAGCGGATTCGCAAGAAGCGAAGCCACTCCGTAGCTGATCAAAAAAGAAAGGTGCTGTGTGACGAAATATTTTCGAATTAAGAGCGCACCTCTCCTCTCCAGCGATTATGTGCTTGATGATGGTTTTCCCTTGTTCGCCAGATTTCGAGACGGTTTGCCTTTTCATTTTTCACTCTCTGTGTCTCGGCGCCTCTGTGGCGTCTTTAGATATGCCGCCACCAGACAGAGAGAGAGGGAGCCGCCTCACTCCATTCGCAAAACAATCTTCCCGAATTGTTCCGCGTTATCCATCCGCCGGTGTGCTTCCCCCGCCGCTTCGAGCGGGAAGATCCGATCGATCACTGGCCGCAATTCCCCACTCTCGTACCACTTCAACATTTCCTCAAATTCCCGAGTAGTCCCCATAGTGGATCCCAATATAGTCAGCTGTTTCCAAAAAATCTGACGGATCGGAAGATCTTTGGCGGATCCTTGGGTGGATCCATAGGTCACAATCCGTCCCCCCGGTTTGATGAATTTGGAGACACTTTAGAAAAGTTTCCCCACCGGCACTGTCCAGCACCACCTCGGGGCCCACGTCTCCAGTCAAATCCAGCACCTTTTGTTCCCAATTCGAATCACGGTAATTAATCCCCCCGTCAGCTCCCAGGCTGATTGCCGTGGCTAGCTTTTTGTCGCAGCTGGAGGTCACTATGACCCTGGCTCCAATTTTCTTGGCGATTTGCAGGGCAAAGGTGGAGACTCCCCCGCCAATCCCAGTAATCAAGAGTGCCTCCCCGGCCCGCAGGGCTGCGCGAGTGATTAAAGCGCGATAGGCGGTCAAGGAAGCCAAGGGAACAGCTGCCGCTTCTTCCCATGAAAGTGCTTCCGGTTTGGGATGCAAATTCACGACAGGCACGAGCACCATTTCCGCATAAGTCCCATCCAAAGGCAGACCGAGAATGCTGAATTGGGGCCCTTGTACATGAGGGTTCTCCCCCCAAAAAAGGCTCGGATTAATCACCACGGGAAGATTGAGCCATTTCTTATCGGCGTCGGATCCCACCTTTTCCACCCACCCCGCGCCATCTGAGCCAAGAATGATCGGCAGGCGGATCCCCGCGTAAAGCCCTCGTCGAATCCAAACATCGCGGTGATTCAAAGCCGCGGCTTTCAGTCGCACTGCGGCTTCACCTGGGCCGGGGTGCGGATCGGGCGCCATTTCCAATTGCAGCTTTTCCGGACCTCCATTTTCACGAAGAAGGATGGCTTTCATTTTGTCAGTATTTCCTTTCACCGCTCTGCGTCCAATCCAGCAGGCGCCATGACTTGGTCATGTGCGCCCGCTCCACCGCGTATAAACTTCATTGTGTATTTTTTCAAAATCGGACGGAGTCCACGCACTTATATCCCACATCGAGGGTCACTTGCCATTCGACCGGCTTGCCATCGGCAACGGCGCCACGGATCTCCACCACCTCAAACCACGCCATATTCTGGACGGACTTCCCTGCCTGCACGATGGCCAAATCTATGGCCTTTTCTATTCCGGCGCTCGAACAGCCTGACAAACGAATTTTTTGATACACTTTTTCACTCATCTTAACCTCTCTGTGTAGAATTTAAACTGGAATTTTGCCATGCGCGAAAAGATCCCGCTGAATTGGCCGGAGGACTTAAAGGCGACTCCCGGCACTCAGATTAATTCAATATAACGCAAAGTCTGAATTCTCAAATTGGAAACCAATAAGATTTAGGCGCCGTCCAAATCGTCTCGCGACTTTCCAACTGTTCAAAAACTCCGATGATAGACTTATCTGGAGAAATGGCGTTAAGAAAACCAGGAAAGAATAATAATTCAAGTTCGTCTTCTGCATAATTTCAGCTATATTTCTCAGAGCAAGTCGAAATCGAAGTCTGCCTGATTAAAAGGAGGAAGCATGGAGCAATCCCATGAAGATCGCCGCA
>CAWDMN010000047.1:0-20121 GCA_963803155.1 uncultured Acidobacteriota bacterium
TGGATCGTTGGGGGTGTAATTCAAAGTGCGACCGGGTGAACCAAGTAGCGTTGATCCGCCGAGCTGAGCAACAGACGGGAGGGCGAGCCTCCTGGCGAGCCATACGTGTGTGCCATCTCTGCCCAGACCGGTTCGGCAGGCGGAGTCCGCCCAAGCGGAAGCCTCACTCTCCCATACATTCCATCCCTCGGCTCACCCTCTATCCTGTCGCACTTTGAAATAAACCCGATCGTAGGGGTGGAATCAAAAGTGAGGAAACATCGGATTTCCATTTTTGCTGAGAAGGAGGGTCGCGCGAGCGTGACGAAGTCACCCCGGCGCGCGACTTGCGAAGCTGTCTTTACCCGCGCAGCGGACGGGCGGAGGACCGCCCATCCCGCCTTTCCACCTTATTGTTCCCAGGAAGCGCCCATCACTTCTTTCCGTTGAGAGAGATCATCATCCGGGATTATCACGGCCACCCACGGACTGTCCGCCGACTCGATGCCGGCACGCCAGGCGAGACTGCCCGCGGTTTCCGGCTGTAATTTCAACTCTTGGACACCAGGGTTGAGCGTCAAATTTTCTGCTCTAAGACTGAACCGGTGGTTCCCGCTGCCGCGGGCAGTCACTTTAATTGCCACTTCTCCGGATCCGATCTTTTCCCGAGAGACCTGAAAATCCAACGTTCGGCCAGGACGAAGATCCAGTTGATAAGCCGCGCCCGGCAAAAAAATTCGCATTAGTTTTTCCCCATTGCAGGTTACCTTATATTTCCCTTCCGGAAGCCTGGTCCGAAACCGCCCATTGGCCAAGTCCGGCTTGACCACAACCGGCGGCTCGCCCGCGGTGGCATGGAACTCAACCGCGGAAGCCGCTTGCCCTTCGACAAGAGCCGGCCCATCGAGGTCCGCCATGAGCCAGATCCAGCGGGCTACTGGGTGGACCCAAACCTCTTTGTAAGTCCAGGTATTCTGAACAGGCCAATAAGGCACGTCCTCGTCTCCGCGAGTCTGAATCCCGACCGGAAGCGATCCCACCATATCTCCGGAGGAGGGGGTATATTGGGGCGCAAAATCGTACCCTTCGCCCCACATGGCGCTCTGCGCAAAGGGATTGTGGCCGATCACCCACTCGAGTTGATGCTCGGAAAGCTGGGCTGAATCAAGGTCTCCGCGCAGATGAGCGGCGCTGAAGAGTGCTTGTGCTTGGGGAAGAATGGTTCCGAAGTGCCCGCGGTAATCCATCCAGACTGGGAACAACCGCAAATAATGCCCCTTCCCGAGAGGGATGCCATTAAGCACTTGCCGCCGGAATGACTCCCGGCGGCTTTCGGGCACCTGCAGGTAATCGTCGTCCTTGTAGATCGAGGCGGGAAGCACGCTGTACGGCTCCGTGTATTTCGCAATGGTTTTCAGATATTGTGAATATAGAGCCACGGATGAATACCACTTCATCCAATCGGGATGATTGGGGAACTCCTGGCAAAGCCGCGCCAATGCTAAAACGGGACCTTGTTCGCGTCCCCGGTGGCAATAGTGCAAAATTCGGTCCCTGGCCGGACTGGTGTAGAAGAAGCCCGTCAAAGGTGGGTTCCAGTCTTGCCGCTTTCGCTCCTGTGAATCGAGAATGATCTTTGCGAGTTCAGCCGCTTTATCCGCATAACGTTGATTGCGCGTAGCGCGCCATAAATCGACGGATGCCAACACTCCAAGTGAAGCCTCTTCATGCGCCACTCCAGCGGAATCGAATGAAACGTGGAACAGTTCCTTGGACGCGGAGGCCTCAGAGGAGCTCAACCCTGCTACGGCAAACTGCCAATCCATTTCCGCCATTTTCAAACAATATGCCGCCAGCCGCGGATTGCGATCTTTTAAAACTCGATGGGCAATGGCCTCCACGGCTGAGGCTAGAAAGTTAACCATGGGAGTATTCCGAGCCGTGGCAATAATATCGTCGAAGTCTCCGATGATGCCATTGGTATGACGACTGGATATCGACCCCGCATTCCGAAATCCGTCGCCAAAGCTGGTTTTTAAGACCCAATCCAATCCCCACTGCCCTTCCTCCAGCAATCGTTCATACAATTCGGGATCTTCGCCGCGCACATGCAGCCGCTCCGCCAGACTAAACATTGCATAGGCAATTTCACCTGTGTTGCCCATGCCTTGAGTGAGGTCACCGGCGTCGTGCCAGCCGCCATTGATAATAATTCGCCGATCGCCATGCACCACCTGCCAGTCGCGATGGCAGACACCGTGAACCCCGGGAACCGCCATCCCGCACCGTTCAGAATAGAAAAAGTTGAGAGCCTTCCAAATGGTCTCGCGCCACGCATTCGGATCGATGCGGAACGGCTGAGTTCGCGTCTCGCCCGCTTCCAAAATGTAGGACCCGGGCTGGCGAACCTCAGAAAAATCCATCACCTGGAAGTTTCCCAAATGGGTCTTCACCGTTTGAATGGGTTTGGCAAGCACTGCTTGTTTGGTTTTCTGATTGATCAAGCGGAATTCCTTGGCGGGCAAACCGCCGGCAATCGCGCTCTTGGCCGCGCCGGGCGAATAACCGGCATGGCTATAAGAAATCTTGCCAGGCCATACGGCCCAGCCCTCGATGTAGTCGGGCTCCACGCGCTCCAATTCCAGGCGGTCAAAATCGAACGTGACAATATCGGCGCCATCCGGCTCATTTCCAGCCATCCCGTAGGAGACTTTTAACGCCGTTACTTTGTCCCGCGCCACATTGCCAATTTCCCAGACCACATGATTCCATTCCTGATTCCGCAAAACCAGGGAGTGTTCGCCCTCCTGGCCAAAAAGCGCGGGCAGCTTTTCAATGCCATCATTATTCAAGTGAAGGTCCAATGTGGCCACATAATGGCCGGGGCAATCCGGATAAATCCACAATGAAAGACGATTGAATTGGCGCCAATCCTCACCGTCAAAATGCCGGATAACACCCGACTCCCCCCACCCTCGTCCGCTGGCCGGGCCGGGCTTGTTCAGCCGGGTGGGATTGCGCAGCCGCAGAGAATGACCTCCGTCTCGAGACCTCTCCCCAGTGAGTGTCATTTCCGCGAATATTTGGCTCGAACGGGCGATTTGAGCAGTAGACCGAGCATCCACCACTTCGCCAGGACCATTCGTGAAAGCGGTCCACTTGTCCAGCCTTTCCATGTCATCTATCAAGCGGCTTTCCAATACCTTTTTGTTGAGCCAGCGGTAGGCCGCCGAATCCTGGAAGTTTGCTTTCAGGGGCACACGTTCGGCTCTATCGACTCCCTGTAAGAAAGTCACACCCCCAAGGGCAAGAATCAAGAATAAACATCCCAAAGGGAACGGACGCGGATTCATATCTTCTCCCTAGAAATCAAAATTGGGCAAAGGTGGAGCGGGCACGAGTGACCGCCGTCACCGGTGCACGCTGGCTGAGCAGGCGAGGCTGGCCAAGCGACGCGCAACGGGTGACTTCGTCACACTCGCGCGTCCCACCTTGTTTTCATCCTCTTGCTGTGCCAGCCACGCTGGCATGAGCGGCTCCTTAGATTGTGAAACACTATTTGCGGATAGAGACAAGCCACAACTACGCATTACCCTCATCTCCAAGGGCAGCCACTACGAATCCGTTCGAAGCGGAAGCCGAGGGCTTTGTGCGAGGCCACTGAAATCCAGCACCCTGTCTGTCTGATGGCGGGTCCACCGTGGCTTTAAAAATCCCCAAAAAGTACAACTCAAAATCACAAATTGCCGTATGGATAAGCCCAAAGCAGGTGCGACAATTCATATTTTTTCTCCCGCTGACTCAATTTCGATGAAATTTCGGAAGAAGAATATCACTTATTCAACGAATCACATTATCCATATATTGATGGCCTTTGCAAAATGGGCAGAAATTCCCAGCCAGCATACCCCAGCACGAGTTAAGATTTTCCGTGCCACATTTAATTTTTCCCTCCAAGTGTATTTTGTCCTGGCATAGGGGGTGCGATTAAGAGTGTGACAGAACGGAGAAAGTGCCATGTGATGGAATACATGGGAGGGCGAGCCTGCCGCTTGGGCGGATTTCGCCTGGCGAGCCACTGTATGTGTGCCTTCTCTCCCCGGTTCAATTCGGAAGGCGGAGTCCGCCCAAGCGGAAGCCTCACCCTCCCTGCTATTGCTCAATTCGTCCGATCAACGTGATTGGATTACCCCGTCGCACTTTTAATTGCACCCAGACATGGGACAAAAGTTGAAGCATCAACTGATATTAATATAGAATGCTTTTTTGCCCGGGATCAGGCCGCTGGCTGGCATGACGTCTTTTGGGGGGCAAGTGGTCTTTTTTGTAACCGTTCAGGGGGAGGAAACTGAACCCGAAGGATTACTCTTTTTTTTGCCGAGTCAGCAATTTGGAGCCAGGCTTCCTACTTGACCTTCAAGGGCATTGGAGCGGGCAAACGTTGGTTTGTCAAGTTGTCAATGTAGGACTAGCGAGGGTTTGTCTCGAACTCTGGGGGACTTACTAATTTCCAATCCAAAACTTGACTCAAAATCGTCGACTTGGCGGCATAAGCAAACTAGTGAGTTGGGAGCTCATCCTTTATGTGGATTGTGCGGCTGGCGCTACAGCGCCCGTATACTTTCGTGGTCATGGCCATCCTGATGGGCATTCTGGGAGTGACCGCCTTTATTCAAATGCCCACCGACATTTTCCCCGGCATTGACATCCCGGTGGTGAGTGTCGTCTGGTCTTTTTCGGGCGTATCGCCGGAGGAAATGGAAAAGCGAATCGTCACAATCAGCGAACGCGCAATGACGACCACGGTGAACGACATTGAGCACATGGAATCGCAGTCCTACAACGGCATTGCCGTTATCAAGGTTTTCTTTCAGCCCAAAGTCAAAGTGGAAATGGCCATTGCCCAAATTACCGCCATCAACCAGACTATTTTGCGCGCCATGCCCCCCGGCATTTTCCCCCCGCCGTCATTAAATACGATGCCGCCAGCGTCCCGATTCTGCAGCTCAGCCTTAACAGCGACACGCTTACGGAACAGCAGCTGTATGACTACGGCCTTAATTTTATACGCACTCAACTGGCTACAGTCCAAGGGGCCTCCGTTCCCCTGCCCTATGGGGGGAAATCAAGGCAGATCATGGTGGACCTGATTCCGGAGGCTCTGTATGCCAATGGCCTTTCCGCCACGGACGTTTCCAATGCTTTGAATCTGCAAAACTTGATTTTGCCCGCCGGGAGCGCAAAAATCGGGAATCGTGAATACCTGGTGAAGCTAAACAGCAGCCCCACCTTGGTTTCCGCGCTCAATGACCTGCCGATCAAGACCGTTAATGGCGCCACGGTGTACATCAAGGATGTGGCGCAAGTCAGAGACGGATTTGCCGTTCAAACCAATGTGGTGCGTGAAAATGGCCGCCGAGCCGCGCTTTTGACAATTCTAAAAAGCGGAAGCGCCTCGACCTTGGATATCGTCGACAAGGTAAAAGAAACCTTGCCGCGGATCCTGGCGGGTTTGCCGCGGGAACTGAAAGTCAAACCGCTCTTCGATCAATCCCTTTTCGTCCGGGCCGCCATTCAGGATGTGCTGCAGGAGGCCATCATGGCGGCCGTCCTGACCGGCTTGATGATTTTGCTTTTTCTGGGAAGCTGGCGCAGCACGATCGTGGTGTGCACGTCGATCCCTCTATCCATCCTGACCTCGCTGGCCATTCTGGGCTTCTTCGGCTTCACTATTAATGTCATGACTCTGGGCGGTCTGGCCTTGGCCGTCGGGATTCTAGTGGATGATGCCACGGTGGCGGTCGAGAACATCCACCGAAATATCGGCCAGGAGAAAACCCTGACGAAGGCCATTTTGGATGGCTCACAGCAAATTGCGGTCCCCGCCTTCGTCTCCACGCTCGCCATCTGCATTGTCTTTGTGCCCGTCCTGCTGCTCAAAGGAGCGGCCAAGTTTCTCTTCTCTCCTCTGGCATTGGCCGTGGTTCTGGCGATGTTGACCTCCTACCTTCTTTCGCGGACTCTTGTTCCCACCATGCTCCACTATCTGCTGGGTCCGGAATTGGACATGTACCACAATCACGAAGCGCGGGAGGCGCCTGCGCCGGGATCGATGTGGCGGATTCACAATGCTTTTAACCGCCAATTTGAGCGAATGCGCAACCGTTACCGAGGAGCTCTGGGCTGGTCGCTGCGGCATCGCAAGACGGTAGTTTTCGTCTTCATCGTCTTTTCGGCGGGCTCTTTCTTGCTCGCTTTCCTGGTAGGAGAAGATTTTTTTCCCTATGTGGATTCCGGCCAGATGCGCCTGCAGGTGCGCACTCCTGAAGGAACCCGGATTGAGGAGACCGAACGGAACCTGGGCCGCATCGAAGATGAGATTCGGAGCCAAATTCCCTCGGGTGAGCTGGACACCGTGCTGGACAACATTGGTCTTCCCAACGGAGGAGTCAATATCGCCTTGAGCGATGGAACAACCTTGGGACCGGCGGATGGAGAGATCCTGATTGCCCTCCACCGCGAAAACCATCGCCCCACCTTGCAGTACGAACGGAAATTGAGGGAAGTCCTTAACGCCAAATTCCCGAATCTTTCCTTCTTTTTTAAAGCCGCCAATATCACCAACCAAATCCTGAATTTCGGGCTTCCCGCACCCATCGACGTCGAGGTGGTGGGGCGGGACACTCAGGCCAACTATCAAATGGCCCGGCAAATTCAGGAACGCATCACCCGCATCCCCGGCGCCGTGGATGTTCACATTCACCAGGAAGTGGCTTATCCAGAATTGCGGTTGACGGTAGACCGCGCCAAGGCGGGCCAGATCGGGCTGACCCAGCGGGATGTCGCCAACAGCCTGCTGATCTCGTTAAGCTCCAGCAACCAAGTAGCGCCCAACCAGTGGCTGAATCCGTTGAATGGCGTGAATTATCAGGTGGCGGTCCAGACTCCTCAATTCCGCATCGATTCCGTGGACGCGCTGGAACGGACCCCCGTGGTGTCGTTGGACAAGGCGGGCCCAGCCTTGTCTGACGGCAGCACGGCGGCCAGACGCGTCTCCGCGGGAAGCGCCAACACGGGAGCCGGGAGCGGTAAAATCACGCAGTTGCTGGGTAATCTGGCAACCCTGCAGCGGGGATTCTCTTCGGCAGTGGCGAACCATTACAACGTACAGCCAGTGATGGACGTCTATGCCAACGTAGACAGCCGCGATTTGGGAAGCGTTTCCAAGGCCGTCGAGAAAATCATGAAGGAGATCACTCCCAGTCTCCCTCGCGGATCTTTCTTGGAACTGCGAGGCCAGGTAACAACCATGAATTCGTCATTTGTGCGGATGGGATTGGGGTTGATTTTTGCCGTGGTCCTGGTTTATCTGATTATGGTGGTGAATTTCCAATCCTGGCTGGATCCTTTCATTATCCTGATGGCGCTGCCCGGAGCATTCAGCGGAATCATCTGGATGTTGTTTGTCACTCAGACCACCTTCAATGTCCCTTCTCTCATGGGGGCAATCATGAGCATCGGCGTGGCCACGGCAAACAGCATCCTGCTGGTCACCTTTGCCAATGACGAACGATTTGCCGGCAAGAACGAAATAGAAGCCGCGCTTTCAGCCGGCTATACCCGTATCCGCCCCGTGATCATGACGGCCTTGGCCATGGTAATTGGCATGTTGCCCATGTCCCTGGGCTGGGGAGAAGGCGGCGAACAAAACGCGCCGTTAGGCCGGGCCGTGATAGGAGGCTTAATTGTGGCCACGGTCACCACCTTGTTCTTTGTGCCGGTTATTTATAGTTATCTGCGCAAAAAACCTCCCGTCGATCTTGACCGGCTAATCGAACAGGAAGAACACGAAGGTGAATCCGGAATGCCGCAACAGGAAACACAATCATGAGTTCAAATGAACATAATCAAAGGGGACACAAAATGCCCAATGAGGGTGAGTCCTCCGGGACTTCGGGACCTTTAAAACAAGAGGGACAAACCGAAACGCCATCTGGGATTTCCTCGCATCATCGAGGACTTTTTTTTATTGCTCTAATCGGCTTGATTTTGGCCGGGCTATTTCTGGTGGGCTACCTGCCGCGGCGCGACCGCGACAAGCGGCTCCAGGCAGCGGCCGGGGACATGGAAAACAGGTTGCCAACCGTTATGGTGGCCAAGGTGAATTGGGCCTCCGCCCGTAGCGAGTTGATTTTCCCCGGCAGCATCGAGTCCCTGACGGAAGCCCCCCTGCTGGCTCGGGCCGATGGTTACCTGCGCCAACGATTGGCGGACATAGGCGATCATGTCCGATCCGGACAAGTGTTAGCCACCATTGAAGCGCCGGAACTGGACCAGCAGGTCGTTCAAGCTCGCGCTGGCTTGGAGCAGGCCAATGCGGCCGGTGCTCAAGCAGAAGCCAATTTGGCCCAACAGAAAGCCAATGAACAGCTGGCGGCGGTGACGGCGCAGCGCTGGAGCACCCTCGTAAAACGTGGAGTGGTCTCACGCCAGGAGGACGATCAGAAGCAAGCCGCCTGGCAGGCCGAAGCGGCCCGGACAAAAGCCACCGAAGCCGGCCTTAATGCCGCCAGAGAAAATGTCGGTGCGGCAAAGGCCAACCTGGATCGTCTCTTGCAGCTTCAAGCTTACAAAACCGTGCGCGCCCCCTTCTCAGGGATAGTCACGGCGCGAAATGTCGATGTGGGTATGCTCATCGCCAATGGCAGCACCGTACTCTACCGGGTGGCCCAAATCGACGTGCTGCGCATTTTTATCAACGTTCCACAAGCGGACCAGCCTGCCGTGCACTCGGGATTGCAGGCGGAGATTGCGGTTCAGCAACTTCCTGGCCGAAAATTCCTGGGAAAAGTATCGCGAACGGCTAATGCCCTGGACCCCGCCAGCCGAACCATGCTGACCGAAGTGCAAATTCCCAACCCGAAGGGAGATTTGTTGCCGGGCATGTATGCAAAAGTTACGCTCATTAATTTGCGGAGCCAACCACCCTTGGTGATCCGGGGCGACTGTGTTGTCTCAGGCGCCAAAGGCACACAGGTTGCGCTCCTGCGGCCCGGTAATCTCATCCACTTCCAACCGATCGCCATCGGCAGGGACTTTGGAACGGAGGTGGAAATCGTTTCTGGTTTGGAGGGCGGGGAGCAGGTCGTTGTCAATCCCACGGATGAGGTACGCGAAGGCGCGCATGTGAAACCTGTCCCGTACCAGGAAAAGAACGGAACTGGCAACGCCAGCGGCGCGCGGTCTGCCGGAGAGAACCTCAAACGGGAGACTGCTCCGTCCAAATAGCCGCCTCCTATAAATAAATTGTGCCCTTTTGAATGCATTTTAGTTTTACGGAAATATTGAAATTGCGGGATTGGGCTTTCCAACTCGATCGACGACTCAGAATAGAAATCCATGAAAAACATGCTTCTGCGTACAATCTTGGCAGGCTTGACTATTTGCAGTCTCTCCCAGTCAGGGTCCGGCCAAACGAGTAACAATCAAATTCCCAATGTCACTTTGCCACGCAACCCCTACAAGGCGAGCTCCGTTTCTACCGTCGAATTCAAAAACTCTCCCAGAATTCAATCCTTGCTACGCGACGGGGTTGTTCATCTCTCGCTGGACGACGCCATTGCCTTGACGCTGGAGAACAACCTCGATCTGGAATTACAGCGCTTCACTCCCAGGATCGCGGATATGGATTGGCTTCGCGCCCGGGGTGGAGGGATATTGCGGGGATTGCCTCTCACGATCCGCCAATTGCCATCGGGAGTCGGCGGCCCCAGCAGTCCCTTCCTTACCAACCTCGGAGGGGGCTCTTCGCTGGCTCAATTGCCTGGAACGCTTCTGGACCTTTCCGCCACTTCGCAACAGGAGACAAATCTTTCCATTCAGGGATCGACTCCCTTTTCTTCCGGTCCCGCCATCCCCAAATTCGATTCCTCCCTGGTCGGCCAGTTTAATTGGAATCACCAAGAGGTCCCACAAACCAACCCTTCAGTCAGCGGGAACGACACTCTCATCAACAATACGGCCCTCGGCAATTTCAGCCTGCAACGCGGATTTTCCACTGGGACAAACCTGAATGCCGGCTACTTCACCTCGCGTCAAAACACCAGCTCCGTCCACTCGGATTTCAACCCTTATCTCAACGGGTCCGCGGGATTGTCGGTGATACAGCCTTTGTTGCAGGGATTTGGCATGAATGTAAACCGCCGCTACATCCGGATCGCCAACAACAACCGAAAAATTTCCGACACGGTTTTTCGCCAGCAGTTGATCGTCACGGTCTCCGATGTCATAAGGCTTTATTGGGACTTGGTCAGCCTTAATGAAGACGCCAATGTCAAACAAGCGGCAGTCACTCTGGCCAGAAGACTGGTTGAAGACGATCAGGCGCAAGTGGAAGCGGGGACCTTGCCCGCGCTGGAATTGAAGCGGGCCGAGGCGGAGTGGGCCCGGACTCAGCAGGACTTCGTCAATGCGAGGAACCTGCTGCGGGAACAAGAGCTGATTTTCAAGAATGTGCTGACGCGCGATGGAGCCGCGGAGCCACGGTTGGCCGGGGCGACAATCCTGCCGCTTGATCACATCCAGGTGCCGGTCAGCGAAGCGATCCCTCCGCTGGAGGAGCTGGTGGCAAAAGCCATGACGAGCCGACCTGACTTGACTGGGGCTCACCTCCAGGTGGAGAATTCAGGGATTAGCCTCGAAGGCTCAAAAAACGCCCTGCGGCCACAACTGGATTTGGTGGGAAGTGTCCAGAGCAACGCGTTGGCGGGAGGGATCAGCTCCTTGCAGGGGGGAGATGTGCCCATCCCACACAATCCGGATCCCGCCCTGGTGGGCGGATATGGCAACATGTTTTCCCAACTGTTCAATGGCACGTTTCCCAACTATCTGGTGGGATTTCAGCTCAATATCCCCTTGGGCAATCGGATTGCACGAGCGGACCTGGCCCGCGACCAGCTTCAGTTGAGGCAAACCGAAGTCCGTCTTCACCAGTTGGAAAATCAGATCCGCCTGGAAGTCCAGAATGCGCTGCTGGCCGTCGAACGCGCCCGGGCCGCTTATGCGGCCGCCCAACAAACCCGCCAATTGCAGGAGGAAGCGCTTTCCGCTGAACAGGAGCGATACGCTGTCGGGGCCGCCACCAGCTTCTATGTCATCCAATATGAGCGCGACCTGACCCAGGCTCGCTCCACGGAAGTGGCAGCGGCAGGCGCCTACGCCAAAGCAAAAGCAGCTTTGGATCGTGTGACTGGAGCAACCTTGGACACAAACCACATTTCAGTCGACGAAGCCCTGCGAGGCGAAGTGGCCGCTCCGCCCAAGCCATTTCCTGCCACCGCAACTCCTTAGCGTTCGTTTATGAAGTGACAAAAAATTTTTGAGGAGCCGTTCAATGCCAGCCTGGCTGGCGCAGCAAGCGTATGAAAAGGGGATAATGGAGGCGGCCTGCCCTCAGGCCGTCTCAGCAGGCTTGGCAAACCCAAGCGGGGTGGGGGCACCCCGCCTCCATCCACACCATTTTCTAGTGCCGAGCAGTTTCCTTTTTGTTTTACTCGCGCACAGGGACCAGCAGAAGCGGCGAGAGCGAATGACTGGACAGCTTGGGCGTGATGCTGCCAGACCAAAAGGCTTCCAGCCCGGTTTTACCGTGAGTGCCCATCACAATCACATCAGCCTGGATTTTTTCAGACACCTGCAACAACACCTTCGCGGGATCGCCTCGTTGGACTTCCGCGGTCGCCGAAAATCCAGAGGCCTCCAGTTGAGACAGTTGCTCCGCAAGGTAATCGGCCGCTTCATCTTCTTTTAAATCCAATAGCGCAGAGGTAGTTCCAGGTAACATTCGAGCGGAGACAACTCGTTCCCCCGAGAGTGTCGAACGCGTGTGCACCACCATCACCAGATGAAGGGAGGCATGAAAGACTTGGGCCAATTTTCGGGAGATCACCAAGCCTTTTTCATGCTCGGGGTCGGCATCCAAAGAAACCAGAATTTTTTCGCATTTAAACTCCGAACTTTTCCCTTCCCGATTGGGGCGGATCAGAAAGACGGGGGTTTTCCCCTGGCCAATCACCTGTTGGGCCATGCTGCCAAGGATCCAATCGCGCAGCCCCCCGCGGCCATGGGTGCACATCACGATCAAATCCGAATCCAGTTCCCCCGCATGTTCGGCAATGCTTTTGGCAACATGGTGAACGGCCTGAGTATGGACATGCTGCAACACCTCCAGGCCGGCTGGAAAAGCCCGCGTCGCAACTTCGCGTAAATATTCGAGCGCTTCTTCTGGATTAGACAAATGGCGTTCCCCGTGAATCCGCTCGGGAGGCTTGCTTTCAATGACGTGGACCAGAGTCACTTTGGCGCCCAAAGCTTTTGCCAGGTATATGGTCGGCGGCAGGGCCGCTTCGGCCAGATGTGAGCCATCCAACAAAACAATCAGGTGTTGGAACAGCATCGTTTCACCTCCCCGCAAAGATCCGGTAAAGAAGATAGAAGTTCAAACCAAGAATCAGCGCTGCCGCCAGTGTGGCGATCACCGTGGTGACCTTTCGGTTCACCAGCACTCCCATAATCTGGCGCTTGCTGGTAAATAACACCAGGGGAATAAAGGCAAACGGCAAGCCAAAGCTGAGCACTACCTGGCTGAGAACCAACGTCCGCGTTGGATCCAAGCCTAGGGCGATGATTAAGAGAGAAGGCCCCATGGTCACCAGCCGCCGGACCCACACCGGGATATGCCAGTGGAGGAATCCCTGCATGATGACCTGACCCGCCATGGTTCCCACGGAAGAGGAGGAGAGCCCCGAAGCCAGCAGAGAGACGGCAAACACCCAGCTGGCGGCAGCTCCAAGCAATGGCTCGAGCGTCCGATGCGCCTCTTCGATGGTGCCGATGTTGGTCAAACCACGATTGAAAAAAGTCGAAGCTGCCATGACCAGCATGGCCATGTTCACCAGACCTGCCAGTGTCATTGCAATCAAAACATCGGCCACTTCAAATCGAAAGAGTTTTTTCAACCGCATGGGATCTCTGACGACAATTCGTCCCTGCGTCAGGGCGGAGTGCAAGAAAATGGCATGCGGCATCACGGTGGCTCCTAATATGCCCGCGGCCATGACCACACTTTCCGTCCCGTGAAACTGGGGGACCACCGCATGATAAAAAACGTTCTTCCAATCCGGAGAACCTAGCAGCGTCTCAATCAGATAACAAAAAGCAATCACCCCCACCATGGCGGTAATCAAGCTCTCCAGCGGACGGAAGCCATGCCGCTCCAATCCCAAAATGAGAAATGCGGCCACCGCCGTCAGGCAACCTGCCGGGAACAGGGGAATTCCCAGCAAGAGATTGAATCCGATGGCCGCTCCCAGAAATTCAGCCAGATCGGTGGCCATGGCCACCAACTCCATGATGACCCACATGAATAAGACGAATGGGCGCGGAAAGCGGGCGCGGCAATGCTCCGCCAAATTCAAGCCGGTGGCAATGCCCAGCTTGGCGGAGAGAGTCTGAATCAACATCGCCATCAAATTGCTGGCCGTCACCACCCACAAGAGTGTGTATCCAAATTGAGAACCGCCCTGGATGTTGGTGGCAAAATTCCCCGGATCCACATAAGCAACACTGGCGATAAAAGCAGGACCCAGGAAAGGCAGCAATCGAGCCACTCCCCGCTTGGAGCTGTGGCCGGAAAGCACCTTTTCAGCCGCGGCAATGAGTACGGCATCTCCTTTTTTGACTTTGGTGGCCTCTTCTCGAGTCATCCTGTCACTCCTGCTGCCTCTCTGTTTCGTGATCTACATCCAGCATTGAACTGCCACAACCCGCAATTTCCAGGGGGAATTCGTCCGTCATGTTTTAAAAACTCATTATACGGCACGACATTCTTCCCTCCAAGGATGCAATCCAGGTGCGAATCGCTGTAAACATGGGAGGCACACGAGTGACCACTGCCATCCGCGCTGCGACAACTCAGCCTTGCAAGTTGAGCTGAACAGGTCGCCGGACGGAGTCCGCCTCTCACATTATTTAGGCCATTGCCACAATCCATTTCCTCTGACTTTTAATTATACCCACCGCCAACGGGTGCAATTAAAAGTGCGACAGAGTGAACCAGACGCGTTGATCGGCTGAACTGAGCAATGGCCGGGAGGCTCGCCCTCCCTGCATTCCATCCCTCGTCGCATTTTGAATGACACGCCATCGCTATCCCTGAATTGACATGGCTCCGGCACACATGATAAAAACTTTTTTCAAAGCCGGACCAATTTTTCGTTAAATCAGCTTTTTCGGATCAGAATCCTGCTTCTATTGTTTCAACGGGGAACTTTTGGTGGAAGAGCAGGCATGGTTTGCTGATTTAACAAGGCATCTCAGTTTTTCCCGGGGACGTTCGTTTATTTGTTGCTGGTTAAAAAAAGAAGATCTCGCCCCACGGCGAACCACCCAAAGGGCTCCAATACGCACTTACGCAGAATCGGGGTAAGCACGAAATAAATCAACTTGCCACGATTCTCATCAATAAATTCGTTAGGCGAATGATGCCAATTTAGAGGACAGAAAATATTTCTTTTATGACTCGTTGTCTTTATTTTGATAGAAACGTATTCTATCACATCCGCAACCGAATCGATTTTTCAGATTCCGACCTATCTACCTTAAAGAACGCTATCAATTCGGGGCAAATCTCCGTTCTGATCAGCTTGACCCTTATTGAGGAGCATTTGCCTGTATTGAAATCGAAAGATCCAGTTGAAACCGGGAAAATAGAAAAGCAACTCCTGCTTGATTTAGTTGATCAAAAAAAGCTTATTAAGCCTCAGGCTGAGCTTCTGCGCGATGATGTCCTTGCTTACGCAAAGAACGAGCCCGCACCATTACCGTTTACCTCAGAATTTTCAAACTTAGAAGAAATGCTGACCCCATCAGTAGGAGATTTGCCTGACTTGGTAAAGGTTACGAACGACATTCAAACTCAGAAATCAGAAGTGCTAGTGTAGTGTCTCATAAATAACTGGTGTTTAGTGATAAAGTGTGACATACTGGCAATATGTCACGAATAACGGTGCGGATAATTTTAAGCGACTCAGATCGCGAAGATCTGGAACGCTGGGTAGGTGCACATCGGACGCCACAACAAGTGGCCCAGCGGTGTAAGATAATTTTAGCTGCGGCCCAGGGACAGGCTGACCGACAGATTGCGTCCGATCTGCGGATCAATTTCAAAACGGTGGCATTGTGGAGAGGTCGTTTCCGGGAACAAGGGGTCGGCTGTCTTTGGGAAGTTGCGTCTGGACGGGGGAGGAAAGCTGTCTATTCGGCGAGGAAGATCAAGACCATCATACAAGCCACGTTGCAGAGTAAGCCCAGAGGCGCTACTCACTGGAGCTGCCGCTCGATGGCGAAGGCTCAAGGAGTTAGTAAAGCGACGATCCAGCGCATCTGGAGAAGCCACAATCTACGACCGCATCGGGTCAAGAGTTTTAAGCTGTCGCGAGATTCCCAGTTTCTGGAAAAGCTCACGGATGTAGTGGGATTGTACCTGAATCCGCCGGAGAAGGCGTTGATTCTTTGTGTCGACGAAAAGAGCCAGATTCAGGCGTTGGATCGAACCCAACCGGGGTTGCCGCTGAAGAAAGGCCGTTGCGGCACCATGACCCACGATTATAAGCGCAATGGGACGACTACCTTGTTTGCCGCCTTGGAACTGGCCGATGGGAAAGTGATTGGCCAATGCTATGCCCGTCATCGGCATCAAGAGTTTATGAGGTTTCTCAAGCGCTTGGAGGATGAGTTCCCGCAAGAGTTGATGCTTCACATGGTTATGGACAACTATGGAACTCACAAACATCCCAAGGTAAAGGCGTGGTTGAAGCGTCACCCACGATTCATTCCTCACTTCATTCCCACCAGTTCCAGTTGGCTGAATTTGGTGGAGCGATGGTTCGCGGAATTGACAGGAAAGCGAATCCGGCGCGGAACATTTGTCAGCGTACCTGATCTCATTGCCGCGATTGACGAATTCATGGCAGCTTGGAATGATGATCCCCAGCCCTTTGTGTGGACGGCAACCGTGGATTCGATTGTAAAGAAACTTCAACGTTGCAGGCAAACACTTGAACAGATTCACCCCGGCTGCACCGTGCCTCGACGCAGAAAGAAGAATAACTCCAGTCGTTTGTGAGACACTACACTAGTAACATTTCAAAATGCTAGAGATAATGATGCAGCAATTATTAGGCAGCAATATAAAAATGGTTGCGTCAGTTTCGAGGAATACTTTAACGGCAATGCCCCTTCGATGATAGAAGATCTAGCAAGAAGGGTCGGTGTATTGGAGGAATGTAAGAAGAAAGGCTTACAGGGTTTGCTGGAAATTAGAAGTGTTAAATTATTCGTTGGTTCAAGGGGAAAGTCCTAAACTTAGTTGAAAAAGGAGCATGACCTCACTTAAAACAGAGGTGTTTTACCGGCAAGTAAGACACTGAGATTAAGGAGATCATGCATGGGACAGAGAGTAATTGGAGCCGGAAAAAGAAGCAAGGGCAAAGAGAGAAGAAAAAAGAGACAACAAATCCAAGAAGAAGTTAGGACTTTGGACAGTCGGTTTGAACTGATCCAGATGTTGATCCCTCTAGGCTTGAAAGCAGTGGAAGAAGAATTACAGAAAGAGGTGGAACAGCTGGTTGGCCGCGGAGCCAGCCGGAGTCCGGAGAATCGACGCTGGGGAAGAAATCCAGGATCAGTCTACCTGGGAGATCAGAAAGTCAGAGTCGAAGTGCCGCGAGTACGAAATGTAGCGGTGCGCCAAGAAGTGCCTCTGGAGAGTTATCAAGCTTTTCGAAAGACGAAGGTGTTGGACCATCAGGTCCTGAATCGACTGATCTGTGGGATCAGCCAGAGGCAATATGAACAGGCGGCTCTCTGTGTGCCCGAGACGTTTGGGATCAAAAAGAGCAGTGTGTCGCGACACTTCATTCGAACCACGGCTCGGAAGTTGGAAACTTTTTTGAATCGGGATTTGAGCCAGCACGATCTTGTGGCGATCTTTATCGATGGGAAGCGGTTAGCAGAAACCGATATGATCGTGGCTTTGGGGATTACGCTCGAGGGTAAAAAGATCCTATTGGGATTTGTAGAAGCCAGCACAGAAAATCAACGAGTGGCTCAGGATTTTATCCAGCGACTGCTGGATCGAGGGTTAAGAACCGAACAGGAGATTCTCTTCATTATCGACGGAGCCAAAGGGCTGTATAAAGGGATCAAGGCGAGCCTGGCGGAGAAAGCCTTGATTCAAAGATGCCAATGGCACAAGCGGGAAAATGTAGTCAGTTATTTGAGCCGGGAACAAGCAAAACGATTCCGGCAGAAAATGCAGACGGCTTATCAGCAACCCAGTTATGAAAAGGCGAAAGAAGCCCTGGAGCGAATTGCTAAAGAGCTGCGATTGATCAATGGTTCTGCGGTGGAGAGCCTGAAAGAAGGGTTAGAAGAGACTCTGACTCTGCATCGTTTGGGATTGTTTGAAGAATTAGGCACCAGTTTTAAAACCACCAATTGCATTGAGAATGTGAATCGGCAATTGGAGCGGTTGACGCATCGAGTCAGTTACTGGAAGAACAGCGATCAGCGCCAGCGTTGGATAGCCACGTCGCTCCTGCAAATTGAGCCCGGGCTAAGAAAGGTGAAAGGCTTTCGTCATCTAAAAGCCCTTCGCAAAGCCATGAAAAAGGAAAGTCATCCAAAATCGGATCAAGCAGCCGCTTGAGGCTTATGCTCATTTTCAACTAAAAAAGGGCTTGACCCGGTTCAAGTCTTTCCCTTGGTTACGCCCTTATAATTGAAAAACGTAAGTTGAGTCTGGGACATTCGAGAGATCTGCATCATGCAGTTTTGGCCTCGGCGGCAGATGCATTTGTGACTCAGGACCAAGAGCTTGAGAGGGTAATTGCGCGAGTTAAAGTCCCTAACTTTGAGGTAATGAATTTACAATCATTGTTGCACAGAATTAATTCAAGCTCGAAACTGACATTGCCTAACGAGCCGCCTGCAGCCGACGTCAAAAAGCGGCGCGGCTGAGGCGGCGTCATTCGGCGCTTCCCTTTGACCGCATTGTTGATATCTCAGCAAGGAGAAACCATGAAGAAGATGCTTCTCGCTCTAGCTTTATTACTCTGCACAGCTCATCTAGCCATTGCTCAAGAACCATCCATCAGGGTCGGAGGTTTAGAGATGCGTATTGGAACGCCTCAAACAACAGTAGTGGACTATTTGTTAAAATACTATGATTTGAAACAGTCCGGTGGCCCTAACGCTTACTTAATTTTTGAGCGCAAACTTAACCAGAATGACGAGTATAAAATGGTCGGACAAGTGACTTTTACAAAGGGAAAACTAACATACGCAGTTAAGGATTGGTATAGTGCGGACATGGGAACTGGCTACAAGCTTGTTGATGCACTTCACGCCGTTTTGACCCAGATGGAGAAAAACGGCGAAACCGTTGCGAAAATTGAAACCAGTGTCATACGGGAACCAGACGTGACGGTGCAGAACATCATACTGGGCTTTGGAAAGAAATGGGTCACCATTTCGATGAGTGACTATAAAGGATCAAAGAATGTACAAGTCACTGAAACTATTCGCTTCGCTCCCTTTCCAAAATAGTTGGATCGCTTTCCGTCCGCGGCTCAGTTCAACACGTCATTGGACCGGAGCGCGGGTCGCGCACTCTTTAACTTGAAAATGGTGCCGTACTTGGAAAAGTCCTAAACTTAGTTGAAAAAGGAGCATGACCTCGCTTAAAACAGAGGTGAATTACCCGGCAAGGTAGACACCAAGATTAAGGAGATCATGCATGGGACAGAGAGTAATTCGGACCGGAAAAAGAAGCAAGGGCAAAGAGGGCAGAAAAAAGAGACAACAAATTCAAGAAGAAGTTAGGATTTTGGACAGTCGGTTTGAACTGATCCAGATGTTGATCCCCCTAGGCTTGAAAGCTGTGGAAGAAGAATTGCAGCAAGAAGTGGAACAGCTGGTAGGCCGGGGAGCCAGCCGGGATCCAGAGAATCGGCGCTGGGGAAGAAACCCAGGGTCGGTTTATTTGGGAGATCAGAAAGTTCGGCTCGAAGTGCCTCGGGTAAGAAATGTCGTGGTTCGACAAGAAGTACCGTTGGAGAGTTATCAAGCCTTTCGAAAGACGAAGGTATTAGATCATCAGGTTTTGAACCGGGTGATCCGGGGGATTAGTCAGCGGCAATATGAGCAGGCGGCCCTCTGTGTGCCTGAAACGTTTGGGATCAAAAAGAGCAGTGTGTCCCGACATTTCATCCGAACGACGGCCCGAAAGCTGGAAACGTTTTTGACTCGGGATTTGAGCCAGCACGACATTGTGGCGATTTTCATCGACGGGAAGCGGCTGGCAGAAACTGACATGATCGTGGCATTGGGGATTACGATCGAAGGGCAAAAGATTCTGCTGGGTTTTGTGGAAGCCAGCACGGAAAACCAACGAGTGAGCCAAGACTTTATTCAGCAACTGCTGGACCGAGGATTAAAGACCGAACAGGAGATTCTCTTCATCATCGATGGAGCCAAAGGGCTGTATAAAGGGATCAAGGCGAAGCTGGCAGAGAAAGCCTTGATTCAACGCTGCCAATGGCACAAACGGGAAAATGTGGTCAGCTATTTAAGCAAGGAACAAGCCCGACGGATCCGGCAAAAATTGCAAACAGCCTATCAGCAGCCCAGCTATGAAAAGGCGAAAGAAGCCTTGGATCGAATCGCCAAAGAGCTGCGATTGATCAATGGTTCCGCCGTGGAGAGCCTGAAAGAAGGATTAGAAGAAACTTTGACTCTGCATCGGTTGGGATTATTTGAAGAATTAGGGGCCAGTTTTAAAACCACCAATTGCATTGAGAATGTGAACCGGCAATTGGAGCGGTTGACGCATCGAGTCAGTTACTGGAAGAACAGCGATCAGCGTCAGCGTTGGATAGCCACATCGCTGCTGGAAATTGAGCCTGGGCTAAGAAAGGTGAAAGGCTTTCGTCATTTAAAAGCCCTTCGAAGATCCATGAAAAAGGAAAACCTAACGAAATTGGTTCAGCCTGCAGCTTGAGGGTTATGCTCATTTTCAACTAA
>CAWDMN010000048.1:0-133881 GCA_963803155.1 uncultured Acidobacteriota bacterium
TAACGACCTCTTCAATGAGTTGATGTCCTAAGCCTCCATGAATCTTCACCTGACTGCATGCCATGTTCTGCCCATTTTGTTCTCTGGAGCTCATAAAGAAATATTGAATCTGAATTTGTTGAAAAGTCCTCCACTCTTTCAAATTCTTGCCTCATGTTTGCCTGGTCTTCTGGGGACAAAAGTCTGTCCGTCAAGGGCAAAAGCAAGGAGTTTTCCTTTCAGATATGGTTCGGAAAAAGCCCTACGGTTTCGCGTAGACTCCTGATCAGAGCATCTCCGTAATCGCCCCATGATCAAGGTGGAGCTTTCCGGCGATCGGCAACCGCTCTCTGCTACCCACACGCAGTAACGCCGGTACTGGAATAGATTCCTCCATTTTCGATATATCTCAACAAGGTGATACGGAACTCGCTGTAGGTGTTCAGATCAAGTCCGGTGCTTACGCGAGCAAGGAAATCCTCAAGTCTTCTGTGGTCCTCGACCAAGAGGTGATGAATGGGGCCAAACATACAATTTCCCTCACAACTCTTTTATATCGCCATTCGGAATAGTGGAAACATATTTCGATTCTTCTTGTTGTTCATATTCCTACCTCGTAAGTTGCCCCATTGCTCGCTGAAAAATCGATCTTGCTGTCTGATAGTCCCACGCGGCTTCCACCCGAATTGCATCGGCTCGGGCAAGCGCGGCCTCGGAATCGAGCAGATCGGTTATTGTCCCGGCACCGGCTTCGTACCGCTCCTTCGCCAAGCGGACGCTCTCCTGCGCATCGCGTACCAGCGGTTCGGCAGCACGGATTCGTTCGAAGGACTCCTGAAGCCTCGAATAGGCCGCCCACACATCCTGCCGGACCGCAAGCATGAGAGCCTCGAGCTCGGCCTCCTCCCTGGAGAGCTCGGCTTTCGTCCTGCCCAACCGGTGCTTATGCGAAAAACCGGTGAAGAGCGGCAGCTCAATGGAAACACCGGCCATCCAGTCCCTATCATGAGGAAGGAACACCTCATCCCGCCAGCCAAAGGCTCCTTCGGCTCTCACTTTCGGGCCAAAGGCACTGCGCGCCGCGTCGACGCCCTTGGTTGCAGCTTCGATCCGTTTCCGGGCCGCCTTGATCTCGGGTCGCTCATGAATAGCCAGGTCGAGTGCCTCGCGGATCTGCAAGGCGGTGGGCGGCGCCACATCACGAGGCTTGCCATCGATCTCCACCGGTATCTCGGCTGAAAGCCCCATGGCGGTGTTCAAGTCTCCCCTCGCAATCCGGACCACGCTCGCCGCTCTTTCCAGGGCAAGCCTGGCATCGGCAACATCCACCTGGGCACGAACAACGTCGGCCCGAGGAGCCGCGCCGGCTTCCTTCCGAGCGGCAGCCAAACGCAAATGGTCCTCAGCGCGCGCCAGCTTTTTGCCGGCGACCGCTTCAGCTTCCTGGGCCGCCGCGAGACCGAAATAAGCCTGGTGAACCATCAGGACAATGTCTTGCCGGATCATCCCGGTCTCCTCTTCCGCGGCCCCCAGCCGTGCCAGCGCCGCTTGCAGCTCCGCCCGACGCTGGCCGCTATCAAAGAGCATATACCGGGTCCGCAGCGCAGTCGACCAATCATCGGTCGGACCGATAGTCTTTGGAATGTCCGGCCGGGCAAGGCCGCTAGGAAGGAAAGCGTGCTTCTCCCAGCGGCTATATCCCGCGGCGAGACTCAGGTCCGGGTAATAGGGGGCCCGGGACTCGCCGCTCGCCTCCTTTGCCGCCGTGACTCCCTCGAGGGCGGCCCGGAGGCGCGGGTTCTTGTCCAGGGCGATCGCGACCGCAGTATCGAGAGAGAGAAGCTGTTTTTGGTCCGAGCTTTCCGGGGTCCTGGTTGCAGCTCCGGCCAACCCCGGGAATGTAAGCCCGATGAGAAGAACTGAGCACGCCAGGTTTTTCAATGTTTTCTTCCTCATCTGTGTTGATCTCCATGAACCACAGCCCCCTCCGCTTCATGCGAATGACCTTCCACCGGGCCCTCGGCGGCCTCATAAAGCCCCTCGACATAGTGGATGTACTCGACATAGGCCTTCACATACTCACGGCCCGCCTCTACGTCATCCTTGGAGTAGCCTCTTTTTTCGACTACCTGATGGAAGCGCCCCTGAAGACCTTCGTGCACCTCGTCGATCATGAGCTTGAGCAAAGCTTCGGCCGATCGCGTTTCGATCGCCTTGTCGCCCGCGGGGATCGCAGGACCCAGGTCCCGGCCGGCCGGTTTCAGGCCTGTATAGGGCATCCCTTCGCCGGCACGATGGACGCGAACCAAAGTCTCAAAAAAGTAGGTGTCCGCAAGTTCTTTCGCCTTAAGGTTGAGCTTGCGAACGGTCAGCGTTTTCAGAAAGGCGGCTTTGATTTCGGCCTCGTCGGTCTTCTGCACCCACGCGAGAACGAGATTCACATTGCCACTCTCGAGAGCCTTCCGGGCGGCGGTTACAACCGGCCCATCCAGTCCATCGCAGTGCGCAAGAGCTTCGCTGGGCGCCAGCAGCAAAGCCATAAATGCCAGCGCAACTGCAATCATAAGAGTCATCATCTTCGTGTATTTCATTGGAGTGTCTCCTCTACCTGCTCAGGTGTTTAATTTTGGTGTCTTGGTATTCGTGTATCGAATATTGATTACGCCAGTGTCTTCTGGAACCTCCTCGATGCCAGCCACAGCGTGACTAAGCCCATGACAGCCAGGGCGATCATTTGCGGCCAGAGTATTCCCGGCCCGATTCCCTTCAAGAAGATGCCGCGGATGATCACCAGGAAATAACGGAGCGGGTTCACATAGGTGATCCACTGGATGATCACCGGCATGTTGGCAATCGGAAACATGAAACCGGACAGGAGCACCGCAGGGAAGTAAAAGAAAAAAGTGGTCATCATGGCTTGCTGCTGGGTCTGGCTGACTGTTGATATCAAGAGGCCTACTCCGAGCGTCGTCATCAAGTAGAGCGCAGTCGCCGCGAAAAGCAGCGGCAGGTTGCCGCGGATCGGCACGTCAAACCAAAACACGCCGATCAGGGTGATCAGAATTACGTCGGCAAAACCGATGAGAGCAAAGGGCACGGTCTTGCCAAGGATGAATTCCGCAGGCGTGATGGGTGTGACCATGATCTGTTCCATCGTGCCGATTTCCTTCTCACGAACGACGGCCATGCTGGTGAGCATCAGTGTGATGAGCATGACGATGATAGCGATCACGCCGGGCACGTAGAAGTTCCGACTCTCGAGATTTTCGTTGAACCAGGCCCTCGTCTGGACGTCCACCATGGCGGGCTGGGCCGAAGAGCCGCGTAGCCGGGCGAAGCGGGTAATCAGGACCTGCCGGGAGAACTCTCCCACGATCCTGGCACTGTAGTTGAGAACAATCCCGGCCGTGTTGGAGTCGCTCCCGTCCACGATCAGCTGCAGCTCCGCGGTTTTTCCGGCCATCAGATCGTCGCCAAAGCCCTCATTCATGCGTAGGACGGCACGGGCCAAGTCGCGGTCGATCAGTTCGCGGGCACGTGCGTCATTGTCGACATACTCCACTATGTCGAAGTAGCCGGACTTGACGAAACGCCCTACCAGCTCGCGGCTGGCAACGCTGTTGTCGAAGTCGTAGATCGCCGTGGCCACGTGCTTGACATCGGTGGTCACAGCATAGCCGAAGACCAGGACTTGGATGATGGGCATGAGGAAAATGACGCCCTTCATCTTCGGATCGCGGAAAACCTGGATGAATTCCTTTATGAGCATGTGCCGGATGCGTTCGATCATGGCTACACCAACCTTTTCTTGAATTTCACGTTGGCCAGCGTGACTATCAGGACGCCGAAAATGGTCAGGAGCCCCGCCTCGAGCGCCAGTATCTGCAGCCCGACTCCCTTCAGGTAAATCCCCTTGAGCAGGGCGACGAAATAGCGGGCCGGAATGAGATAGGTAACGATCTGGATCGGCTTTGGCATGTTACTGATGGCGTACATGAAACCCGAGAGCAGGAACGACGGCAGGAAGGTGAGCACCATCGCCAGCTGGCTGGCGAGGAGCTGGCTCTTGGTGACGATGCTGATCAGCATGCCCAGTGAGAGAGCTCCAGCAAGGAAGATTGCCGCCATCCCGAAGAGCAATGCCACACTCCCGCGCAACGGAACCTGGAAGAGGAATTCGCCCATGAGCACAGCTAGCAGCACATCGAGCATGCCGATAATAAAGTATGGGAGCAGCTTGCCCAGTATCAGCTCACGCCCCTTCACCGGCGTCGAGATGAGCTGTTCCATCGTGCCGCGCTCCCACTCTCGTGCGACCGTGAGCGATGTCAGAAGTGCCGCGATGACCATCATGATGACGGCAATGAGGCCGGGGATGATGTAATTCTTGGAAGCCATGTCGGCGTTGAACCAGACCCGCGGCACGAGATTGACCGGTGTCCGGAGCCTCTGGCCACCGCTGCGCTGGACTTCGGTGAGCGCAATGCCATCAGAATAGTTCTGTGCCACCACCTCGGCGTAACCCATCGCGATGGTTGCCGTGTTGGAGTCGCTCCCGTCCACAATCAGCTGGACCGACACCGTACGTCCTGATTCAATGACTGCGGCAAAGTTCCTGGGGATCACGAGGGCCGCGAGCGCCTTTCCCGCGTCGACAGATCGCTCGAGTTCCGAATAGCTGTGCATGTATCCGCGCAGCGAAAAGTAACGCGATCCCTGGAACCAACTGATTAGGTCGTGGCTGACCTGAGTATCACTTTGGTCCCAAACCACCAGCGGCACATCGTCGACATCCAGGGTTAGCGCATAGCCGAAGAGAACCAGAAGCAACATCGGAATGGCAATGCCCATCCCGAGGCTCCTCGGGTCGCGCAGGATGTGGAGAGCCTCTTTGCGCATCACCGCCCAGACTCGTAGGGGGTTCATCGCCGCACCTCCTGCTCGGGCCGTCCGGCCCGGTCGCGCGCCTCGATCAGCGAGACGAACACGTCTTCCATGGTGGGTACAACCTTCTCGATGCGGGCAACTGGGTAACCTTTTTCGCGCAGGAGGCCTGCGACCGCATTCATGGCTACATCGCCATTCGGGGCAACGATATGAAGCCCCTTGCCAAAAAGGGCGGTCTCCTTAACCTCGGGCAGCCTCTCGATCTCAACCATCGCGTCCTGCGGCCGCTCGCAGAGGACTTCCAAGACCTCCTCATGCATCAGCTCGGTCTTGAGCTTTTCCGGTGTCCCGAGAGCAATCAACTCGCCACGATAGATCAGACCGATCCGGTCGCAGTACTCGGCCTCGTCCATGTAGTGGGTGGTGACGAAGATGGTCACGCCGCGTCCGGAGAGCTCATAAATAAGATCCCAGAACTGGCGGCGGCTGACAGGATCCACCCCCGATGTGGGTTCGTCGAGAAAGATGATAGGCGGCTCGTGCAGAATGGCGCATCCGAGCGCCAGCCTCTGTTTCCAGCCTCCCGAAAGGATTGCTGTTCTCGAGTGCCGGTGTTCCTTCAGGCCGGCCATCTCGATCACCCACTCCTTGCGCTCCCTTTTCTTCCCGGGCGGGATGCTGATAGATGCCGCTGTAGAAATCGATGTTTTCTTCAACCGTAAGATCCTCGTAAAGCGAGAACTTCTGGCTCATGTAGCCGATGTGACTCTTAATCTTTTCCGCTTCGGTGCGCACATCGAAACCCGCTACCGTTCCGGTACCGCCGCTCGGTGGGCGAGAATGCCGGTAAGCATCCGGATGGTCGTCGACTTGCCGGCGCCGTTGGGTCCAAGGAAGCCGAAGATCTCCCCCTTGGCGACTTCGAAGCTGATTCGGTTCACGGCAACGAAGCTGCCGAAGCGCCTTTCCAGATCCTTCATGACGACGGCCTGGCCGTTCTCACTGGCTTGCATGGCCTGCAACCTCCTTTTCATGGGCGAGGACCGAGATGAAGACGTCCTCGAGCGCCGGTTCGATGCGGCGAATGCCGGCGACGTCCGATGCCCGCGCGCAAGAGAATCTCTTTGCGACGAGGATGTGGCCCGGTCGGGATCCGGAGTGACCACGTGAACGCGGTCTCCAAACAGGCCCACGGAGTCGGCCCGCAGCTCTTCCCGAAGCAAAGCCGTGGCCCGGCGCGGATTCGGAGAGCGGATCTCGAGGATGGCACCGCGCATCAACTTCTTCACCTCGTCCGGTGTTCCGACGGCAAGGAGCCTGCCCCGGTGAATGAGCCCGACGCGGTTGCAGCGCTCGGCTTCATCCAGGTAGGCGGTCGAAACGAAGATAGTGACTTTCTCGCGCAACAGTTGATAAAGGATGCGCCAGAAGTCCCGCCGCGAGACGGGATCAACGCCATTGGTCGGCTCATCGAGGAACAGAACCCTGGGGGTGTGGATGAGGGCGCAGGCAAGACCGAGTTTCTGCTTCATCCCGCCCGACAGGTTTCCCGCGAACCGCCTCTTGAATGGCGTCAGGTTGCTGAATGAGAGCAGCCGGTCGATCTTCTCCTCCCGCCCCTTGCGCGGCACGCCGTAGATATCGGCGTAGAAGTCGATGTTTTCCATCACTGTTAGGTCCGGATAGAGCCCAAAGCGCTGGCTCATGTAGCCGATCTCTTCCTTTATCGCCTCCGCGTCTTGAACGATGTGCTTGTTCATTACCCAGGCGTCGCCGGACGTGGGCTCCATGATCGCGGTCAGCAGGCGCATGGTTGTCGTCTTTCCGGCGCCGTCGGGACCGACCAGTCCGAATATTTCTCCTTCAGGTACGCTCAAGGTCAGTCCGTCCACCACCCGGGGTCCGTCGAAGCTTTTGGTCAGATTTTCGATACGCAGGGTATCCATGATTCCGCCTCAGGAGTTGGTCGACAACGCAATCTCTGCATCGGCGGGCATTCCCGGTTTCAGTTCCATATTCGTATTCGCAATGTCGATCTTGATCCGGTAGACAAGCTTCACGCGCTCCTTCTGCGTCTGGACGTTCTTCGGAGTAAACTCCGCTGCCGAGGCCACGAACGAGATACGCCCCTGGTAAACCTTGCCGGGATAGGTATCGGTAGTTATTTTCACTAGCTGGCCGACCTTTACGCGGCCGAGGTCGGTTTCATCAATGTAGGCGCGAACCCAGACATTGTCGAGCCGGCCGACAGTGACGATCGGAGTTCCAGGCGAAACATATTCCCCAGCCTCGACGTTTTCAGACAGGACCAATCCCGCAAGCGGCGAGACCAGCGTGGCATATCCCAGGCGGGTCTGGGTGAGGGCAAGACCCTCCCGGATCTGCTGCAGCCGGGCACGCGCCTGCTCGATCGTTTCCCGGCGCGGGCCTTTCCGGATCAGATTGAGACGCTCCTTGGTTTCGAGTAACCTTGCACGTGCCTGCTCGATCTGTTCCTTGCGCGGGCCTTCGCGGACCAGCTTGAAATGCTCTTTGGCCTCTTGCAGCTGCGCCCTGGCCGTGGCATCATTGGCCTGCGCCACCTCGTACTCGCGGCTGGATATGATCTCCGTCCGGTAAAGCCTGGTCTGCCGCTCGAACTCTGCTTTCGAGTGCTCCAGCTCGGCCGTGGCCCGGCTGACCGATGCTTCCGCGGCGGCCACTTCCTGATCCCGCGATCCGGCAAGCAGTTCATCCAGCCTGGACTGAGCCTGGTGGGCGGCAGCCGCGGCCTGGGTAATCTCTTCGGGACGTGACCCCGCTTCTAACTCAGCAAGCGCGGCTGCAGCCGCTGCAACCTCGGCTTTGCGCAGGGAGACTTCCTGAGCCAACTCGGCACTGTCGAGCCGGGCCACGAGCTGGCCCGCGCGAACAGTGTCTCCTTCCGATACTTCGCGCGTCAGCACCCGCCCGGCGATCTTGAAGCTCACCTGGGCGTCTATTATCTCAACATTGCCCGATACCCGGATCGTGTTGGGATCCCGGGCTGGACGACCCAGCGTGAACCGGTAAATCAATATGGTCGCCAGAGCGATGACCACCACCAAAATGATTCGTTTCCTCTTCATTTTATTCCCTCACAAATATATGAATATATATTCACATGTTGAACGAAAAAAAATTACTTTGCCGACAGTGCAGTATAAAAAACCGGCCAGGCCTTCTGCACGTGCCGGGTCACGTCGAATTTCCCGTCGCTGAGATTCCAGAGGATGGCGGCCGGTTGAATCAGACCTAGGAACATTATCGATACGGTGTCCGGATCGATGTCCTGGCGAATGTGACCTTCTCGCTGGCCCTGGACTACAATATCGGCCACCCGCTTCAGGTATCCTTCGATCATTTCCCACACCTGGGCCTTCCTTTTGGGATGGCCATTGTGCAGCTCGTCGGAGAAGATGACACGCAGGATTCCCTCGTTTTCGCGGATGACACGGACGTGCGCCATGAGGAGCCGCCGGAGGCGCTCAAGGGCATCCGGTGTCTGCTCCAGAACCTCAGCGACATTCGCATGAAGCCGCCTGCGGATAAGGCCAACGACGGCGTCGAGCAGGGCATCTTTACCCAGATAGTGACGGTAAAGCGCAGATGGCACAAGCCCCATCCTGCGGGCGACCCGAGCTACGCTGAGGTTCTTCAGCCCATCAGCGGCGACGAGACTTAGTGCCGACTGGGCGTATTGTTCTTGCCGAATTTCAGAATTAAGTTTTTCCAGTGCCATAATCGCCTTATGTGAACTATCATTCACAATGTAATGTGAACCTGTCGCTTTGTCAACCAAGGAATGAGTTCGTAAAGAATTTCATGATTGCAAGGTAGGGTCGAGAGCTGGCGCAGTTTCCCTTAGGAGCCTCCTTGTCTGCATCCAGGGTTTCGTGTCCTTCGCCAAAACCCCATCTGCTTGAAAGTGGTTGACTCTCAGGATTCTCTTCGAATGGATTCAATCGAGGAGCCTGCACTGCCAGCATCTGGAAGCTGGGCAGAGCGGTCAACCTCAGCGATCGGACAACGCACCGAGCTATTTACATGCTTGAACAGCGAGGACTAATCAAGCGCAAAGGTCATGTCTTCGGCCAAAAAGGCGGGGGACTGATCTTCCAGGTTAATCGTCCGCCAATAGTAACTCCTCAGGTTGCGAATAAACCTGATTGGACAGAGAACAACCAAGGGATCTCTTTTTTGACAGCCAAGAGAATGAAAATCCTTCATTGCCTTCAGGCCCATATCTGGAGGAAGTAATAACCGCCTATGAGCGTGAAACCAATAACCGGTGGCGGTCTTCAGATGCCGCAGCCTATGAAAAGGTCAGGCACATTCCAGCAGAGAAAATCATCCAATCAATAATCTCAGCCAAAGCCCGCGCAGCCAGCAGACCGAATAGCTTCTCCTATTTCATCAAAGAAATCCTGGACCAAGCCAATCCCTCCTCGCAATCCCGCATCGCTCGCAATCATGCCCTAAAAAAAATAGTGGATCGCATCCGTTATCTTCATCTCGGTGCGCACAACTACACATCCATTGATTTGATAGAGGACGTCAAGATCGCCTGCGCGCGGCAGGGAGTGGCCTTCGATAATGATTTCTTCAATGAGATGTTGCGCTGAAAGAGGATACTTAGTTTGCCCTTTCTCATCTTGAGGGACAAAAGAAAGGTGTAATTCTCGTTTGATCTCTCGTTTCAAACCTTCTCACTGCGGGCCAGCCTTTGGCTGCAAGTTCAACCATTTTCAGGCAGATCGAGTTTTGGCGAAGGACAGGCGGTTAGATGTATACTGGCTGATGGCCGGGCAGGCAAAGCGGATAGCCCTTCGAATATGCAGTGGCAGATATAAGCAGCTGGGAAGGCACAAGAATCAGATAGAGTAAATTTATCGCAATTAAGGAATTCAACCATGACATTTTTCAGGTGGATTCTCCTGCTGTTTGGCCTAGTCTCTGTAGGTTTCGCCCAGGACAATGTCAGGCGAACCCAGGAAGAACTCCACCAGCTTCACCAGGACTCTAAGGCCTATATTCAGTTTCTGGAAGACCCAAAACGCGATGCCTACCAGAAGCCTCGCGAGGTTATGGCGGCCCTCGGCATTAAACCGGGCGAAGTGATCGCCGACATCGGGGCGGGTTCCGGTTATTTCACCTTTCATCTGGCCCACCAAGTCGGCGAAACAGGAAGGGTTTATGCCGTTGATATCAATCCGGATATGATCATCTATCTCAACCGGCGAATTCGGGATAGCAATGCGAGGAACGTGGTTGCAATCCTGGCTCCTCCAGACGATCCTCTCTTGCCTGACAATTCGTTGGATCGCTTCTTCTTTTGCGATACCTGGCACCATATCGAAAAACACGACCAGTATCTGGCGCTGATGAAGAAAGCACTGAAGACCGGGGGACAGGTGGTAATGATTGATTTTCAGAAGAAGGAACTCCCAGTGGGCCCCCCTTTGAACATGAAGATAGCTCGGGAGGACTTAATCCGGCAAATGGAACAAGACGGCTTTGTGCTTGTGCAGGAGCACACCTTTCTCCCTTACCAGTACTTTCTTATCTTCAAAGTCAAGTAGCAGGATGAGGATGCGTTCCGCAAAAGGTGCTAACGCGTCCACCGAGTCAGCCACAAGTCAAGTCGTCGCTACGTCAGATTTGAGAAGCCAGTTACCATTAAAGAAGTCGATTCTACTTTCTTCACCAGCATGCCATTCACTTCAGATTCTTGTTTGACTTTATTCCATTCGGGGTCAGGCAGGAGAGTACCTGAATTTAAGTATTTTGCAGCAAAGAAGAAGAGCAAGCTTTGATTTCAGATGGCAATAATGAAAAAGTCGGATCAAGTTTATTCGACTTGGTCCGACTTGGATTGGAAATAATTCATGTCCTTTCGGCAGGTGTGCTACGGGGGGAAACGCTCATTTTCTAAAAAGACATTGAATGTTTATCAGCCAACTCCGCAGTGCCTGGCCAGTGGCAAAAAGACGGTTGTGCCTGCAGGCCTGGGTAGTTACACTGAAAACTGCCGATTGATGCAGTAGAGGAAAACATCCACCTCGGCAAAAAGGAAATTAAATCAGTTGCAAGTAAGTATTGCAATCCAATCGACGGCACTCAATTTTAGGGGGGGCTTCGCTAGAGATCTCTATATAAGACTCAGAATTATGGAAATTATCCGGGAAGATTGCCAGACAATTACCGCAGCCTTTTTGGGACTTAAATAGAATCGCTTCGATTCCTGCAGCATGGACAATTTGGCCAAATATTTGAGAATTGGAGGGAAGGTCTAGGCATTGAGGAACAAGTCGCCACTGTGGGTTAAGCAACTGACTCTGCAATTGATTACAATTTTTGACAAACCCTGGAGGGTTAAGCCGCAAGGTGGCAGCTTTTTTAGACAGCGATCTATCCAATCGGAAACCCTGAATCAATTTGACAAACCCTGCTAGCGAGGTCCTATCGTTTATGTCGAGGGTCGATTCAATCTGACCTTTAACAAATATTGTTGCATGAGATTCTGCGCGGCAAAGGGCCAGATCGAATGGTGAAAGATCTGTAGGATTATCGTTGGCCTCGCATCCAAACTTTTCAAGAAAAGCAGTTGGATAATCTTCAGCGAGATAGAGTGAAGGAAAACGAGGGAACCTGACGGGGTCGATATCACCAATATTAAATCTGCCTCCTGGAGACAAAAGAACGCTCCCTTTTGCTGAGAGGGGACAGAGGCAATATTTATAAGTTACAATGCGGACCCACCTATCAAATTCAAAAGATCGTGTCCGTTGGCTGAGCGAATCTTTCAATTCCGGGAAGATTTTAGCCCGCTGGTGCTCCAGAGCAGAATAATACTGGTTCTCATAATCGGTGACTTCTTCAGTCCGTCTCTTCAAGCTGCGAATTTCAGCAGCAGTAAAAGAGTCGAAAACATAGGTGTCTCGAAATCCCAAGACTGGCTTTGGGCTGAAGAAATCTTTTTTTTTGCTCATGGCTAGGCGCTGATCCCGGCAAGTGAATCGTTCACGAATTTCAACAGTTTCTTGTAACGTCCGTAGCGAACCATGTCGCGGGGGGCAATGTGGCCCAACAATGGGTTTGGAGTAATGAACCACAGGTGGGTTTTCCGGATGTCCCCTTCGAAGAATTCAGCAACCATCTCCACAATGACCCCAATCTCAATCAGTTTTCTTTTCACATCTTCTGGAATCCGCGAATCATAACGGACCGATCTCTGTGAAACCGCTGTTGCCTTGGCGACTTCTGCTTGAGTCAATTCCAAAAAATCCACAACTTTTTTAGGATATTTTGCTTCGTCCTGGTAGATTCCCAGATAGCTCCTCTTGGGAATCGACGAGAATAGATCTGTCGCTGCTTGAGTTTGCATAATCCCCCCTCGGCTGTTGTATCGTCCAATATATTGCCATACTTTAGCCATGTTTTAACCAACATTGTACCACATTTTAAGCATCAAGATGAAAAAGAAGTAAGGGAAGGTGTCTTTAATTTCTATCCATGGGAATATCCCCTCCTGGTAGGGGTGGACGACGAAGGATGCACGCAATGCGTGCATGGGTGGGTTCGTGAAGCGCCTCTGGCATCGCCCGTGCTTGGCAGGCACGCTCCTGACGCTCCTGTCAAGTGCTTTGCAACACTTGGAAACAGGATAAAGAATAAAGAGATCAGGCCCTGCTTCCCCCTTCATGACTGTGCCGAGCAGGATTGTGAATAGGGACTCTGCCGAGCTGGACTGTAAATAATGCCAACATCCGCAAATCCAAGCGGAAGTCGTTTCTTGAATTTCTCCTGCAAATCGGGATCGGACGCAAGACCACCAAAATAACCATTTACAGCCGCCTGAAAGTCATTGAAGAAATCTTCAAAATTGATGACTTTAGCTCCCCTTATGCCCATTGGATCGTGCAACTCCGGATGTAGGTGTGTGAGGGCTACACCCCCTCCAATGGAATAGTTATGTGCAAGCCTGCATCGAATGTGGTTGTACACGTCTGCCGGATCATATTGCGGGAAAAATCTAATCACGAAATCTTTATAGTTCTTTGACGCCTCTCCTGGTTTAGGTTTGAAAGACTTAATACCACAGAAAAAACCAGCAAAAAAATCGATGGCACAAGAGATAAGAATAAAAGCTGCTAAGGGCGTGCTCCCCTCCTCCGCAGTCTTAGTCGCATCATAGGTTCTTCTAATACTCCCAAGAATCCAGCCTTCATATTTCTTTGTGACAGCAGTTATTGCCGCGTGCAATTCTTGTTTAGTCATAGATGGTCTCTAAGTAAGCGTCCATTTATCCCCACCTTCCAATAAAGACCATTGCCGAGGATAATGCTTCCGAAAATACAATAGGGAGGCAAAGTCCATCATGAAGGCGACAGCAGAGATCATAGAGTATTGGCAGCAGCAAGTCCGAGGATATCAAGAAAGTGGAGTAAGCCGAAGGGAATATTGTCAGCAGCATCAGATCCCCATTCATCGGTTGGGTTATTGGCAACGGAAATTAAAAAAGCAGGCGATTCGATCCCTCGAGAAAAAACGAATGGGCTGGATACCCTTGCAATTGTGCGAGGAAGATCCGTCAAATCGGGACACTGGAATTCGCCTGAGGATTGGGCGAGTGATTGTGGAGGTAGAGAGGGGATTTGACCGGCAACTGCTGGCCGAGGTGCTGGAGGTGGTGGGTGCGGCATGTTGAGCCAGGTGCCAGTAAGTCCGATTCATCTGGCACCCGGGGCGACTGACCTTCGCAAATCGATCGATGGATTGGCGGCTCTGGTCAGTGGAGTATTTCAATTGGACCCTTTTTCGGAGCAGTGGTTTGTTTTCTGCAACCGGCAGCGGGACAAGTTGAAGATTCTTCGTTGGGAACATAATGGGTTCTGGCTTTATTACCGGCGATTAGAACGGGGGCGATTCCAGTGGCCGTCGGGAGGTGAGGAGCCCTTGGCCATCAGGCGGCGGCAATTGCAGTGGTTGTTGGATGGATTGAGTGTGGAGCAGCGGCAAGCTCATCGGGCGGTGGCGGCTCGGGTGGTGATCTGAGTTGTGCAAAGATTGGACAGCCAGTTTGGCCGGCGAAAAAGTTACGGCAAAAACGGTTAAGATACCAGTAAATATGAGGGTTTCAGGGAATTTTGTACTTGAAAAAAGAAGGGCAAATCCGTATAATAGCAGGCATGTCAACGGTCTTGCCAAAGCCCCTGGAAACTCGCGAAGAACTGGTTGCTCAGTTGAATCAACAGGCCACAAAAATCGAACAGCTGGAGGAAAAGCTGCGCTGGTTTGAGGAGCAGTTTCACTTGGCGCGAGCCAAACAGTATGGCCCATCGAGTGAACGCAGCGTGCCGGAACAACCCAGCCTGTTCAATGAGGCGGAAGCAGTCGATGAAGCCGCTCCGGCTCTCGCCGAAGACAAGATTACCATCAGCTATGAACGGAAAAGAAAGCCCGGGCGGCGGCCCATTCCGCAAGACCTTCCGATGGAGCGCATCGAGTACCGGCTGGCGGAAGAGGAGCAGGTCTGTTCCTGTTGTGGCGGCCGGATGCACGAAATGAGTGAAGAGACCCGTCATGAAGTGCAGCTGATTCCGGCGCAGGTAAAAATCTTACAGCACGTCCGTTTTGTCTACAGCTGCCGGAACTGCGAGAAGAATGGGATCGAAGTACCCATTAAAACGGCGGTGGCACCCAAACCGGTGATTGAAAAAGGTCTGGCTTCGGCTTCGTCGGTGGCTTATGTGATGACGATGAAGTTTGTGGAAGGGGTGCCCTTGTACCGGCAAGAACAACATTATCAGCGGATGGGCATCGAACTGTCCCGATCGGTTCTTTCAAACTGGATGATCAAGGGAAGTGAATGGCTGGAGTTGCTCTATCTTCGTTTGAGGCAAAAGTTGCTCGAGCGGGATATTCTCCATGCGGATGAGACAACGGTCCAAGTGCTGAAGGAACCGGGACGAGAGGCGGAGAGCCAATCGTACATGTGGTTGTATCGGACCGGAAGAGAAGGACCCGCTATGGTCCTCTATGATTATCAGCAAAGCCGTGCTGGAGATCATCCCAAAGAATTCTTAAAAGGATTCCAGGGATATCTGCAGGTGGATGGCTATGCGGGATATCATGACCTGCCCCAGGTCACTTTGGTGGGGTGTTGGGCGCATGCTCGAAGAAAATTCGATGAAGCTCTGAAAGGATTGCCGGCCAAGTATCGCAAGAACGGCAGCCAGGCCCAGGCGGGCTTGGATCAGATTAATCGGCTCTTTGACATGGAGCGGGGACTGAAAGAGAGCACTCCGGAAGAGCGTTTGAAATCACGGCAAGAGAAAAGCCGGCCGGTGTTGGATCAGTTTCGCCGGTGGTTGGATGAACAAGCTCTGGTCGTTTTACCTAAAAGCCTTTTGGGCGTGGCCGTGAATTATTGTCGTCAGCAATGGCCGAAGCTGATCCGTTTCCTGGAGGATGGCCGGTTGGAACTGTCCAACAACCGGGCGGAACGATCCATCAAACCCTTCGTCATTGGAAGGAAAAACTGGCTGTTCAGTAACACCCCCAAGGGGGCGAAATCAAGTGCCATCATCTACAGCCTTATCGAAACCGCCAAAGAAAACAACCTGGATCCTTATGCTTATCTATTCCTTTTATTTGAGAAATTGCCCAACCTGCCGCTCAGAGATAATCAAAATCTGGATCCACTGTTGCCCTGGAATGTTGATCTCAAACCGGTCCGCCGTTCTTCACAAAACCAGTCATCATAATCCCTGTCCCCCCGTAATCACAAGGTGGGGATAAATGGACGCTTACGTCTCTAAGTCTTTTAGAGTATTTTAGGAACATTATCCGGATCGGATGCGTAGTTTTGCGGCAATGGCGGCGAGGCGGTCAAAGTTGTTTTAATTACTAAATGTAAATTGCAAACTAAGAAACGCAGAATCTCATACTTCCCGTCAGAATAATATACTTTTCTATCAATCTTTCTTTATGTTTTAGCAAGAGCATATTTTTGTTCACGACGACGGAAGGCTTCGGTTCCACCTTCAAGAATCTTGCATACATCCTCTCTAATGCCGCTGGATTGGCCGTTTCTTCCAGAATTTTCCAATGAGCCGCTACGATATAGGATCTTGGGGGATCTTGAACCATCAAAATTTGCTACAATTACTTGTTCTGCATCAGTATTCACAACCAAATTTGGATTATGAGTGATAATTATAATCTGACGAGTCTTCTTCCGGTCACGGAAGTATTGGATCAGACCTGGATAAACTGACAGATTATCGAGATTATCATCCGGTTGGTCTATAATTAAGGGGCGATTATCTTCTTGTTCTGCTTCCAAATACAATAATAGGAGAACAATTCCCTTTTCACCTGGTGAAAGCAAATTCAGTGGCTTGCCGTCAAACTTCAATGAATAGGTCACAGCAAATTTGCTGGCATCGTAAATCCAATTATCAAAATCCTTGCGTTCCCAACCTTGCCGAATTTGATTTTCGATCTTAATATCTTTGCCGTTATCCTTTAAAAATGAATTTTACAGGGAAAGTCCTAAACTTAGTTGAAAAAGGAGCATGACCTCACTTAAAACAGAGGTGTTTTACCGGCAAGTAAGACACTGAGATTAAGGAGATCATGCATGGGACAGAGAGTAATTGGAGCCGGAAAAAGAAGCAAGGGCAAAGAGAGAAGAAAAAAGAGACAACAAATCCAAGAAGAAGTTAGGACTTTGGACAGTCGGTTTGAACTGATCCAGATGTTGATCCCTCTAGGCTTGAAAGCAGTGGAAGAAGAATTACAGAAAGAGGTGGAACAGCTGGTTGGCCGCGGAGCCAGCCGGAGTCCGGAGAATCGACGCTGGGGAAGAAATCCAGGATCAGTCTACCTGGGAGATCAGAAAGTCAGAGTCGAAGTGCCGCGAGTACGAAATGTAGCGGTGCGCCAAGAAGTGCCTCTGGAGAGTTATCAAGCTTTTCGAAAGACGAAGGTGTTGGACCATCAGGTCCTGAATCGACTGATCTGTGGGATCAGCCAGAGGCAATATGAACAGGCGGCTCTCTGTGTGCCCGAGACGTTTGGGATCAAAAAGAGCAGTGTGTCGCGACACTTCATTCGAACCACGGCTCGGAAGTTGGAAACTTTTTTGAATCGGGATTTGAGCCAGCACGATCTTGTGGCGATCTTTATCGATGGGAAGCGGTTAGCAGAAACCGATATGATCGTGGCTTTGGGGATTACGCTCGAGGGTAAAAAGATCCTATGGGGATTTGTAGAAGCCAGCACAGAAAATCAACGAGTGGCTCAGGATTTTATCCAGCGACTGCTGGATCGAGGGTTAAGAACCGAACAGGAGATTCTCTTCATTATCGACGGAGCCAAAGGGCTGTATAAAGGGATCAAGGCGAGCCTGGCGGAGAAAGCCTTGATTCAAAGATGCCAATGGCACAAGCGGGAAAATGTAGTCAGTTATTTGAGCCGGGAACAAGCAAAACGATTCCGGCAGAAAATGCAGACGGCTTATCAGCAACCCAGTTATGAAAAGGCGAAAGAAGCCCTGGAGCGAATTGCTAAAGAGCTGCGATTGATCAATGGTTCTGCGGTGGAGAGCCTGAAAGAAGGGTTAGAAGAGACTCTGACTCTGCATCGTTTGGGATTGTTTGAAGAATTAGGCACCAGTTTTAAAACCACCAATTGCATTGAGAATGTGAATCGGCAATTGGAGCGGTTGACGCATCGAGTCAGTTACTGGAAGAACAGCGATCAGCGCCAGCGTTGGATAGCCACGTCGCTCCTGCAAATTGAGCCCGGGCTAAGAAAGGTGAAAGGCTTTCGTCATCTAAAAGCCCTTCGCAAAGCCATGAAAAAGGAAAGTCATCCAAAATCGGATCAAGCAGCCGCTTGAGGCTTATGCTCATTTTCAACTAAAAAAGGGCTTGACCCAATTTACAAATTCATTTATACTGCCTCTTACCTTCTCTCGTTCAAAACCTGATTCCTCAATTTTTTCAAAAAATATTTTTAAGCTATCTTCAATTCCCCCGTCTCGATATCTCATTTTTCTCTGGTCGAGAATCTCCAATCCACGATGACCATGTGATGTGACATCAAATGTAATCTTAGATACAAAAGCTAACTTTTTGGCCATTTCATTAGAACCGAGAAGTGCATTGTGCAAAGGCTTGTACAAGTTCTCTAATACGGCTTTTTCTTCTTTTAGTAGCTGAAAGTAATCCAAATATTTTTCAAGCCGATCATCGATATTTGCCTTCAGTCGTGGTTCAACGATTTCATCCAATTCCTTCAATTCTTTCGACAATGAAGTTATTGCTGATTCCACTGCTTGGCGATCTTTTTGAAATTTGTCATACTCTTGCCGCTTTGCCCCGGAAAGTTTTGACTTCTCTCTTATTTTATTTATAGCTTCTTCGATAGCATAAAGCGAATTCGGAAGATCACTGTTCCCTATTACAGCTTCTACATTTTCCTTTATTTCCGCAACATCGGACTCTGCTGGTCCTCCAACTCCTTCTACTATACGTTCTATCCAATCTTCTTTTGTGGGTTCAATTCCTTTAAGAGCATTGATTTGTTTTGTTATATCAACACGCTTATTTTCAACCAAATCTTTTGCAAATGGTGGCTTTGCTACGTGAAATTTATCTTTTTCAGCATCAAGGTCAACCAATATTAAGAGTGCGTCTATCTCAGTGTTATATTCCCCAATCTCTTCCCCAAATAATTCTAATTTTGTATCAATTGAATCCAGAACAGCAAGAGTGTCATTTAGTGTTCCTATTCTATCTTCTATATCCTTTTGTTTTTCTGTTAGCTTATCGAGTTTTTCTAGCTCATCTTTGTTTTCGGTCGGGACCTCTGGAACCTTTGCCAATAATGATTTTAGGTTATCATTCTTTTGGCCCAATTCTTTTTTCTTTGTTGGTCGTAACTCTAACTTTGCTCGGTCGTCATTTATATTTTTGTTTAAACTCTCGATTGTTTGTTTGAGCTTATTTCGCTTGGTAGATATAGATTTGGTAGATGATTCACGCAACTCCCGGAAACTTGATGCCGTTGGTCGTTCTATCTTTTTAATCCGCTGAAATATTACTCGCTCTATTTCTTCTTCTAATTGAGAAGTGTGCTCTGGGGCACACAATCGCTCCACAAATTTTTGGGGAAGATATTTTACTTCTTCCTTGTCTTGTTCAAGTCCATGACAAAGGTTAGATGGAATTACTCTTTGCTCTTTATGCCCATCAGCCCAATTGAGAGACAGCTTTATCCCAGGAATTGGGAAAGGGTTTGTCTCTGACTTCCGTGAAGCCTTTGATAAAAAACTCTCGTCGATATCGTCACTATTTCTAAATGCTGCCGATCCACCAGCAAAAGCAATAAGTTCTGCAAGCGCACTTTTCCCCGACCCCCTTCCTCCAATAATAGCCACAAGGTTTTTATTCAACGGGATACTTTCAGACTTAAACCAGCTATCTGCGCCAACGATTTCTATTGTATTGATTATTTGATAATCATTTTTAAGTCTTGGTGGCTGATCACCGATATGAACCCGCTCACTGGGCTCGAAAAGAATCTGCTTAAGACCCTCAAACGTAGTATCAGCTTTTATCCAGCAATACTTATTTCCATCAGGTTTACATATTTTATCCAGTGAATGAGCATCTGATCCATGAATGCAAGGTTTTAGACTCCCGAATTCCTTGATAAAGTTATCAACGCTCAAATCTTTCTTTCCCTGCGCCCATTGGACAGTGTCTATTGAGCCTGTATCGAGTAAATGGGCAGCTTGGAAAAAGTTCTTTTTGGTCAAATAGGCTTGATTCCAATCGATGTCAGACCATTCTCCTCCTGCTAATGCAAGCAAAAACTTGTTTCTAAAGATATCTTTTCTCAATAATTCTTGCACCTGCTTTAAAGAAACAGTAATGTTTTTGATTGCAGCAACTAGATCACTATCCCTTCTGAAAGCCGAATGATTTGCCTTAATCGTGACTCCTAATTGCTGTAAAGTCCGCTCATTTAGTTTCCTAATGCCGCTAAGACCACCTATAGAACCATCGGGTCAATCCCTTTTTTAGTTGAAAATGAGCATAACCTTCAAGCCGCGGGCTGAACCAATTTCGTTAGGTTTTCCTTTTTCATTGATCTGCGAAGGGCTTTTAAATGACGAAAGCCTTTCACCTTTCTTAGCCCGGGCTCAATTTCCAGCAACGACGTGGCTATCCAACGCTGACGCTGATCGCTGTTCTTCCAGTAACTGACTCGATGCGTCAAACGCTCCAATTGCCGGTTCACATTCTCAATGCAATTGGTGGTTTTAAAACTGGTCCCTAATTCTTCAAATAATCCCAACCGATGCAGAGTCAAAGTTTCTTCTAATCCTTCTTTCAGGCTATCCACTGCGGAACCATTGATCAGTCGCAGTTCTTTGGCGATTCGGTCCAAGGCTTCTTTCGCCTTTTCATAACTGGGCTGCTGATAGGCTGTCTGCATTTTCTGCCGGAATCGTTTTGCTTGTTCCCGGCTCAAATAACTGACTACATTTTCCCGTTTGTGCCATTGGCAGCGTTGAATCAAGGCTTTCTCTGCCAGCTTTGCCTTGATCCCTTTATACAGCCCTTTGGCTCCATCGATGATGAACAGAATTTCCTGTTCGGTCTTCAGTCCTCGGTCCAGCAGTTGCTGAATAAAGTCTTGGGACACTCGTTGGTTTTCCGTACTGGCTTCCACAAAACCCAGCAGGATCTTTTGCCCTTCGAGCGTAATCCCCAATGCCACGATCATGTCAGTTTCTGCCAGTCGCTTCCCGTCGATGAAAATCGCCACAATGTCGTGCTGGCTCAAATCCCGAGTCAAAAACGTTTCCAGCTTTCGGGCCGTCGTTCGGATGAAATGTCGGGACACACTGCTCTTTTTGATCCCAAACGTTTCTGGCACACAGAGGGCTGCCTGCTCATATTGCCGCTGGCTAATCCCCCGGATCACCCGGTTCAAAACCTGATGATCTAATACCTTCGTCTTTCGAAAGGCTTGATAACTCTCCAACGGAACTTCTTGTCGAACCGCGACATTTCTTACCCGAGGCACTTCGAGCCGAACTTTCTGATCTCCCAAATAAACCGACCCTGGGTTTCTTCCCCAGCGCCGATTCTCTGGACTCCGGCTGGCTCCGCGGCCAACCCGCTGTTCTACTTCTTGCTGCAATTCTTCTTCCACAGCTTTCAAGCCCAGAGGGATCAACATCTGGATCAGTTCAAACCGACTGTCCAAAATCCTAACTTCTTCTTCAATTCGTTGTCTCTTTTTTCTGCCCTCTTTGCCCTTGATTCTTTTTCCGGTCCGAATTACTCTCTGTCCCATGCATGATCTCCTTATTCTTGGTGTCTACCTTGCCGGGTAATTCACCTCTGTTTTAAGCGAGGTCATGCTCCTTTTTCAACTAAGTTTAGGACTTTCACGAACCATCAACCTCAATATCAAGCGCTTCAATAAATTCCTTTTGTATGTCGTCTGGATCTAACTCATCGCTAAATATTATATGAAAATTAATATCTTTGCTTTTTTCCGACACGACAAAAGTCCCCAAACGTAATTCTATATTTGGCAGGATCAAATTAAAATTATTCAACCGACCCGCTTTTTTGTATTCAATGACTTTTTTATAACCCTCGATACTAAAATAATCTGCAATGCCTAACACCGCTATATCTTGGACTTGCTCCAACTTGTCAATGAATCGCTCCCAATCCGGAGTGCCATCTCCATTCCTGGGATATTGGTTATTTAAAGCCGTGAGTGGGCTATGGAGATGCAAATCCCACTTTCTCCACTCAGAACCTCGCAAAAGTGTTTGTGATTGATTGGATTTATTCATATTCACTTGCTTTCTTTAGAGTCCTTCTTCAAATGCTTTGGAGAGGATGGAGGGCATGATGGCGTTAACCTCGCTCAACCATCCGTGTGCTGTCTCCTTTCCAATGTGATCTGCCCTACATTCTGGCGGTCACGTCCCGCATAGTAATCTCCCTCCAAAAGTTCTCTGTTGTCATGCTTTTTCAGTACCAAGTAAGCAGTGCCACGGTGGGCGTGCATGGTGTCTAAGGCCAAAGCCCTCGGTTCGTTGGAGTATTCGTAAGTCAAAGTAGAAGACCCATCGTCTCCGACAAAAATCGCCCCCATGACACTCTTGGAATGTGATACGCCGGAATCCATTTTGACAAGAAGTGCGGTCCATGTTTGACAGATCTCAACGTTGACATTGATTTGCGTCGGCAGTTGACTAAACGATGAATGCACTTCACCAGACCACTTGCCATTCAAATCAGGAACCCGCACCAGGCTTATTGACCGCATCCAACCGAGTTTCCAGAGATATCGGTCGAACACCCAGTAAAGTCCTCCAAAGAATCCCATGACGGATGGAGCATCCACAAACCAAGGAACCGTAAGGCCTGTTACTTGCAATAATCGGTTCAAGGCGTAGGCAAGCAAAACGCCTGTGATCGTCAGGTACACGACGACCATCTTTCGTTCTGTTGAGTTGGTGGCGTAAGGGTGCATATTTTATTGATTCCAATTATTCCAAAGATTCTTAAGCGCTGTTAAAAACTGGTTGGCCCGAAATGAGTCCCATTGTTCTGGCAAAGTCCCGAAGAGTTGAATTTGACCGTTTTGGCAAAACAGAGTTGGCACTTGTGCTTTCCACAACCAATTGCTCACTGCAATGACTGTATCCTGATAACTTGTCCCAAAGGTTGAGACAGGTGCATTATAAATTAATGATTCAAGGAAGTAGGATGGGGCCAAGTCAGCTGAAATGATACTCTTATCGACCATATATGAACGGGCGTTTTTGAAAATTCTGACTGTTGGTTTATACCAACCATTAGTAATCTGCGCTGAATTTTTTATAACGCCATTCTGATAATGAAGTTTCGGGAAATTGATTATTTGTCTGTTATCATATTGTGTCCAAAATGTTATTCCTTCCGCTATGATATTTGCAGAGCGATAGGTACGATAAAGAGCACATGGAACTACATCAGCTCCTAAGCGATTTCCGGAGGATTTTAATTTAACTGACTTATTGCCACTTGAATCTACAAACTGTTGACCATAATACGAAGTTAAAGCTTGAATCACATCCGCGCGGAATTGATTTAATTGATACGTTGCCAGTATAAAACCGAGTGCTTGTTTTTCGGGTTCGGCGAGATTTGAATAGAAAGTAGCTTTAAGCTCGACTACTACATCAACATCACTATCCCCGCGAATATTAGTGTCATTTTTATATGATCCTTGTAGGTAGATCTCAACATTTCCATCGGAAATTAATTGTCTGATGGGCGACGTTGCGGCCGTTAATGCAGTCCTTATACTCTCATGAGTCGATTTTGACGTTGTAACAGCGCCCGGATTAGACCATGTTTCAAGTTGTGATTCAGGTATAGGCATAATTCTTAAGTATTCTCAAAGCTCTCCGGCAAAGGCTTTGGAGAGGATTGATGGCATCAGGGCATCGAGTTCGGCGGCGGTCTCGGACTGCAAATTCTTCAATTTATCAACTTCTGTCTTTAATGCATCCATCTCAGCCACAATTCGGCGTTGCTCGGCTAGTGGAGGAACAGGAATTGGGGTTGACGTGATGTGTCCCTGATTGATTTTCCAGATCCCTGACGTCGTCTTGGCCTTTTCCTCGATGACTTCGCGAGTTGTCGACGAATTCCACACAGCAACAAAGAACTCGGGGAGAAGTTGGTGGATCGGGAGTGAGACTTTGATAAACAAGTCTGGGAATATGACTCCCGGCGCTTCCTTTTCGACCAGTCCGGCGAGACCACAAAGGTCCTTGCTCCCGTTGCCACGCACGATGAAAACGTCGTTTTGCTTTGCCAAGAATGATTGCGCCTCATTGAAGGTGAGCGGCACTGTTTTTGTACAGGTCAGGGTCAATCCCTTTTTTAGTTGAAAATGAGCATAACCTTCAAGCTGCGGGCTGAACCAATTTCGTTAGGTTTTCCTTTTTCATTGATCTGCGAAGGGCTTTTAAATGACGAAAGCCTTTCACCTTTCTTAGCCCGGGCTCAATTTCCAGCAACGACGTGGCTATCCAACGCTGACGCTGATCGCTGTTCTTCCAGTAACTGACTCGATGCGTCAAACGCTCCAATTGCCGGTTCACATTCTCAATGCAATTGGTGGTTTTAAAACTGGTCCCTAATTCTTCAAATAATCCCAACCGATGCAGAGTCAAAGTTTCTTCTAATCCTTCTTTCAGGCTATCCACTGCGGAACCATTGATCAGTCGCAGTTCTTTGGCGATTCGGTCCAAGGCTTCTTTCGCCTTTTCATAACTGGGCTGCTGATAGGCTGTCTGCATTTTCTGCCGGAATCGTTTTGCTTGTTCCCGGCTCAAATAACTGACTACATTTTCCCGTTTGTGCCATTGGCAGCGTTGAATCAAGGCTTTCTCTGCCAGCTTTGCCTTGATCCCTTTATACAGCCCTTTGGCTCCATCGATGATGAACAGAATTTCCTGTTCGGTCTTCAGTCCTCGGTCCAGCAGTTGCTGAATAAAGTCTTGGGACACTCGTTGGTTTTCCGTACTGGCTTCCACAAAACCCAGCAGGATCTTTTGCCCTTCGAGCGTAATCCCCAATGCCACGATCATGTCAGTTTCTGCCAGTCGCTTCCCGTCGATGAAAATCGCCACAATGTCGTGCTGGCTCAAATCCCGAGTCAAAAACGTTTCCAGCTTTCGGGCCGTCGTTCGGATGAAATGTCGGGACACACTGCTCTTTTTGATCCCAAACGTTTCTGGCACACAGAGGGCTGCCTGCTCATATTGCCGCTGGCTAATCCCCCGGATCACCCGGTTCAAAACCTGATGATCTAATACCTTCGTCTTTCGAAAGGCTTGATAACTCTCCAACGGAACTTCTTGTCGAACCGCGACATTTCTTACCCGAGGCACTTCGAGCCGAACTTTCTGATCTCCCAAATAAACCGACCCTGGGTTTCTTCCCCAGCGCCGATTCTCTGGACTCCGGCTGGCTCCGCGGCCAACCCGCTGTTCTACTTCTTGCTGCAATTCTTCTTCCACAGCTTTCAAGCCCAGAGGGATCAACATCTGGATCAGTTCAAACCGACTGTCCAAAATCCTAACTTCTTCTTCAATTCGTTGTCTCTTTTTTCTGCCCTCTTTGCCCTTGATTCTTTTTCCGGTCCGAATTACTCTCTGTCCCATGCATGATCTCCTTATTCTTGGTGTCTACCTTGCCGGGTAATTCACCTCTGTTTTAAGCGAGGTCATGCTCCTTTTTCAACTAAGTTTAGGACTTTCACATTGGAGGCAAGACAAGTATTATTCAAATTCCCTATATTATTAAAAGGGAGGATCTATCAATAGTTAACGGTTTACCTTCCGTGACCCTGTTTAATTGCCAGTTACACAACGACCTCAACTTCAACTGGTACACCCTCGCGAACACTTTGAGTTACTACGCAGTAATCTTCAAAGAGCTTCAGGCAACGAGCATATCCTGCTTGATCCGAGTCTGGCAGATGAGGTTCAATCATCACATGAACCTTGCCGATCCGCTTGTGTCCCTTCGAATCCCGAGTAAACGAAGTTTTGATGGTTGTCTTGATCTCCCGAGGTTCAATCCGGACTTTTCTCAAGCAAAAAAGTAAGCTGGCTGAAAGGCAATTTCCGATCGCTGTAGAAAGCAGTTGAGCGGCATTCGGGCCCTGGTCTTTTCCCAACGGTGCCGGTTCATCCACAATGAGCGAGGCCCCCTCCGGACGATCAAAGGTCACCTCAAATTCGTAATCGCTCAATTGCTCGAGAGTCGTTGTCATCACTTTTTCTTCGGTCATCTTATTACCTTTCTTTTATTGAACAATCTGCCATTCGATGAATTGGGCGCAAAATTTACATTTTCCTCATTAAAAAGACGCAAAAAATGGAGATCTCAGCTTCTCCTTCAGAATTGTTTTCCTGCTGATGAGTTGTCGAAATCGTTCAGATTATAGGAGATTTTGCGTTTCCACTTCAACCAATCCGACATGGCTTCCAACATGCAATAGAAATAACTGTAGTCAGCATGAATATTAATAAGGAGTATGAAAATGAAGAAAATGTTGTTTGTATTGAGTGGATTCCTTTTTGCGACGAGTTTTGGTGTTGGAGTTTTACAGGCTCAAAATTCCCAAACGCCGCGGGCGTATGGCGACAAGAACGGCGATGGCATTTGCGATATCACCGGCCAGCCGGTAGGCCAAGGCAGAGGTCAAGGCCGTAGCAAGGGAGGACCCGCCTTGAATCCCAATTGTCCACGCAATGGACAAGGTGCAGGACAGAGTACCGGTTCGCAAACTCGGTCGGGTATGAGCCAGAACCGCAGTGGCATGGGCCGAGGGGCTGGACGCCGGTAAGGGATTTGTCCTCTGATCGCTAGTTTCGGAATAAGACTTCTGTCAAACTCTCACTGGATAGCACAATCAGGTGTCCGCTTAGTATATTGCGGAGCGAAATGCACTCTTCTTGATGAAGTCTCTGACTAGCATTTGATAGGATAGAGCCGCCTGATTGCGCTATCCTTCCATGCCTATAATAAAAGGGAACCGAAGCTATAATCCCATTTTTCATTTTCAGGTTTATTGCCACAGCAGAGATCCGTTTCCTTATTCCGCAACAAACCGATGCCTGTGATGTCCGGGTCTTTGGCGCTCGTCGTTTGTTGGTGGCCACCCTTTTCTTGATAGGCACAAGTTTAAGCAGGAGTGTTTTAAAAAGAGTTGGGATTCGTCAATCGGCACATGATGCAGTCGCACTTTGGCTTTTGATAAGGGCCGTCACTCTTTTGGCGGTTTTTCACAATGTAATTCATTAAGAATTAAAACTGTCCGCTGTCACGCTTGGCTATTAAGGCGTTTTACCTCAAACAGGTCTTCTGTGTGCCATGCGGAAAGCTTGGCAAGTATTCTCTAAAAAAATGGCCATCCCCTCCTTTCGAAGCCCAAGGTTGTTAAGCTTGAAGGCCAGGCATGACATTTTCCCTGTTGGCAGCCAGAACCTCTGCTCAAGCCACTTGCGGTTGCAGTTTTCCCCAATAAGCTGGCCTCTTGCCGATTTTCAAAAGAGTCCTTTCGATGCGTTCTTGCCGGCCCCAGTCACTCCATAAGATTTCGTGCATTTCCATGACTGCGAGATTCTGCGGAATTTTTTCCAGGACCTGCTCCGAAAAATTGCATGAGGGCATTCTCGAGTAAATTTCATCCAATGCATCCTTTCCCAGGGGGCTATCAGAGGCCTTCCCATATTCCTCTGTTAGCGTCATAACCTCAGGGATTGTCTTGTAGCCCAAGTTCCAGAGAGTTCGTTGTTGAGAAGCCATGATGAATGTATTCCATAAAGCTCCATGAGCAATCAATTTTACATGGAGGTCTTTAGAGGGTTTTTCGTGAAATTTTGTCACGGAATGAACCTGGTTTGCACCCTTCCATCCAAGATGAAATCCTTGTTCCACCAACCCATAGTCGAGTTTTGTAGTTTCGGGTGGGATTCCCAACAAAAAAAGATAATCTTGATGTTCCTCAGTTGCCTCGAGCATGTTTTTTACAATCTGTACAAACCGTTGTTCGGGAAAAATAAAATGATCGGAAGGAAGAATGACAACCGAGGCCTCCGGATCCTGTTTCCGGATATAGGAAATTGCCATCATTATTCCGACCGCTGTCTCCCTATTCTCCGGCTGGAGGATTATCTTCCCCCCCTCGATCCCTTTCAACTGTTCTTGTAAGTATGGTAGGTGTGATCGAACAGTGACAATCACTTTCCTGTGCTCAGCACTGATTCGATGGGCCCGGCTGATTGTATGCTGTAACATGGAACGAGTCCCGATAAAGGTACAATACTGCTTGGGTTTGTGATGTCCTAGCCACCGTCGAACCAATGGACCAAGTCGCTGGCCCTCTCCTCCCGCAAGAATGATGGTCCAAACATTACCTGGGTACGGCCCTCGGATTTTCTCGAGTTGCATTGTTTTTCTCCTTGTTCTGGGAGGTATCCCATTTCCCTTCAAACGCCACTCACTTTCCCGTGGTGTCTGGCGCATGTTTCAGCGAATCATGAAGACATCCGATCAGTCCTTGGCGTAGGCTTCTGGAATGATTTTGTGCTCTAGGGGATCGCTTCATAATCTTCAACCCTAACCTGCAATCTTTAAGGCCCAAAAAAAACACAGTTGAAGATTATGAGACAAAGAGAAATTACTCAATACTGTCTGGACATGATTCTAGGTGGTAGGAACACGGTATATCAGGATGGGCAGGCGCTATTCATTTTGTCGATGGGATGGTTTTGAAAGCCCCATTAAGTCGAAATAGATCGTCTCATTCCCGAAGCAGATCTTTTCAATTCAGATAATGAGCCTTATCCAATTATCCCTTTGCGAACCGAATAGAGAATTAGGTCGGCTGTAGAGTGCAGTCCCAACTTCTGTAGAATATGGGCACGATGAGTTTCCACGGTGTAAAGGCTCAGTTCCAGCAATGAAGCCACTTCCTTATTGCTTTTCCCTTCAGCCAGCATTTGAAGAATTTCTCGTTCGCGAGTTGTCAACAGTTCGTAACTGTCCTCTTCCCCTTTTTGTCCGAGTTGGCGAACATAATCTTCCAATAATAAACGACTCACGGTGGGGCTGAAGAAAGATTTACCCTCATGAACAGCTCGAATTGCCCGGATCAGATCCGATTCCGCCGAATCTTTTAGCAGGTAAGCCCTCGCACCTGCTTTCAAAGCACGCAAGACGTAGCTTTCATCAGAATGCATGCTTAGTATGACAATTCCCATTTCGGGATGTTTTTCCGAGATTTGACGGGCAGCTTCAATGCCATTGAGGTTTGGCATTGCAATATCCATTACTACCACATTGGGGACTTCATTATTAGCCAATTCCACAGTCCGGCGGCCATCTTCAGCCTCTCCCACCACCGCCATGTCAGGTTGCCTTTCCAATAAGAACCGCAACCCTACTCGCATAACTGTGTGATCATCGGCCAGGAGAATCCGAATCTTATTCATATTTCACCTTTTCTTTTGGAAGGTTCAGTGGCAATTCTATTTTGATAATAGTTCCATTCCCAATTTTAGATTCCATCTGCATAACTCCGTGCAGATTTCTAACCCGTTCTTCCATCCCAACCAACCCCATTCCCCTGGTTTTAATAGGATCAAAGCCCACGCCATCGTCTTGAATGGTCAACTTCAAGAGGTCGGGGGCCTGTTCTACTCTGACAGACGCACTCGCCGCTTCGGCATGGCGTGCAATGTTATTCAAGGCCTCTTGAGTGACACGGAAAATGCAGGTTTTTTGTTCTTCGGTTAGGGTATCAGGCAACTCTTCCGCAATTACTTTAACCGGTAAACCAGTCCGCCTGGACAACTCTCTCGCCAGCCAATGTAAAGCGGGAATCAGCCCAAAATCATCTAACATTGAAGGCCGCAGCAGGAGAGCCATATTTCTGATGGTCCCCAGAGTGTTTTCAGCAAGTACCTTAATTGCGCTCGAAATCTGGCGTGCTTCCTTTTGTTCTGGGGGAAGAAAAGAGCTCAAGTTGCCTAAATCGACGAGAATGGCACTTAAGGATTGGCCAATTTCATCATGGAGTTCTCTCGAAATGGAACGCCGTTCCTGCTCTTGCGCCGCTACCAGGCGTGCCGATAGCTTTTTGAGTTCGGCTTGAATTTGCAGTGTTTCCTGATAATGTCGCTCGGAAATTCGCTCCAATCGCAAAATATTTGCTGTGCTGATTCCTGCCAAGATGACCCCTATACTCAAAGTTATCCCTAAGAGGAGAGTAATTCGATTTCGGAAACTGGCAAAAAGGTCCGCCAATCGACCCTCTCCGTCATTTAAAGCTCGTCGGTTGATTTCATCCATTTGAGTGGCAATTTTCAGCATTGTGGATCTCCGCGGGAAAATCTCTTGCCGTAGGAAATGAGTTCCCAAAAAGCGGCGTTGATCGGCCGACCAATTGAACACTGGCTCCAAGGTTTTCCAATAAGCTGTCAATTCCAGTTTTAGGTCCGCAAACAACTGCTGTTCCTCGGATATGAGCGAATTGGAATAATCCTGCAGGTTTGCATCCATTTCTTTCTGGACTTCTCGCAGATTCGACAATTGCTGTTCAGCAGCAACATCGTTGGGCTCCAACATGTAATCACGCACAAGGGTCCATGACGAATAAAGCTCGAAGCGGATTTGGTCTAATCGTTGATGCCTTTCCAAATAACTTTGCGTGATTTGCCTATTGCGATCTTCAATGTGGCGCAACGTTCGGATTGAGTTGAAACCGACCATAGCCATCAAAACCAGGAGGCTCCCAAATCCCAAAATCAACATCAACCGGGTTCTTTGACGTGGCGTTTTGTTAGAAGGGGCGGGCATGGTGTTCACTCCGGTCCTATAAATCAGGGTCCGTCTTCCAGGACATTGAGATTCTCATCCCCCAAAAATATGGAGGATGCAGACTTGGACTCAGCATCCGGCAGGCGTCCGGCAAGATTAGTCAAATCCTCTTAAATTGCTCTTCCAACAACACTAAAGACCTTCTATTTATCCTATCCCCAGATTGCCGTACATCTTCCCTATTTAATATACGTTAAAAACCATCGCAAAAATATAATGCCTAGGCAGTATTTCAGCCTCTTCCGTCGTTGTATGACAGTGTGAAAAAGGGGCACAAGGGGCTGCGTCTTTAATGGGAGAAGTTCAGGTAGCGTCTTTATCTGTTCCAGAACAAGTAGCAAGCCCATTAGTTCATGAAGTGGGAAAATGCACTCAATCAGGGTTAATTGGGATTGTCGCCGCACATCCACGACCTATTATGTTCCGTTCGATAAACCATAAATCAATAGTCCCAACACGATGAGTGTAAATGTGACGTAGGTCCAATCCCGCTGCCGTGCAAAGGCATAGACGGAAAAACCCACTCGGGCAACTGGAGTGAGGATCAGAAGGAGTAGCCCGAGCTGGATAATCCCGCGTCCTCGAAAAGAGATGGCATCCCCCCAAATTCCGCAGAGGGTTCTTAAGTCCGCTGGTTCACCACGGAACATTTGATAGCTGGGCTGCGATGAACCATGACGGACAAGGTATATAAGCCCCCCAACAAGGACAACGGCTGCTGCCAAGATGACTCCTGCCCGCAGCAGATTCCCCATCATCGTCTCCATTTTTTCGTCACTCCAGGAATTTCGCATCTGCGCCATTTCAGAACCTGCCTTTCATACTGCTGTAAATCATTTCCAACGCCAGAAGGACCACGACGGCGCCAAACAGATGGCGGAGCATTTTCGTTCGCGCGGAAGCCAAGACTTTCGCTCCGAGGAATGAACCCAGTAACACCCCGAGTACGACAGGCATTGCCAGTCCCGGATCAATATATCCCCGGCTGAGGTACACTCCTGCGCTGGCTGCGGCCGTCACTCCGATCATGAAGTTACTAGTGGTGCTCGAGACTTTGAAGGGGAGTTGCATCGCCTGATCCATTGCAATGACTTTCAGAGCGCCCGACCCAATGCCCAACAACCCGGAAAGAGTGCCCGCTCCCAGCATCAGCCCAAACCCCAACGGGACGGCACGAACACAGTATTGTTTTTCACCCGTGGGGGTTGGATAACTTCCATGCATTTTTAAAAGAGTCGCCAATCGATCCCTGGGGGAATGTTCATCACATATTTTATCCAGTCGAGGACGGATCGACTGATAGGCCGAATATAGCAACACGAATCCAAAAATTGCTCCGATAATCTGAGGAGAGATGATTAATGCAAGGTAAGCTCCCAAAAGGGCCCCCAGACTGGTGGCAATCTCCAGGAACATTCCGATGCGGATGTTTGAGTAGCCTTCCTTCACATAGGCTGAGGCGGCACCTGAGGATGTGGCGATGACGGAAACTAACGAGGCCCCAATGGCATAATGGATATCCACGCCAAGGGCTAGTGTCAATAAGGGCACAATGACCACTCCTCCCCCCAATCCTGTCAGAGAACCCAAAAAACCAGCCAATAAAGCCCCGGTCCACAGGATCAAAGTAAACCCGAAAATGTCCATCCGTATCCTCCTGAAATTTCGCCACGATAGAAGTTACGTGAAATCGTCCACCAAAGTCTGCCGAATGGGAGGGCGCACTTTCGTCCATGTTCTATTTTAGAGTGATATCTTTGCATATTTTTAATCTCAAAACCATAAGGCACCAATCGATTCTGAGATTCAAGGTACTTGTCAAACCTCATAAATGATCTACCGCTTAAAAAAATGTCCCCTATTAATGTTACGTGCTGTCAATTTATAATTTCACGAAAACCAGACTTCAACAACATGAAGAATGGAGCAGCCATTAAAATGAAGATGCTCAAGTGATTCTTGATTGTATTATCGATATTCACTTGCCTTGTCGCTCTTTAAATTGAAACGGGAAAGGCGCCAGAACTATCCTCTCATAGAGATCATGATGGATTTTTAAATCTACCAGGCCCTTGGACTTTGAGCGGTTCACGAAGGGAGAATGCAATTCGACTCTCGCAAATACTATACTTTCTGAGTTCGCCCGCAGAAGAGGAGGTTTACCTTAAGCAATAAGACGGCAGCTATTAAACGGCGATGATTGCCTGGAATCATTCGGGACTATCTATTTTATTCATAGGATTGATCCGGTGGCAATTCATCTTTATGGCAGTTGGGTTATGAAATATTATGGATTAGCCTACTTATTGGCTTTCCTGATCGGATACTATTTACTGAAACGAGCCTATCAAACAGGCCGTTCGCCTTTGGATGCGAAGAAATTACAATCAGCCATGACGGGATTGATTATCGGTGCCCTTCTCGGAGGACAATTGGAATGAATGCTCCTCTACGGGTGGGATGGGTTCTACCACAATCCGCTTGTTCTTTTTGAGATTTGGGATGGAGGCATGGTCAGTCACGGTGGATTCGCTGGAGTTACCTTGGCGCTAATATGGATTGCTTGGTTGAAAGTGGGAGGCTGGCTGAAGGATCTTGAGGAACAATGCCGGTTGCTTCGGGAGTGCAACAATTCCGCAGTGGCTGTGCAATCACAGATGGATGGTTGTTATGCGATCAAAACGGATTTGCCAAGTCCATGATGACAGGACAAGTCATTCATAAACCGTATAAGGATTTGACGCTGATGGAGCAAGCCTTTCGGAATTCCAAGACGGCTTGGTTAGAGATGCGTCCTTAATATATGCGTTCGGAGCAAAGCACCCAATTCCACGCCTTGGCGGTGATGTTAGCTTACCTGGTGGTTCGTCGGCTTCAGGACGCATCGAAATTCTTCGATCTCACGGCTGAAGAAGGTTTACGCCAACTGGCCCAGCTTTTTTCGATCCACCTCCAAGTGGATTGCAGGACCCACTGTCATCAAATTCCCGCTCCGCGCTCCCTTTCAGCCAACTTGCTCAAAGCGCCCCAAGTGACATTACCAAAAGTGCTTTCTCATTTAGAGGCTGTTGAAGTCACTAGGAGGAAGCCGACGGAACGCCGTCGAAACCTATAACATCAAGAGGCTATAACGGGTGTTCATCCCACTGCGTGAGATGAACACCCGCTGCATGGTAATTCCCACCTGGCAATTGATCGAATTTCACCCGACTGTCAATTTTTTCCTGACAATCGATACAATGCATGGACCAGGGTACGGCGATTAGCCGACGAAGCCGGATCTTCTTCCCACAACTGCGACAGATCCCAAAAGAATTTTCTTCTATTCTCCTCAGGGCTGATTGAACGTTGTGAATCAACCCCGATTCATAGTCGATCAGGAACGAAGCCGTTTCAAGCAACGGCTTCTGGTCAATCTGCTCTTCTATCCCAAAAAAAGGATGGAATTCAAAATTTTCACGCTGCCAAGTAATTTCAGATTGTAATTCATTCAATTTATCGAGTAATCGTTCCCTAAGTTTGTTTTTGACCTTTGAGTTCATAATCATTCTCCCTTCAGCGCCAAGTTGTGAGAATCCCAGGAACCCATTTTTCCATTCGCCACTGAATTAGCCCCGATTTCCAGGAATTCTCATCAAATTGCAAATAGTCAATTTCGTGTAACTGCTCGAATCCCTTACTGACACTTCCCTTTTGGTATTCATCTCGGCAGATTCCATCAAAAAGACCCTTCGTCCCTGAGAAAGGTTAGGCATTGGGACCTCGGGTTCAACTAACTGCTGACTGTCTGGAATCCTGGGCGTCAATTCATTCCGGACCCGAGCAGTTACAAAACAATGATAATAATTCAGCGAGAAGTTGAACATCCCTTCAACGAGGGATTTTCAAGCCTATTTTCACATCATGTTTCCCTTACCTTAGCCCAGTCCGAGCAGAAACATGGTGCACTAGAAATAAAGATGGATTAGCGGATGGTGTCGATTTCGGGGGATCTGTCTGTCCATTCATTTTTGGACTTCAGGCCAAGAAAAGGATTCTCTGCAGATCCGTCAAAAATGCCACAATTAACAAATCCTCCACAAATTCGCTCCCACTTGAATTTATTGGAGTTGATGAGTGTAAGCATGCAAAGCTGCCTCAACAATTGGTTATCAGAAAGCTCCTTCTCCCCTCAGACAGAAATGATAAGTCGTTGTTTTCTTTTTAGTTCCCTTTCAGGTTTGGCATTTGGAACTCTTCGTGCAAGAACGAATAGTGATGCTGGCAAGTTACCAGTGTCCAGGGTATCCGCAAGCAGTAAGATGAAATTTTCTTCTTAATTCTATGCTTGGAATACCTTGATTTTGATGTATTGGAGGTTTTTCCAAATGGTCAGTTCAAGCCAAATAAGAATTCTCTTCGCAGCGATGATGGCGGTGTTGTTGTTCCCATTTGTTGTAAGGGGCGATCAGTGGGATCGGCGGACTATTGTTACGATAAATGAACCATTCGAAATTCCAGGAAAAGTCCTTAGTGCCGGGAAATATGTTTTTAAACTATTTGATAGTGCTTCTGATCGGAACATTGTTCAAATCTTCAATGACCGGGAAGACAAAGTATATGCCACGATCATAGCCATTCCCAGCTATCGATTAAATCCACCTGACAAGACAGATATCACTTTTTGGGAGCGAGCCGAAAATGCGCCTCCTGCCATTCGGACCTGGTTTTCCCCCGGAGATCAATACGGTGAAGAATTCGTTTATCCAAAGGTAAAAGCGTTGGAAATTGCCAAGAAGAATGATCAACCTGTTCTTGCAATGCCGTCGGCTACACCCAACATTGCAGGAGAACTCAAGAAGGCTCCACTTTTTGCTTTAACCCCTTTGAATAAGAAAATTCAGATTGCGCAGGTAACAGCTCCGCCGAATATTCCTTCAAAAGCTAAAACGCCAGTGGCACAAGCCACGGAGAAGCCCACAGAATTGCCTCATACGGCCAGTAATCTCCCGCTATTTTTACTTCTGGGCCTCTTTTCACTCTCAGGGGGATTTCTTTTGAGGATTGGTCGTTTATATATGAAATGACAACTGAGGAGGATCACCATGCGTATTCTCAAATGGTCGTTGATAGTCTCGTGGATGGTGTTTTTTCCATGTCTGACCGGGGTCCAATTGGCAAATGACATAACGAGAGCCCAGCTAGTGCCGGGAGTTGAACACCCTCCAGCAGGAAATCGTCAGGAAACCAGCCACCCCCAACAGTGGACCAATTGGCTAATTATTGGCGGAAACCAATATATTCCGGTTGTTAATGATGTAGGACGGAATTTCCAACTGGCCAGGGAAAACTTCCTGCAAATGGATCTTGCAAGATCAGCTCAGGAGATACATAAAGCGGCAGCATTCCTTCAGGGGGAACTAGGTACTGCTTCAAGAGAGCAAAAGATCAAATTGGAAAAGTCAATTCACGCATTGAACAAGCTTGCTTATCGGCTGGAACACCATTCCATCACGTCTCTAGATCAATTGGACACTGTTTTTGCCTTTGTCAATCGAGTCGACATGGAACACAGCTGGGTTGTTGTAGGAGTTGAGAAATGGACTCCTTTAGCTGAGGCAACAAATTCCCACTTAGGTCAAGCACAGCGGGATTTTCTACATTCAGACTTCAAGTCTGCCGCAGCTGAGCTTTTCAAGGTTTCTGGCTTGCTGAAACTGGAACTTAACCGTGCTACCCCTGACGGAAAAAGCAGGCTGACTGCCGCTTGGAAAGCCATGGATAAACTCGCATATCAAATTGAAGAAGGATCCATAAACAATGTAATAGAACTTCATGCCCCTTTTGCAGAGGCCCAATACGCCTTCGCCGAGACACACTACTTAAATGCATTATGGGATTGGGACAATCATGATAACACCCAAACGGGTTTTGAGCTTAAAGCTGCAATTCTCAATTTAGAGGAAGGAGCAAAATGGGCCGGCCATGGCGCTGCGTATAACAATTCATGGTTTGTCAAAGATGCCTATGCTTTAAGTCAGAAATTGATTTCTGGTCAACTTGGTGTTTCAGCAAATGTTCCCCAAGAAATTCACTCTGTAGGGAACACAATTGAAAACCTTCTCAAGCAAGTTGAGCCGCGGGTATCGTGATTTATTACCTGGAACACAAAGTTGTCGACATCAATGTTGGAAAATCTGGAAATGTAATAACCATTTTGGAGTGCGTCGGCATGCCGAAGGCCCGATCCGACGGAACGACGCCTTCCACTGGCGCGATCTGTCAGTGACGAACCAGTTGAGGCGTGTACGCGTCCGCGCACTCCAAATTTGATTACCCATGTCCACAAATTTATGTTCTGATTAATATAGGATTAATTTGGCCCAACTGTTTTCATGAACCTCTCGATTCATCGAGGGGTTCCTTACCCTCACTCCCTATTCTCATAACCGTTTTAAATCTATATCCTCTCAGAAGAACGGGAGAATCCGGCTTTGCCAATGGGATATCTGACTTGAGGCAGAATTGCATTGACTTGCAAAAGTGCCATTACCTTCGAACTCACGCTTCAGAAAAGCACGTCAACCACGATGGACTCCATGTCGTTCGAGAATTCGATAGAGTGTTCTACGGTCGATTTCCAGGATTTCCGCAGCACGTGTGGCATTCTGTCCCGTCTCATCCAAGACCTCCAGGACGTACTCTTTTTCCTTTTCCGCTAACGTGAGATACGTGTGGTTTTTCTTGGTGCCGGAACTGCCTTCCACAAGAAATTGCTGGATATGGTGTGGGAAGTCTTCTGGGGTCAAAACTCCACTGGAGTTGAGAGCAATGGCACGCTCGACGGCATTTTCCAACTCCCGCACGTTCCCTGGCCAAGCATAATGAGTAAGCATTGGATAGACTGAATCATGAACCGCCAATGTTTTTGCGGCAGTAGTTGCATAGCGGTGCACAAAAAGTTCCAGCAATAAGGGGACATCTCCCCGTCTTTGGCGCAAGGGAGGCAAATCAATTGTAACTACCTTTAGCCGATAATATAAGTCTTCCCGAAAAGCATGGGCCCGGACTAATTCGTCCAAAGGTTGATTAGTGGCAGCAATGATGCGCACGTCCACATCTACTGAATCCGTGGAACCGACACGCAAGACCTCCCTTTCTTCCAAGACGCGGAGCAATTTCATCTGCAATGCCGGAGTCGTATTGGAAATTTCATCTAAAAAGCAGGTTCCCCCATGGGCGGCTTCAAATATTCCCACTTTATTGGAAACCGCACCGGTAAAGGCCCCTTTGACATAGCCGAACAATTCACTTTCCAACAAAGACTCCGTCAAAGCCCCACAGTTTATGGTCTTAAAGAGATCTCTTCGGCGTCCACTTGTTTCATGAATTAAACGAGCCACCATTTCTTTTCCGGTCCCACTCTCTCCTTGGATGAGGACAGTGGTTTGAAGGGGGGCCACCCGGGCGATCATTTTATAAACTTCCACCATTTCTGGGCTATGCCCGACAATTCTTGAGAATGGAGGACGATCATCCATGGCGGATCGAAGCTGGCGGATTTCCTTGCGGAGGGAGACCTTCTCCAAAGCTCGTCGCACGATCAATCGAACATGGTCAAGCCGGAAAGGCTTGCTGAGATAATCATAGGCCCCGTTGCGAATTGCCTCAATGGCAGTCTCCATGGAGGCAAACCCGGTCATGACGATCACAGGAATATCCTTGGAAGTGGCCCGCACCGTTTCCAACACCTTCATCCCATCAATTTCCTGCATGCGCAAGTCGGTCAATACCAAATCGATATTATTCAAGCTGACTTGGTTTAATGCTGACGAGCCGTTCTCTGCTTTTATGACAGAGTAGCCTTCCTTTTGCAGAACCTCGGCTAAGGATTCCAGTGCAGAGCGGTCATCGTCAACTACCAAAATGGTATAAGTCTCTCCTTGGCTCATCAGACTTTCGCCTCCTTTGCCTTGAGGAAATTTTTGTGCGAGGCATTGGATCCTTGATATTCAGGCAACAGAATGGTGAAGCATGTCCCCTGGCCTGGAACACTGACCACCGAGATCTGTCCGCCATGTTGCTTCACGATTTCTTTACTGACGGCCAATCCCAGGCCGGTCCCCCCGTCCCAACCTTTGGTGGTATAAAATGGCTCGAAAATGTGCTCCAGTCTCTCATTCGCAATGCCGACTCCTGAATCGCTAACCTCAATCCTAAAATAGTGGCGAGATGTGGGCTGGGCATCAGATAAGCGCGATATTTTGATGGAAAGCATGCCACCATCTGAGATTGCATCCAGCGAATTATTCAAAAGGTTTAAAAAGAGTTGTTGCAATTGATCGGAATCCCCTTCCACAAGCAGTGGTCCTGTTGGGCATGACAGTTCAATATTCACATGCCGCACCTCCAAGGTGGGACTAAGCAGCCGAATCACCTTTTTCACTGTCTCCTCCAACTCTACGGAAACGCGAGGAGTTGAATGACGCGTGGTTTTTAACAAGGTCTCCACAATGCTGCACACCCGTTCAATTTGATCGTAGGCGAGTTGAAGCCGATCACGGATATGAGGCTCCAATTGACTATCCTCTAACAAGATTTGTAGATGGGTTGCGATGGCACTCAAAGGGGATCCGATCTCATGGGCAAAAGTAGCAGTCATCTGCCCGGCCAAAGCTAATCTTTCCGCCTGATTCAAACGGCTTTTGTCACGAAGAATCTGAAGGTTCAACTGCTGCAAATCCTGGTTTTGACGAGTCAGTTCTTGTGTGGCTTGTGATACTTGTTGTTTCAAATGGTCATTAAATCCCTGCAACTGCCCAAGCAGGTCATTGAAATTCACCGCGAGTTCCCCAAATTCCCCTGGGAGTGACTCATCGGCCCGGGCCTGGATCTCCCCTCGCTTGTAACGGTGCATCACGTTAACCAGATGTTGAACTCCCCGATAAATGGTGGTCCGATAAATCAAGACAATCGCGGCCACTAAAAATATCGCGGTTCCGAGTACGGAAAAAAGCCGAACCCAAAGGCGGGAGGCAAGAATTTCGTGGATGGACTTGGTATGACTAATGACTGTGACAAATCCCTTACGTCCGTTCTTAAATCGTAGCGGATAGGTTGAAAAAAATTCATTCTTGCCTTGATAATCGATGGTAAATGTATTCGCCTTATCCGCATAAAAAGCTGCCTTTTCAAGGTCCACGAGGGATCTCTCGCCCCGCTTGGAACTGGACTGAAATAAATCCAACTTGCCATTTAGATCCTCATAAATGTCTACACGGGCGATGTTGGGTTCCAACTCCAATATTTCCTGGATCTGATTCTGAAGAGATAATTCATCTGATGAAATTACTTCTATCGAATGGGCCAATCGTTCAGCAACATTGGAGGCCTGCCGAGCAATCCCAATGTCAATGGCACGCTCTGCACTTCGATTCGAGAACCATTCAGCGATGGCCAGAATCGAAAGTGAAAAAAAAATTATCAAGATCAGGGTTTGTGATTGTAATGACCACTTTCCCTTCCAATGAATGTTCATGGGTTTATTCCATTAAGAATTGTTCGTCTATTTCAATTATATCGCAGACAAATCAATAGTCCTGCTTTCTCTACGAAATTGAATTGAACAAGAACAACCGGACTTTCCCTTGTGCTCCTTCAAAATATCTATCTCTCATCTTTCTCTCCTGCATCCTGTCTGATTGCAGGCTAATTCACTTGGAACAGTCCATGTTTTCAGCCTTTGACTTCTCTGGCCCTGACGATAAATCTCTTGGGTGCGGGACCTATATAATCAAATGGAAAACAGGTTACAAGCGTCAACAAGGGTTCTTTGGAATTATTAAGCACCCAAACATCACGCGGGCTGACAAGCTGTATGGATTGCACTTCATAGTGATAAGTGTGCTTTGCAGTGGTAATCACAATGTCGTCGTGAAGACGAATTTGCCGCAGTGCACGGAAATAAGTGTCACGATGACCCGCTAAGGCTGTGTTTCCCTCATCACCTGGCAATGCTGTCCCGGGGACATGGCCGACGGCGTACCGCAAGGTCCCAGCCTCAATCCCATCGTCAATCATGGCCTTCAAGCCCAGCCGGGGGATTTCCAGCCGCCCAATCAAACTGGGGTTGGAACTCAAAAAGAAATCAGAAGAGGATGCCGTCTCTGTTTTCCCGGCTCGCGCAGGAATTTTGTCTGTGGGCCTGGTGGTTTGAGATGGTTTTATCGGTAAATAGAATGGAATAAGGTGAGAAATGAAAACATTCGGTGATGACAGTTCTCCCTTTAGGGTCTCTTCGAGTATCCAATTTTCATAAACCTGATGAAAAGCCCCATTGATGACCACTATTCCGTAAACACTCAAAGCGAATAATCCAATCCCCCAAAAACAGTTCTCGATGTGCTGAAAGATTCGATCATACTTGCTCTTTTTGAAACTACAATCATATAAATGGGGATTCATTGGATTATGCTCACTGTATTAGATTGTTCCGATATGAGGTTCCCTGGTGCGAAATATCCTGCTCTCGTCAAAACTGTAAACCGGGGGCGTCCGGGCAAAATCACTTTTACTTGGATTCTCCGATAGGTTCCATCTCGGTCAAGGTCCGATGGAAGGTATATCAGGGTGTACTGGGCACGAATTTCCCTGGCAATCCGCCGGCAGAGGGGTTCAATTTTTAGAATGGTGTCAGGCATGAAAGACTCGCCTCCCGTTGTCAGGGCCAATCGCTTGAGCAATTTGTAATCTCGTTCCTGGTTGGTTTCCTCATAAAATCCAATTGTATAGATAAGTACATGGGACCTTTGCGCCAATGAATAAACATCATGAAAAGTTTCCCGGCTGGAATTGTCCCCCCCATCACTCAAAATCAGAATAACCTTTTTGCTATAGGCAGCTTTGTCCAACTGGGTCAAGGCAAGGTAAATGGCATCGTAAAGCGCCGTTTTCCCCCGAGGAGGAAACCTTTGCAGGGCGAGTCTCAATTGGTCAGGATCCCTTGAAAAGGGTTGTGTTTCTGGAAAACCCAAGGTTGCTTTTTCATTGAATTTCACCACTCCTAATTCATCATGTGGATTGCTGTACTTGATAAAAGACAGAGCAGCTTCATTGACTTCGGCGACCTTGGCTCGCATGCTCCCGCTATTGTCCAACACCAATACGGCAGTCACAGGGCTATCTTCTTCATAGAAATGTTCTATCTTCTGCAACCGTTCATTCTCGTACGCTTGAAAATCCTTCTCTTTTAAACCAGCGACAAAATGTCCTTTGCCATCCAATACGGTGACAGGCAAAACCACCATGTCCACATTTACTGAGATTTTATAAGGTTCCGTTTCTTCCAGGCTCACCAAAGTCTCCTTCCAAAAACAAAGCATAAGTACTGTGCCAACGAGGAGCAGGCATATCCTCACAGGCAATTTGTAAAGTGAGCCGAACTTTTGCTTTTTATATAGTGAATAGAACATACTTTTTTTCTGCTTTTAAATGTCGAGCATCCATTGAGAACCGTAAATCACATCAATAAAATCTACGCAGGACTTAAAGATATACAAAGTTGTCTATCTATAGATTTCTCCACATTAAAATAATACCGATGGCAGCCACTTCCCGAACACCCGGGGTCAATCCCTTTTTTAGTTGAAAATGAGCATAACCTTCAAGCTGCGGGCTGAACCAATTTCGTTAGGTTTTCCTTTTTCATTGATCTGCGAAGGGCTTTTAAATGACGAAAGCCTTTCACCTTTCTTAGCCCGGGCTCAATTTCCAGCAACGACGTGGCTATCCAACGCTGACGCTGATCGCTGTTCTTCCAGTAACTGACTCGATGCGTCAAACGCTCCAATTGCCGGTTCACATTCTCAATGCAATTGGTGGTTTTAAAACTGGTCCCTAATTCTTCAAATAATCCCAACCGATGCAGAGTCAAAGTTTCTTCTAATCCTTCTTTCAGGCTATCCACTGCGGAACCATTGATCAGTCGCAGTTCTTTGGCGATTCGGTCCAAGGCTTCTTTCGCCTTTTCATAACTGGGCTGCTGATAGGCTGTCTGCATTTTCTGCCGGAATCGTTTTGCTTGTTCCCGGCTCAAATAACTGACTACATTTTCCCGTTTGTGCCATTGGCAGCGTTGAATCAAGGCTTTCTCTGCCAGCTTTGCCTTGATCCCTTTATACAGCCCTTTGGCTCCATCGATGATGAACAGAATTTCCTGTTCGGTCTTCAGTCCTCGGTCCAGCAGTTGCTGAATAAAGTCTTGGGACACTCGTTGGTTTTCCGTACTGGCTTCCACAAAACCCAGCAGGATCTTTTGCCCTTCGAGCGTAATCCCCAATGCCACGATCATGTCAGTTTCTGCCAGTCGCTTCCCGTCGATGAAAATCGCCACAATGTCGTGCTGGCTCAAATCCCGAGTCAAAAACGTTTCCAGCTTTCGGGCCGTCGTTCGGATGAAATGTCGGGACACACTGCTCTTTTTGATCCCAAACGTTTCTGGCACACAGAGGGCTGCCTGCTCATATTGCCGCTGGCTAATCCCCCGGATCACCCGGTTCAAAACCTGATGATCTAATACCTTCGTCTTTCGAAAGGCTTGATAACTCTCCAACGGAACTTCTTGTCGAACCGCGACATTTCTTACCCGAGGCACTTCGAGCCGAACTTTCTGATCTCCCAAATAAACCGACCCTGGGTTTCTTCCCCAGCGCCGATTCTCTGGACTCCGGCTGGCTCCGCGGCCAACCCGCTGTTCTACTTCTTGCTGCAATTCTTCTTCCACAGCTTTCAAGCCCAGAGGGATCAACATCTGGATCAGTTCAAACCGACTGTCCAAAATCCTAACTTCTTCTTCAATTCGTTGTCTCTTTTTTCTGCCCTCTTTGCCCTTGATTCTTTTTCCGGTCCGAATTACTCTCTGTCCCATGCATGATCTCCTTATTCTTGGTGTCTACCTTGCCGGGTAATTCACCTCTGTTTTAAGCGAGGTCATGCTCCTTTTTCAACTAAGTTTAGGACTTTCACAACACCCGAAAGTTCGCATGATAAATCCATTCCAGGATTAAGCCGACCCGGGATAGATAATGACCTCAACGCGGCCCGCCTGGTCCGTTGGACTGAGCACCTCTTCGCCCATTCCCTTGGTCGCAATGCGATCCCCCTTTATCTTAAATTTTTCAACAAGGTAGCGTCGCACAAACCAGGCCCGGGCTTCGGTCAGCAGCAGACTTTTATCCGGTTCTCCTCGTACTCCCACCTCCGTGGTCACCACTACCAAGCGATAGGGCGTTCGGGCAAGATAGTCTCCTACCTCATCAAACGTAGAGCTACTGTTGAGTTTTGCCGCATCTGGGCTGTCGAAAATGTTTTTGGCGGAGAAAATGAATTTTTTAAGGTAAGGGCTTTTAGGTAGCTGGGTTATTGCATTCCGGGTCACCTCCGCCTCATCCCAATAGCCGCGGTTCTTGAAGAATCCCCTAAAAAACCAGTTGTGCTTTAATGCTTCCATGTCTTCTTGGAACGCAGTGATGCCCCCCCTGGCTTCTGCCAGGGCAGCCGCAAGGCCGGCAGTTGTGTTGTTGAATTGCCGATAAAGGCTATTGTTGTTGATGAGCGCGCCAAGTGTTCCTTGGCCTTGGTCCAGCTTGGAAGAAATAGAATGAAGGTTGGCCGTCGCCTGGTCCAGGTTGCTGAGAGTCGCTTGAAGATGCCGATTGACTTCAGGGTCGTTGATGAGCGATCCCAAAGTGCCCTGGCCGCTATTGACTTTGGCCACGATGGCCTTCATATCAGTCGTAGCTTGAGAGGTGTTGGCCACAGCGGTTTTGATCTGTTGCGCCATCTGTTTATCATTGAGCAGCGTTCCCAGAGGACCGTTTCCGCTGTTGATCTTGGCTGCAATCGAATCTATACTCACCGCAGATTGGCGAATACTCTGCACAGTAGAGAGGATTTGCTGTCCGATAGTTCGATCGTTAATTAGCTCTCCCAGGGTTCCTTCTCCGCGATTCACTTTCGAGGTGATTGCCTTCAAGTCGGCGCTGGTCGCATTAACGTTTTTTACAGCTTCGTATGTGGAACTAAGTATTGCATCGCTCTTGTAGACAAGGTCGGACAAATCCAGCGGCGGTACGGTCGCAATCGTGTCCCCATCATGGAGAGGTGCTGAATTCCCAGATCCGGAGGAAATCCTGACATATTTGCTGCCTAGCAATCCTTCTGTTTGAATCGAAGCCACTGAATTTTTTCTGAGGAGATCCCGAGTTGAGCTATTCAGATCGATGGCAACGGTTACTTTTTCTTCGGGGGATTGGGGCAAAGTGATGGCATCGACAGTGCCTTCAGGAACGCCCCCCAATCGCACCTCCGCTCCATTGGGGAGACCCGCCACGCTATCGAATTGGGCATAAATCCGGTAAGTATGGCCAAACATCAGTTGTTTTCTGCCAATAAAGAAAATTCCTATCGATAATAGTAGCAGCGATCCAAAAACAAAGATCCCCAAGCGTACCGACCTGTACATAACGACTCCTGGCCTGGCAAAGACAACAATATAATCGAGAGCAGATTGGCCCGCCAACTCTAGGTCCAGGCCGCCCGAAGCGGCAGTGGGCCATTTTCCTCTCCTGGTAAAAATCTATACCTCTCAATAGATCGAGTGTTTTAAGAACTCCACAACAAAAGAATCCTGGCTTTGCCACAGTTCCTCAAAAGATCCTCCTATAATAAAATTGCCTTCGTGGAGAAGAACGATTCGATCAGCAATGGTCCGGGCGCTTTGCACATCATGGGTCACCACAATGGAGGAGAGCCCCCTTTCTTTCTGCAACTCCACAATCAGAGCATTAATCTCGGCTGCCGTAATCGGATCCAATCCCGTTGTGGGCTCGTCAAGCAAAAGGATGCTGGGGTCCAACGCCAGAGCTCGTGCCAGTCCGACCCGTTTTTGCATTCCACCTGATATCTCCGCTGGCATTTTCTGGAGCGAGCTTTCCATTTCGACTCGAGACAGCAGGTACCTGACTCGTTGCTTCATTTGGGTTTCGCCCAATCGTAGATGCCGCTGCAACGGAAAAGCCACATTTTCTTCCACAGTCATCGAATCATATAGCGCCGCTTGCTGGAACAAGAAACCAATCCTTCGCCTCACCCGATTGAGCTGATCCGGCTGTAGTGTGGTTATTTCTTCCCCCTGTATCCGGATTGATCCCGCATCCGGTTTGCGCAGGCCTATGATCAACTTTAGCAATACGCTTTTCCCCGTGCCGCTGCGTCCCAGCACTGCGACGATTTCGCCCTGAGTCAGCTCCAGACTGACATGGTCCAAAACAATTTGGGGAGGATAGGTTTTGCATAATCCTTGCACTTCAACTGCAGGTCGGCTGTTTTTGTTTTGTAGCATGGCACTAATGAAAAATGGTATTGATCAATCGGACCAGTAGAACGTCCGACAAAATTACAAAAAGCGACGAAAGCACCACCGCGCTGGTGGCGGAGTGGCCAACACCCTCCGTCCCCCCGCTGGCGCGCATCCCTTGAAAACACCCGATCAGTCCGATAATAAGACCGAAAAAAGCGGTCTTGAGCGTCGGGGGCAGAAAATCACTGAAACGGACGCCGCTGAATCCATCATCAATAAAGAGCCTTAAGGAAATAGGTTCCACCAATGTGTTGGCCACCCAGCCCATTAAAATTCCAAAAAAATCGGCAGCCAGCGTTAGCAAAGGGAGCATCAGCACGCAAGCCAACACCCGCGTTGCCGCTAAATATTTAAAAGGATTGACAGCCGAAACCTCGATTGCGTCGATTTGTTCAGTCACCTTCATGGAGCCTAACTCAGCGCCAATTCCAGCCCCTACGCGGCCACTCAAGACCAGAGCGGTAATAATGGGTCCGATCTCAAGAATGATGGATAATACAATCACATTCGGGATCAGAGACTTCGCTCCAAAACGAATCAAGCTGTGGCGCATGTCCAGAGAAACGACGACTCCCAAAGCACATCCAGCCAGCGCCACCAGTGGAAGCGACTTGGGCCCAATTTCATCCATTTGACGGATGAGTTCCCTTTCTTCATACGGAGGTGTAAAAGTTTGTCCAAGCATTTGAGCCGAGAATATTCCAAGTTCCCCGAGCCAGGCAAAAAAAGTAGCAAAAAATCTCAGAGGGTTTCCACTTAAGCTTTTTGCCTCTCCTAGCGTCTTCATGCTTGTCATCTCCATGCCAGTAAAACACTCGCCTACAACTCCCTTGTGATAAAGAGCAATCGTTCTGCCATCACCTTCAAAAATAGCCACAGGTTCCACGGCAGAGTGAAATAAGAAGAGTTAACGAAGGTGATTCGAAAATGTGGTTGGAAACTTTTGTGGCAGGTTTGCATATTCAAACAAATCTGCCACAATGAGGAGGGACTTTCTTACACCAATCAAAATACCACTTAGTTTTTTTGTACTACAAGCCAACGAGCTGAAAAAAGAGGGGGCAGCGGTTAGCTGCCCCTATCGTTTCCAGGAAATCTACGGAAGCTGGGCGGCCATGTACAGTGTTTGCACCACACCTCTGGCGCCGAGCCGCTTAACCAGGAATAAGACGTCAGCACCGGATTTGAGACGGCTGGTGATGGTCTGATATTCTTCGGGATTTCGTACGACCTGCCGGTTGATTTCAACAATGACGTCCCCCGCCTGCAATCCGGCATCATCCCCTACGCTCCCGGCCTGTACACGGTTGACCAAGACGCCCTCGCCTGAATGAAGTTCGTACTTTTTGGCGTCATCGGAACTCAGCGTGCGGACTGAGACTCCCAGCCTCGCATTTGATTGATTTTCGTTGGCCGCACCAGAGTTATCTGCCTCCTCATCAGGAATGACACTCTTGCGATCCCCCACCACAATCTTGGTGGTGTATTCCTTGCCGCCGCGCAGATAGCGAATCTCCGCTGTCTGCCCAGGGGCCATATCAGAAATCAAGGCTAATAATTCAGAGGAATCCTCGACTTTTTTCCCATTGACTCCAATGATGATGTCTTCCCGTTTTAGTCCCGCTTTGGCAGCCGGGCTGCTAGCATCAGTAACACCTGTAATCAGGGCTCCCTTCCCGTCAGTGGCCCCCAACGCCTTGAGAGTGCGGACATCGACATTGGGCTGCATCTGAATTCCAATGGCTCCCCGGGTTACCTTGCCGGTTTTTACCAGTTGGTTGTAAATGTTCGCGGCGGAGTTCGAGGGGAGGGCAAACCCAATTCCTGCATATCCCCCTGATGGCGTAATAATCGCCGTATTGACCCCGATCACTTCGCCGGCCATATTGACTAATGGCCCGCCACTGTTACCAGGGTTAATAGCAGCGTCGGTTTGCAGAAATCTTTGAAACCGTTCCCCGGAACGTCCTTTGGCGCTGATGATTCCTGAAGTAACTGTTTGCTCCAATCCAAAGGGGCTGCCAATGGCCAGGACCCAATCCCCCACATTCATGCCATCTGAATTGCCCATTTTCACTGTGGGAAGCTCTTTGTCGGAATTGATTTTAATCACGGCAATATCGCCGCCCTGATCCTTTCCGATTACCTTGGCACTGAATTCGTCACCAGAGGCCAGCTTTACCGTGATCTTGTCTGCACCATCAACCACATGGGCATTCGTAATGATGTAGCCTGTCTTGTCCACAATAAAGCCTGATCCAAGCGCATTGCTCTTCTGTCGTTCTGGCATCTGCATTGGTCCAGGCATTCCAAAGAATCTTTCAAAATAATCAAAGGGGTCTTGTTGATCTCCACCATTAGGTATTGAGCGGCGGCGCATCTGATTCTTTATGATGGTCTCAGTGCTGATATTCACAACTGCGGGCTCAGTGGATTTGGCAATTTTTGAAAATTCGCTGGAGAGTTGTACTGGGGGAGGAATGGTCAATGGCGCCGGGGTGCCGGAGCCTTCCAATTTTTCCGCGATTGCGGAACGGTTAATCATGGTTCCCACTAGAACGCCTACCATCAGCGTTGTGAAAATCATGACAGAGAAAAGCAGCTTGTTCCTTTTCATGGTTTCTTTAATCCTTTCAAAATTGAATTTCATTTTTTTAGCCCTCTCTTGCCATCTCTCGTCATGAATTTATTTGCATATACCAGGCCAAAGTGCTCCTGAATCTTAAGAGAGCAAATTCAACAATTTATATGTCTGGTTAGACTATTCGCCTTGAGGACTGTGCCAAATCGGCATGGACCTTTTATTGATATGTGCCGAAATGACATTTGAATTCGCACACAGTATGTGTTTTTGTTTAAGGATAAATGCAATATATGCATTCTGGCTTTTATATTTTAGTATATAGCTATTTATTCAATTGGTCGATATTGAGTATCATAATTGGATAGTAACCGAGACCATATTTATGTAACAGCCCCTTTAAGAAATTGGTAATTTGAAAATCAATACAATCAGGAACTTTATAATGATCTGATCGTGCTAGGCTGCACATTATCGGGTGAGGCACTCAGGGTGAGGGTTTTCATTGAAGGGACCGGTTATGGCGACCTGAATTCTTCCATCACTTTAACCAAGCGCAAAGACTAGAAGACCGTCCACAACAACCTTTTGCAGGGATCGCTAAACCATCTGGAGGCCTTTATCTCTAACCTTACGGTATTAAGTGTCCCATACGAACCGGTGAAAAGTCTTTGCCCTTTGACGGAACCTTTACTTATTGGATTCCTTCGATTAATAATCTTTAACGATAATCATCACATCCACGCGGATGAAACCGCCGCTTGCGACTGCAAACCCTTTTGAAATGCCGCCTTTTTCCCGATCGTCCAGAGAGTCTCTTCGATTCGTTCTTGCCGACCCCAGTCACTCCAAAGGATTTCCCATGTTTCAAAGAGGGCAAGGTTCCGAGGGATCTTCTCCAGGACCTCAGATGAAAAATTGCATGCTGGCATGGCAGAAAATATTTCTTCCAAGACAGCCTCTTCTCTTGGGGTATCGCACGCCTCTACATATTTTTCCATTAAAGCCATTAGGTGTGGTAAGGTCTTAAAACCAATATCCCAGAGTGTATTTTGAGGAGAAGCAAAAATGAACGTGTTCCACATCGCCCCTTTGGCAAGCATTTTCAAATAGAGATCTTGGGGAGGCTTCTCACTGAAATTCTTAACAGTCTGTACCCGGTTCGCGCCAAACCATCCTAGTGAACTGCCGAGTTCCACTAATCCATAATCGTAGCGCGCCGTTCCAGGCGATATTCCTAACACCAAGAGCTGATTCGGCAACCTTTCTGAAGCCTGAAGCATACTCTTCAGAACACTAATAAATCGTTGCTCGGGAAAAATAAAGTGGTCGGCAGGAAAGATAAACACTGTTGCATTGGGGTCGTGCTTTCGGATATATGCAAGGGCTAACATTATTTCAGCAGCGGTATCGCGATTTTCGGGCTGAAAAAGCACTTTCCCTCCCTCCATTGATTTTAACTCTTCTTGAATGTATTGACGGTGTGATTGAACCGTGACGATCACAATTCGGCTTGGTCCGCAAATTTGGCGAGCCCGGCAAATTGTATGTTGCAACATGGATCGTGATCCAATAAAGGTACAGTATTGTTTGGGCCTGTGATAGCCAAGCCACTCTTTAACCAATGGTTCAAGCCGTTTCCCCTCTCCCCCTGATAAAATTATGGACCAGACATTTTCTGATGAAACACACGAATTGTCCTTGCTACCCATGACTTTCCTCCTTTGATCCAAAATGGCAAACCTCGCTTTTCATTTTTTCTTCATTGTTCTTTATAAATAACGGCATAAAACGGTAATAGGCTGCAACCCTGACCGCCATAAGCTCTAAGGCCCCCCCCACTATGTGAAGCTCGTAGGGCTTCTGGCCTATTAAACTGACAATGAGGATATGAACGGTTCTGGAAAATGTAAATTCAATCATTATATATAATTCTCATCCTCAATGATCAACATTACTGTGCTAACTAAACGGTAAGCGACGATGGAAGAATGGACAATACTGTCTTGGTGTGAGATGGCGAAGTTTAAAGATAGTAGAGGGAATTTGAAGTGAATAATTTTGGTCTGGTGGAGATGGAAAATTAAAGATCTTCCATCAGAAGGGGGGCGAAGTATTTCACTTACCTCTTGAAAGTAAAATAGCTTGAAGGATCAGAACTATTTTTTGATTCCTAACCATTAGCGCAGAGGCGAACTTCGCCTATGGCTGCCATAGACAATACTGAGTCCGACAATTATCAAAAGAGGCTGTAGAAACTCCCCCGGCTCATCCCCCAAATCAGACTAGCATCCGGCTCCCTGAAAATTTCTCCCAGGATGCGGACTAGGGAATATAAGATCAGGAATTCACCGCGCAGGCATTGCCGTATTGGGGGCGTTCATTTTTGGAATGGATGGCGATACATCTGAACGATTGCGACGACGCGCTGATTACGTGATCCACAGCGGCGTAGATGTCATGCAAACCACCTTCTTTACCCCACTGCCCGACACGCGGTTTTTTGAGCGTTATCACCAGGAAGGGCGCCTGCTCTATACCGACTTTCCCTCCGATTGGGCACATTACGATATGATGGAAGTGATCCATAGGCCCGGCAGTCTCGAGCCAGACTAATTGACACAGGTCATGGAACAACTTAATCAGCGGATGTACTCGTGGCCGGTATTGTTTCGCAAGGCATTGTCTACTTTTTTGCACACCCGTAATCTGACTGCAACAATGTTCGCTTGGAACTCGAATCTCAACTATAGGAATGTTAAACGTGAAAAAGCAGAATCAGGCATGGCTTTTTCATGAGGCAGTTCACGGAATAACGAGCAGCTTTCATAATAATGCCGTGGAACCTGATTCGTGGGCTTATTCTCAAAAGCAGTGTCGCATTGCTGTTTCATCGTGAGCTTGACAAAGATGGCAAGGGAATTTACCCTTTAACTCAAGGATGTGTGGAAGTTAGCAATCCCCTTAGATTTGGTCGATCTGAATGAGCGGGATTCATGATGAGAAAGAAAACCCAAAACCTGAAGCGGATTTCCGCAATGCTCAGTGTGGCCTTCTATTTGGCCATGAGCGTGGGTTTCTTTTTGCACCAACATTCAGAGGGAGAGAATTCCAAACACTCCAAATCCTGCAACCTCTGCGTAGCGAATCATTCTATTCCTCATCAAGACAATGCTTCAGTCTGTGTTTTCTCCTTGGAAGTTTTTTCACGAGTCAACTTTAATTATTTCTTTTGCCCTTATTCTCCAGATGCCTTCAACTTTTTAGTTGCACGCGCCCCGCCACAAGCGACATAAATTCCTTACTTTAAAAATAATCTTTCCGGTTGCACAACCTGAGAGCGGATTTTCCTGCCGAGATCTCCGCAAAGACCGGCCTCCAGTTATTTTCCCATGGAACTTGTGGGGGAGTCTTCAGACACCAGATGTCCGTAGATTCGCGCCAATTGGCGGAGTCCCGCGATATTTGGTTTGCTATATATACAGTGTTCTTCCGATGCAGATCCAAACACATTGGAGGTGCGGGGGAGGCATTTCTTCAGCGACTAAATGCTCAGGCGTAAATTAAAGATATTTCCTTAACTGCTGCAGGTGATTTATAGGGATCAACAATTTTTACTTTCTATCAAGGAAAATACGATGATTAACAAAATCCTATATATATTTCTGGCAATGGCTATTGCCGCCCTCCCGCTACCTGGCCAATCCTTGGGGACAGCGGGGACGGTTCAAGGGACAGTCAAAGATCCCTCGGGGGCAGTTATTGCCGGTGCTTCAGTAACACTGGAGAATGAGATCACCAATTATCTCCGGACTGTCACAACCGACAAGGAAGGGCACTTCATCTTCACCAATATTCCACCCAACCAATATCACCTATTGGCAAAAGCAGAAGGATTTCAATCAACACATGACCATGTGACCATTCGGTCCAAAGTCCCTGTAGAATTGGATATCGCCATGAAGCTGGCTTCTCAAAAGACTGAAGTGACCGTTCATGCAGAAGGAGCTTTGGTCGAGAATGATCCTACCGCACACAACGACATCAGCCACGCGATTCTGGACAAGTTGCCACAGGCGGGTATGGCTGCGGGATTGAGCGATATCATCACCAAGGGGACCCCCGGAGTCGTGGCAGATGCCAACGGCTTTTTCCATGCCCTGGGCGATCATGCACAAATGTCTTTCAGCGTGGACAATGAGCCGATTTCCGATCAACAGGGATATATTTTCTCCACCCAACTCCCTTCCAACGTTATTGAAAGCATGGAGACCATTTTTGGCGGTGTTCCCGCCGAATATGGCGACAAAACCAGCCTGGTCATCAACGCTTTCACCCGTTCTGGATTAGGTGGCGGAACCCATGGCATTTTTACTGCGCAATACGGATCTTTCGGAACGGTTGGCGAGAATTTCACCTTCAGTCAAGGCAATAAGAAGGTGGGAAATTTTGCAGCAGTCAACTCCATCCGCTCAGGTCGCTTTCTGGACACGCCTGAGTTTCTCCCAAAGCATGATGTTGGAAACAATATCAACCTGTTTGACCGGCTGGATTATCAACCCGCTGCCAAAGACACACTACACTTGAATCTGTTCTTTGCCCGCTCCTGGTTTCAGATTCCCAACACCAACGACCAGCAAACCTCCAGCCAGGATCAGCGGCAGCAAGTCATCTCTTACAACATCGCGCCAGGTTGGGTTCGCGTGATCAACTCCCATACGGTTTTCACACTCAACCCCTATTTTCGCCAGGATCGGGTCCATTTTTACCCCAGTGCCGACCTTTTTACTGATCAACCTGCTACCATGACTCAAATTCGACGGTTAACCAACTGGGGGGTGAAATCGGATCTTGCCATAAATAAAGGACGCCACAATATCAAGACGGGGGTTCAAATCAGCTTTACCCCTCTCCAGGAGCAATTTCAGCTGGGGCTAACGGATCCCGCGTATAACCCCGTTTGCTTGACCGGCAATGGCACTGCAGTGCTGGATCCATCCCTTCATGATCCCGGACAATGCTCAGTGCATGGATACGTGGCTAATCCCAACTTTGCGCCTGGGGTGTTGGCTTATGACCTGACCAGAGACGGCACCTATTTCAATTTCGACGCTAAAAAAACCATCAAGCAACAGGCGCTCTTTTTCCAGGATGCCATCACCATCCGGCGGCTTATCCTTAGCGTCGGACTCCGGTTCGATCATTATGATGGTTTGAGCAAAGCCACCAGTTTGCAGCCACGCCTGGGATTATCGTATCAACTGAGTAAAGTAGGCACTGTTTTGCGAGGCAGTTACACTCGCTCGTTAGAAACCCCATTCAACGAAAACCTTCTGCTTTCAAGCTCAACAGGGCAGGGCGGATTAGCTCAGAATGCATTCAATGCTTATGGCAGCTTTCCATTGCAGCCGGGCTATCGCAATCAGTTTAATATAGGGCTTCAACAGGGATTTGGGCGGTTCCTTGTCCTGGATGGAGATCACTTCTGGAAATTCACACGCAACACCTTCGACTTGGACACCTTGTTCGGGACTTCGGTCATTTTCCCGATTGAGTGGAACAAATCTAAGATGGATGGGTTTTCACTTCGCTTAAGCATGCCGGAAACGCGTGGTTGGACGGCATACTCTCTTTTTGGACATACTCGTGCGAGAGTCTTTGGTCCTGAAAACGGCGGCTTGATTTTCAATGCTCCTCTGCTCGGCACAGTGGGCCGGATCGATCATGATCAGGCTTTTCAAAACACGACCCACATCCAATGCCAATTGCATAAGGGCCTTCCATGGATTGCGGCCACCTATCGCTATGATAGCGGGATCGTCGCGGGAGCCGTCCCTGACCTGGAGAGCCTGCTGGCCTTGACCGCAAACGAGCAAACTACAATTGGCTTTTACATGGATGGACGATATGCCACCTTGGACACCCCCAAGCGAGAATACAAAGGGGGTCAGTGGGGGACGCGGCTAATCAATATACCCCTGTCTGGAACGCAAAATGACGATACCAATCCAGCCCGCATCAAGCCTCGCCATTTGCTGGACCTCGGTGTTGGGACCAACAATCTGTTTCACACAGAGCACCTCCGCTGGACGCTACGCTTCACAGCCGTGAATGTGACCAACCGGGAAGCCCTGTACAATTTCCTCTCCACCTGCAGCGGGACTCATTTTGTCGCCCCTCGAAGTTATCGGATTGAACTTGGCTTTGCTTTTTGAACGTTGAGTTGTCTATTTCCTAACATTCTACGATTGCCCGCCCAGAGCGGACAGCCATACTCGTCGCGCAATTTAAGTTCTTTGCCATCGGTGGACCGGATGGCCAACGCAACAGTCCTAACAGTTTGTCCCAAAGAAATGTTTAAGGCATTAATTGTGATGGTGTCTCCCGACTTGAGAGTGAACTTCTGGTTTCGCAAAAACCAAAAAGGAGCTATTTGAACCGGAACTTTTTCTCCATTCAATTGAACCAACGTCAAGACAGGAGATCCGACGCCTGCAAGCCAGGAAGACAAATCAACCTTCCCCTCCAGCAGAATAATATCATTTTGATTTAGCGGCTGTCCGCTCAAGCAGGGACAGCTGTTGGTGCTCTGTGCCCAAATGAGAGTCCCAGAAAACAACGTAATAGTAACTATGATGAGAAATTTTTTCATCACGGTGCTCCTCCTATTCAAAAATTCGTTCAGCAGGGAGTCCCCCTGCTCTGTATACTCTCGTGCATCTCCCTTGCCAAAATTCACTATTCTGTCAACTTCCTTTTTTTCATCGCATTGATCAAACGAATCAAGGAACTCCCGATGCAATGTTTGCGTTCGGGGAATTTTGGCGGCGCAAAATTTGCATGAAAGTCCCCTTTCCTTTTTCGCCTGAGGAGGTTGAAAAAAATGATTTCGGCGCGATCTTATATATCACAGGTACCGGGTGTAATTAAAAGCGGGAGGAATAAGGATAAGCATTTTACTATTGGTGAAAGGAAACTTCTCCGAAATGGGCGAGGTGGACTTCAAAATAAACCGAGAAATGAAAAAGGACAACAGGAGGTATCGTACAAAGGGGATCATTGTCGAATCTCTGCAACATTCCCAGGCAGAGTAATCCTGGACTTGGTTCAAAACCATCACCATTTGAATTGGCTAAGCTGCAAGCCCCTATCGGCGAAACCGAAGACTACTAAGACACTAAAACAGCGGCAGAGTGAGCCAATTCCGCTCCCAAGGCACGGGCGATCGGGCGCAATTCATGCATCAGTTGATCGAAGCAATCGGGAGTCAAAGACTGAGCCCCATCACTCATAGCCTCATAAGGTTTATTATGAACCTCAATAATCAATCCATCGGCCCCGACGGCGACCGCGGCCCGGGATAGCCATTGGACCATCCACCAGCGGCCGGTGCCATGGCTGGGATCGACGATGACGGGCAAATGAGTCAATTGTTTCAACATGGGAACAGCATTTAAATCGAGGGTGTTGCGCGTGGAATTTTCGAAGGTTCGAATCCCGCGCTCACACAGGATAATCCGCGCATTTCCGCCCTTCATGATATATTCGGCCGCGAGGAGAAATTCTTCAATGGTAGAACACATGCCGCGCTTGAGCAGAACCGTTTTGCCGCACTTCCCCACCTCTTCCAAGATAGCAATGTTCTGCATGCTGCGGGATCCCACCTGTATGATATCCGCATAACGGCAGATCAGGTCGAGTTGACGCGTATCCAGCACTTCAGTCACCACCGGCAGGCCAGTCTCCTGCCGGGCCAAAGCGAGCAGTCTCAATCCTTCTTCCTTTAATCCCTGGAAAGCATAGGGAGAGCTGCGCGGTTTGTAAGCGCCACCACGCAAAAAGCTGGCCCCGCTAGCCTTGATGGCGCGAGCAATAGAGAGCAATTGGGTCTCGCTTTCAACAGCACAAGGGCCTGCCATCACGATTAGCTCATCTCCACCAATCCGAACTCCATTTACATCGATTAGCGTACCTCCGGGAAGTGAATGCCGACCCACTAATTTGAGGCAAGCTTGGGCAGGGATTAATTTTTCCTCACGAATGTGTTGGCCCGGATGTTGTCTCATAATTTCCAGCCTTATCAAAGAGGTGACATGTGACGCGTGGCAAGCGATCAACCCAACTTGTTTTCCCTTAGTGTTGATTAGCGGGAAGGAAAAAGGGCCACGGCTTCAATTTCCACCAGCAAATTCTCCCGGCACAGACGGGTCTGCACACCTACGCTGGCGGGAAGCGGATCCAGTCCCAACCACTTGAAGAAGGAGGTCCGGATGCGATTGAATTGGTCATAGTCACGCTCGATATCTCTGAGATAACAAGTGGTCCGGATCACATCGTGCCAGGAGGCACCTTCCGCCTTTAATAGGGTAGCAATGTTCCGATAGGTCCGCCAACTTTGCGCGCCAAAGTCACCCAAATGGATTGTCTTGCCATACTCGTCAATGCTGGCGGTCCCGGAGATCAGGAGCAGGGTATAGCTGCCAATATCCAATCTTAAACCGCGCGAAAATGAAGAAGGCTTTGCATAATTAAAAGCCTCATTGAGAACCTCGGGAGCCCGGATTGCCCTCTTCTCCAAAATGGAACGAGAGGCCAATTCCGGAGGCAGGCAAAATTCCTGAAATTTCCCGTCTTCAGAGAGCATCCCCAGCAGCATCAATTCAGCGCGTTCCCCATCGGTCAACCGATCGAAATTAATCAATAATTCTGAAGTGGTTGTACAAGGTGTCATGGAACCATTCCTTTTCTATAAGTGACGTTCAAAATACAGAGCACATTTTTATAGCGTTCGACCATTTTAAAAGAACCGCCCATGTCAGCTCGGCTGCTGCAACAAAAATATGATAATTCCCAGACCTCGCGGGTCTTCAAAACCTGTGAAGTCTCTGTCAGAGGTGCTCATCGAAAAACTCAAATCTCTTTTGTTGAGTATCTGCTTCTCCGGAAAACTATTTCTGACTGGCCACCTCCGGGATCTCCAACCGTCCCCAGGCTCCATTTCTCAGCGTCAGCAAATGCGGGATAGCTTCATTGCCCCCCAAGGAATTAAACTGGTATCTCCCCGCCAAACCTTGATAATCCGTTCCAGACAATCCCTTCCGAATGGCTGCCCGGTCGAGTCCATTTTTTTCAATGGCTCGAACTACGATGTGGGCTACATCATAAGAATATATAGCGACTAGTCCTGGTTCATTGCCTGTCTGATCTAGATACTTCCGCTGAAAAGCTTTGAAGGAAGGGGAGGAAGAACTCCAATCATAGGGGGATGCCACCACTATTTTACCCAAGTCGGACGCCTCCGCTTCGACTTCAGGGGTTGCCAAAGAGGAAGGAACCAGGACGGGAGCTTGAATCCCCTGTTTTCGCAAGGCCTGCAGGAGCGGCAGTGCGGTTTCCACCCGTCCCCAAAGCAAGATGGCATCCGCCGGAATCTCCTTAACCTTGGAAACAATGTCTTCGGGATTTTCTGGCCGATATTCCAATTGCTGGCAAAATGTCATCCGATGGTGGCGAGAAGATTCCTGAATCCGCCTGAGAGCTGCGTAGGACTCCCTCTCTCCTTCCGTCAACAGCACTATACGCTGAAAACTTTTCCGGCTGGCGTAATTCAACAACAACTCCGCTTGTTGCTGATCGGAAGGCATGGCGCGAAAAACCCAGGGAACATTGGCATATTCCACCGTGGAATCGATGGCGGCGGGAGAAATGACTGGCACCCAGGTTTTGGAGACCACCAGTTCCGCCATATGGGTGTGCTGGCCATCCAAGGCCCCTAAAATGGCCCAAACCTTATCCTCATAAATCAAGCTCACTGTTTGGGAGGCTGCCACTCCCCATAACCCGTCGTCCGGTCGAAACACCATTTCATAAGGGATGGAGCGTTCGACTAACAGACAAGAGGCGTCCCCTTGTTTCCCAGTGGCAGAGGCAGGCCTGACTCGATACCCTCCGTTTGCATTGGCTTCCTCGAGGACAATTTGGATGGCGGCCCTCATTTCCTTTCCCAACGCGGAATTCGCCGGGCCAAGAACTCCCAACCGCACAGAAGAGAGTTGATCGAGGGCGGCAGGAGACTCCGTCTCATTTTGGAAACCGGCACCAGCCTTTGAAAAATCCATATAAGCCGGGGGCGCCATCCACACAAGCAAAAATGTGAAAAACAGCCAATTCATAAAACATCTCATGACTTCGATTTTAGCTTTCAGAAACCATTGATCTTCATCCCAGAATTACAATCTACATTTCAAAATCGGCAATCCAGAATCTTCAATCCCAAATCCACAATCCGCAATTAAAACAGCCGATCCACTTTGGGGACACCATAAACAAACCGGCCATTTTGGACCGTGGCTACGCAGACCGGGCGGCGGTTGGTATAGACCTGATCGAAATCTACCTCTCCAGTCACCCCTTTCCAGTGATTCATTTCAGCTAACTCATCTCGGATTTTGTAGCGGTTCAAGCCGGCTTTTTGAATGGCTTCGATGATCATCCAGGTGCCATCGTAGGAATGCGCCGCGTAGGTGTCCGGCTCTTCCCCATACAGTGCCTTGTATTTGGTTTTAAACTCCTGATACTTGGGGTTCGGGTCTGTCGGATTATAAGGGGAAGTTGCCACAACTCCTTCCGCGGCAGGCCCAGCCGCTTCCAAGAACAGCGGATTGATGACCCGTTCGCAGGCAATAATCGGGATATTCATTCCTAATTCCCGCATTCTTTTGACCAGCAGCCCGGCGGGCTCAGCATCCGCCCAAAGTACGATCCCATCCGGTTGGGCCTCCTTGAGCCGATCCATCTGGGTCACGAAATCCAAGTTCACCTGCCCGTAGTTGATTTCGTAATTCACTTCAATCGGAGTCGGTTTCTGAAAGAGGATGGAGGCCTTCTTGAAACGAGCTACGCCAAAACGGCCATAGCGGTTGTTGGCGCGCAAAATGGCCACTTTGTTCAAACCAAGTTGTTTGTAAACGTAATAGGAAATAGTATAAATCATCTGCCGGTCATCCGGCACAATGCGGAACACCCACGGTATTTTGGTTTCCATCAGCGTGGGATCCAGATCGGACACGTTCATGATGGGGATTTCCGTGCGCAAGGCCACTCGGATGGCAATGTGGGTATTAGCTCCATCTACGGTCCCAATCACCGCCAAGCATTTGTCCTCATACGTGAAATCAACGATCTCGTTTGCGGATGCCCCCCACAGGCCAGTATCATTCCGGGAAACGAGATTAAAAGGCTTTCCTTGGTACCCGCCTTTGTCATTCGCTTCATCAATCGCCATCTTGGTGCCGTTATACATGGATTTCCCCATGTAGCTTTCATTGCTGCGTTCCATGGGAGCCAGCAAAGCGATATTGACTTTGTCCACGGCCAGTTCTGGCTTTTCCCGTCCGGGCCCCCAAAAGGTGACCTCGGAATCACTGGGCACCCAGTACTTTTTGTAAGGTTCTTTGACAAACTTCCCATACGGCTCCAAATCCTCGGGCATATTGCCGTAGAGTTCTTTTTTCTTAGGAGCATCAGTGGCTGAGGCCGCGGCAATTTGATTTTCCGACGCTTTAGACGATTCGCCTTTGACTGTGACGGACTGTTTCGTTGCCAATTTTATAGCTGTTTTTGAAACCGTGGTTTTTGAATCCACTTGGGTCTGATCCACTGGCTTGCTCTCTTCAGCTCCAAGCCAACTGGCAATCCCCATGAGAAAGGCTGCAATCAGAGTAATTTTTTTCCGTGTTTTCATTGTCTATTTCCCTCCCTTCCAAATGCCATGGCTTATACCCTTGGATGTGGCCACCCAAACATCGTTACCTTGAAAATCAACTCCATATATATGGTTGTTTGCCAAGGGGTGGTCCAATGGGACCTTTTTGACCAGCTTCTTGTCATCATCGTAAACCCGGGCTTCATATCCCTTGGTTCCCTCAATGTTCTTGGCACCTTCGGCCCCGCGCTGGTGTTCCCAAACCGGATCCACCGGCACATAGCTGACCCACTTATTGTTGTCTCCATTTACAGTGCCCAGCCCATGGTCCGTACAGACCCAAGCCACATTGTGATTGGCCTTCACCATGTTGATGAAGTTGCTAGGAATTCCGCAATCAACATCGGTATAACCCCGCCAGTGGCGGCCATCGTAGCGGCTCATCCCAAAGTAGGTGGAGACCCAGAGAATCTTGTCCACGTAACTGGTGCTGGTGGTAATGACGTGAATCAACCCATCATCCCGCATGATATCGACTTCCATCTCCCCGTCCGGGTCCAACCAGGATCTCCACCCCTGCGTGGCAATGTCGAACTCCATCACGCCGCCACCCCAAAGCGCGGCATACATTTTTCCGTCGTTGTAAGTGACAAAATAGCCCCAGGGCTCATGCTGAGGAGAATTGGCCGGAGTAAAAACATCCCAGACTTTTTCGGCAACTCGGTATCTGCCCTCGCCCGCCGTAGTGGCCACCCAGACATTCTGGTTTTCCATGCAAATGCCAAATACCACGTCATTGGGCAATCCGCTATTGAATTGCGTGAAGACTTCAAATTTTCCATTGGAAATGTGTGTGACCCCTTTCATCGTAGCGGCCCAGACATCCCGAGTCGCAGGGTCTATCGCGAGGGCCAAAACTCCAGGATAGGATAAGCCATCCTTCACTCCGAAGGAAGTCCACTTGCCATTTTCGAAGAGGGCCAGTCCATTGTCCGTTCCCGCCCAAATCCGGTCGCGATCCACCGCAATACAATAGACCTTATTGGAGGGCAGACCATCTTCAAGGTGGAAAGACTCCCAATGAGTATAAATTCGGGGATATCCATCCGCCGCAGCTGAAGACAGACTGGGAGCAGGAGACTCCGCTGAATCGGCTGCCGTAACCGGATGTACCGACCATAGAAAACATCCCATGAATAAACAAAGCCATGTAAACCAACGTTTCATTTATTCCTCCTTATGGACTTAATAATTGAAAGGCTCCAGCCCTGGTGATTCGCCTTTACCCTTAAAAGACCATCGATTCCCAAGCAGTTTCCCGTACGGGCCAATCTGCGTCCCGGCAAGACACAGCTCAAATGAATCACATTCCTCCGCCAGAACTATTCACCGGCGCCGCTTTCCCCTTGTCCGTCCAGTGATTAATCCTCTTCATTCCTGCTTGCATATCAAAAGGGGGAATCATCTTCTTCAATATGGCATGCGAGGGTTTGGGCATGTGACAAGCTATGCAATCTTCTGCTTTGGGAATTTTCAAACCAGCAGCAATTGCCTTGTTCCGGTCACTCATCACCTTCGTGTACTCGGATCCCGGCCCGTGGCATCCTTCACAGGACACTCCTTCTTCGATCCGGAAATTGGGCGCCCGGGAATCCTCAGTCACCAAGGCCGCCGTACCATGACAGGCCAGGCAGGTGGCGCTATATTGCGGATTGCCCTTGACCCCCATTTCTTTGGCGACCATCATCGCCATTTCCCGCCCCAATACCACCCAGCTTCGCCCATGCCCCGTACCCAACAAGGTCTTATATTGGCTGAGGTGGCAATTCGCGCAAACTTTAACCCCTTCATACCGGGCGCTGGATTTAACGGGGTTGCTCAACCCCTGCACGCGAAACAGGCTGCGCCGCTCCGTGCTGGGAGGAAACATCACCTGCATAAACTCTTGATCCGAATAGGGGGGGCGAGCGGTCAGCGTTTTTATATATTCGATCAGCGCATTCAATTCCCGCTTATCGATGGTACCGTTGGTGGTCCCGTGCAAGTCATCCGGATTGTGAGTCGTCCAAATTTCCTCCAGGGAATAGCAACGGCCATCATGCAGATAGGGAGCATTTTCCGAGACGTTGGTCAACTGGGGAGTGTCTACCAGCGAGTCCATGTCGAAATAGGCGCGATTCCCCACGTTGTGCAACTTCTGATCTGCATAGTAAGGAGGCCGGTGACAAGTGATACAACGATTCCCCGCGGGGATGTAACGGCCGGCAAATGGACCGGCCCGGACGAATGCCCTCTCGAAAATCTGCCGGCCGTCTTCCTGGGCTTCGGTCAACACCACTTCATCCGAGCGGTTGTTGTAAGCCTGAAAACGGTTGGGCCCAAAAGGAATGGATTCCACGAACTTGACCACATCTTTGAGTTGCTGGGGATCAAAACCATGGGACCGGAAAAAGATCTGCGCCGTCCGGGGACCGTCCTGGCGGGCGATCGAGGGATTTTTCCCATTCCACTTAAATGGCGCCGTAAAGGCAATGCCGCGCAGAGTCCGGTTATCCACCAGGTTCTGCCCCATGGCATCCACACCGGCCACAATGTCGTACTGCAAACCATCCACGTGATATTCCGGATGGCAGGTATTGCAGCTTAATTGTCTTTGATAACTGAAATTGCTGCTGTTAAACAGCTTTTCGCCATGCCGTAAAGCGGTTTCAATTTGCGGGCCGCCCAAATCAATCGTCTCAGCGGTTTTGTTGGTCCGGGTATCCACAACCGAGATGGTGTCGGCCAGCCGGTTGGCAATATAAAGCCTTTGTCCATCCGGGGAAATGGCCAAGTCTTTTGGATTGCTTCCCGTGGGGATCCTTGCCACGACATATTCGGCGCTGAGAGCCAGATGCCGGGCATAGCGCCGAATGGCCTCATCAGGAATTCCAATTTTCCCATCGTGGAAATGGAGCAGTTTGCGCAATTTTTCCATGTCGACCACCGAGATCAGGTCCGCCCCGCTGGAAGAGACATACAGGTATTTCCCATCCGGAGAAAAGGCCAGTCCGTATGGGTCCGCAAAATAGCGGTTGGCTTCATCCAGGAGGAAATAAGCCACGCGGCCTCCCGGGCTTGCCTCAGCAATGGCAAATCCATGCGTGACCATCCAACCTTGATAGATCTGGGTTTCCGGAATCAGATTCTTGGTGAGTTCCAAAGCCACCACCACCAGCTTCCCATCGGGACTGACCGCCACATCCTGACCGGCCACCGTGGATTCCAGCCACAGACGCCCCGCCACCAATTGCTTCCCCGTATCCACGATGGTCAATTCGGTGACCGGTGCAGTGCGAAAAGGAACCGGATTGGAAAGCTCGTGGGAGATAAAGAGAAAATTGCCTGCGGGACTCACTTCCTGGCCAAAGGGGGAAGTCCCGGTTCCAAGACGTTTTAGCGTCTCGAAGCTCCTGGTGTCCACAATGGACAAAGTGTTGGATCCCATGTTCGTCACATAAAGATGGGCACCGCTGGCATCCACCCGGATCTGATGGGGCTCCTCCAGGTTTGGAATCGTCCGGATCAGCTTTTGATTGGACAAATCATAAACCATCACACTGTCTTCCCACCGGTTCCCCACATAGAGACGCCTCTCATCGGGACTCAGGGCAATTCCCAAGGGGTGTCTCCCGGTTTTCAGCGTGCCGATCACTTTCCGGTCCGGCAAATTGACGATGAGCACTTCCTGGCTGTTTTCACAAACCGCATAGAGGGTCTTCCCATCCCGGGAAAGGGCCAATTGGATGGGGGATTTGTAAAAATCATCTTCTGGCACTGCATGCTGAGCGCGCATACTGCCATCTAACTGCGGGGGTGGATTATTTAAAGACAAACTGAAAAATGTATAAAGACAAAGAGCCGTCAGGCCGAAAACGATTATCCCAAACCGTCGCAATATCAAGTTTCCGTCCCCCTTGTCAGCATTTTATGGCTAATATCCGCGGGAAAAAATCTACTTCTTGCCCCCGATCACTACGGGAAAAGCTTTCATTAGGGCCTGAGTGACCCGGTTTTCGGGCGCCAGTTCCTTATCCTCATGGCATCCGATGCAGCCGCGGCTGGAGCCGCGCCGCACCCACATCCATCGGGGCATGGTCATGAGCGGCTTTCCATCGGCGTTGAGGGTTTGAATGTAAAAAGGAGTATCGGCGGGCAACCGCACATAGAAGGAACCATCCGGTTCGACCGGAGCTTCCCCTATCACCCGCGTTTCCGCTGGAGCGCCGGGAGTCTGAACCGCAACGCCTTGAATGAACCGAACTTTTTTAACCTCTCCCTTCTTAATCGAAGCCGCCTCCGGCCGGTCCGATTCATACACATTCATACATTGCAAATCGCCGGTGGCCTGATCATCAAAAATGGCACTGATCAATCCAGCCGGTTCGGCCGTTGGGGCCACGGGGATTGCCTCAACTGCATCCCATTTCGTATCCGCAAAGATTTTGGCGCCAATGGTCTTCCGCGGAAAATCAAACTGGTAAAGCTCATAAGCCTGATCCCCCTTGGCAAATGAGACCATCAGGTTGCCGTTTGGCAATGGACGCGGATTGCGAAAGCGCCCTTCTCCTGAACTGAGCGATTCATAACTGTGCAAAGGCCGCTTGAGAGAAACTCGTCCCAAGCTGCCGCTGCCATCCGTTGATTTCCCGTCAGACTCAACGAACACCACCGTCCGGTCCGGCATTTCACAAACCATGCTCTTCAGCTTTCCACCCTGTTCATCGCCACAAAAAAGGTTGAGTCCGGAACCGTCCCAGTTGATTGCCATCAATGGATAACGGCCGCCTGAAAACTTGTCACTGTCTCCCATTTGGTGGCTCGTAAAAAGAATCCGGCCATCATTCAACACGGATGTGGAAAAATCGCTGGAAAGATTAAAAGTGGTCCTCCAGGTTACAATCCCCCGGCCTTTGACGGGGTCGAGACTCCTGGCGTAAAGCGCAGTGGCAAGGTGCCCTCCGCTTTCCTCAAAAGTATTGGCTGCGGTAGAGGTAAATGTAATCCAACGCACATCTTCATCATAAAGAGGGTAATTGAGAGCGCTCGGTGGAAGGTAGTGCGGTTCGCAGCAGTCACCCATGTTCTGCGTGATCTGCCGCTTGCTGCCGCCATCCAGATCCATTTCCCAAATATCCCAATGGCCGCTTTTTCCACGCTTCCCGGAGAAAATCACCTTTTTCCCATCGAAGGAGAGGGAGGAATGCGCGGCAGCAGCAAAATCAGGAGTTAAGACCGTGATTTTCCCCCCAGGAGCCATTCTTACCAAACGGCTTCCTTCGATCCGGTCGGTGGGGCCGGGCACAAAGTCTTTCCCATGCTGTGATTGGCGCGAATGATGGGGAACCTGAGTGAAGAGCAAGTCAAAGCGCGGCTCACTGGAAACCAATGGCCAACGAGCTTGCCAGATTGCCAATCCCGCCAATAAGGCCACAATCAAGACTATCTGCGAGGTTCGACGGTTTTGAGCACTTGGTTGGCTTTGATATTTGTGAAGGTCTGTAAAATTCCGCTGGGCCATTTTATGATTACCTCATCCACTTTGGTGTGAGTTCCCAACCCGAAATGCATCCGGGAATCATGTGCAGAAAGATAGCTGGTGCCATTTTTCATTTCATCAAACTGAACCAACTCGCCGGCTTTGATGGTGACTTTAGCTCCCAACCCATCCCTGTTGCTTTTCGTCCCTTGCAAATGCAATTGCAGCCAGTTATTGCGATTACCGCCGTCGTTGCGCATCAACAGGGAAGGTCCGCTAATACTCAGGACGGCGGCATCCATGTCCCCATCATTATCAAAATCAGCCAAGGCCAGCCCCCGGGCCACCATTTTCTCGTCCAGCACTTCGCCTGAAATTTTGGCGACATCCTGGAAGACCCTTTTGCCACCCGGTCCCGGCACATTGCGGGCCAAAATCATCTCCTGGATTTCCGAGAGCCGATGTCCATCGCCATTCACCACCATCACATCCACAAAACCATCATTGTCATAGTCGATGAATTTCCCACCCCAAGACCAATACTGGGCCGTGATAATTGCCAAGCCGGCCTCAACAGCGACATCTTCAAACAGTCCCTTGCCATCATTGCGAAAGAGCGCGTTGTATCCCATGGCGGGCACAAGCAGATCCAGCCGTCCGTCGTGATCGTAATCTCTCCAGTCCCCTCCCATATTGGCGGCGGCATTTCCATTTTGCCCAAATCCTACCGCAGCGGTGAGGGCCATGTCGCTGAAAGTGCCATCATGGTTATTGTGGTACAGGTAGTTTGGTGTTGCATCATTCGCCACAAAGAGGTCCACACAGCCGTCGTTGTCGTAATCAACCGCCAATACACCCATGGCGCGTCCCTCTTTATCGACTTTAGCCTTTTGAGTTACATCAGTAAAAGTCCCATCCCCATTGTTGTGGAAAAGATGGCTCTTCATGGCGGGATAGGCGAGGGGGCCCGGGTAGATGTCCGCTTCGTAAAAAAGCCGGTAAACAGCATCATATTTCAAATAGGCTCCAACAAATAGGTCCAATTCCCCATCATTATCATAATCAAAAAAGGCTGCCCCGGTGCTCCACTCCCCCTTGCAGGCCACTCCAGCTTTCGCCGTAACATTCGTAAAAGTGCCATTCCCGTTGTTATGGTAGAGCACGTTCCCGCCATAATTGGTCACATAGAGGTCGGGATATCCATCATTGTCGTAATCCGCTACCTGCACAGCCATCCCATAACCATCCTCATCCCCACCCAAACCGGCTTTTTCGGTCACATCTTCAAAAGTCCCATCATGCTTGTTTCGATAGAGGCGGTCAGTGACTCTTTTCCCCTTGAAGGGGGAATGAGGATCATTGACCCCTTCCAGGTAGCAACCATTGACCAAATACAGATCCATCCACCCATCTTGATCATAATCCAACCATCCTGCACCAGACCCGGTGGCTTCCACAATGTTGTTGATCTTTTTGGAACCCAGACAATGATTAAAACTAATGCCAGCCTGTTGTGTCACATTAATGAATTTCGGCAAGGGGGTGTCTTCATTGGAAATAGAGGTTTCCACAAGGAAGATGAATGTTGCCAAACCAATCAATAATCTCGCAAATAACTTGAGCCTCATACCGGTGCCACCTCAGTTTGCCAGTGTTGGCCATTAGCTGGCCTATAAAAAATATCTAGTAAACCCTTTTTAGGTTTTTTTTAAAATTGTGATTGATCTTTGGACTGTGGCAATCGGAAATTAAAAGCAAAAAAACAACTTTTCGCAATAAAATCCCGAGAAATAATTTACTCAATCTCACTCATCAAGGTATATAAACCAACCAAATATTCGTAACCCTACAAAATTATGCTAATAATTACGGCACTAAAACTGTTAACCTGATTTCTTATTGAAGTGGGAATGCAAAGAAATTTGTTAACACTCAGCCTTTCCGTTAAACACATTTGCATCTTAATTGCCAAAGTGGTAACAATGCTAAATTCTCACAAGTAATTATTTCTGTGCAGTTTTTAAAAGTAATCTGGTGGTTTTTTTTAAACTGATGGGTAAAAAAATGGCAGATGTTACTAAGAGAGTTAATCTTGTTGGAGCGTTAAGGATATATTGTAAATTTATAAAAACTCGATACCGGGAAAAACATATGCTTAGTGAGGGCAATAAAGAAACGATTGGATTTATGATTATGGGGAGACGCAACTTACAAATAATCGAAAGTACCAAGTGAGTTAATTCTGCACCACTCCATTCCGGTCTTTCATATTGAATTGAACACGCTGGGGGGGCAAGATACTTGAATTATTATGAACATATGCTCATAATAAATAGGCCCCCGCCGCTAAAGCTTGGGATTTCAGATGGCATTAGTTAAGCCTTCTTCATGACTGCTTTTTTAGTGCTTGGAATATTGACATAGAGCAGTAGACTATAGGTAGAAGACTTTGGCAAGGGTCACCTCCATTTTTTCTACTGAATTGAAGGCAACCATGACCGCCCATCAGATAAAAAAATCAAAACGGAATCTAACTTCCCCCACAGAAACTATTCTGGAAAGCATTTCGGACGGGGTCTTCACGGTAGATCAAGAATGGCGGATTACTTCCTTTAACCGGGCTGCTGAGCAAATCACGGGAGTATCGCGTCATGAAGCCATTGGCCGGAGCTGTTCGGAGGTGTTTCGTTCCAGCATGTGCGGGGCGGCTTGCGCGCTTCAACAAACACTTAAGACTGGCAAACCTATTATTGGCAAATCGGGGTATATCATTGACTCGGACGGCAATCGCATCCCCATCAGCATTTCGACTGCCGTACTGCGGGATGCCGAAGGGCGCATCACTGGTGGGGCAGAGACTTTTCGTGATCTCTCTGAGGTGGAAGCCCTGCGCCGGGAACTTGAGGGGAAATTCCGGGTCGGTGATCTTTCCAGTCGCAGCCCTTTAATGCAGCGGGTATTCGAGGTTTTGCCGGCTATTGCCGTCAGCCCCAGCACTGCGCTTATTCTTGGCGAAACCGGAACGGGCAAAGAATTGGTGGCCCAGACGATCCATACGCTCAGTTCTCGCAACCAGGGACCCTTCATTGCAGTCAACTGCGGGGCTTTGCCCGACACGCTTCTGGAGTCGGAGCTATTCGGATATAAAGCCGGCGCATTCACTGGGGCAAACAAGGATAAGCCCGGGCGGTTCGCGTTGGCTGAGAAGGGAACTCTTTTTCTCGATGAAATTGCAGAGGTAAGTCCGGCTTTGCAGGTACGACTGCTGCGGGTGCTCCAGGAGCGAACCTATGAGCCGTTAGGAGCGACCCGGTCTGAACACACTGACGCCCGGGTGATCGTCGCCACCAACAAAGACCTGGCAGCACAGGTGCGCCAAGGCGTTTTTCGGGAGGACCTCTATTACCGCGTGAACGTGGTGCGCATCGAACTTCCACCGCTACGCCGCAGGAAAGAGGATATCCCAATGCTCGTGGAACAGTTTATTGTCCGGTTCAACCAAGTGCAAAAGAAATCGGTGCCGGGGATCAGCGCGGAAGCTTTGTCGCTCCTCATGGCCCATGATTGGCCGGGCAACATCCGCGAACTGGAAAATGCCATCGAGCGCGCTTTCATTCTCTGCAATGAGGGTCCCATCGGCATAGGACACCTGCCCGAAGAATTAACCTCCCGGGCAGGCTTTGGAGCTTTAGCAAGCAGGGATTCAACGGTGCGGTCTGCCCACGATATTCTGGACGCTCAGGCCCTGCGCAATACCCTCGAACGTAACGGCTTCAACCGCCTGAGGGCAGCCCAAGAACTGGGCATCCACAAGACTACGCTATTCCGCCGATTAAAGAAATTGGGGATCCCCCTCCCCGAAAAAGACGGACGTTCCTATCACAAGCGCATACAGTAGCGTGCGCACCTATTACAGTAGCACTCAGTAGTATCTTCGCCACTCTATAACGCGGCATTGCTCTCATTGCTAAATTTCTCTCACTCGCAGTTCCAATTGCATGAGCCAATTTTTAGCGCGGCTCGATGTTGGGGCCGACACGTGCCCCTTTCTATACCTGCACTTATGAAGGAACTTCGAATGGTGAGCGCGAGGAGACTGGTGGTGGGGAAAAGGCAATTGAACGCACCATGATCAGATCAGACAGAAAAACGAATGTCATCCGGCAAAACCAAGGAGAAATGAAGTGAAAAAGCTGGCAACGATTATTGCTCTTGTGTCCTTGCTGGGGCTCTTCACTTCTGTTGAGGGGTTTGCGCAAGGGGGGGCTAGACAGAAGGGCAAAGACAATGGGGGACAGCACACGCATAATGAATATGATATAATTTTTGTTAAATCCTACATTGGAAAGGTGTTACGTTCCATGTCAAACTCATTGCACATCCCGGCCAGAAGCAAACAGGCGATCCCGGACTTGATGGATCTCACCGCCTATTACACCTCATCTCTGCAGGAAGGCAATCTCGAATCCCTGCCTCAGGGGGTGCATGCTTTTTCCAAGGCCGCGTTTGATATCAGGGGGATGATCCAACTGGCAGGCCGAAAACCTTCGGCTTATCCCGATGCCGTGCAAGGCATTGCCATAAATTACAAGGGCGAAAAAATTGATTTTCTCCACGGTGCAGCGGGGGACGCTGCGGAAGACACGGTCATCGGCAACTATGTTCTGCATTATGCCAATGGAGAAACGAAAAAAATTCCCCTTGTCTATGGTCGCAACACAAAGGACTCATTTGGCGGATACGCAGGGTCTGTTGTGACCGATGCCACAATAGCTTGGAGCAGCCAAGCCGTGAAGGTGTTTAAATACACGGGGAACAATCCCCTTCCCGGCGTCGAAATCAAAACAATGGATTTTGTTTCTAACAACACGCAGGCCGCGCCCTTTTTAATCGCCATGACCATTGAGCCCATCCAGGCAGAACGGGCTTACGAATGGTTCGATTCGATCAAAGCCTGGAACCCGATTGCGCCGAGAGACACGTTGGCGAGCCCTAACCAAGTGGACCTTACCAGGTATTACGGTACTTCCCTCAATGACGACTGGTTCAACCATCCAGGACATGATTTCCATGATGTTCCTCAAGGATTGAAGCCCTTCGGCGGCGTGTTGTTTGACGTACGGGGCCTGATTGTGCTGGCAGGAACCAACTCGTTAGCGGTCAGCGGCCTGGCTTTGCCCGAAGCCGTGCTGGGGATTCCGGTCGGCCTCAAGGGAGATGCGATCCATTTCCTCCAGGCGGCTGCTTTCCGTGGGGTCGTCAGCGGGATTAAAAATCGGCGAATATGTCATGCATTATGAGAATGGAGAGACACGAACTGCTAATCTGATTTACGGAGAGAACGAACTGGACTGGTGGGCACATCCTACGGACCCGCCTCTTATTAAAGCCGAAGAGGTATGGTTTGGCGGTAATACTGCAACCCGCAGTAGGGGGATGAAAATTCATCTCATAAAGTTCACCTGGAACAATCCGCAGCCCGGTGTGAAAATATCAGCCATTGACTTTGTCTCTACCCTGACAGCTTCCTCGCCCATGCTGGTAGCCATAACCGTGGCACCTTCAAAAAAATAAGTGCGGCCAACCAGAATGCGGTCAAAAACTATGACTAGATCGCTGTCTCTTGGAGTGTCTTGATCGCCATCCAATAACCCTTATCGGCTTTTGACGGGGGCGATATGGCTTTAAGCGCCTGAGCACAGCTCAAGAACTGAGCATTCACAAAACCACTCTTCCCGCAGATTAAAGAAATCGGGGATCCCTCTGCACGGACTAGACGGAGGTTCCCATCCCGAACGCCTACAGTAGCGTATGCGCATCTCATGCAGTAGCACTCAGTAGCATCAGAGCCACTCTTTGCCGCGTTGTTGCTCTCTTCGTTAAAGTTCTATCTATTGCAATTCTAATTGCATAGGCCAATTAATTAGCGCGGCTCGACGTTTGGGCCGGCACGTGCTTCTTTTCTATACGAGCACTTGAAAATGATATTCGAATTGTGAGTGCTAGGACACTGGTGGTGGTGATATATGCAATTGAGCGCACCATTATCAGATCAATCAGAAAAGAACAAATGTCATCCGGGAGAACTAAGGAGAAATGAAATGAAAAAGCTTACAACGATGATTGCTCTTGTGTCCATGTTTGGGCTCTTTACTGCTGTTGAGGTGTTTGCGCAAGGGGGGGCTATGCAAAAAGGACAAGGTGGTTGGGGGCAGGGAACGGCTTATGGTCGAATGTATAATCCTCAGACCATCGAAACGATCAGTGGCGAGGTCGTCTCGGTGGATAAGATCACGCCCCTGAAAGGGATGAATTACGGTGTGCATATTGTGGTGAAGACAGACAAAGAGGCAATTAGTGTTCATCTCGGCCCCGGTTGGTATATCGAAAATCAGCGGGTGAAAATTGCCCCAAAAGACAAAATAGAGGTAAAGGGTTCGCGAATCACTTTTGAAGGCAAACCAGCCATCATTGCCGCTGAAGTGAAGAAGGGTGAGGATGTCTTGACACTTCGGAACGCTAACGGGGTTCCAGCTTGGAGTAGAGGTAGAGCCCGATAGTCTTTGGACTACAAGGGTGCCCCCACCCCCTGACTAATATTTTTGATCTTCAGCAATTCAAAGGACAGGAGTCGCCTCTTTAAGGCGGATCCATATGGAGGACACCCCTGCCCTCTTTGCCCGCATGAACGGGGAGCAGGAATTGGGATTATGAAAACAGCCTTTGCCTATTGGGAAAAGCGAATTGCGCCGGTCTTTGATACCGCCCGGCAGCTTCACGTTGTAGAGGTTAAAGCCGGACGAATCGTTGCTGAAACTAAAGAAGTCCTGGCGGATAATCTCCCGGTTCAAAAGGCGATCACTCTGACAGAGCTGGGCATCGGCACACTGGTTTGTGGCGCCATTTCCCGGCCACTGCGAGAGATGGTCGCCGCTTATGGTATTAAGGTGATTCCATTCGTGGCGGGTGCCCTGAACGAGGTAATTCAAGCCTGGTTGATTGGCAAGTTGGGGCGCGACACCTTTGCTATGCCTGGTTGTTGCGGACGCAGCCGACGCCAGCGCCGGAAACTGGGTGGCATCAACAAAGAGGAGCATTCGATGAACAGGAAAAGACGCGGTGAAATGGATCAAGGCTTAGGGCAGGGTCAGAGGCGAAGTTGTGCGGGAGGGCCTAAGATAATGGATGCGGTGAGCGTCTGTCTCTGCCCAAAATGCGGTCATTCTCTGCCTCATCAGCGCGGCGTACCCTGCACACAGGCTCTCTGCCCAAAGTGAGGCACTGCCACGCGTCGCTCTTGATTCTTCACCCCAAACATAAGAATGACCCAACAAAAGAAAAGCGGGAAAAACCCGCAACAAAAGGAGGCAATAATATGCCAAGACGAGAAGGAACAGGACCCATGGGAATGGGTTCGATGACAGGACACAAAGCAGGATTTTGCGCAGGTTTTGAAATACCTGGCCGTGCAAATTCCGCCCCGGGCCGCAGGCCCGGGATGGGGTTTGGCCTAGGACGCGGATTCGGCGGCGGAGGCCGGGGATGGCGGCACCGGTTCTACGCCACTGGTTTGCCGGGATGGATGCAGTTCGGCGGATCTGCCGCCCCGCCTCAGCAGTCAGGCCCGGAGATGGAAAAACGGGGGCTTGAGAACCAGGCCGCCCAATTGCAGTCGGAACTCGATACGATCAAGCAACGCCTTTCCGAGATAGAAACCGGAAATGCGGCGCAATGACCCCTTCGAGGGTTGCCACGGCGGCGGGGGCGCACACTCTGTTGTGGGCGCTCCCGTTGCACAAACAATTTGACAAAAGGAGATGATCAACATGGAACAGCCAGCAAGACTTCCACTGATTGGCGAACCAGCTCCGTGTTTTAAAGCGGAAAGCACGCAGGGCCCCATCAATTTCCCCGAAGATTTCAAAGGGAAATGGGTGATTTTCTTTTCCCATCCCGCCGATTTCACTCCGGTCTGCACGACCGAGTTCATGACTTTCGCCTCCATGCAGCCGGAATTTGAGAAACTCAACTGCAAACTCCTCGGTCTTTCCATCGACAGCACTTACAGCCACATCGCCTGGCTCCGAACTATCAAGGAAAAGATCGAATTCAGGGGGATGAAAGGAGTTGAAGTGACTTTCCCGGTGATCAGCGACCTGACAATGGAGGTGTCCAAGGCATTTGGCATGCTCCAGCCCAGCGCCAGCACCACACAGGCTGTCCGGGCCGTCTTCCTCATTGATCCCGAAGCCTATGTCCGGGCGATTCTCTATTATCCTCTCAGCAACGGGCGCAACATGGAAGAGATCAAGCGTTTGCTCATGGCAATGCAATTGTCTGATAAACACAAGGTGGCCACACCTGCCAATTGGCAACCGACGGAAGATGTCATTGTTCCTCCTCCTGGGTCGTGCGGCACCGCTAAGGAACGAGTCGAACAGCCCGCTGCCGACACCAAGGTGTTGGATTGGTTCATGGTTCTCAAGCAATGCCCAAAGTAATTTTCAATAATTATGAAAGGAGATGTTTCATGAGATTGAAGGCTCTTGCAACCATGATTTTTACTATGGCTCTTGTTCTGACATCTATCAGCTTTGCTGCAGAGAAGAAGACAGTATCGACAGATGGAGTGTTCATCCACTTCAGTCAGGGTCAAAACGATCCCCATTGGGTTCTCATGGCCTTGAACATGGCTAACCTCATGTCAGAGGACCATCCCGTGCTGGTGTACTTCGACATTAAGGGCATCGAAGTCGTTCTCAAGGATGCCAAAGATCTGACTTTCGCTCATTTCCCTTCATCCAAGTCTCAACTGGCGAAACTGCACGAGAAAGGTGTTCTGATGATGGCGTGCCCCGGCTGCTTGAAGGCAGCGGGAAAATCCGCTGACGATCTCGCTGCAGGCATTCAGATTGCCGACAAAGCGAAGTTCTTTTCGTTCGCGGCCGGAAGGATTCTGACCCTTGACTATTAACAAATAACATGGCCGGAAAGATGCCGGATCACGACATGGATATTCAAGGAGTCCTTCCATGCTGGCTTGGTAGCCAGTGTGGAAGGTTCAGGCCATTTATAAAGAGGAGCAAACAGGTGAAAGTTGCCTTCACAACTTCTGGAAACGACCTCGCAGCCCCGTTGGACAGCCGTTTCGGCCGGGCCCCCAGGTTCTTGATTTGCGATTTGAACAATGAGACTTTTGAAGTTAAAGATAACCAGCAAAATTTGAACGCGGCCCAAGGAGCGGGGATCCAGTCGGCGGAAACCGTGGTTCGCTTGGGAGTGGGATGTGTGGTGACCGGGCATTGCGGCCCCAAGGCTTTCCGCGTTCTTTCCGCGGCCGGGGTCAAAATCTACACCACAGGTGCGCCCAACGTGGCCGCCGCGCTCGATCAATACCGTTTGGGCAAGTTAGTTGAGGCCCGCTCGGCGGACACCGAAGGCCATTGGGCATGAAAAATAATATCGTTGTCACTTTCAAACCCATCGGCGTAATCCACAGCGAGCATATAGCCGCGGAGCAGACCCCCATCCAACCCGTCTATGCCGCGGGTTGCCGAGGGCGGGCAGAGATCTTCCCGGAATACGCCGCGGGGTTGCGTGACCTGGAGGGCTTTTCGCATATCTATCTAATTTATTATCTCCACCAGGCCGCGCCAGGCTCAGCTCATCGTCAAGCCGTTTCTCCAAGATGTCGAACATGGTATTTTTGCCACTCGAACCCCCTGCCGTCCCAACCCCATCGGCTTGAGCATTGTGGAGCTGGTCAGCCGCGAAGGCAATGTGCTTCAACTTGACGGGATGGACATCTTGGACGGCACGCCGCTCTTGGACATCAAGCCATACACGGCAAAATTCGATCGGCGCGATCCAATCCGCAACGGCTGGCAGGACGAAGTCTGCGAGGAGACGGCTCAAAAACGGGGCCGCCGGGGGTACAGAGGCGGAGGCCCCTCATGATTCTCGCGGTCGCTTCAGGCAAAGGAGGAACTGGCAAGACAACCGTTTCGCTAAACTTGGCGCGGGTGTTTGGCTCGGCTGTGCAGCTTCTGGATTGTGACGTCGAAGAACCCAATGATCATTTGTTTCTGAAGGGTCCAACGATCAAGGAAGAAACCGTCACCCTGCCGGTTCCACAAGTGGACGAATCGCTTTGTGACGGCTGCGGCGAATGTGGCAAGTTCTGTCAATTCCACGCCATTGTTTCGTTTGGGACCAAACCACTGGTCTTCCCCGAAATGTGCCACGGCTGCGGGGGGTGCATGAAGGTGTGTCCCAAAAAGGCCATCGGCGAAACCGGGAAGCGCATCGGAGTGGTTGAGACCATCCAGGCAGGGCAGATCACGCTGATTCAAGGGAAACTGGACGTTGGCGTGGCCATGGCTCCGCCGCTGATCCGCGAAGTCAAGGCTCGTCTGCAAAACGGCCTGCCCGCAATTCTGGACGCACCTCCTGGAACTTCGTGCCCGGTCATCGCCACGCTTCGGGGATCGGATTTAATCGTGCTTGTCACGGAACCGACCCCCTTCGGGCTGCACGATCTTAGACTCGCCGTGGAGGTGGTCCGGAATATCAGGGTTCCCTTTGGTGTCGTCATCAACCGGGCCGGGACAGGAGACGACCGAGTGTATGTCCACTGCCGCGAACAAGACATCCCAGTGCTTTTGGAAATTCCTGATGATCGGCGGATCGCCGAAGCTTATTCCAGAGGCGAGCTGATCGTCGAAGCTTTGCCGGAATACCGCTGCCTCTTCCAGGTTCTGCTGGAAAAGACCATGAATCTCCGGAATGCCGAAGGGCTCGTTCCGGCTCAGGAGGAACGATGAGCATCCGGCATGAAGTGTTGCCATTTATTGCTATTGTTGCAATCGCAAGCGCCTGCGTGGGGCTGGGGCTGCAGGCCTTCATGCCCGGGGTTTTGCTGTTCTTAATGGGGACTTTCGTCCTCCTCTTCTTCTTTCGCGATCCGGAGCGGACTCCGCCGCAGGATCCGGCGGCGGTTCTTAGTGGCGCGGACGGCCGGGTAATGTCCATTACGCGTTTGGCGGAGAATAGGCATCTTAACGACGAGTGCGTGCGGATCAGCGTTTTTTTAAGCCTTTTCGACGTCCATGTAAACCGTTCTCCTCTCACCGGGCATTCGCGTTTCATCGGGTATTTCCCCGGCAAAAAAATTTTCGCTTTTCGGGAGAAGTCGTCTGAGCTGAACCAGCATAACAAGATTCTGATTGAGGGAGTACAAACACGCTGTTTGGTTGCCCAGATCGTTGGGCCGGTTGCCCGGCGTGTTGTTTATTGGCTGAACCCTGACGCATCGACACCAGTCAAGGCGGGGGACCGAATCGGGATGATGAAATTCGGTTCGCGGCTGGATATCTACCTGCCAACAGCCGCCGTGGAGGTTTTGGCAAAACCCGGAGACAGGCTGCGCGCAGGCGAGACGGTCATCGCACGAATCAAACTGCGTGAAAGCGGGGAGTTGCAATAACCTCGAAGAACTCCGCCAGCTGTGTTCAATACTCCTATGGGCCCGTTCCGTCACGCCGTCTGGGCAGGAGCCTGGGCATCAACAATATACCGGGCAAGGCATGCACCTATTCCTGCGTCTACTGCCAGGTGGGACAAACCACACAGATGCAGATGGAGCGCCACTCTTTCTATGCGCCCGAAGATATTTTTCGGGATGTGCAGAGTCGAGTGGCAAGAGCCAAAGAGGCGGCAGAACGAGTCGACTATCTTGCCTTCGTGCCGGATGGGGAGCCGACCTTGGATGTGAACCTGGGCAGGGAAATCATGCTTTTGAAAACGTTGGAGGTCCCTGTCGCTGTGATCACGAACGGGTCGCTGTTATGGCGCGATGATGTGAGACGCGAGCTTGGCCTGGCTGATTGGGTTTCGCTGAAGATTGATGCTGTCCAGGAGACAATCTGGCGAAAGATCAATCGCCCCCACAAAGCCATTGGACTTCCGCTGATGCTGGATGGTGCGCTTGCTTTTGCCAAAACCTTCTCTGGCAGACTGGCAACCGAAACGATGCTCGTCAGAGGGATCAATGACTCAGATGATTGCATGAAGGAGGTCGCCGATTTCCTCCACCGCTTGCAGCCCGATCAGGCGTATCTGGGCATTCCCACCCGCCCTCCCGCGGAGAGGTGGGGGCGAGGCCCGGATGAAGCAACCATCAACCGGGCCTATCATATCCTGGCGGACAAGGTGAAGCGGGTGGAATACCTGATCGGCTATGAGGGAGTTGATTTTGCCTTGATGGGCAATATTGAAAAAGAACTTTTGAGCATAACTGCCGTTCACCCTTTGCGGGAAGAGGCTGTCAGCTCGCTGCTTGTCCGGGCTGGATCTAGCTGGGAAGTGGTTGACCGGCTGGTGGCCCGGGGGCTCTCGCAAAAACTGAGCACGATGGGCATCTCTTTTATCAAAGAAGATTCACAAAAGACTGCGAGGCCGCATCATGATGCTGGCTCTGATCGTTTTGTTCTCCTTGTTAGGGTCGATTTGCTCGGTTGGGCTCGCGGGCCTGGTCCTTCTTTTTAAAGGGGGCCGGGTGCGCCTTGTTACAGGCAGCTTGATTCCGTACGCCATCGGCACGCTGCTTGGGGCCGCCTTCTTCGGCATGATTCCGCACGCGCTGCTGCGGCTTGCCAGCACATCGGTTTTGCCTACTATCCTGGCAGGAATCATTTTATTTTACGTGCTTGAGAAATTTGCCCTGTGGCGTCATTGTCACGAACGACCCTGTGACATTCATAACCGCGCGGGAGCGATGATTCTGCTGGGCGATTCACTCCACAATTTTGTCGACGGGGTGGCCATTGCCGCCGCCTTTGCGGGATCCATTCCCTTGGGTATTGCCACTTCCGTGGCCGTGATTGTCCATGAAGTGCCTCAAGAGGTAGGTGATTTCGCGATTTTGCTGGAAAATGGTTATTCACGCCCCCGCGCCCTTTGGTTCAATCTGCTCTCCAGTCTCACTGCGCTGGTGGGAGCCGTTATGACTTACTTTCTTCTCCCCTTCGCTCAGTCGCTGGTTCCTTACTTGCTCTCGGTGTCGGCGGCAAGTTTTATCTATATAGCATTGGCGGACCTTGTGCCTGGCCGGCGCTCCACTGGCGGGTTGCGAAGCCTTGCCTGGGAACTGCCACTGATTGCCTTGGGTCTGGGCACGATTGTCGTCATGCGGCTTTCGGCAGCGGGATGAGAAAGGGGCTGAGACGGTGGCCCGAAAACACAGAAAGGGATATGAAGGCATGAAGGAACTCGTCATCATCAGCGGCAAAGGCGGCACCGGCAAAACCAGCGTCACGGCGTCACTGGCCGTTTTGGCCGATCGGCCGGTCATTGCCGATTGCGATGTGGATGCGGCGGACTTGCACTTGGTCCTTTCACCCCGGACCAAGGAACGCCACGAATTCCGCAGCGGGCATGAGGCCATCATCCGTGAGGAAGAGTGCATCGGCTGTGGCACATGCCTGGCTCAGTGCCGCTTCGGCGGGGTGGGAATGAACGGAAAAGCTGCCGGGGATGCCGCGTTTTTCATCGACCCCGTAGCCTGTGAAGGGTGCGGCGTATGCGTCCGGTTTTGTCCGGTCCAAGCCATCGATTTTCCGGAGAGGCTTTGTGGCGAGTGGATGGTTTCAGACACCCGTTGCGGCCCCATGGTTCACGCCCGGCTGGGCGTGGCAGCCGAAAACTCAGGCAAACTGGTCTCCATCGTGCGCCGGGAAGCTTGCCGTATCGCCGGGGAGGAACATCGTTCTCTAGTCATTGTGGACGGTCCGCCTGGAATCGGTTGCCCCGTCATCGCCGCGGTGACCGGCGCAACGCTGGTGCTGGTTGTCACAGAGCCCACGGTTTCGGGGGAGCATGATTTGGAGAGGGTTCTCTCTTTGACACGGCATTTCAACATGCCCACTGCCGTCTGCGTAAATAAATGGGATCTTAACTTTGAGATGACGGAGCGCATTGAGGACAAGGCTCGCCAGGCAGGCGCGCGCATTGCGGGACGCATCCGCTATGACCGCGCAGTGACTCTAGCGCAACTGCAGGAACAGGCGGTCGTAGAATACCAGGCCGCAGGCTGTGCGCAAGAGATTCGCAATATCTGGGATTATGTGAGAACGGAGTTGCAGGAAGACTGTCCCGACAAACAAGGTTAATAGACAAAGCAGCTTCAGTCAGCAAAGAACAAGATCTGCAAAATGAAAGGACATCCATAGAATGGCTACTGATCCCCTGACCCCTTACGGCAACAGGCCGATGGTTACACCCATTGTCAATGCAGTGAACTATGAATATCTCTCGTTTGAGGTGCTCCGCCAGATTACCGATGGCGAGATCGACGGGTATACCTATCACCGCGATGACAATCCGACCGTGCGGGAGGTTGAAAGAAAAATCGCGGCGTTGGAAGGAGCGGAAGACTGCATTGTCTGCACCTCCGGGATGGCTGCCTGCACGATGGTGTACCTGACCTACTTGCAGACGGGCAGCCACTTGATCATCTTCCATGACACCTACGGGGCCAACTACAAGGTCTCGTTGATCCTGCAGCGGATGGGGGTGAAGATCACCTGGCTCAATGCGGATGAGGCATCCTATATCGGCGAGCACATCAATCCGGACACGCGGATGATCTTCCTGGAGACTCCCAGCAACCCCCTCTGCAAGATCATTGACGTGGCCGCCATCCGCAAGGCTGCAGACGCGGTCGGGGCCATGGTGGTGGCCGACAACACCTTTGCCACGCCGTATCACCAGAATCCGCTGAAGCTGGGGGCTGACCTTGTTTTGCACAGCGCCACCAAAGCGTTGGGCGGCCATAACGATCTTATGGCCGGCGCAATTGCTGGCTCCAAGGAACACTATAACAAGCTTTGGTTCACGCGGCAGGCCATCGGCACAACCTTGGATGCCTACTCAGCGTTCCTTCTGGATCGCGGCCTGAAGACATTTGAGCTGCGCGCCGAGGCCATGGCTCGAGGAGCGCAAACCGTCGCGGCGTTCCTGTCCGAACACCCCAAAGTGTCCCGGCTATGCTATCCAGGGCTGGCAACCGATCCGGGGCATGCCGTAGCCGCGAGCCAAATGCATCAAGGCTTCGGCGGCATGCTCGCCTTCGACGTGGGTGAGGACGAAGAAGATGCCAAGCAGTTCGTCGCGGCACTGAAAAGAATCTGCCATGCGGTGAGTCTCGGGGCTACCGAGTCACTGATCTGCCTCCCGTTCCTGACCACGATGCTTTATTTGCCGCCAGAACGGCGAACGGCATTTGGCGTCAAGAAGAACACCGTCCGGCTGTCCATTGGAATCGAACCGCCTGACCAGCTTGTAGCCGACCTGAAACAGGCTCTGGCATACGTAGCGCAAGGAGTCGTCGTAGATGGCTAATCGGCAGAAAACGGCATGGGTTGAGAACGGCCATGTGGCCTCAGGCCCTCCGGACTTGGGGGCCTCTTGGTTTGGTGACGTCGCCCTAGGAAAAGGAATTTGCATCATGAATTCAGTCATCAGGCTGGATGGCAGAATCGGTGGCCTTGATGCGGCAATCAGCCCCCGCAGAAATCCAATTGAAGTTGCCGTGGTTACGACCGTTTAGGCTGCCGGGGATGGCTATGAGTTGCTTAAGCCTCCCTAATATTATAATAGAAGGGATCAAAAAACATGGAATGTATTGATCTTAAGGATTTTTCTGCTGTAGCGCGCGACCATGCCATGAGCCCGCGCAACCATGGCCCCCGGACGGATTTTAACGGCCATGCGCGCATTACCGGGCCCTGCGGAGACACCATGGAATTCTGGCTGTTTATGCAGGAGAAAAAAGTGGTCCATGCCTCATTTATTACAGACGGATGCGGTTCTTCACACGCGGCGGGGAGCATGGCCACCTGTCTTGCCCAAGGAAAGCTCCTGGAAGAAGCGGCTGCCATCAGCCAACAGGACATTCTTGCCAATCTGGGAAGGATTGCCTCCAGCCGTTGAACATTGTGCCCTGCTGGCTGCCATCACCTTGAAAGCAGCTTGCGAAGACTGTTTGGGTCACTTGGAATCAAGCGGGCAGGAATCCTCCTTGACGGCCGTATCGTACCGCGATGAAAAATCTTGTTCAACGGACCCAGCTCAACATCCCCATCCGGGCGAAGGCAAAGAAGATTTTGAAGACCGGCGCAAGTTGCAGAACCGGCTCCGATGGATTCGCCGCGAAATCCTGGTATTGTCTGGAAAGGGGGGAGTCGGCAAAAGCACTGTGGCGGTCAATCTGGCCGCCGCCTTGACCCTGGCGGGCAAACATGTGGGATTGCTGGATATAGACATCCATGGGCCCAGCGTGCCCACCATGCTGGGTCTTGAAGGGGCGGCCATCAGGGGGGACCAAGGAAACTTGATCCCAGTGGAGCATGAGGGTCTGAAAGTGATGTCCATTGGTTTTTTCTTGAACAGCCCTGATGACGCCGTGATTTGGTGAGGGCCCATGAAAATGTCCGCCATCAAGCAGCTTCTCAAGGACGTGGCTTGGGGAGACCTGGACTTTCTGATCATCGATTCGCCGCCGGGCACTGGCGATGAACCGCTTTCAGTTTGCCAGTTGATTGGGAAAGTGGATGGTGCTGTCATTGTCACTACTCCACAGAAAGTGGCGGCAGTCGATGTCCGCAAATCCATTTCGTTTTGCCGCAGGCTCGGCGTTCCGGTGCTGGGGGTTGTGGAAAACATGAGCGGATTTGTTTGCCCTCGTTGCGGTGAAATCACCCCCATCCTCAGCTCCGGTGGCGGCAAGCGTATTGCGGAAGACATGCAAGTGCCATTTCTGGGATCAATTCCCATCGACCCTCAAATGGCAGAGGCTGGCGACGTCGGGAGCGTCTTCATCCAACGGTATGCCGCCTCTCCCACGGCGGTTATCCTGCGGGAAATTCTTAAGCCGATCGAGGCTATGGATGTTCCAGAAACAAAGCAAACTGTTAATTCCAAAAAAACGGAGAATAAAACCATGAAATTTGCCATTCCCCTGGCGGATGGAAAGCTGGCGGCGCATTTCGGCCATTGTGAGCGATTTGCCCTGCTGGATGTGGATCCTCAGTCAAAAAAAATCCTGAAACGTGAAGAAGTTGTTCCGCCACCGCATGAGCCGGGACTGCTGCCGCGCTGGCTGGCGGAGAAAGGGGCCAACCTTATTATCGCCGGGGGGATGGGGCAGCGGGCCCAAGGGCTTTTTGCCGAACAAGGCATCCAAGTAGTAGTAGGCGCGCCAGCTGAAATTCCCGAACGCCTGGTGGCTGATTATTTGGCGGGCACCTTGGCGTCTGGTGAAAACATGTGTGATCACTGAAGGGGATGGGCCGGGGTGAAGCGATTTTAAGGCATGAAGAAAGCGGGATTTCCAAGGGTGCAGCCGTTGTGATAAGACCAGGTATTGTTTAGGTGGGGTGTTGCCTGTAATGCTGGGACGGCCTGTGTTTAATGTCACTTCGCGATAAGTGAGGAGAAACGATGCTCTCAGGGGCATACCAAAAGCTCTATCAAACGCTTTTGTCCTATTTCCCCCCGGATCGTCTGCTTCACGACGATTTAAGGACCTTAGCCTTTGGGACAGATGCCAGCTTCTACCGGCTGGTCCCCCGTCTAGTGATTAAAGTACACACGGAGCAGGAGCTTACCCAAGTGCTCCAGGAGTGCCGGAGGTGGAAGACGCCCGTGACCTTCCGGACAGCGGGAACCAGCCTGTCGGGACAGGCAATCACGGATTCAGTCTTGGTTCATCTCGGGGCCGGATGGAAGGGGATCAAAGTTCATCCTCAAGGCAAGCAGGTCTCGTTGCAGCCCGGTGTGATTGGCGCCTTTGCCAATTATTGCCTGCTGCCTCACCATCGCAAAATCGGTCCAGACCCCGCTTCGATTAATTCCGCCATGATCGGCGGGATTGCAGCCAACAATGCCAGCGGGATGTGCTGCGGCACTGCCCAGAACAGTTATCGCACCCTGGTTTCCATGAGGATCATTTTGGGGGATGGCTCGCTGCTTGATACCGCCGATGCCCACAGCCGCGAAGAATTTAAATCGACCCACCTGGAAATGGTATCTCGTTTGGAAGAGCTCTCGAAAGGCGTACGAAATAACCAGGTTTTGGCGGACCGGATCCGCACCAAATACAAAATGAAAAACACCACTGGCTACAGTTTAAATGCCTTGGTGGATTATGAGGACCCGATTGATATCTTGCAACACCTGATGATCGGCTCCGAAGGGACATTGGGCTTCATCGCCGAGATCACCTATGACACGGTCCCTGAACCGCCCTGTAAGGCGAGCGCACTCATGTTGTTCCCCGATATCAAGACGGCTTGCCAGGCTGCTGCTCTCTTAAAACGCTGTCCCGTGGCAGCCGTGGAAATCATGGACCGGGCCAGCCTGCGCTCCGTGGAAAACAAAGCAGGCATGCCTTGCTATCTTAAAGAATTGGGTGCATTGGTTACCGCGCTGTTGGTGGAAACGTCCGCTGAAAACCCCGCTCAGTTGCACTGGCAGAAAGATGAAATCGTGCGGGCAATGCAGCCGCTCCCTGTTGTATTTCCTCTCACTTTCACCGAAAACCCGGCAGAATATACTCAGCTCTGGGATATCCGCAAGGGACTATTTCCCTCCGTGGGAGCCATGCGGCGGATAGGAACGACGGTCATCATCGAAGATGTTGCCTTCCCCATTGACCGGTTGGCTGAAGCGGCGTTGGAATTGCAGAGGCTCTTTGCAAAATATGGCTATGGGGAGGCGATTATTTTTGGCCATGCATTAGAGGGCAATCTGCATTTTGTCTTTACCCAGGATTTCGATGATTCCCAGGAAGTGCGCCGGTACCAGAAATTTATGGACGAAGTGGCCCGGATGGTGGTTCTCACTTACGATGGTTCCTTGAAAGCTGAGCATGGCACGGGACGAAACATGGCCCCTTTTGTGGAGTTGGAATGGGGGGCTGAAGCCTGTCAATTAATGAAAGAAATCAAAGCTCTTTTTGACCCTGACCAGCTGCTCAATCCGGGGGTTATTCTAAACAACGATCCGGAAGTCCACCTGAAAAACCTGAAACCCCTTCCACAAGCCCATCCCCTGATAGATCAGTGCATTGAATGCGGCTTTTGCGAGGCACAATGCCCCTCTCGCGATTTGACGCTGACACCCCGTCAGCGGATTGTAATTTGGCGGGAGATCGTGCGACTGCAAACCCTGCGGGAGAGTCCGGCACGACTGGCAGAAATGAAAAAAGGTTTCTCTTTTCAAGGCGAACAAACCTGTGCGACGGATGGGCTCTGCGCTACCAGTTGTCCCGTCGGCATTGATACTGGGCAGCTCATCAAGGAACTGCGCATGCAGCAAAAATCGCCCATGGCCGACCGGATTGCCTGGATCATCGCCAGAAACATGGGAGCAACCACTTTCCTCCTGCGCGTATTGCTCAACCTGGCCGATTTTTTTCATGGCCTGTTGGGACCGAAAGGCATGGAGTGGCTGTCAAGATTGCTTCGCGCTATTTCTCTGGGGGGCTTGCCTCAATGGAACCGTTGCTTGCCGAGAGGGGCAGTGCTTGCGACGGCGAAAACTTCCACAATGGACAATCCTTTGAAGGTTGTTTTTTTTCCCAGCTGCGTCAGCCGGACTATGGGGATCGCTAAAGACAATCCTCATCAGGATCCCCAGACTGTCCGCATCGTATCGCTGCTGCGCAAGGCCGGATATGCGGTGATATATCCGCGGCATCTTTCGCAACTTTGCTGTGGAATGGCGTTTGCCAGCAAAGGATATCGGGAACAGGGGAATATGAAGCTCAAAGAGCTGAGCCGGGCACTTCTGCAAGCATCAGAGCAAGGACGCTTCCCAGTGTTGGTGGATACCAGCCCGTGTCTTTACCGGATGAAAGAATCCGGGTTGCTTAGCCCGCAACTGCAGGTTTTTGAACCGGTGGAATTCATTTTAAAACATCTGCAGGAGCGGTTGCTTTTTATCCGAAAACCGAAAGCCGTGGCAGTCCACACCACATGCAGCAGCAGCAAAATGGGATTGGAGCCCTCCTTGCGCCAGTTGGCGGAACTCTGCGTGGAAGAGGTGATTGTGCCCCAGTCCGTGACTTGTTGCGGATTTGCCGGCGACCGTGGCTTTAGTCACCCGGAATTGATGACCTCCGCTTTGAGCCGCTTGAAACAGGAACTGCCGGATGAGTGCCGAGAGGGATACTCTACCAGCCGTACCTGTGAAATTGGTTTTTCCCTGAAGGGGGGGATCCCTTATCGCTCCATTGCCTACCTAGTGGATGAATGCACCGTGCCAAAGCAAGAGATGCCAAATGTGAAGAGGGAGAACTAAGACATCAATTGGCAAAGATGAGAGAAAAGCTCTTTAGATGATCTTGCATTCCTTACATATTGAGCGCTGTATGTTTCATATTGGCCCGGTTTTGCCAAGGAACATTTAACTAGGCCGAGCATTATTACAGGAGGATGATTCACAAAACGAAATGATTAAACGGCTAGGAGTGAAAGAGCATCCTGATTGTTTTGTCTGCGGACAGCGGCACCATGGCGGCTTGCAGTTGGATTTCCAGCTCCATCCCGAAGGAAAAGTAGAGGCACAATTTTGTTGTGCCTGGGGATTTCAGGGATATCCGGGATATCTGCATGGCGGGATCATTGCCTCCCTTTTGGACGGGGCCATGACTAATTGTCTATTTGCGCATGGCAAGACCGCCATGACAGCCGAGTTAAATGTCCGGTATTTCTCTCCGATAGCCATTGAAAAAATGCTGACGATCCGTTCCTGGATTATAAAGTCCCGTCCCCGGTTCTTTTTGTTGAAGTCTGAAATCACTAGTGAGGGGATTTTGCTGGCGCAAGGGGATGGCAAGTTTATGGAAAAGCCACAAATTTCCCGGAAAGGTTAATGTGAAGATTGCTTTGGATTGCATTCCCTGTCTGATCAAGCAAGCGTTGGGAGCGGCGCGCTTTGCTTCTGAAGATGGACAGGTCCATGAACAAGTATTGCGCGCCGCGCTACGGATTACCGCCAAGGCGGATTTCAACATTTCACCTCCAGCTCTGGGACAACAAATTCATCAAGTAATTCGACACATCAGCGGAAAGGCGGATCCGTACTATTCCATCAAGGAACAGACCAATCAGTTTTGTCTGAATTTATTGCCGCAGATGAGACAAATCATCCTTCAATCCTCCTCTCCGCTGGAAACCGCCGTGCGATTGGCCATAGCAGGAAATACTATTGATTTTGCCTTGGATTCGTCACTGCAAGAGTCCCACCTGATGCAATCCATTAAAGACATGATGCATTTCCACTTGCGGGAATCCATGGAAGAATTTCGTCAATCTGTTCTTGGTGCACGCCAGATTCTCTATCTCGCGGATAACGCAGGAGAAATAGTGTTTGACCGGTTATTGATCGAACAACTTCCCCACAAGAAAATTACTCTTGCCGTCAGAAGGGCTCCCATTATCAATGATGCAACCCGGCGGGACGCCATTGCCGCCAGCCTCGACGAACTCGTCGATTTGATTGACACGGGTTCTGATGCTCCTGGAGTTTTGCTTGAAGAGTGTTCAAGCGAGTTTAGGCGCCATTTCGCCAATGCCGATCTGATTATCTCAAAAGGCCAGGGGAACTACGAAGCTCTGCATGGTTCAACCCAAAATATTTATTTCTTATTCAAGGTAAAATGCTCACTAGTGGCCGAACAACTTGGCCGCTCCCTTAACAGCGGTGTTTTTATGCGGAACAGCCCCCCGAAGAATTAAGTGAAGTTTTTGTCGAGTTAATGGTTATAACGGAATACAGCAATCATTATGAGGAATATCAATGCCCCTTCCTAGGAAATCCGGCCCGGAGCGGCTTATAATCCGTCCGCCCAGCGAATGGCGCAGCAGTTTGATCCGTTCTACACAGGGAGGTAAATTGTCACAAATTTCTCGACCTTTGTGAAGTGAATCTGTCTGGCGCCTGTCTCCAAAGCAACAAGTTGGATTAGGAGGTAGTGAAATGGTCCGTTGGCAAACCATAGAATTTCTCGTTTCTAAATTGTCTGCTTTCACTCAGAAACATATAGCGGTGCTGATCTGTCTGAGCCTGGCCTTTATTGCTTTTTCCCACAGTTCTGATTTAATTTCGAGTCAATTCCCCTGCGATTTAATCATTACCGAAGTAGCTGCCGACCGATCGTCCTCTCATTCAGTTTTTTATTTGCCTCATCCTGATGGAAGCCGGATTGTGCGATGGTCTCCCAACGGGACAATAACGCCGCTGACCGAGGGATTTACGGCAGCGGCAGATCCCGTTGTCTCCTACAATGGAAAGAGGATTTTGTTTGCAGGCAAACGCCAACCCCATGATTTTTGGAACATTTGGGAAATGGACGCTACGGGCCAGAACAAGCGCCAAATCACAGCCAACATGGGGGATTGTATAGAACCCAAGTACTTAGGGGTCATTTCTCTCACCCAAATATATTCTAATGACAGAAACCGATGGGTCGCCTTCATTTCCATTTCATCTGGGGCCTTTGAAGAATTGGCCGCCAATTGTGATTATGGCGAGGGAACCCCCGATTTTGCCCGTCAGCGGGCCTCCGCCCTCTATATTCAGAATCTCGATGCCGTGGAAGGACAGAAATCTCTAACCAGGCGGATCACCTTTAATCTTTCCAGCGACTTCTCTCCGTACCCGCTTGAAGATGGACGCATCTTGTATACCAGCCATCAACCTTGGGCCGATGGACAACATTCGGCGGGGAAGTTCATCTTGATGGCCTGCAATGGGGATGGGGCCGGGGCCCATTTGCTTTGCGGCAATGAGCGGGTCAGCCGCATAAAAACCATGGCTTGTGAAATGCCTGACCACACCGTTGTATTCGTAGAATCCGAACGGGCCATGACGGAAGAAGGAGGCTCGTTGGCACGTGTCTCATTGAAACATCCCGGGGACAGCTTGGAATCGCTCAGTGGACCTGGCATACGGTATCTTCATCCGCATCCATTGCCCGATGGGCGCCTGCTGGTGGCATGCAGCATGAACTATAGCCCGATGGGAATTGTGAATTTCGATTTTGAAAAGCGTGCCCCAGGACAAACCATCGTTTCCTTTCCCCATTGGGACCTATTGGAAGCCGTCCCCCTGGTTCCCCATCCGGAACCCAAGGGACAAGTGGCTTCCTCTGCGGGGTCAGACTTCTCTGCAGAGCTTTATTGTCTCAATGTGTACGATTCCGACACTCCCATGTCGCACTTTATCAAGCCAGGCGATATCACTCACGTCCGGCTTTTGGAGGGGATTTCGCAGATCCAGCCTCCGGAACCCGCTAACAGCCCGATGCAGCTTACCCCGCTGCCCTGGCGAAAAGCGAGAATTTTAGGGGAAATTGCGGTGGACCCCGCGGGATCCTTTTGCGCCAGAGTCCCCTCCAATACCCCCCTGCAAATTCAGGTCTTGAATACCCATGGGCTGGCTATACAAACCATCCCGGGCTGGATTTGGGCAACTCCGGGCACGAGTATTCGATGCGGCGGCTGTCATGAAAAACGGGGACCATCTTCGGAAATTCCCACGAAGGCAATGTCCCCCTGCTCTACGCCCATTTCATTGCTATCTTCCCATCAATATCGAAGCGTCGATTTTAAGCACCAAGTTTGGCCTATCGTGGAACGGCACTGCGCGTCGTGCCATGCAGGAGCAACGCCAGCGGGCGGATTGTCATTATCCTTTGCAGAGAATGGACCGTCTATAAAGGCATACCAAAGTCTGCTTGCCCCCAAAACCGGGAGAATGGCCGGGAGTATGGGAAAGTATGTCTATCCAGGATTTTCCTATAGAAGCGTGTTGGCACGTTTGTTCTGCTCCCCAGAGGGGGCGCCCCGGTCCGGCATCAATCACCCCCAAGTTCCTTTGAGTGTCGCTGAGCAGAAAACCATCATTGAATGGATTGATTTGGGGGCGCTATGGGAGGACTAGCTGTTTATGCGAGAGTTGGAAATGAGCGCCCATCCACTTCTGATGAAGCATCCTCGGGTGATGTGCTCCGAATCGAATGTCTTATGCCGGTTGGGCAACGGTGACACTTGCCGATCTTCTTTGTTAGCATGAACTTTTTTTATACTTGCAATGTTATGCGCATATGCTCATAATGTATTCCTATGGTACGGCCTAAAGAATGCCGCAAGATTTCAGTCATGCCTGGGGACAATTATTTTAAGCCTCGCGGGATTCCTCTCATTCACCTGAGTGAAGTGCAATTGGGTTTGGACGAATTTGAAGCTATTCGTTTAGCTGATTTCGAAAGTCTATACCATGCTGAAGCCGCCAAGCGAATGGGTGTGTCCCGGGCAACTTTTGGCCGGATGGTCTCAAAGGGGCGGCACAAGATAGCGGAAGCCCTTGTTATGGGAAAGGCCCTAAAAATCCAGGGGGGCGCCGTAAAAATCAAAGCCGCCTCAAAAAGTCACAATAAAAAGGAGCAATATTCATGAAAGTAGCTTTGCCGTGCAGGGACAACCAAGTGGATGGCCATTTTGGCCACTGCGAATATTTCACAATTTTCACTATTGGGGAGGCGGGAGAGATATTAGAAGAACTTAAGTTGATTCCTCCGCCCAGTTGCGGTTGTAAATCCGATATTGTTTCTCAACTGGCAGCCCTGGGAGTTGAAACCATGTTGGCGGGCAATATTGGTGCAGGCGCCGTGAGCGTGCTGGGAATGCATGGCATCAAAGTGGCTCGAGGTTTTTCCGGAGATCCACGCCACGCCGTCACCGCCTGGTTGGCCGGAGCACAAATGGACTCCGGCGAAACCTGCACGCACCATGGTAATTGCCATTAATAAAATAGTATGACATGCCTTGAATCTAATTTGAGGAGTGGCTATGGTATTGTCTTCGCACCAACGAGTTCTTATTGTGGGCGGTGTTGCCGGAGGAGCTTCTTGTGCAGCCCGGCTTCGAAGGCTTTCAGAAAAAACGGAGATCATCATTTTTGAGCGGGGTTCTTATGTCTCATTCGCCAATTGCGGATTACCTTACTATATTGGCGATGTTATCAAAGAAGAGAATAAGCTTCTGGTTTCGAGTCCTGAACTATTTAAGCAGAGATTCAATATAGAAGTCCGGCTGGAAAACAACGTGACCGCAATTGACCGTATTCAGCGCCAAATTGAAATACAAGATCTTAAAAATAATAGGAGACTAGTGGAACCCTATGATGCCCTGGTTTTAGCCCCAGGGGCAAGCCCGATTAGGCCTTCGCTTCCAGGGATAGACCTCCCCGGGATATTCTCGCTGCGAACGATTCCTGACAGCCGCCAAATACGTGAATGGATTATAAATCGGAAAATATCTCAGGCAGTCATCATCGGGGGCGGCTTTATTGGTTTAGAGATGGCAGAAAACCTGGCGCGCAGGGGGATTACCGTAACCTTGCTAGAAAAGCTAAATCAAGTTATGCCTCCTTTTGATCCCGAGATGGCAGTTATGATCCAAGAACATATGGAGCAAAAAGGAGTAAGACTTTTTCTAAATGATGAAGTCATCAGCTTTCAGCACACAAATGATGGGAATTTGCTGGTGTCCACGCATTCCGGGAAAGAACACCTTGCAGAAATGGTCATTCTGGCCATTGGCGTTAAGTCGGATATTTCATTAGCTCGCGACGCAGGACTAGAACTGGGAACACGTGGGGGAATCCGAGTCGATTCTGGCATGCAAACTTCAGATGAAAATATCTGGGCTGTTGGGGATGCAGTCGAAGTCCAAGATTATGTGACCAAGGAAAGTGTCTTAGTTCCCTTGGCGGGACCCGCCAACTGCCAGGGCCGAATTGCCGCGGATAACATCTGCGGGCGAACCAGGAAGTTTCGAGGCGTTCAAGCCACCTCCGTATGCGGAGTGTTTGGACTGACTGCGGCTTCGACCGGTGCAAATGAAAAAACACTTCGGAGTTTGGAGATTCAATTCGAAAAAAGTTATCTCCATCCTACCCAGCATGTCGGCTATTTCCCAGGCGCCAAGCCCATCTCCATGAAAATCCTGTTCTCTCCCGAGAATGGGCGGATTTTAGGAGCACAGGCCATTGGCGCTGAAGGAGTGGAACGGCGCATCGACGTCATAGCCATGGCGATCCAAAAAGAGGGAACTGTTTTTGATCTGGAGCAAGCCGAACTGTGTTATGCCCCCCAGTATGGGGCAGCCAAAGATCCGGTGAACTTTGCCGGCATGATTGCTGCTAATATCCTGAAGGGTGATGTCCCAGTCGCTTTTTGGGAAAATGTCAGTACAAGCAGCCCCATGATCGTGGATGTTCGCGAACCTGAGGAATATGCGCTGGGGCATTGGCCAGACGCCATTAGTCTACCCTTATCGCAACTCCGTGGCCGGCTTCAGGAATTGCCGATAAACCAGGAAATTTGGCTGTATTGTGGTGTAGGCCAACGATCCTATTATGCGACGCGGATTTTGCTGCAGCATGGATTCAAGGTGCACAATCTGTCTGGTGGTTTTAAAACCTTGAAATCTTGGGAACCTTTATTCTAATAGAAGTGCTCCCTTTTTTGGAACCGCCACCATGATTTGTCTCTCCTGCTGGCACTCCTTTCATCGGCAGTAATTTGCCACCAGATGGGCCGTCTTGTTATGCTCTGATCCGTTCATCTTGCCTCGTCTTGTAATTTGACCGGATAATCTGAAAAAGATCAGAGATCTTCAATGCTGGCCACCAGATCATCGATCACCTTCCGATCCGTTTTGGGATTAAAAAAGACGGCTTTCCAGGCCGGAAGCGGTACGTCATGGGGAAGGTATCCCATGCTCGTGGTAAAGCTCAGGTGGGCATCCCGGCGTGGATCCATGCTAGCCTCCCGCTTTTCAAAGAGTCGGTGAATTTCGGCAAAATAGCGATGGTATTTCTCTTCCGGGACACCCCCCTTTTCAAGCTGGGAATAAATATCTGCGGCATTGCGTCCCTTGGGCAGGACCCACCACACCACCTGAGGCCCCAGGGCATGTGGATTAAGAACCCTGCAATAATCCAATTCAGCCAGTTTCAGGCGCAAGTAGGCTGCCATCTCCAAGGCATGGATCACCAGCATCTGAAAGCCGATCAGTCCAATCCCATTCAAGCTGGCCATGACAGAATAGGGGCCGATGGCCGGGCGGGAGCATTCCAAGGTAAACAGTGCCGGATCCCTCCGGTAATCGGCTTCGCAGAAATAAGGAACCTCCTGTTTATTGCGGCTCAAAAGGCGCAGGTCATCACGCCGATTGACAATGAAGGCGCTGGAAGGGTAATGTCCCCATCCCATCTTGTGAAAATCCACTGTTACAGAGTCGGCTTGCATCAAACCATAGACCTGCGAGTGCACAACCTTCACCGTCTCCAGCAACTCCTGCTCAATTCCCAGGGGGTTCTGCTCCATGTCGTATTCCGTAAGGAAACAGAGAGGCCACCCTACTGCGGCATCCACATGAAGCTGGGGAACCGGCATTTCATATTGGCGGGCTTTTTCCTCCATAATTCGGCGAATCCCCGCCACATCATCCATCCCGAAGGCATCCGTGGTGCCAAAAGTGGCGATCACAAAAGCGACCCGGAATTTGTCACGGTAAAGGATGTCCAGCCGGTCTGACAGCAGGTCCAGCCGAATGGAGCAATTGGCATCCGTCGGGATGCAATGCAGGTTGTCGGTCCCAATTCCCAGCCAGCCGGCCAGAGTCGCATTGGAATAGTGGGCTGCCTGAGAGGCAATTCCCGCCAACCGTTTCCCCTGAAAACCTTGTTGCATGGCGCCTGGCAGCACTTTCTCAATACCTATCTTGGCACCGTAGAAATTAGAAATGGTCCCTCCCATGGTAAAAACTCCCCAAGGGGAGGCCGTATGGTAAAAAAGCAAATTTGCCAAAGCCGTGATGGCTTTCACTTCCAGTTCATTGGAGCGTTGACTGTAAGTATCGATGCAGAGATTGGGGTTTTTCAGCAGACATGCTAGAACGCCCACCAGTGAGGCATAGTTAGCGGGACCCTTTACGTTTTCCAGGTGCAGCTTGGAATTCCAGCCATCGGTTCCCCAGAAAAAGGGGAAAATGGCATCACGTGCGTCTTTTAGGTTTCCTGGCAGCGTGTGAATTTCTGGATTGTCTTGGGCTGTCTCATAATTGCGGGACATGAGCGCGCTGGGATGGAGCACCTCCTCAGCTTCCATGGCACTGAGCAGTTCATTGAAAATCTCCAGGATCTCCTTGCGGTCACAGGTGAAGAAAGTATCTACCAGCTTCTGGAACCTGGCGTCATCCATGGGACTCGCCCCTCCCCCAGATTTGAATTGTCAAAAGGTGATCAGCACTCCCAACGCATCCCAATCGCTAAATTATAGTCTCACGATCAGACTTGTCCAAAACATTTGCACAGAGACCAGGGAGAGACCAGAATAACAGGATTTCGGAACCGCATTAAAATAGTCTGACGGAAATCGGTGCGGAAAGGGAGGATCCGGACCATGAAAAAATGGGTGTTCTCTTTCTGGACAACAAACACAAATTAATCGGCTTTTAATTTGTGGCGATCGGCACAATAGAGCTCCCATTTTCCCCCGCGAGATCATCAAATCAGCTCTGTTATATAATGCTGCCACGCTCGGCATGATTACAAATCCCTATAATCCCCAAAGTGGTTTTACCTCTTATGGGGTAAGCTGCAGTTGGAATGCCTCATTTCCTTTGCCAACATTTTTTGGTTATGTGAGACTAGATTGAGGTAAAAACTACTTGAGTTCCGTTCTCTAGGTTAAAAACAGCACTGACCGGCTAGAAACAAATCGACTGTAATAGAGGGGGATCCCATGAATGCTAAAAATCCATTGCGCCGTTTTGGAGTGGCTATGGAGAAGAACTTGTTGGAACAATTAGACCGCCTATGCACACGCAAAGGATACCAGAGCCGCTCTGAGGCTATCCGGGATTTGGTGAGGGATTCGCTGGTTGAAGATCGAGTGCAAGATGAAAATACTGAAACCGTTGGAACAGTGACCATTATTTATGACCATCACCAGAGAGAATTGGGAGACAAGCTCACTTCCTTCCAGCATCGACATTTGAACATCATTATTTCTGCTTTGCATGTGCACTTGAATGCCCATCTTTGTCTGGAAGTTCTTATTCTACGAGGGAAAATCAAAGACATTAAGAAAATGGCCGATGGTTTGATCGCCACCAAAGGGGTTCAGCACGGCAAATTGGTGGTTACCACCCAAGAGTATGGCGCCCATTCTCATTAGGAGAGGAGTCTTTTCTTGGCAGACGCCTCATGACGCCAAGCCAAGTCGTTCTTAATGAGAGCATTCTCCCTTCTAAAAATTTGGATGCCCTTGACAAGTGCTTTCTGTCTGGATTTGGAAATTTCCAGAATAATAATTGCCATTAAATCACGCCTGCCTGCAGGAGCAATGCCTCATCGTCCAGAATTTCCTCCGTAGTGCCAAAGTCGAGGATGCGCCCTTCACCCAGCACCAGCAGGCGGGAGGTGACCCTGCGCAGAAAATCGAGATCATGGCTGACAATGAGCCGGGAAACCGAGAGCCGCTGGAGCTCATTAATCAGCTGGCGTCTGGCTCTGCCATCCAACTCAGCCGTAGGCTCATCCAGCAATAAAAGGTCGGGATGGTGGGCCAGAGCAGCAATAATGGCCACGCGTTTGCGCTCCCCGAGACTCAGTTGAGATACCGGACGCCGGGCCACCGCCATCAATCCCGCTTGGTTTAGCAATTCCAAGGCGCGTCGATGTGCATCTATTCCATCTTCCCGGGAATTGGTTAAGGCAAACTGAAGGTCTTCCGCCACCGAAGGCATGAATAATTGATCTTCAGGATTCTGAAAAACTACGCCAATCCGCTGCAATGCACGTTTACTCCACTTCTCCCCAAAAAGACGAATTTCCCCCCGTGCCTTTAATAGTCCGAGCAAACACCAAAGAAGCGTGCTTTTCCCGGACCCATTCCCGCCAATCAAACCGGTGCTTTCGCCCGAATGAACTTCAAGGTCAAGGTTATCGAAAATGGGATGATCCGATGAGTAGGAAAAGCCGAGTTGATGGGCCTCTAAAACCAAGGTCATTTCGCCAATCCTTTCAGCAGTTGCGCCGCAAAGAAATGCTCGGCCCTGATAAAGCACCGGCTGAAAAGCGCCGTCATAGCGCCCGCTAATGAACGGATCAAAACACGGCCATGAAGTCGGCGATGGGTCCAACGCCAAGCTCGTAACAGGCGCAGCGATTCTTCTCCCAGAATTACTACAAAGTGGCGGATGAAGAAGAAGTAAAGCGCCACCTGGAACCGTAGCGTCTCCCGCGGCGTGTGCAATAGGATCTCCATCCATGGGAAAATTCGAAAAGCCGCTGAAGCAAAAAGAGAGACTGCTACCATCTTAAGGGGAAGAAGGTTGGCTGGGCTGGAGGCAATTTGCTGCATCACCCAAAATGCGGCGGCGGTGATAAGGACAGGTAGACAAGAGCGCAGGGCCTGGCGCCAAGTGTGACAGATCAGCCGATAGATGATAAATCCCGACCCCATCATCACCCCAAGCCACCATCCATTCCTGCCTATAACGCACACCAGCGCCGCAAACAATAAAATCAAGCCAGCCAAAACGTGGAGGATTAACATAAGGGGGCTTTCTCTGCGCGGACGAAAAACCATTCTTTTTCTTCTTCAGCCACAATGCCGCGAGCTCCCAGTTGTTCCAGAATGACGCTCAGCTCCTTGGCGGGCAACAGGCGGTCACGATTGACCGGCGCTTCCAATGCATGATGAAATGCGTTCAAATCCTGGCTAGCGGCCATATGGCCTATGGTCAAAATTCCGCTCGGCCGCAAGGCGCGAAAGAACTGGTTCAAGGCAGAATAGGAATCATCAAAATGAGGAAGGGCGCTGAAGCAGAGAATTAGATCGAAAGTAGGAACAATAAAAGGAAGCTTCCGGGCATCGCCATGGACATGGAGAACCCGACGGTCGCGAAATTTTTTGGCGTTTTCAAAAAGCATTTGCTCCGCATAGTCCAGCTCCACGATGACCTGCGCCTCTGGATACAATTCCATTAAGTCGGCTGTGAGAATGCCCGTCCCACAACCAACATCCAGAATGTGCCGTGGATGCGGGTGTCGTGACCGCTCCAGATAGGATCGGATTTTCGAGGCTGCATTCGGGATGGTGGGAAACGAGTCCCACCGAGGAGCGAGTTCATTGAAATATTGGCGCTTCTGGTCGTTGTCCATTTGAGAATAAAAGTCCTTTCCTTTTTTGGAGCGCTTTCACTATAAATGGCAAAACAATGATTTGCAGAGCCATTCCCGGCAGCCCTTGAGCAAAATTGGCCATCGAAATTAGCTTGGAGGGCAAGCCGAACCAGCCCGCCAGATAATACGTCAGAACCAGGGAAGTCAACCGGTTGAAGATCACGCCGCCGATTACAGCGGGCCAAATCCGGGGCGCCGTTACCCGGAACAAGAATGAAACCATGGCTGACAAAAGTGCCATTTCCACGGACATGCTCAAAAAAAACGGCGGATAGAGCGGCGGCATCCCCGTGAGCAAGCAACTGGCGATGGGAACAATTGCTCCCGTCAAAACGGCCCAATGCCAAGGCAGAAGGAAGCCATTCAGCATCAAAACCAAAATCATCGGCAGGAATTTCGAGCCCAGTCCCACCGCATGAAAGCCGATGGGCACAACAATCCCCATTGCCACTAATACTGCGCTGACCACCATGGAACGCAAGGTTGCGATTGATAGTACCTTCACGTCTAGAACCTCACCGTAAAGCCCATCGCGGCATTAATGCCCGGCATCGGATACCCATTGAGGACTTGATATTTTCTATTGAAAAGATTCTCCACTGAGGCCAGCAGCGACCAGCGGTTCTTCAAGGGCATCGTTGCATGCACGGTAGCGGCGGTATAGCCCGGCAGTTGGCCTGAATGTGTTGTATTTACCCAGGTGCGTCCCACCGTCATGCCCCCCAGAGCAATGATGGCTTTTCCGGCATTCACATCCAGGGAGTAATTAAGCTTGTTTTGAGGCGCATAAGGAGCCAGGTTGGTGGAACTGAGATAGGCATAACCGCCATGGAAGCTGGCGCGGCGATGAACTTGCCAGCGAAGGTTGAGCTCCGCGCCCCGGTTATAAGCCTGGCCGATATTTTCCAGTCTTAAATTGGGATAGAAGCCCGTAGTTACAATTAAATTGCGGACGTCAGCATAGTAACCGGTCACCCAACCCATTACGGAACGGGCAGGCCGGAAATTGAAGGTGGCTTGATAATTCCATAACCGCTCTGGTTGTAACGTGGGCGTCGGCGCTGGAAAGAGGTAGAGTTCGCGGATCGTGGGATTCCTGAACCCCTTTTCAATGCCCATGGAGACCGAGTAATTTTCACTCAAACGGTAGGCGGCGCCAAATTCCGGGACCGCCACGTTCCCGCTCACGGAGTTACTTTCGTAACGGAAACCTGCATTCATGGAAAGGCGCGAGGTCGCCCTCCAGCGGGCACGTGAAAAACCTCCGCCTTCACTGACATGATAGTCGCCGAAGCTATAGCTGGTTTTCATGTTCCGTGCGCTGCCGCCATAGCTGGCGCCATCTCCTCCCACTTCCAGCGTTAAGCCTGAGCGCAACTGCAAATTCTCATGAATCCGAAAGCCCGTGTTATTGTCCACGGAGCGAAATCCGTCATAGATCATGTGGTGCCCGAAGCTAGAGAACATTTCCAGATTGCCCCAGATTCTGTCGGTCTTGTTGTTCAGAGCCAGAGTGAAGCCGCCGCGGCCGACTCTTGACCAGGCTCCAGCTTGCGGCGCCTGGACCGCGCCCGGATCTTCCACATTGAAATGGCCATAACGTCCGTCCGCTGAAATGCTCCAGGTTGGCGTTAGGTCATACTCCAGCCGCAGCGTCCCATCCTGATCCCGGAAGGAAGAATTGGGCCGATCGCCATTCGTGTATTCAATTCCTCCGGCCACGTTGTAGTGGAAGCGGCCGATTTGTCCTCCGTGAGAAAGACGGTCCTGCCCCGTGTAATAAGAACCCAACGTTGCAGTAAGTTCTGTATGGAATCCCGCGGAAGGGGGTGGAGGCTCGATTTCCAAGACCCCCCCCATGGCTCGGTTGCCATAGAGAACCGACGAGGGGCCTTGCGTAATTCGGATACTGCCCACATCCGTGAGCGTGTAGAAATCGGGAATCGGGTGTCCCATCAGCCCCATGACATCAGGACGGCCATCTACCACCACGAGCAATTCGGTGGTGGGAGATCCGCCGATTCCGCGCAATGTGATGGAATTCGATCCACCCAAGCCATGTCCGAGCACTCCCATTCGGGTGATGTAAGCGCTGGGCATCAAACGGTCAACCGCGTCATAGACTGTCCGGGCGCCGGTTCGAGAAATCTCCAGGGCGCTGCTTTCAGAAGAGGAACCTGGGTCCGGCATGTCGCGAACCACGACATCTATAGTGGTTTCCAGAATGGAGGGCTTCAATTGAATAACATAAGGAGTCGGCGATTCAGTTGCAATCTCCCGGCGGACTGCCCCGAATCCAGGAGCCTCCGCTTTAACCACGGCTGGAAGTGATACCTGCACGGTCGCGCTGCCCGCGCCGTCACTCACCAGTGTTAGTTTGGGCTGGCCAGGACCGGAGGGGGAGATCGTCAGAGCAGCGCCGGGGATGGCAGCATCCTGGGAATCCCGCACTTGCAGCCGCAGGGTCGCGCACTGTGCCACAAAGGCCATGAACATGAACGGAATGAGCAAAAACAAAACGATGAGAACTCTTTTCATGAAATTGTCTCCTTGAGTAGCACGATCAATAAAAACGTAACACTACCAAAAAAGACAAATCCATGTCAATTGCCTTTTTGTCTTTTAGAAAACTAAGCACCTTAACTACTGTTTGGAAACTTGCGGTTAGACAGTCTCGTCATTGCAGCCTCTCAACAACGACTCTTCTGCAGGAATATTGAATCACAGCGAGTAAATGATATTAAATGGAGGTTGGTCTCTATTTGGGGGTAAACATAAACTGCTGCGCACCTTACCACTCTCTCTTTTCCTCTCAGACTCTCCTTATTAACGTGTGAAGAGGCTCCCATCTTTCGAATCGCTATTGAATTGGCCTTCTTCAGCATCTCTCATTTCCGGCTCTGATCAGCCTTTGGATGCAGGCTATTCCCTCCGTCAGCTGCTCTCCTTCGCACAATTATGGGTGCGACTCTCTGCTTTCATATCCTTTTTCATGTTGGCTTGGATAATGCTTGAATGCAGCCGTTGGTGTTAGGCTTCCCCCTGGAACTCCTTCAGACTGCTTCTCAAGTTCGGACGCTGGATCAGGCTGCTCCGTTGGCCTGCAAGCATCCCGTCGCGCCAGGATGCAGAACCTGTCACGCGGGTGCGTATTTTGCAGCCTGGCACTTCGTCACGCCTTCACAGCGCTTGTTTCTACTCATTGAACTGAATCCACCTCTCGCTTGGGTGAAGGTGGGAGTTCAATTCAATGTAAGGAGAAACACCATGTCTAAGAAGCAATCCATTCATCAGGAGTACCAGGAGAAAAATCAGCCGATCAACACCCTTCGACTGGGCCGCGTCAAGGCCACTATCTGGGCCAACAAAACCGAAAAAGGGACCTTCTATTCGGTCCAGATCGTCCGCATCTATCGGGATGAGGATCAGTGGAAGGAAAGCAGCTGCTTCAATCGGGACGACCTCCCGCTGGTGGCAAAGCTGGCCGATCTTGCTCACACCTCGATTTTCGAGACTCAAGCCGCTGAAGAATAGCGGCATCTTCTCCGGAGAGCCCGTCCGCAAGGGCGGGTTTCTCTTTTTTGCATTCTGAGTTCAGCGTTCTGCGTTCATCGTTCGATGTTCTGCGTTTTGGGTTTGATGTTGGGGGATTGGTAGCTAAGAAGTGACGACATGATGGTATTTTGGACCTTTGAAGTCAGACTGGGCAAGGTAGCGCATGAGGCCAACGATAATACTTGCGGTTGAATCGGCTAACGAATAAAGATGTTCGAATTCCTCCTTGGAGAGATACCCAGCGTCAAGGGCAACATAGAGCTGGGCTTGGACCTCAGCAGCCGAGCCTTTTGCTTGGGATAGATACTGCAGGAATTCCTTATTGCCTCCACGTCCATATCCCTCAGCGATATTGGACATCACTGAAACCGCCGCCCGGCGCATCTGATCCTTCAGTCCAAAGTCCCTGGCAAATTCGCCCACACTTGTCGTTACATAAACCACTTTCGCAAGCTCTCTGGCTTTCTGCCATCCTTCGATGTCCTCAAATCTCTTAATCCCGCTCATATCTCCCTCCAATATATGACTGGAAACTCCTCATTCACAAGACTAACCCCGAACGCTTAACGGTGAACCCTGAACCTTATTATAATCGGCCTACGGCAGTGAGGAACTTCCCGCCCACCCACGCGCCATCGTCGAGACGAGAAACTTCAGTCAAGTACACAGAAGATTCTCGCCACGACTAAATGCAGGCGCTGCGGCTGGAAGAGCACGAGCCGCGTGGCTCCGCTTTCTTCCGCTGTACGCTGCAGTACACTCGCCACACGGCTCCAGCTCTTTGATCCAGCCGCCCCATTTTTTCCTTTGTATCCACTAAGCACTGTTCAGGGTTCTGCGTTCTGGGGTTTTAAGTTGAATGGAGAGAGTGTTTAAATTGTGTCCATGGTTTATATCTTGATGAGTGCAATCTCAGTTGGAAAGCCAAGGTCATTATCCATCGCACGGTTTAAGATTACGCTTTGAATGCAGATCAGATTTCCATAAAATTGTCTTCAAATATGCACTGTTCGAATGGAAGCACAGGGACGCCGAGAAATCCTCAAATCAGAAAATGGAACTTGCTATGCTGGTCCGGTTGACTTTTTTCATTCTCCTTCTCTCCCTCTCCTCCCTATGCGCTGCTCCCAGCCAGGTTGAGGATCCGTACGTCATTCTTGAGGAGGCTAAGCGGCTGGCATGGCTAAACAACTGGTATGCCGCCAAGCCGCTCTTTCAGCAAGCTGAAAAGCTTTTCGACGATAAGCGAGATCGTAGGAATGCCATCTTCGCAAAAATCGGATGGCTGGTGCCGCAATCGGAAACCATGGTCTATTCAGAAGTCGCCGATTATTTCACTGCGGAAGCTGAAAATCTAATCGTCAAAAATGATCCGGAATTGCGCCTCTGGTGCCAGGCGGCTAGAGGTTATCTGGAGCTGGAAATTGACGTCCATGCTGCCAAAGAGGCTTGGCAGGATGTCCTTTCCATATCACAAAGTCTCGGCAAGAAAGATTGGGAAAACCGCGCCAATGGAGAGCTTGGGCTAATCGCATTTCTTGAAGGAGATTCCGTCAAGGCTAAAAAATTGGTGGGTGCCGCCTTTTGGACATCTCGCAATTCCGGGGATATCGGCGCACAGATTCGGTATGCCTCTTTGCTCGGTCAAGCTTTGATAGAACTTAAAGAATACCAAAAAGCTCTGATCCCGTTGAATGAAGCCATCAGCCAAGCTGAAAAACAGAAAGATGCTGGTTTGCCCTTTATGGCTGTTTGCAGCAAGTCGAGAGCTCTCATGGGGCTTGGCAAGGAGCGAGAAGCCGAACAGATGCTGGAAGAGCTTCTCGGTAAAGTGCGGATCAGGAATTTCCAAGGGCAGGAGACATTCATTCTGCAATTGCTTGGGAAGGTCATGCAGAAGATTGACCGTCGAGACAAAGCCCTTGAGTACTTCCAGCAGGCAGCCCAAATTGCTCAAACAGGGCACTATTACCGTCAGCTTGCCAGCAGCATGCTTGAACTAGCGCAGATCAATCTGGAAAAAGGGGAGTTATCACAAGCAGAGGAACAAGCCAAAGCAGGCGCTGAGGCCTGTCGAAAAACCGGTGACATCTATTACCTGCCCAGTCATCTTGCGTTGCATGCCCAGATTCTCACCAAATTGGGTAATGCCGCGGAAGCCAAAGAAAAATATGAGGAAGCGCTCAATCTGATCGATGGGATGCTGGTTGGAATTTCCACGCCCATACACAAAAGTATGCTCATTAATGCCATGGGAGAGATTCACCAAGAGTATTTCGCCTTTGCGGCTGAACAGGAGGACATTGAATCTGCTTTTAATATCGTGGAAAGAGCAAGGGGGCGAAGTATTTCTGACTTGCTGCAGAATCGTCCACCGACGAGTCTGGAAAATGGAAGCCATCCTCCCGCACAAGTTGAAATCCAAATCAACAGACTTCAAAAACGACTTCGCGCCTCTTCAAGTCCTCAGGAAATCAAAGCCATTTACAAAGACTTAAAGTACTATGAGGCTATCCAAGGAACTCAATCAGAACCGATTGACAATCCAACCACCACAGTTCCATTGCAGCTTCCCGTCAGTCTGCCATCTCTTCAGAAAAGCCTTGGCAACGGCGAAATTGTCCTAGAATACCTTTTAAGTGACCCTATGTCTTATTGCTTGGCTATCACTTCAAGGAAGGTCAATTTTGTCAGACTTCCAAGTGAAAAAGAGATTGATCCAATAATCGACAAATTTTTGATGGCAATCCGCAACCGCCAGACAGCCACTGTTGAGGCGAAGGGACTTTACTCAGCGCTGTTGTCTCAAGTGATTAAGAATCGGCCCGAACATCGCTTGATCATCATCTCTGATGGAAAGCTTCATCTGCTGCCGTTTGCGGCCCTGATTGATAAGGATGGGAAATACGTCATGGAGCAGCATGTCATTTCGTATGCCCCCTCTTCGACTGTATTGCACCTTTTTAGGAAAACATCACGATTAAAGCCACAGCCATCCAAAGTGCTCGCGGTTGGGGGCATTCCCTATGGAGGCAATTGGGAGAAAGCCAGCCTTCCAAGCTCTGAAACCATTGTCACTCGAAGCATCGAGGATATCAAAGTATTGAAACCTTTGCCCGCTTCAATGGAAGAAGCCGCCTTTGTGGCGAACCTGGCAGGCAAGAATGGAGTCCGATTGATGGGGAAGGCAGCCACGGAAACAGCCTTTGTCTCAGAGCCCTTGAAGGAATTCAAGGTCATCCATCTGGCTGTCCACAGCATCGCGGACAAGGAGAATCCCGACCGGGCAGCGTTGGTCTTTTGGATTGATCGAAACTCCTGGCGGGATGGGCTTCTTCAAGCTTCTGAAATTCTGAGACTCCCCCTTAAGGCAGATTTGGTAACACTCTCCGCTTGTGACACGGCTGCAGGTGGCTTAAAGGGACAGGAAGGGATTGCCAATCTCGCCCGCGCTTTCCTCATGGCGGGTGGGCATAATGTCATTGCCACTCTTTGGCCCGCTGAAGATAATTTCTCGCTGCAATTGATGGAAGCCTTCTATTCGAATCTGGCAAATGGAGAGGACCTTGGTTTGGCTCTCTCCAATGCTCAGCGGAAAATGCTCAACAGATACGGCCCCGAAGCTCTTCCTTTTTATTGGGCCGGATCTACCATTACAGGGGATGGGGCAATGAAGATTTCCTTTCCCAATCGGCAGCCAAAACGATAGGTTATTGCATCGGTAAGGGGGGCACCACCAATTCTATTCACCGAGATTCCATGAAAGATCAAATTCCACAACTCAATGAAAGCCAGCGACTGCAACTCCTGCGGAAGGTTACGAGTCTGGTGCGGAAGAAGCACTTCAATCCGGCCTTTGCCGGAATGGATTGGTTCGCCTTGGCCGAGGAGCAGACTCCCGCCATCCTTCAATCAAAAACTCCACTGGAATTCGAAGAGCTGATGCAAAGGCTCGTTTCCGAGTTGAAAACAAGCCATACGGGATTCGCTCATAGGAGCTTTCGTCGAATGCCGGCCAAACAGGCTATCAATGCCACATTCATGCGATGTGAAACGGGTCTCGGCATTCGTTGGATTTTCCAAGATGTGCATCCTGGCGGGCCGGCCGACAAGGCGGGCATCGAGCCAGGAGATATTCTTATCAAAATTGGAGACCACGAAATCGTTCCCCCCGAACAGCCAGTATTTAGGATGAACAGCGAGGTTATAGCAACAGTCTTAAAAGGCAATCAGAGCTCCAAAGAAGTCCAGTTCGATATCCCTTCTCCCAAGTTTTTAAAGCCCCCCATCGGGGAGCCTGACATCGTCAATCATCGGCTTCTGGGAGATGGCATCGGCTACATCAAAATCACCATGTTTCCGGGCATTGTGGGAATTGATGTCGCCAATGACATTGATAAGGCAGTTGCCGAACTCAAAAATTGTCAGCGCATGATCATCGATTTGCGCGGCAATGTCGGCGGCGGCATCGGTGGATTGAGGCTAATGAGCTACTTGACGCCCGGGAAGATGCCTGTTGGCTATAGCCTCACGCGTGCCCGGGCGGAAAATGGGTACAAGCGAGAAGAGTTGGTTCAATTTGACAAGATCCCTTCTCGAAAAAGGTCCTTATTTAGCTTAGCATTCCGTTATGCATTCGTTGATAAATCCATTGCTGTTGTAACGGAAGGGCTGGGAGCTCAGCCTTTTCACGAGCGGGTAGTCATCCTCGTCAACGAACACAGCGCCAGCGCCAGTGAAATGATTGCTGCTTTTGCAGTCGAAAACAGGCTGGCGACGATTATTGGAACAAAGACCCCAGGGCGGTTGTTGACCGGATCCACTTTTCGATTGGGCCATGGCTTCTATCTTGGCCTGCCTACCGCTTCCTATCTGACTTGGAAAGGGAATCTCATCGAAGGACGAGGCATCACACCCGACATCGTGGTTGAGAATCAGTATGAGTTTCTGAAAACAGGAAAAGATTGCCAATTGGAAGCGGCGATTGAAAAAGTGAAGACCTTTTGAGTCACTTGAGCTGGAGGTTGTAGTAGCCCCAGGCTCCACCCTTCCGCCGGATAGCCATTTGGCAATCACCCGTTTGAAAACTTGAAGTATCTACCCGCACTATGAGCACGGTATTATGATTTTCCAAATTAGAATTGCCTTCCAAGATTCCACCAGACATAAAATCCCCCTGAATCAAGCGGACATCGTACAATCCCTCCTTACTCGCCAATGGAAGGATGATCGACAATTCCAGTCTCCCCCGAGGGAGCGATGGGATTTGTGCTACTTTAGGAGTCTCTCCTCGCGTCACGGATTGAGGACGCAGATCAAGTTGGGCAAACTCCCATTTCAATTCCGGCTGAGGGATTAGATTCCCTGCCCCTCTCCCGACCGGAGCTTGCGGACTTCCCTGGTGAGACACAACAGATTTCTGAGTTCGGTTTAAATGCAGACTCTGCCAGAGAGCAATCCCAATCCCGATGATTGCCACGGCGGCACACAATGCCAGGATCACTTTCTTTTGCGCCCTCTTAGCACCAGCCACAATCCCATAGTATTCCTGCGCACAAGGAGAACAGCAGCTCATATGGGCTAGCCATTCTTCACGCTCAGAAACAGGCAAATCCGAACCGCCTGATGCCAACCTCTTGATAGTGTCTGCTTGCGGGCAGCTGATTCTGTCGGGATTGGGAAATGCAGAAAGAAATACCCGCCGACCTTCTTCAAGCGATGAATCACCTTCTTGCCGGGAAAAGAATCTTAATAATCGTATATTCGCCATTGGATCATGCCCCTTTGCCTGTTGCTTTAGGCGGCTGCTTGACGGGTTTCTGGAGAAGCCTCCTCTTTAGCTTTTCCATTTGATAGATGTAGGAAACCTGGGCGTTATTCTCGCTGATGCCAAGGGCGCGGGCAATCTCAGCCCAGCTCTGACCACCGCCTCGCATGAAGAAAATTGTCCGGGTCCGGGGATCCATCAGACTTACCACCTGTTCATAAAAAATCTTCCTTTCAACTCCAGAAAGCTGGCTTCCATTCCAGAGGCTATGACTTGGCTCATGTCCTTCAAGGGGTATCAGTGCGAGCTTTTTCCTTTTGGCAGTCAGGCGTATGAGTTTTCGGACAAATGTCAAATAGAGGTACGTTTCCAAATTCCTTATCCTGTCTCGATCACCGTAGCGATAGAGCAGGTTGGAGACTACGACAACAGCCTCTTCCAATACCTCAGCCGAATTGGCGCTGTCATAAGATTCCCGTTCCGCGTGAATCTTCGCGCGCGGCCAAATCTGGACAGCGGCCTTCAGCAATTCCTCTGCGATGGGGCGCCCTTTGGGATCTTTATCCGGCATCCAAAAGGTCACTTTTGAGCTACTGGTCTCCATGAGTCTCCCAAAGGATGAATTGAATACTCTCGCGCAACTTGATCGGATTAGGCCAGCCAGATTGTCAGGCTGACATTCTTTCCTCTTCTGGCTCTACCAGAGCTTTTAATTATATAGAGTCAAAAAAAAGGGAAAAACTTAAAAATATTTTTTCTGGGAATCATTTTTTTTTCGATGTTCCATGGTCGATGATTCCTTAGAGTGCCGGATTTTTTTCAAGAGATTGTTTTTTTCTTTTTAAGTTTTTGGCCTAAAAAAGCCTCTTATAAAGTATAGAAGCGAAATATCGGAACCCCGAGAAAGGAGACAAAGAAAAATGACTGCTGAACGCGAAATCTTGACTGTCAGGGACGTTGCCCTGGAGCTGCGCTGCTCTTCTGCTCATGTCTACAACGTGATAAATGGCATGATCAAAGGTACCTCACGTCTTCCGGCGATTACCATTGGACGAAGAAAGTTGGTAAAACGCCAGACTTTTGAAGATTGGAAAAAGGTCAATGAGAGAGGGTTCGAAAATGCTATCATCTAAGGGACAGAAATCGATGCCTTCAGGCGCATGAGGAGACATGACATGCGTTCTGGGTATCAGAAAGGAAGCATCAAACAATTCAGAGGAAAATGGGTTGCTCAATGGTGGGAAGGGGAAGTTCGACGCAACCGTGTTTTGGGCAAGGCGACGAAGATGACCAAAGCTCAAGCTCGGAAGATGCTCGCCACCATAGTAGCCGATGTCAATGACTGCCAGCATCATCATTTGAGGAATTGCACTGTGGGGGTATTCGTAAATCAAGTGTTCCTGCCCTTCTACAAGCGAAAGTGGAAGGCCTCAACCGTCATGACCAATTTGGACCGACTCAAGAACCACGTGGTGGCTGAGCTTGGAGACCGAAGGTTGCGTGATGTGACTCGTGATGAGTTGCAAAGCCTGTTGGAAGCCAAGGCGCGGGTAGGATTCTCCTATAGTGTTGTGGCGCATCTCCGGTGGGATTTTAAACAGATATTCGACCTGGCATTTGCGGAAGGACATTTGGAAAAGAATCCTGCGAAGCTCCTATTTATTCCTAAACAGGCACCGCGAGCTAAGCATCCAGTGATGACCTTTGATGATGTTCGAAAGCTTTTTGGCGTTTTGGATTTACGTGAAAGGCTGATTGTTCAGCTGGCATTGTTGGCGGGGATGCGTCCTGGAGAGATTTTTGGCCTCAAGTGGTGCCGGTTACAGAACAAGTGTTTCGAAATCCGGCAAAGACTTTACAAGGGCCAGATTGACACTCCAAAAACCCACAATTCCATTCGCGATGTCGCCTTGCCAGACGGCTTAATGGAGACAATTGAAGAATGGAAACAAGTCTGTCCGGATATCAGCCCAGATGGCTGGGTTTTCCCATCCGAAAACCTTAGGACTCCGCTCCGTCGTGACAATTGCTGGCGACGGCATATCAGACCACGATTGGAGAAGGTTGGGTTGGAATGGACTACATTCCAGGTGATGAGACGCACGCATTCAACTCTGATGTGTTTCTTAAAGGTGGATCCGAAGGTAGTTGCAGATCAATTGGGGCATTCCCTGGATGTGAACCAAAATGTTTACACTCAGGTCCTGGTGGAGAGAAGGCTTGAGGCTGTGAACGAATTGGAATCAGCCTTAGGAAAATCGGTAAATGGAGTACAAATGGAGTACGCGATTTGAGAAGTTTCTGTAAGTTGTTGAAAAGATGGAGCGGGAGACGGGGATCGAACCCGCGACGTCCAGCTTGGGAAGCTGGCATTCTACCGCTGAATTACTCCCGCTCACATTAACCGCTTTATTATTAGCGGTTTATAGAAATAGGACTTGAATCGTGCAACAAGTATGCAACAAAAAATGACAGGAAAATGCTTTTTTAAAGCCTCCAAGTTGTGTTAGTCCCTGCCTTTTCATGGCCAAAATATACCTTCTTTCCAGATTTGTTGCAACAAGAATTGACTAAGAAAGAAACACTTATGCCCCCTTAAATTAGCCAGCTATTAATGGAATCTATTTTCTTTCGAAAATGAATCTAATTCTTTTTTATCCCTAGCCAATGCATTGGACAACCCCAGTTGTGTTTCAGAGGTAGCGGGATAATAATCAATTGTTTTAACTTTCTTGCCATCATCGCTTGGCATAGCTACTACACCTTTGGATTCCCAGGATCTATAAGGGGAATAGTCTTCATCTGAAAAGCCATCTTTATATAACTTCCCATATTTTAAAACTCATCTTTCTATAGGAATCGCTGAACCAGCAATCCATCTGACCCATGAAACCATAATTTCATTACCCCGAAGAAAACCAGGAATAGTTGAATTTACCAATTTGCAATTTGGATCTTTATCACATCTGTCCAGTTTGTACAATTCCCCCCCGAAAACTGGACAGGTATATAAAGTGGAATGCTGTATTTAAATGAGCCAAAAGGAGACGGAAGAGTGCAGCGCAAACAACACCGAGCCGATTTCAAAGCCAAGGTTGCCTTGGCGGCCCTGAAGGGGGATAGAACCCTTTCGGAGTTGGCCAGCTAAAGGTCGAACTGGACTGGTTGAAAAAAAATCAGGCCTCTGATCTGGAGGCCAAACGAAGCTGGATTGAGCACCGACATCCTGCTCTCAGCATCCACCGACATTGTCAATTGGCGGGTTTGGCTCGTTCCAGTTTTTATTATCAAGTTGCAGGGGAAAGCCCGGAAAACTTGTTCTACCTACGGCTGTTGGATGAACAGTATACCAGGACTCCTTTTTATGGGGTGCCGCGTTTGACCCACTGGCTACGTCAGCAAGGATATCCCGTCAATCACAAGCGGGTGGAACGTCTCATGCGGGTGTTAGGGATTGAAGCCATTTATCCCAAAACCCGCCTGAGTCAACCGGGTCTGGATCATCGGGCTTATCCGTATTTGTTGAGTCAGATTCAAATTGAACGGCCGAATCAAGTTTGGTCGACCGACATTACTTACGTTTGGCTCCACCAAGGATTTTTGTACCTGGTAGCCATTTTGGACTGGCATAGCCGGTACGTACTGAGCTGGGAATTTTCCAACACCCTGGAAACCCATTTTTGTCTGACCGCTTTGGGTCAAGCTTTGGAGCGAGCCCGTCCTGAGATTTTTAAAAGTGACCAGGCAGCTCAATTCACCAGCCGTGAATTTACGGGCCGATTAGAAGCCTTGGGAATCCGAATCAGCATGGATGGCCGGGGCCGGGTCTTTGACAACATCCTTATTGAGCGCCTCTGGCGCACGGTGAAATACGAAGAAATTTACCTCAAGAGTTATTAGAACGTTCGAGAAGTCGCAGCCAGTCTGGACCAGTATTTCCAATTCTACAACCGGGAGCGGATTCATTAGTCTCTGAAATATCAGACCCCGCACCAGGTCTACCATCGCTGAGCTAAGAGAGAACTTTCAACAGATCGGTAACTCAAGCTGTGGAAAGTGTGGAAAACTCTCCGCAAAAGATGCTCCGAGTTTTCCACACTTTCCACAGCTTCGGCTGCTGGTTTCTATTTAAAAACAAAATAAGGAGCCAGAAACTTCCTTCGGAAGTGTTCTGGACCAAATAATTCAATGTCAGCAATCCACCATATACCCCGTCAAAAATTGTCTAGACAATGGGGGGAAGCTTACTGTTCAATGGACAGTCGGAAAAAATAATCATTTGTCAAAATTTGATGCAGAAAGGAAGAGTGTAAAATGCGAGTTGAGAATTCATTGATGCTCAAGGTGGTCATTTTTTTTGTCCTTTTTTTTCTGGGGACAAGTCACTCCCGGGGTGAAAGCTTAACGATGCCCCGCCAGGCAAATGCCTCCGCATATGCGAATTACTCTTTTGCCTGCATCATCCCCTATGTCACCCAAGCCGATAATACCCACACAAATATTGGCATTAATAATTTCAGCAATGTCTCCTTGACCCAGGGGAATAATCCCTCTGCCCAAATTTTGGTGGAGTTGTTTGATTCTCAGGGGAATTTAAAAAACAGCGCCACATATACAGTGAATTCAAACCAGATGTCGCAAATCAACAATATTGTGGAGAATTCGAATCTGGGACAGGACACTGGCTGGGTGCGGATCTGGTCAACGGAGCCCATCAGCGCTTGGGCCTCGGTTATTTATAATGATACGACAGATTCCGCCATTGAGTTGGGTGTGCCATTAAATCCAGCGTGGGAAATGGAGGGAACCGCAACCTCGACCAGCTACCGAACCGGACGATTAATGATTGCCTCGAGCGTGAAGACTGACTCCTGGCAATCTTCTCTGGTGGTGACCAATGCTTCCTGGAGCACGGGAGGGAATTTTCAAGTCACCTTCTACGATAATTTAGGACAGGTGATTCGTTCTGAAACTCATTCAATCCCTGCTAATGGGATGTATGTCAATCCCGATATTCGGAGTGAATTTCCCGGCACGTACGGGCCGATTATCATTGAACCGCAAACGACGGGATTGATGTTGACGGCCTGTTCGACCGTCAAAAACCCATCCGCTCACTACGCCTCTTTTTTTACGGCGCAGACGATCCCGCCGGCGAATACGATGAATATTGGCGGTGTTTGGGAGGGAGACATTCCCATGTCTAATTCCGGGATTATCCATGCAAAGATGACTCTTTATCAGAACAAAAGCATGGTTTTTGGGTATGGCCTTATGAATGGCGGTCCCTATTCCAACACCCAATATACGATGGGTGGGGTCCTCAGCGGGACGATTGCACAGCTATGCGCCTTTGTAACTGACGTTTCGCAATTGCAGACCGGTGTTGCCTACATCCTGGCCGATTTTAAAAGCGGAACCATGAATGGCTTTTATTTGGGGGGGAGCAAAACGGATTATGGCTATGGCTATTTTAATTTCACCCGGACAGGAAACAGTTTTGCCCAACTCCCTTGAGGGAATCAGAAAATCAGCCGTTTTCGGCAGACATTCCCTTGGGAATGAGGCGCTGCAAAGCCTCTTGGATTTATTTATGCGTGGGGCTGCGCGTGGGATCAATTATTCATCACGGGATAGCGGCCACGGCGCTGCCTCAGCCCGGCGGCCTAAGCGACTTGCGCTTCATTTGTAGCTGCAAGCCATTGCCCCAGCGTTTGGGCTCCCTGGCTTGCCGGGTTGTATTGCTTGACTCTTCTACCCATACCAAACCGCGTCATCACGTAGGCAACCCTGGCATTGCAACTTCTGCAGGTCAGCTCCAGGTTGTAGCGTTGACCATCTGATTCATTCCCATCGATGTGCCCAACCATTAGCCGCATGGTTGTTCCACTTTACCAAGAATATACGGGCAGTGCATGTCGAGCGCGAATTTCAATCTGCCAACTGACCAGTGCGGGACAAAATCACGCGAAGCACGAACGGATGCATAAATGCTCTCGCCAGTATAGTCGCGGTTGTGATCATGAGGAAGCCGGTTCTTGCCTTGATCTCCGTCTTCGACACCGTCTTTGTCCATGAAGGGGACCACGAAAAATTCGACATTCTCGCGAAACCAGCAGCTGTCTTCAGTAAGATTGAGGATGGATTCCTAGATGCCGTCGAGGCTATAACTGACCAAACTTTCGCAAGCATGGTGGCGCGTAGTTAGCAACACGCGAAGCGGAGGCTGGCCGTTGAGGCAACCAAGGCGAAGCTATGCAATAGCACGGCCCTTCTGGCTGCGCGCCAACACACCTGGTTCCAAAGCCGGGTCGCCCAGGTGGCGTGCGAGGAAGGCATGGAGGTCGGACTCAAAATAAGGGATCGTAACGGAGAATCGTACCTCAGCGAGGCCGGACGGAACACGATAGTGGAAGAGAGATCCTTCCACTGGCTCAGCGCCTAACCAGTTCCAACTATGTCCGCGGTCCGTGCTGACAGCCGGACCCCATACGCCGATTATATTCCCTTTTGTAAACTCGACATCAATCTTTTTCCCTTCTGCGCCACGCACACGGAAAGACCAGCAGAACCACTCACCCTCTGTATCGCGCAGGTCTTAGTGAACTCCAATCGCATCGCCCTTGATCCAATCTAGGATGATGTTGCCTCCCAGGATATCGGCATCGACTTAGATGGCCGCTACACAGACGGACTCGTGCGGCACGAACAGACACAGGATCGAGAACAGACGCGGGATATTGGGCATCTTAGCGGATTCCTTTAAAAATATTCGTTCATGGTCCATAGGATATTCTCCTCCATGGAAATTCCATTGTAGGTCGTAATGAAGTGTCCGGCAATGGTGGCAAATTTCCGCAAGCGTCAATCATAAGACGGCTGTAAAATGAAATCGTGGGAGCAAAATAAACCTGTCCCTGTTTTTTTTTGGGACTTCTGGAAACAGCCGATTTATCTCATCATCACGTAATTAATTCTGAGCCTGGTGTCACGGGCGGATTTTGAAGGTACTATGTATACTCTGAACCAATTAATTTTGACTGTTTCCCTGCTCATTGGCGTTTTCTTGTCCCATGCAGGATTCGCGTCAGATCCTCTAGTGGTCAACCTCTGGCCGGGGAAAGCACCCGGAGATGTGGGCATCAACCGCCAGGAAAATTACCGAACGTATTTATCACCCATTGTAGGGCCAACAAAGCTAATTACCAATGTGACCAACCCGACCATCTCCATCTACCCGCCGGTTAGCCATGAGAACACGGGAACAGCGATGCTGATCTGTCCGGGGGGCGGCTACTGGGATCTCTTCTGGGCGCTCGAAGGAGAGGAAGTAGCAGCCTGGTTGAATTCACAGGGCATGACGGGCATTATTCTCAAGTACCGCGTTCCGAGGCGTCCCGGCGATGTCGAAGGCGAGCCTCCCTTGGGACCGCTACTCGACGCGCAACGAGCCGTCAGCCTGATCCGCAGCCGAGCTAGGGAATGGGGGGTTAATCCCAATCGAATCGGAATGGTTGGATTCTCAGCGGGTGGACATCTCGCACTGGCCACAGCCACGAATTTCGAGAGACGGATGTATGAACCGATCGACGAGATCGATAAATTCAGCTGTCGGCCCGATTTTGCCGTTCTGTGCTATTCAGGTTATCTGAAAAATAAGGATAAAAATGAAATCTGGCCCGGTCTGCACATTCCAGCCAACACCCCGCCGATTTTCCTGGCTCACGCCAACGACGATAGTGAAAAAGTCAACGGCTCTGACGCGGAAAATAGCGTATTTATGTACCTCGCCTTGAAACGCGCAGGCATCCCCGTCGAATTGCATATCTATGCAAGCGGCAATCACGACTTCGGCGTACGGCAGAACAATGGACTTCCTTCGAGTTGGCCGCAGCTCTGCGTCAGCTGGCTTCGCAGTTTGGGCTTGTTGACCCACGGATTGCACGAGTGATTAAGCCTTGAATGGGGCCGCCCTGGACTATTTGACTGTTTATTGACATTGCATGTTAAAAAAAAGCTTTAGCATTCTAGAAAAAGGATAAAAGTGAAAAAAAACCAGGCGCTGCCCCAAGTCTGAGCAGCTGGCAAAACGAGAGCATGAAAAGTTGGGAACAAATCCAAAATTAAAGTCCCAAGACCAAACGATCAACACGCCGGCTAAATCACGCAGGTAGGCTTCATCGCCGCTATCCAGCTCCGTAGTAACATAGCCGGTGTACCCTACGTCCGCAAAGGCTTGCCGGACGGCTGGCCAATCTATGTCGCCCTCGCCCAGATTTACCCAGTCATACCGCCCTTCCTTATGCTTGAAATCCTTCAAGTGGACTTTCACCATCCTTTTGGCCTGAGTGCGGATCCAATCCTGGGGATAACCATAGAAGAGAATATTTCCGACGTCGAAGTAGGTTTTAATCCAAGGGCTCTTAAACTCATCCACATAAGCCGCGAATTCCAATGGGCTCAGGAGAAATTTATTCCAAACCGGCTCTAAAGCAATGATGACTTTGAGGTCCGCGGCCATTGGGACCAAGCGGCGGATTTGTTTTTGTGACCGGTCCCAAGCTTGCCGATAGGTGACTTGCGGGGTCACCACAGCAGGCACCAGAAGTACAGTATCCGCTCCCCATAGTTTGGCGTTTTGCAGGGAAGTTTCCATCCCCTTGATACTTTTTTCCACCACGGCCGGATCGGGGGAAGAAAGTGGAAATTCCCAGTGGTCCATGTTCATGACAGAATGGATCCTGATCTTGGCCGTATCCGCCGCTTTCTTGATAGCTTCCGCTTCCCGGGGATCCTTGACGGTCTGGGCCTCGACTGCTTCGAAGCCCACTTCGCCGGCCAGCTTAAAGCGGTCGTTCCACTCTAGTTTTTCGGGAAGCATGCCAACGCCTATCGCCTTTTTGATCCGGCCCGCGGCAGTGGATGGCGCGGTGGCTGCCGCTAAAGGAGAGGCAACGCTCCTCTCGGCAAGCGATGTAGCAAGTGCGCCACCAGCAGTAGTTAGCAGGAAATCCCGGCGCGACGAAATATTATTCATGACGACCTCTCCTCAAACAGCGGTGCAGATCACGCTGCAAATTTAAATAAAATATATTCCTTCACCCTCAACCAAAGATTTGTCCCTGAATACCTTAATTGGATATTCATCATCCACATCTGAGAGAATATTAGGCGAACTTGGAAAGATTCACCTTGAGTTCGTATGCCTCTTTGGACTTCAACAATTCCTCCCAGGTGAGCTCCTTTCCGAAATATGCGGCATTCCGGGCCAGCATGGCACTGAGGGCCGATTCGGCGCCTTGGGCCGCCTGGTTGTGGAATTTCCCGCCGGCGATGCTGGCCACAAAGGCCTTCTGTTTTTCCGGGTCGGCCTGGTCCAGCGATCCGTGGAAGGAGCCAGTGGCGGAGAATTGGCCGGCTTGCTTGCTGGGGCCAAGACCCGCATCCCATTTGTTTTTGCCCGCGACGCTCACGCGCCAATCATAATGGGATTCGGCGCTGCCCTCCGATCCGAACAACCGCACTCCCGCATCGAATTCCGGGTTGCCGAATTGGGCTGAGCCAAAACTGATCTGCACGTTGGCTGGATAAGTAAATACCGCATTGAAGCTGTCTTTACAATCCCCCGCATCCGTGCGGATTTTGCGATCGCAAGTCCCCACCGCCTTGAGCGGGTGCCCTTGCAAATACCAGTTGACCATATCAATCGCATGAATGTTCTGTTCAACGATGATGTCTCCGGAGAGGTCTCGATGCCAAACCCAGTTACGGATGCGCTTTTCCTCCGGAGAGGCGTTGGACCATTCCGGCCGCTCCAGAGCGCCGCAATAGTAAAAGGCCTGGCCACAACCCATCTTGCCAATCGCGCCACCATGAAGGCGCTTGACCAAATCGACCATGGGGGGAGCCATACGGATCTGAAATCCCACATCCAGGCTCAATTTCCCTTCCGCCTTCTTGCCAATCTCGATCACTTGCCTGGCCCCGGGAACGTCAACAGCCACGGGCTTTTCGCAATAGACATGCTTGCCCGCCGCTACCGCCGCTTCGAGATGCTGGGGGTGGAAATAAGGTGGAGAAGAAACGAGAATAAAATCTACTTCCTTCGATTCCACAATCCGCCGGTAAGCCTCCGGACCGCGGAACAACTGCGAGGAATCAATGGCCGGAATCCCTTTTTTCCCCTGAAGCCCGTCGAAGTGCCGGCGGCCCGCTTCCAGTTGATCCGCGAAAAGGTCGGCCAGCGCCGTAACTCGTGCTCCGGCATTTTCTACAAAACCGCTCCCAACATCCGTCCCGCGCCCGCCGACACCCAGGATTCCAAATCGCACAACCGAATTGGCTTCCGTGCCGCGGACCATTTGCGGCTTGATCACCATAAATCCGGCCGCCGAAACAGCAGCGGATCCAAGAAAATTCCGCCTGCTGATTTTGGTTTCGTTTCCAATCATGACTGTCCTCCCTCTTTCCAGGCTGGTATGATGGCAAATATTTCCCGCCACGAACTAATCCCTTTTTTTAATTTCCATTCGACCGGGATGCGCCGCTCCCACTTTATCATACATAGAGTTGTGAAACATCGGATTAACCTTGATCCATTGTGACTACTCAGCACTCCTCCGAGCGGTAGTCATGCTGAGTGCATTTTACGAGGGGTGGCGCCTGGGGCAACCTGGCCAAAAGCCCACGGCTTCCGCCTGAAGCGGACTCACCATGGCTGCCATTCCGACGATGAACGGAAATAGAAATGGCGAATTGCCGAAAGCTGACAGCCTTCACCGATCGCTTATTGCAGCTTGGCTTCCAGTTCAGCCCAACGTGAGTAGAGTCGATCCACTTGATCTTGAGCCTCTCGCAATAAGGCGTAACGATTTTCAAGCTGCTGGGCATCGCTAGAAATGGTTGGATCTTCCGCCTCCCGGCGACGGGCATCGACTTGCAGTTCCGCCTCCAGGATTTTTCCCTCCATCTGTTCCCACTCTTTTTTTTCGCGATAAGTAAGCCGCGCGGGACGGCGGTCACTCGGGGATTGTTTTGGGCGCGGCGCGGATTCCGCGCCACCTTGAGCAGCGCGGGCTGCCTGGAACTGCTGCCATTGAAAATAGTCGGCAAAAAACTCTCCCCCGCCTTCTCCATCCAGGGCCAAAACAGAGGTGGAGACGCGATCTAGCAAAAACCGGTCATGCGTGACGAGAACCATCGCGCCGGGAAAATCCAGCAGGCCATCCTCCAGGACTTCCAGCGTGGGAATATCCAAGTCGTTGGTGGGCTCATCCAACAGGAGCAGGTCTGCTTGTTCCAACATCAGACGGGCAATATGCACCCGGGCCAATTCTCCGCCGGAAAGCTGCCCGATCGGCATATCCAGTTGTTCCGCACGAAAGAGAAAGCGCTTTGCCCAACCGGCCACATGAATGGGACGATCCCGGTAAATCACCAAGTCGGCATCCGGCGCCAGAGCTCGCCGCAGTGAGGTGCCAGAATCCAACTGTGCGCGATGCTGTTCGAAGGTGACGATCTTCAAATTCTCGGCGCGAACCAGGGTTCCCTGACTGGCCGCCAGTTCTCCCGAAAGGACCTTGAGCAGGGTTGTTTTGCCCACGCCGTTTTTGCCTACGAGCCCGATGTGGATATTGGGCGAAAGCACAAAATTCAAGCCGCTAAAAAGCATCTTCCCGCCGATTTCCGCGCCCAATGCATGCGCGGTCAGCAGCCGTTTGGTCTGACGGGAAGAAGCGGAAAAGCCGATTTGCGCCACCTCCCGCCGGCTGCGGTTCTCCAGATCCGACAACTCACTCATCAGTTTGCCGGCCGCCTCTTTTCGGGAACGGGATTTTCCGCGCCGGGCTTTGGGACCGCGACGCAGCCACTCTAATTCCCGCCGTACCTGGTTAGCCAGAGACTCTTGTTGTTGAGCTTGAGCATTAAGAAATTCCCCCTTCTTTTCCAGAAAGTGGCTATAGTTCCCCTCCACGATCAGCTGCCCTTCTGGGTATGCCTTGTTGAGTTCCACCATGCGGTTTACCAGATTATCCAGAAAATAACGATCGTGGCTGATCACCAGACTGGAAAACCTGGCGGCCTTCAAAAGATCCTCCAACCAGAGAATGCCTTCAAGATCGAGATGGTTTGTCGGTTCATCCAATAACAGGAGATCCAAGTCCCTGATAATAGCTCGGGCAATCGCCAGACGTTTTTGCCATCCGCCGGAAAGCGATTCGACCATCGTCGAGTCCTCCCGAAATCCGCCCTTACCCAAGACCATTTCAATCCGACCCTCTTTTTCATGTTCGTCCCCTAATTCAGATCGAAGACTCTCCGTCAAGATCTGACGAACCGTCCTGCCTGGAGGGAATGAGGTTTGCTGGGCGACATACCCCAACCTTGTTCTTTTTTTTAAAGCGACTTCGCCTTGATCCGGACTCTCCTCTCCCGCCAGGATTTTGGCCAGAGTGGATTTCCCCGCCCCATTCGGGCCAATCAATCCAATTCGGTCTCCATCGGAAATGTTCAGCGAAATATTCTCAAACAACGGTAGGGCGCCATAGGCCTTACTGAGTAAAGAGGCAGTAAGAATCAGAGACATGAGGCTCCTGATAAAAAGGCCGCGGTTTTCAATCGAAGATATTTCAAGGCGGCCGCCACAAGATCCCGAAAAACCAGGAGGTTCCAACCGTCGAGCACTCCCTGCGGTAAGTCGGGAACACGTTGGGAATTCTAAGATAGTATTGCTGAAAGGAGAGAATAAAAAATGCGGCTCGTGAAAAACTTTCAAAAACCTTCGAATAAGAGCCGGAACTGAATAAGAGAATTCTGTATTCAGGCTAAATATAGTCTATTTATAAAGTCATGTCTTTGATTTGCGGAGAATGATTTTCGCTGTAGGAGGTTTTTGCGAAACGCCGGGGAATCAGCGCTGGCGGTTGACAGAATCGAAGATCCGCCCCATGGCGGACCGCCCTACAAGGATTGGCCTCTTTCATCGGCCTTCGGATCATCCGTCGAAAAACGACTTTATAAATGGACTCTAAATATTGATGGGGGAATCCGGATCTGGAGATTGATTTCCAGCGTCAAATCAGGATTCCCCCTGAACAAATTTTGCCTGACATTTCAATTCGAACGACGTGCAAGTAAAGCGCCAGCGGTATCGAAGTATTCTTCAAAACGGCTTACCTTGCCAAAGGCTACAGTGAAGACATGCGCAAAAGAGGATGTCGTTGTTCGTCCGGTGGACCTTACTTTGGCCCGGTAATGACCCAAGGCCACCACCGTATCGTTTTCAGCCAGATAACGGTCCACCTCAAATTCCTGGATGTCCTCCTCGTCTTTTAGCAATTGAAAGAATTGAGACACCTCCTCCCGGCCTGTCCGGCGGCCGGCGAGCGGGAATTCAGACGGCCCTGGAGTAATCCACTCCACATTGGCAGCTAATCCTGCCAGTAGGGTGCCGATATCCCCACGTTTAAATGCCTCGTAAAGAATACGGACAAGCTGTGTATTTTTTTCAGATCCTGCAGGGGCCATTTTGACAGTTGCAGTACCCATATGTTTCTCCTTACTGAATCGGTTTTATTTTTGAGGATGCGGATCAAGAAATTCGTTCCACCTTGCTCCTGATCCTCGCTTGAAAAACAGATGCCAGAACAGGCAATCATTTTCTTCAAATTTGTAGTTGCATTATTCTACCTTGCGGCGGGCGATTCGGCAAAAAGGAGGGTTCAAAATTGTCCATCTCTATTTTCCGGATTGACTTGTGAAGGGCAATTTTGTCGGCAAAAAAGCTACGGGACGGGGGGCTTAAAGGATTTACCTTTTCATTAAAGAGATAATTGGCTCAACAAAAAAGCGGCTGGCATGTTCCCTCCCCGGGCGAAGAGTGGTGTTCGCGGGGCGGAGGGTCTTCCCCTCATTGTCCCGGGAGAGCGACTTCAGGAAACTCGCATTTTTTGGCGAGCCCTCGCGATACGCGGGCATACACCAATCGGAACTCCTTGGATCCGAGAGTGTCGGTTGATTTTCTTATCTGGCGGATTCCATCAGGCCGAGCCGCCAGGGAATGGCGCCATATTCCAAATCGCGTCGATCTATGTCGAGGACCCCCTGAAACAGAAAGGAAAGTGACCGTGGAGTGATCTCAAGGTTTTCATCATGGCCCGCCCTGATCAATTCAATGTGGCTCACCACATCCGTCCAGCGTTCTGCCAGCTGTTCCACATTCTGCATGGAAGCAAAAGCGTTATCCTTGCCGGCCGCCAGAGGGGTCCAGGCTCCATCCAACCGATCGGCTGTATACGCCTTATAATATCGCCACCCGTGACCATGTTGTGCTTCAACCACAGTCAAATATGAGTTTGATCCCGCAATTCGGTAGGTGTGGCTCGCTTCAAAGATATCGTCGCGAAGAACCACAACCGGCTCAGTCCAACCATTGGGGAAATCGGACAGCCGGGTTTCAGCCCGCCACATGGCGCCATCCAGTGAAGTGAAAAACAGGTGCGCCTTGGAACCATCACAAATAATCCAAAAATCCAGCCAGGCTTTAGCGGCAGTGGGTTTCCGCGCCGGAAGAGGCTTTAAAGGGGCCCAGGAATCTGAATCGGCAATATCTGCGGAAGTCGAAAAAGCAGGCTGGTATTCAGGATTCCAAGATGGATCTGAGGCCTGGCAGATTAAATACCACTTCCGGTGAGGAGAGAAATAAAATACTTGGGGAGCGCAGAAATATCCTCTGTGACAATTGAGGAGTGTCATCTTAGCTTTGGTGGCTTTACCCCACTCCGAAAAGGTCAGATAAACAATTGCATGGGTTCGTTTCTGCCCTCGCACAGTGCAGAAGAGATGCCAGCGTCCGCCATATCGCACGATGGAAGGATCTTTGATGGAATGCCACTCAAAAGGATCGGAAGAAGAAACCTGGACTATGGGAGCTCTTGTGGTCCAGTGGAACTCAGCGGGCGGAACGGCGGCTTCTCCGGAATTGGGCGTTGTTTCTGGCCGATCTGACAATACGGTCCCAAAAGCAGGGCATATCAATGAAAAGAAAAACATAAAGAGGGCAGGCATTCTCGTCTCCCTTTCAACAGAAAAGTGGTCACTCCCAATTTACCGCAAGTCGGAGTCAACTCCCAAAACACCTTCTGGCAATAGCGATCCACCTGATGATAACATTAGAAATTCAGATTGATATGGCCGACAAAAATGATCATGCCGAAGACTTGTTTATTATCCTCAAGACGCCCCAGAAGATTTATTGAACATTGTACCTGGAATAATTCTAATCCAGAGGATTCAAAGGAGAAATGCAAATGACGGGAAAGACATTCACCCAAAATCATGACTTAAACCGGCGGACCTTTCTCGGGCAAAGTGCCCTGGTTTCGGCAACTCTCTTCACCCCATCCCTGGGGCTGGCCGCTCCGCAACAGACTGAAGAGAAAGCCGGTGAATTCAAACGGAAGATCAAGCTGGGCGTAGTGGGCTGTGGAGGCCGTGGAAGCTGGATTGCCAGACTCTTTCAAAAACATGGCGGATATGAAATGTTCGGCGTGGCCGATTATTTTCAGGAAGTCGCTGACAAATGCGGAGATATCCTAAATGTCGACAAATCCCGCCGGTTCTCTGGCCTTTCCGGATACAAGAAGCTGCTTGAAAGTGGCGTGGAAGCCGTCGCCTTTGAGACTCCGCCTTATTTCTTCCCTGAGCACACGAAAGCCGCGGTGGAAGCGGGTTTGCATGTGTACATGGCCAAGCCGGTGGCCGCGGACGTGCCGGGGGCACTGTTAGTTGAATCCTCGGGAAAGAAAGCCACCCAAAAGAATCGCTGTTTTCTCGTGGATTACCAGATGCCCACCGATCCGGTAAACCTGGAAGTTGTGAAGCGAATCCGGGAGGGGGCGCTCGGGAGCATAGCCCACATCGCCACGACGGGATTTTGTGGCTATTTTGAAGATCCCCCTTTCGGCCCAACCATTGAAGACCGGCTCCAGCATTTAATTTGGGTAAACGATATTGCCATGGGTTGTGATTACATCGGCAATTACGATATTCATGCGCTCGATGCGGCGCTTTGGGTGGCCGGCCAAAGGCCGGTCAGCGCCTGTGGAGCTTCGCGCATCTGCCGGCCGGATCCCCATGGTGACAGTGCCGACGTTTGTAGCGTGGTTTTCGAATTCGCGGACGGCCTGGTTTGGAACCATTGCGGGGAAGCCTTAAAAGACGATCCTGAGGGAGCTTTGATCTGCCGCGTGTATGGTGGAAAAGCAATGGCTCAGATTAATTATTGGGGCAAGGCCTTTGTTCGCGGCGGCAAACTGCATTATCCCGGCGGGACTGTGGAGAATCTTTATGAAGCCGGCGCAATGCGGAATATCGCCACTTTTTATGGAAACGTGACTGAAGGACGATTTGACAATCCTACGGTGCCACGCGCAATCGACGGGGTTCTCACTTCCGTGCTGGGACGGGAAGCCGCGGCCCGTCACACCCGTTTGACCATGGGACAGGTAATTCAGGAGAATAAAAAGTTGCAAGTCAATTTGCGAGGATTGAAAGCCTAAAGGAATCCGCTTAAAATCCTTAAAACTCCCAGTTTGGGAAAGCTGGGAAGATTATCCCTGCAGCGAACGGGGAAAGATGCCATTAAGGGCATGTATGCCGCACAAAATCTTTCCATACTCAGCTAATGGCACGTTTCCCCTTCTCTTCGGAGAGCGAAGAGGAAAAGCTAGGCAATTCCCGCCAGATGGATTCTTGATCAGAGAGTCCAGCCTTGGCGATATTGGTAGTGCAACATTGCCGTAGCTTCCGGTGAATTTGTCACCTTCAGGTTCTCGGCATCCCAAAGCAATTTCTTTCCCCCCAAACGAACTGAAATCGTGCCGAGCAACACCGCTTCCGTCAGCGGACCCGCAAAATCAAAGTTGGAGCGGGTGTTGCCATTCCCCTTGCAAGCCTCCAGCCATTCCTTATGATGTCCGATGGAGCGGGGCAACGTTTTCGGTGGACGTTTGTATTCGCGCATTCGTTTTTCGGGGATTAACCGGGGGCTTTCCCCTCCCCACCCTTCCACCAGCATGGTTCCTTTGTCTCCCACAAAAATCAGGCCGTCTTCCTTATTCAGATCCCGGTCATCTTCCAGTTCGGGCGGACGTTCTGGAATCAAACCACCATCGTACCAATGCAATTGGACGGGAGGCCTGCCATCTTGGGCGGGAAATTCATAATGAACGATGGAAGCCAACGGCAGGGTCTCCTCATACACTGGGGTTGATGTGGAATGAACGCTGACTGGCGCCTTTAAATTCAAGGCAGCAAAGGCCGGAGCTATATTGTGAATTCCCATATCTCCCAAGCCGCCGGAACCGAAATCCCACCAGCCTCGCCAACGGAAAGGGGCATAGGCGGAATTATAGGGGCGATATGGAGCAGGTCCCAACCAGAGATCCCACGCCATTGTGGAAGGAATTGGTGGCTCATCTTTAGGGCGGTCAACTCCCTGGGCCCACCAAAGCTCTTTGTTCCCCTGGTGAGTAGGACGATCGGACCAAACGTGCACTTCCCGCACGGCGCCAATGGCGCCATCGGCCAGCCATTCATTGATGAGCCGGTTGCCTTCAAAGGCCATCCCCTGATTGCCCATTTGCGTTGCCACCTTTGCCTCACGGGCTGCTTTTGCCAGCGCCCGGGATTCATAAACCGTGCGTGTCAGGGGTTTTTCACAATACACATGTTTGCCGTGCTTGATGGCACACATGGAGGCCACCGCATGGATGTGATCCGGTGTGCCGATGACGCAGGCATCGATGCTCTTTTCTTCGTCGAGCATGACGCGAAAATCTTTGTAAGTTTTCGCCTTGGGATACCTTTTGAAAGTGTGAGCGGCATAGTCCCAATCCACATCGGCCAAGGCCACAATATTCGTTTCTTTCTCGACCTGCTCCAAATCCCAGGAACCCTGCCCGCCCACTCCAATCCCGGCGATGTTGAGCTTGTCGCTCGGCGCCACAAAACCGCGTCCCAACACATGCCGTGAAACAATCATAAAGCCGGTTGCAGCCATTCCTGACCCGATCACGGTCCGCCGGGAAATTCCCAGCGGTTTTTCATCGGTGCTTTTCATTTCATGAGCCATTACCATACTCCTAAAAGAAAATTGAGACACTTCTGAAGGTTTAAACGATCATTGTCGAAGGTATCCGCCATCAGCTCCTCAGAAAAAAGCGTGGGTGGAGGCGGGGAGCCCCCACCCCGCTTGAGTTTGCCAAGCCCGCCCAGACGGCATGAGGGCAGGCCGCCTCCATCATCCCATCTTCATTGTCTTGTTGAGCCAGCCACGCTGGCATGGCAACGCGCAATGGACGCGGGCTTTATTTCTGCGCTTTCGTGAGTCGCTCAAGTTCAAAACCAACTTCATCAAGACGAAACTTCTAGACAGATTTCCTATTCAGCCAAGGGGTGGGACCATGTGGGCTTGCAAGTGACCAAATCGGACACCTCTTCCCAAAAGCCCCCGGCCAGAAAGAGTTTCCCGTTGATGACACCGCCCGCTCCACAGCAGCGTCCCGCCGGCAGAGGGTCGATCTTTCCGAATTGTTTTGTCTTCATGTCAAATGAAGTCACCACCGGACTTCTCTTCGCCTCAGGCGGCTTCCCACCCGCCACATATAATTTAGATCCAAAAGAGACTTGCGTGGAGTGTTGAGTCAGGGTCCACTTCACTTTGATGGGACGTGGAATGTTTAGCTTCACCCAGCTATTGTGAACAATGTCATATTGCAGCACTCCATCGGCCATGATTTCCTTGCTGGTCTCGCCATGCAACACATAGATGTTGCCATTGTAATATCCCTGCGTAATAAAGCGGGCGGCTTCAGGCAAGTCAGCCATGCGGGTATAGTTGTCTTCTTCGGGATCATACCGGTAAGTGGTCAAATCGTCGGTGTCACGAACCAGTGTGCGGGCGCCATAGATGTAAATGAATTCCCCCACGGCAGTGGCCGCGGCATAACTTCGTGGAGCCGGGAGCGGAGCAATTTCACTCCACTTGTCTTTCTCGGGATCATAGACGAAGGAATGGGCCACGGGACGGGCATCAATTCCTTTATTGTCCCCCCCGAACAGGTAAATTTTCCCCTTAAAAACCGCTACTGCTGGCCAGCCTGCCTTGTCAGGGATCACGGCTTTCTGTGTCCAGCTATTGGTGGCTGGATCGTATACCTGATGTTTATCGGAGGCCCCTCCCTCCAAAGTGCAACCTCCCAGGATGTGCAACTGTTCATTCAACACCGCGCCAGCACAGCCGATTTGCGGAAAAGGGATATCCGCCAACACCTTCCACGATTTCGACACAACGGTTTTGGTGGCGGCATTTTTGGCCGCGGCTGGTTTTACGGGAGCTTTTTTTTCGGAAGCGGCGTTTGCAGCAGCGGGCTTAGTGGCTCCCGGCTTGGCGGCATCGGTTTTTGGGGCCACGCTTTTATCCGGGGCCGGTTTTGCTGATTCTGCCGCCTTGACCTCCGAATAGACGGAGATCGTCATGGCACCGGCCAAGGATGGAATGACAGCCAAGACCAAGAAAATTTTCTTTCTATTCAACATAAGCTGCTCCTCCTCAGGAATGATTTTCAATGGCATGAGTCTTAAAAATCCAAAAGGAAGACTGGACCAATCCCCCTCGGCATTGCCGGCTCTTTACAAAATCTCCGCGATAATGTGCATTACTCATTAATCCCCTTTTGAACTTCCACGATATGATGGATGAGGAATTCAAACGGCTGTGGCATAATCCCCGATGGAATGGGCCGGTTTAACCGCGATTCTCCCGGCGTGATACGTCTATTAAGCGAGGTCGCGGCACACTGGATTGGCCGTCCGCGACAAACAAGCGTAATGTTGCATGGGAGAGCATGGGTCCGCTCTCGAGAGCCATGCATGAGACTCACCTCTGCAATAGCGATGGATTAAGCCAAAGGTCAATGGGGCGCTGCATTTTGGAGGGATGGAACGGGAAATCGATTCTACGTCCCTGCCCCGCCGAAGCATAGCCGGCATAGAGTGCCTCCACAACCACTCGCCCATCTTCGCCGGTGGCTTGGGGTTTCTCTTTACCACGGACGCAGCGGGCGAAGTGCCGCATTTCCTGCGGGAATCCATAATTCCATAATTCCTCGAAAACCGGATAAGTCCAGCCCTTGGTGGAGGGAGCCTTTTCCACCGCATAGCTGAAACCATACTCACTGAAAGTGGGCAGCGCATTCCCCATATGCAGATCGGCATAAGTGAGCCCCCCTTCCCCATAGATTTCGATGCGATCCTCCATGCCGCCCCGTCGGGCCCAGCTATCTTCCACCAGCCCTACCGATCCATTCTCAAATTCCAGGATACAAATGGAGTTGTCATCTCCCTGCGTTTTATCGCCATGCACATAGGTTCCCATCTGGCATAGCACACTCTTGAGGGCGGGGCGCCCCAGGAACCAGTAACAAAAAGCAATCCCATGGCACCCCATGTCCATGAACACCCCGCCTCCCGATTGCTGGACATCCCAGAACCAGGGAGCGTGCGGCCCAAAATGTTTTTCACTCTGTTTCACGAAATAGATTTTGCCGAAGGCGCCTTGATCGGCCATTTCTTTCGCTTTGACATATTTGGGGGTGAAAAAGAGTTCCTCGGCATACATCAAGAGGACTCCCTGCTTCTGGCAGACCTCCAGCATTTCATCCGCTTCTTCCAAGGTCATGCAAAGCGGTTTTTCACAGACCACATGCTTGCCTGCCCGCGCGCAATCCGCGGTCATGGAGGCATGCAGGCGGTTGGGCGCCGTGATGGTGACCATTTCAATATCCGGTTCCCGCAACATTTCCCGATAGTCGCGAAAAACCCGCGGAATCCCGTAACGCCGGGCCAATTCCTCTGGATGGCCGGGTGTGGGCGAAGCTACCGCCACCACTTCCGCTTCCTCCGGCATGATCTGAAACGAAGCAGCATGGATATCAGCTTCAAATTGGGAACCGATAATTCCAACCTTCACCTTGCCTTGATTGGCCATTTGAAGTTCTCCCCGATATTTTTTTAAAATGGATCATCGAGTCATGCAAATTCTCGATATTGGCGAAAAGATCTCAACTATTTCTTGCCGGCCCGGTGGAGTGGCGCACGACCAAATTAGTCTCCACGGAAGTTTCGACGCCGCGCCGTCTTTGAGTCCGCAAGAGCTTTTCCATTTGCTCGAAGGCGAGCTGGCCAAGGAGTCCCCGCGGAATGCGGATCGTGGTGAGGGGAGGCTGCACAAATTGCGCCATGGCAACATCGTCGGCTCCAATCACCGAAACATCTCCGGGAACGGAAAAGCCGGCCTCGGAGAGCGCACGCACGACTCCCAGAGCGGACAGGTCATTTCCGCAAAGAATTGCCGTCGGCGGTTTTTTCCCAGAGAGAATGCGCCGCACGGCCTCTTCCCCACCATCGATCCGGTTATTCCCTTCGATCAACAAAGGAGCGGGGGTCGAGGCCTGATGGAACGCCTTCAGGAGGACTTTCTGGAAGTTCACGGCGGAAACCCGGTCTTGTGGCCCAGTGACAAAAGCAATCCGCCGATGCCCGAGCGCGCAGAGATGAGCGGCCGCCTGTTGGGCGCCGCGCGAATAATCCACCCGGATTACCCCTTGATTTTTCCTAGTGGTCTGACTGTCGAGCATGAGAACCGCAATATCCAGCTCATGCATTTCCTCAATCAACGGCGGATCGAGCTGAGAAGTCATGACTGCCACGCCTCTCACCTGGTTCTCGATAAAGCGGCGGACCGCCAAGGCAGCCTGGGAGGAATCGTAGTTGGTGGAACATAGCAGCGTCTCCGCTCCAGCCTGGAAGGCCGCGGTCTCAAAACCCTTGATCAATTCCGGGAAGAAAGGATTTTCTATATCGGAAATTAAAAGGCCGAAGGCATTGCTGCGTCCGCGGACAAGCAGGCGGGCAGAGGCATTCGCGTAATATTTCATTTCCTGCACGGCGGAGAGCACTCGTTCCCGTGTCGCCACGGCTACCGGGCGAGTGCGGTTCACCACATGCGACACGGTGGTAATTGAGACTCCCGCCCGTTTCGCCACATCCTCCATTTTGACCGGCATCGGAGGCTCCTCCGGGAAACAATTTACGCCCGCTGAGGGGCATTAGAGCAAACGTTTTCCGCAAACGTTTGCCATTTTGAACCGCACAGTTCCGGTTGTCAACTTTTTTCTGGACATTTATTTGCGGCCCCCTTTCCCCCGGAACCGCTTCAGGCCCACGATCCGACATAATCGCGGTGACGCCAACCCCACAAAGACATAGCCGGTTGCGGGGGCGCGGACGCAGATGGCCGCAAGGTCACCTGGCGCGCTTCTGGCATGGGAACACGTAGCGGGTGGCTTCATCACCAGCGCGCCTTCCACCGTGCGGATCGTTGGCCTACAACCGTTCAAAACCTATATTGGGCTTGTTTAACAGCGATGCGGAAATCTTCCCCCTCCAGACGGAGGACTTTGCACATTTCATAGAGGCGCGAACGCAATCGGGAGCCGATGCGGTCTTCCAGCGATTCTTCCCGCGAAATCTTCGTTCCGTCGGGAAGGACGGAGTATGTCGGCGTCCGGTCCTCGAAGTTGGAGGTAATGATTGTGGTTAATTTTAAGTTATAACGCGATGTCAGGATATAAGCGAACGTATCGCTCACCCATTCGCTGGACCGTTCGGCCCCCAGGTCGTCCAAAACCAGAACCTGAGCCTGCAAAACAGGGTCAAGAATTTCCATTTGGCTGGTCTGCGAAACCGGATTAAAGGAGTGCTGGATGCGTTTCAATAAATCCCGAAAGTCCCAGAAAAGTCCATTTACCTGGCGTTTTTCGATCAAGGCCCGAAGGACCGCCACCGCCAGATGAGTTTTGCCAACCCCACAAGGCCCTAAAATCAACAGACCACAGTCAACCTCGGGGTACTCTTCCACATATCGGTTGGCTATGGCTTTGGCTAAACCCAATTTTTCCGTACTTGCGGCAAAGTCATCCAGGGAACAGTGTTCATATCGGGGAGGAATATGGGCGCTTTGAATCAACCGCTCAACTCTGTTTTTTTCAAAACAGGAGCAACGCCGCACCGAAGTGATTTCTTCCTCATCCACCGAAATCCAGCCACTACCATGACACACGGGACATACCGATTCGTTTTCCATGAGAATATTTTATATGATCCGGCCCAAAACTGGTAGTGACAACTGAATGGGAAAGGGGCATTGCCCTAGCCCTGAAAAAAGAGTCCCTGACTTTGGAAAATTAATGGAGGCTTAGGGCGGACTCCGCCTGCCGAACCAACCGGTCTGGGTGGAGATGGCCCACGCCACGGGAGTGGCTCGCCATGCGGAGTCCGCCTAAGCGGAAGGCTCGCCCTCCCATGCATTCCATCACTTGGCAGACTCTCTATCCTGTCGCACTTTGAAAAACACGCTTTGACTTGTTGACATTTAATTTCCAAAAACAGAAAATTGAAGTGGATTCAAACCACAAAATTTTATTCGGAGGTCAGCCTCATGAAAAAAGCGACGAGCTTGATTTTCTGCTTATTGTTCGCTCTTGGAGTTCTGGTTATGGGAACTCCAATGCAGGCCGCGGGAGATAATATTTCAGTCGAGAAAATTGTCACATCCACGGGGGTGGAGCAAAGGGAGCCAGTGGGGGAAAACAAAGAATTTGAAGCTTCGGCGGGCAAGGTTTATTGTTGGACAAAAATCATTGCCAAGACTCCTCCGGCAAAGGTCAACCACATTTGGTATGTAGGTGGCAAGAAGGTTTTTGAGCAGTCCCTTGAATTGAAGAATCCATCCAACCGAACCTGGAGTTGCAAGTCCGTGAAGGTTGGAGACTGGAAAGTGGAGGTTGCCGATGAAGGAGGAACTGTATTGTCCACCGTTGAATTCAAGGTGAAATAAATCAATAATCCGTGATTAGCGGCTTGTGACGAGTGATTGAAAGAGGTTTCAGCGATTAGCTGTCAGCATTTTGCTCTTCACTTCCACATTTCATCCATTCATCAATCCTTCATCCTTGCACTCGTACGTTCGACACGAACCATGCGAGGTGGAGTGGTTTTTACCAAAGCCGTCTTGATCCGGGCATCGAAGCCCACGGAGTTTCTGGCAAACTCGTGCCCCATATATTCCACAAAACTCTTCATCTCCCTCTGCATCTCTTCCATCTTGGCACGCATGTTCAAAATCACTTCTACTCCGGCCAAGTTAACTCCCAGGTCGCGAGTCAAATTCAAAATCAGATCGAGCTTCTCCAAATCTTCGTCGGTATAAAGCCGCGTATTACCCTCGGATCGGGAAGGTTTGAGAAGACCTTGACGCTCATAGAGGCGCAACGTCTGCGGATGGATATTATACGTTTGAGCTACATTGCTGATCATGTAAGCAGCTTTGCCACGTTTGCGCATGATTTTTTTGCCTCAAAAAATTCTTTGCCCATGACGAGTAACGGCAAACACAAACAAGATAACAACCCAGGCTCACTGGAAAGCATCCTCTTCGGTCACTACTCATCGTATCCCGCGTCAATTCGAAAGAAACATGAACGGGAACTGCCAATCCGCGGCCCTTCAAAATTTGAACAAATCCGAGCGGGGATTAGCGGGATTTAAGCGCGCTAATTCCCTGAGCAATTCGCGGGTTCTCTCATCGGCAGCCTGGGGAATGACAATTTTCACTTCCACAAATTGATCCCCCCGAGTGGAGGCGCGCAGTGAAGGCGCACCCTTTTCCCGAAGGCGAAACTTCTGACCGCTCTGTGTCCCGGCCGGAATTTTCAATATAGCCCGTCCGTCGACCGTGGGAACCTCAATTTTTGCGCCCAGTGCAGCCTCGGAAATTGTGATGGGGACTTTGCATTGAATATTGTCGCCAATCCGCTCAAAAAAGGGATGAGACGCCACCGTGGCCACAATGTATAGGTCTCCCTGCGGACCTCCCCGCACCCCGGCATTTCCCTTGCCGGCAAAACGAATGCGGGAACCGGTCTGGACTCCGGCAGGAATACGGATTTCCAGGTTGTCAGCTCTTTGAATACGGCCTTCCCCGCTACATTGGGGGCAAGGCCGAACCTGCTTCCCCGAGCCTCCACACTGCGGACAGGGAGTGGCAAACTTCATCCTTCCATGTCCCTGTTCAATGTGGCCGCTGCCGCGGCAGGCCGAACAGTGCTGCTCCTTCCCTCCCGCCATCCGCCCCCGGCCTCCACAAGCGGAACAGGTCTCTTTCCGCGCATAGCTGATGCGGGTTTGCAGGCCTTGGAGAGCATCTCGAAAGCTGAGGGAAATCTGATATTCCAAATCTTCCCCTTTTTGCTGCTGAGGAGCCGCGGTTTCACCGTGGAAGAACTGGGAGAAAATATCGGAGAAGCTGCTCCCCCCCATTCCGGAAAAATCAAACCCGGAGAAATCCACTCGGGGCCCTCCGGGGCCGGCGCCGCTTGGCGGCAGATTATCGGAATACGCTCCATAATTGTCGTACACTTCCCGTTTTTTGGGATCGCTCAGAATTTCATACGCTTCAGAAATTCTCTTAAAACGCTCCTCGGCGTGTTTGTCGCCTGGATTAACATCGGGGTGATATTTTCTCGCGAGTTTTCGATATGACTTTTTAATATCCTCAAGAGTAGCATCTCGAGGCACATTCAACACTCTGTAATAATCTTCTCCAGCCATGTGTTTTCGTGTTTGGGTAAGCGAGCAGCGATGATTTACTAAGCGTGGCAGTCCAGATTCCGTTCTCTACAACAGGCAAGAGATTAACCGCAATCGGCCGGCACTCCGGCTTCTTTGGCTTGAGCCCGCGCTGAGATTGAACCGCGTCGAAACTCCGATTCCAAAAACCCAAGTCCAAATTTCACGGACCAAAATGCGAATTCCATCAGGCATCCTTTTCATCGGTGGAAACCTGAATAGAGCGCCGGCGGCTCGGCTTTTTGGGAAGAACCACCGTCAGAACGCCATTTTCAATCTTGGCGGTCACTGCCTCCCGATCCACGGCTTCCGGCAGTTCGAACTTGCGCTCGAAGCGCCCTGTGGGTCGTTCCATGCGATGGTAAGTCAGCTTTGAGTCGGCATCCGCTTCCCGCTCCCCGCGCAAATACAAAATACGGTTCAGGATCCGGACATCAATCTGCTCCTGCTCCACGCCGGGAGTCTCGGCAGTCAATACCCACTCATGCGCGGTTTCATACACATCCACGGGCGGAGCCCAAGTTGATCCTGGATCGACGGGCAAACCTCCCTGCATGGAGGCCAATGAATCCTCAAAGACGGTGTGTATTCTTTCCTGAATGCCCAAAAACTTTTTTAAGATCTCGTGTTCGGCTGCCATGCCCCACGCAACCTTTCGAAAAATGATTGAAGATGTGCTTCAAAAAAACAGGATGTGTCTCCATCCCAGGAGGGGAAACATACCCCGTGCTTCGTTCAATCTAGAGGAGCCACTCATGCCCGCAGGGCCGGCTGAGCAAAAGGATGAAAACGGGACGATGGAGGCGGCCTGCCCTCAGGCCGTCTCAGCAGGCTTGGCAAACTAAGACGGGGTGGGGGCACCCCGCCTCCATCTACGCTATTTTCTTGGGAGCCGGTGATTAATTCTTCTTATCGTCCATGTCCACATATTCGGCGTCAATCACTTCTCCCTCCGCTGGTTTTTGTCCAGCCGAGGCGCCGGCGCCAGGCCCACTTTCCGCACCTGGTTTGGGTCCTTCCGCTCCCGGCCCTCGAGCGCCGGCCTGGCGCATATGACTGGTATTGAACACGGAGACGCGCTCGCGGGTGTGGACGTGTTCCCCACGATGCCGGTGTAACGGACGGGCAATTCCCAGCGGCGAAGGCGGTCATGACCCCGCCCCACTGAAGATGACTCACATATAAAGGTGTTTGCATGCCCCTCCTTATACGGCAGCGCGCGCCGGCAAACCATTTATTTTTACCGCGCCGCCGCGCGCGCTTTGATAAGATCAAATGCCAACGAGGCATCTTTAATTATTAGGAGAAAAGCGACATGGTTGATTTGAAAATTATTCCCCGCGATGAATTTGAGCGGCTGCAAGCGGCCTCCATGCCCGAGACCAAGAAACTCGGGTTTTCCGCGGATATGTTGCGGGCCAATGCGCTCATGGCTGTAAAAAAGGCCGGCTCGGGGCACTTGGGATCCAGCTTCAGCGCTATGGATATTGTCACGCATTTGTATCTGCGCGTGCTGAACACCGGTTGGCGCATGGTTTCTCGGATTTGCAATCGTGACGTTTATTTCTCCTCGAAGGGACATGATTGCCCAGGGCTCTATGCGGCGCTCTTCGCGTTGGTGTTTTACCTCAAGAAAAGTTGCTGATGCTGCGCCGGCTCGGCGGCTTGGACGGGCATCCGGATGTGAGTATTCCGGGCATTGAATCGAATTCCGGTTCGCTCGGCATGGGCATATCCAAAGGGCGCGGCATGGCTTGGGCGAAGCGGTTTCAGGGTCGGGGTGGACGGGTGTTTGTGTTGATCGGCGACGGCGAACTGCAGGAAGGGCAAAATTACGAGGCCCTCCAGTCCACCGTGCAACAGGGCGTTTACAGCCTGACGGTGATGGTTGATCATAACAAGGTTCA
>CAWDMN010000049.1:0-155495 GCA_963803155.1 uncultured Acidobacteriota bacterium
GGTTGACGCATCGAGTCAGTTACTGGAAGAACAGCGATCAGCGCCAGCGTTGGATAGCCACGTCGCTCCTGCAAATTGAGCCCGGGCTAAGAAAGGTGAAAGGCTTTCGTCATCTAAAAGCCCTTCGCAAAGCCATGAAAAAGGAAAGTCATCCAAAATCGGATCAAGCAGCCGCTTGAGGCTTATGCTCATTTTCAACTAAAAAAGGGCTTGACCCCCCGACCCCGGCTTGAGCGATAGATTCATTCTTTCCTGATCTAATAGCTATCTTCAATACATCCATTTCCGACAAATGTGACAATCCAATCTTTTTCGCCTCAGTGAGAAAGTCATTGTATTCCTCCTTTGTTCTAAATCTAGGACTAGGAGAAGAAGCACCACCTAGCAAGAATCCAATCCGGTAAGCTGATGCTGCTTTAGAAGAATAATTCTTCCCAATTTCTTGAAATATTGAATTATAGCCATGAGTGATTATGTCAAAAGATAGATTCAGTCGTTTTATATAGGGCATCATTTTTTCAGCGGGAGCAGAAAGAAGCTTCGTAATGAAAATAGGATCTCCGGATACTGTATTAGCAATTGTTAGAAAATGAGAAGACCAATAACCTAAAAGGGCGCAATTTGGTTCAGATTTGCTGTATTCTTCTGAAGGCTTCAAATGTGAATACTTTCCCAGGCTTGTCTCCATTAGGTCGCCCATCGTCATATTTTTTCTTGTTCGGGATGATGATCCTCCCGCATTTCTATTGAGGAATTCAATAGTGTCACTGAGGGCATTCCATACTGAAGCAGTTACGGCGTTAGGATCTCTCGCAGATTTTTCAATGGATACACGAACCTGCTTCAGGATGTTTGTAGCTTGTGAGATACCAAGGTTTTTCATTCCCAACTCCAACATATCCAAGTCCTTCTCATCGGGTAGATTCCTGGGAAAAGCGAGGGCAATTATGGTTTGGCCTGTCTGGAATAGATGCAGAACCCTTTCAGCGCAATATTCAGCTATCGCTTTGTCGATTTTGCTGTAGTCTCCTTGAAGCTTATTCGCGATCCCAACAGCTTTCGCGTATTGGAGGATAGTATCAGCAGCGTCAGCCAAAACGTCTTCAACCAGCAAACCACTGACATTTTCTGACAATTTCAGAGCTCCATGGTATGCACCAAGCATGCAATAATATGCATCATTGGTTCTTGGAGAAATTTCTTTTAGTCCCGTGATTCGACTTTCACGAGGGTGGCCGGCTTCCAATTTTTTGAGTGATGATTGAATCTTATCTTTCTTTCCAAAAATCTTACTGAAAAGTCCCATTTGTCACCTCCCTATTCTTCTATTAACGCATAACTTTGAGCTTCAGCCGCGGCCGTACTCGGCCGTCGGCTGAAAGCTGCTCGTTGGCGGGTTCTTTCCGCTTGCCAGTGATGCCGGAATTCTGGATTTACTTCCAGATGACATTGTTCCTCTCTTCCGATGCCGCCTTTGTTTTTCGCGGACGAAATCCTTTCAAGCTTCCATAGCTCTTGACCGCGATTATATTAAAAGCCTACACCGGGTAAGGAAACATCCGTATATTCTCATGCGTGGGGCCGTGCACATGGACGTGCGCGGCTCCGCACGTAAGTGGAAAGAGTGGCGGACAGGACGTCCCTGTGGGGCGATCCCATTGCGATCGGCGCGATCAGCCATGATTTCATACCCGTATGAAACGATCTGAATAAGCAGCGCGTCTCCGCCTTCCTTGCTCCCCTTTTCTAAAAGCCTTTTTTTGATGTTAAAAAAGGGCTTTTAAGGCCCAAAAACAACCCCTTTTTCGGCTGACCTGATCTTCCCGTGCGGATCTTGCTTGGTCCGACCCCCATCGACGCCGGCCTAGCGTTGGCCGTCATCTCTTGGTCGTTTCTTGAGTACGTCACCGATGCAGCATCGTAACCAATACGTGAAGCGAATGGGTTGGACCGAGATCTCGTCTTCCAGTTGTCTCACTGAGATCCAACGCCAATCACTAACTTCCTTCGGGTCCGGTTGCGGCTTTCCATGCCAATAGCCAACCATTATATGATCGTACTCGCTTTCAACTAGACCTTCACCAAGGTCAGCATGGTAGGTGAGTTGAAAAATCTCTTGCAAGTCGCAACGAATCCCCATTTCTTCCCGCAACCGCCGGCGAGCGGCGTCCAATGGAGCCTCGCAAAGTCGTGGATGTGTGCAGCATGTATTCGACCAAAGGCCTGCCGAGTGGTATTTAGTGCTAGCTCTCTTCTGAAGGAGCAAGTCATCTCCATTGAAGATGAACACCGAGACCGCGCGATGAAGAGCTCCTGTGACATGCGCCTCCAGCTTTTCCATCGTTCGAATTGTTCCATCGCGATTCAGCACCTCGCGTCCATCCTTGTCCACAAGGACCACGCGCTCTTTCTCCACCTCGCCTCACCTCCTGAATCGCCGCTGTGTGCGCAGTCGCACGGCAGAACTCGAGAATCGGCCTACGAGTCTGTAGAATAAGTCCTCGATCGAGCAAAATCGGAATTTCGGGGGGTTACAAAACCATTCCCAAGCACGAGATCGTCGATTGTAGGGCTTCCTGTGAGGTCGTTTTTTTTGACTTTTTCCCCAAAATGTGACCGGAGGACTTTTTCCACAGATTCAACGACCGCGCCTCAGCCGCCACGGCCAGAATGATTTTGAGACAAAGAATACCTTCGAATGTGCAAATGCCCTTGAAAGAAACTTCTGGTCCGTCAGCTGACGGATCGGCTGGAGGCCGCTTGTTGGCGGTTTCAGTGTTAAAATCCCTGACGATCGCCTGGGACAGGCATGCCTGAGTAGTGCACGTGGACCAAACGCCAGGTATCGCCGAGCTTTCGATAGATCTGCGTTTCGCGACCATGGGTTGTCAGGGGGGCGCCGTCCTTCCGCAACTTGGCGGCGAAGTCCCAATAGAACTCGGCCCATGCGGTATCTCCATAGCAGTGAATGGTGAGGTCCTTGACCAGGAGCTTTCGCTCCGAGAAGGTCTGGCCCATCAACTGCTCATAGACGTTGACTTTGATTGCCTCCCATCCATGCTCGTGACCCCTCGGATGAATGAAGGATATGCCCGGTGTCTGTGCCCAGATTGTGGCAGCGAGGGTTGTGTCCGCCGCGCTTACTGATTTTGCGTATGCGTCGATCAGCCTGCGTATGGCCATCTCATCGGAATTGGCTGCAGTAATTGACGTCTTCATCGCAGCGCCCGTCGTACCTCCTGCGCAAAAAAGGAACCACACAAGAGCAAATCCAACGATCCACCTTGAATTCATCTGACCTCCTCTTGCTCCACAGCAGCTCGCCTAACGTTCCCGTTCACCGGGCGCGGGCAACGGCACTGAAAGAAACCATATGAACTGCCCTGCCCGCGCTCCGGTGCAACGGGTTGTTGGGTGGTTCGCTGGCTCTGCTAAATTCATTACACAGCTACAAGTTCAATGAAAGCGGCTTCGAAGGTGCAACACCACGGAACCTGCTCTTCCCGTTTACGATTAACTCTACGTTTCCGGGGAAGTTTAAACCAGCAGGGCCGAAATTCACTTCGATCTGCTTCGCATCCCAAGTGCGGATTCGAACCGTGGAACCCTCAATCCAGCATTCGAACTTTACACGTGGTTCCGCCTGAGGATATGCATCGGGATAAATTCTTGGAATGGAGATCCCCCAGATGCCACGATGCTGGGGTGTATCCACAATAAATGAGAAATGTTTGGGAATCCGCCGAGTGTGCTGCAATAACCAAGCCTCTAACGCTGCTGCATCCTCCGCGCGATAGTTATGTCCGACCCCTGGTGCGACCACGACCTTCGGAAAATTACCCACCGCAGTCAACGAAGTTCGAAAGTTTTCGAAGGACGACCGACGTTCCTTGTCCGCATCACCGCCCCACAGATAGAAGGGTACATTGCTTGCATTAGCGACCAGACCCAAGGCATACGGAGCGCCAACCGGGTTGCCGGCCATGATGCCGACAGCCGCCCATAAATCGGGCGTGCGTTGGGCGATGGACCAAGCATCGTCACCTCCCCACGAATGGCCGGAAAGATACCAACGGTTCGGGTTAAGGGTTGCGAAGCTCTTTACATCGTCGATTGCCTCCCATATGTCAGGCTCCGATCCGTTCTCATTTCTCCACTCACCGTTACCACGTAACCAGGGAACGATAGCGATCAGCTCAGCGTTTCTTGTCTCGTTCTCCTTTAGCCGCCGGAATGTGTAACTGACATACGCGAGTGGGATGTCTGGACTTCTGCCGTGCAACTGTACGTGAAGCGGATAAGCTTTTCGCGCATCCCAATACGGGGGCAGACTCACTGTATAGAATTGAACCGTGCCGTCACTTGCCGAAAGCCGCGCGAGGGTCAGAGAACGTCTGCCATCCACGAGATAGGGTTCGGCCCTTTCACCATCGCCATTTAAACCTGATTCGATTGTAGTCAGGTATCCAAGCAGCTCTTTTGCTCGACCGTATTTGTCCCCTCCGGCAAGCTCCAGCTTCAAGACATCTTCTTCACTTAGAGCGAGAACAGATCTGAGATGTCTTGCAAACAGATCTGGTTGAGGTTTACTCAATAATGCCTCGATGTGAGCTCGGATCCGCGAGAGCCCGGCTTGGGCAGTAACTGGTCCTGGAGACGGATCGGCACTCGATACTGCGCACGAAACCAAGGAGAGAATTACTGCGAAGCTGACTGCTCGAATCTTTTGTTTCCAGTTATCCATAGATGGTCTATGCTCCGAGAATTCTCTAATCGTAATAGATGATTTGCGATCGATGAGGAAGACGCCCAACGGTTCGCTTCACTCGCTTGGCCGAGCGCGTAGCGCGAAGGCCACGTCGAGTGCAAGCGGTTGTTGGGCAGGCTTCAATGCCGCAAACAGAAAATGCCCTCTTGTTTCTGTCCACTCCTCTCTGCATGGCGCTTCCATGACAAAGGCCATCGCTCCTTATGGCTTGCTCTCCCAAGCCCCGCCCAATTCGACCTTCTTGTGAGCATCCAAACAGTCTATTCCAACCCCGTCTCCCACTCATAAGACTCGACAATAACCCAACTTGATGCGTCTAGTCTCGCTTCTAATTGTTGCATGGCTTCGATGCTTTTGGCGTCCTGGCTTCGCGGGTCCTTAGCAAATGCTTTTCGACATTGTTCGTCCCAGGCTGCCGCTTCGCCCATGGTCAAGAGCAGGGCATAGTCTAAGTACCCGGGATTGCCAGTCTCGAACCAGCGCGAGCCATGCTTCTCGAATGAGCCATACTTTTCGAAGAAGTCGCTACGATTCCACCACGCCGGAAATTCCATAATCCAGCCTGGCCGACCGTGTTCACGTGGGCATAGATAGATGCGTTCGCTGCGTGCAGGCATTGTTTTCTGAAGCGTGTTTCAAGGCATTTGGATCTCTGCCGGCCCAACGTCTGAGCTAAGCGGCCCGGCAGCGCCGGCGGGTCTGACTTGAGCGTATAGTTAGGCAATTAATCACTCGATCCGCGAAGCATGAATAGTTCAAGTTCGGGAACAAATAGGCCCCTTAAATGTGTTATAAAATTAGAGACCAGCTGGGATTTTTGAGTGCATCATTTCCCTTCGGTCCAACTTACGCCCATCCACTATAAAAGTTCCATCGCCAACTGCGTGAACAGTTCGCTTCTCCTTTCGTGAATTATCAAAGTACGCCGCAACGCCTTCGAGGACGACGATATTGTGCTTCTTGACGATGTCGACAACTTTGCACTCGATATTCGCCATGCATTCTTTTATCAAGGGCGCTTTGACATGCTTTCCCTTCACGGGGGTCAGCATGAACTTTTCAAATTTGTCTGTATCAGCGCCGGAACATGTTCCCACTCCAACGACCTTATCAAGCATGTCAACAGTGGGAATTGCAATAACACACTCCTTCGTTTTACGAAGAGCAGCAAAGGAATAGTTCCAGGGCCCAGTGGTCATGGCAAATATCGGCGTAAAGTCCACCACCATTGTCCACGAGATCGTCATTATATTGTTCTTCTTTCCGTCATGTGTCGTAACAAGAACAACTGGACCAGATTCAATCAACGTAAACGCTTTACTGATCTGCATTTTTCTCATGTGCGCACACGCTCCTATCCTTGTTTGCCTAACATCACGGCTGAGGCGGTCCCATCGAGTTGTTAGGCGGCCAGTGCTAGACGGCGGTCAGCGGGGGTCGACGAGGCGGCGCAGCTGGGCATCGGTCATTTGAACCGCCCGCCTGTCGCCCTTGTCTCCCCCACTCGAACGGGCTTTGCATTCCTGCAACATAGATGTCGGGCCTCAGCTTACCCTCACAATATCGACCGAGATCTCCACCGCCGGAATCGTTCCTCTATTCTCAAGCCAGTGTGTGGTGTTCTTATCCTCGGGCCAGCCGACTCCGGGCCCATACTCCTTGGCCACTCCGTTTCGATGGTCAGTGATCGTCCCTTGCAGTATATAGACCATGCCCGGCCTGTCTTTATGGTCGTGAATCGGGCCGATGACGCCTCCAGGTTCGATGGTGAACATACGCATTCGAAGTTGGCGCCCTGTCATGCCCTCGATTTCAGGGCCAAGGTCGAGCGCCGCTAGCAGGTTCACCGTGATACCTTTCGTCTCAGGTGCCGCCTGTTCATTTCTCATCGTGGTCTCCTTCTATGCCTCAGCCGCCTGTCGATTCCGCTCACCAGCGCGCGCTTCTTGCGCGTCTGGTGGAGTGGATTGTTGGCGTCAGTGTTGGTCATTTGCGATCGGTTCAAGCTATTTTTTGAGTCGTGATATCTTGAGAAGAGCAGAAAGCAAACTTTTTTCACGCGGTACAGCTTTGGGTTCCAGGTCTTCCATTTCTTGGCCAACTTCAACGTCGATGGAAGGAGATTTTTTGATGGCGAGGATTTGAGAGGGATAGACACTGCGATGTCCGGTGATCAGGAAACTGATGACACAGGCAACGGCTGCATAAGGGGCAATAGCCTGCCCGAACATTTCCATCGCCATAATGCTGGCTGCAATGGGAGTGTTGGCCGCTCCCGCCAAAAGGCCCACAAGTCCTAATGCCGCAAAGGTAGCCAGATCTAGATGAAAAATAGTGGCAAAAAGACTCCCCGAACTGGCTCCAATGAAGAATATAGGAGTGACTATCCCGCCGCTACCCCCGAAATTCAATGTGATAGTGGTAAAAAGACTTTTCAAGATAAAAGCGTACCAAGGAATCGCCTGTCCATTTAATGAGTCTTCGATGGTTAAGAGCCCCAGGCCCAAGAATTGTCTGGAGAAAATCAGGGCCAAAAGCACCAAAGCAGCACCACCACAAATTGACTTCAACAATTTTGATAAGTGGATTTTTTCTGCAAGTCTTTCCCCAGCCCGCATCATCTCAACAAAGAAGAAGGAACATAAACCGAAGAAAATGCCCGCTGCTACTACTTTTAAGAAGAAAGATTCGCTAAAGACGGGAGAAAAAGCAATCGGATGATGGAAGTATTTCACGCCAAGAGCGGCGGAAATTTGATAAGCCGTTATACCGGAAATAAAGGATGGCAATAAGACGTCATAGAGCAATCCTCCGACAAAAAGGACTTCCACTCCAAATATGGCTCCAGCGATGGGGGTGCCAAAGACCGAGGCAAATCCTGCACTGATCCCGCAGATGACCAATTTTTTACGATCATTGTCACCAAATTGCATCACGTCGGCAAAGATGGATGCCAGCCCCGCACCAATCTGAGCGCAAGGTCCTTCCTTTCCTGCCGAGCCTCCTGTCACCAGGGTGACTACTGTGGCCGCCAGCTTGACAGGCACAACGGCTGCTTTGATTTTTCCTGATCGTTTATGAATAGCTTCGATGACTTTCTCTGTACCATGTCCTTCTGCCTCAGGAGCCAAATGTTGGACCAGAATTGTGCTGATAAAAAAGGCCAGCGGCAAAAGTAGGAAGAAATAGTCATATTGGTGACTAAAGGATGTCCCTGCATTTAATACAAATAAGAACCCAGTCGTTGAAAATCCAACGATGGCTCCCACTATGGTCGCTAGAACGACCCATTTGAGAACGCTGACAAATAAGACTGATTGTTCGACAAGTCGTTTGGGCATAACTTATCTCAATTCCATTTAACCAATCGACGTTAGAAAGTCAATTTCGAAAAATTTGACACAAGTCCTATTCTCGCTTAAATCGCCAATTGTCCGAGGGTCGGCAGTAATATCCCGCCAACGGATAGGGTGAGCCGCCGCGCTGTTTGCGGTCGGCTCGACTCAAGTGTTAGGCGAGGAGAATACCTTGCAAAAACCTGAAGAATCGGATGAAGTTTGTTACACCACCGACGGCGTAGCTGTTCACTTTACGAAAGATTGTGTGGAAAACTGCTACCGCGATAGGATAGAGAGACAAAAGGCCCCTCTGTGCCAATATAGTTGAGACATCTGCCCCCGGTTAAATTAGAGTAGAGGGCAGAAAGAACAAACCATGAAAAGTCTCAGTTTTTCCACCCAAAAGAAATTGTCCGTGGTCCTGGCGCCGAAGGGGAGCGAGAGCGAGCGAAGCGAGCCCGAGCGGACCGTAGGCACCAGGACCACAGCGGCCATAATTCCGGCAGGTTCTTCACTTTCACCGATTCCGTCCAATCCGGAGGTCGTAGCCAAACCCACCCGACGACGTTTCACGGTGGACTACAAATTAAAGCTTTTGGAGCAAGCCGACGCCTGCTCGCAACCGAATCAACTCGGAGCCTTGTTGCGCCGTGAGGGTCTGTATCATTCCAACCTGATCTTGTGGCGGCGACAACGCCAACAAGGGATTCTTCAAGCCCTGACTCCCAAAACCCGAGGCCGTAAGCCCAACCCGAAGAGTCTGCTCATTCAGGAGAACGAGCAACTACGGCGCCAAAACCAACGACTCAGTCGGCGGCTCCAACAGGCTGAGATTATTATCGAGTTCCAAAAAAAACTGTCGGAAGCCCTAGGGATTCCCCTGAAGGGAGAGAGCAACGAATGAACACCACGCTCACCCTTTCCGAAAAAGTCGGCAAAGTGGCCGCCTGTCAATCCTTGGGAGTGGCCCGGGCCTCCCTGTACCGGTTTGTTCAGCCGACCCGTCCCTTCGTCTCCCAACCACCACGACCTTCTCCACCCCGCACCTTGAGCGGGCCGGAACGAGAGACGGTCTTGGCCCAACTCAACTCGGAGCGGTTTGTCGATCAGCCTCCGGCTCAAGTTTATGCCTCCCTGCTCGATGAGGGGCGCTACCTCTGCTCGGTCCGGACCATGTACCGTATTTTGGAGGAACAAGACCAAGTCCGGGAACGCCGTAACCAATTGCGTCACCCGGTCTATCAAAAGCCAGAATTACTGGCCACGGCTCCTAATCAGGTCTGGTCTTGGGACATTACCAAGTTGCTGGGTCCGGTCAAGTGGACCTACTTCTATCTCTACGTCCTCTTGGACATCTTCAGTCGTTATGTCGTCGGCTGGATGGTCGCTCCTCGCGAAAGTGCCACCTTGGCGGAAAAGCTGATTCGGGAATCCTGTGGCAAGCAATCCATTCTGCCCGGAAAATTAACCGTTCACGCCGACCGCGGACCGTCGATGATCTCTCAATCCGTGGCCCTGTTACTGGCGGATCTGGGAGTCACCAAAACCCACAGCCGGCCGCATACTTCTAATGACAATCCCTTTTCCGAGTCGCACTTTAAAACCCTCAAGTACCGCCCGGAGTTCCCGGATCGCTTTGGCTCGATCCAAGATTGCCGCAGTTTCTGTCAGCAGTTTTTTTCTTGGTATAACACCCAACATCATCATTCGGCCCTCGGCTGGCTTTCTCCCCAGGTGGTCCATCTGAGTCAGGCCGCTGAAGTTTTGAAAGCTCGTCAGCAGGTCCTGAATGAGGCTTTTCAAACTAAGCCCGAACGCTTTGTTCGCAAGCCTCCACAACCGGCTAAACTTCCAGAAGCAGTTTGGATTAATCCTCCCAAACCCAAAGGGGAGAGTGAGTGATCGCTACACTAAATTCGTACGACAGCTGTCTCAAAATCATTGACATCTTCCGGGCTCGTATCTCTACTCTTCATTCTTCACAAGTAATCGAGGAGAGTAGAAGGTTATATACCCGCAGACCTCGCATCGAATCGGGCCAACTTCCGTCCTCGGATCCGTTGGGAATGGGTAATCCTCCCCCAAGTCAATAAGGTGCCCGTCTTTGTTCTTTGGACTAGCGCATAGAACTTGGTATTTTGCCACGATGTGCTCCTTTTGATTGAAGTGTACAGCCTAACGTTCCGCATAACCGGCTGGCAATGGAGCGCAGCGGAATTGCCAGCCCGAGTTGATGCGGTTGTTAGGCGACAGCAGCGTCAATTAACAATCTCGAAATCAAGAATCCGAAACTCAACCGCAGAGCTTCTCCAGTTCGTCAATACTCCAATGCTTTCGTGTACACTGCTAGTTACTCTTTTCGCGAGACCGGCCGGTATCAGGCCGCTAAACCTAACAACATCAACATCCAATGGGGTACCCTGTGCATCTCGGAAGACAAGAAGACAATAAACATTCTTGACAGGTTCCCTCAGTTGGTTTCTGAGAGAGAAGGAATAACCGCCTGAAAACTGGTTCCCTGGGATATCCCATGCAAGCTGCCCTCCGATAACGCCTTCCGAGCTTCGCCCACCCAAGTCTGACAGAATTGAACGCTGGCCTTTGGCGGGTTTGGCTTGTGCAAGTGGTTTCGCCGACACGACCTTTCCAAGCAATGTCTTTAAATAGTTAGAAGGAATTGCGAAGTTTAGGTTTTGCCCGCCTCTGAAGGTTGCGACTGAAATACCGATAACTTCCCCCTTACCGTTCAGCACCGGACCACCACTGCTTCCAGGGGATATGGGGGCGGTAATTTGGAGAAGCTTGTCGTTTCCAACCACTCTGATACTGCTGATGATGCCCTGTGAAAACGTGCCTTCCAACCCCTGAGGATTACCAACGGCATAAACTGTTTCTCCGACTTGAACGGATTCACTATTGCCAAGGGCAACTGCTCCTGCACGGCCACCAGAGATTTTGAGAACCACAAGATCCCGTTCGGGGTCTACGGCAATAATGCCTTCGATGTCGTATTTTGTTTTCTGACCAATTATTTTTGCGTACCCTCTTGCGGCACCCTCGACGACATGGAGATTGCTGGCAACCTCGCCATCATGAACGAAAAAGCCACTGCCAAGGGAGAGTGGTTGGCCGTTGACGTCTTCCATCACGAGGAGGACAGTTGAACTAAACGCCTTCTTGGCAATTTCCTGAGCCGTTTGCGCGCTTGCTCCTGCTGTTTCGAAGAATAGTAGAAGCGCCAAGGACATGATGCTGACCAATGTGCTTTTCATTTGTTTCATCTCGTTTTCTTTCCTGTCGTCTAACGTGAGCATCAACGGCGCGACTCTGCCGTATCCGCCTCGATGCACGGGTTAGACGTTTTCATGGCCAGTCTATTGAACTATCACCCAAGCATTTTCGAAACGATTCGGATGATATTTGGAACATCCAAAAAGAGTCGAATCGAATATTGGAAAACTTTTCTTTATCTTCGGCTGTAAATGAACGATCGATATTATCTTTGGATATAGGTTTCGATAAAGGGAGATACCTATAGAAAATCGAATCATTGTCCTTTGAAAGTATTATTCCTATACCCGGCACACTCATGAAGTGTTCTGAATAGCTACCTGTACAATAAGGTAACAGTATATCTCCACTTTCCCCTGGAATAATTGTTCCTCTTATCCCCAAATGATATCTCCCTGACTCAACTCGCTCCTTCTCTAGAGGTTTTGGATTGCCAAACACTACGACATAGTATGTAGGATGCTTCATATATACCTCCTTTTCTATATTCATCCGTCTAACGTTTAGGCTGAGGCGCTGGCGCGCTTTTCAGCGCCAGTCGCCTCAAGCCTGTGGTTGGCTGATTATTTCTTCTATTATTCAGTAACCATACTTTGATGGGTTCTTTAGGACAGCATCTGTCGTCTCGTCACATTGCTTCCTCGACATAGCACATTGACTGAGAATCAGAATCATTGTGCCCCGATCTCTGGCTTTGGTTGCCTCGTCCCACTGATCAAGCAATCCCATCGCAAAGAGACGTTCGTTGACAGTCATGCCTTCAAGTTCTGTTTCACTCGGTTTGTTCATTACAATTTCACAGCCAACAAATTTATTAGGCCGAATCGGAGGTGTAATCGGCAACCTTTTAATTTACATGTGATTGCCAGAGGTTCCCCTCCTGGTTTTGGAGCCTTCCCTTGAAACGCTCTTCCGCTCCTGTGCCAGCAACTTGTTCCGTTCTTAAACGATCTGGCGCCGCCACCGGGAATGACAGATTCCCTTTGACTCCCACTTCACTTTTAGACTCCGTGTCGTTCCCACAAGTGAGAAATTCCCCCAGATTGCTCACCTCCGTTCGGGATGGCAAGATCCTTCTGTAAATCATTCGCCTGCCCGTTCATGCTTTCCGGCAGGGAATCCCGTGAAATTTAACTTGTTGCCTTTCTGATTCAGAGGTATTTTATAAATACTGCTAAAAAATATCCAGAGAAAGCATTTACTCCCTCGTTAACTTGCCCCTTCAGTTCTCGCGAGGAAAATCATTGGCCAGCGCATTGACTTTGCTGATTAAGAATGGGAGAGGACAAATACGATGACAGCGGCCTTTCCATCGGTTCATGCCTCCGGTCGGCGGGCCACCTCTCGAAAAGAGCCCGTCAAGCTGCTCGATCGGGTCCGGGATCTCATGCGTCTGCGCCATTATTCGTTAGGCACGGAAGAATCCTATGTGCAGTGGATTCGCCGCTTTATTGTGTATCACCACAAGGGGCGCCGCAAACAATCGTTATCCCTTTCGCACCACAATCAATCATGTAATCTGGATACCCCCAAAATCATGGTCGCCAGCGGCCACTCCTTTCAACGCTCTGAGCGGTTGGAACGAAAGTTCGTATTCGACTGGCATTGCCATCCGGAAATCGAATTGACGAGCATCCTGGAGTTCCGCAGCTTGTGCTTTATAGTTGACTATCGCAAAAGTGAGCCGAAGCGGTTAGCAGAGAATCTGCCGCACATCTGGGTATCGCACCAACCAACCGGCAAAGGTAAGAGATGTCAGGCCATTGTAGTGCGAATTTTCCACGAGCCATGAGCTTTTAACGACTTTGCCGAGTTCCGTGCCTCGTCTAAAACGCGATGCATGGCTGCCTAAATCCGAATCATAGGCGCCCCCAAGTTCAATCCCCGAAAACATTGCCTTTTTTATCTGTTGCGACAAGCCACCGAAGCGCGGCCACAATCAGTTTATTCTGGGTGGGATCAATGAAGATTTGATTCCCGTGTCCCATGTTCAGATACACCATCCGGTATTTGGTGTTTGTCCATACCACGGGGAAATCCCCGTCGGGGATAATATCTTTCAGGCCGAACGGATAGTTTTCGGGTGAAAGGGATACCAGCACCTTGATGTTCTTATCTTCACGGGGGCTGGGTTTCCATTGATACCATTCGTTGGTAGGAGAAATAAACGTGTCGGGCAATCCTTTGGTGACCGGATGAGAGCGGTCATCCACAATCAGCTTGGCTGGAAGCGGCGGCCAGTTGTTTCGATAGAACACTCCTCCGCCAAGAAATTCCAGCAGCCAAGGCCATTTTGTATCCTTGTCGTTGTAGGCGGCCACATGAAAACCAAGCCAGCCCCCGCCATTGTCCATATATTTTTTGAAAGCTGCGCGTTGTTCGGTATTATGCGGGAAATCATTCAACATCAAAATGACTGAATAATCTTTGAGCTTTTCTTCGTTCAAATCCGCCATCGAACTAGTGGTGTCAAACACAAAACCGTTTCCGACGGTAAGCTCTTTGAAGAATTTAATGGCGTCCTGGGCAAACTCCACATGGGCGGTTTCGACCTGATTTGAGTAAAATGCCAGAACCTTGAACCGCGGAAACTGAGCATAAGATGCAGTGCAGAGAGAGAGCAGAATTAAAACAATCCAGGCACTCCGGCGAATCATACCATTGGGATTCATTTTGCCACCTTTTGTTGTCGGGATTTCGGCTTCTTCCAAGCATTCACGAGTCCATTTATTCCAAGGAGCGTTCAAGCTGAGACTAATGCATCCACAATTCAGGTATGAAATGCATACTCATCGCACATGCCCCCGCTCGCACTTCGACAAGCTCAGTACGAGCGGGGATTGGAGTGCCGCTCATCCTGAGCTTGTCGAAGGATGAGCGAAATCAGTGGATGGACTCCTTGTTGTTCATCGCAATAGTGAACTCATCATGAAAGCTCATTGGAATTAACAATCATTCGAGCCAGCCTGGCAATGTCCGGGAAAAGGGCCGCACTGCTCAGGCCTCGTCTGTTGCTCTAATTCAAATCGTCGCTGACAACACGAATTCGAAAACCTCCACTGAACACCTCACCTGGAGCAAGAATTTTTATTCCGGTCTCCGGCACACCCCTCGACAAAAGATTAAAACCGTTGGTGGCATGTGATACAGGCTCAAAAGCAAAAAAGGGCTTCCCGAAAGGTGAATAGAGAATGACGTGGCCTAAGCAGGGATCACCGGTCACCAGCAGAGCCGCGTGCGCAGAGGGATAAAAAATCTTCGCCCAGCCGGTCCAGCCGCCAAAGCAGTCGTCGATGACGCGTCCTCCCATAGCGGTCGCAGTGGCAAAATCCAGGTTCTGGAGTAATCGTGATCATGGGATCCTCCAGAGAGCGCGGGTACACTCCGGAAACTTTGAACTGCAATTGGACGTCATCGTCTCCTTTCCCTCCCCAACTCCGATTAAAATAAGGATGAAAACCAAAGCCACAAGGCATCGCCAAATCACCTACATTGGCCAGGGTCATCTTGACGGAGAGGGAATTGGCCGCAAGTTCATATTGGATTTTACAAGCCAGGGGGAAAGGAAAATTAAAATCAGGGAAGTCGCGCGAGTCAATGGAACAGGCCAGCGCTGCCGGGGATTGCCGGAAAACCTTCCAAGGCCGGCGCCGGACATCGCCATGCTGAGCGTGCCCCTCCGCCGTAGTGGGACGCAAAGAGTAGAGGCGATCGCGGAAGACAAACCGCGCATCCTTCACGGGATTACACCATGGCGCCATCGTAAAAGAGGACATCAGGGACGGGTTGAGCGCCGTGACGGCTTCGTCCGGCGTCGGGCGCAGAAGTGGGACCCATTTTCCTCTGAATCGACCCGCGAAAGAGACAATGCTGGTGCCTGCTTCAGGCAGGACTTCAAGCCGCAAGCAATTGGTTTGAAAAGTCAGGAGGGACATGAGTTTTGTTCTTCCTCATCGCCGAGTTTTGCCGGTAGAGCAAACCAGCGGGACTTCCTCCTGGATCGTTAAGATCGACCGAAGTGGCAGAAAAAAGCTTGACTCGAAATCGTCAACTCCAGCGGCTCAAGGAAGCCTGGGGGGATTCCTCTTTCAGCTCTTCCCTGGTAGGGTCTTTTCATTCATTTCGATTTGGCGGGGGAGGAATCAGGATACCCAATAGGCATGATTGCCATAGGAATTTCGTCCTCCGTCAACGCCAGTACCTTCTTTATCGCCGCGATATTCAGACCGGCCGCATAAGTGGTTCCCAACTTCAGCGCTGCCGCCGCCAGATAAACATTTTGCCCTACAAAACCAGCGCTGGCATGGGCAAGATTGATCTTGCTGGAACGGTTCTCCTCAGCCGGAAAGCCGGAGATCTCCGCTGTCAACACTAGGACTACGGGAGCAGCGGCTGCATAAGAATTGGCGGGCGCAATCGATTCCTTGATGTTTTTTCTGATAACCTTTCTCAGAATATGGCTTTTGGCGTCATATCGGAAGAGCCCCTGGTCATTGGCCAGATAGATTCTAACGCATTGGGAGTTGTAAGCGGAAGGCGCCGTTCGCTTGCCGTCCGGCCGGTTGATCCCATTGGCCGACCAAAGCAAATTGGAAAGCACATCCAGGGGAAGGCGAGTGGATTTGAAAGCCCGCGTCGACTGGCGCAGCTGCAAGGCTTCTCGCAAATCTACATTAAATCGCAGTGCTGGAGCGGGCAGAGAGATATCTTCGGATTCCGCAATTATCGGTCCGCAATAAAGCAGCCCGATGAAAAATAAGCTTATGCAGCTCTTTTGGATCAATATTCTGAGCAAAGTCGACTCCTCCCCGCGAAATCAACAATTGTAAATGAGCAAGCAGCAGGCAGCAGACAGCCCGCGGTAAACGTTATGAAGCAGGCAGTATGCGGCAAAAGCCTTCCGGCATCCATTTAGCGCGAAGAGCTTCTTTCCCATCAAAGGCGAAGCCGGGATTTGGCATTGTTTACTCTTCCCACTTATTCCAAGGAGCGTTCAAGCTGAGACTAATGCATCCACAATTCAGGTGTGAAGTGCATACTCATCGCACATGCCCCCGCTCGCACTTCGACAAGCTCAGTACGAGCGGGGATTAGAGTGCCGCTCATCCTGAGCTTGTCGAAGGATGAGCGAAAAGTGGATGGACTCCTGGTTGTTCATCGCAATAGTGAACTCATCATGAAAGCTCATTGGAATTAGGCGAAACTTATTGAGAATCGCCGGTAGCGATGACTCGATTCGATTTGACGATATTCTATTTGTGTTTCGATTTCAAGGGAGTTGAAATTTTGGTTTTGCCGGATTGAATTTGAGTGCAGCGGAATTGATGCAATATCGTAAATGGGTAGGCTCGGGACCATCCGGGAAGAGGTGGCCGAGATGGGCGCCACAGCGCCGGCACAGAACCTCCACTCTCGCCATGCCGTGACTGCGGTCTTCTATAAGTACGAGCCGGCCGGGAGTCATCACATCCCCAAAACTGGGCCAACCGGTGCCGGAATGAAATTTCCGCGAGGAATCGAATAAATCCAAACTACAACAAACACATTGATAAGTGCCTTCCATATGATGATCCCAGTATTGGCCGCTGAAGGCGCGCTCCGTCCCTTTTTGCCGAGTGACAAAGTACTGTTCGGGAGTCAACTGGGACCGCCATTCCTCCTCGGATTTATATACTTCAAATTTCATCTTTAATGCATCAACGTTGCGAGCATCGATGCTTCCGCTGATGCAACTGGCCCATTCAGGCATGCGGGAATTCATCCTGGTTTTCCCTTCGGCAATAAAAATTGCAGATCATGGATGAGGCGGAAATCATTTGCCCAAGGCCCCTCATCCTCATCCGTCCGCTGTTTGATTTTAACAGACAGCGATGAGGTGGAAAGTATGCTTGTGACCAAGTCACCCGGTGTGTGTTCGCGGAGCCATGCAGACTGGCGGCGCCACGCGGCAAGTCGCGCAGGGGGTCGTGCGATCTATCTCGGTGTTAGCAAAGATGAATCTGCACATACTCTGCGCCACTTCTTGTCAATCTCTAAATCAGTTACACTCAGCAACCGCGGATCGCTTGATTTTTATCGGCTAGGCGAATAAGATACAGGTTCCGACAATCCCGCCGGGAGGCTAATATGGAAGAGAAAACCATCTGGCAGAGCAGACCTTCTCAGTTTGTCAACTTTGGAGTCTTTTTATTTTGGGGACTGCTTTTTCTGTTGATCCTGACGCTGGTGATTTATTTTTGGGATTCCCTCCACAACCTTTGGTCTGTCTTGCCTTTTGTTGGATTATTGGCCTCAATGATTTGTCTTTTTTATATAGCGCTGCGCTGGATCATTACCTCTTCGCTGAAGTACACGCTGACCAGCGAACGTCTCCTGATTGAAAGCGGCGTGCTCTCAAAACGGACCCAGAGTCTGGAACTTTATCGCGTCAAGGATTACACTCTGGTGGAACCCTTTCTTTACAGGTTGGTCAAGCTGGGATCCGTTTCCATCGTTACCTCCGATCCTACGACTCCGAAAGTTGAAATGCGGGCGATTACCCAGCCCCGCCCCTTGCTCGATACGCTGCGCCGTCAAGTGGAAACGCGGCGCGATGCCAAACGAGTCCGCGAAATAGACATGGACCAAATTGACGATCTTTCGACAGGGCATTAATTTTCCGACCTGGAATTTCGCCAGAAAGATCTGCATGAAATCCGAAAAAAACTTCCGGGACGTGGGGGGGAACCTGTGCGCCGAAGTCACTCGTCGCACGTTGGTCAAGACAACCAGGCTGGAAGTGCCAGGCAGCAAGTCGCGGACCCACCTCGAAGTTTGCCAAATTAATTCCAAGGAGCGTTCAAGATGAGACTAATCCATCTACGATTGATTTGAAGTATAAACTCATCATACAGGTTCCCGCTCGCACTTCGACAAGCTCAGTACGAGCGGAGGTTGGAATGCCGCTCATCCTGAGCCTGTCGAAGGATGAGCGAAATCAGGGGATGGACTCCCTGTGGTGGATCGAAGCAACAGACTCATCATGAAAGCTCATTGGAATAAATCCGCGAGATTGGCACGAACGTTTTTATGCTTTGCGGAAACGAAGCCAAACCGCCAGGATGCGCTGGGGACGAAGCCCGTAATCGCGAATCGCCGAGAGCGTCACCTTTTCCGGGCCGAAGAATCCATCATGCTGATAGGAAAATGAGAGCCGGGGAAGGGCGGCAGCGGTTGGGGCAACAGGGTGAACCTCGCCAAAGTCTGAATTTATTTCCAACGTGTTTCCCGGCCAGGGCTCCCCGAAAAATAACGGATCGTCCGCTTCATCCACCCCCATCAGCCAGGGTCCGACGTGGAGAGCCGCCTCCGTCACTCCAGAAGGAAATTCCTCGAGTGAGATCATCCGTCCGCCGCGAAGCTGGAATCTGGAGAGACAGCGCATGCGGATCTCCAGCCGGTCATTGGCTTTCCAATTCCGACTCAAGCGAACATACCCTTCGACCGACTCAGCTGGGATCGGATTTCCATTAAGCTTTAGAGTCATTGGCCCAGCCCAGCGCGGCTGGCGGAGGGCTAGTGGACGGCTCCCGCTTTCCGCTTTGACCGTTAAATGGCATACCCAATCCCCCTGGGCCTGCACTCCTTGAGTCCGCACGGAGAGTGCCCATCCCGCGGCTTTCCAATCCACATCTTCATATAGATTCAATCGAAGCTCCCCGGCATTTTCAGTGATAATACTTTCCAAAAGATCAGGCAAGGCTCGATATCCATGCATGGTGCAACACCACCAAGCACGATCCACATTGTCCGCTGGTTTTAGGCCGGCGGAAAAAGTCGAACGGCTGCCATAGTCTCCGGTGAGAAATTGGTTGGGCATCAGGCCATTCTGGAGGCAACGCTCAGCCCGCTCCAGGTATTCAAGCTTTCCCGTCTTGTGCCAAAGGGAGAGGCTGAGACGGAGGAAATCGGCATGCCCGCATCCCTCATCCCGCGGATCCTGGCCGGACGCGGCTTTCAGCGCCTTCAGCTCTTCCTCCCCATAGGCCTTGTTTTCCCACCCGAAATATTCCAGCACGCTGCCATAAACCGTGTAATCCGGGCTGGTCACCAGGTTTTGGTATAATTTTTCGACCAGATGGAGGATGGCGGGATCTCTTACGGCTTCACCCAATTCGAGGAAACCTCGCAACGTGGCAAGATAGCCGTGGGCATGTTGAATTCCCCGGTCTTCCAGCAGCGAGGTGACTTGGCGGCTGGCCTCCAAGTACTTATCTTCCTTTGTGGCCGCAGCCAGCCGGACCCAGCCTTCCACCAATTGAGTGAAGCAGATGAATCCATTGGCCCCCTGTCCACGCAAACGGCGGCGGACCTCATCAGTTGAACATTCCCGTTCCACGGAAATCAGAAAATCTCCCAACCGGCGGGCCGCTTCCAGGACGCGGGTTCTCAGTTTGAGCTGATAATATTGCATCAATCCAATCAGCAGCCTGCCATTCCCCCAAAGCAGAGCCATGTGTTCTGGGCCGACTACGTCGGCGCGAAACACCAGTCTTGTGTTTCCGAACCGTCCATCCTGGCGCTGATAGGTGAGAAGTTTTTCCACAAGCATGTCGAGGTTTGCGGAGGATTCTGACGGAGTCACGGACATTGCCTCGATGAAGCGTCCGGAGACATCTCCGCTAAATTCACTGAAACGCCGCGGCGGTGCTAGAGCCACATCCGCCAACACCATTTCATGGGAAAAACCAGGAGTCTTTCCCTTCAGAAAACGCTGGCGCGTAAGCTCCATCCGCCGGGCAACCTCACCCGCGGCAGTCACCTCCGGGCGCGATGATACGGCCTGAGCCGCATTGAATCCTCTCGAGGCAATTGTGGCTGCCAAAGTACATTGCAGAAACTGGCGTCTGCCGGGTCGCAGATCGGAATTCGGGTGAAAATAGAAAAAATTCATCAACTCCTCCATGCCTGTGGATTACTTTAAAATGCGCTGGCGTCACGCGTAACTCTAACAAAAAGGCTTGGGAGAACGCAATCCAAGGTCCCGCGATGAGGCGCATTTTAAGTGAGAGAAAAGGCATGCTGCGAAAGGCAAAAGGTGGGAGGCGGGCTCCGTCGGGCGACTTCGGCGGTGTTGCCGCACCTGTGACGGTGGTCACGCGCGCGCCTCCCACTTTCCCCTCATCCTTTTTCTAAAGACCTATTAATTGCATTCGCTTAAAAAGCTTGACAAGAAACCTCTCGTCGAAGAACATGTATGCGGTGGAGCGCATATGGCCTTAAAACAAACTGCTGATATGTTACAAGCTTTGTCGGATCCCTTGAGACTTATGATCACCCGGTTATTGTTGGAGCGGGAACTCTGCGTTTGTGAGTTGGTGGATGCCTTGGAGGAACCTCAATACAAAGTGTCCCGCCATCTGGCTATCTTGCGCAATGCCGGATTCTTGCGAGATTGGCGCGAGGGCGCCTGGATTCACTATGAAATTGCCCCTAACTTAAGCCAGGGCTGGCGCGATTCGTTGGAGAGTCTCAAAGAGGTTTGGGATCGGAATCCAGAAATTCAGGCCGCTCTTTGGCGGCTGAATAAGAAGACAGCCCGAGTTCCCGGATCAGCAATGTCTTCAGGCGGATGTTGTAAGTAAAAAATTTCCTTACAAGCATGCAATAATGTACATATGCGCAATAAAAAATTCCTAAGAGCCACTCATACTAGTACAGCTGGCTCAACAAGACAATGAAAATGGACGTCAAGGTGGGACGCGCGAGTGTGACGAAGTCACCCGTCGCGCGTCGCCTGGCCAGCCTGGCCTGCCAAGCCAGCGTGCTCCGGTGACGGCGGTCACTCGTGCCCGCTCCACCATTGACTAGCTGGGATTTTCTAAGGAGAATATTATGGCAGATCAAGAACTTCGAAATGAAATTCAAAAAAAGTATGGAGAAGCCGCAATCCGGGTGGTTCAAAGTGGAGGTTGCTGTTGCGGAGCTGGCATTAAAACCGCCGATTGCGATCCCATCAGCAGCCATCTATATGAGAGAAGCGAAGTGTCGGGGATCCCAGAAACCGCGGTGCAGGCCTCATTGGGATGTGGCAACCCCACGGCGTTGGCGCAGTTGAATCCTGGGGAAATCGTATTGGACCTCGGTTCAGGCGGAGGCATCGATGTGCTCCTTTCGGCCCGGCGGGTCGGCCCGAGGGGAAAAGCTTACGGATTGGACATGACCGATGAAATGCTGGCATTGGCCCGCGAAAACCAACGCAAAGCGGGTTTGGATAATGTGGAATTTCTTAAAGGTGAGATTGAGAATATCCCCTTGCCGGATAATTCCGTGGACATCATTATTTCCAATTGTGTGATCAACCTCTCAACGGACAAAGACCGGGCTTTAGCCGAAGCCTTTCGAGTCCTGAAGCCAGGTGGACGATTGGCTGTATCCGATGTGGTGGTTCGTGGGGAAGTGCCCGCGGAAATGCGCAAAAGCGTGGAGCTTTGGATTGGCTGCCTGGCTGGGGCCTTGGAGGAGAGGGAATACCAAAGGAAACTCCAGACTGCGGGTTTCGGACAGGTGGAAATTATTCCCACCCGGGTTCATAAAATCGAAGAGGCGCGGGAATTCTTGTCTAATGCAGGTTGGGATCCGGAGAAACTTAAAGAAGCGGTTGAGGGGAAATTTATCAGCGCATTTATCCGCGCCATAAAACCTGCTGTCTAAAACAGCTGAAGGTGCAAAAAAAGAAAGCGGGGGAAGCTGCCTGCCAATTCAGTCCTCATGTTGTTTGCGCTGTTCGGCGTAAGCAGATTCTTAAGGTGGACTCCAACGCTCGTTGTACGGAATCGAAGCGAGCATATATCTGTACCGTTTGCTTTCCCCAGCTCTTCACAAGGGCACCTTGTGAGTAGAGGACACAAGCTGAGAGCGGGCATCCCTGTGCTATAATGAGTTCTCACATGGCCTGTCCAGAACAGGTCTGATGGCGCAGTGGGTCTGACGGGGGATGCGAAATTGGATTCTACGGAAGACAAGACGCTCACAGCGACAAGTGGCATTGAGCCTGAAGAGAATTGGGCGGCATTATCGCTTTCGGCAAAAGTGGCGCTGCTGGTTTCCCTGATTGTTTTTGTCGTAATTTTCGCCTTAACGTATTGGATCAACAAGGCCTCGGCGGACGCTATAGAAAGGGGGCTGCGCGAAAGTATTACGCGGGCAGCCGAGGAAATTCCGGACCAGCTTTTGACCAACATCCCGGGGCATCCGCGGGAGCTGCCGGGAAATCAGGAAATTGCGGATACTCTCCCTGAACTGCAGACTTTGAATGTCAATATAACGGACATTTCGGTCTATCGGATCAACGATAAAGGGGAGCCTATCCTGGCCGCCACCACTGAAAAAACTACCGACATCCCCTTGGTTAACCTCATCCCGTCGGCGATGCAGCAGAAAAAAACCCTGACTAACTTGGAGATGGCTGGCGAAGAGCACTTTTTTGATGTCTATACACCCATACAGGTCCATCAGGGAAAGACTAAACCTGGCCATGTGAAAGTCCTGGGATGCGTGAGTTTGCGGGCCTCCCTAAAACAAGCGGCGGACATTTCCAGGCAAAATCTGCAATTTGCACTCAAAGTGTTTGCCCCCGTCACGATTGCCCTGCTGATTGTATTATTAACGGTGCTGCTCCGGCTGATGATCCATCAACCCGTCAAAAAAATTCGAGCGGCCATGGCTCGGGCGCAGGCGGGGGATCTTGAAGCCACGGTGGCTTTGAACTCAGGGGATGAATTGGGCCAGATCGCCGCGACCTACAACCGGATGCTTAACCAGATTCGCGAAGCTACCTTGGAGAGGCTGAATTTGATCGACCGGATCAATCACTTCAACGTGGAGCTTCAAACCCAGGTACAGCAGGCCACTTCTGAATTGCAGGACCGCAACCAGCAATTGCGAGATTTAAATTTCAAGTTGTTGCGCATGCAGCGCGAAATGGTGCAGATGGAAAGGTTGGCCGTGGCGGGTCAGCTGACGGCCACGTTTGCGCATGAAGTGGGGACCCCATTGAATTTAATCTCCGGCCATGTTCAGCTCCTTAAAGAAGCCTTTCAGGAGAATGAATCGGTGTTTCGTAAACTCACGCTGATTGAATCGCAGATCCGGCGCTTGAGCGAAATTGTCCGGCGCTTGCTCGATGCCACCCGCCGTCCCAAAGTGGAGGCGGCTTCGATCAATCTTGAGGTTTTTTTAAGAGACATCGGCACTTTGATCCTCCCTACGCTGCAATCCCACCAAGTGAGTTTGGCCCTCAGTATTCCGCCGGGATTGCCCAGCATTCAAGCCGATCCCAAGCAACTGGAACAAGTTTTGTTGAACCTGATTAATAACAGCCTGGATGCCATGCCTCAAGGGGGGGAATTGAAGCTGGAAGCGGCTTTGCCAGAGGAACAGATGGCTATGATCCGAGTCTCCGATACTGGTACGGGGATTGAGCCGCACAATATGGACAAACTCTTTCAACCCATGTTTACCACAAAAGGAATGGGATCCGGAACTGGCTTGGGATTGGCCATTTGCCAAGCAATCATTAAAGAACATGGGGGGGAAATCGAAGTGGAAAGTCAGCTGGATCGCGGGACAACATTTTCCATTTATTTGCCGGCCCAAGCAATTGTCGTTGTCGGCTCTCCTCAAAGTGTCCAGCCCAGTCTGATATCTGAATGAATCCTATTCTCCGGGAATTGAATCATTGATATGGCCAAAATTTTGATTGTTGATGACGACCGGCTGACTTGTGATTTCATCCAGGAGATCCTGGAAGAGTTTGAGGCGAAAATTACGACGGCTCAGGATCCGCAACAGGCCATCGATCTTGCCGCGCAGCATTCGTTTGATCTGGTGATCAGCGACATCAACTTGCAACACCGACTCACCGGGTTGGATGTGTTAAAAGCCTTTAAAAAAGAGCTTCCCGATTCGGAAGTTATCCTGATTAGCGCCTTTGGAACTTTGGAAACGGCCATTGAAGCGGTGCGCGAGGGGGCTTTTGATTACATCAGCAAGCCTTTCAACATTAATGAAGTGAAAGCAGTCGTCAAAAGAGCCCTGGATAAAAAGTTGCTGTTGCTCGAGAATCAGCAACTGCGGTCGCAACTGGAAAGTTTCCAGCTCCCGCGGAGCTTGGTGGGCAGCAGTCCCAAGATGCTTGAAGTCTACAAGGCCATCGCCAGCTTGACGAATTCCAAATCCACCGTCCTGATCATTGGAGACAGCGGCACGGGCAAAGAGCTGATCGCTCGCCAGTTGCATTTGAACAGCCCGCGCCGGGATAAACCTTTTCTCGCCATCAATTGTGGAGCTTTGACTGAATCTCTTCTCGAGAGTGAATTGTTTGGCTACCAAAAAGGGGCCTTTACGGGAGCTGTTTCCAATCGGAACGGCCTTTTTGAGGAAGCTGACGGGGGAACTCTTTTCTTGGATGAAATCGGCGATACCAGCCCCGCCATGCAAGCTAAATTGCTGCGTGTTTTGCAGGAGCAGGAGATCAAACGGGTGGGGGGGACCAAATCGATCAAAATTGACGTCCGCTTGCTTGCCGCCACTAATCGAAATCTAGAAGAAATGACTAAGGAGGGAAAATTTCGCGAAGATCTCCTTTACCGCCTCAGCGTCATCACGATTCATTTGCCACAATTAAAGGAACGGCGGGAAGATATTCCCGCCTTGATTTCCCACTTTTTCAAAAAACACTGCACTAATTCCGGGCGCAACCCAGCCATGTCTCAAGAAGTGATGGATGCCCTCATGAATTATGATTGGCCCGGCAACGTTCGGGAACTGGAAAACACGATTGAAAGATTATGCCAGTTTTCCAAGGGGGGAATTATTACGCTCGAAGATCTCCACCCCAAAATGGCCGCCCGAAGCCAGAGTTCTCCCTCCTCACTATTTGAAGATTTGCCCACCATGGAAGAATTGGAGCGGCGTTATCTTGCCTTTATCTTAGAAAAGACCAAATCCAATAAAACTCAGGCCGCGGAAATCCTGGGCATCCATCGAACCACCCTCTCTCGCATGGCTGAGCGGTTATCCCTTGATCTCAAAGAGGAATGACTTGGTGCATTTTGCACCTCCCCTGGAGCGAGCCGCACAATCATTAACCGTTTATTTTTGAATCAATTGTAAAATTTGTGTAAGTTCGGATGTGCAATTTGCATCAGGAACCGGGGGAAGCCATCTCGGTGCCTGCTTAGTTGATATCGATAACCTATTGATTCTGATAAGAATGGCATTTTCTTGCGGGGCGTGCGGTCTTTGGAATGAGAGATGCATTAATAAATGGCAGATGCTGGCGAGTGGTAAGCTCGCTAAGCGTGAAAATCAAAACGGAGGAATTCCATGAAAAAGTTATTGACGGTTCTGTTTGCTGCTCTGATGTCTACGTCCATGTTGATGGCTCAAGAAGCCACCAAGGCCCCTGAAAAAGAAGGCACCAAGCCCGTGAAGACCAAGAAGCATGTAAAGAAAGCCCCGAAGAAAACCACGGAAGAGAAGAAAGACGACACCAAGAAATAGTTTTTTTTGTGATCATTTTTCAAAAAAGCCAGCTGCCTTTGTTCAGCTGGCTTTTTTTTGGTCGCTTCTCAACACCATCCACCCAAATGGTAGCTACGGTGAGTCCGTCAGCTGACGGACGAGCCGTGGGCTTTTAGCGATATTGCCGAGTGCCACGCCTTGCATGAAACGCTTAGCATAGCTACCTAAATGCGAAAGAATAAACATACCGAGACATCCTGAGCATTCCCCAGAAAAAAAGAGACATGGCGCTGAGACGGGTCCCCATCCCAAAGCGCGAGAAGCTGCGCCGATGATTATGGTAGCGGTGCCTCCTCCCATCCAGCCGCCCGGAGTGCCTCAAGCAACTGCCCCCGCAGAAACGCCGGACGCGTGAATTCCCCTGGATCGAGAACGGATCCGCGGCCCATGATAGGCGTTGCGCAAAGCATGGCCTGCCGGGGAATAAAACGTCCCCCCAGTCCATCCAGATCGGTAAATTGACTAGGCGCCAGAACCGCATGGCAAACCCAAAGGCCAAGGTCACTAGAGACCAGAATGCAAATCCCGCCTAGATCGCGGCTTTTCGACGGAACCTGTCGCCCGTCAAACCGGCCAGCCCGCTAGCACCGGCGTAGACCCCCATGAAGGCTGAAGCCAACAAGCCCAGCTGTACATCCTACAACTTCAGCCCGGATTATTCTTTCAGCAGCGGAAATACCGAATAAATACTCTGCCGTTCCGCCTAATTGAAGAAGCAAACCAGCCAAAGCGTAGCCACACAATCCTGCGATATCCCGGTTTTTCTAGATCAATTTGCTTCGGATGCGATAACATATCATCGAGTCTTATACTTCAATTTGCGACAACGATGCAAAGGAGTTCTTGTGGTTCAAATCATCCCCGCTCCCACGCTTCTGCAGGCGGCAGGGTCCCCGCCTAAACAAATTGTGGAATTCATCGGCCGCGTGAATTCAGGAACCAGTGCGGTCAGCATTGCACACATGAAGAGTCCGGGAGGATGGAGTGAGCCCGGACAGACCCCTGAGTTCGATGAGTTCACCTTAGTGCTGCGCGGGAAACTCCAACTCAACTCCAAAGAAGGCTCACGGGAAGTCAGCGCAGGCCAGACGGTCATTGCACGCGCCGGCGAGTGGGTCCAATACAACACTCCGGATCCCGAGGGCGCGGAGTATATCGCCGTTTGTGTGCCAGCTTTTGCTTCTGAGTTAGCTCATCGGGATGAAAAATGACGATTCGGTAAAAATACGATGATGCAAGACCGTCTGCAAGTCAATTGTATTCCCTCGGGCTCAATCCAAACCGGCCTGTCTCTTGAAGAGGGAGGGCAGCGAAAGCAGGTTTTGTCGCCGATGTTGTCCATATTTGGCCAAAATCGGCCACAAGCAGGCTAATGTGGCCCATGATTTTATTCCACCATAGTCGGTAGAATTCTTGGAGAATTACAACCATTCCCGTTGTGCTTTCTTATTCAAATTGCAACTACTCCGGTTGTAGCCAGAAGCCAGAATTCAGTGGTCAGAATGAACGCGGCAACAACGAGATTTGATGCCCTTGTGGCGTGGCAAAAGGCTCATAAGTTTTTGGCGCAATCTTTTAGAGGCTTATTCGTAGGCCATTCGGGATTCTAACTCCTGTATTCTGTCTACCTGAGTAGTTACTTCAAATTTTTATTTACCCACGACTTCAAGAGACATATATTCATAAGGCCATTTTTTATGCCAGGAGATTCATCATGAGCATTTCACGATTTTGCCTGTTCACCTCTAGTTTGTTTTTGCTGGCAATGCTGGTTCCATCCCATGCCGCGGGTTCTCTCGCCCTCAAAAACTTGCGCTGCGAGTACAAGAGCAATCCCATCGGAATCGATGTTATTCAACCCAGGCTGAGTTGGGAGTTATCTTCCTCGGAACGGGGGACGGTTCAAACTGCCTATCAAATCCGGGTTGCTCTCTCTGAAGCGGCTCTTGAAAAGAATAAGCTGCTCTGGGATTCGGGCAGACAGTCTTCTTCCGCCTCCATTCATCATGCCTATCAAGGAACTCCCCTGCAAAGCATGCAACGCTATTTTTGGCAGGTCCAGGTGTGGGATAACTTGGGCCGCTCCTCCGGTTGGAGCCAGCCGGCCTTTTGGGAAATGGGTCTGCCGCAAGCGGCCGATTGGCGGGCTCAATGGATTACTCCGGCATGGGACGACGATGAGAAAAAGTCCAATCCCCCTTCCATGTTGCGCCGTCTCTTCCTGCTCAAGAAGCCTGTCTCCGATGCCCGGATTTACGCAACCTCCATGGGACTTTACGAAATGGAGCTGAATGGCAAACGAGTAGGCGATCAATATTTCACTCCTGGCTGGACAGCCTACGATTTCCGCTACCAATATCAAGCTTACGATGTCACCAGTCAGATCAAGACGGGTGAGAACTGCCTCGGAGCGACCCTCGGCGATGGTTGGTTCCGGGGGAATCTGGTGTGGAACGGGAATCGCAATTCGTATGGGAAAAAACTCGCGCTGCTCGCCCAATTGGTGATTACTTATAAAGATGGCAGCCGGGACATTGTGGCAACCGACAATCAATGGAAAGCAGCCACCGGCCCAATCCTGGATTCCGACATTTACAACGGGGAGACTTATGATGCCCGATTGGAAAGGCCGGGATGGAGCCAGACTGGTTACAATGATCAAGATTGGAAGGGAGTGGCCATACTGGAGAGTCCAAAAGCGAAGGTGGTGGCTCCTTTTGGTCCCCCTGTCCGCAAGATTGAAGAAATCAAACCGGTCAAGTTAATCAAGACTCCGGCGGGAGAAACCGTTCTCGACATGGGGCAAAACATGGTGGGATGGATTCGCATCCGATTGCAGGCCCCCACCGGCACAACTATCTCCCTGAAGCATGCGGAAGTGCTGGATAAAGCGGGCAACCTTTATACCGAAAATCTTCGCGGAGCAAAACAGACTGTCCAATATATCGCCAAAGGTGGCGGAATCGAAATTTATGAGCCACACTTCACTTTTCAGGGATTCCGTTTTGTGGCGGTAAGCGGTTGGCCTGGAACACCCGCCCTGGATGCCTTTACGGGTGTGGTGATCCATTCCGACCTCACTCCCACCGGCTCTTTCGCTTGCTCCAATCCCTTGATCAATCAACTGCAGCACAACATTATCTGGGGGCAGAAAGGCAATTTCCTGGATGTGCCGACAGACTGTCCACAACGCGATGAGCGGCTCGGCTGGACTGGCGATACGCAGGCTTTTTCGCGGACCGCCTCTTTTAATTTCGACAGCGCTTCGTTTTACACCAAGTGGTTGAAAGATCTGGCCTTCGATCAACAGGAGGATGGCGCCATTCCTCATGTCATTCCCAATGTCATTTCCCACAAAACGCGGAAGGGGGATTCGGCTTCCGCTGGTTGGGCCGACTCGGCTTTAATTGTTCCCTGGAATGTGTACCTCTCATATGGCGATCTACGCCTCCTCGATCAACAGTATGAAAGCATGAAAGCCTGGGTTGAATACATGCGCCGTGCCGCCGGGGAGCGTTATCTTTGGAATACTGGCTTCACTTTTGGCGATTGGCTGGCATTTGCCACGGATCAATCCGACTATCCCGGCGCCACCACGGATAAGGATTTAGTGCAGACTGCATACTTTGCCTATTCGACGCAAATTCTTGCCAAGACTGCCGCCTTATTGGGCAAAAACGATGATGCGGCTGTTTATTCCACTCTCGTGGAAAATATCAAAGCGGCCTTCCTGAAAGAATTCGTGACCCCCAATGGCCGTCTATCTTCCAACACACAGACCGCTTATTCCTTGGCTTTGGCTTTTGATCTTCTTCCCGAGTCGTTGCGCAAAACCGCGGCGGCCAGGCTGGCCCAAGATGTGACGAAGTTTCAACATATCACCACCGGCTTTCTGGGCGCTCCTCTGATTTGTCATGTTCTGAGTGATTATGGTTACATGGATGAAGCTTACATGCTGCTAAATCGGAAGGAATATCCTTCTTGGCTCTACCCCGTCACCCAGGGAGCCACCACAATTTGGGAGCGATGGGATGGTCAGAAACCCGATGGCAGCTTCCAGGACAAGGGAATGAATTCCTTTAATCATTATGCCTATGGCGCCATTGGGGAATGGCTCTATCGTGTCGTCGCTGGAATTGAAATTGATCCCCAACAGCCTGCTTATAAGCACATCTTGATTCAGCCCCATCCCGGGGGCAACCTGACTTCCGCTCAAGCTTCCATCGACAGTATCCATGGCCGAGTCGTGTCAAGCTGGGAATTGAAAGAAGGCAAATTGATCTTGCGAGTGGAAATTCCCGCCAATACTACCGCCACAATTCGTCTTCCCAAAGCTGCGCGGGACAAGGTGAAGGAAAGTGGCCAGCCACTGCAGTCGAGCCCGGGAATTTCCGGCATCCGACAAACAGAAGAGGCTGTCTTCGCCAATGTGGGATCAGGGAACTATCTGTTTGAATATGGCTGGTAGTTGCTTGGCGCCTGAAGCTTGCCGTATTGCCAAAATCATGGCCACGAATCGATGCGGATTTTTTGTTTTATTCGTGGCCTTCCTTTTCAAATGAGAATCGCCCCCTTATTTAACTTATCCATATAATAGAGATATCTAAATTCTGCGGATCAATTTTTGCCCAATTATCCAGTGGACGAACACGCCACTTTCTTTTCCTAGAGTTTTCGAAAGTCTGATACACAAATAACTCGTTTTTTCCCGCCTGAAGGGCACAAAGCGCAAAAAAAAATTGACACTTACATATGGTTTCTATATCTTATTATTTATTATCTTTTGCTTTTGAACATGGATGAGAGATCTAGAATCGATCATGAAAATCGATCAAAACCATCAGGAGAAAAACTTGAGCGAAACCCTCTGCTACAGTCCTGAGTTAGCTGCTTTGTTGGTTGCCTCACCTAAAGAACAGGAAAATGCGGGCTATTATCACACTTTGAAGGAGATCCTCCAGCAGCCTGAGACCTGGATGGGTACATGTTCACGCATGATTTCCTCGCGGGAATCCATACTGGAGTTTTTGAAGAGCGCGGGAATTTTTGATGGACGAGGAAATGTAATTCTTACAGGTTCGGGGAGTTCCGCGTATGCCGCCGAGTGTCTAGCCTTGACACTGCAGCAGGAATTGCGGATCTCTACTCAGGTAATCCCCGCCGGTTCCCTTTTGACTCATCCGGAACATTGTCTGCCCGATTCACCTGGGGTCTTGATTTCACTGGCTCGCTCAGGAGACAGTCCGGAAAGCCGCGCCGTGGTCCAACTTTTCCACGAGCGGTTTCCCCGCATGGCACACCTGATTATTACCTGCAACCCTCAGGGACAATTGGCGCAAACCGGGCCAAGTGAAGCCGGCAATTGGGTCAAAGTGCTTGATGAAGCCACCAATGATCGCAGTTTGGTCATGACAAGCAGTTTTACCAACATGGTTTGGGCCGCCCGATTTCTGGGTCTGTTGAATAATCCGGAGCTTTATCGCGCACATACCCAGCAACTTTATTCCCTAGGTCAGCATATTTTTGAATACAGTTCCGCCCCCTTGGCAGCCCTGGCTCGCACGGGTTTTACGTCGGCGGTATATTTAGGATCCGGCTCGCTCTTTGGTGCTTCACGCGAAAGTGCTCTGAAAATGGTGGAGATGAATTCCGGTGGAATTTTTACTTTTGCGGAGACTTATCTGGGACTGAGACATGGCCCGATGTCCGCTATTGGCTCCCGGACGTTGCTAGTCTGCTACCTGAGCGCTGATCCATTGGTGCGGGCTTATGAGTATGATCTCATCGACGAGATGAATCGGAAAGAATTGGGTCAGGCCAAATTGTTGGTGGGTGACAAAATTCCCGCAGATCTTGTTGGTCCGCATGATGTAGTCTGCTCTCTTCCCGATATGTACGCTCTGGGAGACGGAACAAGTGTGATTTTGTATGTGGTAATCGGTCAGTTATTGGCCTTTTTCCGTTGCCTTCAGGAGGGATTGAAACCCGATTCTCCATCCGAGGGAGGCATTATCAACCGGGTGGTCAACACCTTCGTGATTCACAGCTTGAACGGGAAGTGAGTCAATGGAATCGGAAAAGGCAGTGATTTGTTGCGGCAGATCTGGTTGATCTCTCCGGTCATTGGCTTCCCTTCATTTCCGCCTCAGACTGCTGCCAGAATGCGGCTTGCGGCCAGCGGTTGGATCATTGGCCTCCAATGATTTCTCAATGCCCGGCTGAAAATCAACGGCTGCGCAATCAAATGTGCATCGCGAATCCAATTTACCAGATATAGCTTAAGGAGATTGAATGCCTAGTTGGGACCGTCGTAAATGGATGAAGACTCTGGCCGTTTCGGCCATGTCTTTGCCTGCATCTTCCCGTCTGAATTTTGCCCAATCGGGAGAGAAGTCAAAATCCTTTGACCATGGGGATCTTCCACTCACTCAATTTGAACCGCGCAGCATGCTGCATGTTTCTGAAGCCAAGATCTCCCAACCTCGTTTCCCGGTGATTGATTTTCATTCCCATCTCAGCTTCAGTCCTGGCTTTGAGGCGGATGCTCGGGAAGGTGGAAAAATGCGCCCGACTGCCCGGCTCGAGGAAATTTTGGCGACCATGAATCGCAGTGGGCTGAAGATGATGGTGAATCTGACGGGCGGCTATGGCAGTTGCCTGCGGGAAGCCCTCGACTATTTCCATAAGCCGGCCCCGGACAGGATTATGGTCTTTACCGAGCCTCGATGGCAAGGCCTGCGGGAAAAAGAGTACCCGAAAATTCAAGCCGCTGAGCTCGAAAAGGCCCGCCAAGCGGGGGCCAAGGGATTGAAGATCCTCAAGACGCTGGGTTTTTATCTCAGGGAAAACATTACGCGGGGAGCTCTGGTGAAAGTGGACGACCGCCGTTTCGATCCGATGTGGGAGACCGCGGGCGCTCTGAAGATGCCCGTAATCATTCATATTTCAGACCCGGAGGCTTTCTTCCTCCCCGTGGATCGCTACAACGAACGATATGAGGAATTGCACGCGCATCCCGACTGGTCCTTTTACGGGGACTTCCCCAGCAATCGCGAATTGCATGAAGCCCGCAACCGCGTTGTGGAGCGGCATCCCAACACACAATTTGTGCTTTGCCATGTTGGCAATTCCGAAGACCTGGACTGGGTTTCAGAATGGTTGAAACGGTATCCGAACATGCATGTGGATATCAGCGCCCGCATAGGGGAATTGGGCCGGCAGCCCCGGGCCTCCCGGCGATTCTTCGAAAAATTTCAGGACAGGATCCTCTTTGGAACTGATGCTATCCCGAAAGCGGACAATTTTCCCCAACAGGTTTTTGGGGAATTGCTCTACCAGATTTATTATCGTTTTCTCGAAACTGAGGATGAGTATTTTGACTATGCCCCGGCGAAAATCCCGCCCCAAGGGCGCTGGCGAATCTCCGGGATCGGTTTGCCCGAAGCCATTTTGCGCAAAGTCTATCACGACAATGCCGCCCGCTTGTTGGGATTGCTCACATAGGCAATGCTAATAAACTGCCGGTATGAAACGCGGATAAATGCAAAGCATGATAAAGAGCGAGACTCGTGCGCGACGAAGCCACCCGTCGAGCGTTGCTGAGCCGCCCCAGCCTCCTTCGCGAGCAGGCATGGACGACAGGGTGCTCACGAGCTCGTTTCAATGGCAATAATTTATTTTTGAATTCCACCACTCATGTCCAGCGAATTGATCAATGAACCGGTAATCTACCGAACCATGAGTTCCAAGGATATCCCTGGCGGACTTCGTCTTTGCCGTCAATCCCGCTGGAACCAACTAGCTGAAGACTGGACCGAACTGTTCGCGCTTGCCCCTCAAGGGGGAAGAGTGGCCCTCTTAAAGGATGAAATCGTGGGCAGTATCATCACTCTGAACTATGAGAACCGTTTTACCTGGATCGGCATGTTGCTCGTAGATCCGGCCTGCCGTGGAAAAGGGGTCGGCTCGGAGCTTTTCTCGCTCTCCCTCCGGGTGTTTCCCGGACTCTCTCCCCAACGCCTTGATGCCACTCCGCAAGGCCGCCCGGTTTATCAGCGATTTGGATTTCAGGATGAGTATGAATTAATGCGCATGCAACTCCCCGCCGGGAGGCGGCATATGCCGATGGACACGAGATGGTCCGTAAGATCCATTGCGGCCGGGGATTTGAGCGCGGTTTTCCCATGGGACCATCAGGTGTTCGGCGCGGACCGCAAACACTTGCTGGAATGGGCCTTCCAACAGGCTCCTGAGTACGCCTGGATTGTCGAGGAAGAAGGAAATTTGAGAGGGTATTGTTTCGGCCGGCATGGACACCACTTCGAACAGGTGGGGCCGGTCGTTGCTGATTCTTCCGAGATTGCCATTTTGTTGCTTTCCAGCGCTCTAAGCGCCAGGCCGGATTGTTCTTTTATCGTGGATGTTCCCTGCCGCCATGGCCAATTGAGGAATTGGCTGAAGGAGATTGGCTTTGCCGATCAACGCCCATTCACGCGAATGTTCCTGGGTGAAAACCGTTTTCCCGGAAATCCTGAAAATCTTTTCGCCATCTTCGGTCCTGAATTCGGCTGAGTTCCTCTTATTCACGCCAAATCCCTCAATCCTCAAATCCTCGATTGACGTTAGTTGGCGCCACGGTATGCGCATTCCCCCGAGCCGCGCAATGTGAAGGGAGATGGATTCCCCTACATCGCACTTTTCGAATCTCATGCGGCAAGTAAACGGAATTTTTCAAATGCCGATGAAGATGTTTGAGACAACGGCTCCCGCTTAAGATTATAATGGCCCATTGCGCGAGAGTCGTTGCTGGAAAATGCCCGCCGCTTAGAACTGCTTTTTGTGTCCATAGAACATCCGCTTCAACGAACTGATAAGGCCGTGAAAATGTAAGGGGGGGGGCATGCCATTGGGAAAATTCTTCTTTTGTCTTATCTCCTGCCTGTTTTTTCGAGGCGAACTATTGGGAGAAACACCCTCCGCGCAGCCTCGCATGATGATTGAAGCCGGCATGCATACGGCTATTATCGGCGACATCTGCGCGGATGCGGCACAGCGTTATCTGGTGAGTGCCTCGAGCGATAAAACCATCCGGATTTGGGATCTGAATTCGCTGCAATTAATCCGTATCATCCGGCCTCCCGTGGGAGATACGGAAAATGAAGGACGCCTCTACGCCGTGGCCATTTCACCCGACGGAAAAACGATAGCTGCCGGAGGGTGGACCGGATATGAGTGGGAAAAGAAGATCAGTGTCTACCTGTTCGATCGGGGCAGCGGACGCATGACAGGGCGTTTAACGGGAATTCCCAACGTTGTATTGAAACTGGCCTACTCTCCGGATGGATCATTGCTGGCCGTGACCTTGGGAAGCAGCGGACTGAGGCTGTATGAAACCACCCGCTACGGCTTGGTAGGAGAGGATACGGATTATGGCGCCGAAAGCTACGGCGCCGATTTCGACTCACAAGGTCATCTGGCCACCGCCTGTTGTGACGGTTGGGTGCGGCTTTATGCCGTCACCGCGCCGCCCAAATCGACCTTGAAGTTTGTCAAAAAACAAAAAATTGAAGCCCCAGGTTTGCTTTACTCCCTGAAGTTTTCCCCCAACGGAACGCGAATAGCAGCGGGCTTTGCTGATGCAACCCAGGTCGTTGTTTTGCGTTCCAGCGACTTGGGCATTGAGTTTTATGCGGATACTCGTGATGTAACCAATGGTCATTTGGCCAACGTCACTTGGTCTCATGATGGCTCGACGCTTTATGCCGCTGGGAAATATAAGAATCAGGGCCAATTTGTCATTCGCTGGTGGGAAGAGGGCGGGCTTGCCAAGAGCCATGAAGTTTTGGCATCCGTCGATACTATCATGGGACTGGTATCCCATAAGAAGGAGGGTGTCCTCTTTGCTTCCGCTGTGCCGGCTTTGGGGTATGTGGATGGCAAAGGGAAAAGAGCTCTTTATGTGGCGGCGCCACTGGCGGATTTTAAAACAGAAGAGAATGCCCTTCTCATTTCTGAGGATGCCACCGCATTTCAATTTTCTTTTGGCGTCAAGGATTCCGCTCCCATCCGCTTTTCCCTGCGAGACCGCAAGTTTGATGGAGAAACCGCCCAGGCCGCTGTATTGAAGCCACCTCAAATGCGTGCGGATAATTGGAATCTCGCCAAATGGCGAAACAGCTATACGCCGCAGTTGAATGGACAGCCTTTAGAATTAGCCCCTAATGAACGATGCCGCAGCTATGCCATTACTCCAGATTTACAGCGCCTGTTGCTGGGCGGGAACTGGTATCTGCGGCTCTATGATCGCAACGCGCGGGAACTCTGGAATGTTCGCATTCCAGAGCCTGCCTGGGCTTTGAATGTCTCGGCTGATGGAAAGGTGGCGGTGGCGGCTTTGGGGGATGGCACCCTTCGCTGGTATCGGATGAGTGATGGAAAGCTGCTGCTCTCTTTTTTCCCGCATGCCGATCGCAAGCGATGGGTGCTTTGGAGCCCTCATGGATATTATGACGCCTCGCCGGGGGGCGAGCTGCTGGCGGGTTGGCATGTGAACCGCGGAGTGGAGCAGGCCGCGGATTTTTTCCCCCTCTCTCAATTCCATTCCACTTTCTATCAGCCGGATCTGCTGCCGCAAGTGTTGGCCCTTTTGGATGAAGATCAGGCCATCCGCATGGCCGCCGCCGAAAAAAGCAGCACTGAAGAACCTGCCTCCAGCCAAGTTCTGGTTCCGATTCTTCCAGGTACGGGAACCCGGAAGGCTTCGTCGACTCCATCTCCAGGGACACCGGCGAACCTTCCCACGGTGGGAGATCGGCTGCCTCCCGTCGTGGAGATCGTCTCTCCCGTCGATTACGCCACCATCAGCAATGCCTCTCTTATGCTTCAATATCGCGTGAGAACTACATCGCCCGAGCCGGTGACTGCCGTCAAGTTTTTTTTGAACGGCCGCCCGGAAAGAGTCACCCGCGACATGCAGATGTCCGCGGGCGAGTCGAAGGGCGAGGGACTCCAGGAAGCCAAGTTGACGGTTCCTCGCGAGGATTGCGAAGTCAGCATTGTGGCGGAAAACCGCTTTGCGGCCAGCGAGCCTGCCTCCGTGAGGTTGAAATGGGGTGGGAGCGCTGTTTCGCCGGAATTTGTCATCCGTCCCAAGCTATATTTGCTGGCCATTGGAGTCAGTCAATATCAGAATCCACGCTATAACCTGGCCCTGGCGGCCAAAGATGCCCGGGATTTTTCCGCCATGATGCAGCGCCAGAAGGGAGAGCTTTATCGGGACGTGGAGGCTCTTCTGTTAACGGATGGGAAAGCAATCCGTGAGACCATCCTGGATGGATTGAACTGGCTGGAAAAATCCTGCACCCATAATGACGTGGCCATGATTTTTCTTGCCGGCCATGGCATCAACGATGGCGCGGGCAATTACTATTTCATCCCTCCCAATATTGATCCAGAGAATATCAAACGGACGGGGTTGCCTTATTTTGAAATCATGGACACAGTGCGAAACACTGCCGGAAAGGTGCTGCTTTTCCTCGACACCTGTCATGCCGGCAATGTGATGGGCAAAAGCACGCGAGGCATGGATGTCGATATTAATGCCATGATCAATGAACTTGCCAGCGCGGAGAACGGCGCGGTGGTTTTTGCCTCGACGACCGGTCGGCAGCAAGCTTTGGAGGATGCGGCCTGGGGCAATGGAGCTTTCACCAAGGCTCTGCTGGAAGGAATCTCCGGGAACGCCGATTTTCAGGGAACCGGCCGCGTGACGGTGAACATGCTGGACCTCTATATTTCCGAGAGGGTGAAGGCGTTGACTCGTGGACAGCAGACTCCCACGGCCAGCAAGCCTCACACCATTGCCGATTTCCCACTGGCCATCAATTCCAAAATCGTTGGTGGAGTTCCCAAGTAATGCGTTCGGGGGAAATGGCCTCTTTGAGTTTTGCCATTTTCGTAAGATGAACCTGATTCAGTTGGCCATGGGATCATGCCAATCAAGCTCGTCCAATGTGGATCGTGCTGCTGCATCATGGGCTCAGAGCATGGCGTTTTGTGCTGATGCCAGCAGACGAGCCTGTCGGGGTTGTAGCCGGTCGATGCCGAAACACTTTATAGCTTAGGAGAAATAATATGGCCACTAGCGACCATCCGGACGGCAAAATGGTCCGCCACACAATCGCGACCATGGTTTATCGGACAGCTAAGACACTGCGCGATGTTCCGGCGGATTTTGGGGAGTTTCGCATCAATCCAAAATCCCGAACGCCGCTAGAAATCCTCGCGCATATGGGGGATCTTTTCGAATGGTCTCTCTCCATGGCGAGGGGTCAAGAAGTGTGGCACAGTTCTCCCCCGCTGGTCTGGGACCAAGAAGTGGCTCGCTTTTATGCCTTCGTCGAGGAATTCGACACGTATTTGGCGGGCACTTCCCTGATTGCCTGCCCCCTTGAGAAATTGATGCAAGGGCCCATAGCCGACGCACTCACGCACGCTGGACAACTTGCCATGCTTCGGCATCTTTCTGGAGCTCCAATCAAAGGGGAAAACTACTTCAAAGCAGATATCAGGATTGGACAAGTTGGGCCTGATCAGCCGGCACCTAGGAAAGTATTCGATTAAACTTTGGGTGAGATTGCGCGCAGCACCACAACCTGCGGCGGAATTTCGCGAACAGAAGGAAAGCTGAGTTTAGCTGTAAAATATCAAAATTTTGAGACAGGGCCGTATGAGTTCCTACAAAGACATTGGAACTTGCCGATGTGACAACTTCGACGAATCGCCAGAAACTTTGCTGCGACGCCTTTGCCGAAACATGAGGAGATCCCGAATCGATTTATAAATGGAAAGGGCCATGCATAATGCAGATCATCTTCTTTAAATCGTCGAAAGATTTTCGTAAGTGGCTCCAAAAAAAATCTCACAGCGGTCGAGAACTTTGGGTCGGCTATTATAAGAAGAACTCCGGTCAACCAAGCATTACCTGGCCCGAGTCGGTCGATGAAGCGCTTTGTTTTGGCTGGATCGATGGGATTCGAAAAAGTCTGGATGACCTCAGCTATACTATCCGCTTTACGCCCCGCAAACCAAACAGCATTTGGAGCACGATCAATATCAAGCGGGCTCAGAAGCTTATTGACCAGGGATTAATGCAGCCTGCGGGTCTTAGAGCCTTTCAGGCCCGCCGGGAAAACAAATCGGGGATCTATTCATACGAGCAAAGGAGCGACCAGCTTCCCGAGCCATATGCGCGGAGACTTAAAAGCAACAGAGCAGCATGGGTGTTCTTTCAAGGGCAATCGTCTTCATACCGGAAAGCTGTTGGTTGGTGGTTGGTGAGTGCAAAAAGAGAGGAAACCCGATTGAAGCGATTGGCGCAACTCATCGAAGACTCAGCCCAAGGGCGGACGATCCCCCAGTATCTAGGCCGGAAAGCATCACCCTGAATTTTATAGATGCGTCTGACAGCGGCGTGCCTTTGACCATCGTCGGCGAAACGCCTGCCATTGGCCACCCAAAAAGGTGCCCCGAAAAAGAGGAGGGAAAAGGGAAAGCCCTTGAATGATAAATGATATTTAATCCTACCCCTGTCTGGGACGGGTTTCCCGCAACTTAAATCCGTGTTGGTTGATCAATCAATGTCGGCATCGGTTTGTCTTTGTGTGATTTATTCACGGCTTTTGGAAAGTTGTTCTTCCTGTCGCGGCAACGGTTTGGGCTGGCTCTTAATTAGGCGGATTGAAAATTTCATATCAGGCGGATGCAGCGGACTAATTCGCTGATAACCTCTGGCGGCATACCAGTTCACTAAGTCCAATTCTTCCGTGTCGAGAATAACAAGGGGGGCGCCATCTTCCCAGGCAATCCGTTCTAATTCTTGCAGTAATACTCTCCCGGTTCCTTTGTACAGATCTTTAGCTTCATCTTGACGAATGCGATACAGACTGGCGATATAGCGCCGTTTTAAATCCAGCCGCCCATAGCCCACTACCTTCTCACCATGTCCGGCGATAATCCATAAGGTACTCTTGGTTTCTTCGATTCGCCGGTCGATGCTTTCAGCCGTCACGACTGCGGGGAATCCGTTTTTTGAGTCTACAAAGACTTGGCGGATGGTTCCGCCTTCCCCTTTTCTGGCGGGGCGGATCCAAAGGATAATGCCGGAATCCAATTTTGCATGCCTCGGCCAATTTGCGGCAGCTTTCTGGCGTTTTAAATGAGGGCAGTTACATATCATTTCTGAGACGGACCTCCACAACCTTAGTTGCATAAGCATACAATAGTCTTTCTCAATTGTATGCCCTTCACTTCCTCCTTGCGCCAAATGAAGGCTTTGGCTTTGGGCCCATTGGTGGCTACAAAGGCATCGCAAATAAAATACCCGTTCAAAATTCCTCTCCTCGGACGAGGTTGTTAAATCCGCCCTAGCGGAAGGGGTGGCCGAGACGCAGTCGAGGCCGGGGTGGTGCGAAGGCTGCCGCTTTCCGCCAGTCAAAAACTTCAGACCGCCCCTGCCAAGGGCTTTACCCTCCTTGACCAAGGAGCCCCCCATGCCAGCGGGGCTGGCTCAACAAGATGATGAAAAAAAATGCCCACTGGGCTGCTATGTGATATCAACAACTTGCAGCGATTTTCTGAGGAGGGCTGATGGAGGCGGCCTGCCCTCAGGCCGTCAGAGCGCACTCAGCAAACCCAGACGGGTTGGGGGCACCCCGCCTCCATCCATGTTATTTTCTAGAGAGGGGAATTTAGTTGTACCGGCAATATATTTTTGAGACTGATGGGAGACTATATTATCGGCCAGGGTCAGGCGCGCGGCGTATCCACGCACCTGCGCCCTCTGGTTCGACGATGCTTTCTGTTCATTGGAATGACGTCAGCGTAAGCAAATCCATTCCGATTCACAATCTTGCCGACTCTAACCTGGATAGTTTTTCGGAACATCGGTCCCGCCACGACCACCGTGTGGATTTCCCCATTCTCTCCGCACGGGTCGCAATCCTTGGGGAACTCAGCAATCAACTCCCTTGACCATTTCCGCCCGGCAAAACGCAAAGGAAGTTTCTGGAGATCGACACTGCTGACATAGGCTTGGAGTCCCGCTGATAACATTTGCTCCGCCAGATCGCAGGTGGGGATTCCCCACAACGGAAAAAGAGGCTCAATTCCGGTTCCTTTCAATTGATTCTCCCGATACTTTCGGATGTCCTCGAGGAACAGATCTCCGAAGGCCATACACTTTATCCTCTTGTGGGCGGACTCGGCGACGAAGTGCCGCATGATGGCGTCGTATTGCTCGTTGGTGCAGGGGTCGGGCAGGCTGATCGTTTCGATAGGCAGGCCTGCTGCCTCGGCTTGACGTTGAAGCATCTCCAATCGGGTGGCGTGCATCGACACACGACCGTATTTCTGATTCACTACGGTAAACAGGCCCAGAAGCTCAATCGCTGGGTCTTGTCGGAGCTGGTGAAGCGTCCAGGCGCTGTCTTTGCCGCTGCTCCAGCTCAATAGCGTCTTTTTCTTCATCATAACTTTCGGTGAAAGCTGCCACTCGCCGGGGCGTTTCTTTTATAGTATTTCCCCGGTTCATCCGCCCTGGCCAGTTATTGGCTAGTCTGCTGGAGCCGTAAAAGGGGAGGATTTTGAGTCATGTTTTACTTGAGCTCATCTCTAAGTCCAAAGAGTCCGAGACGAAGTCACGTTAGAACTGGAGTTTGAACCCAAACTGGATGAACCTGGGATCGGCGGCGGATAAGACACGTCCGAACATGTCCCCGGCGGAAATATCGCCCACTGGGCTATCGAATTGAGCATGATTGAAAAGGTTGAAAAATTCCGATCGGAATTCCAGCTGAATGTTCTCCTTGATAGTGGCCCTTTTGATCAGGGTAAAATCCCAGTTGTTGAGGCCAGGACCCGAGAAGAGGTTATGCGAGGCATTCCCGATCCTCCCCAAGGGCTCCACGGCAAATGAGCTCGGATCGAAAAATTGGTTGGGTCCCGCCGCGCCGTTTTTACGCGGGTCCTGGATTTGGAGGGGGCCCACAACATCCGGCCGGTCCGCGGATTCATAATTGTAGCCGCCAATCAGGGAATTATCTGAGCCAATATCCACCAGCCGAACCGGGATCCCCGTTTGAAAAGTAGTGATACCTCCCACTTCCCAATTGTTCAACAGTTTTTTCAAGACGGGCGCCGAATTGAGACGCTGAGGGACTGGCAGCCGGTAAGTATAACTGAACACGAACCGGTGCCGCACATCAAAGCCGGATAAAGTCCGGTCGCACCGGAAACAGTAAGGATTGAGGAGATTTTGCGAACCGGAAGCATTGTCGATGGATTTGGAATAAGTGTACGACGCCAGAAACTGGGACGATGCGGAGCGCCGTTCCACGCGGGCCTGCAGGGAATGATAATTGGAATTTGAAATGGTGTGTTGCGCAAAGACGTTGCTGACGGCTTCGATATTGCCGTTGTTGGAAAAAGCGCCCGCCGGGCGTGTCCCGAAGATGGTTTCTCCCGCGGCTCCGACGTAATTGTTGTCCTCCCCAAAAGGCCCACACCCCTGAGAAGCCAGTTGGAGGCACAAGTCCGGGTTTCCCGGATTCATGTCGTAATTAGCCAGAAGGCGATGGCCTTGGCTTCCCACATAACCGAGCGCCAAGAGCGTCGAGGGGCTCACTTGGTATTCCATCATGAGATTATACTGTTCCATGTACTGGGGACGTTGGTCAGGAAGAAATTGGCCATACATCAGGATTGGATAGAACTGGTTGAAGTCGACGGTTTGCCCGGCTTTCGGCAATTGGTAGGGATAGGGGCTGGGCAACTGGTTGCCTGATTGATCGACAAATGGATTGGCAAACCCGGGCGACGAAATGAAGGTACTCGCCCCAAAGGGAGGATTGCCATTAAATTGCAGCAGCACAAATTGTTCAACCGGATTATAAAAAATTCCAAAGGCCGCCCGGATTACCAAGCTATTGGCGCCCAACCAGCCGGGGCTGTAGGCTAGTCCAACCCGCGGTCCAAAGGCGCGGTAATAGGTGTTGGTCAAACCGCGCGGCACACCGGAATCCCCCGGAAAGAGATATCCCGGGGGGGCGGTCGGGTAAATGGTGGATTGGGGGGCAGGCTGTCCGGAGTCGGAAGGAAACCTGAATACCTGGAACAGATTGTCGCGCTCGACAAAAGGGGTCGACAATTCCCATCGTAGGCCATAATTCAAGGTGAGATTGGAGCGAAGCTTCCAACTATCCTGTGCATAGAGATTGACGTGAGAGGAAGACAGCCGCTGATTGGATTGCACGCCCTGCAAATAAGTAGTCGGAAGACCCAGCACAAAGTTGGCGAAGGAATCCCCTGTAGTATTCGGCCCTCCATCCGTAAAGCTGAAATTCCCGTCATAACTGTATACCAACGTCTGGTTGTAGCGAAGCCGCCGCAGATCCGCCCCGAATTTCAAAGAGTGACGACCCAGCACTTTCGAAAAGTTATCGGTAAACTGAAAGGTGTTCTGGAAATCCCTTCCGCCTCCCGATCCCGTTAAAGGATCCTGAAAGACGGGCCCTCCTTGTATATTGATTGCCGGAAGAGTCTGCAAGGCAAGGGGTTCTCCGGGAGTGATCCCCGTGAAACCCAGGGAAGCCATGGGTATCGCACGTTCTGGATTGTTTTCCTTTCCCGCCCCCTTCCGAAGATAGCCCAGGTGGAATTCGTTCAAAGTGCGTGGATTAATGACCCAGGTGTCCGCCAAACTGAATTGCTGGTAGCGGACCTCAGTCATCACCGGAAAACCCGGCAACGATGAAGATAAAACCCCGACATTGTGGGAAGTCAAGTCATCAAAAAAATAGAACCCGGAAAGTTTATGCTTCTTGCCCAGGTTGTGATCTATTTTCATTGTCCACCGATAATCATTTTGGGGCTGAACCGGAGTCACTACCAGGTATTGGCCGCCCGAATTGGCGCGAGGCAGAAAGTCGGAAACGATCCTTTGAGACACCGGATTGAAAAAGGAGGAAGGAATTATCGCGCCGGGAAAAATGTCATTGTAAGACGTTCCGGCTGGATAGCAATTCTGCGCTCCCGTGCCATCACTGGGAAAACAGAGTGGATCAGTGAGTGCGCCTGAAAACCCGTTGGGGTTGCGGGCAGAAAAATCACCGCTGCGCTCGGAATCGCTGAAGACCCGTCGCAACGATCCTGAAATTCCCTGCCGCCGCAAACTGGTCTGAAAACTGCCAAAGAAGAAAGTCTTGTCTTTTTGGATGGGGCCGCCCAGGGTGCCCCCGAATTGGTTCAGCTTGAAGGGGGCTCGGTCAATCTCGAAAAAGTTCCGGGCATTTAACAGCTCGTTTCGCAGAAACTCAAAAGCATTCCCATGCCAGGAGTTTGAGCCTGACTTGGAAATGACATTCACGACGGAGCCGGCGTTGCGCCCAAACTCGGCGTTGGCGCTGCTGGTGATGACCCGGAATTCTTCCACTGCATCGGGGATGAGTTCCACCGTGGCTTCGTTGGCGTAGGTGCCATTGGTGTCGCCACCATCCACCATAAAATTGTTCATGGTCAGTCGTCCCCCCCCGCTGGAGAAGACGGCTGGCCCCACTCCTCCCATCGAGGGATTTCCCCCGCCGCCGTGCGGGACGCTGACGCCTGGTTGAAGCACCATGAGCTGGTATACATTGCGCCCATTCAGGGGCAAATCCCGGATCGGCCGGCTGTCAATCACCGTGCCCAATTGTGTGCTGACCGTGTCGACTTCCAAGGGGTTGGCCTCCACCTGGACGACCGACCCGATGGCTCCAATCTGGAGCGAAAGGTTAAAGGTCGCCACCTGATTGACCGACAGGATTATTCCCCGAAGAAGGTAGGTATTGAATTTAGTCTCTTCCACCCGCAAGGTGTAAGTTCCGACCGGCAACAACAGAAACTCAAAGGCTCCAGAGCCGTCGGATTCGATGCGCCGTGTTTCGTTGGTCCCCTCATTGACGATCGTAACGTGAGCCTTGGGAATCATGGCGCCACTGGGGTCAGCAACGGTCCCCCGCACTGTCCCAGTCGTGGCGGCGCAGACAAAAGAACAAGACACCAAAATCGCGATCAGGAACTTTACGGGGAACATTTTTTCCATGTGCTCTCCTTTTAATGATCCCAGGGCTAGCCAGCCTGTGCCATCCGTGGAAGATTATGTTCTGGGGGCGCTACTCAGACCCCAGGTTGATTGGTAACCACAGGGAGCGTTTTTAGAGCGAGCCGTGGGTTTTGAGCTGTGATGCCAACTTCCACTCCGCGCAAAATGCGCTCAGCGTGGCTACCCGACAGGGGAGTGCTGAGCAGTTACGTTCTGGACGAAATAGAATCTCTTGAGAGACAATTCTAGCCAATCTTCTTCTCAACAACAGATGATTGGGGGGAGAGTCCTTCTGCGTTGGCACGAAGGGTCCGTAAAAGCCAAAAATACTATTGAAATAAGGTAATCGCTGTCAAGAAACAAATGTCAGCATTTCCGCGGGGTGCAAACAGGAGTGGCGCGCGGCGTATCCGCGCCACTGCACCCTCTGGTTCGACAATGCTTTCAGTTCATTGGAATGATGTCAGCATAGGCAACCCCATTTCTATTCACGGTATCGCCGACTCTGTCCCGGACAGGTTTTCGAAACATCGGTCCCGCCACGGCAATCGCGTGGATTTCACCGTTTTCGCGCACGGGCCGCAATTGTTGGGATTCTAATTTTCGAATCGGACGAAAAGTCAAAAGGTCAAGTGCGGCGCCTTTTTCGCGCTCCAATTCCAGTATTTGAATTTATTGCTGCGGATTAGCGCGGATGAAATGGGATTCATGACTTGTTTTACTCCGCGTTTCATCCGTGGCTAATTGATTAATCCGCCAAACGGCAAATGGTGTGGATGGACAATGATATGAACGTGCTCAGGCAGGATGACACGGCTAATCCCCGGTTTTTGCGAGCCGCCTCGATAGACTCTAAGATTCAGCAGAGGGTGCGATCACGAGATAATGATGAGAGTCTAGGATAGTAGAAAAAAGTGAGTTCATGGGCTTGCCACGGAATATTGAAAGGATGAACCTTTTTCTGATCGCGGCATTCATTTGATGATTAAAAGCGTGTCCTCAGAAAAAAAGCTGCCATTTTTATGGCATCTTGCGTCCTGTTCAAGCGCATTTAAGAAAGTCAGAAAGCCCGGGCAAAGACTTCGTCTTCTGCTTTCGTTTTTGCCCGTGGCACCCTGAGATAGGTAACGGTTTATCCTGGCTACCCGCCCGCCTCATTCGTTCTGGGGATTCCCTTTTCGGAGTACAATCCATGCCCAAGTGAAGAGAATCAGGAAGGCCAGATCAAAAATGCAGAATGGTTTCCACATTCCAGGAAGTCCGGCAGTCAGCCAATGGAACAAAACCACGCCACAGTACGATACTTTGAGAAGGATTCCGTAAGGGATGAGGTTGCGGTTCCTGAGCGGATTTAAAGCTACGGTCGTGAACATGACTGCAAAGACGATGAGTAAGGCGGCCGGAAACTGCACGTAGCCCGGATGATTCGGCGGCATCACGTCAAAACGCTGGAACACGGCACCGCTAGCAAACAAAAACGCAACGCCAAGCAATCCGTCATAAAGCGCGGCTACAATGAACAAAAGTGAGATGATCCGTCTGGTTATCATGTCTGTGCTCCTTTCCCGTGACGCTGATCCCTGAAATCACGCTTGAATCGATTTCTACGCCATTTTGTAAATTCATCGCTATACAACTCCACGGCCAGTTTCTTGAACCGGTCGTGCAGTTCCTGTGCGGACATCCGCGCGGGTCGGAAGTTCAGATCAAACAACGTGCATTTCTTCCAGTTCCGAGGTTCGAGCAGCCGATTCTCCCGCTCCAAGCGGGCATAGAGTGGCGTGCCCGGGAAAGGCGTCAGGAGTGTGACTTGGACCTCGTACAGTCCTGAATCTCGCACGAAAGAGAAGACCTGATCGAAAATGTCGTTTGTGTGCTCATCCAAACCTATCACAAAGCAGCCATTCACCGTTATGCCATGGGATTGTATGGTGCGAATCGCTTCTTTGTAGTGGGGAAATCTCTTGAGCTTCCAGTCGTTCCGCAACTCAAGACCGCGCAGCCCGGCTTCCGTTGGACTTTCTAAGCCAATCAAAACCTGCGCACACCCTGTCTCTCTCATCAGGCTGAGCAGTTCCTCATTGTCGGCCACGGAAATGTCTGTTTCGGCGAACCATCTGAGCCCCTTGCCCCTAATCGATTTCAGGAGATCCTTCCAGTACGAGTGGTTGACGAAACTGTTATCGTCAGCAAACTCGATGAATGGACGGTCCCAGATCATGAGGATCCGGTCGATCTCTTCCAGGACTTTGGCGGCGGGCTTCTGTTTGTACTTTTGCGTGAGCACAACAGAGCTGGCGCAGAATTCGCACTGATGAGGACACCCTCGGCTGGTTTGAATGGTCAGGCGGTTGTATTTCGAGATGTCAAGTAACTCAAAGGCGGGCATGGGTGCATCAGCCAAGTCGAACCCATTGGCGTTCGCGCCATAGCATGGTTGAAGACAGCCGCGTTCGGTATCGCTCAGAACCTGCAACCACACCGCTTCTCCTTCACCAAGGACAACGGCATCGCAATGCTCGGCAGCTTCTTCCGGGAGAACGGTAACATGCGGCCCTCCAATGACGGAGGGCACGCCAAGCGCCTTGAAGCGCCGGGCAAGTTCGTATGCCTCATCAATCTGCGCGCTATAGGACGAGATGGCAACCAGGTCAAGGCCGCCGGGCATCGAGTCCAGAAGGTTTACATCCGGCACTTCGACGTAGTGTATGCGATGCCGGGCGGGCGTCATCCCCGCCAATGTCAGCAGACCGAGGCTCGGCAGCGCCGCGATAGTCTTGCTTCTCTCGACAAAACCCGGCAGGGTGAGACCGAGGCGGAGCAGTTCTGTGTCGCAGACTCGTATGCCGCTCAAAGGAAACAAACCAACGTTCATGGCGCAAGAATCCTCCAAACAAAAAGAGCAATTCCGGCAGTAATGGATATGGCCGGAATAAAGAATAAATGACGGAAAACCATTTTCCACGCAGACAGGTAGCAGACGATAGGCATGGCCATCGCCCCGATGAGAAGCAGGACCGAAGTGGCGCGAAGCCCGGATTCAAGACCGAGCGTTCTCACGGTCAGGGCGAAAGAGAGATTGAGAAAGCCGAGAGCGAAGAGCGCAACATGGGCCAGCCGAATCATGCGCCTTTGCCATGAGGCGTAACCGCCTAACCAATCGTTGTTGTGGAAGAACAATCCTGGAACTGCGCCCGCGATGCACCCCAGGAGGAATCCGATCCACGCTGCCTGTAAATTTATCATCATGGCGCTAACGCGGTCACTCATCGGCGCGCGCTTCTTGCGCGTCCGGTGAAGTGGGCTTGCCCTGGAATATTGAAATGATGAACCTTCTTTCTGATTTCGGCATCCATTTTAATATGCAAGGATTTGCTCCAGAAAAGAAGATGCCCTCTTCTGGCTGTCTTCTGTCGGAATGGCAGCAATGAAAGTCAGAAGGCATGGGCAAAGACTTCGTCTTCCGACTACCTCTTATTCTTTCATCTTTGCCCGCGGCACCCTGAGACAAAAAACGGCTTACCCTGGCCACCCGCCGTGACCGAAGGCGCTCAGCTGAGCCGCGGCACCCAGTCTTAGGAAGAACATCCCCCCATCAATCCGCGGACGAATGAATTCTATTAAGCTCCTGACAGCTTCGCTTGAACTGCCTCGACCACCTTCCGTCCAGAGGGAAGGATGCCCAGTGCCGCCCAGGCACCGGCATTAACAACCATCTTCCCGTCCACGAATACCTTGAACTGGCCATAGGCTCCATGGACCAGCTCAACCTCAGCCTTCAGTTCGCGCCGCAGTCGCGCCGCCACACGGACGGCGTAAAATCCGGTCACTCAATACGCACAATAGCGCACCTGGATTCGCGCCATATCGCCTCCTTCCCGCCGACTTGCATCGGACGCATCGTACCCATCTCCGCTAAGGGTCCTCTGCCGAGCGTCGCTGCTCACCTGCCAGCCCACTTTATGCGCTGGTTAACTGAAGCAAGATGGCTGGCTTTTTATTTCTCACGGAGGAAGATACTTTCTCAGGAGGTTAGGAGCATCAAATTCTTTTTTCCCTCAGCGCCTCCGTGTCTTGGTGAGAGTAATCATTGGGGCCAACCCGACATTTTCCAATTTCCCTCCGCGGGAGTCCATTTTCTCACAAAGCACGACCTTTGGCCATTTGCCCGAATTCCGGAGTTGAAACGCCAAGGGCCGAACACTGCGAGGCCGAAAAAGCACGACTCATTTGGCTTTGCAGAGTCCGGCACGGAAGAGCCTAATTGGTTTCCGGGGATGAGGCGATTTTTAACAGAGCCCCGGCGCTGTAGGCGGTGAACTCCGGAGCGTACATTGGTTGTACGGTCGCGGGAGCAATCTTGAATGTGCCGGCGGTGGTGGCCCGGATCCGGTACTTAAGGGTGTATTCCCCCTGCGGCAGATGTTCGAAGAAAAAGTTGGTGCCGGAATCCCTGATTTCCTCGTACCAGACAATTCCCAAATCCCACTTGTGCCCGGAAATGTTGGAGGCTGGTTCGAATCCGGCGCCGCGCGGGTCCCGCAAATGGACATACTCCATGGGATGCTTGCTGCGCAGGGAGAGCTGGACTTCCAATTCATCGCCGGGCTTCAACTCCGCTCCTTCCGCCATCGGTTGCAGCACAAACTCGCGTCCCGTGTTGATCCGCTTGAAATAGCGGCGTGACACCTTCAAATAGTCGCCACTTTCCTCCTCGGGCAACCGCTCGGTGGAAAAATGCCAGGTGGCCGAGGCAAAGAGATATCCTTTGCTTTCTTTTTCCACGGTGATGTTGGAGGTGGTCTGAGGATTGATTTTCTCGCCGGGGATGACGATCTGATTCTTCTTGCCCGTGTACTGGTCTGGTTCGAAGATGAAACTGGTCTTCTGATTTCCCACTGTGACCGTCGCGTCCTCCCGAAGCCCCAATTGGCCGGTCTTTTTCAGGTAATGCGCCAGAGAATAAATCACTTCGGCGGTGGCGCGGGTGGACTTCCAGTGATTCATTTTCTTGTTCAAAAAGACCCAGAGAACCAGCCCGTCCAATTTCGGATCGTCGGGAATAAGCTCCATCTCCGTGCGGATGGCGAAGGCATGAGTTTCGATAGTGTCGTTATACCACAGCCAGGCGCGATCTTCTGGAGCCCAGAAAGTGCCCTGGTCTTCGGCCGTCTTGGCGGAATCCATGACGCTCTCCCAGACCAACAGCGCGTCTTTGGCCCGCCCCATCCGCTTCAAAGTCAATGCAAGGTAGCCCTTCAAATAGGGGCTATGATCCTTCCAGTGCTTAAAGCTGAACTTCAGCATCTGGGTGCGTTCTTCCGGAGTAAAGGTGGATTTCCACCAGGAGTCGTCCGGAAAATTGGAGAGGACATAGTTGATAAAAGTGACGAACTCCCAACCACTGTCATGGGCCATTATTTCACGGACAATTTCATCCAGATAGTGCCTGTGCAGGTAATTCCACGCGGGCTGCACCATTTCGCGAGGGATATCGACCCCGAACTCCAGCGCCTTTGAAAATCCATAAAGGATATAGAGAGTCATGAACGGGGAAGGGGGCCCGCCGGGGAACCAGGGGAATCCACCGCTGGAGGTTTGCGCTTTCTTCAGTTTGGCCAGCGCTCCATCCTGTTGCGCCTTGGCAATGCGGGAATCGAGCACATTGATTAAGTCGGATGCCTTGTCGTTTCCCCCTTTGGCCATTTCCAGCCAAGGAGTCTCTTCCAGCGCCATTTTGCGGTTGGGATCCGCGGCATCCCAGGTTTCCAGTTGTGTCTCGCGTTTGGAGAAATCACGCGCCATTTTTTCCACGGCCGGATAGCTCTTGAAAAGGGAGGAGAGAATGCCGGTGGAAAGAAACCGGTTCAGTGTCTGCTCAGTGCACTCATACGGATAATTCACCAGGTAGGGCAGTGCCGACAAGACGGAGTAAAAGAGTTGTGAATCCAGTGTAACCACCATCTGCTCCTGGATCCGCGTCGGATCGTCATTGCGGGCCAAATCGGCAAAGGTGAGCACACGGTTGGCTTTATCTTTCAAGGTGACAAACCGGGACTGAGCCAAGTGCATTCGTCCGGGCAGGATAGGAATGGGACGCAATTCCCCGTCAGAAAAGTCCCCCGAAGTGGCCGTGACTTTGAAAGCAATCTGGCCTAGTTGAACAGGAGTTTTAATCGGAAAGGTCAGATTGGCCCCTTTGCCGGCAGCTACGGTGAAAGGCCGGCCGGTTGCATCCTCGGGCTTCATTCCGAATTGGGGAAGGAGACTCTTTTCCGTGCCGACTTCAACGATGTCGAAATCGACCTTGCCCTGCAGTTCCTTGTCAGAGGCATTGTTGACGACCACCTTGATTTCCGCCAGATCCCCTTCCCGCAGGAAGCGGGGCAGATAAGGCCGCACCATCAGATCCTTCACGGTGCGGGTGTCTTCAGTGGCTGAGCCGGATTTCAAGTCGCGGGTGATGGCATGAACCCAGACTTTCCAGGCGGTGACGGAATCGGGAACCTTGAATTCAAAACTCACCGAACCGTCACTGCCGGTCAGCAGATGGGGCTGCCAGAAGGCGGTCTCGCTGAAATTGCTGCGCAGTTCCACCGGAACTGGTGGCTTCTGCCCGACTACTTCCATTTCCTTCATTTTCTCATCCCGTTCCACCTTGACGGCGTCCGCGATCCCTCCCAAGGCTCCTCCTGGAACTCGACCTGGCACTCCTCCCACGACTCCATTTATGGCCTTGGCGGCGGGAGCCGCCGGGGAAGGAGCCATTTCCGCAATTTTGGAATATTGGGCCAATCGGTCATACTGCCGGCCTCTTACCCCCGGCCCACCAATTCCATATCCGCTGAAGAATTGCAGCTGATCGCGTACCAAGCTAGGAGCACTGGGCCCAGTGGTGAATCCATTGGAGCGCAGCCACTCGGTGGGAGCAATGCCTAAACTGGGCCGAGACCATTGTGCATAAGCCCGGTTGGGGTACAACTGAAGCGGATTCGCGGGGAAATGCGGGGCAAAAGTGTCGAGGCTGCGGTCATACATGTAGGCCAGCAATTCCGCGGCATTGGCGGCGACCTCTTTTCCGGTGGGATCCGCTACTTTCACGGTCCAGTGTTCTTCCTGCCCGGGACGAAGGCGGTCACGGAAGGAGGAAAAGGTGACCTTCAATTCCTTGTTGTCCCAGGGAACCAGCAGCGGTTGGGCCAATTGAACATACTGGTTATCCCGCAGGATGGACATACTGATGCCCAACCCGCCGCGTTCCTTCTCGGTGATGGGGAGTTCCAGCAGGGATGGATCCGCGCCTGAAATTAACTGCCGCCGCTCAAAGCTTTTCCCGCTGCGGAAGAACTCAAGAATAATCATTTGATTCTTCAATCCCGAATGAACCAACAGGCGAGCCTTTTCGCCGACTTTGACGGAAGAGGTTTCCAGTTGAAAAATGGCGGGGAGTGGCAGTTTCATGGTGGAATCGGCCACCAGGAATTCTTTTTTGATCTCGAATTTCTCTCCGAAATCATCCGTGGTTTCGTACATCAGCCGGTAAGCGCCGGGCTTCAAGTGCGGCACCCGGATTTGGGCTTCCCCTTTTTCGTTGTGCTGCAGGGACCCTTTGGCTTCCAGTGTGCTAGCTGGCCATTGCATCAAAACGGACTCAACCTGGTAATTGGGTTGCCATCTCTCCCTTTCCTTGTCACCCGCGGTTTGATACCCTTCCGGCCGATTCTCTGAGGTTCGGATCAATCTGGGTTGCTCCACCGGCAACAGAGCTTCTTCCGGACCTTTGAGCTGGAAAATTTGCCACCTCCCTTTCCCCGCGCGGGGGACTCCATCCAAATTGGAACGGAGGACTTTGATTTCAACCGGTGCATTTTTCAGGAAGAAATTTTTATCCAGCAGGGCACTGGCCTCCACGGAGACAAACCCAAGCCGAAAACTGCGCTGGGCTGTCCGTGTTTCCCCCCTTCATCCGTGATGTCGGCTGAAATGGAATATCGGTACGTCAAATCCTTATCTTTGCCCAGCCGTTCATCAATTTCCGGAGTAAAGGAGATGATGAATTTACCATTTTCATCGAGAGGAACCGTGCCGCTGGCTATAATCTGAGTCTCACTGGATCTGCCAGAAAATCCGCCACTCCAGTAATAAGACCACCACCAGGGGAATACCGGTTCCCGGCGGACCGACCATTTGACGGTACCCGTAGTGACCGGAAGACCGAAATAATATCTGGCTTCACCCTTTAGTGCGGCGGCTTTGTTCAGCCGGAGAGGCTCCTCGGGATCGAGCAGCTTGGCTTCAAAGGTAGGGCGCTTGTATTCCTCCACCTGTACGGGAGTCTGCCCGTTCAGAGAGCTCACGAGCGACCAATGTCCCAGCGCCCGGCCCGCGGGAATGGTAAATTCGCCCGAGACTGTGCCGAAGGAGTTGGTGGTGACCGGCTTGAATTCCACGACCTGCTGGTTGATGTCCATTAGCGAGATCGTGACGGTCTGAGCGGGCATGGTGTCAAACCTGGCTTCTTCCGTGCTTCCCTGGTAGAGCACGGCTTTCCAAAGAATTTTTTGAGAGGGACGGTAAATGCTTCGATCCGTGAAAAGCAAGGTGGCCAATTGCCGTCCCGGCGGGGATTGCCGGTAAAGATACAGCCGTTGCGGATCCACGGCATATTGGTCCCCCTTTTTGGCAAAAAGCAGGTAGCCATTTTCCTGGTCAGTTCGCTCGAAACGGACCACCCCTTTGTCATCGCTGATTTGAGTCTCCACTGCTTTATGGGGATTGCGCCAATTCTGCTGATAGAGGATCACCTCGACGCCACGAACCGGTTTTCCTTCCGCGCCGTCCAGCAACGTGACCTGGACCGCTCCGGCTTCCTGTCGGGTGACCAGTACCAGGTTGCCCACGATCGTGTGGAGCCCCAACAGTTTATTGTTCGATTCGGGAAAACCCGGTCGCGCCGAAGCGGTCACCAGGTAAGCGCCTGGCTTGGACATGGGGGGAATTACGAAAGTCTTGTGCATCCGGTAATCGGGTGTCGGAGGCAATGGCACTTCCCACTCCTGGGCAGGGACGAGGTTTCGCATGGTTTTATTGAGTTCATCCCAGGTGGGAAAAAAATGATAGTCATTGGAACTTTCGATGTATCGCTGCAGGTTGTAAGCATAAGCGCGGAAATAAATTTTACCCAGGTTCTTGTGCAGTAGCAGGATGGACTTTTTCTGCGGATTATCGTCGATCATTCCCTGGAGCTCATAATCAGGCCCTTCAATCGATGTCTGAAGAGCCAGACACTGCTTCCCGCCGACCGAATCGGGAAAAGCTTTGTAACCCTCCAATGCCTTGCCACGAGCGCGAACCAGCGCGTCGGGTTTGTCCTCGTCCTTAATGAATTCCGCCAATTGTGCCATTCCGGCAGACCACCAGGGGACGTCCGGCAACGGATTAAGGTGAGCGATGAGATCCTGAGTGATCAGTTCGCGGTCATCGGCTTGGGTAAAACTCATATGCAATTGACGAGTTCGTTCGAGCCGCGCCTCCAGAGCAGCTTCCCGCTCTCCCCTCTGATTGTGCCAGTTTTCCAAATCGCCCAACAGGGCACACATTTTGTCGAGGGGGTGGATGGCTGGATTGGCGAGCATCGCGGCCTGTTCCATTCCTGAATTCAAAGGAGCGCTGCCGTTCAACAGGCTTTTGAGATTCAGGCGGAATATTTCATTGAGGTGTTCCGGACGCCAGCCGCTGGTATTCGAGAGCATTTCCACCCAGAGGTAGGATACTGCGTCCCGCAAGGTGGGCCGGATTCCAGCCGGGTAGTTGTTGGGGGTCATGAACTCTTTCCATCTGGAGACAGGCCACTGGCTCAAGAATTCCCGATGGTTCCAAGCTTCGGCAAACGCCTTTTGGGCTTCATCATATATTTGATCCTTAGTCCAAGCCTTTAAATCAACGACACTACGGGACTCAACTTTTTCCCGCTGATTGATTTCCCAGGAGTAAGCTGTCGCATAATTGACGAGGGATTGGGCGTAGAACAAATCAAGCACTATTCCACCCAATTGATCATTAGGCCAGGGCTGCTCTTTCAGAAAACGGACCGCGGTCTCGTAGCCATGCAAGGCTATTCTGAGCTGTGTGTAACGGATCAGACAGCGCACCCATTCCTCATCCGGACCGGCAGTCTTGGCTTCGGCCAGCATTTTTTCCGCCAGAGCGGAGGCGGCTTCGTATTTCTGTTCCTTGGTCAACTGATCAAATTGACGCCATCCATCCGTAAAATTTCCGTTCCATTCCGTCGATTTGGGCATTGACACCTCTTCGTCTGCTTTGGTAAGAAAGGGTTCCCAAACAGTGATAACGATAATTCCCGCACTCAGAGCCAGAAACAACAACAGGAATTGAAGATTCGGTCGGCATTTGCTCATGATGTCCCCCATTCTCGAAGAATAGCTGTGGTTACTTTCCCGCGTCATGCTTCCCCCAATATCCCCTTCATTTGCTCAGACGGGGGCACTCGTGGTTTCTTGCCGAAATAATGCACCTGCACAAAAAAATGATGATCCATATCAAAAATCTTATCAGGAAAAAGGATTGACTGTCATGTTCCAACTCAGATTCGAGTGCGATGGAATGTGAGAGTCGTCAGTATATCGCGAAGCGTTAATTTGCGGGAACACGGTGGTAGGGCGCTTTCGCCGAAAGCGCCAAGTTGGGTGGCGCAGGGAGACAATTCGGCGAATCCCTCAGTTGACGAACGAACCGTCCCGACTGCTTGCCCACCGTGCCGCTGGCATTCTCAGCAATGCCGCGACGTTGCTTCATTTTTAAAGTTGTCTCATGCTTTTGATTGCGCTCGCCGAGAATTTTCTGGCATTCCGATATCCTTTTCGGTATTTTTAATTCTCAAAAGAATGCCGGGTGAATTCGTGGGGGGCAAATAGCGTGTCGCATTTCCAACGATTATTTTTTGCCTATGCTCTCCTCGGAGTGGTTCTGATTGGCTGCATTCTGGCCGCCCAGGTATGGCGCCGTCGTGCCATGCCCGCGGCACGCTCATTTTTGTTTGTAATTGTGGCGGGTGCTATTTGGGCCTTTGCCGATGCCATGGGTATCTTTTTCCCTTGGACCTTTTGGCTGGCTTTGGCCTATGTCGGGATAGGTGCTCTCCCCATTACCTGGCTTGCTTTTTGTCTCGAGTATTCAGGCAGAGGGAAATGGCTGAATAAAGCCATCGTAGTGGCTTTGACGGTCATACCGGCGATGGCTGTCCTGGCCGTCGCCACCAATGAATTGCATGGATGGATGTGGCACAACGTATTAGACAACGGAAGGATTCAGGTGATTTATGGCCCTTGGCTCTTGATCTCCTCTGGTTACAGTTACCTCCTCTTTCTAGCGGGCTTCCTCTTCCTATTGCTCAACTTGGCAGAATCTTCCCCCGTGTATCGCCGGCAAGGCATCGTAGTTATTTTAGCGGGCCTGATCCCCTGGATTGCCAATCTGCTTCAAATTGCGGACGTGTATCCTCGAGTCGCCCCGAATCCCACTCCACTCGCTTTTATTGTGAGCAGCCTTATTTTTTTCTGGGGCCTGTTCCAACTGCATCTGTTGGAAATCATGCCGATAGCCCAGCGAGTGGTAATTGAGCAAATGGGGGATGGGCTGGTCTTGCTCGAGGCACAAGACCGGATCATCCAGGTGAATCCAGCGGCTGAAGCCCTCCTACACATAAAAAAATCCGAAGCGAATGGAAAACCGCTCAGCGAGGTTTTTGAGAATTGGCCCTCGCTTGTGGAAGGAGTAACCTCTCACGAGTCCGCCCATTTGGAAATCGCCCGGCAGTCAGCGGAAGGAACGGAATATTTCGATGTGAAGAGCGCATCCATCAGGGACGACAAAGGGAAGAAACTTGGACGGTTTTTCTTTATCAGGGAAATCACCGACAAAAAGACCGAGGCTTTGGAACGCGAAAGACTTTTGGGTAGACTGCAGGAAGCGCTGGCCAAAGTGAAAACATTGAGCGGATTGCTTCCCATCTGCGCCAGGTGCAAGAAAATCAGAGATGACCATGGCGAGTGGAATCAAATGGAAATGTATATCCAGAAGCATTCCGATGCATCGTTTAGCCACGGTCTCTGCCCGGCTTGCATCAATATCCTTTATTCCCAAATTGACAAGACCCTTTGATCATCAATGCCTTTGGGCAGGTTTCTCATAGTCTAAAGCCCTCAAGGTTGGTTCGGCTGAGTTTCAAATCCTCCTCCATTAGCCCTGCTTTTTATGGAAATCGCATGGGCCAAAAATAATCAAATTTTGAACACCCCGCTTATAGGTGTTTATGCCCTTCAGCCTCTCCCATAGAACTTGAAACCTGACTACTCGATCCCCGTTGGACCGTGGAAGAAGGTAAACGGCCTGCTGAAGAATCGACTTGGGAGGAATGCATGGATCGACGTTTTTTTGTGAATTCTCTCTTGACGGGCAGCATGACAGCTGCCGCGGCGCCTTCTCTTTTCTCACGGGAGCTTGCCGAGGCTCAGGCTGTCGAGATTGCTTCTCTGGCTCCCTCGTCGGCTATGCCGCTCTCTCTCCAATGGAAAAGAAAAACAGGCCTGCCGCTGTTTGACCAAATCATATGCCAGGAAGTCCCCTTAGTGGTGCGTGGCGGGCATGAATTGATGACGGCGGAGATCAGCTCAGAAGACTCCCCCGAACAAAAAATTCAAGTCGGGCTCAACAACCGCCAGACGCAGATTGGCTCCTGCAATGTAGCCATGGAGCACAAGCTGCTCAAATGGGGAGGAACGGGAGAGGAAAATGTGTTGGCGGGAAGCCTCACCCTGCGCAACAGTGGGGATCAGTCATGCTCGGTGATGGTGCGCATAAACAGTTCGGCGCGCCCTTATTCCTGGGGGGCGGAAGACCGGGTGCATCTGCCGCTGAGTGCCAATGTGCTTGAAAAATGGGATTCCCTGCAAGGCATCCAAAACAATCCCTACCAGGAATGCGATCAGTTTGCCGGCCACCCAGCGGAAAATAGCCAGGCCATCCTTTGTCATTATCTGGAACCTGAGGAAAGCGATGCTGGAGTGCGGGAATCCCGCGGCCCTTTGCTGATTCCCTGCATTGACGTCTATCATCCGGATGTCGAGTGGCGTCTAGCCTTTTTTGCCGAATCGGAGCGCCCTTGGCGAATCGCCAGCTTCGGAACCCCGCAAGGCGAGTGCGGCTGGTCATTCGGGACACGAGTGAAAATGGCTCCACGAGCAGAGACAACTCTCCGCTGTTTCCTGCTTATCCATTCCGGGAATGTCGAAACAGCTTGGCAGGCCTTTCATGAACTGGCGCATCACGAAGAGTTTTCCACCCTCGCCTGGCCGCGGGATGTGCTGGTTCATTATTATGATTTCCTGGGGCCGGGAAGAAAACCGGGAAAACGCGGAACCGGCTATGATGAAGACCTGCCGCTTTTCCGGACTTTCCAGGTCGGGATGGCCACGCAACACGGCTATTATCCGGGGTACGGCGACTTCATTCATCCCGACCGGAAACGATGGCTGGCGATGCCTTCCGACATTGATGGTCCGGTGGAAATGAGCCACGAAATTCTGAAAGCCCGCATACAGGCGACGCGACAAAAAGGGGCCAAAGCCTCGATTTATATTCATCAGATTGCTTTCGATGATGCCTCTCCAGCGGCTCCGAAGCTGATGGATGCCATCATGCTTGATCAAGAAGGCAAGCGGATGGAGATGTACTGGAAAGGGCCCGATGTGGCTGGCAGGCTCTGGCAAATGTCAATGGCGGCCCCGGAATGGCGGAAGCACCTGCTCCAGCAGGTGCAATGGATTTTGGAACTTCTCGATCCAGACGCCATTACCATTGACGAGTCCTATTTCTGCGTGGGCTATGATAACCACCCCGATCGAAAGGGCGGTCTTTCGAAACATTTAATTCAATTTATGAAAGAACTGCGGCGGCTGGTCCGCGGCTATGGAAAGGAGAAGGCAATCTTCACCAGCGACTGTGGTTTCACCAGTTTTGTGCTGTGGGCAGATGGCGACGCCGCGGATCATGAGAGCATGTGGCGGGAACTATACCGAAAGACTCCCGTCCGCTATCTCTCTGCATTAGGCGCCAAACCCTGGCTGCCTTGCTTGTGGCGTCCCATGGGATTCTGGGAGTACCAAGTGGATCTGGCCAGGAAAATCGGAGCGGGGGTTTCCCTCTCCAATGGGTGGATGGAATATGCCGGTCTTTCTCGACTCATCCCGGCCGTGCGGGAGAGGATCCTACAGGACTTGACGGATTTGCGGGAACGCAGATCTTCAAGGAGATGAAATAATACCACGAGATTTGATCTCGTCAATAAAATGCCGGTTCAAAATTACCCTCCTTGGACGAGGTTGCTAAATCCACACTGGCGGAAGGGGTGGCCGAGACGAAGTCGAAACCGGGGTGGTGCGAATGCCGCCGATTCCCGCCAATTCCCGCCAATTAAAAAGCTCAGACCACCCCTCTGGCCATCTTTCCATTTGAGGACTTCCCATTATTCGTAAGGGATTTGAAGGGCATCCATGATCCCTTTCATGTAGCCAAAGGCCAGAATCTTCCCGGCCATGGCATAGCCGGGATGATCATTGGATTCCCCTTCCAGCGTTGGGGCATGATCTGGCCGGATGGGGCCCTGGAAGCCGTTTTCAGAATAAATCTGCAACATTCGCGCCATGTTGGTGGGACCGTTGTCGTGGAAAGTTTCATGGAACCGTTTCCCCGAGCCTTCGATGTCGCGAAAATGGACGAAGAAAATTTTCTTTTGTTGGCACCATTCGCGGGCCAGCGTCTCAATATTTTCTCCCATGGCTTTAAAGTTGGCTTGGCAGAATGTGATGCCATTGATCGGACTGGGAACGATTTCCATCACGCGGCGGTAATTTTTCGCGCTGGTCAGGATGCGGCCGATGCCGCGCAGAGGGGATATCGGCGGATCGTCGGGATGAAGGGCCATTTTCACTCGAGCCTTTTCAGCGACGGGGATGACCGCTTTCTGGAAATATTCCAGGTTGCTCCAGATTTTATCTTCGCTGACTTCTCCCCATTGGGTTAATCCCTGTTTGCGGGCGGCATCGTCGTCGAACTCGCTCGTGAGCGCGCCTCCGCGTTCCGGCAGATCCGTGCGCGTTCGGTACCAGCCCAAACCTGCCATGAAGTTGTAGCAGATCATGGGAATTCCCACTTTTCCCAGGGCTTCAATGGCGGTGATGTAATTCTCTATTTCCTCGTCACGCCCCGCCACTCCAAGTTTGATTTTTTCCGCTGGAACCGGGTGGCTTTCCACTCCCGCGATCGTCATGCCCGTTTTCTTGAAATCGGAATTAATTTTGTCCAGTGTCTCATAATACTGGCTACGCGGTATTTTGCCCAAGGGAAGACCCGTGAGAATCACATGATTGACGCCTATTTGCCGGGCCAAGCGGCAATTGGAATCCTGGCCCGGCGAAAACACTTCGGCCAGTTGAATCCCGCCTCCTTTTGGCGATGATGAGTGTTGTCCCAGCGGCGCGGCTGCACTGACAGAACCGAAGAGCGGCGCCGCACAGGCGCCGGCAACTAAAGATAACGAGCTCTGAAGACAATCCCGGCGGGTTATTGTTTTCACGTGAAAATTCTCCCTAAATATTCTTTATGGAATATTGTGGATTGATTTGCTTCAAACAGGTTTCTTGCCCAGCCAGCGAAGCCGCAGAACCCATTTGCGCGGTTCCCGCCCATAAAAATAAAGGAACTGGGGAGAACCGATCATGTTGTTGACAAATGAAGCATTGACGCTATTGGTCAGATTGTCAACTCCTAATCGGACTGCCCACTGATAGCCGATCAGATTGAGTGTTCTTTCAAAATGGAGATTCAGGCTGAAGTATCGCGGCAGACGATTGGTGTTGATGGGGCCCGCCAGTAATCCAGATTCATCGTAGATCGAAAAAGGGAAGCCGTCCCGCCATTCCATCAATCCGGAGAGGGTATTTGTTTTTCTTATGGGCACAATCATCCAGGCGAGAAGACGGTTGGGTGAGTCCCAGGAAAGACGGCCCGGGGTGCCATAAATGGGGAGGGGATACATGACGATGGCGGCCGGATGATCCGCGGTAAGATCGAGTGCCGCGTTGGAGTACGCCCGGGAAAGAGTGTAGCTGACGAACCAGTTGATTCGTTTCCGGGCCGGACCCTGGAGCGACATTTCGAGCGAATCATACTTTTCCCGCCGTAGATTCTCCATGCGATACGAGATGTCCGCCGCCGCCGTCATGGCGCCATGGGGGGAAAGAAAACTGGGCACGGCAGTCACGAAGCAAAATCCGTTTCCACTCTGCTTGTGGAGATAATTGAGCCGCAGGGTGATGGCTTTCCACAAGTTCTGTTGAATTCCGGCACTGATATTGGTGGTGCGCGGGACTCGCAGTTCTGGCCGATCAATCAAAAAATGAACCGACTCCGGCCCGCGGACAATGCCGATTCCATTGGAGCCGAATTGAGTGAAGATAGGGTATTGATCCAAGTCGCGCGTAAAAAGCCGCAAATTAGTGGAAACAGGCACCAAGCCTATGCCTGCCATGAAGCGGGTGCTTTTCAAACCGGGGAGCTGGAATCCCAGATTGGACCAAGGCGTGAAACTGTTTTTCCCGATCACTCGATCCCGGTCCCAGCGGGCCGCGGCCACCAGCACGAGCCAGGAACGAAGTGCCCATTGATCTTCAAAGTAAGAAGCAGCCTCGAAATTGGAGAGGCCTAAAGACCCGTTTCCACCATACATCACTTGCGCGGAGCGGGTTCCATCCACTCTGTGGAACTCGTATCCGGTTCGGGCCGTCTCCTGCCGGTAGCGGATATGGTTGAAGTCCGCCCCCAGTTTGATTTGATGGCTTCCCCAGTGTTGCATGGAGGGCAGAGAGAGCTTCGCCAGCCATTGGTCCCGATCTCCCCACCAGCGGGAGTCGATGGATGAATTTCCCTCCCTTCCCAGCGGAGTGATGATGTAAAGCTGCTTACCTTGCGGAGTCTCTTGATTATTCGATCGATAGCCCCCATAGCCCAATTCCAGAATGGCGCGCGAGTGGAAGCTGATCTGGTCCTTCAAGTTGAAAAAATAACGGCGGTTCTTCCGGTTTAAGGTGGTCTCCACCGGATCCAGCACGGATAGGCCATCATCGGGGCTGGCTTCGTGATCAATTAAGATTTCCCCTGACAGGTTTTGATTGGGAGTGAGCGCCGCTTGTAGGCGCAAGATGTTCGCCACATTCCAGGTATAGGCAGTGTTCTGTCCTTGAGGAAGCTCCGGATAAAAATTTGTCTTATAATTGAAGGAAAGCGAGTCAGAAAACCAGAGCCGGTCTTTCTTGAGGGGACCGGAGAAATCCAGCCGGGGCCGCCAGGTATCCAGACTAAGCCCATTCCGAAAGGCCAGACCGGGGATGAAATTGGTGGCATGGTATTTAAAGGATGGGGAACCCGTTTCGTTGTTGATTACCAGAGTTCCTCCGGATCCTTTGCCGTATTCCGCGGAATAACGGCCAGTGAAAAGATCGAAGGAGTTGATCGCTTCCGCGTTGAAGTCCGCTTCCAATTGCCCGGAGGAGGGATCGGCAATATTAAATCCATCCATCAGCCAATTATTTTGGTCGGAAGAACTCCCATTGAAGTGCAAACGCCCCCTGGAGTCCTTGAGAATGCCGGGCATGCTGGCAATCGTGTTTTGCCAGAAGTAGGCGCGAGAAACCGGAATGGAAAGGATTTCTTCATTGGTCAACGCATACGATACGGGGATATGATCGACAATCAGATTCTGATCGGCGTAAACCTCCAGAGAGGCCTGAGAGTTTTGCTGGGCCACCATCTCCACGCTGATAATGTTGACTCCCATGATCAAATCGATGGGGCGGCGGTTTAGCGTAAAAAAACCCGAAGCCGCGATGGTGAGAAAATACTGGCCGGCCGCATCCAAATTCAGGTGGAAAGAACCATCGGGATTGGTCGTCAGCTCAAACAGAGTGGCTGAGTTGGGCGAGTCCAGCCGCACTTGAGCTCCCGCCAGCGGTTGTTTGAGATTATCGGCAATTTGTCCGTTGATGACGACCTGCGCCTTCAATACTCCAGCGGGCCAGAGCCAAAATCCGACAAATAAAACGACACCACTAATGCGACGGGTCAAGTTGCCCTCCTGCTGGCTGGATGACTTTCCATCTCAGATTTTGAACCGGCCCTTCCCGCAGGTCAAATTGAAAAAGTGGATCGACGGAAGATAACCGGCAAAGCCCGGTGGTGGAAGGGGCGAGCGTGGCCCGCCGCGCAGTTGATCGAAGTGTCACTTTGTTGATTACATTGCAGCGATGCTTTGTCATACTATGCGGCGAGAATTGATTGGTCTACGATCACACAAATTGAGAGGTGCGTCCATGAGTATCACCATGCGGATTTTGCAGCGCTTTGACGCGCGCCATGAAAAAGAATTCATGGAATTGGAAAAAAAATTCGCTGAATTGGAAGCTGCCCGTCCCGATTATCCCAAGGGGCGGCGCCTTCAGCCGCTCGCCGCCGCGGAGCCCTGCAATACGCTGGTATGGGAATGTGAATTTCCAGATCTGGAGTCGGCCAATAAAGTGCTCGATTTTTTTGCGGGGGATGCGGCTCATGAGGCTTTGTTGGAAAGGCAAATTCAATTTTTCGAAAAAGTGCGGATCGAGTTTTATCGGAATTTGGAGTTTTGAATATGAAGGCTATTGACGCTCATACTCATGTTTTCCCCCAGTATGCCCGCCTGGCCGTGGAGGCCATGGATCGGTGTGAAATCGAGCGGGCCGTCACGCTGGAATGGCATGATGGATTCGGAGAGGGTCTGAAGAATCATCTGGAAATATTTGGCCGCTATCCCGGCCGGTTTGCGGTCTTCGGGAACGTCGACTTCCGGCGGATCAATGAACCGGATTTTGGCAATTGGGCAGCGGCGGGAATCCGGCGGGATGTGGCGGCCGGCATGGCAGGCTTGAAAATTTATAAAGCGCTCGGAATGGATTATCGTCAGCCGGATGGCACGTTTTGGAGGATTAACGACGAGCGGCTGGATCCCATCTGGACCGAAGCGGGAACGTGCGGCATCCCGGTGCTCATTCACACCGCGGACCCCGCTGAGTTCTGGCAACCCGTGAATGACCGCAATCCCTGGAATGGCGTGCTTTATGGGGAATATGCCTGGTGGACTTATTATCGAAAAAACTTCCCCTGCCGGGATGAGTTGCTGGCGGAGCGCAACGAAGTGATCGCGCGGCACCCGCGAACCCGCTTCATTGGCCCGCATTTTGGAAGCAACAGTGAAAATCTCGATCAGGCAGCGGAAGATTTGGATGCTTATCCCAACCTCTATTACGATCTCTCCGCACGGTTGCCGGAATTGGCCAGCTCAAAACGCCGGCGCGAAAGAGCCCGGCAATTTATCCTGGAGTTCCAGGATCGGATCCTCTTTGGAACCGATTCTATTTACGATGACACGAACATTCCCACCGGAATGCAAGCCCAGTGCCTCTATCAGCCGTTTGAAATTCCTTTGCGGGGGGCGGACAGCTTGCGGCGATACGTGGAGACCACCGCCGATTTTATTCAATTCCACTATCAATTCTTGAAATCGGATGAGGTGTTCGATCATCCCCCCTTTAAGCGGAGCAAAGGCCATTACTCTATTCAGGGGCTGGGTCTGTCCCCGGACGTGTGCGCCAAGCTCCTCTACGAAAATGCGCGACAATTCATCCGCCGCTAGATCTGACGGCCATTCCCAGCGCGAAGTGCTAACGAGCGATAAGACCAGCGCGAAGTGCTAACGAGCGATAAGACCAGCGCGAAGTGATAACGAGCGATCATCTTGTATGGCTGCGCGATCACTCGCTATCGCTTCGTGCTGTATGGCACGGCCCGGCGACATTGCCTGAATTGGCCACATCAACGATAATCTTCCACTCGCGGTTTCTCCACTGCCGTGATGCCGAAGAGAAGCGGTTGAGCGGCGGATGGCCCGGGAGAACCCACCATCCGAATGGAGGTGATGGGGACATCGGGCCTGGGATTTTTCCACTCGCTGGCCCAAAGCACCGCCGGACGGCCGTCCGGCAACTTGCCCGCTGAAATTGCCCGGGTCAAATAATAAGGTTCATCAAAGCTGGTGTCCCATTTGGCCAGGTTCTCGTCATAACGAATTTCATGGAGGAGAGTCACCCCGTCCGCGAATCTAACTTCGTAAAATCCCAGCAATTCGCTCGACTCATGGGGGAAGTGGGTTTGATCTCCAGCGTGGACACTCTCGCGACCCTTGGCGGTGGCGGTTTGCAGGAAGAGCAGGGAAGCCCATCGGCCTTGAACCGGCAAATTTGCTTCCAGCGGATCCTCCCCCTTCTGACGGGCGACGAGAACACAATTGTTCCCGCTCATTTGTTCGGGATCCACAATTTCATAAGGGAGATCATTGTAATATCCCTGGCCAGTCTTCAATCCGCTCAGATCCCAAGTATCACCGCGGGGTGAATGATTAAAGGCAGATCGGATATCCAGAACTTCAAACCGTATCGGATTGGCCTTTAACGATGGCGGGGGAGCGGCAGCGAGGTCACGCCTGATTTTGGGCATCAGGAGTCCCACCTGTTCCAACGCAGCAGCTTTATCGGGATATTGAGAAGACCAAAGAAGATTGATCGCGTAAGTTGCTTCCGGAATATTCAGTTTGCCCAGCTCAAACTCGTCCAGCGCGCACCAGGAGGAGATTTCGCCTCCCATCACTCCGCCCCGCTCGACCCGGCTCGGCCAATCCTTTTCAGAGGATCCATGAAAATTTCCGATGATGAATTTCCAGCCCAGCTTTTTGAAAGTAGCATCCCCGCGTTCATCGGACCAGTTGGTGATGTGGATTCGATTGGTGGCCGCGGCGACGATATCGCGAGCGGATCGTGTGTCGGCATGCTCGTAACGGACCACTCCTCCCTCGGTGGTTTTTCGACCGAACCGGTTGTGCCAGTCAACAAAATGGTCACCCCACATCCAAGTCTCAATCCCTTTCTCTTGCAAATGGTTTTGGATTTTCAAGACATCCTGGCCAAAAAGCTCACCCGGATCTTTGCCTTGGCACCGTGGACAAAACGCCCCGGCGCGCCATTCATCGTGCCCGATGTGGATCCGCTTGGGGTGGACCAAGTCGATGATTTCATCCATCATCTCGAATAAAAGCTTGTAGGAGCCGGGATTGGAAGGACAATAGGAATCAGGCCAAGGCATGTCCGGGTCTTCCGCAAGCTCGCGATGCGCCGAAGCGATGTAATAGGAATGGGAAAGCGATTGGACTTCGGGAGTGATCTCCAATCCGTAATCGGCGGCCAGATTAGCCAATGATCGAAGATCGTCTTTTTCAATATAGCTTCCCCCTCCGACTCCAAAATGGCAGGAGGCGGCAAAACGGTTGGCCGTTCCCAGCGGGATCCCTTCCCCGATTTTGAAAATGGTCTCCCCATGGGCATACCATTCGCTGACCGTGCGTTGCCAACCGGTGCTGATTTCCGGATGGCTGTCGAGCCGCACTCCACCGCCGATTTCCATGATTATGCCATTGAATTTATAGCGCAGCAGAAAGTCACGGAAATAACGGCGGGCGAAGGGCAACATCTCTTTTCCCGGCACGTAGACGTGGACCCACCGGACCGGGAGAAAGGGCCAATCCTTAATGGTGGCTTGCCAGACAGCCACACTCTGATGTCCCCAGAAATGGACCAATTGGATGAAGGATGAAACGCCGTAGAGTGTTCCGCGATAATCGCAACCCGCAATCACGGCGCCTCTGGCCCCAATCTGCAGCCAATAACCTTCCGCTCCTGGATTGGTTTTGGAAATGGTTTGGCTCGATGCTTCACTGATCAGGGGGGTGGAAATCTCGCCGACGAAGATGGGAGTCTTCCCTTCCGGAGCTTTGCCCACCGACACCGGAATCACCACCATATACTGATCGGCAATCAATTCCGCCAACAACCGGCCGGGAAACTGCAATTGCCGGTCCCCAGCCGGCACTACGATTGTCGCGTTGGTTAGTAGCAGACGCTCGTTTTCGAGCTTGATTTCCCGCGGAATCGGCCAAACGGGGAAAGGCGGTTTAGTGGCATCCGAAGCAGCAGCCCCGCCACTGACGGGCATAATCAGGAATACCAACAGAACAACGAATTTCAAATTAAATTTCATGAATTTTCTCCCTGGGATAATGAACGACTCAGCAATGATTTTTAATACCAAGAGGGAAGAGACCTTTGTACCCGAGAGTTAAGCGGTGCAAACCAAAGCAGGGCGGAAGGCCAGATCATCATCAAGGTTCTTTGGGCGGAAAGGACTCAGAGCAACAACTCTGGAGAATTATATGCAACCCACCGCAAACCGGCATTTTGAAAACAGCAAATTCTTTCGCCCTTGCAAGACTCGCCCTCTATAGTCCTCCGGGGCTAATCAATGTCCATTCATAAAGTGTGTGAAATCGTTTTTGTAGGATCGTTCAGCGCATGGTGACAGTAGTCACCCGCGCGTAACCCGTCAGGCGTTGGAGGCTGCGTCCCCGATGCGTTATGCTCTTCGAGCTAACCCGCCTTTTGGCGGGCTAACGCATCCTACAAAAAAAGGCGTTTATACAAAGATTCCAATTATTTCGCTTGGGGCCCAAAATATAAAACGGTTTAGTTATGAACTATTCGATCTTGATGTCCCCCAGGAGATACCAGCCGTCATCTTCTCTGCCCTGAATGGCCAGACGAATTGCGGGTTGCAGGGTGCGCGGATCCAGAATTCCCACGCGTAACCGATAAGGGCCGGGCTGCAGATCCTTGGAAACGTAAAGTGATTTTTCCCAGAGCGCATCTCCAGGCAGCCACTGGCGGAGATCGGTGTCCGTAATCAGTGTTTGCTCCCGTGCGGGGGACTTCAATTGCAAAGCTAAGACATATTTTCTATACACTGGCGCCACGCCCGCGTTCAGCCACCACATTTGGACCGGCATCATCTGACCTGCCTGGACCTTAGAAGGAGTTTGCAGCCGGCGCAGGAGAAATCGGTAGCCCATCCGCTTTTGGAACTCGTCGAATTTTTCTTTCCATTCAGCGGGGATGGCGGAGGATTTGATGTTCACCGAGGTCACATGCCAGCGCAAGGCCTGCTCCAAAATATAATCCACATTCCATCCCTCTTTCTTCCAATGGCCTGGCACCCAGCAGGATTCCAGGGAAACCGGCCCATGCTTCCAGGCTTCCTGAATTCCTGCCCGGGCAATCTGCTGGGGATAGATGTCCAGCATTTCCGGCGGAAAATAAATGTCATTGGAAGAGGTTCGCATGTCTCCCCAGCAGTCGAGCCTCCATCCGGACCCGCGTCCGGTGGAGTAAGCAAGAGCGCGCTCTTGATCGAAATTCATAAGCAAAGGAGTGGAATGGAATGCATCGAAATAAATATCCGTCAGCGCCCGTTGATATTCAAATGTGGGCATGTAGGGGCTCCAGCCTTCACCCCAGTACCCAATGGAAGAGACATCCACGGTATCCAGCGAGGGATGGCCGTCATATCTTTTCCCCGCTTCGGCCACCAGCCCCCCCCAATATTTCAAGTAGAACGGATCGCCAAAATCCGGCTGCCAGATTTTTCCATCCGGGTCCGAGGTTTTGTTGGCTCGTTTTGCCCCGCTTTGGCGATACCATTCCGGCAGAGGGTGAGCTTCATCATAAGGCATAAGGCGAATCGCCAGAGTCTGCTGATGACGGCGAGCTTCTTCCAGGGCGAGATCAATGATTTCCCAGCGAACCTTCCCCTGCTCCGGTTCCAACTTTTCCCAAAACCAGCGGCAATAGGCAATCGAGCTTAGGGGGAAGTTGGTGGATCGATCCTCCACTTTCCCGGTGGGGCCTTCTTCCGACCATCCCAATCCCGAATTGATGGTTTGTCCGTTGAAGCGCTGAAATGTGGTGATCCCCATGCCCGGATTTACCAGGACATCTCTAATTTCTATGGGACGGATGACCTGGAGTTCTCCTTGGGCAAGAGCATCCGCGAGAGGCAGTAATCCGAAACATCCAAGAAATAAGCAGGCTTTTCCGATATTCATCAGGAATTCCCCTTTATATTCATTTCTTTTTTCGGTTTAATGATATCATTTTGTGGTAATTAGCAAGCAAACAAAAAGAAACAAAAATTTAAATAGGAGGAGAAGAACGCCATGGATCGCGAGCATGCTGGCAGAAGGTTCAGCCGGAGGAGCCTGTTGAAGTGGGCTGGTGCGGCTTCCTGTGCCGTCACCTTGGGGGCTCGGGAGAAGATGCCGGGATTTTTATCGAGCAACATGGCGGATGAAAACAATGCCGCTGTTTTGCGGGCCGCGGAGGCGGTTGTCCAGCCATCGCACTCGGACGTCGGCTCCCTGTATTCCTTCATCCAGAGCCAAGCCAGGAAAAAAGATTTCTCATTATCCTTTCTGAATCCTGCGTTCCAATCGTCAGCGGAATGGAAAAAACAGGCACGGGGGAAATTGTTGGACCTGTTGCATTACCATCCGCCGAAATGCCTTCCCAAGGCCGAAGTAGTGGAGAAGCGGGATGAAGGGGATTACATCCGGGAAAAAATCTATTTCAATACCACACCCGATATCCGGGTCCCTGCCTTTGTTTTGATTCCCAAAAACTTGAAGAATCCCGCCCCGGCTATCGTGGCGCTGCACGACCACGGCGGCTTTTATTTCTGGGGGAAGGAAAAACTGGTGGATTGGCCTGGGGAACATCAGGTGCTTGCCAATTTTAAAGCTCAATATTATTCCGGGAAAAGTATTGCCTCGGAAATGGCGCGGCTGGGTTATGTGGTCATCGTGATCGATATGTTTTATTGGGGTGAGCGCAGGCTGTTGCTGGATGAAGATGCCGCCGACTGGCGCGACCGCCCCGCTGGAATCACCGCGGAGCGAATCAGCGTTTACAATCAGCGTTCCGGACAAAATGAAGAGTTAGTGGCGCGCACGATTTATTCGGCCGGATTCACCTGGGCGGGAGTCATGTATTGGGATGACATCCGCACGGTGGATTATCTGATTACCCGTCCGGAGGTCGATCCCAAGCGGATTGGATGCGTGGGACTTTCGATGGGCGCCTTGCGCTCCGTCCACCTTGCGGCGCTGGACGATCGCATCAAAACCGCGGTCATCGTGGGATGGATGGCCTCCTTCCCGGCGCAATTGCGGCGGAAGATTGTCAATACGATCGGATTCACCAAACTGGTGCCGGGACTTTACCAGTACATGGATTATCCGGATGTGGCTTCTTTGGCGGCCCCCGCGGCCATCCTGGTCATCAATGGGAAAAAGGATGGCTTATTTGAGCTGGCCGGAGTGGAAGCCAGCTTTGATAAGCTGCATTCCGTCTATCAAAAGGCCGGTGCGCCCGAGAAATGCCGCACCCGTTTTTATGACACCCCGCACGAGTTTAATGTCGAAATGCAGGCTGAAGCCTGGGAGTGGCTGCGGCGATGGTTGTGACCCTCAGAGTAATTCAAAATGTGAAAGGACATGGATGCGCCTGAGGGACTTAGCGCAGGGAGGACGATCCGCCCGTGTGTGCCGTTTCTGCCCAGACCGATTCAGCGGGAGCTCCATCCTCCCGGCCATTGATCAGTTCCGGCGGCGAGCTCGACTGGCTCACTCCGCCATGCTTTGAATTCCACGCCGAAGCCCGGCCGGAGTAGTTGCCAAGAATTAATTGAAGTATGGATTTTTTTTATGGAGGTTCTTATGAATTTTTCCCGTCGAGATTTCATCAAGACCAATGCCGTTGCCGCTCTGGGCTTGACCGTAGGATCTGTTTCATCGGCAGCGGAGGAGGAAGCGCGTCCCTGCCGAATCGGAGTGGTAGGCACGGGTAACCGGGGACGCAGTCTGATGCAGATTCTGCTGAGTCTGCCTGGCGTGCAGATTCCGGCTGTTTGTGACATCTCCGCTGACAACCTTACAATGGGCCAGGATCTGGTGGTCAAAGCCGGACAGAAGAAGCCGGAGGGATATGGAAAAGATGAACTTCATTTCAAGTCCCTTATGAGCCGGGAAGATTTGGATGCCGTATTGATTGCCACATACTGGGAATGGCACACTCCGATGGCGGTTTATGCCATGAAGGCGGGCAAATACGCGGCGGTGGAAGTCCCGGCCGCCATGACTCTGGAGGAATGCTGGAATCTGGTGAACACCCACGAAGCCACCGGCGTGCCCTGCATGATGTTGGAGAACTGGAGCTTTCGCCGCGACAATTTGGCCGTGCTCAATATGATTCGGCAAGGCCTGCTGGGCGAAATTGTCCATTGTCACTGCGCTCACTCCCACGATTGTATCGATCACTGGTTTTTTGACGCCAAGACAGGGATGGACCGCTGGGCCGCCAAATATCTGTTAACCCGGAATCGCGACCAATACCCGACACATCAGCTTGGCCCCGTGATTTCCTGGATGGACATTGGATGCGGCGATTATTTTGATTACCTCACTTCGACCGCGACCGGCAGCTGGGGGATCAATGATTATTTCGTCCAGCGGTTCGGTCCCGATCATCCGAACGCCAAACGGAAATATGCCCAAGGCGATATTGTCTCCACGGTCGTCCGGACCAAGAAAGGAAGGTCCATCGTAATCAATTACGATATGCAGTTGCCGCGCCCCTACGACAATCGGTGGATGATCCAGGGCACGCGGGGAATTTACAATGAGCAGCGAAATTCAGTATACCTGAAGGACCGCAGCCCTAAATATCACGAGTGGGAATCTTTCGATCCTTACCAGGTCGGATATGAACATTCCTGGTGGAAAGCCATACAAAATCAGGCCGGCGAAATCTCACATGGCGGTACGGATTTGCTGGAGCTGAAGCACTTTGTAGAGGCGGTCCGGACAAAATCACCGACTCCGCTGGATGTTTACGATGCCGTCATCATGAGCGTCTCTGGCCCCTTGTCTGAGCAATCCATCGCCCAGGGAAGCGCTCCGGTTCCAGTCCCCGATTTTACACGGGGTAAATGGAAGACCACGAAAACTAAATTTGCTTTGAAAGTCTGATTCCGGGTGGAGAGTAAGATTGGGCGGAAGGGTAAAGAAGGGATGAAAAATTTCGTTTCTCAATGAGCCTGAATCGTCGTGGTGTGCCTAGGGGACCAAAAATTTTTGGATTCCCTGCAAACGTAACCGTTCAGGGAGCGAGGGACTGAACCCTTCGGGTTCTCCTCCCTGAACGGTTACCCGCAAACGCTTCCGGCTCCCGCCATTTCAGCATTTCACGGACAACCGGGAATTGAAAGCCGATTGTTGAGAGGCCTCCCGGTCAAACCCTTTTATCCGTGTGGTATGCCAGCAAGACATTGGCTGCCCAATGATCTGCGTCTTGTTCGCCAAAGCGCAAATCATTCAAGTGCTGCAGAGCGTGCCTGTATTCATGGGCCAAATGAAGCAAGGTGAGCGTTTCATCGACTGCGCCCACGGCCAAAAGGATGGTTCCGGTAATATTGTCGTACATGCCAAAATTGTTTTGCAGCTCGTCGAAGGGCACTTTGTACAAATCCAGCACTTCTGTTTCCAAGATTGGGGTGGGATAGACTTCGAGTCGGATGATGGGTTGGACTTTATATTCTTTGTTGAGCCACCTTACGAATTTGCGGATGGCTTTCCCATGAGAAGAGATTTTCTTGTTAATGATCTGGATGGGCATTGAGGATTAGGCGTATCCTTTTCTATTTCCCACAAGTAAACCTATTTTATCTCAAAAATTAATTGAACCATAATCTTCCTATTTACTTGGGATGTGATTAAAAGCAAGGGAAAAGTCGAGCCGCGGATGGCATAAAATGGGAGGCGGACCGCAGTCGGGCGACCGCGCGAGTGACGGTGGCTATGCGCTCGCCTCCCACATTTCGGAGATGTTGCCTCTCCCCAAGGATTAGAGACCCATCTTGCGCTCAGTAATCTCCGCGCTCCAGACGTTTGGCCAACTCCTGAATCGTGAGCGACAGCATTCTTCCCAGGGGTTTTCCATCACGGTAAGCAATGGCCTTAATGACATAGGCCCCGCGCGGGATTCCGATCAATTGATCACTATACTTTGGGAGAAAGCTGTCGGGATTCGTTCCGTCAAAGGTATAGTAAATCTCGCAGCCAGTGAGTTCCGAGAAGAGTTTCAAAGCCATGTTCCCGGCGCTGTCTTTGGAAGGTTCGATCTTTACATCATAGACGCTGCGCGAATAATTGACTTGACCCTCATCAAGACGTTCGAAATTCGCTTCCATCCGCCGAATAAAATCGTCCCAATTTCTCTTTTCCGCGGGAGACCAGTAAACCTCCGCCAGGGCAAAGCTTCTTGGCCAGGTCATGTATTCCGAATGCCGCAGAGTCGGAACAGATTCGGTCCAGAGGTTGCCCTGTCCGCCCAGGATGTAGCGAGGATCGATCCCCTGGGGCACCGGCTCCAAGCTGTAAGATTTGCTCAAGAGGAGCTTCGAATAAGTGGCGGGCTCCAGGGATGGGTCTCCCTGATAAAGATCGAGGTAAGTGAAATCGTTGGGAGTCATGATCACCGGATGATTCATTTTGGCCGCGGCAATCCCCCCTTCCATTCCACGCCAAGACATGACTGTGGCCTCCGGGGCCAGCCCGCCTTCCAAAATCTCGTCCCACCCGACTAGCTTTTTGCCTTTCGACTTCAGAATTTTTTCGACGCGTTTGACTAAATAGCTCTGCAATTCGTTCAAATCTTTCAACTTCTCATCCGTAATTCGCTTTTGGCATTTGGGGCATTGCTGCCAGAACCCCTTGTAACACTCATCTCCACCGATATGGATGTACTCGGATGGAAATAGAGCGGCCACTTCGGTGAGGACTTGATCGAAAAATTCGAAAGTCTTTTCATTCCCCGGACAAAAAGCATTGTCTTCCTTTTGGTAAAAATCAGATCCGGGATTGACCTGGAAAGGACCGCCAGTGCAAGACAACTCCGGATAAGAAGCCAGGGCGGCCAGCGCATGCCCGGGGAGTTCGATTTCGGGGATGATTGTGACATTTCTCTCGCGGGCGAAGGCGATGATTTCCTTGATTTCCTCCTGTGTGTAAAAACCTCCATAGGCGGCGGACTCTCCTGCTTGAGGTGGTTCGATTTCTCCCCATCGCCCTAGCCGTGCCACCCGCCAGCCGCCGACCTGCGTCAGCTTCGGCAGGCTCTTGATTTCGATTCTCCAACCATTGTCGTCCGTCAAATGCCAATGAAACGTATTGAATTTGTATCTTGCCATCTGATCGATATACTTCATCACGGATTCTTTTGGAAAAAAGTGACGGCTGACATCCAGCAACAAGCCGCGCCAGCCGAAGCGAGGGTAGTCGACGATTTGGAGACAAGGGATCCGCCACTTTATTTGGGGCTGGTTCACATTGCTTTCAATTTCCTTGGGAAGCAATTGCAGCAGGGTTTGAAGCCCGTAAAAAAAACCGGCCGGGGCTGATGCCTCAATCTGGATGCTCCGGCTGGTGACCTCCAGTGAATAACTTTCAGGAGAATCGGAACTGGTGGGAGCTTTACCGAGAAGCAGATTAATCGCATTAGGGCGAGGAGTCGCAGCGGTGGATTCCTCGACATTCATCTTGAATCCCATCGGCACGGCAATGAGGTCGGCAAAAAGTTCCCCGGCCTTTTTAATTTCCGGCTGAGACGCGGGAACTCTCATGACCACTCTTTCCGTAAGCAAAAACTCTCCAGGTTGGATCTTCACGGAGACTGGTTGAGGAATAAGGTTTAAGGCAAGAGAGGACGCCGCGGGTTTGTCTTGAGCGAGCCCCCTTGCTGCCAATAGCATAACAACCATTAACCATGGTGCTTTCTTCATGTCGCTCCTCGTTTTGATGAATTTTGAAAATTGAATGACATTCTTCAAAAATGAGATAAGGGATAATTCGTCTGGTGTGACTGCTCCGACAACTTGTTTTTTCGGACTCGGCCTCGAAATCGGCATCGCAGTCGAATCTTCGATGCTGCTTGAAGCCAATCTGATGCCCCACCTCGTCGATACTGATAACGTTTCCGATCCTGAGGCTGATTCCCGCCCATGATGGAAAGTATTGCCTAAATAGAGTCCATTTATAAAGTGAGAAAAATCGTTTTTGTAGGATGGGTTAGCGCGGTAGCGCGTAACCCATCAGGCTCTGGATGCGGCTTCCCCGATGCGTTACGCTCTTAGAGCTAACGCATCCTACAAAAAAAGGGACTTTATACAAAGACACTAAATAGTTGTCATTTCGTTTTGAATTAACAAAGAACGCAAGTTCATACCGTCCCAGCCTGGTCAATGATTGATGGAGCCCGCATTCTTCTCTAGAGTTCACAAAAACACTCAATAAACGATTGTGCTTTGGGAAAATCTGTCTCTCGAGTTTTTCCCGTGAGGAATGGATCAAGAGTGACAAGTTTTTCCAATCAGAATTAACTCAGACAGGCTCAATTTCGCAACAAAAATATTCATAATGGCATTTGTGACTATGCGGCTGCCGGTGGAACATGCCGAGCGGGTACGATTATTCTTTTTTAGCTGGAAGAAAATGGACTCTTGTGGAATAAATATACCTTCAAGATTCGGTTTGTGACTTCTGGCAAGCGAGGCATCCACATGATGAATTCTTCCGCAAGCGCAACTCCCTTAGCACCTCGAATCCTGTCCGTCGACATTTTTCGAGGCTTGACCATGTTGGTAATGATTTTTGTCAATGATTTATCCGGCGTAAAAGGGCTTCCCTGGTGGACGTATCACATGCCTTCCGATGTGAATGGGATGACCTATGTGGATGTGGTTTTCCCCGCGTTTCTTTTCATCGTGGGAATGGCAATCCCGCTGGCGATTAAGCGGCGGTTGGAAAAGGGAGATTCCCCGCTTCAACTTTGGTCGCACATATTGCTCCGGTCATTGAGTCTTGTCATTCTCGGCCTTTTCATTGCCAATGCCGGCAAACTGGATTCCCAACTGGTCGGGATTCCTGAAGGGGCATGGGCTGCCCTGGGTTTTGTGGCCGCCATCCTGCTTTGGAACGTCTATCCACGCGGCGGCCGCCAGACACTTTACCGCGCCTTGAAATATGGCGGATTTGGATTGTTGGTGATCTTGTTCGCGATCTTTCGACGGAAAACCGATAATGGACAAACCGCCTGGCTGGATTTCTCATATTGGGAAATCCTCGGGCTCATTGGCAGAGCTTATCTTGCCACCTGCATTCTCTACGTCCCATTTCGAAAAAAGGTCTGGTCGCCAGTGGCGATGCTGGTCATCTTGTGTGCCATGAATGTAGCGTCCAGGCTGCCTTGGGGGGAAGTCCTTCAACAAGTTCCATATTCCTTGTGGGTCTTTGAAAATGGGGCTCATGCTTCCATTGTCATGGCCGGCGTGGTGGCTTCCATGATTTTTCTGGATTCGGCTCTTGCGAAGACATTCCATCAAAAAGCCTTATGGGCAGCAGGATACTCCGCAGTTCTTTTCGCGGTTGGTTGGATTCTCTCTCCTTTCGGGATATCGAAAAACCACGGGACTCCCACCTGGTGCCTTTATTGCGCCGGCATCAGTACCCTCCTATTCCTGGCCCTTTACTGGCTGGCTGACATCAAGCACTGGAGCGGCTGGGCGGCATTGGTTAAGCCGGCCGGTTCCAATACGCTCTTGACCTACCTCCTCCCGGACATTTTTTATGCAGTGGGTGGGGGTTGGTTGTTCTATGGCCTTGGCCTGTCGCAGGGCTGGCCCGGAGTTGCGAAGTCTCTCCTTTTTGCGATCTTCATTCTGTCCATGTCGGGAGTGCTGACAAAGCTGAAAATCCGGATGCAATTATAAGAGCCTGAACCGGCATGGCCGGGAAAAGGCGGTTGATTAAACTGGGAGCGCGGCGGCGCCGTTGCCGCGCTCTTCAGAGGGATTTGCTCCAAACGAAAGTGCACGCCAGTATGCCCTCAAAATATCCCGACAGTTTTCATATCTAGGCATGACACCAGAAATAATCAAGAAAAAATGAACCAAATGGGAGCTTTCTGATACTCATTCATCGAACACGGAGATTCTGGGCCAAAAGAATTCGATGTTCGTCCGGTTTATGAGTCTCTAATGCTCCCGGCTCCCTTGTTGTGTTGAAGTTCCGCCAGTCTGTATGAAGGATGGGGTATGGAAATTGAGACGCTGTTTCAACAACATGGAGATCGGCTGCTGAGGGCTGCCTACTTCCTCTGCCACAACGAAACGGATGCCCAGGACTTGGTCCAAGAGACCTTTTTTCAGGCCATAGACGCTATGGAAAGGTTCAAGGGAGAATCAAAAGAATACACGTGGCTCTATGGAATTATGCGGAACCAGTACTTTAATTATCTACGGAAAAAATCGCGCTGGTTTTCTTTGGACTTGTTGTTTAACCATCCCGCGGAAACGGTGGATCCCTGGATCGAAATAAACAAGTTCGAGAGTCATCGGCAACTGGAGCAGGCTTTGAAGATTCTCCCTTTTAAGCAGCGGGAAATTTTAATGCTGCGCTATGTGGAAGAGATGAAAGTCGATGAAATTGCCCGGGTGATCAAGATCTCGGCAGGCACCGTAAAATCCCGGTTGCACAATGCTACCCGGCGATTACGTGAAAAACTCTTATCAAACGGCGGAAAAATGTTTCAACCGATGGGAGGTGGGAAACTTGAAATGTAAAGAGTGCCGTCAAGAACTTTATGAATATCGGGATAATACCCTGTCCGCCGGACGGGTGAGCCTTCTTCGCGCGCATTTGGAGAATTGCCCCTCCTGCCGGGTGTTTTATCTGCAGGAGATGGAGCTATCTCAAACTTTTCGCGAAATGGCGGATAGTTTGGAAGAGCGGCTTCATGGCCAATTTCAGCCGACTATCCCTCAAAACCGCAAGCCAGCGCCCGCCCCCCATCGTTTGGCAATGCCCATGGTGAGATGGGCCGCTGCCACGGCCATCGTGGTAATCCTGGCCGTCTCCGTAAAAATTTTCATTTTTCAGGGGTCAAAGCCTGCAACGGACCCAATGGCCCGCATGGCCCGGTCTAGTGTCCAATCTGGAACACAACCGCCAGCTGGAAATGTGTCAGGAAATGAGAGAGACGTGATTCAGGTTATAACAATGGAGGATGATTCGGGACAATTGAATGAAACTCATTTCCGGCAGGAAAAAGACGGTATGGTTTGTGAGATTACCGTGGAGGTCACGGCTGTACGATTGGCCGAACCATTCAAGGGCTAATGAGTGGGATCCTAAAGTCGGCGGGGCTTCATTCAATAGAGGTGCTTGACTCAAGCGTTATAGAGGATTGGCCAGGCCCAGTTGGTTGCGGCGGCATGGCCAGATCCCAACCGGTTTTGAACATAAAGGAGGATTTCATGAAAACACATTCTTTGTTGTGCCTTGGCATTATTTTTTTGATATGCAGCTCGCTCGTCTGGGCTGGAGAACCAGTCCAATCTGAAAAGCTTTCGAAAGGCGCCATTAAGTGCATAAAGAAGGTCGCGCCGATTTATCCGGAGGAGGCGAAAAAGGAGAACATTTCCGGGACGGTGGTGCTTGATGTCACCATCAATCAAGAGGGAAAGGTTTCCTCGGTGAAAACCAAGCAGAGTACTCATCCTGCTCTGGAAAAAGCCGCTATTGATGCCGTAAAACAATGGGAGTATGTTCCGCTGCAAATGAATGGCAAGCCCACGGCGGTCATCACTAGCATTACGATCAATTTTGCTTTGGACAAAGATAAAGAAAAGACCGCTCTCGCAAAATGAGGGGACAGCCAGGACTCGTGTGTGGCGGAGTTAATCCGATTTGAAATTAAGGCACGGTGAATAAATCACCGGATCGAAATTCCCCCCGGACGAGGAGTTGCTCATGCCAACCTTGCTGACACGGCACGAGGATGAAAATGGACGTTGGGTGGGACGCGCGAGTGTGTGACGAAGTCATCCTTCGCGCGTCGCTTGGCCAGCCTCTTCTGCCCAGCCAGCGTGCACAGGTGACAGCGGTCACTCGTGCCCGCTCCACCTTTGCCAAGTTGGGATTTTCTAGGGAGCCACCCATGCCAGCATGGCTGCCACAACAAGAAGATGAAAATCAATTACTGGAGGGGCGAGCTCCGCGAGCCCGTGGGGATGGCTCAAACCAAGGGGCGTCGGGGACCTCCGCCCTCCAAGCCTCGCTAATTGTCAGCGATTTTCTGAGGAGCAGCGCATGACGGCATACCCGTCACAACCAGAGAATGAAAATGAGGGGCGAAGTGGCGCCGGAGAGGAACCGGGCATCTGCTGGGATCTACCACCCCGTCCGCTAAGGCGGACACCCCTCCTGTCCAGGAGGGGAACATTGCCTACGCCTTCGATAGCCGCTCGGCAGGGATTTTCCAGGGAGGGCTCAATAGAACTGTTTTTTTTGACGAAACCTAAGAGAGCAAATGAATGTGTATTTCCTTCATCGTTTGCTCCCTTTTCATCCTCAAGTGTGGCAACTGGCTCGAATCCCTCATCTACGGCTATGCTTGCCGATAATCCGACAAGAACCGGCCCAGTCGCTCCAGAGCCACTTGTAACCCATCTTTGACCGGAGGCAGGAACACCACCCGGAAATGATCCGGCTTAGGCCAATTAAAACCGGTCCCTTGGACTAGCAATACTTTTTCTTTTTGCAGGAAATCCAAGACAAATTGCTGATCGTCGTGAATGTGAAAGCGTTTCACATCAAGACGCGGAAACATGTACAGAGCCCCTTTGGGCTTCACACATGAGAGCCCGGGGATTTCATTGAGCCCTTGATAAGCGCACTCCCGCTGCTCAGAAGAGGCCGCCCGGCTTAATGAGATCCTTGATGCTTTGATATCCCCCCAAGGCGGTTTGAATGGCAAATTGGCTAGGGACATTGCTGCAGAGCCGCATGGAAGCCAGCATGTTCAATCCTTCGATGTAGTTTGCCGCCCGGCTTTTGTCGCCGCTCAGAATCATCCACCCCGTCCGGAATCCTGCGGCGCGATAGGTTTTTGACAATCCATTTAAGGTGACGAACAGAGTCTCCTTTGAAAGGGAAGCAAGCGAAACATGTTCCAATTCGTCGTAGACGATTTTGTCGTAGATTTCGTCGGAAAAAACGATCAAATCATGCTGCAGGGCCAATTTGACGATGGCTTCCACAACCTCGCGGGGATAAACCGCTCCCGTGGGATTATTGGGATTAATGACTACAATTCCCTTGGTTCTGGGGGAGATCTTTTTCCGGATGTCTTTTAAATCAGGCAACCATTCCGAGGATTCATCGCATAGATAATGAACCGGGGTGCCGCCGGAAAGATTGACGGCGGCGGTCCAGAGCGGGTAATCAGGGGCGGGAATCAGGATCTCATCCCCTTTGTTGAGCAGGCCCTGCATGGCCATGACGATCAACTCGCTCACTCCATTGCCAATGATGACATCTTCAATGGTGACGTCTTCGATCCCTCGCACCTGGCATTCCTGCATGACTGCCTTGCGGGCGGAAAAGATCCCTTTGGAATCACTATAACCTTGCGCCTGGGGAAGATTGACAATCATGTCGCGAATGATTTCTTCCGGCGCATCGAAGCCGAAGGGGTGAGGATTCCCAATATTCAACCTCAAAATTTGATAACCCTCTTCCTCCAGCCGCTTGGCCTCGGCCAGGACCGGTCCACGAATGTCGTACAGGACATTGTCCAGTTTGTGCGATTTCTTGATCTGGCGCATCATGTCTCCCCCCCCCCCAATAGAAAAGATCTTCGCAATCGATTTTAAATGGAATTCATCGATTGAGTTAGTCTCCCGGTTTTGCCAACCCGTGCGAGCCGGACTTGACGTTTTTTACCGGGAACCGTGAAAAAACTATAAATGTACACTAGTTCAAGCAGACAAGAAATATATAAAAAAAGGATGAAGGATGAGGGATGAGGGATGAAGGATGAAGGATGAAGGATGAGGGATGAGGGATGAAGGATGAGGGATGAAAGGTGAAGCTCCCGTTTAGGCGGACTCCGCCTAAGCGGAAGGTTCGCCCTCCCAGGCATTTTATTCCTTGGTACGCGGTCTATCCTGCCGCATTTGAATTGCGCCTATCAAGGAAGCTTGCTTCCCACTTTTTTCTTTAACCCCTCGTTGATGCTCTTCAGCAACTCATTGCGGTAATCGCCATAATATTCCCAGAACATGATGCCCCCCAATTTATTTTTGAGAACATATTGGCACTTGAGCTTCATGGATTCAGAATCTTCATAAGAGATGAAGGTCCGGCTATTCTCGTTCCATAAATAAGGAGCAGCGGCCGCCTTATCCCAATGACGGACAAAGCCCCCGTTATTGAGGTATTTCTCCGTGATGTCCCTATATCCGGCATGGATGGTGGTTTCCTTTCCCGGCTGAAAAAGACCGTTGTTTGCCGGGTCCACCTCACCCCAGGCATGACCGTAAAAGGGGACGCCCAAGACGATTTTTTGAGGTTTTACGCCCGCCCTCAGAAAAGCCTTGACAGCTGCATCCGCGGAAATTTTCTTGGGATCGGCCGGATTTGTATAGAGACAAGCGTGATGTCCGGTGGTTTTATCTGAACCCGCCTCATAAAAATCATAAGTCATGAGGTTGATTGTATCTAGATAGCGCTGTACCAGGGCCATTTCCGTGTGATCCACAAAATCCTGGGATGCCCCCGCGGCAATGGAAGTGAAGAGATGACGCCGCAACTTTTTCTGCTCTTGATTGAATCGGGCCCGCAGTTCTTTGAGTAATGCGGTGAAGTTTTGCTTATCTTCCGGGCGAAAGACATTGTTATCTCCCGGCAGACCAGGGTATTCCCAATCGATGTCCAAACCATCGAGCTCGTGAGTCTTCACGAACTGAACGCTGCTCTCAATAAATATCATTCGACTTTCACGGGTCAAAACCATATCGGAGAAATTTTTGGACCACGTCCATCCGCCTACCGAGACAAGAATTTTCAGCCGTGGATTGCGTTTCTTGAGCCCGTTCAAGATCTGGAAATTTTGCCGATCGTTTTGAAATCCTTCAACAATGACGCCATTCTTGATGTCGGCAAACGCATAATTGACGCGGGTCAACTGCTCCGCTGCGACCTCTTCGGGCTGGATGAGCGCATCCTTTGCGAATACGTAGCCAATAATGTCAGTGGATTTTGAGGCGCCGAAAATTTCGCTGGAGGGCCAAATAACCGCGGAAACTAAGAAAAGTGAAATCAGATAATGACAGTTTTTTAACATCTGGATTCTCCGGACATTATAAGATTTTGAGACTGGCATAGGATAGAGGAAGGGAACGACTGCCGCACCGGCTTGACTAATCTCCTCAAGAAATAACGGTGCAGAAGGCGGGGTGCCCCAACCCCGCCTGAGTTTGCCAAGCGTGCTGAGACGGCCTGAGGGCAGGCCGCCTCCATCATCCCGTTTTCATCGTCTTGTTGTGACAGCCTCGCTGGCATGGGGAGCTCCTCAGAAAATCGCCGTAAGGCAAAGGTGGAGCGGGCACTCTGTGCACGCTGCTCAGCAGGCGAGGCTGGCCTGGCGACGCGCGAAGGATCGCGCGTCCCACCTTGAGCCATTTTCGTCCTCTTGTTGAGCCAGCCACGCTGGCATGAGTAGCTCCCATAGCCGATTTTGCAGCCATCAAAAAGCCTTCTCCTTTTGAAAAGGGCTCTCCTTTCACAAGAGAAGACTTTTTTAGATTTCTGGAGTGGAGGAAGCGTCAATCATCAAGCCAGCTATTATCCCGCAATATGGACAGGTGCGGCCTGATCGAATCCGCTCGTTCGTAAACGGCAATAATATTGTCCTGAGGCTTTCCTGGTGGTTCTCCAAGAAGCCGCGTGAATACCTCGCTCGCTCCATCCCTCAGCGAGGACGCCGATCCGGGTTCCCCTGGAATCGTATAAATCCAGTGCGGCATAGCCCGGTGAAGGAAGACGGTATTCCATGATGAGCTGTGTGACGCCACTCTTCGACTGGCTTTGCCCTAGCATCCGGAGATCAGGTGTCTCTCCTCCGGTCAAGCAAGCAGAAGCTTCTTCCGCCGGATAGCTGAAGGATTCATTACAGAGATGGTATTTCGGTTCGTCAGCTTTCGCTAAATAAAGGGTGGTCAGTGGCGTTCGGGAGAATTTTTCCAGCGGTGTCAGCTTGGGTCCGCTCTCATCCCAAAAGTAGACCGGAATATTTTTGGGATTCAGCGCGGTGGATAAGCCCCGCTCCTTGGCGATATGGAAAAGGCCGAAATTGCCGGGCTCATGTCCGCCCAGCCAATGGCCGACAATATCTACGCGGAAAGCCTCCTTCCCGAAAATGAGCATGTTGGTCAGGAAAACGTCCGGCTCGCCGCTGGCAGAAGGTCCAGTGGAAAAGCCGTCTCCGTTTTGACCGTAAATTCCTTCGATGATGTTCAATCCCAAAGTGGGCCGGATGAGGGCATAGTGGTCCAAAGTCCTTTGTACCCAACGCTCCATGTAAGGTCCCTTTTCCGTGTACCAGCGGGGGAGTCCGGCCTTTTCATGGCGGGAATGCAGATCGGCAATGTGTTTCTCCCAATCGGGTTGAAAATCCTGGAGGATGCTTTTTACCGGCGGATAACAAAATTGGATGTACGGTTGGATATTGGTCCCTTGTAAATTCTTAACGCAGAGAGTCAATCCCATAGCGTGGGCTTTAAACTTGGAAATGTTGATGAGAAAACTGTCAGGATAATTAAAAGGTCCCAGGTATTTGGTCCGCCTGAACATCACTCCATCGGGGCATTCCTTTAGAGTGGAAGTTCTGGAATCGCTATCGGCATAATGGGCTCCACAGCGCTGGGCCAATTCGCTGTAGCCCAATTTGGGCTGATCTACACTAAGTCCCTCGCGCAGATAAATATTGCCAGCCGGAATTCCAATCTGCTTGAGTCTCTCCACCAAACCCTCCACCATGAAAGGATCCGTTATAACCGCATGGGCCTGTCCAGTCGCACGGGTGCCGGTCAAGTTGGGTTTGATGGCGATTTTGTGGGTTACCGGGATGCCGGGAGTTTTGCTCGAGTTAAAGATTTGGCTTGCCAGCCTGAAGCTCTCCCGCCGCTTTGCATCGGAATCATATTTTGAGGGGACATTGGTTTTGAAAATAAACACCGCTTCAGGGTGAGCTTCTATAAAAGGATGAAGCCCGAAATAAGCCGGGGGGCCCCCTTCATCGGCCAACCAACTTTTTGTGGGAGTTGTGAGCGATGCCAACCCACATCCCGCCACCATTCTGAGAAATGCTCTTCTCTCCATGCTTGACCCTCCCGTTGCAGTAGTAATCGTTCCTTCTCTTGTCCCTTGGATTCGTTGGCCAGCCTTCCGAAATGCTGTACCGGTCTCGCAAAAATCTTCCTCAGAAAATCCCCCTTCAAAGGGGGATTAAATTTCGTGCCAACCCGCCGGCATGCGCAGTTCCTCAGAAAATCTCCGCCACAGGCATATCCCCTGTGTTCGGTTCTGTCTAGTAGCATCTCTCGGGACAGACGTGAAGGTTCGCTCCATCTAAATCTGCAACCGTATTTTTAGACGGGTCAAACCGGCGGTCCAGCCCAGTATGAATGCAGTGAACAATAGGGATCTCAGCGCTCCCAGCCATCCTTCTCCCATGTAAGCAGATAGATAATAAAGTCCGAAGGTGGCATAAAAAATGTCAGGCAAGAGGTAAGTCAGCAGAGTGTTCGATCCTGCCGGCTTGATGAAATTAGCCCAACGAGTAATCCGTTTGATGTCAGCCAGCCAATAGAGAGCCAGAAAGAACAATGTGCTCGCGCCCGCGCAAAAAAGACACCAACTCGGAGTTGCCCGGATTTTGGAAATTCCCAAGGGCGTCAACAACCAACCCGCCATAAAGAGAACCGATGCATAAATCAGCGCCCACCTGGCCTTTTCCCGGAAAGTTTTCGCAAATTGGTTATCGAGAAAAATTTGCGATGCAACCAGGCCGGACATGGCGATGGAAGCCAGCGCGCCAGTTCCAAAGGGCCATATGATGCTTGGCATGTGATGTAAGAAATTCCCCAGTCCCAGTTTGGAAGAAACAGTCAAGGTGCAGAGGATGAAAAGCGAGATAATTGGAGTCCAGCGGTTTTTTCGGAACGGGATATAGAGAAGGCACACCGAAAGGTAAGCCCATCCAATAGCACCCAAAATCGCCCAGTTGGTCAAATTAAGCCAAGCTGCATTGTCGTCGGCTCCCTTCCTCCTATATAAAAGCAATAACACAATAATCGACAGTAGGCCAACATATTTGAAAATATTGTAAAGATTCTTCCTCTGGCCGGAGCGGGGATAATCATTCCAACAAAGAATCGCGCCTATAAACATGAGGACGTTCCACCAGCCATATTTAATGCCCGTCAATTGAGGATCAAGTTGACGGCCGTTCATGATCAAAAGTCCGAGGGCCACCAGACTTAGCGATCGAATCAGGACATGTTTCCATAATTGGAGCGTGGAATTTCCTTTGGCCAGCCGGTTTGTGATTGAAAGGGGAATCGCCATCCCTACAATGAAGAGGAAAAAGGGGAAAACCATATCCACATAAGTCATCCCATCCGCATTTGCCGGAAGATGGTAGGTCCACCAAGGGAGGCCTTTGACGCTGGCCACGTCATTGACGAAGATCATGACTAGCATTGTCAGGCCCCGAAAAATATCAACCGACATGACTCGCGAGGATTTAATTAGGGTGGTCATTAAGAGATGAATTTCCCCTTGGTATAGATTTGGAGATGGGGGGGCCGAAAATATTGCTCGACCTTCCAAACCCTACATGGTGGCGATGCAGTCGATCTCGACCAGCGAATTTCCCGGAATCCCACCAGCGGCGGCAATAGTTGTCCGGACGGGCGGTTCGGAGCCGAATCGGCCCAGGAAAACTTCGTTCATTCCAGCGTAATCCTTCAAGTCGTTGAGGTAAACATTGACCTTGAGCACTTTCTCCATCGAGGAGCCTACGGATTCAAGTTTTTTCTGGACTTCATCCAGCACATGTTTGGTGTGAGCCTTAATGTCTCCTTCAAAATGAGCGCCGATGCCGGCAATAAAAACCAGCCCCCCGTAAGAGGTGACCCCGCTAAAAAGAGGCGTCTTTTCTGGCCGCTTGCCATCTTGCCAGTGGACTCTTTTGACAGGTTTATTGGTCGCCGATTCTTGCGCTGTTGCCGTAGCTGCGGTAGCCATGGCTGCCGCCACAGCGGATCCTTTTACCAGAAAATTTCTTCGATTGGATTTTGCCATAATGGCCTCCTGTTGGAATTAATAAAGGATGATGAATAAAGGATGAGGGATGAAGGATGAAGGATCAAGGATGAAATGCAATGTGATTATTAGGCATTTTAGCATCTTGATCACCGCACTACTCAGGTAGACGGAATTCAGGAATCAGAATCCAGGATGGCCTACGAATAGGCCTCTAAAAGATTGCGCCAAAAACTTCTGAGCTTTTTGCCACTCCACAAGGGCATCAAATCTCGTTGCTGGCGTGTTCATTCTGACTACTGAATTCCGGCTTCTGGCTACAACCTGAGCAGTTGCTTATATTCAATTGAAAAATGGAAAGATCATCTATCGGAACATCCAGCCCAATGGCAAATGAAAAATAAGCGTTTAAAAATGGTGCACATCTTTTTGCCCGAGTGGTCGATTTTACACCGATTTTTGGACTTCTGTCGCCAGGGAGATAGTCATTTGCTGGGCGGCTGGTCCCAATCCGGACTGGTGATTCCATTGAGATCGTAGACTATTTTCCCATCCCGGAGAGTCAACTCACACACCAGTTTTTGGCTGCCGCGCAATCGCCCTCCCTTGATATCCACAAATCCATAATTCCCCTTCTCCAAGCGCAGCACCGCAACATCGGCCATCTCCCCCACCGAAAGATTTCCCAACTCTTCGTGTTTGATTTCGCGGGCTGGATTCCAAGTGGATCGCAGAATAACGTCATCCAGGGACATTCCCATGACGAGAAATTTAGACATGACGTTGAGCATGTCCTTCATGCCGCCATTCATACTGCCGATGTGAAGGTCCGTGGAAATTGAGTCTGGAACAAATCCCTCTTTCATGGCAGGCATAGCCACTTTCCAAACAAAACTGCCACCGCCATGTCCCACGTCGAAGATTACGCCGCGCTTTCGAGCTTCCCAGAGAGCCGGATTCACTTTTCCCCCTTCAACCTGCTCATTCCGAAGCCCAGAATACATGTGGGTGTAAATGTCTCCGGGGCGAAGCTTTTTAGTGACCAGTTCGCTCATGGGGCGTTCGGGACGGTTAGCGCCAAAATCCACCATCACGGGGATATTGGCCTGCGTTCCTGCTTCCACGGCCCGCTCGACCGGATCCCATTCCGGACCGGTATAGTGGGCTGTCTTGATTCCCACAATCAAGTTTTTCTCGCGGAGGGCCATTTCTACGGTGGGCTTGACTTCCATGTCGGCGAGGTTCTGTTCAAAAGCTTCGCCGCGCATGCCATTCCCCACAATGTTGAGAAATTCCAGCACACGGGTTTTGGAACGCTCGATCACCCGTTGCTTGAAATCTTCGAAGTTCCGCCAACCCGCGCCACCGGCATCGGCCACTGTGGTGACACCTACGCGCAGGGTGAATCCATCGGGGTAAACACTATTGTCTCCGGCATAAGATCCGACCTCTCCGGTGCCGGTATAAACATGAACGTGAATGTCAATGATTCCGGGAGTCACATAGAGGCCGGCAACATCGACAACCTTTAAGGCGTCTTGCGGATTGATGCGGGCTTCCACTGCGGCAATTTTCCCCCCGCTGATGGCGACGTCCCGCGCGGCACTAAGCTTGTTCTTGGGATCGATGACATGTCCTCCGCTCAGGAGTAGATCATATTTGGGTTGGGCCCAGACCTGGCCCAGCATAATCAGCGACATAAAAACTCCGGATACAAGTTTGAAATGGGAATTCATCATTTTTATCCTCTTGAAAATTGGTGGCGCCGGGCAATCCACTTGGCTTTTAAATATTCTCCCATGTCGAGGACGCCCTGGATCTCATCCCCGGCGGCCTTTCCAGTAAATTCATACATCAACGAGTCGCCATGTTGTTCGGTGTAAGCGCTGAAGATCCTGACGGCATCCCCTTCGATGGTCCCGGAAAGATCTCGAGAGACAAAATCACCCCGATGGGAACCTTCGATCCGGCCGCCCAGTTGTCGTATATTCAACGTGTGGTTGGAATGGCCCGCGGTATATTCAATCCGCACATCCCATTGTCCGCTCAGGTCCGTTGCGGGAGCAAGTTTTTCCTCCGTTTTACCTGGTTTGGGTGCCTTGATGAGCACGTCATATAGGCGCTCAGCCACAATTTTTTCATCGCCGGCCGACATCATATAAGGATTCAGCATGATTCCGGTTTCCGAATTGTTTTTCCCGCCAATCTGGCCCAGTGTGGCAACCCGTGGATCAGTATCATATAGAATTTGAGTGGCCGCTTTTCCACTGATTCCCAGAATGGCTTGATCCCAACGAACCGCAAGAGTGGGAGTGCGGTTCGAAAGGCCTTTCGGTTCGATGATCGCCGTGGACACCCCTGGAATGGGAGACACCCTGCCGGCAATATACTCAAGCCATTGCCGCCACCGGTTCCATTCCGCGGTATGGTCTCTTTGAAACCACATTTCCACGGCCATAAGCATTCCAATCGCTTCTTCTTTTCCCACTTTCATGGCGCGTGCGAATCCATGATGAGGCGCGCTATGGATCCAGGCAGCTCGAACCAGATCTTTGCGCCCCAGCAATAGCCCGGCACTTTGAGGCCCGCGGATACATTTCCCGCCGCTATATCCCACCAAGTCGGCTCCGTATTCCAGGTGAACATTGGGCACGGTCAATATTTCAGCGGCGGCGTCGACTAGAACGGGAACTTCCCTTTTCTTGGCAAGTGCGCAGATCACTCGAGTGTTCAACGGGCTTTGGTCGGCCTCGGGTCCCGCTAAGATATAAATCATGGCGGTGCGCGGCCCCAGCGCTAATTCCAATTCCTCAACCGTGCCGACTTCAATGACGCGGACTCCCACTGCCCGCACCGCGGCATCATATACATTGCGGGAATGCTTGGGAATGATGACTTCATCTTTGGGGAATCCCTGCAAATTTGGAATTCGGACATGTAGATCCGGATTGCCGCCGGCCACACAAGCTGCCGTGGCATGCGTCAATGCCGCCGAACAGCCGGAACTCACCATTCCCCACTGCGCTTTGGTCAATTCCGCGAGGCGGATTCCGATGGCTTCGGCGAGTTCATCCAAATGAACATAATGTTGGGAAGCTTCAGTCATGGCCGCACGGACTTCGGGAAGCATGAGAGAACCGCTGAGAATGGTGTAAGTGCCCCGGGCATTCACTAGCGGCCTTACCCCGATCGATTCATAAAGCTCTTTGCCCAGTTGCAGCTTTCCCCTATTCATGGGAGCCGCGGCCAGCTTGCCGGAAAAAAAGGCGGGAAGTGCGAGTATTGATCCTCGCCGAAACAGTTCCCGGCGACTGAGTTTTGTGCCGCTCAGCTTCCACATAGTTTTTGATGAGTGCAACATGTGCGCTACCTCCCTAGAAAATCCCCCTTCAAAGGGGGAATAAATTTTCATCCTCTTGTTGTGCCAGCCGTGCCGGCATGAGTGGCTCAACAGAAAATCGCGTGGATGGAGGCGGGGTACTCCCACCCCGCCTGAGTTGGCCAAACCTGCTGAGACGGCCTGAGGGCAGGCCGCCTCCATCATCGTAGGCAAGCGTGACCCCTTAAATAATATCCTCTCGCTTCGCATCCCACTTGACAGTGCGGCCCTCCCGATATGATCGTATGGCCATCTGGCAAGCGATAGCTGTGCGGAAACCAATCTCGAGCGGGGCAATAGGCTCCTGGCGGGTTCGCATACAGTCAAAAAAGTCCTGCATATGCAAAAGCGTAAAATCGGAATAACCGACAATGTCCGGCCCTTTGCCGGCACTACCGGCCCCTTCTTCGCCTTCCGAGGCCTTTTTTCCGCCTTGCGGCCAATAGCTTACTTTGTCTGATTCGTTCTGCATGATGGTTCCTTTGTTGCCCAACAAAAGATCGTAGCCTTCTCCATAATGGTCGTTGCCAAACATCGAGTTCCAAGTGAAAAATATTTTTTCAGGCAGATTCATGGTGACATTCATGGTATCGGGCACCTGCATTTTGGGAGAAAGATAGTTGGCGCCTGTCATCGACACACTCTCAGGGATGCTAAGGCCCAGCAATTTGAACCAAAGGCCCACCGGATGAACCATGTTCTCGAAGACATTCCCTCCGGAATAGTCCCAGAAAAACCTCCAGTTCACATAGCGCATGGGGTCAAAGGGATAGGATTTTGCCTCTCCTTCAAATTCCTTCCAAACGACATGTTGGAGATCGCAATCTTTTGGAATTTGACGCAGCCAGCCACCATAAGGGGCATTGCGAAAATGATGAACGTGGATAGCCGTGATGGTCCCCACCTTCTCAGGTGTGGCTAACTCGCGGATTTTCTTGATCCCTTCGCCGCTGATCATCTGCATGCCGATCTGCACAACGCGGCCGGAACCCTTCAGAGCCGCGCGCATCCGCTTGGCATGGTCGGGTGTGAAGGCCATAGTTTTTTCCTGATAAATGTCCTTTCCAGCTTGGATTGCTGGAACGAAATTCAAGGCATGTTGATGCTGCGGAGTGGCAATCAAGACAGCGTCGATGCTTTTATCGTCGAGCAATTTCCGGAAATCCTGATAGGTCTTGATTTGAGGCACAATTTTCTGCACTTCCTCCAGTCGCCGCGTGTAGACATCCGCTACAGCCACCGCCTCCACATTCGGGCATCGCAAAGCAGTTTTGAAAATCTCTTGCCCGCGCCCTCCCGCGCCAATCAATCCAATCCGGATTCGATCGTTGGCCCCCAAAATCCCCCGGCTGGAAGCCAGCCCGGAAACCGCAAGTGCGGCGGCACCGCTTGCACTCTGCTTTAAAAAAGTACGGCGATTCGACATCTCTCTCCTCCTGTTTTGTTTATTGAAATGTATTGCCTGGTTTCCAATTCGCGCAACAATTTATATCATGAATTCACTTGAAGTGACTGCTCAAATCAGCGTGTCAAAGAGAGAACCAATCCGGCCATTGAAAGCGTCGCAGCCCCTTTGCAAGTTGCAACCCCGACTCGGGTCGCAACTATTATCGCCTATATCGGGGGGTGGCGTCTTAACGGCCTTACCCTCGGCTAATGGCTGTGAACCCTTCGGGTTCGGTTTCCCTCCCCTGAACGGTTGCAAATTGTCGCTCTTTCCGCGGAGCTGTTGCACTCCATTAGGATCGCCAGTTGCTGCACGCTATTTCGCAGAGCTTTGGCCTGTGGATCAGGAAAACTTGTATTTCCCGGGGATGGCCACTTCAGCGACAGGTAATGGACCGAATTCATATTTTTCCGGCCCCAACCGTCGGGGAGAATTAAGCACCTGCTCATAGGTCACACTTTTTCCACTGTAGGCAGATTCTCTTCCCATGATGGCGGTCACGGTGCTTTCAGCCACACTTTTTCCTTCATTAATCGGCTTGCCCGCCCGGATACTTGCAATCAAATCCATGTGTTCCTGCTGATATGGATTCACATCCTTTTCGCGATAGCGCCAACTCTCCGTACCTTTCCCCACGATTCGGTTTTCGCAATTGCTGGTTCCCTTGGATCCCACCATTGCATCCTCGATCTTATTTTCACAACCGTCGATCTGTCGGCATTGGCTGAACACCCGCACTCCATTGGGATATTCGAATTCGACGGCAAAGTGATCGTAAATGTGACCATAGGCGGGATCCACGCGAGCTTGCCGTCCTCCCAAAGAGGTGGCTTTCATCGGATGGGCGCCAATGATCCAGTTCATCATGTCGAGGTTGTGGACGTGCTGCTCGACAATATGATCGCCGCTCAGCCAGGTAAAATATAACCAGTTGCGAATTTGCCATTCCATGTCCGACCAACCCGCTTCGCGCTTGATCATCCAGAGTCCGCCAATATTGAAGTAACAGCGTCCATAAATGAGCTCCCCCAGGGCGCCCTCTTGAATGCGCCGGATGGTCTCCTGATAGCTTTTCTGATGGCGGCGCTGCGTGCCGGCAAGAACGCCGAGATTTTTTTTCTGGGCGGCTTCACACGCCTCGAGCGCCATTCGGACGCCTGGCCCATCGACGGCGATCGGCTTTTCCACGAAAGCATGTTTGCCCGCTTCAATAGCGGCTTTGAGGTGCAATGGGCGGAAATGAGGCGGCGTGGACAGGATCACATAGTTGATGTCCGAAATTGCCAGCAGCTTTTGATATGCATCGAATCCGCTGAAGCACGCCTCATCCGGCAGATTGATCCCCAGCTTCTTCAAATTGCCGCGGCAAGCTGTCACGCGATCCGGGAAAAGGTCCGCCAGTGCCAATACCTGGACATCTTTTCGATTAATCTTGGCATTGACCGCGACATCTTCCGTGTGGCCGCTTTCTGAATAGATGACCTTAGTGGTGGCTCCAATGGCGTCCAGCACGGCCCCAGTGCCCCGCCCGCCGCAACCAATTACGCCAATCCGGATGGGATCATCCGCTGCCGCGTGGCTGGTGACTACGAAGGGAGCGCTAGCCATGGCAGCCGCACTTGCCAGCGCGGCAGAGGAGTCCTTTATAAACTGCCTGCGCGTGAAATTTTCCCGATTGGATTGGGAGCTACATTTGGTTTGGACCATAATGAGTCATCTCCTGATGATAGATTGTGATGAAATGGCAGATTTGTATAAAGTCGATTTTTGGTATTGGCGTATGGAAGAAATCCTCTGTTTATGAGCTTTTTGTTTACAAAATACCGGCACTTCCGCGAAGAAAAACCTCTGAGTGGACTCGATACAGTCATGAAACGGGGGAAGAGATTATGCATTTGCCGTCATGGCTTGTTGTCGATGATAATCACGCCGCAACAAATAACCGGGAGTGGGGAATTGGGCGCGGGAATGCCCCGCCAGGGTAAGGGCGGCTTGAATCTTGACGTCCATGAAATCAAATTGTCCGGAGCTAATCAACCACCGGCAAATTTTAAGCAATTGGGAATATGTATTCATCGCATGGCAATATCACGGACAGAACCAATGGTAGCTCTGCTCGTCAAAATATTCAAATCTCTTTAAGAGCAATAGAAGGCGCTATTCAAGGTGCGGCAGGGCCGAGAGGTTGCCGGCTGTTGCTTGGTTCATTCGGTTTGTGGGACTGGTTCGATTTGTCGCAAAATGATTTACCCCCGTGATTTTCCTTTTTCAGTTTCCGCATGGCGATATATGGAGGCCGAAAAAAAAGAAATTGACCTGTCTATTGCTTCATAGTTTAACTTGTATTGCGTCATGGCCGTGACAAACTTTACAGTATCAGAAAGGAGCCAGACGATGCAGGAACCAATGAAAGTGGAGCAATGGATCGCTATGTTCAGGGAGGTAGGATTAGGAGATGCCCAGATGAAACAATGGCATTCACTCTTTGAGACGCGTCATCCTGAAGCACATCAGAGCTTTTTAGAATGGCTGGGTCTCCCAGCGGAGAAAATTTCCCGAATTCGCTCCGAAAATCGTTGATTAGAGCATTTCCATAAGGTCGAAAGACGAGTATGGGTGGGATGTGTCGATGCATCGGCCTGAATTGCATTGCGCTATGATTGAGAAATTCAAGGTGCTTCACGCTCAACAAGCCGACGCATCCCACGGGAAAAACACTTTGCCCAAATGGATGACGACCAGCCTGGGTCTTGCGTTGGGCTACCCATTGGCCTGGCTGAAAATTTCAGATCCGGAGGGGGATGGTGTTTAATCGTCATCCCCTTCTTCACGAGAACCCATGAAAACATATACCATTTCTAAACTGGCCCAAAGCTTCGGTCTTTCCCGCTCCACGCTTCTCTATTATGACCGGATCGGCCTACTCCAACCTTCCGGACGAACTCGCGCGGGATACCGCTGCTATTCCGAAAAGGAGTACCGGCGGCTTGAAGGGATCTTTCATTTTCGAAAAGCCGGTTTGTCAATTCGGGATATTTTCATGCTCCAAACGAGCCAGAGTATTCCACAGGCCCGAATATTGAAAAAGCGTTTGCAGGAAATTGGATGCCAGATCGTCGACTTGAGAAATCAGCAACGGCTGCTGACGGGGATGCTGGAACAAATGGGCGACCATGAAAAGCTGTCGGCTATCAATAAGAATTTGTGGACGGATATGCTTCGGGCTGCCGGACTGGATGATCGTGCCATGGCGCTCTGGCACCAGGAATTTGAAAAGCGGGCGCCGGATGCTCATCAGGAGTTTTTACTTTCGCTGGGCCTTTCGGAATCCGAAGCCTTGCGAATCCGCAAGTGGGCTGGATAAATCAAGCCGCCGCCAACAACACGAAGTGTCAAGGAGCGATCAGCTCCGCTTCACATGTCTGGGTTTGCAATTCCCAGGCTGCCCCCCCGATCACTCGCTATCGCTTCGTGCTTTCTGGTTTGATCACTTGGTTGCGAAGAGTTGAAGTTGTTACCGCTTTTTGGAAAAATGGATCCAACGGGGAATTAAGGCCGGGACTGAGCGGATGTAATCCGCATACTCTTGTCCGAAGGCGTCCCGCAATAGCCGTTCTTCAAGGCGGATGCGGATTCGGGTTCCCAATCCATAGAAAAACACTCCGCCCGCTAAGGCTGTCCAATGACTTGCCAGGAGGCCGGATCCCAGCAGCATTCCCAGCATCGCGGCATAGATGGGATGGCGCAGGAAGCGATAAGGTCCTCGCCTGATGAGTTGGTGTTTTTCCAATATTCGCGCCGTCAAACTCCATTGCTCCCCCAAGGCGTGAAGTGAGCAGTCCATTAGGAATACCGAAAATGCTAAAATCAGGACTCCCAAAAACCAGGTCAGTCCCAGCAGCCATGTGGGCGGACGAAGCGGAGAAAAAACAGAATTGTTTTGAAATGAAAACTGCAGGGCAAATCCCAACCCTTGGAGGGCCAACCCCGCCAAGGATCGAGGAGCCCGGTGCTGGTCAGGCTTTCGGCTGGCCTGACGGCGGATGGCAATGACAATAGCGAGAGCCAGCCACGCCAGAACAACAATGGCAACGCGTGCGGGGTAAGGATTAATAGACATATCACATTCTAACCTGGTTTGTATCAGGTCAGCCGCAGAAGGGTGCAATTAAAAGTGAGAGAACGATGAAGAAGTCTTCAACATTTGTGGAGTTGCTCTGATTGACCTGGATTGGGTGGGTTCAGCCATCTATTCCGGCACACCCGAGACTGCCTTTTGAATTTTTTCAGTGGCTTGGCGTTGTTTTTCGGAGAGTTGCTGATAAATGGCGATCTCTTTTTGTCCTTCCTCTTTTCGCCCAAGCCGGTTATAGGCGGTGGAGAGGCGAAAATGGCAAAGGGGATTTTCGGGTTGAATCTTGACCGCTGCCTCCAGCGGTTTTAATGCCTCGGCCACTCTTCCGGCCTGAATCAAGGCCTGTCCCAATTCCAAATGGGCTTCGAGAAAGTTGGCGTCGATTTTCACGGCGCGGGAAAAATGTCCAATGGCATCCTCCAATTTATCCGGCTGAAGGCTAAGTTGTCCCAACACAAATTCGGCCCCGGCATTGCTCGGATCAATTTTCAATTCTGCCTCAAATTCCCGCTGAGCGTCCTGGGCCGTGGTGGCGGTTTTCGGAGCCGAAATAATCAAACGGCCCAACCGGAAATGAATCCCCGGCTCATTCGGAAGCTGTTCCAACACCTTCCGGTATTCCTTAGCCGCCTCTTCCCATTTGTTCTGCATTTCCAGGGATTCCGCGCTGAGCAATCGCGATTGGTAGGAGCCTGGAGCTCTCTGCAATAATTCCTCGGAAGCCCGCATGGAGAGATCGGAATAAACGTGCACGCTCTGATACATTACTTCCGCATCAGTCGGAAATTCGCGTTTTAATTTGCGCACGAAGTCGACTGCGTCATCCGGACGATTGAGTGAGGTACTGCAACGAACCCCAGCCAGTCCCATTTCATATTTCAATCGTTTTTCCACCCCGGCGGTCAAATCCTTTTTCAAATACGAGAGAGCTTCCTGGCAATGGCCGCTGCCGGCGAGGCTGACCGCCAAGTAATAGCGGGCGGGTGAGAGGGATGGTTTGAGCTTCAGAGCTTGCCGCAACGGAGCCACCGCTTCGGGGAACCGACGGGAAGAATAGTAAGCGATTCCCAGGTTCAGATGATATTCCGCCGAGGCGGGGACAAGCTTGACCAATCCTTCACAGGCAAGAATAGCGGCACTCCAATCTTCTTTTTCCCGCGCCTGCTGAGCTGCCTGGCTCAACCGGTCAATTTCCGCTTGCTGCGCCAGATTCACGCCAGCCGGAGGAATGGCCGGACGAGCGGTTTGGGCAAAAACTCCTTGCGAAATCAAAAGAGCAATGTACATGGCGGTGGCAATGGATAGTCGCAAAACCGTCACCTCAATTTTGAATTTCGATTCAACCGTTCCCCGGATGGTCTTCCGCTCTTTAAGAGTAGAAGAAAGCGCAGTACTCGTCAAGAGAGGCTGGTGAATTCTTTCCCGGCAAACTCGGCTTTACTGGCGGTTTTCACTCGTGCTACATTCAAAAGCACAGTGGGTGATGCAAATCTCGACGACAGTCGCGGCCTTTTGAGCTCAGTCAAGCCAATATCATGATACCCACTCGAAGCGGATGGCTTTGCGATTTTCAAGTCAATTTTTTTTTGGGAAGCTGGATTGATTACCGGAGAAACTCCTGAGAAAATCGGATCCTAGCGGCGGAGGATAGTAAATTGTAGCGCTGAGTCGAAGTTTGACTCCGCGGCTTTTGACTCAGTCCGCCACGGCGGACCGCAGACCCGCCAAGGCTAAGCACCCTTGCGGGTCTGCGCTACAAATCGAAGGGGAGAGGCGCCGAGAATTTGATAATCTTGTTGGGCCTGCCATGCTGGCAAGGGTGGTTCCTATGAAGATCAGACTGTTTGCCTGCCTCAATTTTATGCTGTTCTTTTGCTTGTTCAATCATGGCCCTCTCCACGCGCAGACTTTGGAACAATATCTCAATCAGGCCAGGGATTTGGAACAAAGGGAAGATTATTCTGGCGCCGAAAAACTGTACCGTCAGGCTTTGGCCTCTTTTCCTGATCAAGCTGAAATTTTTAAACGTCTGGGGATTCTCCTCCAGTCGGAACTCAAATTCCCCGAGTCGATTAATCTATTCCAAAAAACTCTGCAATTGGCGCCAACCTACCCGGAGGTCAACTTTTATCTAGGCCTCTCCTATTTGGGTTCAAATCAGTCTGACCGGGCACTGGAAGCCTTTGATCGGGAATTGAAGGTCAACCCAGGGTATCCACGGGCTCACTATTACGCAGCGATGGCATTGCAAGCAGCTAATCGCAAAGTGGAAGCCATTCAGCATCTGGATGTTATCATTCGCTCGAATCCCAAAGATATCAAGGTTTGGTATCAATTAGCGCGTCTTTACCGGTCACAAGGAATCATGGCCTTCAAACAGATTGCAGCTCTGGACCCAAATTCCGCTGAAGTACATGCTTTGCGAGCAGAATCTTTTGCGGAGAGTGACAAATCCCCCGAGGCTATTCAGGAGTACCTGGAAGTGCTGAAAAGACAACCTGATTTTCCGGGCACTCATTTTGCGCTGGGGGAACTTTACTATCGCATTCCTAATTTTGAGGAAGCTGAAAAAGAGCTGCGCCTTGCTTTGCAAGAAGATCCGAATCATCCCATCGCTAATTTTTATCTGGCTGATATTTTGCTGCGTGCCGAAAAGTTTGCGGAAGCTGTACCTTTGCTTCAGGCATCTGTTTCGGCCAATCCCAATTTTGCCAGTGCCTTTGAAGCACTGGGCCGGTGTTATCGTCTGACGGGTGAGGTGGAGAAGGCTTTGCCTGCTTTGCTGAAAGCTGTGGAATTGGAACCCAAGTCAAAGTCAGTACATTTCCAATTGGCACAAGTTTATGCTGTTTTGAAAAACGAAGAAAAGCAGAAATATCACATGGATATTGTTGGGCAATTGACGAAGGAAGAAATGGAAAACGGATTAAAAGAGGCCGAACGAGGAAGACCCTCATCACCCGCGGTTTTGCCGGATGGATCAAAAAAGTGACCAGTAGAGAGTGAATATGACGATCCTCGCGTTCCCTCATCAAAGCCAGAATTGAGATGGGAAAGTCCATCATGATAAATTCAGGATTGGCTTGGCTGATAAAAAAACCTATGCGTAATATACTCCTCGCTGTTGTGTTAATGATTGCGGGTGGGATTCATTTCCATGTGGCGCAGGATTCTCAAGATGAAGATCAGGTTTGGAATCCTTTCCTCTCCTGGTACAAAACAGCCCCGCCAGGTGCTAATCCCATCGGCGGTTATGCAGCTAAACTTAAGAAGGATGGATTATCTCAGGAGGAAATCCAACGGCAGACGGCCATCATCATCAAGCTGTTCTCGGAGCGTCAGGAAGCAGTGGAGATTTTCTTCGATCGGACCTTTGCCGCGGTCTCGGGTGATCCTGCGCGGGATGGATTTAATAGCACTCCCAGCTCCATCATAATGGAGACCGTAAAGGGGCTTAGACCGGGGACGGCACTCGACGTGGGAATGGGACAAGGTCGCAATGCGGTTTATCTTGCGCAGGAGGGTTGGCGCGTCACGGGATTTGACATTTCCAGCGAAGCGCTCAGGGCCGCCCAATTCAATGCAAAAATGGCTGGAGTTCGCATCGCCGCTATCAAAGCCGGTTATGATACATTTGATTTTGGCTCGGGCCAGTGGGATTTGATTGCGCTGATATTTGCCTGGGCGCCCGTAGAGGAATCCACATTCTTCAAAAAGCTCAACGATTCCTTGCGCCCGGACGGCCGAGTGATTTTTGAGCATTATATCGATGACCCCAATCGTCCTCAGCCGAAAACGGTGCATGCTTTATTGCCCGGGCAGTTGAAAACCATTTTTAGCGGTTTCAAGATCGAACGTTATGAAGAAACCGAGAAAATGGGTGATTGGGGCGGCCATGGTGAAAAGCTGGTGCGGATGGTGGCCAGGAAGCCGTAGAATCAGCCTGGATAGCTGGGATTGCATAATGTTCGTTGGCTTAGTTTTGCCCTGTCGATAGGGAATTCCGATGTAGATCCCCTCCGACGGAGGAGTGGACGTCCGTCAACTGACGGACGGACGGGGTGGGTCGAAAAATGGGAGGGTCCTCCTCCAAAAACTGAAGCTCCCCCCAACCCGTTCCGCTCTCAAAAGAACCAATCTTCGTGGGGCGGTTTTGTCAACTGCCATCATTGTGTCGTGTGGTTGTGTCAACCGCCCTCACTGTATCCCCGGCGTTTCGCAAATACGCCCGAAGCAAAATCCATTCTTCATAAATTAAATTTAGGACATAATAAAAAGATCACATTATCCATAGGATTTTAAATAGTTTTTTTCTGGATTCCCTATTTTAAATTGTGGCAGGAAACAAAAAAAGCGGGGGGAAAATTCCCCCGCTTTTCATGGCTGTGACCCATCGCCTCTGGCAAGAGAGGAGCCGGCCTCAATAGTAAATCTTCAAACCAAACTGAATGTTTCGTGCCCCTTGAGAACCCTGGACTTTTCCAAGCCCACCACCAAGCCAAACTCCAGGTCCTCCCAAGATTGGCGTATTGGTGAAGTTGATGAACTCCGCGCGGAACTCCATTCGGGCTCTTTCCGTGAATTGGAAATTCTTCTGCAAGGACATATCCAAGTTAGTCATGCCGGGACCATATTCCGCGCCATTGCCCACATTTCCGAAAGTGCCCAGGTAGGGAGAACGATACGGAGCAGGGTCGAACCACTGGTAACCACCATCAGGAGCATTCTTGCTGGTCCCGTAAGTAATCTTCGGAGCCCCCGTATAAGTTGCCCGAGGAGAGCGGGAACCAGTTCCGGTATTGTCATCTCCGTAAACGTTGCTCGGGAATCCACCCCGCAGGGTCAGAATTCCTGTAACCGCCCAGTTGCCGAGGATATTCCTGGCTACCGGATTCCAATTCGAGCCCACCTTCTTGCCCTTGCCGATCGGCAAGTCATAAACGACGTAACTGGTCAACATGTGCCGGACATCAAAGAAAGACGGACCCCATTCAGACCGCTTGTCGTAGAGATTTTGCCAGTAACAACCTGGAGGTGTAGTCTGTCCCCCCCAGGAACCATAGTACCCTGAAGAATCCTCCATGGCATGCGACCAGGTATATGAAATCTGGTACTGCAGGCCACTGCTCATCCTCCTGCGCAATACAGCTTGCATGGCATCATACCGCATGGTCCCATTCGATTCAGTTCCCGAAATCTGGCCTATGCTGGCGAGAGCAGGATTTCCTGCCAGATAGGGGCTCGGAGCCGTAACAGGCTTTCCTGATTGATCAACTCCGAGCAGTTCCCTTTGGAAATATGGCATCGGGTTCATCAAGTGAGTTCCCTTTTGCCCCAGATAGCCCAACTGCAAAGTGGTATTTCCCTTAAAACTGTATTCCGCGTTCATGCTCCACTGATAGGCAATGGCTGGTTTGATGTTTGGATCCCACAAACGGATCACGGCGTTGGCAAAGGGATCTGAGGTGGAAGTCAGCACGGTCATCCCATCTTGAGTCCTTGAAAGGGGCAAGGGCAGTGACTGGTAACTGGTGCGAAACTCCTCGTTATTGGGAGGATTCAAAGGCAGACGCAAGTTGGTGCCAGTTCCTTCCAAGTAAGATGAGACTGTGTAGGCGCCCCGGATTAAGAATTTCTTATTCAATAAATCCGGATTCCAAGAGAATCCAAACCGGGGTTGAAAGTTGCCAATCCCCCAATTGTAGGAGTTGTAAAGAGCCCGGCTATTGGAATAGTAGCTGCTCTTTCCTGCAACCTCGATGTCACCAGAGAAAGGAGCAAAATTCACTTGCCGGTCTTTTACTTCCACCCAAGGAGAATGTCGTTCATACCGCAAGCCGTAATTCATAGTGAAATTGTTGTTCACCCGCCAGGTGTCCTGGAAGAATAATCCAAGAGTGGTAGAACGTTGACCCCAGCTGCCGGTGTTCACTCCACGTTCAACGACGTCCGGGAGTCCAAGGAAGAAATCCGCTTCACCTACTCCGGAACCACCACCGGCAACGGAATAGATGCCTGGGCCGGCTGTATAGCGGCCAGTAAAATCCATCTCTCCGGTACGCCCATAGTTTCCAGCGTAGAAAGGATTGATCCTCTTGCGGAAAACCTGGCCACCAAAGTGCATGGTATGCGCACCCTTGGTTTTGATGAGAATATCCTCAAATTGGATCACAGTGCTGGGGAACTTCTGTTGGGTACCGATATTGGCATTGCCAAATCCTCCCGCAAAGCCCCCGCCAATAGACATGTAAAATAATCCAGGGCCTCTGTCATTGCCATTGGTTATGCCTAGTTCTTCGGCCACATTGCCAAGGCCATGATCTGTTCCGCCATTCCACAGCGATACATAACTAACTCCCATACGAAAATCATTCACAAGCGTATTGCTGAGTGTTCGCGTCCAGTCAACGACACCGCTTTGGGTCGGAGCTTGCCAGAAGCTGCCAAAAAGAAGCGGGGTTGAGTTGTCGCTGGGATTTTTCTGCCAGCTTTGGGAATAGCGACCAGAAAATTTGTCTTTTTCCGTCATGTTATAGTCCATCTTAACGTCATACTGGTCGCCCCGTTGATTACTACTACTGGTATTGATGAAGTTGTTTCCCAGACCGCTGTTAGTGGGGGTGGGATACAGTGCATTATTCGAAAACAGTTTCTGTGCAACCGGATTGATCATGCTGATCGGAATTTGATTATTTGGGAATAGATCGCGGATCATCTTGTTGGGATCATTGGGGTCCGGCCGGGTGCTGAAGGGATTATAAAGCTGAATTCCCCTTCCCAACAACGCCGAAAAATCACCACCCCGTTCGGCCATCGTAATCAGCGAAATGGGTCCGCTGGCAGCCGGGGTTTTGTAACGAACCCCCGCATAGTCACCGAAGAAGAAGAGCTTATCCTTTTTGATCGGCCCGCCAATGGTTGCGCCAAACATGTTCCAGCGCATCCGGGCCCGGACGTCCTTTTCGTTGCAATTGCTCATGGCGCAGGACCATTTGGCAGCCCAATCAGCTGCGTTGAGAGCATCATTGCGCAAGAACTCGTAAACACTGCCATGCAGGTCATTGGTGCCAGACCGGATCGTGGCGCTCACCACACCGCCCTCGAAGTTGCCGAAATCAGCAGGGGCGTTGTTGGTAATCATGTTGAATTCTTGAATGGCATCCGGCGCTGGTGTGTAACCTGCAACGTTGTCGGATACCTGGTTATTATCCAAACCATCCAGCAGGAAATTATTGGATTGTTCACGGTTCCCGTTTACATAAGGGCGACCGCTTTGTCCAGTCGTTAGGGGGTTCTTCATGGAAGATGGATCAGGATTGGTGACACCAGGCGCCAACATGGTCAACTGAATGTAATTGCGCGAAGCCAAGGGCAATGCTTCATTTACCTTGTTGTCAATGATTGTACCGACCTGCATGGTATCAGTATTCAACAATGGAGCTGCCCCAGTCACTTCAATGGTTTCGGTAATTTCACCCACTTTCAATTGCACGTCAAAGCGGGCGGTTTGGTTCATTTCTAATTGGAATGGGGGTAAGACGGAAGTGGAAAATCCTTTCATTTCCACTCTCACTTCCCATCTCCCAACTGCGACTCGGGGTAAATTGTACGATCCTTCTGGCGTGGTTTCCGTCGTTTGGATTGTACCACGATCAAGGTCTTTTGCCGTCACCTTTGCTCCCACAACTGCCGCACCGGTTGGGTCTGTCACCTTGCCGGTGATCGAAGCCGTCACCTGTTGCCCAAAGACAACTTCCGGTGTCACCACCAAAGCGGTAATGCTAAACAAGGCCAAGAGAAAACAAAACAATCCAAGTCTCTTGTTCACACGTTCATTCCTCATGCTTCCTCCTTTGTGCAGTCTGATGAAATCCTGCCTGCTGATTGTTTACTCCATGATCCACCATGAGAGAATGTCTCTTTTAGGAAATTTCGCGGATGGTGGCGAGCCTAAAGTCGAGACTAGGCACTACAACTCAAAATTTGACACAGATTACATTACAGATGGATATTTACCGGAACAGATGGAGCAACTCGTTTACCAATCACTGGGGGAACTGTTCTTTGAGGTTTAACCTTTTTTTTCAGTATGCTACAAAAACCTCGAAAACTCGATCCCAATGAAATCTTCCAATCAATCCGAAATTTCGGTGCTTTAATCTGCAAAATCGTAGATATTGCACTCTTCTTCTCGACTGATTGCCAAAGACTGAAAAAAGCACATGGTAAAAACGAGCCGATTCGTAGCGGACGAGAGATTGGAGCACACCGCTGTTGAATCAACAAACTTTGCAGTGTATCCAGAATTTACGCAATTCAGGCAGGAACAACGTGGGTTCGGGCGAGACCCGCTTCTCCTGATTGAGACACACTTCAAAGGTTTGAACGAATTTAGAAAAGCAAGTACAAGATATCTAGTCATTGCTTGCATTTGGCGTTAAGCGGTGTATACTTATCGTTATAAGCAGTGAATTCTTCGACATCCAGATCTCAAAAAAGCACAGTTAATTGCCATGGTTAACGCGTTAAATGACGTGAGATTTCCTAGCCGTGAAGAAAAACTGAACCAGCTGCAAAAAATTGTCGATAGCCAGACCTTTCGAACCGCTGAAATATTGAAGTCCTTCTTGAAATATGTGGTGGAGAAATCTCTCGAAGGACACGACAGCGAGGTAAAGGAATTTACCATCGCTTCTGAGGTTTTCGGACGAAAGGAAAATTACGATCCGCGTATTGACTCGCTGGTTCGCGTGCAGGCGACCCGGTTGCGCACCAAGCTGGAAGAATATTATGAGTCTGAGGGGAAACTGGATAGAATCCAGGTAAAATTGCCGAAAGGGCATTATGTCCCGACTTTTAGCTATGCCAAATCGAATACTTTTTCAGCTGATCGCCATTTGGTGGAAACCTCTCCTTTAGCTCACTCCACTGATCATGTGAAGGTCCCTTCTCAAGAGTGGAAATGGACTGCCAAAACACCTCTTGTGCTCGTGCTGGCAGGACTTACGATTTTTTTTGGCTTATTGTCGTATTATTATTATTCACAATTGAAGCAAGTTGAGGCGCGGGAAAGCTTCGAACAGCCGGAAATCAATGTTAAAAAATCCTTTGGTCCCTTTTGGGGAGGATTTTTGGATCCGGCCAACCCCTTGTTGATTGCTTACAGCAATGCGGTGTTTGAAGGGAATGTCATTGATGGAATGAAGTACTGGTATCCCGTAGACGATTTTGCGGAAAATATATCGCCCCCTTCCGTCTCCAGGGCAGCTCGTCCCCCGGTCATAACTGACGTTTATACCGGCGTGGGTGAAGTCATCGGAGTGCATTTTCTGAGCGATCTCTTCGCGAGCGCCAAAAAACCTTGCAGGGTGGCGCGAAGCCTTCTGTTAACTTGGGAAGATCTGAAAACCCAAGACATCATTTTTTTGGGGGGGCCACCAGAAAATATCCTTCTGCGGCGGCTTCCACAAGAACAGGACTTCATATTCAAAATGGACCGTTCCCAGGTAAAATGTCCGATTAGCTTGGTTATTAATCGAAAGGTAAAGAAAGGAGAGCAAAAAACGTATGTCCCCGTTATCGAGGGAATGTCACAAAGCACTGTAACTAAAGATTACGCCCTAATCACCCTATTGAATGGGATCGAACCTCGCCGAAAAATTTTAATCCTAGCGGGAAATACAACCTTTGGAACGCAAGCGTGTGTGGAGTATTTAACGAAAGCAGAGCAGGTCAAGCAGTTGGTTGATCATCTCAATATTTCTTCTGACCCAGCGCATCCCAAAATCCCGGAGAGTTTTCAAGTTGTTCTTGAAATACAAATCAACGGCAGCGTCCCCATCCGGACCTCTTACGTCACTCACCACGTTTTGAATTAATCTACAAATTTTGGATTAGTTTTTTATTGCCGTTTGTTCAATTCAATTCCGGACCTTATTCAAATGAGCTTTCATGATGAGTTCACTACTGTGATGAACAACAAGGAGTCCATCCACTGATTTCGCTTATCCTTCGACAAGCTCAGGATGAGCGGCACTCCAATCCCCGCTCGTACTGAGCTTGTCGAAGTGCGAGCGGGAGCATGTGCGATGAGTATGCACTTCACACCTGAATTATGGATGCATTAGTCTCAGCTTGAACGCTCCTTGGAATTACTACTCTCAGACTTGCCCCCATTGCCCAAAAGAAAGGGTACGACTACGGAGTTGACTCCTCCTTTCCTTGAAAACGATATCCGTTTCCATTTATGTCTTGATAAAGTCTGGGTGGATGACGTTTGAGAAATTTTGCCTATCGTCCCGTCAGCTCAGAATATTCCTCTCGAAGGCTGCCTTTTCCAAATCTTCCCGAAAGTCCGGGTGGGCAATGGCGATCAGGGTCTTGGCCCGTTCGCGGATATTCTTGCCATGCAGATAGGCAATCCCAAACTCCGTAATCACGTAATGGACATCCGCCCGCGTGGTGACAACTCCAGCCCCCGGTTTTAAGTATGGGACGATCCGCGAAAGTTGCCCTTCTTTGGCTGTTGAGGGGAGAGCAATGATGGGGCGGCCCCCCTTCGACATAGCCGAACCGCGGATAAAATCGACTTGTCCGCCAAATCCACTGTAAATATAAGGGCCGATGGAATCGGAACAGACCTGGCCCGTAAGGTCGATTTCGATGGCTGAATTGATGGCTACCATCTTGTCGTTTTGTGAAATGATCAGCGGATTATTGGTGTAATTGGTGGGATGCAACTCAAAAATTGGATTGTTGTGGATGAATTTGTAAAGCCGGGGAGTGCCGAGGGCGAAGGTCCCCACCACTTTGCCGGGGTGCAGCGTCTTGCGTGCCCCGGTTATAAAACCGGCCTCAATGCCCTCCATGACTCCGTCGGAAATCATTTCGGTATGAATGCCCAGATCCTTCTTGGAATGGAGAGCGGCCAGCACAGCGTCGGGGATTCCGCCGATTCCCAATTGCAGCGTAGACCCATCTTCAATCAAGCTGGCGATATGTTTTCCAATCTCCTGTTCGATTCCCGTTGACCCCTTCTTCTCCAAAATCGGAAGAGAATCGGATACTTCGGCAATCTTTTGAAATGTGGTTACGTGGACAAAGGTGTCTCCCAGAGTTCGCGGCATCTGCTCATTCACTTGGGCAATGCGGATTTTGGAGGTTTCGATCGCCGCCCTGGAGGCCAGGATTTCCGAACCCAGGCTCATGAATCCATGTTCATCAGGCGGGGTTGTATGCATGATGGCGACATCCGGCGGCATCAATCCCTTATAAAATAGATCGGGTATCTGATGCAGAAAAACGGGAACGTAATCGGCCCGTCCGGTGTTGACGGCTTCGCGATCGGCATGTCCCACGAAAAGCGAATTGTGGCGGAAATGGCCGGCCATGCAGGGTTCCGCCAGAGGATCCTTTCCGATCAACAACCCGTGCACCAATTCGACATTTTCCAGCTCATCCTTCCGCCGGGCCAGAGCCTCCAACAATCGGTAAGGAGCGGAGGCATTGCCGCTCATATAGATGCGGTCGCCGCTCTTGACGACGGAAACCGCTTCGTCGGCGGAGCAGAGACGTTGTTTGTACTGGTCGATCCAGCTCATACAGCCTCCTGTCAGCTCAAAAATGTCGTCAATTCGCGGTACTCACGGCCTGGGCAATGGATATGAGGATGGGTGAGGCAACCCTGGCAGCAGCAGACCCCTTTTTGCAGCTCCGGGGACTCTCTTAATGCCTGCAGACAGCCAGATTTTCCGAACTCCAACAGGTAGCGAAGGAGGACGTTGGAGAGCACATGAGAAGCCGTGCGGGCGACCCAAGAAGGGACGTTGGGCACGGCAAAATGGATGACGCCCTCCTCGAGATAGACGTGGTCCTCGTTGGGAGTCAGACGCGTGGTTTCGGCAATTCCGCCCTGGTCGACTGAAAAATCAATGATGACCGATCCTTTTTTCATGCTCCGCACCATTTCGCGCGTGACCAACCGCGGAGGCTTCTCGCCGGGCACCTGCACGGCACAAATCAGCACATCGGCAAAGCTGACCAATCGCGCCAGATTCCGTTGAGTGTAAGGCAGCGTGACCACGCGCCCGCGGGTTTCCTGCGCCACTCGCTCGAGCTGGCGAATATCTTTATCGACCACATGAACCGAAGCGCCCAGTCCGGTGAAGGACCGGGCGGCATAGGTCCCCAGAGTGCCCGCCCCCAGGATGACCACTTCAGCGGGAGGCACGCCTTCGATCCCCCCCAAAAGCAGGCCTCGACCGTTATGCAGGTTGGATTGCAGCAAGCGGCCGGCAATTTGCGGGGCCATATTCCCCGCAATTTTCGACATGGGCCGCTGGATCGGGTGAGTGCCGTCCTCTTTGAGCACCAGCTCCATCCCGATCGCCAAAATCTTTTTGTCAAGAATGGCGTTCAGAAAGGGTTTGGGGGAAATGCCCAGAAACAGAAATCCCATCAGGACTTGGTTTTCCCGCAGAAGGTTCCATTCTTCCTCCAGCAAGGTTTGGACTTTCACCAGGACATCGGCCCGCTGAAAGGCTTCCCCCTTGGAATAGACAATGGTGGCCCCGGACTCCCGGTATTCCTCATCACTGAAGTGGGCGCCCAGCCCAGCGCCTCGCTCCACCACCACATCGAGGCCGGCATCGGTCAGCTCATGCACCGCTGAAGGAGACAAGCTGACTCGTTTCTCCTCCGCTCCGCCCTTTACCAGGATCTCCTTGGGTACGCCAATAATCATGGTGTTTTCTCCTCGCTGCCCTATGAAATTTTGTGGCGGCTCATTTGGGAAATTATTGACAAGATCTCGCCGAAATTATATCAGCCGGGAAATTGCAGACAATAGATTTGTTTTTCCTGGGCGAAATCAAAAATGAGAGACAAAAGACCGGCATGAATCGCTCATTGGCGGGAATAATGTGGTAGTGCGCTTTTGTGACCTTTGTCACCGCCGGAAGCGCCGACTTGGCTGGCCACATCATCAAGGCCGCGACAATATCTCTTTTTTTTTGTTGTCTCTCACTTTAAATTACACCGCTAGTTGCCGGTTGCGTTGGTTTGCATTAAAATCAGGGTCGCTTATGGACTGTCAATTCGCGGAGGAAGAAATGGAATCCCATGCCACTTACGATGATGTGAATCTGATTTTGCGCCTTTACGAAGCGAGGAGGGAAGCTCGAATGCGGGAGGCCCGCGATTGGTTTGCCCGGTCCTTCAAGGTCCGGACATTGGAGGAGTTGGAAAAATTATGTCCCATGGGATCGGATGAAAATGCTTCATTCCGGATGGTCGTCTCATATTGGGACATGGTCTCTTCTTTCATTACGGCGGGAGTGCTGAACGAAAAGCTATTTTTCCAAAGTGGGCGGGAATTGCTTTTTGCCTGGGAACGATTGAGGGATTTGGTTCCTCTGCTGAGGGACACTCGTCAGGATCCTTCTTATCTGAAGAATTATGAAAGCGTGGCCAACGATTATATCGCCTGGTTAAACTGCCAGGCTGCTGGAGCCTATGAGGCCTTTTCCGCGCGAGTTCGAGGGTAAAGAAAAAGGGGGTAAATCATTCGAGGGTGATCAAGACCAGCTCGGGTCGGCAAAAAAGACGGACATCCAACAGGACCGTCCCAAGGCCACGCGAAACGTACATTCGGGTCCTCTCTTTTTCAAACCACCCTTCGGTGAAACCGTCCACTCCTTTGGGAAACCATAGCCCACCCACGAAGGGGAGGCGGATTTGTCCGCCATGGCTGTGTCCCGCCAGAATCAAATCGCAACGCCCGGCTGCCTGTCGAAAATAACCGGGAGAATGCATAAGGACAAGAGTGGCGGCCTGCTTGGGCACAAAGGCCAGGGCGGCATCCAGATTGGGAAAACCAGAGGCGGCATCATCCAATCCGACCACACAGAGATTGGGACGTATGAACTGGCTGCTATTGATCAGATAATGGATGTTCAGAGAATTGTAAAAGGCCGATTCGTTGTCGAGTCTTCGTCTGTTTTCAAAATTCCCCGGGACTGCCCATACTCCGGAGGGAGCGTGCAGCCTGGAAAGGAAAGGCCGGCATAATTCATAAGTCCCGGATTGAGCCAGGGTGTCCCCCGTGATGGCAATCAGGTCTGGCTTCTCTTCCTCCAGGCGATTTAAAACCTCTTGCTCACGGCTACCCAACCCATACGTATGGAGATCCGTCAGGTGGGCAATTTTTAAGGGGGGATAGATTCCCATCTGGAGATGGAAGCGGCTAATTTGGATCCAGTAGGGCTCCGCCCAAAATCCATAGAGGGCAACGATCATGAAAAACCCCGCCAGAAGATAAACCCAAAGGCCTTTCAGAGAGGTTTTGGCGGCTGGATTTCGCCAGGGCCGCCACTTGGTCCGGAGAAATCGAATAGGCCCCCCATTTCGTTGGAGATGAAAAACCGGATTGGCTGTTTCACTCTTGTAGTTGGTGCGAGGGGATATTTTTCTAAAATTGGGAAACATGATCGTTCCGCACAGTCCGTGCGCCGAGGCCGCAAGAATGGTCGATTATGAGCCGTGATCCGCTTCTTCAAAACAGTGATGTCCGAGATGACGTGCTGTTGGGATTCCCGAACCAGTTCACAGATCATCAATGATTCGGAAGATGTCTGTCAATAGGAAACACGGCTGAAGTCTTCCAAACCCGAATTGGGGGATGGTTGAGTCGTGGTAGTTGGTTCAGCCAAGCTCGATTTATGCCGAAGTTCATAAACAGGTCAATAAGGTAATTGGTTGGTAATTCGAGTGAATGCATATCTACGTGGTGGTCTTATTTTGCTTCGTGGTTAAATTGGCCAGGTTCTGGTTTGACCATGTGGCCAAGTTCTACGCCTCGTAAAATTCACTCAGCGTGGCTACCATATGGAGGCATGCTGAGTGGCAACATTAGATGAACACATTCCATCTCGTCGAGAAAGAGGATTCCATGAAGAGCTTTCGCAAAGAGCTTTGGTTTGAAATTCAGGGACGCCGGGGGTTTGTAAACATTACGCCAAAAGTGGAAGTTTGTCTTGAGGAAAGTGGTATTCGGGAAGGATTGGCGCTGGTGAACGCCATGCACATCACGGCATCGGTTTTCATCAACGATGACGAATCCGGTTTGCACCACGACTATGAAAAATGGCTGGAAAAGTTGGCCCCACATGAGCCGGTGAGTCAGTATCGACACAACAACACCGGAGAAGATAATGCCGACGCTCATATGAAGCGGCAAATCATGGGCCGGGAAGTAGTGGTTGCCGTGACCAACGGCAGGCTGGACTTTGGCCCCTGGGAACAGATATTCTACGGAGAGTTCGATGGCAATCGAAGGAAGCGTGTCCTCGTTAAAATAATTGGTGAATAAGCTACGTTCTGGATGGGCGCTAGAGTTCAAGGCCCGCCGGATTTTTCGGCGTTTGGCTGGAGTGGCTGCTGTTTTCTTTGAGGAAACACATTTACAAAAGGAGTTGTGTCCATGGTTCGTTTGCGACGTTGGATTTATGTCCTTGGCTTACTCGGACTGGCATATTTTTCCCTCTTGCTTGCCGCCCAAGCTCAGCAGATTTTCCAGGAACAGCGGGTTTCTCCAAAGGACTTTGCCATTATGTCCTGGGGGGAGACGCCGGCCGACCCCCAACAGCTGCAGTGGATGAAGGACGCTGGGATCAACATTGCCGGATTCGCCGCAGTCAAAGACCTTCCGGCTTTCGAAAAAGCAGGGCTGCAAGTGTTTGTGAGCGATCCCCGTGTGAATGGATACGATTTTGAAAAGCCTCTAGTGGAAGCTGATGTCCGCGGAAATCTCGAATCGTTGATTCGTGAAGTGGGCAAAAGTCCGGCGGTAATAGGTTTCATGTTGAAGGATGAGCCGCATGCGCGGGCGTTTCCCAGCCTGGCCCTGGTGGCAAGACTGTTGCGGGAATTGATGCCCGAGAAGTATCCTTATGTGAATCTTTTTCCCGTCCGTGTTTCGCCGGAACGCATGGGCGTGGCGACTTATGAGGAGTACGTCCGGCTGTTGGTGGAAAAGATCAACCAGCCTTTCCTCAGCTATGATAATTACTCCCTGGTGGGCGGAGAAATGCTCGATTATTTTTATACCAATTTGGAGGTAGTCCGCCGATTGTCGGTCGAGACCGGCGTTCCACTTTGGAATTGTGTTTTGTCAAATGCCCATTTCAATTACATGGAAAACAGCGACGCCACTTATAATCTGCAGGCTTATGCCACGATGGCCCACGGCGGACGAGGGATTCAGTACTTCAGTTATTTTACCTGGTCCGACGGAAATTATCGTTTGGGCCCGATCGATCAATTTGGCAACAAAACCCCATCGTGGGACATGATGCGCCGAGTGAACAACCAGGTTCATGCGCTGGCCCCCGTGCTGAAAAGGCTCAAGAGCACCGGGGTTTATCACTACCCCGACGCGCCCGCGGAATGCCGCCCATTGCGGGAAAGCAAATTGCTGGCATCCGTGGAAATAACTCAACGCTATGTCATTCCTCCGGTTCAGGGGAGGTTCCTCATCGGGGAATTTACTGACGAACAGGGGAGGCCGTACCTGATGCTCGTCAACAAGGACTTGCACAATTCATTCCAATACAAGCTGAATTTCAAAAATCCGGGAACTAAACTCATTCATATCTCGCAGTACTCCGGCCGGGAAGAACCCTTTGGGCGAGAGATGGATTGGGTGGCGCCCGGGGCGGGGCACCTGTTTCGAGTCGAATGAGGGCACAGCCGGCGGACGCTATTGAGCCCATTCTTGAGCAGTCTATTTATTTTGTTCCATAAAATTCCGTCAGGAGCTGAAAGCCGTGGATCCTTTGAGACACTCTATCGTAGATGTCATTGGCCGGACCCCGATGGTGGAACTCCATCGCGTGGTGAACGATTTGAAATTAGAGGGACGGCTTTTCGCTAAACTCGATTATCTGAATCCTGGCTTCAGCAAAAAAGATCGGATTGCGCTGCAAATGATCCGCGATGCCAAGGCGGACGGGACATTGCGCCCCGGACAGACCGTAGTCGAACTGACGAGTGGAAACACCGGAACCGGGCTGGCTATCGTCTGCCGGGCCATGGGCCATCCCTTCGTGGCAGTGATGTCAAAAGGAAATACGCGGGAACGGGCGAGGATGATGGGGGCTTTGGGAGCTGAAGTGGTTTTAGTGGATCAGGCTCCAGGGTCTCCGCTGCATCAGGTCTCGGGTGACGATTTAGCCTTGGTTGAACAGAAAGCTCAGGACCTGGTACGCGAGCGGGCCGCCTTCCGCGCCCATCAGTTTGAATTGCCGGGAAATGTGCGGGCACATGAAATGCAGACGGGGCCGGAAATCTGGGAACAAACCGAAGGGGCCGTGGAAGTTTTCCTCGATTTTGCTGGGACTGGAGGGACTTTTACGGGCGTGGCCAGAGCCTTGAAACAGAGAAGACCAGAGGTGCGGGCATATTTCGTGGAACCTTCGGGAGCAGCCGTGCTGGCGGGACTTCCCTTGACGGACCCGAGCCACAAAATTCAGGGTGGCGGATACAGTCTGCAAAATCTCCCTTTGTTGGACCGTTCCCTGGTGACGGGATTTCTCCAGGTGACCGATGCAGAGGCCGTGGAGGGCGCCCGGATGCTGGCCGAAAAAGAGGGGATCTTTGGCGGGTTTTCCTCCGGCGCTCACCTTTCCGCGGCCATCCAATTGTTGAGGGGCCCCGAAAAGGGCGCCGCTATTGTGTTTTTGATTTGCGATAGCGGGTTGAAGTACCTGAGCACGGATCTCTACGATTGAGGTTGGTCATTCAGGCCATGGCACAATTCAGGCCGGAGTGGCTTGTCCGTCAGCTGGCCGATGTGCCGATTTGCCCCTCCAGATATTGCATGAGCGGCGCTTTCGACGGTGATAGTGGTTACACCAGCACTCTGCCGCGAAGAGGGTCTGCATTCGGCTCAGTCGTCTAGCTCCTTCCAAAAACCGCTTCGAAGGCGAAGCCGTTCTCCCTCCCAAACCAGGATGTTCTCCTCCTTGAGCTTCAAGAGCAGGCGGGAGAGTGTCTCCGGATTTGTGCCAATGGCTGCGGCCAGATTCTTCTTTGAGATCGTAATCAGGTATTGATAATGGCGCCCGTATTGTTCCTCGAGAAAATTAAAAAAGCGGGTTTCCACGTCTGAGGCCGACAGATTCATGATTTGGCTTACCAGGTAGCGCTGTTTTCGCATCAACATTCCGATGAAATCATTTCTGAAAGACTCATCCGCCAGCAGGCCGTGAAACTCCCTCCGCGGCAGTGAATAGACAAGGCTTTTTTCAACGGCAGCTGCGCTGACGGGAAAGGATTCCTTTTCAAAAAGAATGACTTCGGCAAAGAGTTCTCCCGGCCTGACCATTTTAATCGTGACTTCCCGTCCATCCGGCGTGGTCTTATAAAGCTGAATGTTTCCTTCAGCCAGAAGAAAGACCGCATCGCCCTTTTCCCCTTCGAGGAACAGCACCTCGCGTTTATTCAACCTGCGAGCGTGACAGATCCGGCTGATGGCCTTCCTGCTTTCCGCCGAAACCTCTTTAAAGAATGTGGCAGTCTCTAAAAGTGCTTGAATTTCCATAAAAATAAAAAAAAAGCAATTTCTTGATCTGGATCAAGGTTTTTATATCACGAAAAAGTTAAACTCCAAATGTAGATTGAAGCCGAGGAGAGTCACAATCCGCGGAAGAAGAGATCGAGTTGCCGCGAGTGGCAGGAGGATGAAGGGATTCCATGAAGCGAAAGATTATTTCCATAGATGAAAAAAAGTGCGATGGATGCGGCAACTGTATTCCGGGCTGTCCAGAAGGGGCCATTCAGATGATCGATGGCAAGGCGCGTCTCATCAGCGATCTGTTTTGTGATGGCTTGGGGGCCTGTTTGGGCGAATGTCCGGAAGGCGCCATCGCCATCGAAGAGCGGGAGGCTGAGCCCTATGACGAAAAGAAGGTAATGGCCAACATCGTCAAACAGGGGAAGAACGTGATGGCTGCGCACTTGGCGCACCTGAAAGACCACAATGAACAAAAGTACCTGAAACTGGCTTTGGATTATCTAAAAGAAAATCAAATTGAAAATCCTCTGGAGGAGATAAAAGTCATGAATATGCATGCACACGGGGGAGGCTGTCCGGGATCCCGATCCATGGAATTTGCCGGCAATGGCCCGGCAACAGCCGGGGAATTGGAGGGGAATCGTCCATCGCAATTGACGCATTGGCCCATTCAACTGCATTTGATTTCTCCAACGGCGGCTCAGTACCAAGGCAAAGATGTTTTGCTTGCCGCAGACTGTGTCCCCTTTGCCATGGGTGATTTTCACAAGGACCACTTAAAAGGCAAGTCATTGGCCATTGCCTGTCCCAAATTGGATGAAGGGCAGGAAGTATATCTGGAAAAACTTACGGCCATGATTGATCAGGCCAAGATCAACACTTTGCAGGTCATGATCATGCAGGTTCCCTGCTGTGGCGGGCTTTTGCGTATGGCACAAGAGGCGGCTGCCCGGGCCAGCCGCAAGGTCCCGGTGAAATGCACGGTTGTGAGTTTGCAAGGGGACATTCTGCAGGAACAATGGGTTTGACCCGCGCCCCATTTCTTTGCGCATAAAATTCATTGGGTGGGATGCGTCCGCAATGAAAAGCGCGACAATAGGATCTGCGCAAACGGATGTCAGATTGCCAGTGCTTGTCGAGCCAGCGCATCCCGCCAATCCGTTCCTCAATCAACCTCCACTTTGCACACCTTGCACGCGAATCTCGCCAAATCAAGGGAGCCGCACATGCCAACATGGCTGGCTCAACAAGAGGATGAAAACAAGGTGGGACGCGCGATCCTTCGCGCGTCGCTTGGCTAACCTCGCCTGCCGAGCCAGCGTGCACGGAGTGCCCGCTCCACCTTTGCCCAAATTTGATTTTCTGAGGAGCAGTCAACAACCCCAATCATTCGCGCCGTGCCCTCATGATCCCATGCGATGAAGGGAATGTGGTCATTTCGCCGCCGATTATGATTGCACCTCACCTCTGATTGAATCCGATAGCCAAGCATACATTGATTCCCCTCGAATAGTTGCGGTATAAATGAACTGGTCCTATTTAGCGGGCAGTCCATTTCTTCGATTCTTATTCATGTCAGGGAGATCCTCCATGATGGAAAAGCCGATTATTATCCCGGTTGCCGGAGGGAAGGGCGGTGTTGGCAAGACTTTTTTGACGGCCAATCTTGGCTTAGCCCTGGCGGCGATGGGGCATTCCGCCATCGTAGTCGATCTGGATTTGGGCAATTCCAACCTGCACTCTTTGCTGGGATTGCCCAACAAATTCCGCGGCATTGGCGATTTTTTGCGTGTAGGTGGCGGTGCATTGGAGGAATTTCTCGTCGAGACCTCACATGAAAACCTTCGTTTCTTATCGGGGGATGGCCGAATGCCTTTTATGGCCAACATTACTCATTCCCAAAAAATTCAGTTGATCCAAAAACTGCGACTCCTTCCCGCCGAATATGTTCTGCTGGACCTTGGCGCTGGCTGTGCCTATCACACCCTCGATTTTTTCGCCATGGTGGAAAGAGGGCTGGTGGTCAGCACTCCGGAATATCCGGCTATCATGAGTGCGCTGGTTTTTTTGAAAAACCTCGTGCTGCGAGAAATTGAACGAGCCATGCCCAAAGATCCTGGGTTGACGGACCTACTCCAGGAATTGTATGTGCAGCCAATCGATAGTCCCCAATTAACTGTCGATGCCTTTTATGGGCGAGTGAAAGAAACGAATACCGCGGCGGGAGAAAAAATCAGGGAGGCGGTCCAGCGGCGCCGCCCCCGGATGATTTTTAACATGGGCGACCACCCCGACGATTTGAAGTGGGCCCGCACCATGGAGAGAACGGTGGAACAGGTGCTCTCGATCGAATTGGATCATTTTGGCTTTGTCTATGCGGACCCCGGAGTAAGAATTTCCGTCCGGGAAGGAAAGGCCTTTCTCCCTTCCCAACCAGAGAATCGTGTTTCGCGCAGTATCCAACAGATCGCCAATCGGATCGTAAAGTTCTGGGATCAAGCCATATCGAATAGCGCGGAGTTGCTGATCAAACGGACTCGCGAGGAGTACGAGAAAAATCAGGCCGCCGCGGTTCCGCTGATCGAGAAAGATGCGGCCAAGTCCGCCGATCAAGCCGGCTGAGACTGGAGGCTGGTGAATCCATTCCCCGCGACTTTTCGCGGCAGGCCGCTCTCCCCCGCCTACGGGATCGGCAGAGGGTTCCTCATCAAAAGTCTCAAGTGCAACGGAGGGGCGGGGTCCAATTAAAAGTGAGAGGGTTTATCCAAATTCAGGATTTCCGCATGTCCTGTCGCCGTTGCTTATTGGGGAGTATCGGACGCGTCCGCGCTTTTGTTGGGAGCTACACGTCGCGCCTTGGGAAAGCGTTCGTGCCGCCGCACACCAAAGGGGTCCTCTCTCTTTTAAGCGCACCCACACATGGCAGGAGGAGCTTGACACCCCGCCGGACTCTTAATACGATAGCTTTTCTTCCTTTCCGGGGCAGCATGGATGGTAGAAATTCCCTCTTCGCATAATGGCTGGATTTTGGCCGGGAGCCGGCTTCATGAAGGCATGGCTAAAAATATTGTCGATTTTCGTTATACTGTTAATCTGTGGTAGTTGTGCCGGCAAAAAGATCCCCAGCGCTGGTTTGATCAGACAACAGATTGAAGATTTGGGTTTGGGGACCATTGAAAAAGATCATCTGCGGATTCTGCAGGTTTCGATGGCCCAAAAAGATCAGGCCATTGTTGAAACTAACCTTCAAGTGTCCTTGGAAGTTTTCCGGGAAAAAGGAAAAGAGTGGCAAATTAAATCCGTTCGATTGGGTGATCGGGATTGGGTGGATTTTGACCTCTTCATGGAGGCTGTCAATAGCATCAGAACAAGACAGACCCAGGAAATGCTGGATAAATTGGCTAAGGCTATAACCCTTTACAAGGATAAAGCCAAGGGAACTCCTCCGGTTATTAATATTACAAAATTGACTGATGTACTGGTGCCTGAATTTTTGTCGGAGGTCATTCGTTTCGACAGTTGGAACCGGGAGATTCGGGTGGAACCGCAAGCGGATGGTTCCCTGATTCTTCGCTCTTTGGGGGCCGATGGAATATCCAACACGGCGGATGATATAATCAAGCATTTTTGATCGAAGCGGAACATCCTTCTGGGGTGACCTAATCATCAGATTTCTGGGATAAGAAAATCAATTGCGGAGCCTGCAGAGGCCATGACAGACCATAATGTGAAAATGAAATATTTCAAAAATTCTCCATCAGAAGCGGGAGCCGGCAAAGCTTGGCTAATGCCTTTGGCTGGAGCCATCCTTTTAATTGGGCTGGCCGTGGGGAGCGCCTTTTTCCTGGTGAATCGTGGCAAAGAGGATAATTCCGCGGACGCAGGGGCCGCGGCGTTGCTCAGCAGTAAACCCGCGGTGACAACAGAGGGGTGGTCCAAAGGAAATCCTGCCGCCAAAGCAGTATTGGTGGAATTCGGTGATTTTCAATGCGGCTCTTGTGGAGCCACCCGCCCCCGGTTGGAAAAAGTAATGAAGAAATATTCCAATAATCTTCATCTGATTTTCAAACATTTTCCGCTCGATTCTAATCACAAGAATGCCATGATTGCCGCCCAGGCCGCAGAGGCGGCTGGACGGCAATTTAAATTTTGGGAAATGTACGACCAGCTCTTTATTCATCAAATCGAATGGTATAACGTTCCTGATCCTCTCACCTTTTTCCTGAAATATGCGGAGGCCATCCAGCTGGATATCAACCGCTTTCGGCAGGATATTTGGGCCACTGACATACAAGAGAAAATTTATCGGGATAAATTTGAAGGACAACAATTGAACGTCAGTTCCGTCCCTACTTTTTTCCTGAACGGAAAAGCTCTGCCTCCGGCGAAGAACGAAGATGATTTTGAATCCATGATTGCGGAGGGGATAAAAAAAGCCCAATGAAAAAGGAAAGGCTGGCAGGAGGATTACTGGCTGGATTTGCCTTTTTGGGGATGATGGATTCCGCTTATGTGGGAATCAAGAGCCTGAGCCAAGCTATTCTTCCTTGCACCATCACTCATGGATGTGAAGAGGTCTTGAACAGCCCTTATGCGCGTTTTGCCGGGTTCTCGATTGCTTGGCTTGGATTAGCTTATTACGCGCTGATTTGCATCGCGGGGGTCTTTGCTTTTTCCGGATATCCCCGCATTTTGCGGCTCAGCCTCGCTCCCGCGGCCATGGCTTTTTTGTTCACCTTGGGATTAATCTATCTTCAGGCGTTTGTCATTCATGCCTTTTGTGATTACTGTTTATTATCGGCTTCAATGTCGGCCTTGATTTTGATGGTCCATTTAATTTGCCGGCCATGGAAGAATCCCAATTCAGCCGTTGTGGCAAAGGTTACTTCCTAGATGTATCATGGGCGGGGGAAATGCTGAGACTGCGCAATCGAGAGTCAAGTTTATTCCCCCTTTGAAGGGGGATTTTGCCGGCATAGTGGGCACAACAAGACAATGAAAATGGGATGATGGAGGCGGCCTGCCCTCGGGCCGTCCGAACAATATTGGCAAACTCAGACGGGATAAGGGCACCCCGCCTCCATCCACGCTATTATCTTAGGAGGCATCATGATAATTAATCGTCGGGGATTTTTGGGAACAGCCGGAGTGGCGGCAGCCGCATGGCGCATGGAACAGGAGATATGGGCAGCCGGGAATTCGACATTGCGCGTAGGGATGTGCGATTGGAATTTGGGGAAAATGTGCGATCCCAACGATATTCCGAAAGCCAAAGACGCGCACTTAAATGGGATTCAAGTGACCGTTGGCATTGGCCCTGGCTACATGTTGCTTCGTCAAAAAGCAATGCGGCAAAAGTATCTCGATTTGGGCAAACAATATGGGATCTCATTCCCCTCCGTGGCCATCGGGATACTCAACGAAATTCCGCTGAAATCCGAACCGCAAGCGGCCGTGTATGTTATTGACGCCCTAGAAGCCGCCAAGGCTCTGGGGTCAGCCAACATTTTGATGGCTTTCTTCGGGAAAGGAGATTTGAGGGTACAAGGGCCGGATGGAAGGTATAAGAATACCAGCTCGGGACCTTTCAAATCTTATGAGCTGGAGGCCGCCGGGGTGGCAAAAGTCGTGGCCGCCCTGAAGGAAATTGCGCCCCGTGCCGAAGAATTAGGGATTGCCCTGGGATTTGAAAACACGCTCACGGCCGCGCAGAATTTGGAGATCATCAACCAAGTGGGTTCTCCCATGTTACAGGTATATTATGATGTCGGGAATTCCACGGAGTACGGTTATGATGTTCCAGCGGAGATTAAATTGCTCGGGAATCGCCGGATTTGCGAAATTCACCTGAAGGATTGGCGCACGCCTATTCTGGGATCCGCAGAAGGGGCCGTAAAGTTCCCGCCGATTGTAGAAGCCTGCAAAGCAATTGGCTACAACAAGTGGTTCGTCTTGGAAACCAGCGGCCGGAAAGGCAAATTCATTGAAGACACGCGCACCAATGTGGCTTTTGCGCAAAAGACTTTTGCCTGAAGGAACTCAGAGGTGGAACGCGCGCGCGGTCGGACCTACGGATTTGATTCGCCGCGTTCCTGAATTCTCCCCTCCACCTGAGGCGCAATTTCCTGGGCCGACAGAATGGCGTTCATGACCGTGTCGGGCACTACGGGCCCCTCGATCGGCGTGACCAGAAAATTGAGATTCATCAGCATCCGGTACCCGTCACCGCCTTCGGTCAGGTAGCTGTTCGTGGCGAGTGAATATCTTTTCCCCTCCTCCAACGGTTTATCCTGAATCAAGATTTTTAACAGCCGATTGCCAACCGGACGCCGGGAATCATAGACAATCTGCATGCCGGAAATGAGCGGAAAACGCCCGGCCTCCCTTCCTTCCGCAATTCGGGAGAGCCCATGTTCCAGCGCCTGGCGCAGGATTCCGCCGCTGATTTCCATCTTCACCAGATGGTTTTCGAAAGGCAGCATGGAGAGCACGTCCCGGCGTGTCAACACTCCCGGCCCGTACGTCCGATTGGAACGAACCGAGCCGCTGTTCAGCAGGGCCACATCGGCCTGCATTTTTGCCCTGAAAATATCCGCCAGGAGATTTCCCAAATTTGTTTCCCGGTTGCGTAAGATGGATTGGCGGGCTTCCAATTGGACACTGGTTTTCCCGATGGGGCGATCCAATTCCGCGGACAAAGTCTTTTCGAATTCGGCCAAAGGAGCGGCCACCGCCGGATCTTCAGGTATGTTGGAATCCACGGGCAGAGCTGCCCAATCCATGCTTTCGATTTTGCCTTCCGGGAGTCTCACCATCAAATCGATCCGGCCAAGATCCCTCGCGTCCGATCCCCATTTCAAAATCGGAGTCTTCCCCGAAAGAGACTGCAGCAGGGTATGCTCATGGCCGCCCATGATGAGATCGATGTCCGCACTGCGGGCCAAGCGTTTGTCTTCACTCATGTTCAGATGAGTGACGGCAATGATAATCCGCGCACCCTCCTGTCTCATTTGCGGCACCAGACGGGAGGCAGTCTCCAGCGGAGAGCGGAACTCCAGCAGCGGACCCGGCTTGGAGTTGGCCGGGGTGTCCGAGGTGACTAATCCGATGATTCCGATTTTGACTCCTCCAATATCTCGAATGATGTAAGGAATTGCCGTGCCAAAGAGTTTGCCGGTATTTTTATTTACTACGTTGGCGGCCAGCCAGACAAAGTGAGATTCCTTCATCCGCTGGAGCAGGACATCATCTCCGAAATCAAATTCATGATTTCCAAAGGTGGCATAATCCAGTCCCACCAAGTTCCAAGCCGTAATCATTTGGCGTCCCTTGAAAATACTCGAGGCCACTGAGGGGGAAATAGTATCTCCTGCCAGAATGAAAAGCGTATTGGGAGATTCCTGCCTGATTTTTTTGACCATGGTTCCCACACGGCCCATTCCGCCCCGTTTCCCGTCATCCACTGGCATGATTTGATAGACATCATTGAGTTGGAGAAGAGTAATGCGAACCAGATCGGCGGCGTAAGCCCCCTGGGAGAAAATCGAAGATAGCGTGAAAATCAGGACCAATATCACGAAACGAAAGGGAAATGATTTTCCATAATTCGAATTCATTCAGCCAATCTCCTAGCCTTAAGAATGATTTCAAGATCAATCTTTCAGATATCCCCAGAGCTGTCAAGGATGGAGTGCAACCCTTTTCGAGTTTGACTCATCTTGCTGCATTGGCTACACTCTTAAGGTTATCTGGAAGGGGTTGTTCGATCATGTTCAGACTAAGACGAATTCGACCGATGGTGATGTTGGCGGGAACGATTGGAATGTGGTGGACTTCTCCCTCCTTGGCACAAAATGATTATTTGGCGGAATCGGAACTCAAAGCCAAGGAGATGCTTCAAAATACTATTCAGGCGTTGGGCGGGGAAGCCTACCTCAAGATGACGGATATGACCCGCAGTGGCAAAGCCTATCAGCTGAAAGACGAAAATTTGAGAGGCCTTACTCGGGTGACGATCCTGGATAAGTTTCCCGATAAAACCCGCACCGAATACGATAATCAGAATATCGTCTATGTCAATGTGGGCGACAAAGGCTCGAAGATTGAGTATAAAAATGTGAAAGACCAAACCAGCGCCGAATTGGAAGATTTTTTGGCTGGCCGGAAACATAATCTGGATTACATCTTGAGAGTGCGGTTGAAAGAGGAGGGGATGCGCTTCCGCCACTTGGGGAAGAGCCGGATCGATCTGGATGAGGCCGAAGGAGTACAACTCATCGATAAAACTGGCGACAAAGTCAGGATTTTTGTCAGCGCCACTACTTGGCTCCCTCTAAAAATGGAATTTCAAACTCCCGGACGGGGGAATCGTTGGACCTCCGACGATGAACGGTTTTATTACAGCTATCACACCATCTCGGGGATTCAAGTCCCTTTCGGGATCGTGCGCAACACGAATGGGTACAAAGTCTCAGAATTTCGCTTTGAAGAAGTCCAAGTCGATACAGGTTTGTCCGACGCGATTTTTCAGCCTGTACATAGGAAAAAATAAATGCGAAAACCAGAAAAACAGCGCATCAGAAGCACCACAGTCATATGTATCCGCAAGGATGGGCGGGTGGCCATGGCCGGAGACGGGCAGGTGACGATGGGGGAAACGGTGGTCAAGCAGGGGGCCAAAAAGATCCGCAGGCTTTACAATAATCAAATTCTCGCCGGCTTTGCCGGTTCCACCGCCGACGCTTTTGCCCTGTTCTCCCGTTTTGAGAGTAAGTTGGAAGAATTCCGCGGCAATTTGGCCCGTTCGGCTATCGAATTGGCCAAAGAGTGGCGCACCGACCGGGCCCTGCGCCACTTGCAGGCGCTGCTGGTGATTGCCGACAAAGAGAAAACTTTTTTACTGAGCGGCAATGGAGATTTAATTGAACCTGACGACGGAATTGTCGCCATCGGGTCGGGGGGCCCTTTCGCGCTGGCCGCGGCAAGAGCTCTGTTGAATCATTCCGCCCTTTCGGCCCGCGAGATTGCCAGTGAGGCAATGAATATCGCGGGCAATATCTGCATTTTTACAAATTTATCAATTGCGGTGGAAGAATTGGAGCAGGGTTGACTTACAGGGACCGTCAGTGTCAAAGCCCCATCAGACACTGGACGCCTGATGCCTGACACCTCTAAAAAATTTTCCCTTCCACCTGGCATAGAGGACTCATGGTAATTTATCTTCCTGATGCGATGTCTGAAATTCCCGCTGAAGAGGACCTTACACCTCGGCAAATTGTGGAGGAACTTGACAAATATGTGGTAGGCCAGAAACAGGCCAAACGGGCAGTGGCGGTGGCCTTGCGCAACCGCATCCGGCGGCAGAAACTGCCGGAAGATTTAGCGGAAGAGGTTCTGCCCAAGAACATCATCATGATCGGACCCACCGGAGTGGGAAAAACCGAAATTGCCCGGCGTCTCTCCCGGCTGACCTATTCCCCTTTTCTCAAGGTGGAAGCCTCCAAATTCACCGAAGTGGGCTATGTCGGCAGGGATGTGGAGTCCATGATCCGTGACTTGGTGGAAATTTCCATTGACATGGTGCGGGAGGAAAAGCTCGAAGAAGTAGGCGAAAAAGCCGAACAAAATGCTGAAGAACGGGTTCTTGATTTGCTGCTTCCCCCGACTACTGTTGCCGCCAAAACCTCCGAACCGGCCGAGGATAGCGCGCAGTCGCAGGAGACCTTTCAGAAGACACGTGAAAAATTGCGGGCCCAGCTTAGGGATGGCAAGTTGGATGACCGGATTGTGGAACTCGATGTGCGGGAAAAAGCATCCCCTTCCTTCGAAATCATCACAAATGCCGGGGTTGAGGAGATGGACATCAATTTGAAGGATATGATTCCCGGTCTCTTCGGACAAAAAACCCGCAAACGGAAGATGAAGGTAGTAGAGGCGATGGAATATCTCATTCAGGAAGAGGAGCAGAAACTGGTCGACATGGATCAGGTGACTCGGATCGCCGTGGACCGGGTGGAGCAGAATGGAATCATCTTCCTGGATGAAGTCGACAAAATTGCGGGCCGAGAGTCCGGACATGGTCCCGATGTTAGCCGGGAAGGGGTCCAGCGCGACATCCTTCCCATCGTGGAAGGGACCACCGTCAACACTCGTTACGGATTTGTCCAGACCGATCACATCCTCTTCATCGCGGCCGGAGCCTTTCACGTCAGTAAACCTTCCGACCTGATCCCGGAATTGCAGGGCCGATTTCCCATTCGCGTAGAACTCGAGCCGCTCACCGTCGATGATTTTGTCCGCATTCTCACGGAGCCCAAGAACGCGCTCATCAAGCAATATACCGGCTTGTTGGGGACCGACGGGATTGAGCTGAATTTTATTGACGATGGAATCCGGGAGATTGCCCGCTATGCGGCTCTCGTGAATGAACGGACCGAAAACATCGGCGCCCGGCGGTTGCATACCATTATGGAAAAGCTGCTGGATGAAGTCTCATTTGAGGGGCCGGACCTGAAAGAAAAAAATGTGACCATCGATGCGGCTTATGTCCGCAATATGCTGGAATCGATTGTCAAGGATCAGGATCTTAGCCGATACATCCTCTGACGGGACTTCATCCCGGTTTATGGGATGGGACGATCGTAGAAGTCCCGACATTGCCAGCATCATCGAGTAATTTGGCTCAAAGTTCCAGGCCGGAGACATTTTTATCGAGCAATGATTGCCGTTGGGCATTTTGGTGCGAAAGAGGGAACTCGCGTGAAATTTGGCCAAATGCAGCTTGATGTATTACGCGCTTAAGGGCTAAAGCATCCTTCCCGAATTATCCACGTATCAACTTATTTACGGACGGCCTTTTTGAAACGACAAAGCTCAAGCTCTTTTTTTCGATGGATTGGTTTTTTTCTGCCGGTTCTCTTAGGGTTGTCTGGCTGTGGTAATGTGGGCGATCCCCAGCCTCCCTGGGTACGGATCCCTCAAAAGGTGTCAGACCTCTCCGCCACGCAGATAGGCAGTCGAATCTCCTTGGCTTTCTCCCTACCCAAATTCAACACCGATGGATCTTCAGCCCCCCCCATCGGCCGGGTGGAGATATACAAGCTGAGCACTGCCATGCCGGTTGAACTCCCACTGCCATTCAAACAATTCGAAAAACAGGCCCAACTGTTTCGCACGCTCCCCGCCTCTTCTTTGCCGGAAAGTTCCGATCGGAAAATGACCTTGGAAGACTCTTTGCCGCCGGAGAAAATAACCGCTGACGGCGGACCTCTGGTCACTTACGCTGTTCGGATTTTCAGCCGGAAAAACCAATCGGCGGGTTACTCGAACCTGGTTTCTCTGCAGTTGGCGCCGGAACTGTTTACTCCCGGGGACTTTCATCTCTTGGAAATTGGCGAAAAATTTATTCGAATTGGATGGAAACCGCCCACGGAGGTGTCTTTGGAAGCTGCTTCAAAGGTAAAATTTAGGGTTTATCGATCCACTGTTCCCCATTCGGCCGCCCCCGAAATCTTAACTCCCGAACCCTTGGCGGTTGACCGGTTCGAAGACGCCAATTTCAATCTGGGCGCCACCTACTATTACTCAGTCACGACGGTCATGGAAACCGCCACGGGCTTGGCGATGAGCCAACCTACTCCCGAACTCAAAGTGGTCAATATGGATTGCTATCCACCCCAGGTTCCCTCGGATTTGACGGCCATCAGCGACGGAAAAGTTGTCAGCTTGGTTTGGACTCCCAACACGGAGGGCGATTTCGCCGGATACTGGATTTTCCGCAAAGAAGCCGCGGGCGAAGAAAAACGGTTGAATGAACAGTTGCTCACCTCGGCTGCTTTTACTGATAAGGCGGTGGAGGCCGGGAAGAGTTATTCGTATCGGGTAAAAGCGGTGGATAAGAGTGGAAACGAAAGCGATTTTTCGCCGGAGGCCAGCGAAAAGGTGCAGTAGAGCCAGTTTTCAAATGGCGATCTCCATTACGCTGGCTCGAAGCAAATGCCCCGGATCTTGGCGCCTGCGTGTAGCGCAGACTCGCGCCTTTCAACGAGTCCGCGGCTTTTAGCTGAGTGCCGGCAGGGCACATTGTCGGCCAGGGAAAATGCCGCGGAGCCAAAAAGCGACTTCGCGCGATGGTCTTTTTGTGCGCCACTTTTAATGCACTCAATGGCCGTTCGTTCATTTGTCGTAACTGCTCGGATCCTCGCGTGAATGGTAGCCACGGTGAGCGTTTTCAAGCGAGCCGTGGGCTTTTGGCAGGGTGGCCAGGCTCCACGCATCGTAAAATGCAATCAGCGTGGCCGCCACACGGCGGCGCTGAGTAGTTGTCATTTGTCATACATGGAAAGGATCGGAACTGAAGACAGTGAAACCCTTTGTGGTTTCGATCTTTTAGTTCTGCACAAAAAATGACTCGTTTCCGATGGATTCAATTTTTGCCGCTCTGGATAGCAGCCGTTTCCATAGCCTTTTGCCAGGAGCCATCCCGGATTTCCAAAGCGGCGCCAGAGATGAAAATCACCCGCGATACAGATGTCGATATCGTCTTCCATTGCCTGGCTCATTTCCAACTGCCGGGAAATCCCGCGAATCTCTATTCTTCCCGCTATGTTCAACAAATTCAAAAAGCCAAACATGACCTGGAGACCGGAAAAACCTTGCTGGATCAGGATGCTCAACGGCTTGGAGAAATTTACCGGAAATACCCCGCCCTGCAATTTTTAAATTTGGCCCTTTTCATGGCCGATGATTTTGCCTCCTTTAAACAAGCCATGAGTTATGTGGATTTGAAGCCGGAAGACTTGGAGGATCCCCAGGAAACCTTGGCGCAGCGGCGCGAGCGGGATAAATCCAGGCCGATCCTGTTTGGCAATGCGCGACGCTTGATTCCAGTCTTTCAAAAACATTTTCCCGAAGCGGAAGAGAGAGAATTTTTGAAGCTCTTTTCGGCTGGCCTGGAGGATGAATACAACCGATTTTATCGGAGCTATCGTGAATCGCGGCAGGAGTTGGATGATGCCGCCATGGAAGTATTTTCCAATTACTGGAAAAATGAGGGGCTCCAACTTTTGTCTCCATGGGTCCATCAAGCCAAAATGGATCGGGTGACGATTTATCTTTGCCAGTTATGAAGACGGTGGGGAGAGGGGTGCCCGTCACGCAGGAGGGGGAAGTTCAACTCAACATTGTCGCCCCTTTGCCGGAAAATTCGGAAGAGGCCCTTCAATCTGGCTTCATTATCCTGCATGAAACCGTACGCCGCGTTACCGACGATTGGGTGGAAACGAGTCTTCCCAAGGATGACGCGGAAGCTTCCAAGATACGGGAGTTTGCCGCTTTTGCCGCCAGCCGGTTGCACATCCAAAAACGGTTTCCCACTCTATATGCAAAGTTCCTCAAATTTTTTCTGAATCTTCCCGCCGCCGATAAGCGCTCTATTCAACAAATGGAAAATGATTTTCTGGAGGCGTATCCATTGCCTCCGCCGATTCAAAATTTAATTCTCGAAAAAATGAAAAATTGAAGACGCGGCAAGCCTGATATTCCAACATTCGCTCCGCCTTGCTCAAGAAAATCAAGCGATGTAGCGCGCGAAAGGCACAAGAGTGCACGACTTTCGCCCTAGTAAATAAATTACCGGTTCAAAACTCTCCTCCACAGAAAATCAAAATTGGATAAAGGTGGAGCGGGCACTCTGTGCGCGCTGGCTGAGCAGACGAGGCTGGCAAAGCGACGCGCGAAGGATCGCGCGTCCCACCTTGTTTCTATCTTCTTGCTGTACCAGCCGCGCTGGCATGAGTGGCTCCTCGGACGAGGTTGTTGAATCCGTTCTGGCGGAAGGGGTGGCCGAGACGAAGTCGAGGCCGGGGTGGTGCGAAGGTTGCCGATTCCCGCCAGTTAAAAACCTCTGACTACCCCTCCCAAGGGCTTTCCCCTCCTTGGCTAAAGGACCTTAGTTGTATCGGTAATTTATTTACGATACCTTGAATATTTCCCCCCCAAAAAAGATGAGTTGATCTCATGCAATCAATTCATCTCATTAATTTCTTATTCCCACACACCTCAATATTCCGTACGCAATCGAGCAAGAAATATTTTTCAAAAAAAATTTGACATCAACAGGTTGGTAATGCAAACTAGTTTATATAATGAACCAAAAAAGGGGGCTCCATGTCAACCCTGATTGAAAGTTATGCAAAACGGCCCTATCGTTATGCCAATATCGATGGGCTCAATGAAATGGGTGGCGGCATTTTTTTCCTGCTCTGGGCTCTCTTGTCGCATCTGGAGTCCACTGCATCGGCCGGGTCGATATGGAAATGGCCGTATATTCCGTCTATCTTATTATTTCTGTTTATTTGGATATTGTTCTATTGGTGTGTTCCTGCCCTGAAACAACGGATCACTTTTCCACGCACTGGGTATGTGAGATACCCGGAAGTCGGATCGAAACGGTGGGCATCCTCTTTGCTTTTTGGCATCGTAGGCATAGCCGTAGCAATTCCGATTTTTTTCCTTCTGCGCCACCGGCCTCACTTTCTGGTTTTCATGGGAGGAATAGAGTTTGCTTTTTTATACTTGATGCATTGTTATTTCAGCGGCGGTCTCCGCCACATTTGGCGAATGGTTGCATTTCTAGTCTTAATACTCGGCTCGCTGCTCATCTCGTTGCTTCCGATTGGCTCTGAAGATGCGGGAGTAGTATTGCTGGAGCTCTTTGGTTGCACGACGCTAGTTTCTGGCATTTTCGCCCTTGGTTCCTACCTTCGGTCTGCTTCACCACCGCGGGAGGAGGTAGAATGAACGAAAAATTCCGCGGCATTTCTGAAATCGACCGCGTTATCCATGAGCCCGGGCGTCTGATGATAATGGCATTGTTGTCTTCAGTTGAGCAAACCGACTTCCTATATTTGCTCCATGAAACTGGACTGAACAAAGGGACCCTCTCCAGTCATTTGGCACGTTTGGAAGAAAGCGGATATATCCTGATCACCAAAACTTATCGTGGGAAAGTGCCACGGACCTTGCTCCAGCTTACTCCTGTAGGAAGAAATGCGTTCGAGCGATACCGCAAGAATTTCAAAAAAATGCTTTGACCAGGGAGACCTTGCCAAGCGAGATCAGGGGAAAAAATGTCATTTGAGGGAAAAGGCATGGCTTGTCTCCTTCCCTCCAGCCAATGACATTTGATAAGATCGAATTCCATTCCTTCCTCTGGAGGTCCTCCTTGCGCCTGCTTAGATATTTATTTTTCTTAATTCTTTTCTCCCTTTATTTGAGTTCTTCCATAACAATGTCCTCTCCCCGGCCCGTTGCCGCGGAACTCTTAACCCGCCAATGGCCGGCCTCCTGGATTGCGGCTATTGAAGGGCCGGAACGGGATGCCGGGGTCTTTCATTTTCGGAGGATTTTAGAATTATCTGCGATCCCTTCCCACTTTGTCGTCCACGTTTCGGCGGACAACCGCTATCTTTTGCACATCAATGGAACTCGAGTCGGAGCCGGACCTGCCCGAAGCGATCTGCTCCACTGGAATTTTGAGACCTATGATTTGTCTCCTTTTTTGAAGACGGGGAAGAATATTTTAGCGGCGACAGTTTGGAACTTTGGCTCCCTATCGCCGATGGCGCAGATGAGCCGCCAGACCGGCTTTATCCTTCAGGGAAATGATGGGATTTCCGCGGTCGCCAACACGGGCGCCTCCTGGGATGCCGCTCTCGAGCCGGGCCATGTCCCTAATCCGGCCAGCCTGAAGCCATTGAGGGATCGCCATTTTTATTATGCGGCTTCTCCCGGGGAGATACGTGACGGCAAGCTATATGACTGGGATTGGGATTCACTGGAATCCCAATCCCCGCGTTGGAAGCCGGCCCGCTCTATCTTGCAGGGGCATCCTCGGAGCATAAGCGAAGGCCCGTCCTGGATGCTTTCCCCTGAAGGTTGGCTGCTGGTGCCTAGTCCGCTTCCTCCCATGGAATTTCGATCTATTTCCGCGGGGAAAGTCATTCGAAGTATGGGAACGAAAATTACCGGAGCTTTCCCTGAAAGTGGCGTAGCTGAAGTTGCTCCCCACACGCAGGCAAAAATTCTTTTGGACCTGGGGGAAATGACTAACGCTTATCCGCAACTGACCATGTCAGGGGGAGCGGGAACTCGTCTGCGCCTCACTTATGCGGAAGCTCTTTATGACTCCAAGATGGAGAAGGGTAACCGGAATCAAACGGACGGGAAAGAAATTTTGGGGATGTACGACGAAGTGGTTGCGGAGGGTGGATCAGGACGCTCTTTTATGCCGCTCTGGTTCCGTAGCTGGCGCTTTCTGGAAATTGCCGTGGAGACTGCGGATCAACCCATCACTTTGAACCGGTTGTCCGCCTTTTTCACGGGTTTCCCCCTGCAGCTCAAGGCTGGATTTACTTGCGATGATTCACGGCTTCAAAAGATCTGGGAAGTGGGCTGGCGGACTGCACAACTGGCGGCTCATGAGACATACATAGATGCTCCCTATTGGGAACAGCTTCAATATGTGGGAGACACGCGGATTGATGCTCTGATTTCCTACGCTCTTGCCGGTGATGACCATTTGGCAAAACGGGCCATAGAGCTTTTCGATTGGTCGCGCCGTTCCGAGGGAATCACCCAAAGCCGTTACCCCACCGCTGAACTCCAATACATTCCCCCTTATGCTCTTTTCTGGGTCAACATGCTGCATGATTTCTGGATGTATCGGAATGATCCGGAATTCATCCGGGAGCATCTCCCGGGAACCCGTGTTGTTCTTGATTGGTTCCTCGCGCGGCAGCGTCCGGATGGTTTGCTCGGATTCCTCCCCTATTGGGTGCATGGCGACACCGGAACTGCGCTCGACACTTCGATCCAGGACGAGAAAGGCAGGTCCGGGCTGGTCACCACTCAATTCCTGGGAACATTGCGAGATGCGGCAGCGCTGGAGGAGGCTTTGGGCGACAAAAGCCGGGCGTCTTTGTATCGAAGGCAAGCTGACCTCGCGGCCCGCGCCGTGGCAACCTTGTGGGATCCCAGCCACGGTTTGATGGCGGATACTCCGGAACGGAAGAGTTGGGGCCACCCGGTGAACATTGTTTCCCTCTATCGTGGCGTGGTGCCGCCTCAAGCCCGCGAGAAGGTGATCGAAAACGTGATTGAAATTTCCCGCCACCCCGCCGGTCGTTCCGCTTCAGGAGGAGAGGGAGGCGCCTGGCCCCTGGCTGAAATTCCCTCTGCCACCTTCTACTTCCGCTTTTATTTGAGCCGGGCTTTGGAATCGGTGGGACGGGGAGATGTGTATCTTGATTTGCTGGACCCATGGAAACAAGCTCTGGACATGGGATTGACTACCTGGCCGGAACATCCGGAACCCAGCCGTTCCGATTGCCATGCCTGGAGCGCTCATCCCAATTTCGATTTCCTGCGCCTGGTGGCTGGAATCAAGCCCGCCAGCCCCGGCTTCCAATCCGTCCGAATCGAACCCTATCTAGGGCACTTGAAAAAAGTCTCGGCCTTCATGCCCGTGCCTCAAGGGGAGATCAAAGTGTCTTATCGGCTCGATGCGGATAGATTACACGCAGAGATCGATTTGCCTGATACCATGCAAGGTGAATTTATCTGGAGAGGCAACCGGTTGGCGCTGAAACCGGGCCGGCAGCAGTTCAGTTTGAAAGCGCAAAATTAGGAAGAATTGCGGTATTCTGCCTCTCTTTGTTGTCGCGGAATACTATGAACCATCACCGAGCGAGGCAAAGTGGAAAGATCGCCTACCCATTGTAAATGAAATGCCGGCTCGAAATTCCTCGGAGGAGGGGGGGCGAGCTGCACATGCCAGCGCGGCTGTCACAACAAGACGATGAAAACGGGATGATGGAGGCGGCCTGCCCTCAGGCCGTCTCAGCAGGCTTGGCAAACTCAGACGGGGTGGGGGCACTCCGCCTCCATCCACGCTATTTTCTAAGGAGTCCTATTGCAGCATAATTTTATCGGAAAGCTAAACCAGTGCAAATTACGTTATGAGAGGAAAAAATTATGACGGCAGATCGCAGATCGTTTTTAAGGACCATGGCTGTTTCATCGGCTGCCTTGTGGTGGAAATCTTCGAGCTTGAACCTTGCGGAGGAGGCAAAAATGAAGCCATTGCATCTGGCCACGAATCAGTATCCGTGGGGTGTTTTTTATGAGCGGGAGAAGCGCGATTTTTTCAAGAACTTGGATGTGGCCCTCGGAGAAGTGGCTGACAGCGGATTTCAGGGCTATGAACCGTTGGCGGAAAATCCCGCCGCCGTGGATCGGCTGGCGCAATTGCTCCACAAGCATAAACTGGAAATGCGGTCGCTTTACGTCAATAGCACCCTGCATGAGGAGAAAGTGGCTCAACAGAGTGTCGAAAGCGCGCTAAAAATTGCCGAAGCCGCCAAACAGAAATTGGGAACGAAGATTATCGTCACCAACCCGAATCCCATTCGTTGGGGCGGGCAGGAGAATAAAACGGATTCCCAATTGTTGCTGCAAGCCAGAATGCTTGACACCTTGGGAGAAAAGCTGGCCGGGATGGATCTCAGGCTGGCCTACCATAATCACGATCCCGAACTTAGAATGGCGGCTCGTGAGCTTCATCACATGATGGTGGGGACCAATCCGCGGCATGTTTATTTCTGTCTGGATTCCCATTGGGTTTATCGTGGGGCCGGCAATTCCAACGTTGCCCTGATGGATATTGTGAAACTCTATGGTTCCAGAGTCATTGAATGGCATTTGCGGCAATCGCAAAACGGCATCTGGACGGAGGCTTTCGGGGAAGGAGATATCGACTATCCCGCGGTTATGGCTGAATTGCAAAAAGCTGGAGCCCGGCCGCACTTGGTCATGGAGCAGGCCATTGAAAAGGGAAGTCCCAACACATTAAATGCCCTGGAAGCGCATAAGATCAGTGTGGCATATGCGCGGAAGATCTTTGCCGGTTGGGCGGATTAGTTCAAACGGCAGACGGCAGACGGGAAACGGCAGACGGGAAACGGCAGACGGCAGACGGCAGACGGGCAACGGGAGACGGGAGACCGGAGACAGGAGACGGCAAACGGCAGACGGCAGACGGCAGAGAGTGAACAGTCGAGCGCGGCCAGATGAATCCAGGTAAGAAGGAATCCCGCTATTCAATGAACAATACTTCCTGTCCGCTTTCTCGCCCTGCCGCTGACTGTCTGCCGTCTGCCGTCTGCCGTTTGCCGTTTCCCGTCTGCCATCTGCCATCTGCCGTTTGGCGTCTCCCGACTCCCATCTGAGTTTTTGCCGGCCTTGATTCAGTTGGGCATTGTGCGGGCCAGCCAGGAATCTTTAACCAAAATTGTGTCATCGCGGTCGGGGCCGGTGGAGATCAAGGCAAATTCAGTTTCCACCAAATCAGCCAGGATTTTCAAATAGTCCTTCGCCTTCTGAGGAAGATCCTCAAAGATGCGCAAACCCGCTGTTTGACAATTCCAGCCCGGCAGTGTTCGATAGACCGGCTCCACTTTTTCTAAAACTCGTATATCCGCGGGGAATTCCGCCAAAAGCGAGCCCTTGTATTTATAGCCGGTGCAAACCTGCAATTCCGCGAATTCATCCAGCACATCCAGCTTGGTGAGGGCAATTCCCTGGAAATGGTTGAGCATGGTGGAATAGCGGGTAGCCGGACCGTCGAACCAACCACAACGGCGAGGACGCCCGGTGGATGCGCCAAACTCGGCCCCGCGTTGGCGAATCAGTTCTCCGGCTTCGCCGAAAATTTCCGTGGGGAATGGACCTCCGCCGACTCGCGTGGTATAAGCCTTGGCAATTCCAATCGTGCCGTCAATCAAAGTGGGAGATACCCCGGATCCCGTGCAAGCCCCTCCGGCCGTGGCATTCGATGAGGTGACAAACGGGTAGGTTCCATGATCCACGTCCAGGAGCGTCCCCTGCGCCCCTTCAAAAAGCAGGCACTTGCCCTCCCGAATTTGACGATTCAAGAGCAGCGCTGTGTCGGTGGAAAATTCCCGCAACTGTTCCGCATACCCGCTATATTCCCGCAAGATGGCCTCTGCATCGAGTCCGGGCCGATTAAATAAACCCCGCAGCAGGCTGTTCTTTTCCCGCACGGCTCCCCTGACAACTTCACGCAAAGAGTCCGGATCCAAAAGTTCCGCCAGCCGGATGCCGCGCCGGCCGGTCTTGTCCTCATAGGCAGGACCAATCCCGCGCGAAGTGGTGCCGATTTTCCGGTCCCCCAGCGCTTCTTCGCTGGCGTTTTCCACGGCGCGGTGATAGGGGAAGATAATGTGAGTCCGGTTGCTGATGTAAAGATTCCCTCGAACCTGCAGGCCGGCCGATTCCAGCACCTGGATCTCTTCGATGAGCGCCTTGGGATCGAGTACGACTCCATGGCCAATGACACAGACTTTGCCGGGATGCAAAATACCGGAGGGAATCAGGTGAAGCACAAATTTTTTCCCCTTCACGATCACCGTGTGGCCGGCATTGTGCCCTCCCTGGTATCGGACTACGACATCGAATTTCTCCGTCAGCAGGTCGACAATTTTCCCTTTTCCTTCATCGCCCCATTGGGCGCCGATAATGACAAGATTGGGCATGGTTCTTCTCTTATCTTTCCTTATCATGTTTGGATGGCAACCGCTCAACACCGTTCCTTATGACAGTCACGCTGAATCCTTATTGAAGTTTGGCTCCTGGCAACGGAAAAAAACGGTATCCGCTTCAGGAGGTCTCAGCAAGGATTCCAATCACTTGGGGCAATGAGCAGTCACCTTGGCTAAATGTCAAAGGCAGAAATGAAGACTTTCAGCAGGGCAGTCAGAATTCACAATCAGAGTGAAAAAATGAGGAGCGGGAACAGATCGTCTCAGTCTCATCAGCCCGATTCAAATTGCTCATTCTCAAATGCGCCAATTCACAAACCGCCAACCACCCATTATACTCCCCTGACCACTATCCACTATCCACTGCTTTATAAATGCTTGTCCAGCAAACGCACGATCGCATCTTTGACATTGGGAGGCACACCCACCAACTGTTCTTGCACCATCCCGTCTTTAAAGAGCAGAAGCGTTGGGATTCCTTTGATGTTATAACGAGAAGGAATGCCCATATTTAGATCAATGTTCATCTTTCCAATTTTGACCTTTCCCTGATAATCCAAGGCCACGGCTTCAATGGTAGGGGCCAAAGCTTTGCAGGGGCCGCACCATTCGGCCCAGAAATCGACAAGGACCGGAATGTTGGATTGCAAGACTTCCGTGTTGAAATTTGCGTCGGTGATTTCAATTGTGTTTACGCCCATGGCTCCATCCTGAAAAGAGATTTCAAATTTCAGATTTCCAAAACGCGAGCATGATCATCCGCTGGCCGGGATGAAATCACACTCTTATTTCGTCATCTTCAAATGCCGCAATATCCTAATGCAAAATCATCGAATGGTAAAGCTCGATGTACTGCTCGGCGGATCGCTTCCAGGAAAAATCCCGAGCCATGGCCCGCTTCTTCAAGGCTGCCCATTCCTCCGGGCGGCAATAAATTTCCAACGCCCTGCGAATGGCGTCCAAAAGCGAACTGGCCTCGTAAGGGAGAAATTTGAATCCCGTCCCTTGCCCGTCCTGGTAATCTTCAATGGTGTCATCCAGTCCGCCGGTGGCGCGCACCACCGGGATCGTTCCATAGCGAAGAGAATAAATCTGGTTCAAGCCACAAGGCTCGAAACGGGAAGGCATCAAAAAAATATCCGCGCCAGCCTCGATCTGATGGGCCAATCGATTGTCATATTGAATAAAAGTCTTTGTGGATTGCGGGAACTGCAGCTCCAGTTTGCGGAAAAATTGCTGATATTTTTCTTCCCCTTTGCCCAGGACAACCATTCGGGCTCCGGTTTGAATTATGCCATCGGCTGCCTCTTTAAGCAGATCGAATCCTTTCTGATCCGCCAGGCGGGAGACCATTCCCAGCAAGGGTCTTTCCAGTCCATCGCTCCAGCCGCAACGCTTCATCAGGTCAGCCTTGCAGTCCATCTTGCCTTGCCATTGTTCCGCGGAATAATGGGAAGCCAGGTGAGGATCGGTTTCCGGATTCCATTCGGAATAATCCACTCCATTCAAAATGCCTGCCAGGTTCCCCGAACGCCGCGCCAACACTCCTTCCAGTCCACATCCAAATTCCGGCGTCTGGATTTCCTCGCTGTATTTCCGGCTGACCGTGGAAACTTCGTCGGCCAAGAGGATGCCCCCCTTCAGAAAGTTGACATGTCCGTAAAATTCCATCCAATCCACATGAAAAAGCCAGTCGGGCAGGGAAACCCGGTGCAGTGCCGGCTTTGGGAACACTCCTTGGAATGCCAGGTTGTGAATGGTGAGCAGGGTCCGGGCATTTTTAAAAAAAGGATCCGTCCGATATCGCGTTTTCAAATAAATCGGGACCAGCGCGGTCTGCCAATCGTGGCAGTGAATGATGTCGGGTGGCACCAGCGATCGCTTGGCAAATTCCAGAGCCGCCAAGCAAAGAAGGGCAAAGCGCTCGGCATTGTCCGGATAATCCTGGTTTTCGGAACGGTAGAGTTCAGGGCGGTCGTAATATTCCGGGAAATCCACGAAGAAAAAGCGGACGCGATCCAGTTGACCGCCGTCATCAATCGAGCAGAATTTCCAGTCACGCCCCATGGGAATGGTAAGACTGTTCCATAGAGTCATCTCCCGCGCAACACCGTGGTAACGGGGAATCAACACCACTACGTCGTGGCCCGCCTGGCGCAGGTATTTGGGAAGGGATCCGGCCACGTCCGCCAAACCTCCGGTTTTGGCGAAAGGGACTGCTTCAGAGGCCACAAACAGGATGCGCATGAAAACTCCCAGAAAGGGGAATGGATTTTGGATCCGCGCGGAATGCTTGTATCCCTCCGCCGTTTTGCCCTATGATGCGGGACGGAATATAGGCGCGGATCATGATCTTCTTCCTTAAACCGGCCTGAATTATAACAGTTACCTGGTTATGTCACAATCAAACCCGATTGCGCGAAAGAGCCTCGGTCAGAACTTCTTGCGTAGTGAGACCGCCATCCGGCGTATCGTCGATGCTTTGGAATTAAAGCCCGAGGATGCGGTCTTGGAAATCGGCTGCGGCACGGGAGCCTTGACCAGCCACTTGGTTCCCGCGACGGGCCATTACGTGGGAGTGGAAGTCGATGCCCGGCTGTTTTCGATTTTGATGGATCGCTGGAACAGCCCTCACTCCACTTTTTTGAACCAGGACATCTTGAAGCTCAATCTTCATCAATTGCACGATATGCGTCTTGGCTTCGCCGGAAAGTGGAAAGTGGTGGGGAATCTTCCTTATTATATTTCCTCTCCCATCTTGGACCATTTGGGTGAACACAGCGGTATCATCGACTGCGCCGTCATTATGCTGCAGGCGGAAGTAGCGGACCGTCTGCGCGCGCGGGCCGGAAGCAAAGAGTACGGCGTTCTAACCCTCATGGTTCAAATGTATTTTGCGGTGGAGGAGTTGTTTTCAGTCCCTCCTTCAGCTTTCATCCCCAGTCCCAAGGTCAATTCAAAAGTCCTTCGATTAATCCCTCATCAATCCCCCTTGATTCCCGCTTCGGATCGTCCGGTATTTATTTCCCTGCTAAAACAAGCCTTCTCGCAACGGCGCAAGACTTTGGCCAATTGCCTAAAAGGGAGCAGAGAACTCGATACCTCAGCATTGACCGAATGGTTGTTGCGGCAAGGATTTCCACCCGATATTCGGGCGGAGCGTCTTGCTCTGCGGGATTTCATTTCTCTTTTCCATGAAATAAAAAAAGCGGCATCGGGATTTTCAGACTGAAATGTGTGCGTAATCGTTCAGGGGAGGGACTGAACCCGAAGGGTTCACAGCCATTTGCCAGGGGTAAGGCCGTTAGGCCGCCACACCCGGATATAGGCAATAACAGAAACGACTCCGGCAGGGATCGCAGCTTGCAAAGGGGCAGCTCATCGCCAATAGTCCGCTAATTCAGATTTTCCGATTTTTCCTGCGCCACAGTCCAAGGCCCAGGCTATGGCCGGCCAGCATGAGCCCGATGGCCATCCAGGAAAAAATTCGAATTTTGCGGATCAACGCCAGCGTCACTCCGATTCCCGTGCTCCAGCCCAGCGCCTGGAGAGTGAGCGCGGTGCCACTTTCATCCACACCCAAGCGCAATGGGACAAAGGCAAAGGCAATGTTGATGATCCGATAGGAGGATTCGATGAGGAAGGCGGATAAAAAGCTCGTCTGCCCCGTGATCACCTGGAGGATTAACCATGCCTCAAGAACACCACAAAAGTGGGTCAACATTTCCAAGGCCAGAATCAACATGATCATGTTTGGATGAGTGGAGGCAAATCCATAGACTCTTTCTTCAAATTCCCGGATTTTTCCGAAGACTTCTCCCCCGGAATCCCAGCGGGGAAACTTTTTTTTGAGTCTGCCCGCCAACTCGCTGGCAAGCATCCAACGGCGCAGAATAGCCACATAGATGATCAAGGCCGGGAGGATCAGCAGTCCGCTCGCGATGAATCCGGCCATTCTTATTTCTCCTGGAATTGCTGCCTTTAAAACCAAGGCAAGCATTCCCGCTGCCAGGAAAACGACTACGGAGAGACTAAAGGCCAGATTCTCAACGACGATGGAAGAAAGTGTCAGTGTGGACGAGAGATAGCGCGAGGCGGCGAGAATTTTAATTGGTTCTCCGAAAGCCGGCCCCACGAAAGTCAAGTCGTTGGCGGTTTCCCCGATTAATCGAATGCTGAATAGCCGGATCAGGCTGAGAGCAGGCTTCTCCGGCGTCATGCTGAAGCGCCAGGCCAGAGTTCGCAACCCATGACGAAATCCGGAAATCAGAAAAATGAGAAGAAAGTACCATCCGAAAAGCCGAAGGTTGGAAAGAATAACCTGAAGGCCGGTTTGACGGATCAGGTAAATAAAGATCGCGACTCCGGCCACCAGAGAACAGAGACCAATCTGATGAAGATATCGTTTAATCAAGGGGCCTCACGGTGGTTAAGATAAAGCTTCCCAGAGGACCAGATCGTCGGGTCTTCTGGCAGATTCCCTACCTTTGGCGGCTGGATTTCCCGGTGAATGCCTGGCGCTGGGCAGCGGATCGGGGATTAACGCCCGCACTCAGATAGCCATAAACCGCGGCGGCCGGAGCCACATTTTGATGCACCGTGAATTCATTGGTGGGCGGACAATAGCGATTTTCAAAATACAATTCATGGATGGGCCACAGGTCATACTTCGGGTAAGCTGTGGTCATCGAGAAATCTGCGTCCCATGGGCCACTCCAGTCACAGCTTCCATTCGGGCCGCTCATCCAATCGCAAGGGTGGATCGGGCCGTAAGGGACAATGCCGGGGAAAAATGCGGGCATGGAGCGGTACCAGGAATCCAGATGAAGAACTTGCCGTGGAAAATGTTGTCCCAATCCGGTCACCCAGACCATGTTTAACGGATTACCCCCCAGCATATAATCACAAGTGGTATAAACAGCGTCGAGATATTTTTCCTGTCCCGTCAGCTCATAAGCGACGATAGCCGGCATTACCAAAGGGGTGGTGGGCTGTCCCACCAGCACCGGCATATACCAGTTCCCCCCCATACGAAAACTTCGGTTCCGATCAATCGAGTCCAGCACCTCTTGCTGAGCATAGTTGATGGCAGCCTGGACGAGATCTGATTTTAAGGCCAGATCAAGTCCCGCGGTGGAATCGGGGATCGTCACATAAGCCCAAATGGCCCATTGGAGACTCGAAAAGTTGCCGAGGTTCGAAGAGTTGACGCTGTTGTCTTGCTTGAATTGAGACTGATAGCTGGAATCGTGGGTCAGCTTGTAAAGCCAGGCCGCGGCATAGGCACGTTCATTTTTCACGTTGTCACCGGCCAGAGTGTGAGAAGCGGCCCAGCTATATTCCGCCTGGGCTTCGCCGCGCCAGAGCCGTAACAACTGATCCAATTCCACATTTCCGCTCAGCTGATGTTGCTTGTAAGCCAATTGAAGGCAATTCGCCATCTGAGCGGCGAGTGCCGCATATTTGTACGACATCACGGGTTCTTCGCCGTAAATGATCCATTCTTGGGCCGCTTCGTAGGAAGGAATGCCCTCCGGATTTACATCCGCGTTAAAATCGCCGTGAACGCGGGCTCCGGCCACACCGCCGGTGGGACCTTTGGAACGGCGGTAAAAATCGAGCAGCCAGCGGGCTTCGTCCAGGATGTCGGGAATTCCATTGCCGCTTTCGGGAATATTCAATTCGCCGTCGCGAAAATTCAAAGGGGCCATTTCGTAGGCGGTCATCAAGAAAGCGGGAATTACCGCATGGGTGGAATATCCGTCCCAATCGCCCGCGTCCTGATACCAGCCCCACATGTTGCTGGTATCGAAGCCATCCAGGATTTTGGCGCGCACCTCGGATTCCGGGCCATTCTCGCTGCCATTGGGTCGATCCATGTCGCGATAGGATGTGTACTTGAGGATGAAACCAGGAGAAATTCCCGCACGTTGGGGAGCTTTGCGGGTGAAGGTGGTGTAGGGTTCCGCCAACTCGATGCCGCTCCGCTGATGGTAAAGGGCACGGCAGGTGGCATTGAAAGCCGGACGATAGACATCGGACCCAATCGTGAAAGGATAAGAACAACCGACTCCATCGACACTCAAACGATACTCTCCGGTTTGCTGGAAGCTGGAGAAATCGCACTGCCAGACGTCAGAGCCGGCGAAATTGTTCCGTGGAGATTGATCAGCGGTGCCTGTGTCGGGGCCGCCAGAAAGCAGATCTTTCTGTTTGCTGATGGCTCCTGAAAAAACTTCCGCTTCATCATTGGTCCGGATTAAATGAAACCGGCCGTTCGAAAAGGAGTCCAGCGAGAGAGGGCCCAAATCACCCATCCACTGAGAGAGATAAGCGAACTTCCGTTTCGCTTGTGGGACGTAGCCAATTTGGTTGATGTGAATGGCGGCGGAGCGGGTGGCCGACTCGTTGAAATTGAGAAGCCACTCCTGTCCGTTGGAGGCCAGATCGCCCGTGCCGATCCGGTAATTCTTTCCCCTCTGAAGCGGCTGGGGAAGATCGAGATAAATCCAGTGCTCCAGGACGTATTCCGTGTTGCAGCGCTCTCCATCCCATTTTCCCGTGCAGTTGCGGGAAAAGCCGTTGGCCTTGCTCTTGCGCCCAATTCGGGAAGGATTCAGTCCGCTGCCGTAATTGGAATCGTCTCCACTCGCGATCACATAACTGGCGGCTTTTGATGCCGCGGCCAGGTCCAAGGGAATTTGGCTGACCTTATCGTCAGCGGACTTTTGATGGTAGCCGTGATATTGCACGGCCCCATCCTCAAAATGGAGCATCAGAATTTTATTGGTGACTGCTAAAACTTCGGTCAGATTTGAGGCCTGAGTTTCCAGCGAGCCGCACGAGGTTGCCATAAACAAGACGATAAAGAGATTTGCCGATTTCAACGGTAGATGTCTCCTTTGATATAAGTGTGCCGCCGATACGATGAAAGAGCCTGAAGAGGCTTGCCTATTTTCATCGAACGCAAACCCGGTTAGCAAGTGCTTTTCGATTTGGCTTCCTTTCGATTTCCCGCCTGGTTCATGGGGGGGGGGGCAATAATCGCCAATCTCGCGGCTCAGGTGACATCTGGATTCTAGGGGTGGATTGGAGCAGAGGTTCGACAGGATGAATTTATTCGTATGTCAACCAAAGATCGCGCTCCATATTAGTGGAGAGGTCAGCGCTTGTCGGAGCGGAAACTCTGGGTCTTTTCGAGGCAATCCAGGCAATGATGAATTTCAGCTTTTTCACGGGCGGCAGACCAATTCAGCTCTCCGCCCATGAGTGAAGCCACAGGTTCTAATGCCTGCATTCCCTGGTCCGCGGAAAAGCCCAGCATCGAACGGCGCAGCAGGAAATCGCTGAGGCGGCAACAATACTCCCTTCGCACCGCGTGAATCACTTGAGCTTCAATGTCCGGGTACGATGGAGAAAGCGGTCGAAGCCAGTCTGGATTCTGGCGGGCTAATTGCAGCACTTCAACACTTCGAGTTCCATAAAGGGATTGGAGGTTTTCTACAATTTCCAGGGGGAATGATTTCACATCCAAGGTGTTGCAAGGTATGGTTCCGGGCAGGGGACGAAATTTAGTTTGACATGGCACCGTACAATTCAAATGACGGCTGACTAAATCGGTGACTTCTTCGGCGATCGCCCGATAGCCGGTGATTTTTCCTCCGAGAACAGATATCAAGCCAGGACTGCCGTTCTCCGCCTCATCCACAATTTTGTGCATGCGTGAAATTGAGGATTCATGGCCGGGCTTGCGAACCAGAGCGCGGACTCCGCTGTTGCTGAAAAGGATTGAAGCGTCCTTGATACCGGGAAAAAATGGGCTGAGGGATCGAATCAAATAATCCGCATCGGTGAAATTGGCGGAAGCCTCCCCGGGATCCTCACGGAAATCCGTATCCGTAGTCCCAATCCAACTATACCCCATCCAGGGGATGACAAAAACAAGCCGTCCATCTATAGCCGAGAAGAGCGCCATGGCATGTTTATTGAAAGGCCGGCAGGCCAGGTGGATTCCCTTGGTGGTGCGAATCCTGGGGCTCACCTTTGAAGTCAGCCGATTGGCGCTGGAATCCAGCCATGGTCCGGTGCAATTGATGATGATTCGACCGCGCAATTCCAATTCCATCTGAGATCCAGACAGAATATCGACGAACCTGACTCCGGCCAGCCGATTCTGCTCCCGAATGCAACCAATGGCTTCGGCATAATTGAGCAGGCAAGCACCCTGAACGCCGGCGTCCAGCAGGTTCTCCAGACAGAGCCTCTCCGGGGAGTTCACTTGGGCATCATGGTAGGAGGCCGCTCCCTGCAGCTTATCCGCGTCCAACTCCGGTTCCAAATCGTGAAATTCCCGAGCGGAGAAAAATCGGTGGCCGGGCAGAGTCCGGTCATGGCTCAAGCCATCATAAAGCCACATCCCCGCGCGGATCTTCCAGCGGTAGAACCAGCTCTTGCTAAAAAAGGGAAGAAAGAACTCCAGGGGGCGAACCAGATGGGGAGCGATTTTCAGAAGAATTTCCCGCTCGCGCAAATCCATCCGCACCAGCCGGAAATCCAACTGTTCCAAATAACGGAGACCTCCATGGATTAGACGGGTGGAGCCGGCCGTAGTTCCCCCGCCAAAATCGCCTTTGTCGAGCAAGGCCACTTTCAACCCGCGCAGTGCGGCATCCCGGGCAATGCCGGCGCCGATGATGCCGCCGCCGATAATGATGACGTCGAACAGACAATTCTCGGCCAAGCGCAAACTTTCACTGCGCCTTCGATTGATGGGCGGGTCCATGTTGGCCTCTAAGTTGGCTCAAGCGAAACAATAAGGATATGAATCCGGTGGAGAATCGAATCCGTTTCAGCCTATCCTTCCAACTCCACCCAGTCCAAGGTTCTGGTCACGGCTTTTTTCCAACCGGCATAGGCGGTTTCACGTTGGTCGGCGCTCCATTGTGGCTCCCATTTCCGATCGGCTCTCCAATGCCGGCGCAACTCTTCCAGGCTTTGCCAAAACCCCACCGCCAGGCCGGCGGCATAAGCGGCGCCCAACGCCGTGGTCTCCGTGACCCGCGGCCTGACCACGGGAACGCCCAGGATATCGGCCTGAAGCTGCATGAGAGTATTGTTGATGGTGGCGCCACCATCCACTTTCAGAATCTCCAAGCGGACTTGGGAATCTTTGACCATGGCTTCCAGGACATCCCGGGTTTGGTAACAGATAGCTTCCAGCGTGGCTCTGGCCAGATGCCCTCGATGGTTGAACCGGGAAAGGCCCACTACCGCGCCTCGGGCATCAGAACGCCAATAGGGGGCGAACAGTCCCGAAAAAGCCGGAACAAAATAAATTCCCCCATTGTCGCTAACCGTATTGGCCAGTGTCTCGACTTCCGCTGAATTCTGAATGATCCCCAGCTGGTCTCGCAGCCACTGGACTGCGGATCCCGTCACGGCAATGGAGCCCTCCAAGGCATAAATAGCTGGAGAGTCGCCCATTTGATAACCGAGCGTGGTCAAGAGCCCGGAGGTGGAGGGGATCGGCTTTGGCCCGGTATTCAAAAGCATGAAATTCCCCGTCCCATAAGTATTCTTAGCTTCTCCGGGATGGAAACATGCCTGGCCAACCGTGGCCGCCTGCTGATCGCCCAAGTCTGCGCAGATGGGGACTTCCCCGCCCAGAGGTCCTGATTTTCGAGTCCATCCATAAATCCGGGGATCGGAGGAGGGGCGAATTTCCGGCAGTATCCGGCGCGGAATATGGAAGAATCCCAGCAATTCATCGTCCCAGTCCAGTGTCTCCAGGCCCATTAACATTGTCCGGCTGGCATTGGTGACGTCCGTAATATGCACTCCCCCATCCGGACCTCCGGTCAAGTTCCAGATCACCCAGCTGTCGGTGTTTCCGAAGAGAGCTTCCCCCCGATCCGCGGCTTCTCTGACGCCGCGGATGTTTTCGAGAATCCACTGAATTTTTCCGCCGGAAAAGTAAGTGGCTGGAGGAAGTCCGGTCTTCGCGCGTATTACGCGGCCTCTTCCGTTTCGCTCCAATTCCGCGGCTATCCTGTCTGTGCGCGTATCTTGCCAAACGATCGCGTTGTACCAAGGCAGGCCGGTTTTTGGATTCCAAATCACCGTGGTTTCTCGCTGATTCGTGATTCCCAACGCGGCCAGATCCGCGGAGTCCAACCCCGCTCTGGCCATGGAATGGGCGATGACGGTGCGGGTCCTTTCAATAATCTCGAAGGGATCATGTTCCACCCAGCCGGCTTTCGGCATGATCTGCTGATGCTCCAGTTGATGGCGGACCACTTCGTTGCCCCCGGAATCAAACACCATAAAACGAGTGCTGGTGGTTCCCTGGTCGACCGCCCCGACAAATCTGGACATTTCGCCTCCTTCGTTGCACGATTTGTGAATACCCAAGCAATCCAAAACCTACCAGCGCGAAGTGACAACGAGCGATCAGCAATCAGCTTTCAGCTGTCAGCTTTTAAATCCGTCAACTCTCCAACATTTATCCCTCATCCTTCATCCCTTATCCTTCCGCCAATCACTCGCTGCCGCTTCGTGCTTGTGGTCTCGCAATGTCAGCGCGAAGTGACAACGAGCGTTCATCATGGCAATACCTGGCGCTGGGTCTCGCTAGTGTTGACTTTGCGATCACTCGCTGCCGCTTCGTGCTTGTGGTTTCGCAATGCCAGCGCGATGTGACAACGAGCGATTAGCAATCAGCTTTCAGCTGTCAGCTTTTAAATCCGCCAACTCTCCAACATTTATCCCTCATCCTTCATCCCTTATCCTTCCGCCAATCACTAGCTGCCGCTTCGCGCTTGTTATCCCGCAATGCCAAGGGGCGCTCAAAATCCGGTCAGCCGGAAAAGCCAGGCGCCCAGGATTCCTCCCACGATAGGCCCCAATACTGGGACCCAACTGTAATTCCAGTCGGAATCCCTTTTACCGGGGATGGGCAGCAGGGCGTGAGCCAGGCGCGGAGCTAAGTCGCGCGCCGGATTGATGGCATAGCCGGTGGGCCCTCCCAGGGAAAGGCCAATTCCCCACACAAGTATTCCCACTAAGGCCGGCTGCAATCCGTGGCTGAAAACCAGCGCCAGATTGAGTTCTCCCGGTGTCGTAATTTTTTGGGCATTGGCGGCAATGCTGAGAATCCCAAAGAGCAGGACTGCGGCGCCTATCATTTCCGTCACAAAATTGGCCAAAGGCCGCCGTATGGCGGGAATTGTGGAAAAGACGGAAAGCTTGGCGTCGGCATCCGAAGTCCCTTCCCAGTGGGCCAGAAAGGTCAGCCACACAAGAACAGCCCCCAGGAAGGCGCCCAACAATTGGGCCAGAATGTAGCCGGGCACCAGCTTCCAGGGGAAAAACCCGAGGCTGGCCATCGCGATGGTAACCGCGGGATTCAAATGCGCCCCGCTGATTCGCCCCACGGCATAGACGCCCATCATCACGCCAATGGCCCAGCCAGCCGTCACCACGATCCAGCCTGCATTTTCCGCTTTGGATTTCTTCAGCACTACATTGGCTACTACACCCTCCCCTAGAAGAATCAGGATTAGAGTTCCCACCATTTCCGCCAGCATTTCATTCATCAGGCTGCTCCTTGAGAGTTTTTCGATTCGGCAATATTTGAGGGGAAACTTGAAACCCGGACAGGCACTGTTGTTGTGACCCCAACATGGTAACGATCCTTTGAAGGGAATGTCAATCACGGCATAAGCAAAAAGTAACCGTTCAGGGGGGGGGAACTGAACCCGAAGGGCTCACAGCCATTAGCCGGGGGTAAGGCCGTTAGGCCGCCACCCCCGGATATAGGCAATAATAGAAACGACCCCGGCAGGGGTCACAGCCTGCAAAGGGGCTGTGACTTTTAATTGCACCCCAGCTTTTAGTGTGGAATTGACTTCTATCTTTCCGAATGATAAGCTTCGCGGCTTACGCAGGTTTCTTATGAGTCTTTCTGCCTATCCAATCTGATCTGAATCCAATGAAGGCTCTTCAACAATTGGGAGCGTCGCGTTGGGGGGGAAAGGCAGAGGCTCCCGTCAGTTTTTGTCCGCAGAATTCCATTATGCAGTTTAGCTCAAGCCTTCGGCTCTAGCCGGATTGCTTGCCAATATATTTAAGGAGAATGATATGTCAGCAGTGACCAAATTTTTATTGGGAGACCATCAGATCCCTCAAACCTGGCTCAATATTTTGCCATCGTTGCCCGTTCCGATGGATCCGCCGCTGCACCCGGGAACCATGAAACCACTGACTCCTCCAGATCTTCAGCCGATTTTCCCGATGTCTCTGATCGAGCAGGAATTTTCCCCTCAACCGGAAGTGGATATCCCGGGCGAAGTGCTGGATATCTACAAATTATGGCGGCCGACGCCCCTTTACCGTGCCCGCAAATTGGAAAAAGCGCTCGATACCCCCGCTCATATTTACTACAAATACGAAGGGACCAGCCCGGCGGGAAGCCATAAGCCGAACACCTCCGTGCCGCAAGCCTATTACAATAAGCAGGCCGGCATCAAGCGGCTCGCCACCGAAACCGGGGCGGGGCAATGGGGAAGCGCCCTGGCGCTGGCCTGCAAGATGTTCGGGATGGAATGTACGGTCTATATGGTGAAAGTCAGTTACCAACAAAAACCTTATCGCCGCCTCATGATGAACACCTGGGGCGCCGAGGTATTTGCCAGCCCGAGCGAACACACCAACGCCGGCCGCCAGATCCTGGCTGCCCACCCGGATTCGCCGGGAAGTCTGGGTATGGCGATCAGCGAAGCAGTGGAAGATGCCGCCACACATTCCGATACCAATTATTCGTTGGGAAGCGTGCTCAATCACGTTATCCTGCACCAAACCGTGATCGGCGTGGAAGCCAAACAACAAATGGGCATGGCTGGTGAAGACCCAGATGTGGTGATTGGATGTTTCGGGGGGGGAAGCAATTTTGGCGGAATCGCCGTGCCTTACGCGATCGATAAATTTAAAGGATCCAAAGTGCGGCTGCAGGCGGTGGAACCCCTGGCCTGCCCCACCCTCACCAAGGGCGTTTACTCTTACGACTTTGGGGACACCGCCAAATTGACTCCTCTGCTCAAGATGTACACCTTGGGCCACGACTTTATGCCGCCTGGAATCCATGCCGGCGGATTGCGCTATCACGGGGCTGCCCCGCTGATGAGTCATCTCCTGAAGCTTGGAGTCATGGAAGCCAAGGCCGTGCACCAACTCCCCGTCTTTGAAGCCGCGGTGCTATTTTCACAAACCGAAGGGATCATCCCCGCGCCCGAGTCTGCTCATGCCATCCGGGCCGCTGTCGATGAAGCCCTTCAGGCCAAGGAGGAAGGCCGCAACCGCGTCATCCTTTTCTGCTTGAGCGGACATGGCAATTTTGACATGGGATCTTATGATGCTTTCTTCTCCGGCAAATTGTTGGATTATGAATATCCCAGTGAGGCCATTGAAGAATCGATGAAAACGCTGCCGAAGGTGGGATAATCCTCCCTAGAAAATCCATGCCGTGCGGGGAAGGACAATAGATTGTAGCGCGGAATCGATTTTTGAATCCACGGCATTTCACTCAGCAAAAAGCCGCAGATCCGCCGTGGTAAAGCATCTTTGCGGATCTGCTCTATAGCTGCAGCTGGCCCGGATGTGACAGGCCTCTTTTTTTCGAGAGGCGGATCCAAACAAAAAGCCACGAATCCACTGAAGAACATGAAGCTGTTCCCCGGTGAGAGCCGTGGCTTTTTATTTCTCACTTATTCCAAGGAGCGTTCAAGCTGAGACTAATGCATCCACAATTCAGGTGTGAAGTGCATACTCATCGCACATGCCCCCGCTCGCACTTCGACAAGCTCAGTACGAGCGGGGATTGGAGTGCCGCTCATCCTGAGCTTGTCGAAGGATGAGCGAAATCAGTGGATGGACGCCTTGTTGTTCATCGCAATAGTGAACTCATCATGAATGCTCATTGGAATTAGACACAAAGTCACGGAGGAAGATTTTCTTAGAGCTGCCCCAGCTATACAGCTGCAGTGCTCGACAGGACAAAAAAATGAACTGGATTCCACTAAAAAATGATTGGAAGCTGACCCTTAGCCGATTTTTTTTCAAGCTCAAAAAAGTTTCCTGCGCTCTTTTAATCCTCACTGTAATTGCGATTGCTCACGGAGAGTCAATCCCCGCTTCAGCTCAGGAAGGATGGAAAATCAGCGCCCTGCCTGCCTCGGTCAGACTCGATCCATCCAGCGGGAAAATAATTGAAGACCGGCCTGACCTCTACAAGATGGAGCCGTTGGGAAATCTTCTTGAGAAGAACTGGATTTTTAACGGAACAGAGGTGAATCTCAACTGCGCCCGCGGAGAATATGTGAGTTTTCAGCTGGCCATCGAGAAAACAGGGATGGCGGATTTGAAGGATATCATCGTCCAGATTTCTCCTTTTACCAGGAATGGACAACCGCTTCCCTCCAAACCTGAACTTTTCCTGGAATGGGCTGTAAGAGTCACAACGAATTCGACTGGGTACGAAAAAACCAGCCTGGGACCGGGTTATTATCCGGATGCCCTGATCCCAATCAAGTTCCTTCAGATGGATATGAGCAAATATCCGGGAAGACTCCAATATCCCTTCGAGCTTCCCGATTTCCTCAACCGGATTGACCATCAGCGTTTTGCCTTGATTTGGGTCGATCAATGGGTGCCTATCGATAAAGTAAAGGCAGTCCCAGGCGACTACTTATCTACAGTCACCATCTCCGTTGCGGGCAAGGCGAAATCCATGCCAGTAAAACTGCATGTATGGGATTTTGCCCTTCCGAACCAGAACAAGCTTGGCGGAAACCTTCAGCACGAGGGTTTCCTCAGAAGGATGACCGAGGCTCAAGAGCTCGAGCTTTACCAGCTTTTTAAACGCCACCGGGTGGTGCCGGCGGATCCGACTTACGAACCTTCCATCCGGGTTTCAGAGAACGGCAATGTCGATATTAACTTTGATATCTACGATAAGCGGCTGAAGAAGTATTTTACGGGTGAGGCCTTCACTCAACAGTATGGGTACCGGGATGGCCCGGGGTACGGAGAGCCTCTCGAACAGTTTGTGCTGCCTTTTGATGTGTACGGAAAACATGGCGATGGAGGCTGGCCGGATGTAATCAAATCGGCTCTGACTCCCAGTCAGAATTGGCTGGATCTGTACAAACAAGCTGCTAAGCTGGAAAGAACCCCGGAAAAACAAAAGATTTATTTGAACGCCATTCAAAAGGTGCGTGAGCATATTCTGTCCCTGGCGGATCCGAAAAAGACGGATTTGATCGTTTACCTGAACGGGCTGGACGAGAGCTATTTCCCCGAGGCGTGGGACAGAATGAAGTTCTGGGGTGGAGTGTTCAAAAAGCATTTTCCGGAAATCAAGTTCCGGGTGGATGGCTCCTATAGCCCCGAAGCCATGGAGGTCATCAAGGATATCCTGGATTACTGGTGCTGTCACACGATCGGTTATGACATTGAAACCATTAGACGGTACCGCAAGCTGGGAGTCACTGATTGGTTCTACGGACCGCAGATGTTTGAAAAAGAAGAGAACGGATGGTGCGGCTCGAGTACTTTTACGGACCTTGAGCTCTCCAACGAAAGGCTGATCAGCTGGAGTTGTTTCAAGTACGGGACTCATCGATGGTGCAGTTGGGGAATTGGAAGCGGATGGACCACAGGATGGTATAACAGCGAAACTTTTAAAGATATCTTCCGAGACCAGGGTACCGGCCCGCTCAGTTACCGCAACTACAACGGCAATGCCATGGAGGTGTATGCACCTGGTATTGTCCCAGGCGTCACGGAACCCTGCCCCAGCATAAGGTTGAAGAACATGCGGGATGGGGTGGAAGAGTACGAGTACATGCAGCTGCTGGCGCGGCTGGATGGAAACCGGGAACGCGTGGACAAGCTCGTCGACAGCATCGTGTTCAATCCCTATGGCAAGGCATCCATTGGCAACCTTAATCCCTGGAACCACAACCCAAGGGCCTGGGATGAGGTTCGAGACAAAATGGGCCAGATGATTGAACGGACAGCCGCCCTAAAATAAGAAATACGGTCTTCCGTCTGCCATGACTCGCGGGTTCCACCATGCTGACTAATCCCTGCCGGATACACGGGCGAAGCTGGAAGCGAAAGACGAAGTCTTTGCCCGTGCCACCCTAAGCTTTATGCGTATCTCCTAATCAGCACTCTACGCTAAGGTGGCTCGCTCAATCCGACCCACAGGTGCAAGCGTCGGCGCCTTGAAAACTACAGTCGTAAAAAACTCGATCATCAACCCGAATACTCCGTTAACCAGGGCATTGCCCAGCGGCAACATTCCGGGTCCCAGTTTCATGTAGAGGGCATAGGAAAAGATCGATCCAACCACCAATCCCATGACGATGCCGTTCCAGGCCCAGTGCAGTTTCAGCCCAGATGCGCCTATAGCAAACCCCATCACGGCCCTGTTCAATAGAACCCACACCAAGTTGGCAGCCGTGAACGTCAGAATGCCGCCATAGAATGCCCCAGTTGCGCAAATCACACCCGCACTATGCCGAACAGAGTAGCAATCGTAATCCGTTTCATATTGACCTCCCGTTTATTAACCTTTGATTACCCGTTCTCTTGCATGGTACGCATAACGCCCCGCGTCAGCCGCTCGGAGCGCGGTCGCTATGGAACCAAGATCGTGGGAATCGTTTCGTCGGCTCTGAGCGCGTCCCCGCCAGTGAGCGAAGCGAATGGGCCGGCTGCGCGCGGTTGTGTGAGCCAATCATACTCGCAACCACTCTACCAATTCAGATAAATTCTCCACAATGCCCGCAACTGCGTAGCGAGTAAATTCTTCCCGTGAGGTTACGCCAGAGAGAACAGCTACAAACGACACGCCACCCTGTTGTGCAGTTTCCGCATCGATAACGCTGTCGCCAATATATAACGTCCGTGAAGATGAACTGTTTAATCGCTCGCGCGCTCTGTGCAACCCTTCGGGATGGGGCTTGTATTTAGTGACATCTTCTCCGCCGATGATTACATCAAAGGCGCCAAGCAAATTATCCCGCGCCAATATGTCTCTTATTCGATACCGATATTTGGTTGAAACGATTCCCAATTTCAGGCCATTTTTCTTCAAGTGCCGTATCGTTGGCGGAACGGTTTCATACAGAACAGTTAACGCGACCATTACTTCATCGGCCCGCTTTACAAACAACCGGGTAAATTCTTTGCTCTGCGCTGGAGATACTTGACCAGCAAACCTTGCCAACGTTTCAACGAGAGACAATCCTATTGTTTGATATATGGCTTCAGGTGGGGCGGTCGGAAGCCCCAAGCCGTTGAGCGCAAAATTGATGCATTCTACTGCTCCTTTGGATGAATCAGCCAAGGTGTAATCAAAATCAAAGATGATGGTTTGAAATTTACATTGCATTCTTGAACAATTCACTTCGACCCAACGGCCCACCCAACATTCAGGCTGAGGCGTTGGCGCGTCTTTCCGCGCCAATCGCCTCAAGCCGATGGTTCGCATTTTGTTATTTGTGTGCTCTGCCAACGCCACCAGCCGGCGGTTGCGCGACATGTGCTTTTGCACCCGACACAGGTGCTTTACGCTTTTCTTGGTATGAAGCAATAATTTCTTTGACCTCGGGTTGAGCAACGTCCAAAGGAGTCTCCCCACGGATAGTCTTTAAATCTATCTTGGCCCCTGCCTCAAGCAAGAGCTCTGATATCCTCTTGTATCCTATGGCACCGGCAAGATGCAACGGAGACTGTCCGAATTTGTCCGTGGTATTCGGGTTCGCACCTTTTTGAATGAGAAACTTGACGGTCTCGACGGAGGCATCGCTTTCCAGCTTAAAGAGCTTGGCTCCTTTCCCCCGGATGAATGAATCAGGACCGGGAACGCAAGCGTAATGGAGTACCGTCCAACCTTCAGAGTTGGTCAGATCAAGCCGAGCACCCTTGGCCAATAGGAACTTGACCACTTCAAGATGGCCACCCTGAGCCGCCAACATGAGGGGTGTATTTACCAACAACTCAACCATTTGTCCACCGAAGTTGATCGTCTCCTTCTCTCTGACAGAATTCACGTCACTACCGCTGCCGACAAGTGCCTTCACCAGATCGATGTCCCCCTTCTTAGCCGCATCATGAATCTCAGCACCGAATGCTCCGGGCAAACACAGAATGACAATTACAAGGATAACTGTTGCAACGGATACGACTATGTGCGCTCTTACCGTCTTCATATTTGATTCTCCTTTCTCAGCCGCCAGTGGTTGGAATATTATTCCGCCAAAATGATAAGAAAATTCAAATGTGATTTTTTGCTGAATAATCAGTCTTGTCTAGCATGCAGATTTCGAATGCCCTTAAAAACAAGGAATACAATTCCCGATAAAATTCCTACAATCCAAACCGGGGCAACAGGAACATACAGACCCAAGTTAATCGATGAATCGAGCTGCCAGTATCTTCGATAGAAGATCGTGGCCAACCAAACATGAAAAATACCTGACAAAAAGTAGCCAACCACAAGCACAAAACATAGAGTGGTTCTTTTTGATGAATCGCCTTCGACCGTTAGTAAAAAGGTTCCACTTTGAAAGAAACCATATTGTAAAAAATACCACCAATGTTCCCGACACAATGGTCGCAGTGATTATTGATGGATCATCCAGCTTGGCAACAGCGTCTATGTACTTAGGATTGAACGGAACATCTGATTGCATCGAATTCTTCTTTTGATCTTACAAGCAAGTATTCCAACGCTGGGCATCAGCGGGCGCACGCTTTTTGTGCGATCCGCTGAATACCTTTGTTGGCAATTAATTTACGGATTCTATCAGGTTCAAACTGCCAAAGATTCTTCGTGACAGTTTTGTGATTTTTTGATGATCGATAAATTCAGTGCAAGATCCGTTTACAGAATCGGTATCAGAGCCCTTGAGTTCAAAAACAGACAGATTAGGATCAGCTTGCCCAGAAATTGCTTCAAAGCGACCATCTTCTCTCTTTTTCAAAAACATAAGATACCTGCTTTTTTTTGTAGGTTCGAAGAAAAGCCAGCCTGGCCCATTGATTTCTCCTTCATTCGGGTCTAGTCGCTGATAATAGTGGAGCTCTAAACAATTTTTCGGGAAATCCCCTTTGAGAACACATTTGATTTCAAATGTCGCATTTACTCCTCGGGCTAAACAAGGCCCTGTTTTACCATCTGATGTCATTTGAGTAAGTCCCGGCAATGGGGATATTTCTTGGGTAACTTGTATTGCCAATGGAACTGCTATTACAACGATGTCAGCATGAGTAAAGAGTACTTTGTAAGGCCAAGTGGGAATAAAACGAGCATCGGATTGACTGGACATTAAGAAGAGGATAATTATTGTAAAATAGAATCTCATTTCTTTTTCCTCCAGTTGATGAAAGACACTTGATGCTTGCCAACGAAATGGGTCACCGGATCCGGTGCACTCAAATGGTTAGCGACTGAGAATTGAGGCCTGATGGGCTTCCATGTATGCTCGCAAGAGGGCATTGATGCGTGTTTGATAGCCGTGCCCTTGAGCTTTAAACCACGTCAAGACATCCCCGTCTATACGCAAAGTCAATTGTCGTTTGCCGGAAACAGGTTTTAAGCCATATCGGACCACCGCCTTGGCAAACTTGGAGGGCGAAATTTCTGGGATATCCGAAAAGTCAATATCTTGGTCTTTCATTTTCCCTAAGCGTTTGAAGTCAGTGAGCGACTTGTTCAAGGTAACTCTTGGTTTCATTTCGTGTTGCCTTCCGAATTGAGATTAACCGGATTTTACCGGAACGTTCTGTGTGGGAAACGGCCACCACTTTATCTTTAAGCATTCCGAATGTGATGAAACGGGCCTCACCATAATGAAAACGATCATCTTCCAAGGTGGTTGTGATGCTGGCAAAAATCAGGATCGCGTCTCTAAAATCAATGCCATGTTTTCTCAGATTCGTGCGGCGCTTTTTTTCATCCCACTCGAATTGCATGATAAAAATGTAGCTCCATTATGTAACTACGTCAATAATGCAGTGAAAATCGATGTCAGCTAACGACTACGCCTCAGCCGCCACAGCCAGATTGATTTTCATACCAAGAATGCTTGTGACTTTACCTAATCCCGTGAAAGAAGCCACTGGTCCGTCAGCTGACGGATCGGCTGGAGGCCGCTTGTGGGCGCCCAGTTTCCCGGATGGGACGGGCATTACAGCCTTCGACCAGAATTCTTAAATTTTAAAGTTAGTCACTATGCCACCTGCGCTAATTTAATGCCCGCGGAAACCCACGCCAGCAGTGATGTATCACCAATTTAAAAATATTCACATATTCAGGACAGGCACTCTTGGACAGGCAGTAGGCCGTCAGACGGGTGACGAAGGTCACTCATACTTCTCCCGCTTTTCGGATTTTGGATTCCCGCGTTTGCCTCGGCTTGCCAATCATAGTGTGCCAGTTATACTAAGAAATGACCTGGTACTTCGGACAAAATGAATCTGATCGGCAGGGGCCGGTTGAATCGATGTCAAAACAAAAAGCAATCCAACCTGCTCCCCGGCTCTTAGAGGGTGTTTAAAAAGATTTTATTTCCCGGGAACCGGTAGGGACGGCTCGCCGAGCCGTCCGCCCATGTTTGCCTAGAGGGTATTCCATAGACGGCTCTTTCGGCGAAAGAGCCCTACCTTTAAGCTAAGGATACTTTTTAAACACACTCTTAGGGGCAGAATTGGGGGCAGGTCAATGTAGTTGGAAAAATGCGGCGATCCGTTTTGCCCTGGAGCTATGCCTTCGAGCGATGGGCAGGAGAACATATTAAGGTGTGCAAAATAGTCCGGAGCCCAAGATAAAAAAGCCTTCTCCCCGCATCTTTCCGCGGG
>CAWDMN010000050.1:0-93312 GCA_963803155.1 uncultured Acidobacteriota bacterium
CCCTAAGTTGAAACTCGAACTTGTTAAAGAGAATGGAGCGGTCGAAGACATCGAATCAGGGTCTGCCGGACAAAGAACTGCGGGATTACTAGGTTTGATCCTGTCAACCAACGATTCTCCACTCATTATTGACCAACCAGAGGATGACTTAGAAACACGCCTTATCACTTCATTAGTAGTAAGTGGATTGCGTCTACTAAAAAAACAACAACAAGTGATTGTAGTCACTCACAATCCAAATATTCCAGTAAATGGAGCCGCTGAGCAGATTGTGGAAATGCGCTTTTTAAAAGGACAAATTTGGATTGGGGCAATGGGGGCTCTTCAAAGAAACGAAGTTCGCCGTGCAGTATGCGATGTCATGGAAGGTGGAAAGGATGCTCTTGATAAAAGATACTATCGCATTTCACGTGCTCTTTCCTGAACGCAATAGTTGCTACAAATGGACTTGAATTATTTGCAGCTTCCATTTTTTTTAAGGAAATCAAAAATTAACAGATCCTTTATCAAGGTCAAAAATCTCCATGCCCATCCAACACGCAATCTGGAAAATTGGAACAAAGCCTGAGCCATTAGTTGAAACCACGCTCGGCAAGGAAACTCTGCTGGAACAGATGATCGTTGAAGACCCAGCAATCCTTTCTGTCCGCTGGTTGCTCATTGGGAGACAGGTTCGCACCTCTCATGGAGGGATCATCGACCTTCTGGCGCTCAACCAGGATGGTCAAATTATTGTGATTGAACTCAAACGCGATCAGACACCACGCGAGGTGGCCGCCCAGGCGCTTGATTATGCTTCATGGATACAGAGTTTACAAACAGATGAGATTGCCGATATCTATAGTCACTATTCCGGTGGAAAATCGCTTGGTGAGGCTTTCCAATCGCGATTTGGATTGGCGTTAGACGAAGAACAGCTCAACGGCTCTCATCAAATAGTCATTGTCGCTTCAACCCTCGATTCTAGCACTGAACGGATCGTAAATTACCTGAACGGGATGAACGTTCCAATCAATGTCATTTTTTTTCAAGTCTTCAAGGATGGTGGAAGCCAGTATCTTAGCCGCTCTTGGCTGATTGATCCCGTCGAGACAGAAAGTAAAGCGGCTTCTGGCCCGGCTGGCGTTAAGGGAGAATGGAACGGCGAGTACTACGTTTCCTTTGGAGAAAGTGAATCTCGGTGTTGGGAAGAGGCAGTGAAATATAGCTTCATCTGCGGCGGCGGAGGCAATTGGTACAGCCAGACACTTTTCATGCTTTCCACTGGGGATCGGGTATGGGTAAATGTGCCAAAGTCAGGTTATGTTGGTGTAGGCCGTGTCACCGATCCCGCGATACGGGCATGCGAATTCAGAGTTAATGTAGATGGAGCCGTCTGCCCTTTTCTTGAAATTGCTAAAGCCAGCTACAACCGGCAGCAAATCGACAATGAAGAGGAGTGCGAGTATTTCGTCTCCGTCGAGTGGATCAAAACCCTGCCCATCGATCAAGCCATTTCAGAAGTCGGCTTTTTCGGCAACCAGAATACCGTTGCCCGACCCAAGACCCAGAAATGGATTCATACGATCGAGCGACTGAAGCAACGCTTTGGCATTTGATACGCAAGTGTGGCAAAGCCAAGTCCATTTCACCCATGCCCATGAGAAGCTGATTATTGATTATCGCATTTCACTTTGACACCGGTAAAGTTGAAGGAATTTATGGATTAAAATTGCAGGAACTTTTTTAAAAAAGGTATCTCTTGAGACCATCAAAGGATACTCGCTTGATACTATTTACCGGTAATTTGCTGATCAGCAAATTTACTCAGACACAAAAGGAGTGGGAAAAGGAGTTCATTCTACAATCAGCCATACTGATATCCATCGGCTATTGAATGCCCTGCTAGTGCTTACTTCGAACCTTTTTTCTTTATCTCCACCTCCGGTTGAAATACGGGAAAGTCCTAAACTTAGTTGAAAAAGGAGCATGACCTCACTTAAAACAGAGGTGTTTTACCGGCAAGTAAGACACTGAGATTAAGGAGATCATGCATGGGACAGAGAGTAATTGGAGCCGGAAAAAGAAGCAAGGGCAAAGAGAGAAGAAAAAAGAGACAACAAATCCAAGAAGAAGTTAGGACTTTGGACAGTCGGTTTGAACTGATCCAGATGTTGATCCCTCTAGGCTTGAAAGCAGTGGAAGAAGAATTACAGAAAGAGGTGGAACAGCTGGTTGGCCGCGGAGCCAGCCGGAGTCCGGAGAATCGACGCTGGGGAAGAAATCCAGGATCAGTCTACCTGGGAGATCAGAAAGTCAGAGTCGAAGTGCCGCGAGTACGAAATGTAGCGGTGCGCCAAGAAGTGCCTCTGGAGAGTTATCAAGCTTTTCGAAAGACGAAGGTGTTGGACCATCAGGTCCTGAATCGACTGATCTGTGGGATCAGCCAGAGGCAATATGAACAGGCGGCTCTCTGTGTGCCCGAGACGTTTGGGATCAAAAAGAGCAGTGTGTCGCGACACTTCATTCGAACCACGGCTCGGAAGTTGGAAACTTTTTTGAATCGGGATTTGAGCCAGCACGATCTTGTGGCGATCTTTATCGATGGGAAGCGGTTAGCAGAAACCGATATGATCGTGGCTTTGGGGATTACGCTCGAGGGTAAAAAGATCCTATTGGGATTTGTAGAAGCCAGCACAGAAAATCAACGAGTGGCTCAGGATTTTATCCAGCGACTGCTGGATCGAGGGTTAAGAACCGAACAGGAGATTCTCTTCATTATCGACGGAGCCAAAGGGCTGTATAAAGGGATCAAGGCGAGCCTGGCGGAGAAAGCCTTGATTCAAAGATGCCAATGGCACAAGCGGGAAAATGTAGTCAGTTATTTGAGCCGGGAACAAGCAAAACGATTCCGGCAGAAAATGCAGACGGCTTATCAGCAACCCAGTTATGAAAAGGCGAAAGAAGCCCTGGAGCGAATTGCTAAAGAGCTGCGATTGATCAATGGTTCTGCGGTGGAGAGCCTGAAAGAAGGGTTAGAAGAGACTCTGACTCTGCATCGTTTGGGATTGTTTGAAGAATTAGGCACCAGTTTTAAAACCACCAATTGCATTGAGAATGTGAATCGGCAATTGGAGCGGTTGACGCATCGAGTCAGTTACTGGAAGAACAGCGATCAGCGCCAGCGTTGGATAGCCACGTCGCTCCTGCAAATTGAGCCCGGGCTAAGAAAGGTGAAAGGCTTTCGTCATCTAAAAGCCCTTCGCAAAGCCATGAAAAAGGAAAGTCATCCAAAATCGGATCAAGCAGCCGCTTGAGGCTTATGCTCATTTTCAACTAAAAAAGGGCTTGACCCTTGAAATACCTATAGAACCACAAATATCAGGGCCTATAGAAGATTCAAATGATCACTCACCCTTCTGAAGGTTTTTTTCCGGCCCGCCTCGGGTTGTTTCCTTGAACGTTTAATGCTGCCAAATGCGGGAACGATAATAAATCGTTACGGAAGAAGACTCATACACGGCAAGGCATAATGGGATGTGAATTCGGCTCCACCTTGTCAACTTTTCGCAGATGATAATAGGAGGTTGGTAGCGGGGGGCGGGATCGAACCGCCGACCTAAGGGTTATGAATCCTTCGCTCTAACCATCTGAGCTACCCCGCCTCATGGTGCGGATCCAGCAAACAGCGCCAGACATCATAGTGGACAGATGCGAAAAAGTCAACAGTGGCCGCAGTTGTCGGAGGAAATATGGGCCCATCGAAATGCTGCAATTATCATCTGATCAATTGTTGAAAATCAGGGGAAATCGTCACCGGCCGTCCTTCGATGTCCACCATGACATGGACAGTCCGTCCACTGGCAATGAGAGTGCCATCCTCAGCCTGGACAACCTGGTAAAGAAAGGATACGGTTCTTTTGCGGATACGCTCAATCCGAGTGCGGATTTTCAGCAGGTCATCATAGTGCGCCGCGCTGTGATATCGGCATTCCGCCTCAGCTACCGCCAGAAATTTCCGTTCCCTTTTCTCCATGACTCGATAATTTAATCCCCGCTGCCGACTGAGTTCCGTCCGCCCGACTTCAAACCAAACCAGGTAATTGGCATAGTAGACTACGCCCATCTGATCGGTATCGGCATAGCGAACGCGAATTTCGGTTTCCGACCAAGTATTCTCCGCCACTGAAGAAGATGGAGTTGGAATGGGCATCGGGAGGAGATTCTCCACTTGAATTCTAAGATTCCTCAAACGTCAAATGGATGATCTGAAAGCGACGAAAATCAGCCGCAAAAGGTGATGGAATTACACGGGCGCAATGGGATGAGGAGGGGGTTCCACTTTCATGACTCTCATAAGAGGATATTCGGAGGCAATCAAGATCCTCTCCCCTTCTCTGTGTCTTCGTGGTTCCTGATTACTCCGCTTAGGTCCAAGTTCTGTCCGGCATGACCCAAAGGTTGGAAATGGCGCCAAAAAACCTGCGTCATGCAGATTAGATTATGGACCCAATCTGCATGACGCCTATTTCAACAATCCGGACCGAGAAGACATTATTTCGTTTTTGGAGGAGCAGAAGTGGCAGGTTTGGCTGCCGGAGCCATAGGTTTGGCCGCGGGAGCCGCAGGTTTTGCCGCTGCGGGAGCTCCAGCCGACGGAGCGGCGTCATACCGCTTTACTATATCGTCGGTGATTTCAATTGACGGATCGTAATAAATGACCTGAGTGTTTTGGCTGGAGGGATCCAAAATCATGGCAATCTGGTTTTCTTTGGCATACTGATCCACCAGAGGACCCAATTTGACGCCCAAGCGGCTATAAATCTCCTGCTGCATCTGGCCAAATTCTTTCTGAGCGTCTTCCTGCAACCGGGTTAATTCAGTAGTCCCTTGTTCAACCTTCTTGGCTAATGAAGCCCGTGCATCATCCGCCAAAGTCTGTCCCTGAGTCTGCAGCTGTTTGCGCATCTCTTCAAGGTCATTATTTTTCTTCTGCAATTCATTTTGTTTGGCCGTGAGCTTGGACTGGAAATCGGCTATGGCCTGTTTACCTTCCATGGTCATTTCCATTGCCCGCGCCATGTTCAAAATGGCTATTTTACCGCCTCCCTGCGCCCATACACCTGCTGGCATCAATAAAGCCATTAAACCAATTAATAGTCTTTTTGTTCCATTTCTCAGCATCGTTAATCCGTGCTCCTTGAGATAAGTTGGCCTACGCCCTTCAGCCTAATCTGCATATGATACACATCTGATGCTAGTTTGACTAGTGGGGATGCAAAATTTTCCCAAACTATAAATCTCTCCTCATTCATTCCCATCATTTCTGACGTTTGCCCCCCGCTTCGTTGAGTCAAAGGTAAGCGAATCGACTCGATCCCTATGATTCAATTTCATCAAATCCACATCATGAAATAATGAAGAGCATCAAGGGAAGTACTTCCAAACCGAAGCTGGCAGGAGTTTGACCAAGTCGTTGTATGTCACCACCACTGCCAAAAGCAGCAATAAGACCACACTAGCCTGAACGATTCGTTCCCGCCATTTTAAGCTGAGGTCCCGTCGCACTAACCCTTCAATCAGGAGAATCGTAATGACGCCTCCATCCATGATCGGAATGGGAAGCAGGTTAAAAATGCCGAGGTTCAGGCTGATTGCCGCCATGAGAAAAAGAAGGGTGCTAAATCCGGAACGGGCTGCCAACCCGGATTGGCGAGCGATCCCGACCGGCCCCTCCAGCATCCGGATAGAAGCTTCCTGGCGGAACAACTTGTGTAGAATTTCAAAAATCATCTGGGCAAATTCCAGGTTTTGCTTCCAGGATTCCTGAAAGGCCTCTCCCAGAGAAAGCTTCTTGACGACCATCTTTTCGGCCAGTTCACGTTCAATCCCGATCATGCGACGATTAGTAACCTTGTCCCAATAGGGCCGCACCTGGAATGCCATTTCCCGTCCCTGGCGATTTACTACCACTGGGACAACTGGATCGTGGCTGTTTTGCAGGACTTCGATCATATCTTTCCCTTCGGCCTCTAAATCGACACCGCCAATCTTCAAAATCCTGTCGCCCGGCTTCAGCCCTGCTTCAGCCGCCGGCTTGCCGGGAACAATATTCTTGATCGTAGCCAAAGAAGGAAAGTACGGCGAAACCCCCATGAATCCGCTCTTCTCCCGTCCGTGGGCTTCGGGAGTAATCTGTCGAACCATCCGTCCCGACGCGCGCTCAATTTCAAATTCCAGCGGATGGTTGGCGCTCGTTGTCACTTCCAACAACAATTGTTCCCACGTGGGATTTACTTTATTGTCAATCCGCAGGATCCGGTCGTGAGGACGCAGTCCAGCTTTTTCCGCGGGGGAACCTGAAGCGATGAGACCGACAACCACAGGTTCATTCCGCGTGGCAGGGACTTCGAATTTATAGAAAAAAAGACAGGTCAGAAGAATCAAGGCCAAGAGCACGTTCATGACTGGCCCCATGAGAGCAACCAAAAAACGCTGCCATTTGGGCCGGGAAAGGAATTCTTCAATACCGCCTGTGAGTTCATCCCCCGGGTTTTCACCAGCCATCTTAACGTACCCTCCCAGAGGCACGACACAGACTTTGTATTCGGTTTCCCCTTTGCGAAAACCGAAAAGCTTGCGGCCAAAACCCACCGAAAAAGCTTCGACTCGAATTTTAAAAATTTTGGCCATAATAAAATGACCAAATTCGTGAACAATGACCACCGTGCAAAACACAAACAGCACGCTCAGCACATTAAAGGAAAAAAAATCTAGCATTGAACGCCATCCCCGTGAACTTTTCTTTTAAACTTACGGAAAAGATTCTTCCAAATCGTGCAAGGAAAAACCTTTCAACTCGCCAGACACGAATAAATTTTAACACTTCTATGGAGCACCTAGAGAAATGATTCCCTTCAAGGGGGCTTTTAATTATGACAATAATCTTGCTCAATAATTTTCTGAGTTTCGAGCCGAACCTGAGCATCCTGCTCCAGAATCGTCCCGATCGTGAGACTATCCGTTTGCTCGGGACATGATTTCAGCATGCGTTCGACAACCTGTGGGATCGCCATAAAAGGGATTCTGCGCCGCAAAAAAGCCTCGACTGCAACTTCATCGGCTGCGTTGAGGTAACATGGGAAAAGCCCCTGTTTTCGGCCTGCCTGATAGGCAAAATCCAAGCATGGGAATTTATGGAGGTCCGGTTCCATGAATTCCAATGGCCGAATGCGAGCGAAATCCAAAGAGTGTAGAGAACTGGGCACCCGGTTTGGATATGTCAAGGCATATTGGATGGGATGGCACATATCCGTCACACCCAGATGGGCAATCACCGCACCATCAATATACTCTACCATGGAGTGAACCACCGATTGAGGGTGGATTAAGACCGATACTTTGTCCGCGGGCAGATCAAACAACCATCGGGCTTCAATGATTTCAAATCCTTTGTTCATAAGAGTCGCGGAATCAATGGTGATCCGATTCCCCATATTCCAAGTGGGATGTTTTAGAGCCATCTCAGGGGTGATAGAACCCATTTTTTCCGAGGGCATAGTCCTGAAAGGGCCACCCGAAGCTGTCAGGATTAGCCGATGCACCTCTTTTTTTGTGCCCGCCCGGAGACATTGGTGAATGGCACTGTGTTCGCTGTCGACTGGCAGAATGCTTGCGCCATGAAGGACGGCTGCTTTAGTCACCAACTCACCTGCCACGACTAGAATTTCTTTGTTGGCCAAGGCGATTGATTTACCGCGCCGAATGGCTTCATAGGTAGGCGCCAGACCCGCCACTCCAACAACAGCGCTGACCAGAAGGTCCACTTCGGGATGAATGGCCACTTCCATCAATCCCTCACTGCCAACGCTGATTTTAGGCTTAGACTTGACTCCCAGGAGATCGAGTTTGCGGTTTAAAGCTTCAATAGAAGAAGGATGCGAAACGGAGACCAGTTCAGGGCGAAACCGTGCCACTTGTTCAGCCAACAAGGTAATGTTCGTCCCTGCCGCCAACCCTAGGATACGAAAGTCGTCAGAAAGATGTTCAACCACCTTCAGGCTGTTTTTTCCGATGGAACCGGTAGATCCCAGAATACTGATGCTTTTCATAGAATCTCAACTTAGCCGAACCAGGGCCAAATGCTCCGTGCCAACCACCTAAATTTTCGGCAAATTCTCTTCAAGGCAAAAACCACACCAAATAGCAGTATAAAATCGGGGCCGCAAAGAGCACCGCATCGATCCGATCCAGCATGCCACCGTGTCCGGGAAGCAAGTTGGAAGAATCCTTAACCCCTGCTCCCCTTTTGAGACACGACTCGGCTAAATCCCCTAACTGGCCTGAAATACTCAAGACCAAACTAATAATGATCAGTGATAGAAAGGACTCTCCTGGCAACAGCCACCATTTTCCGATGCCTGCCGCAAAAAAAGATCCCACTCCTCCACCCACCGCGCCTTCCCAGGTTTTCTTGGGGCTGATCCGAGGCGCCAATTTATGACGACCCCAAAGCTTGCCAACGCAAAAAGCCGCCGTATCGCCAAACCAGCAGGTTAGCAGACCCCAAAAAACCCAACGATTCCCTCCGGCTGATCCCGCCTGATTCAGGCGGATCAATATAAACAACGCCAGCGGGAGGGTAACGTAGAGCAGGCCCATCAAAGTGATGGCGGTGGCAGGCAAAACTGAGGCCAAGCGATCGGCCCGAGTCAAGCCAAACACCAAAATGATAAGACAGCCTGCAATCAGGCAAAAAAACAACAATTGATAATGGGTAGAAAAAAAATGAAGGATTACCAACAAGCTCAGGCTGAGCAAATGTCCCGGCCATCGGAAAGGTTCAAATCCTGCCTTCGAGGCAATTGACCAGTATTCCTCCAGCGCCAAATAGGAGACGATAACAACCAAAATGCTAAAACAGATAGGAGGCAGATACTCAAGGATGGCAATCAGGAGCAGAATCAGGGGAATGGCCGTGAGGACGCGCTTCATTGAGTGGACAATCCTCCATAGCGGCGCTCTCTTTTCTGAAAGGCACCCAGAGCTTCAAACAGATGACGGCGGCGAAAGTCCGGCCAAAGGGTTTCCGTCACCCAAATTTCAGTGTAGGCAATTTGCCAAAGCATGAAATTGCTGATTCGCATCTCCCCGCTGGTGCGGATCAAAAGGTCCAGCTCAGGCAATCCCGTTGTATAAAGATGCCGAGTTATATCTGCCTCCTCCACCGGAAGAGACTGCTTCGCGTCCTTTCGTTCCTGTAGCAAAGCATTGACTACATCCACAAGTTCGGTCCTTCCGCTGTAGTTTAGGGCGACATTAAAATTGAGACCGGTATTTTGGGCCGTTTGATTTTCGGCATTCAGCAATGCGGCCTGAATTGTCGCATCCATTTCCCGAAGGCGGCCGATAGGACGAAATCGAATATTATTCTTCACCAGCGTCTTCAGTTCCTTGTTGATGAACTGCTTCAGGAGCCTCATAAGCGTTGACACTTCAGCTGCCGGACGCTTCCAGTTTTCGGTTGAGAAAGCATAGAGCGTCAACGCATCCAGCCCCAAGCGAACCGCCGTTTCCACCACTTCTCGAACTGAATCGATTCCCGCCCGATGTCCAGAAACCCTGGGCAAATGGCGTTTCTGGGCCCAGCGTCCATTGCCGTCCATGATGATGGCCACATGGCGCGGCAAATTTCCCAAATCCAGAAAACGAAAAATCCTCTCCTCCGCGGAACCCTTGCGGAGTAGGCCGGAAAAATTGGCCTGAATTGTCTCAATGGAGTTCATCATAAAGAAATGGCGAATTGGCTCCCCTAGAGGAGGACATAAATCCTCATTTCCAGCCGTAGGATCTCACCTTCAAACCTCGCTCCCAAACATGCGCAGCAGCCAGCTCTCCGCCTGCCGCACCAAACCTTCGCACGGCCTTGGGGGGGGGTCAGGAGCCTTCCCTCCCACGGTCCACGGGGTGATTCTTTGGATCAGCGGGATAATCCTCGTACCCTACCTGGACAAGGAACAGCCCTTTGGCCGGCGCCGTAGGCCCGGCTGCCGAGCGGTTTTTCAGCTCTAGAATTTTTTCAAATTCTCTCGGCTCACAATTTTTTTTTGCCATCTCCAAGAAAGTCCCCACCAGATTTCGCACCATATGATGGAGAAAACCGCTGGCACAAACGTTATATTCCATGAGTTCCCGATGAGAGTCAAACACAAAAAACGAGGAGTAGATGCATCGCACCTTGGATGCCACCTCTGCATCCGCGTCGCAGAAAGAGGTGAAATCGTGCTCCCCAACAGCCATTTCCGCCAGATGGCTCAAATGAGAAAAATCAACCTTTCGCGGATAGTGGTAAGCATAAGGGTAATCGAAGGGGGAACACCAGCGAGCGTTCAGGATTCGATAGCGATAATGTTTCCATCGTGCATCCCGGCGGGAATGAAATGTCTCCGGCATCTCCCGAATGTCTAGTATCCGGATGGAGAAAGGCAAAAGAGAATTCAGTGCCTTTTGAAAATTGGCCAGCGGAAGTTTGGCGTTGGAGTGAAAGTTGCAAACTTGTCCCAGTGCGTGTGTACCGGCATCTGTCCGGCCTGACCCATGAACATGGACTTCTTCGCCCGTTACCTCCCGAATAACTTGGGTCAATTGGCCCTGCAAAGTAAGCAGCCGGGGCTGGATCTGCCAACCGTGATAATGGGAACCGTCATATTGAAGCAACAGCCGAATATTGCGCATCTTCCCCCAAACATCTTGAGGCGGAATGTGTCTCACGGAAAAAAGAGAGCTCCTCGGGCCAACTTCCAACTTCCGGTAATTCCGCGCCAATGGCCAACGGGCCCTGCCTTATGAGATATAAATGTAACCGTTCAGGGGGGAGACTGAACCCGAAGGGTCACCTATAAATGATGGAATGTGTACTGGAAAATCTTTTCGCCGGCAGTTACAAAGATAAAGTTTCGGCATTTGAAAAACTATTTCCGGCTACCCGGTTTTACTGGTTGAGAACCCTGCTGGCACAGAGGACAGTCTTCAGGTTTATATGCCAGGACGGTCAAAGTCCACAAGCTGTGATATGCCATTCCCAAATTCGCGTTTCCCCCGCTACGGTCCACAATCGACGCCGCCCCAATTACGCTCCCACCCAATGATTGGGCAGCTTCCATGGTTTCCCGGGTAGATCCCCCCGTGGTGATCACATCTTCCACCACTAAAACCTTTTCTCCGGGGTGAATGGCAAATCCGCGCCTCAATCTCAATTTACCCTCTTCCCGTTCGGCGAAAATCGCCCGGCAGCGCAGAGCGCGTCCAACCTCGTATCCAATGGTTATTCCGCCAATCGCCGGCGAAAGCACCACGTCCGGGAGATTATGAGTGAATTTTTCAGTAATGGCCTGGGCCAAACACTCAGCATGCGTTGGCCATTGTAGAACTCTGGCGCACTGTAAATATTTCTCGCTATGCAATCCCGAAGTCAGCAAAAAATGCCCAGTCAACAAGGCCTGAGTCTCTTCAAAAAGCCGGCTCATTTCCTCCGATGTGTACATGATCCGCCTCGCATTATGGTCTTTCCCAATTACGAAAAACATCATCGCGCACCGGGCGCTCCCCAAATTCGCGGCAGAAGCGCAACCCAAATATAAATAAAGATGCCCGATAAATTACGCGCCACCATCGCCCAAGATCGCCATTTCTCCAAAATGTGAGATGATGCTCTATTGTGGGAAGGATAAAAAATCAACCTGCGCCAGACGCTCTCATGTTAGCATCCTTGGAATGGAGAAATCAATTTGACAGTTCCGGCAGGACTCTGGCAGAGTATTGGTTTTTGGCGTGAGAATGCGTTAATTTCAGCGGGGGAAAAGCTTGATTTTCGTCAAGGACGGCCTCCATTATTTAAAAAAAACATCCCGCTAAAGAAAATTTGGAACTTGAGACACTCGTTTTCCGTATCAAGTGACTGAGTAAGTTGAGGCGGAAGCTTTCTTTTTTTCCGAGAAAAATTATAGATAGAACAAGGGAGTTCCCAATGTTTAATCCGCACATTTTGAGCAATCTGAAGTTAAAGGTTCTATTAATTGGAGTGCTTCTTCCGCCATTGCTGAGTGGCGGTTCGATCAATGCCCAAACGCCGTTTCCGTTGCCCCATTGGTGGGAAAACAGCATTAACCGCCCTTCCCCCGTCGAGGGGAAAAAAGAGGTGGAAGATTTTCTAAATAAGATGAATAAAGAGGGAAAATTGCCCTTGTCGGAAGAGGATGCCATACGCTTGGTGCTGGAAAGCAACCTTGATGTATACGTCAACCGGTACACTCCGCTTATGTCTGCCCAGGACATCCAGGGAGCCCTCCGGACTTTTGATCCCAAGATTTCTCTTACCACCGGGGTTTCGCGCGCCACATCACCGCAGCCCTCAAGTTTTCTCACACTTTCCGACTCACTTACAAATCTAAGCCACATCGCCGATGTGTCATATATTCAGCAATTTCAGAGTGGGACAAATTTCCGGGTGGATTGGTATAACAACCGATTTTCCAGCAACAACCAGCGCAACACCTTTAATCCATATCTGAGCACCTCGGTAACGGCAACCCTCACCCAGCCTTTGTTGAGAAATTTTGGAATGCTCCCTAATAATTATCAGGTGCGGATTGCAAAAAACAACAAATTTGCCAGTGACTTTGCCTTCGAACAAAAAGTTGTTCAATTGATTAATACCGTGCAGAGCCTCTATTGGGAGTTGGTTTATTCTCGCGAAGATATCAAGGTGAAACAACGCTCCCTCGACTTGGCTACAAAGACGCATTCAGACAATCAACGGCAGGTGGAGATCGGCACCTTGGCCCCCATTGAATTGGTGAAATCCGAAACGGAAATTGCCAATCGGCGCCAGGATTTGATCGTCGCTCAATTCACCTTCCAACAAGCGGTCGATCAATTTAAGAAATACATTTCCCCCCTCACTGATCCGGGCACGGTGGCTACGACCGTAGAACCCATTGACCCGACTCTTTCTCCGGATGCGCTGAAAAATTTTGATTTAGCCCAATCGGTGGCCTATGCGATTGAAGCCCGTCCGGAAATCAAGCAGTATCGAAAACTGCTGGACAATGCCGGCATTCAAATGCGGGTAGCCCGCAACCAGATGCTTCCCCGCTTGGATTTTCAGGCCACTTACGGCACTGCGGCTTTAGAAGGACAGGCGAGGACCATGGATGCCTTCGGCAATATCACCGGGCTCGGACCCAATACGGGATTTGCCGATAGCCTTTCCACTTTATTTTCCGGCAACTACCCCAATTATTCGGCGGGAGTCGTACTCGAGATCCCCATTCGCAATCGGGGGGCCCAAGCCGATTACGCCAAGTACTCCCTGGCAAAACTCCAGGCGGAAAAACAGCTCCAATCCTATCAACAACAGGTGGCTTTGGATGTGCGCAACGCTTATACACAATTGGAAATGAAACGAGCCCAAATTGACATTGCCAAAAAAGCCCGCGAATTGCAGGAAAGGACACTCGACGCGGAACAGAAAAAATTCCAGCTTGGAACTTCCACAATCCGATTTGTATTGGAAGAACAACGTAATTTGGCGGTCTTGCAGAGCAATGAAATCCGGGCGTTGGTGGATTTCACCAAAGCAAAGAGCACGCTGGATCAAGCGATGGGAAAAACGCTGGTGGCCCACAATGTAAAAATTGAAGATGCACTGGGCACTCCATCACAACCGCAAAAAAACAGAACTAAAGCTCCAGTCAAATAGCGGCCTCTCTCCCTCGGCTTTGCCGGATCAATACCTTCCTTTCAGCAAAGAATTGATCCGGCAAAGCGGTCCTTGTTTCTCCCGCATTTCCCATCAACTCCCCTCTAAAAATCAGGACCGATTATTGGCATCCAAACGGAATTGCTCTTTTCTTTCCCCCTCTCATGCATTTTTTAAACATAAATTCACCCAAGAACGAAAATTCCGTTGACAGACCAGGGTTTGCGAGGTTATAAGTATTAGTTTTGAAATGGCACATAAAGTGTCAGGCTAAGACTGAATGGAGATTCTTGAATGGCAAATCACAAATCGGCACTCAAACGGAATCGGCAAAACTTAAAAAAGCGAGCTAACAATCGGAGCAATCGTGGTCAACTGCGAACTCAATTGCGAAAGATCCAAACCACTTTGGCTGAACAAAACCCGGATGAAGTTCAGAAGCTGTTGGCTCCTACTTTTTCGGTGATTGATCGTTCCGTCCAAAAAGGGGTGCTACATAAGAATGCCGCTTCCCGGCAAAAGTCCCGCTTGATGGCCAAAGTCAACGCCATGTCTTCTAAGACTGCCACGGCATAGCATACCCGTTGGAGTCTTTTCGCACTTCTGGTCACATCCCCCCATCCCTAACCACAAAAGACGGCATCGGGCGCACCGGTTGGCCAATGCCGTCTTTTTCGTGATGTCTTCTTTCTTCTATTGATTCTCTGCAAATTGCCGATAAACTCTTAGAGATTTGTCAGGCTGCCCGGCCTCGAGGAGGGAAGGGTGAAACTATTTGGTCGAAATTCATCCAATGAAGATACAGAGCAGGAAATCACGCCGCGAGAGGCAAATAACATACAGCAAAGAAATCTGCAGCTAATCGGAATGGGAAAGGCTCTCATCACCCTGCTGCAGCAATACCGCTGGGAAATCGAGGAATTGAAGACCTCTCGGTTTGTCTGCGAACTGGAAGAATGGAAAAACAGTTTGGACCTGTATCGATCAGCGGATTCTCTCGATCAAATCAAACTAAAACTATACGATCGGGTCAATGACCATCTCAAAAAAGAAAAGACGTATCTCGAAGAACGGGAACGGGAGTTAAAGAAGATGATCGGGTTGCTGACGGAGGTGGTTTCCGCGGTCAGCGAGGGAAGCGGCAACTATCACCAGGAGATTCTCCAAAGCACTCAAAAGCTGACGGAGATTTCGCAGCTGGAGGATATTCGCAAACTGCGCTCTCTGTTGGCCAGCGAGATACAAAGCTTGAAAGAAACCGTCCGGCAAAAGCAGTCGAAGGAAAAAGAGCATTATGATCAGCTAAACCGGCATGTCGAAGCCCTGCAAAGCAGACTGCAGACTGCGGTGAGCCGCTCGTTGCTGGATCCCTTGACCAACCTATACAATCGCCAGGGATGGGATCAGGAGTTGTATAATGCCTGCCAAGCCGCATCCATCATGCAAATCCCCTTCGCCGTCTCCTTAATCGATATTGACAATTTCAAACACATCAACGACGATTATGGGCACCAGGTGGGCGACTTGGTTCTGGCCAAACTGGGCACGGCATTAAAGGACTCCTTCCGATCCGATGATTTCATTGCCCGCTATGGCGGCGATGAAATTGCTCTTGTCTTGCGTCTCTCCAGCTTGGAAAAGGCAGAAAAGCGGATGGATCGGCTGGTGAAGGATATTGCCAAACCGACTTATAGCTGCAAAGTGGATGGCAAGGAATTCTTCCTCAAGATTTCGATCTCTTGCGGAGTTGGTTTTTACCGCAAGGAAGATACACCGGAGACTCTGTTGCGGAGGGCTGATGAAGCATTATATCTCGCCAAAAAGCGCGGCAAGAACCAGGTAGCCGCCGAAACCGCGACGGCAGAGGAATCTCAAAAATAGGATACAGGACCCACATGGAAGAACGTGATTTTTTCACCGAAAAAGATGAATGGAAGAGTGCTACCTTGACCTGCCCTTCGTGCCGGGAATCTGGCGCTTATCAAATCCGTTGGCGAAAGAGAACCAAAAAGAATTCCATACCGCCTCACGCGAATGAGGAGGATCGGAAAAGATTTGCCAAAATGCGCTCTTACCTGGTCCGGCTTGACGACATGGTTCAATGTCAAAATCCCCGTTGCCGCAAGAGAATTGAAATCACCTCGATGCAGACCGTCGCCTTCCTTTGAGGATGGACGGCGAGACTTTACGGTTCGGCCCCTTTATCGCTCTGGACCTGTTGTTCCATCCAATCTAAGACCCTCGCCAATTCCTCCTTATTCTTGCCGCCGCCCTGGACGAAAGTCCGGGTTCCGCCTCCGCGGCCCTCCAAGCGTTTGCACCCCTCTGAAATCCAAGCACGAAGATCATAATTCAAGGATTCGTGTTGCGACAGGACGAGCTGGGCTTGCTCCGACTGGTTCCCCAACAATACCAGACACGGGCCGAATGTCGTGGCAGCTTGTGCAATGAGCTTGAGGAAATCCAGATCTTCCCCTTCAAAAAGCCGTTTGATCAAAGAGGGACGATCCGTTGCACCGCGGGCACTCTCCGCATAAAGTTGCCGAGCTAACGCCCCGGCAAGTTGGCGGTTCTTATCCTGCAGCTTTTTGCGCAGTTCCCCGTTCTCCTCTATCGATTTCTCTATCCGCGCAGGCAATTCAGGCCACGCCGCGGAAAATTTCCGGGCGGAGAGATCGAGCACCGACACCATTTCACGATAGGAAGCCAAGACGCGGTTCCCGCAAAAGAACTCGACCCGCAATTGGCGGTTGACTCTCTCCAATTTCCGCACGGCAATGATGCCGATTTCTCCGGTCCTTCGAACATGAGTCCCACCGCAAGCGGAGACATCGAACCCTTTCACCTCAATGATACGCAACGGCCCTTCCCGACGGCTCTCTTTGCGCAATCCCAATTCGGCGGCGTTTTCCGCGCCAACCGTCCGGATCTCCACTTCCCCGTTTCGTTGAACGATCGAATTGGCCAAATCCTCCGCCTGGCACACCTTTTCGGCCGAAAGCCTTTCGCAGTCCAAATCGATGGTCGCGTAATCCGCTCCCAGGTGAAACCCAACCGTATTCGCATGCGCAACAGTGAGAAAGGCCTGAGAGAGAATATGCTGGCCCGTGTGCTGCTGCATATGATCGAAACGACGCACCCAGTCAATCTGGCAATCGGCGGTGCCGGGGTCGATGGCTCCGCTCACGCGATGGATCATTCCTCCATCCTGTGCCTCGCTTACTTCCAAAACCTGCCGGCCGTTGATGGAACCTGCATCATGAGGTTGCCCTCCCGAAGTGGGATAAAAAGCGCTCCGGTCCAGGTAAACCAACGAAGTCTCCCCCAGGGTTGTCACTCCAAGGATGTTGGCTTGAAAACGTGATAAATAACTGTCACTGTAATAAAGGCGTTCCGTCATTATTGGTTTCCTAATGGATGAAGATCGTAGTTCTATTCCTTCTCAATTCCCGCCTCACGAAACGGGGCAACCTTGCTCACCGCCGCCTCATCAGAATGATAGAGTGGCGGGCATTTTACACCCAATCAGCATTTGAATAATAAGGTACTGCAGGCACGGGCCAGACAATAGAGGAATTGACTCCAGCATCGGAATGGAAAACTGAATATTTTGCTCCAATTTATTATAATAGCGCTTGCAATCGGTCTGGAGTTAGTTTAAATAGTAACTATCATTCCGATTGCATCTCAATCGCAATCGCCGATCAGAAATTAGCAATACCATTTCAAAAGAGTTGGGTCAATTCAAAACACTTGACAACGATTGAGAAACCCCTATGATGGGAAATCAAAATTGTTGTCACACCGAGTTGGCATTTCGTTTTTTTTAAAAATATTAAACCGATTTAATTTCGCGGCTCAGCCACGAGATCGAGGAGGCGGAAAAAAATGAAAGCTTTAAAAAAGATGGTGGTCATGCTTGCGGGAGTCAGCCTATTATTGGTGGGAACTCAAGTCGTGGCGATGGCACAAGCCGCGCAGGCGCAAGCTCCAGCCCAAGCTAAGGCGCCACAGGCAAAGACGACGGAAGAGTATAATGCCTATTCCGCGCTTTTTAAAGAAGCTGACCTGGCAAAGAAAGCTGAACTTGCGGAGAAGTTCCTGACCTCCTTCCCTGAATCCGATTTCAAACCTTACATTTTCCAAACCATCATTGACTGTTATCTGCGGTTGGGAAACAAGGAAAAGGTTATTTCCACGGGTGAAAAGTTTGAGACCGATATGCCTCAAGCTGATCCCAATATCAAAAAATTTATGTTTCAACGCCAAATGCAGGCCTATCAGCTCAGCAACAATCCCGAGAAGACCGTCGAGTATGGGGAAAAAATCCTCGCGCTGGATCCCAACGATTTGCCCGCTCTATTAACCCTCTGCGCGGTATTGCCTGAAAGGCTTCCGCAAGATGAAGCCAAACGGGCCGCCCAATTGGATAGTGGGCTGACCTACTCACAAAAGGCCCTAGATTTGATCAATGCCATTCCAAAACCCGCCCAACTCTCCGACGAGCAATGGAATTCCGAGAAGAATAAGTTGGTTGCCACTGTGACCTCTTCGCAGGCTTTGGTTTACTTGAATAAGAAAGATTACCCCAAAGCAGCAGAGACGTATGAGAAGTCCACCGGATTGGTAAAAACCAACCCCATTGATTTTTACCGCTTGGGTATCGCCTATTCGCTCCAGGCCAGGGCCACTGCGGTTGAGTTGAACAAGGTAGTTCAAGCGCAACAAGGTGGACAAGCCCCAGCAGCGGGTGCTCCCACGATTGATGACTTGAAAAAGAAGTTTGAAGAATTCCGCGACAAGGCGGTTTCTACTTTGGCCAAATCTGTCGTTCTCAAGGGACCCACGGAAGCCCAAGCCAAGACTGAACTCGAAAAATTATACAAGACCAAGAATAATGATTCTTTGGACGGATTAGACGCGGTACTGGCCAAAGCTTCCGAAGGATTGAAATAGAATTTCGAACCCATAAACTCTAAAAAAGCCAAGGTTAAACCTTGGTTTTTTTTTTGAATAACCTGCCATTCTGATGGGGGAAGAACCCATCTGGGCCTTTTCCTCTTCCCGGTTGTCCCATGTATACCATCAGTAACGCGCTGTTGCCCAAATCCCTAATAATATCGCCGGCCGATATCGATTGCGCCACGTCAGATCAATAGGCATAGAGACGCGCATCTCAATTTCCGAAGTCGCGGCGGTGTCCCGCTTCTTTTTGGAGTTGGCCCGCATATCTTGCCAATGCAGGGAGATCCTGGGATCTCAAGTTTCCAGCTTGGCGTCCTGAGCGTGCCAAACCGATTCGCGACGGATGTTGCGCATGGACACTGGCAAGATTCCTAATTTCACTCAGATCTTCACAGCTTTGGGGACTTCAGCCTTGTTGCCACACAAAATCGGCTAAATTGGAGGCGGGAGGCCCTCTCAAGGTCTAGGAGTTGGCGTCAAAACGGCAGCCAAGTTCATTCCTATGCGGAGACAGTGCTCCCTAGAAAATCCCCCTTCGAAGGGGGTGGCGTCCGCTTGCGGGAGTCGGGGGATGTCAGACCTACCGACAAGACATCCCCCTGGCGTCCGTCAGCTGACGGACGCCGTCCCCCTTCAAAGGGGGAATAAATTTTCATCCTCTTGTTGTACCGTCAAACTGGCATGTGCAGCAACTAAGAAAATCGCGGCAAGTAATTGAAAAATCATGAGCGGCGTCATTCAAGCCAACTGCGCTTACAGGTAGGGCGCTTTCGCCGAGCCGTCCCTACCGGTCAAAGCCGATCTTCATCATCTTGTTGAGCCAGCCGCGCTGGCATGTGCGGCTCCCTAGAAAATCGCTGTTGAGTTGCACCTTTCAAACTCCCCTCCTCGGACGAGGAGGGGTGCCCGTAGGGCGGGGTGGTGTGACCGCCTGCCCTGGCCAGCATCGAACCACCCCCCGTCTTGGTTCGCATGTGCGAACCAAGACGACCCCTCCTTATCGAAGGAGGGGAGCCGCGCCGGAGATTTTCATCTTCTTGTTGTGCCAGCCACGCTGGCATGAGTAGCTCCTCAGAAAATAGCGTGGAAGGATGCGGAGTGCCCCTACTCCGTCTAGGTTTGCCAAGCGTGCTCAGACGGCCTGAGGTCAGGCCGCCTCCATCATCCCATTTTCATTGTCGTGTTGTAACCGTCATGCCGGCATGTTTTGCTTCTCTTAACACAGTCCTGTGACAATTTTGGTTGCTTAATTAGACTATGATATCTCGGCACAGTTTGGAAGTAGTTGGGGTCCCTGGCATGGACCTACGGCAATTGCACTGGAAACATGTGGAGTGTGGTTTCCAATTATTGGGGAAGGATCGTAAGGCAGGTTTTATTTGTGAATTGCCTAACCCATGCCAGGGGGAGACTGAGAAGCTGGCCTCCCAACTTCTCAATCCTTCCTATTCAGTTTGACTTCATTATAACGCAGAATTAAAAATTACAAGAATTCGGGCCTCCGGGAGGATCTCATTGCTGGAAATAGCCCAGGCGTATGGATACCTGCCCTGGTTTGCTTCTTAACTTGATGGTCACTTCCCTGAAATCACGGTCAGGAATGGGATTTAATTGGGGCTGGAAAGAGAGTGCGTACTGATTTTTCAATTCGTCCACCAGCGATTCATAAATCCCTTTCAGATCGGAATAGCCGTTGGAAAAAATGACCCGCCCTCCATTGCTCTTCACCAAATCGATGAACTCATTTTGAGCATCGATATAAGCCAGAAAATATTTGCTCACATGGGAAAGCCGGCTTCTCTCATTTTTGGCCATCTCCCGGTACCGTTCTGAGGTTGAAAAAGAATTAATGATTGGATAAACGGTGATTTGTTGATCAGCCGCCTTTTTCATCACACTGGAAAGGGAATTTCGGCTGGAGTTATCCACACCGTCCGTCAAAATGACCAAACCTTTTTTCCCCTGAACATGGTCAAAAAGATTCTCGATTGCGTATTGCATGGAATCATAGAGCGCCGTCTTCCCAAATGTCTTGATGTTCTTCAATGCTCGTTGAAAGGAGGCCACATCGTCGGTCCAGTCCAGCACTTTGATCGGCTTATGCGCAAAGATGACGGCGGAAAAACGATCGTCGGGACGCAAGCGGGCGGCATAAGTGACGGCAGCATCCGCAATATTGGGCAATATATCGTTAACACTGTAGCTGGCATCAATGAGAAAAACCACATTGACCGGAATCGTGTCCTCTCTGAAGAGTTGAATTGGCCGCTCCGCCCCATCTTCAATCACCACAAAATCGTCGGCTTGCAGGCGGGACAAGTATTCCCCCCGCTTGTTCCTTGCAGTCACTAACAAGGAGACTGAATCCACATTCATGGCGAAAGCCAGTGAATCATCGGATAAATGGGTCGCGGCTGCCTTGCTTTCCGGCAGCGGAACCGCTTGTTCTTGAGCCCAAGTTACTGAGGCCATTCCAAAAGTCAAAAGCAAAAGGGCCACAATGCACATCCATAATCCCACTGCATTGGAAACACTTTCTCTTTTTTCAGACATAAAATTCTCCTCCCCAATCTGGATCGATATTCCAATCAGTTTTTAATTTTTAAGGCTGATCAAAATCCCGGAGCAACACTTCGAGAAAATTGCGGATAATGAGTTTCCCAAGAGATGATTTTCCCCGCGCGTCTCAAGTACCGCAATAGCAACAAAAGTAGACTGTCAGGGGAAAAAGCCCGCTGGTTCCACTTACCAGACCTTGGTAACACCCCCCCCTTCTCAGCGTCCAGGGCAGAATGCGCGATAGGCACATGCTCCCAGGCCGCTCGAAACGAGATATTCAGAGCAGCCACCATTTTCCAGTTTTCTGGAAAGAAACGAAAAATGCATGTGGGCACCCACAAAAATATAAATGACCAAGATCAAACCGTTGCGCTATGTTGTTAAATTACCGCTTTTCGCGGTTCCCTCGCAAATCAAATTTTGATAAATTTCAAAAATTGTGGATGAAAGTTGTGGCGAAATATGGTACGGAGAAAGTATAAGGTCGCTTTTTCCCCGAAAGGAGAAACACCAATGGCAAAAATCAAGCTCGTAATCAGCGGAGTCGAATTCCAGGCTGAATTGAATGAGAGTGCTACGGCACGACAAATCCAAACCAAACTGCCCATCGTGGGGCATGGAAATTTCTGGGGAGAGGAGATCTATTTCTCGGTACCAGTAAAAGCCAAATCGGAAGATCCGCAAGAGGTGGTGCCCCCGGGCACGATCGCGTTCTGGCCGCCGGGAAACGCCCTCTGTATTTTTTGGGGTCCCACTCCAGTCAGCCATGGCAGTGAATGCCGGCCTGCCAGCCCGGTCAACGTGGTGGGAAAGATCACCAGTGATTTGGCGCCGCTAAGGAGTCTCAAGAAAGCAGACGTGAGAGTGGAAAAAGCTGACTAAATCAAGAATATCCTTTCGAACCGGAGTGAGAGGCTTGAGATATTCCGCTGCAAAAACCCGATGCCAAATCTTTGGGCGGGACATATCCCGCTAGGTTTCACGCAGCCGGCGGTAAGCATTCCATCGAAAATCCTTTCATTTGATCAGGCTGCCGCGAATTTAGAGTTTCAACACAATACGGTATCGCGGTTTGCCATGTCTCATTTTTTTCATGGCCTCATTGACATCATCCAAAGAAAAAGTCTCGATGGTGGGGTTAATCTTATGCCGGGCAGCGAAATCCAGCATTTTAGTCATGACGGCTGGACTTCCTGAAGGGCTGGATGAGATTGATTTCTGCCCAACCAGCAAGGAAAAGAGAGGCACCGAAATGGGCTGCGGGACTGCTCCCACAACGTGAAGCCGGCCCCGCGGCCGCAAAGCAGCAATAAACGCATTCCAATCCAGGGGTGCTGTCACGGTCGATAATATGAAATCCAAAGAATTGGCCACGTTCTCTAGCGCTTTTGGATCACGCGAATTAACAAAATAATCCGCGCCCATTTGCAGTGCCTCTGTCTCCTTTTCGGGGCTGTTGGAAAAAGCCGTCACTTCGCATCCCCAGGCATCAAGAAAACGCAAAGCCATGTGGCCCAATCCGCCAATTCCAATGACTCCCACCCGGTCCGTAGGGTTGATGCCAAATTGGACGATTGGATTGAAGACCGTAATTCCCCCGCAAAAAAGCGGTCCCGCTGATTGAGGATCGAGTCGATCGGGAAGCGGGATCACCCAAGTTGACTCCGCGCGAACCCGGTCGGCGAATCCACCATAACGGCCCACGATGGTCCCTTCCGCCTTGGCGCACAAGTTATGGTGGCCAGATTTGCACCATTCACAAGTCAGGCATGATCCGGAATACCAACCCAATCCGACTCGCTGTCCTACTGATATCCCCTTTGCGTGAGGCCCCACCGCATCAACTAAACCTACAATCTCATGACCAGGAACAAAAGGGTATTGCGTGAATCCCCATTCGTTGTCCAGCATGCTAAGGTCACTGTGACAAATTCCACAATACTCGACTTTGATTTGCACTTGACCGGGTCCAATCGGTCCCAACTCAAAATCAAATGGTTTTAATAAAGCGGCCGGTTTGGCGGCAGCATACCCTCTCACCATGGTTGTCCTCCTTTTACAAGTCTGTTCGTTTCCTCTTTCAAAGGTTGAAGACGCTTTGATAAAGACTCACGGGGCCCGAGCGATTGTATCAATATACATTTTACCAGCGTTTTCGTTCTCCAGGCGGGATGCAGCGGCAATAGGCACATTTTCTCAGCCTCTTCTGACCTATTGCCCTCCGCCAATTGAGAGAATTTTTTTTTTTGCACACCTGTAGCCTTGAGTCTATTGATCCCCCCCCGGCCGTCCGCCGACAGACACCCCTCCATTAAGCTTAAGCAGAGAAATCAAAATGAAATCATCCTTCCCGGTGGCTTTGAGAGAGGACATAGGTGGGATTGGATTTCGCGGATTCAGAGAAAGACTCAGGGGCCTTGGCGAATTTCTTTGTCGCCAGATATTTCTTTCTTGCTTCGTGTGTTGCCGTAGCCACGATTTTCTTGTCCAGACTTTTGAAGCGTTCTAAATCCAGGTGGACCACTCTGCGAGCATATTCGAGCGCCTTGTCAGATCGGTTCATGGCTTGTTAGAAGCGGGCAGCGAGCATCAAAATATCGTGGTTCGATGATCAATGTCCGTATACCAATTTCCTCGATATTATGGTATTTTTGCACTCCATTCCGAAGCTTGGGGAAATCTTTCGCGCAAGGAGAATACGGGATGTTTGCAAAACTCGATATGGCCCCTCCAGATCCAATTCTGGGCCTGGAAGAATCTTTCAGGCAGGACCCTAATCCCGCCAAAATCAACCTCAGCGTGGGTATTTACAAAGACGACAAAGGGGACACTCCCATTTTCCGCTCGGTCAAAAAAGCCGAAGCTTATCTATTGGAAAAAGAGGCCAGCAAGAATTACCTGGCCATTCCGGGTTCTGTCGAATATTCGCGCGCGGTGCAGGAGTTAGTGCTGGGGAAAAATCATGAGGCGATTGCCAGCAAGCGGGCTATGACCGCCCACACGCCGGGCGGGACTGGGGCGTTGCGAGTGGCCGCGGATTTTCTCCGGAAAAATAATCTCGCAACGCGCATCTGGGTAAGCCAACCAACCTGGCCCAACCATCCTAATATTTTTCGGGCGGCTGGATTGGGAGTAGAAACTTATCCTTATTTTGATGCCGCCACCAATGGGATTGCCTTTGATGCCATGCTGGCCGCCCTCCAGCAGATTCCAGAGGGAGAAGTAGTACTCTTACATGGCTGTTGCCACAATCCAACGGGAATCGATCCCACCTTGGAACTCTGGAATAAAATTGCGGAGATCATGGAAAGACGCAATTTGTTGCCGCTGGTGGATTTTGCTTATCAAGGATTGGGAGAAGGACTCGTCGAAGACGCTCAGGGAGTCCTGGCTCTCTGCCAACCCGGCAAAGAACTGCTGATTGCCAGTTCCTTCTCCAAAAACTTCGGCCTATACAATGAAAGGGTGGGCGCACTGACTCTCATCGCCATTTCAACCGAATCCGCTGCATCAGCCTTTAGCCAGGTGAAGAGCTGCATTCGCGCCAATTACTCCAATCCTCCATTTCACGGAGGCGCAATTGTGGCCGCCATTATGCGGGATCCCGCCCTTCGCGCGGACTGGGAAGCGGAAGTCCAGGCAATGCGCGATCGGATTAATCAAATGAGGAAGCTGTTTGTCAGGACCCTGGCTGCCATGAACGCCGAGCGAGATTTCTCCTTTATCGAACGGCAACGTGGGATGTTTTCCTTCTCCGGTCTGAACAAGGAACAAGTGCTCGCGCTGAGGGAAAAATATGCAATCTACATCGTGGATTCCGGGCGAATCAATGTGGCGGGGATGACCGAGTTTAATATGGAACCGCTCTGCCGGGCTATTGCCGATATCCTGAAATCGGCTTAGGATTTTCCAATGAAACAGCGGTCACATCTTAGGGCCGCTGACTTCTCTCATCTAGACCATTGCCCTGTCGGCACTTTAGACCTTCCGATGCCGATCTTCTTCTAGCTTGAGGTGCAACCTGCCGTCTCTCGTCTCTTTCATTGTGCAATAATTTCCTCACTCATCAAATTGACAGTTCTCTTCTACATGTTATTATCCATTCGAATATTTAAAAATGCTCATGACGAATTCCTCTGGTGCCGTGGGCTGTTTTTTTACAGTTTTTTCTTCATGCTTTTGGAGAGTGAAATCTATTGGGAGCCTCCGGGAAGGCTTCTGCTCGTCACCTTCCTTTATTCAGAGAGAAGAAATCCGGATGGCTTCATCCAGGCCCATAGAAAAAATCGATTGTGGCAAAACAAGTATTGACACAATTGCGCAAATATCGGGATTCTAGGAAATAAGTCAGTCATTGAAAATCCTCCATCGGATTGGGGAGTTTTCTCCCAAATTCAGAGGACGAAAGACTGCCCACTGGACCGCCACCGGCTCTTCCCTTCCGGCAGCGGGAACCCAATCGCCCATTCAACTTTTTAGGAGATAACTAAATGAAATATAAGAGACAGTTGGTCATCACTCTCGTGTTTTTGCTGGGGGCAATCCCCATTTTGCAGGCGGAGAATCAAGGAGCCCTGCACGTGAACATCCCCTTCAAATTTTTCTTTGGCGGAAAGACTTTTGAGCCGGGAGAATATGTAGTCTCTAATCCTGCTTCGGCTCCCAAATTCATCTCTCTTCAAGCCGTAAAGGGAAGAAGTGGCCATCAAGTCGCCATTATTACCAGGCTGGATGCCACACACGAAGGGTCAAAAGCTCAACGAATAATTTTCGATAATGTCGGTGGAGATAAACACCTATCAGAGGTTTGGATTCCCGGGAAGGACGGATTCCTTATTTTGGGGACTCCGCAAGAACATAGTCACAATGTGGTGACAGCATCGCTGAAAGAATCAAAATAGAAAATCTTTTGAACAATTCTTATTTTGTAACTACTCAGGTTGTATCTAGAAGCCAGAATTTAGTAGTCAGAATGAACACGCCAACAACTAGGTTTGATGCCCTTGTGGCGTGGCAAAAGGCTCATAAGTTTTTGGCGCAATCTTTTAGAGGCTTATTCGTAGGCCATTCTGGATTCTGACTCCTGAATTCTGTCTACTTGAGTAGTTATCTTATTTTCAAGTCTCAAGTGGATTCCCCGCTTCCAGGGAATCCACTTCCCCGAGAGGACCTCCTTCGAGAATCGATTGGGCCAATTTCTGTTTCAACCCGATTACCAGCTCATCTTCCTCAAGCCTCTGCGCCTAAGTGGTGATTAGGCGGAGTTCACTTCACTTTCTTTGCCGGTATCGCCAATCGCGAGAGGGATCGCGCGACCCGGCAGAATTATTTCTGCTATTTCAAATCATCCGGCTTCACCCCTTTTTTGAATTGGCCGAAACCAAAATAAAGTGGCTTATATTCTCCAACAAAATCAATACTGCTTGTGCCGGAAATATTCTTCTCGAGACCGACGGCCCAATAACAGGCATTGACGATCAAACGGCGCAGTCCCTCACATTCGAAGTCAACGGCGGCGCCCATGGTGGTCGTGACGATCTTCGAGGTATTGCCTTTCTCTCCAGTATATTCCCTCACCCATACCAGCGGCATCATGGGATCATTCTTCTTTCCTTCCAATTTCGGATCCGCCGGGTTCATGCCAGCCAACACTTCCCCCCAAACCAAAACTCTGGCGTCTTTGCCCAAGTGCGTAACGGCATAAACATCCGTCGGGCCCCAAATGTCCGTCACACCACGCAGAATGGGATGGTTCCGATAGGCATCGTTGATAATGCCGCGGGTGCTTTCCACTCGATGTTTGCCATGGTGGTCCACCCAAGTCTCCCCAAGCACCTGCTGGCCAAAGCCTCCGGGCCATTCAGTACTTTCGAAGGAATACTTTGCATATGGGCTCATCTTATTCTTGTAGCTAAAGGCGTGTGTGGCTGTGCGAAGCCCGATGATCGGCTTGCCGGAGTTCACATAATCGACAAAATATTTCATCTGGGAATCGGGCCATTCACGAAAGCGCAAAGCCACGATACAGAGGTCCGCCGTATCGAGAGCCTCGATGCCGGGAACCTGATTCAGAAGGGTGGGTTCAATCAAGCCGTTCGCCGGGTTGATGGCGAAAAGCACCGTGCACTTGAATCCATGCCGCTCCGCCAAAATCCTGGCGAGCATCGGTCCCGTTTCTTCCGAGCGGTACTCCTCATCGCCAGTCAGGATCACGATATGCTTGCCTTTGCCGGGACCGCTCTTTCCTTCATACACCACCCAATCCTTGGCCGAGACTATGTCAGCCGTGAAAAAGATAAATAAAATGCCAAGATGCAGAAAGCGCCTGAATGATCTCATATGTTTTTTCCTTTCCTGGTTCCGCTCCATTATTGCAGCACTCGACGATTCTAAAGATTCTCCCATAATTTTGCCATCTTTTGGAACATGCACCTACACCTACGATTTGCTTAGTCAGTGCACACCCCCGCCCGGCAGAATAGTTTTTTGCGAGCGCGAAACAAGAGGAATTGGGGTGGGATAAAGGAAAAATATACAAGCTGTCGAATTTATATTTTAATATCTCCGGCATGATTCTTTATCCATGAGGAGAGCGAACATGGAGTCTTTTCCAAATCTAGCGACATTAAGATGGGTGGCTTTTGCCATTTTGTCGAGCATGGGATTCATCTGCCCACCGCTCCCAGCGCAGAATGTTCTGCAGAAGAAGAATGATGGCGCCTCCATCACTGTCTCCGCGGGGTCTCATCTTGTGATGCGTTACGCCTATGGGAACGTCCCCTTCAAGCCCTATGTGAAGGAACTTTACTCGCCGGACGGGGTCAATGTCTTGTTGGATGCTCCTTCCGACCACTTGCATCACCATGCGCTCATGTTTGCCGTAAAGGTGGATGGGATCAATTTCTGGGAAGAAAGCGAACATCCTGGACGCCAAAAGCACATCGCCTTTATAGAAGTCAAACCCACCAAAAAAGCGGGAGAGAGCAACATCATCGAGCAACTCGACTGGATTGATCCTAAGGGAAATCAAGTTGTGCTCAAAGAGCAACGAGAGATCCAGATTCCGCCAATCGAGCCTGCCATGCCTACCATTCTTGCCTGGCATTCCCGGTTTGAGTTGCCAGAGGGAAAAAGCTCCGCCCAATGGACGGGAGCTCACTATCATGGGCTGGGAATGAGGTTTCCCGAAGAGATGAATACCCAAGGCCCCTTCCTTAACTCCGCGGGATTGGCTGGCGAAATTTTCCGCGGTGAAGAACGGCTCACTCCAGCAGACTGGTGTGCATATCCTGCCCAAATCGACGGAAAGCCCGTGACAGTGGCCATGTTCGGCCACCCAGGCAACCCGCGATCTCCCACGCTCTGGTTCACCATGGCCAAACCCTTTGCCTATCTCTCTGCCACTTTGAATTTACATCGGGAACCTTTAGTAATGAAATCCGGCCAAGCTTTGGACCTGCGTTATTGCATAGCTGTCTGGGATGGCCGGATGGAAAAGACCAAGATAGAAGAGATTTACCAGTGGTGGCTGAACTGGTCCAAGATGAACAAATAGATTTTCTGACCGTCTGTCGGGTGGAAACCATAATGACTTTTCAGCGTTTTTGGTCCTATAAAGGAGGTTCATCGTGTCATTGAAATCAACTGTTATCGGATCACTCTGCGCGATGGTTTTGTTTTCTCCCATCCTGCTGGAGGCGCAAGAATCAATCCAACCGGTGACTCCCCACGCTTCCCCTGAAGCTGTCAGCCTGCTCAAGTACCTCTACAGTATCTCCGGCAAGCACACACTCACTGGCCAGCACTGCGTTCCGCTGGTGGGATCTACTCGTTTGGCCGCCGTGCACAAGCAGACCAACCGCTATCCGGCGCTCTTTGGACAAGATTTCGGATTCAGCCCTCCAGGCACCTGGGATGGCATCAATTATCGCCAACAAATTGTGGATGAAGCCATCCGGCGCTCTTCGGAGGGATTTATTATCACGCTGATGTGGCATGCAGTGCGACCCACCGATGAAGAGCCGGTCGAGTTCCGCGATTCCATTCAAGGCCGCCTGAACGAACAGGAATGGCAAGATCTGGTAACACCGGGGACTGAGCTTCATGAACGCTGGAAATCCCAAGTGGATGTGATTGCCTGGCACCTCAAACAGCTGCAAAATGCCGGTGTGCCCGTATTGTGGCGACCCTATCATGAAATGAATGGCGACTGGTTCTGGTGGGGAAAGAAATCGGGGGAAACCGGATATAAGAAGCTCTACCGGCTGCTCTTCGACCGGTTGGTTCGTTTTCATCGGATCAACAATTTGATCTGGGTGTTCAATGCCAATGAATTAAATGAAAACATCGACCCTTATGACAAGTATTTCCCCGGACATGATGTGGTGGACGTTCTGGCTACCGATGTCTATCGTGGCGGATTTGCCCAAAAAGACTATGATCAACTTCTCGCTTTGGCGGGCGACAAACCCATCGCCTTGGGAGAGGTGGGCAGAATCCCGGCTCCGGAAATCTTGCATAATCAGCCCCGCTGGACTTGGTTTATGAATTGGGGCGATCCTTCTGGGATGTGGGGAGAAGGGATGGTTTTTCTAAAAACGTATGAAAGCGAAGAAGCCTTGACTCTGGATGAATTGCCTTGGGTCAAAATATCCCAGCCCAGGATTCATTACCCGATTTTGAGATGACATTGCACAATAAATGGCTGGATCATCCACTCATGCCCTTCAAAAACCATTTATTGATTGTCGAAAACACAAGGAACCCAGAGTAATCTTGGGAGGGAAAAGGAGAGACCCTCATCGTGATATGCCAATCCTAATGGCGTGAAAATAAAGTCCATTCTTAGCCCCCCTTCAGCCGAAAATCTATGTTGACATCATAACGTCTTGCCGTTAAAGCGCTATGATGTTATGGTGTGAATCGGAGGTGGTAACCGATGAGCGATCTGGCAACCCGTTCTACCATCTATTTTGCCCCGGCATTGCATCGAGCATTGCGATTAAAAGCAGCACATACCGGGACCTCGGTGTCCAACCTGGTAAATGAAGCGGTCAGACGGTCTCTTTTGGAAGATCAGGAGGATTTAACTGCTTTTGAAGAGCGTGCAAATGAACCGATAATCAGCTACGAAGAACTCCTTAAGGATTTGAAAAAGCATGGGAAGATATAAGATTGTCTTCTGCAAGCCGGTGGCCATAGATCTGCGAAAAATCCCCAAAAGGGACGTACAAAAAATTTTGAGCGCCCTTAATTCTCTATCCGCGGATTCTCGGCCCATAGGGTCTGAAAAACTATCTGGACATGAGAAATACCGGATTCGCCGAGGCGATTATCGAATAATTTACGAGATCAGCGATGACGAGGCATCGGTGATCGTTGTGAAAATCGGACTTAGGCGGGAGGCCTGCCGGTGATTGTGGAATTTCTTCAAGACTGCACTCTCAGACCATCCTATGAGCTTCGGAAGCTTAATGCCTCTTTAATATTGAAATCCGAATGCTCCCCCCCCCCCCACACACACACAAAAAATGCAGAGGCCATTGGCTTCATCACATTCTCTTTTTCGATCGGCTCTCCGCGCTTCAGTGGCTTTTTGTTTGGAGGTTGTGTTGAAAGTTTCTGCTGGCTTCGGTCTTCAGGATTCAGATTCCGCCGGTTTCTGATCCATCAATATCTCCAAATACTCCTTATATTGAAGTCTCACTTCGATATAAACGGGATGAGGGATCTTCAATTCGCTGGCAATCTGCCGGATTTCGTTATCTTCCATGCTCGATACTGACCCGCTGGCCGCGGCAACCGCATAAAGACAGTGCAAGAGCGCCAGCTTCTCTTCATAACTGGCGATGGCATTGAATTCTCTGGTCACCACAAAATCTTCGATCCCACCAAATAGGTGACTCTGGGTTTTAGCCATCTGCACCACGATGATTGCCTGTTCCTCTGCAAGCTTGCCCTCCCGCATCACAATTTGCTCCATGGCACGCACTTCTTCGGGACTGATCGTTTGATCTGCATGAGCGACCCGGCTGAGCACATAGGCAAAGGCGGCAATAAAACGGGCACGGTCTAGTGGCATCTGATCTAAAGCCCCCGTAATCTTGCGCACCGTTTCTGTTTCGGGCAAAGCCGTTTTCGTGGTAGCGCTCTCATCGACAAAACCTAACAATTTCCAAATCGACATGATTCACCCTCCTCCGCGGAAGCAGCGAATGATTATACCTGACCTGGCTGAGTCAGGACTACCAGGAAAAGTCCACTGAACCAGCGAGATTGGGGAGATTAAAAGTGAGAGGACACTCCGCTCAGCCCACACCAAAATCCCGCAATGAGAAATAATTTCTGCATCGTAAATCCTCATACCTCTATTCCATAAAAAGGGTATCCGGATTTTATGATTGATTTGTATCCGTGGATGGAGCGAATTCGTGGGATACCGTGCGAGCCGCGCGCCCAATGATTTGCACTGTGTGGCGGGGTGGGGGGAGTGCACAATATCAGCTTACATTGGTCGGATACAATGCAGGAAACCAGCGGTCTACAGCCATCAAAGGAAACCCAAGTCGCACGGGGGATTTGGGACCAGGCGAAACAAGCAAGCCGGTTTTTAATAAACCGGAGAGTACATTGCGGGCCATGCGCTCTTTATAGCCAGTAATCGATGGTGCCATCCCTCGTTCAAATTCGCCAGCCAGCAAGGCTTCTCTCAATAGGGGAAAACTTCCTTTTGGCAATCGTTCCGCGCGGATTTCTTCCTCAACATAGGGTTCCATTCGTCGCAGCAGTTCTGTGGGGCGCAAAATGAATCCCATAAATTCGACTTGGTCCAGGCAAACACGCAGGAAGAATTCGCAGAACAAAATCAAAGCTTCCTGCGATAGAGAACCGCGGCCATTGAGGTCGCCACGTCGAGGTTCATCGGCGGCCATGAGAAGCGACTTGTACTGGGCGGCATTTCGGGCAAGTCCGCGCGACACAGCCCACAAACTGCTTCCCACTCCAAGGCGTTTGAGCATGGCATGCGACATCAGGCGGGCCACCCGGCCGTTACCATCAAAGAAAGGATGTATCCAAAGAAACCGGTGGTGGGCGGCGGCAATAGAGACCACTCGCCGGACTTTTGAGAGCCCGGTTGCATCGTAGGCCTGTTCGAAGCGATCCAAAAAGCGGGGGATTTTATCGGCATCAGGAGGAACGTGCCGACCAACGATTACTCCACCTTCCCTGAATTTTCCGGGTTGAACGTGAACGCGTCGACCGGACAGAGGGTCTTCCACCCAGAGTAACTCGTCTGGCAAAAGACGGCAGAACTCTCGATGCAACCATAAGGAATACGCTCTTGAAGCAGGCGCCGATGAATCATCTTTGTTTTCGTCTATCGCTTGTTGAACCGTGATATGGGCGACGGCTTCCAGTTGGAGCATGCGACGACCGTGGTCTGCAGCATAATCCTTTTGCAGAGCCCGATTAATATCGTGAGGATGAGTGTTATGCCCCTCAATGAGGTTGGAATAATAGCAGTTCATTGAGCGGACCAGGGAACCAACCGAAGCGGTGACGATGGGATTTATTTGTCCAGCGAGGGCATTAGCCTTGGCGGCTAGATCAAATGCCAGATCCTCTAAAAGACGATTCCCCTCGGCGGGAAGCATCGGTTCCATGTAATTGGGAGCAATTGGTGACATATATTTTGCCGGTTCATTATTACGATATTATCCTAATACAATCATACAGATAAGTAACCATAAAATAAACGTTTTGCCGAAATATTTGCCGGTTGAGAATGGTAATAGACGATCTAGCCAAAAGAGAGTATCACCACTCAAATGTTTTGGCCCCTTCAGCAGGTGCGGCATCAGCATCGAGTCTGAAGATATAGATCTCTTGTTGTGAGCATTGCTGCACCAGTGAATAAATTCTTTGGAAAATCCAAACTTCCGCAAAAAGCTTTTCTTTTCTTTGATTGTGTCAGGCGGGGGGACAGGAATAAACCAACCATAATCATACACTGCCACTCCTGGCAAAGGGCAATCCTGAGAATTGAGGCACTGATGGCTATTCCGACGGAGTTGTCCAGCGATTCCGATTCAAGTTGTCCGCCGATTCCGGGGAAGTTGTCCACCCTCGGATCGCAGCGACGCTGGCTTGGATTCATCTTGTCAAAGGTGGACAACTTGGGTCAGTAAAAAAAGCCTCGTTTGCGTTCTCGCAGAAAAGTGTTGCATATGCCTCGGCAGGGATGGTAATCATGGGAATACTTGTCATGCCGTTCTGCGGCTGACAGGGCATAATTGACAGTGTGCGGATAGAACCGGAAATTCTGTTTCATGGTCAATCCGTAGAGGAGAATTTATGAATCAATTTTTATCGAGAAGAAAATTCCTCGCCGCTGGATTGGCGCTGCCAGCCGCCTCCATTGCGCCTTGCCTCTTGGGCGTTCCAGTTTCCGGCGATTCAAGTCAGGCTTCCCGCCGCAGGGCTGGATATAAGTTTGAGTACCGCATTTTGGGAAGAACGGGCTTAAAGGTGACCACGGTTGGTTTTGGCTGCATGATTACTTCGGATCCGAGTGTGATTACCAAAGCCGCCGAACTGGGAATCGGCTACTTCGATACCGCCCGCGAATATCAGCACGGAAATAATGAGCGCATGGTGGGTAATGCCTTGGGAGCCAGACGCAAGCAAATTATTCTCTCCAGCAAAACAGAGGGCGCGAACAAGCAGGAGGCTTTGCAACAATTGGAGACAAGCTTAAAGGAGCTGGGGACCGATTATCTCGACATCTGGTTTCTGCACTCCAAGGACAACCCTGCTGAAGTGACCGACGAGCTTTTGGAAGCCACGCAAATCGCCAAAAAACAGGGCAAAGTGCGCTTTGCCGGATTAAGCACTCACCGCCCGGAAGTGATGATGCCTGTCATCATCAAGGTGGGCGTGCTGGACGTCGCTCTGATTACCTACAATTACACCATGGGCGATCGGATCGAATCCGCCATTGAAAGCGCGAACCAGGCGGGTCTTGGTGTTGTGGCCATGAAGGTGATGGCGCGCGGGAAAAAACAGGTGAACCCAAGTGTTGCCCCGGCGGCCCTTAAATGGGCGATCAAGAGTCCCAAGGTGCATACTTCCATTCCAAGCATGGTCGACATGGATCAACTGGATCAGAACATGAAAGTGATGGGAGCATCCTTTGCTGATTCTGATCGGACGACTCTGGGCGCAAGCTTAAAAGAAATGTCCTCCGTTTACTGCCGCATGTGCGGAAGCTGTCACGGCCAGTGCCCGCAAGGCCTGCCGGTAGCCAACATTTTGCGCTATTTGACCTACGCTGAAGGGTACGGACAATTCGCCTTGGGGAGGGAAAAATTTTTATCGTTGCCGGAAGAAATACAACAAGTCCGGTGCGGCGACTGTGCCACCTGCTCAATTCAGTGTCCAAACGGGGTTCAAGTCCGCCATCGTCTTTCAAGGGCACAACAAGTATTCGCTTGATTTGGTTTTGAGAGAGACTAGCCTCTCTCCTTCGGGAAGCAATCCGACTTGTCGAAAAGGCAATTCAGATTGCTTCTCATCTTCCAGCAACATGAAGTTGCCAAGCCGGGTACCTCTGCATCAACAGTGCATGCCCAGCTCTTCCCTGCCCCATGATCAAATCAAAAAACACAAAGCCTAAGAATTTATTGAGGACAGCAGCCAAAACATCGCAACCGGGCACCATTCAAAATGCGATAGGCGGGATTGGTGCAGGGTTGGTGGAAAAACCAAGGGGTGGCCGGGAGGGCGAGGCTCCCGCCGAGCCGTCAGAGCCAGTCCATGGATTCTGATCCTGGCAAGAGCAGGGATGGCATTTTAGAGCCGCGGAGTGGTGATCGAGGGTATACCGGCCTTTCAAGGCCGGCTTCACGGATTGCCTTTTGCGGATTTGTCGCGTAGCGACGGTTGATATTTGGGCAAACGGCTTGAATCCAAACGTCGCTACGCGACAAATCCGCCATGGGGCGCCCATGCCCGTGGGATAAATCCCACGGCTACCCTCGAATCCTCAATACGCGAGGAACGCAATGCATAGGCGGACGGCTCGGCGCGAACTGTCTCTGCCGGTTCCCAAGAGAACAGATACCTTTTAAACACGCTCTCAGGCAACTCCTGGAAAATTGACCGGAGTGAGTATGCATTACAGCCGACTTCTTCTCCCTCTCTTTGCGGTTCCATTATTCTCAGTTTCCATAGATCTCTGCGAGAGCAAGAATAAAGCGCCAACTGAGATGAGCGGATTGTTCTGCATCGGGCAGTCTGAGAAGTCCTCCCGCTCGCCTGGCTCCCAGCAAAATGAAGGTGCGGATTTTCTCTCTGGACTGGAGAAGGAAATCTGGCATGAAATCAACCAGGCCCGCACCAATCCCGGCTTATATGCATCCTTTCTGGAGGCCTGTCTTGGCGGATTTTCAGGAAAATATTACAAAATGCCTGACGGCACTCTTCTGACAACCAAAGAGGGAAGATCGGCTGTTGAGGAGGCCATCGAGTTCTTGAAAAATGTCCAGCCGGCGGCTACACTGCAAATCTCCCAGGGGCTTTCCTGGGCTGCCGCGGATCAAGTGAGAGATCATGGTCCTCTGGGCCTGGTAGGTCATCGCGGCAGCTCCGGCAGTTCTCCCGCCGAAAGAGCCTTACGCTATGGGAAATGGGAAAAATCGATCGCTGAAATCTCAACATATGGCTACCACGATCCACGTCAGGTAGTCTTAAGTTTCATCGTCGACGACGGGGTCCCCGACCGTGGGCATCGGAAAAGCCTCTTCAATCCTGCCTTCCGAGTCATGGGTATCTCCTTTGGGCCTCATAGCCATTATCAGTTCATGTGTGTTGTGGACCTTGCTCAAGGATTCAACGAACGGGACTGGAAGTGATTTCTTTCGACTCTCCTGCCTGAAACCTTCATAAGATCTGGCTTTTTATCCTTCATCCCTCCTTTCCATAACCGGACGTAAATGGGGAAAATCGCGCTGAACCTGCATTTTCACCCAATCCGCCCTCGGGACTCTGAACAGCCCCTCCATAGCATTGATTATTTTAATATTCTGATCTAATTGGCCTTACGGCTAAATTCCTTTTGTTCAATCACTGGCATCTCAGTTGCACTAAAGAGTCAGATGAGGGACTCTATGCAAAAAATCCGAAAAAAGATACTGGTGGTTGAAGACGATTCCCTCTTTCTCTGGTCCTTGGAAAGCTTCCTGGTGCGCGAGGGATACCAAGTGTCCCCGGCGACCTCGGGGGAAGAAGGAATCAATTTGGCCCGAAACCTCCCATTTGATGTCGTCATCTCGGATTTTCAGCTTCCTGGCATAAATGGCCGCCAGCTGATCGAACAACTCAAGAACCTCCAACCCGCCTTGAAATCCCTCTTGATCAGTGCCCATCAACTCGATGAAGTTAAAATTCCCAATGCATCGTTGCCGGATGCATATTTGAACAAACCCATCGAATTGGGTATGCTTAAAAAGTTGCTGGAAGAACTTTCTCCCGCTCCGGTGGGAAAGGGACACTGAGGACAATTTTGCATAATCCGAACCACACACCTTTGGTTCCGGGCCACCCCGGTCGCCATCCAGCCGGATTGCCTTCACCCGTCCAAAAGAACGAACTTCGCCTGGTCTTTTGGGAAAGCACTTCGCTTTGCAATTTGGAATGCATTCATTGCCGACGCTTGGATGTCGCGGACGATCTGGCTCGACAAGATTTGACTACTGATCAAGCAAAGAGATTCATCGATTCCATCGCGGATTTTGCCCGCCCTATCCTGGTTTTCAGCGGAGGTGAGCCTTTGGCGCGGCCAGACATTTTTGAAATTGCCGCGCATGCAAAGAGGAAAGGTCTCACTACGGCTCTGGCAACCAATGGGACCATGATTGACCGAAGCCTGGCGGCCAAAATCTCCGGAGCCGGATTCGGACGAGTCTCGATCAGTTTGGATGGGGCGAATGCCAGGACACATGATAATTTTCGGGGAATTCCCGGATCGTTTGAGCGGGCACTGGAAGGATTCTGCCAACTTAAGTCTCTCGGCATAAGCCTGCAAATCAATTCCACTCTGGCGCGGCACAATGTGGCTGAAAAACAGCAGCTTTATGAAATGGCGGTGGCCATGGGCGCTGACGCCCTTCACATTTTCATGCTCGTACCGGTAGGCTGCGGAGTGGAAATTTCCGCGGAAAACCAGCTCCCGGCGGAGGAATACGAAGAAGTCCTGAACTGGTTTTACGATCGATCACGGGAAGGCCGGATTCAGACGAAAGCCACCTGCGCTCCTCACTATTACCGGATCATGCGTCAACGCGCCAAAGCCGAAGGAATCAAGCTGAGTGTCGCTACTCATGGCATGGACGCTGTGACTCGCGGTTGCCTGGCTGGTTCCGCGGTCTGCTTTGTCTCTCATAAAGGAGAGGTCTTCCCCTGCGGTTACTTGCCCGTCGAGGCGGGTAATGTCCTGCGTCAGCCGTTCCAAGAGGTTTGGGAAAAATCACGAATTTTTGCCGAGTTGCGCGACACCTCCAACCTCAAAGGCAAATGTGGCTGTTGTGAATTTAAGAATGTCTGTGAGGGTTGCCGGGCCCGAGCTTACGGTGAAATTGGGGATTATCTGGCCGAAGAGCCTTATTGTACATTCCAACCCCACTCCCATTCTTAAGTGGAATTGAATTCTGAATTCTTACCAAGCAGAATAGAAGCCACAGAGTTGCTGCCGTAGGTCCGCTCCAAGGCAGTGCCTCTGTGGCTTAATTCGCTTCGCATCCAGAATTCAAAACTCAGGATACGAGGAGTGTGCCGTTTCACCCAATCCGCTGAAAAACTCCCAAAAAGTCAAGATCCTCCTTGTTTTTCATTTCCAACCAGGTTGAATGGAATGAACAAACTAAGCTAAATGTTCTCTCCGTATGTTTTGGATGGAAAATTGCAATTCCAACGAATGGATTTTTATGGAAGTTGGTCTATTAATTCATGAATAGCGATTCTCCAGCTTCCGGACAACTCCGGTGGACCTGTGCGAATCCAAGTTTGCAGGAGCAGCTGCCGCCCTCCCCCTCCATTGGCGGAAAATTTGGTTGCTCCTGCAATTTTTTTTGCGTAAAATCGCCTCATTAAAATGCCCGAGAGGAGCTCAACATGAAAAGATTCCGCGCTGTTTTGACACTTGCTGGAATTGGAGCTTTCACGCTAACGTTGGTTTACAACACTCTTGCCAATCCGGAGATTTCGAAGAAAACCGGCGTGAAAAATTGCATGACGTGTCACACGAAAATTCCGCCCAAGGGTGAAAAAACCAATTTCAACCTTACTCCAGCTGGACAAGATTACAAGGATAAGGGCACCATTCCAGCTGCTCCCAAAAAAGGGTGACGACAATCTACATTCAAGATGAGAAGGAGAGGGCATTGCTGCTGCCCTCTTTTTTTTTGGGGGGGCCGACACGATTTTTTTTGGATCTGTCTGGTAAAATACAAATGCGTCCAGGTTTTTGATATACCGGAGTGAGAATCTGTTTGGTTTGGTTCGGCACAATTGGGGGAGCCTGGCTCAAGGAAAAATTAATGAAGGGTTTCAACAAGGCTAAAGTGGGCCATTCCGCAATAGGCGAGGCCGAATCAGTCGTGGAAAACAATCTCTATGAAGCGGGAGAGGAGGCACCCCTCAAAATTACCCGGATAAAAGGAAATCGTGCTATTCGCCAGCAACTCTCGCAAATCGGAATCCAGCCCGGCGACATGATCCGCATTAAGCGACGCGTCCCTTTTGGCGGAGCCTTGATGATTGAAAACCGGGGCAGCATCATTGCTTTGAGCCGCGGTTTTGCCATTCACATTCTGGTGGAGAATTGGTCTTGAGAGTCATTTTAGTGGGGCAGCCCAACTGTGGCAAAAGCACACTTTTCAATAGTGTTGCGGGTTATCGCTCCATGACCGCGAATTTCCCCGGCGCCACTGTCCATTTCACGCGAAGCACGGTGGAATTTGATGGCCATCTGTTGGATCTGACAGATCTGCCGGGTATTTATTCACTCACCACTACCAATCCCGCGGAAATTGCCTCCCGCGATATTCTCTTTTCCGGTGAAATCGACATCGTAATCAATGTCATCGACGCCTCTCAGCTATCCCGCAGTTTGGAGCTCACACTTCAATTGATTGATGCGGGGCTTCCCCTGCTGATCTGCCTGAACATGGTGGACGAAGCCCGCCGCAAAGGGATCCTGATTGATTCCAGAAAATTGGCCACCCGCCTGGGTATTCCGGTGGTGGAAACCATTGCCTCAGAGGGATTGGGAGTCTATGCTCTTTTCCAACACACCGAAAGACTCATCAAGAACCCCACCAGCCGCCCCCTCTCGCTTTCCCTGCAAAAGGATGTCGAAACCACCGCGCAAGAGTTCGCGAAATCTTTGCAGAATGAGCTAAAAGAACAGTTGGAAATTTCTCCCCGTTTCTTGGCTCTCAAGCTTCTGGAAGCAGACGATCACTTTATGCAAAGGCTTCCCACTTCGATGACCGCCGTGCTGGAAGCTCATAGGCAAAAGCTGGCGGAAAGTCATGGACGCCCGGCTGAAGAGGTGATTGAAGCCGAACGGCATGCTCTTTCCATGCATTTATTCGAACAGGTTTCTACGGTCAGCACTCCTCCAACGGATATTCGCGAGAAGTTTGATGCTTTGCTGACACATCGATTCTGGGGATACCTAATCCTCTTCATCTCATTGGCGCTCTTTTTTATCATGATTTATGGCGTGGGGAAGTTGATCGAACCTCCCGTTTTGGCTCTGTTCGATGCCGCCATAGGCGCGATGAAACTTACGTTGGGCGGATCTTCCATTGTTTTCACCGTCCTAAAAGGAATCCTGCAAGGGCTGGCGGGTGGGGTTGCCATTGTACTCCCTTATTTGGCCCCTTTCCTGATCGGCATGGCAGTTCTCGAAGACGTCGGATATCTGCCCCGAGTTGCCTTTCTGATGGATAACTTCATGCATCGGATCGGTCTTCATGGGACCGCCATTGTCCCCGCCATCCTGGGGTATGGCTGCAATGTTCCCGCCGTCATGGCAACCAGAATTTTGAGCTCGCGGCGCGACCGTTTTATCGCCGCCTTGATTGCCAGTCTCACCCCTTGTTCCGCCCGGATGACGGTGATTTTTGGCCTCGTGGCATTTTATGCGGGTCCCTTATGGGCTTTGGGCATCTATCTCTTGAATGCCTTGGTGATTGCCCTTTCCGGAAAAGTTCTTTCCACGATTATGCCGGAGAACACGCCAGGCATGATTCTGGAGATTCCGGCTTTTCACGTCCCTAAATTATCGATCGTGTTGCGCAAAACCTGGCTGCGCATGCGGGAATTCGTGGTGGTGGCCTGGCCGTTGTTGATTGTTGGGAGTGTATTTTTGAGTTTGGGAGAGTATTTCCACTGGGACGCACAATTGAACAGGACCCTGGGTCCGCTGATGTCTCTGCTTGGACTGCCGGACGCTGTTGGAACTACGTTGATATTCGGCGTCCTTCGCAAAGAATTATCGCTGCTCATGTTGTTTCAAGCTCTGGGCACCTCCAATGTGGCTTCCGTTCTTAGCATTGGCCAAATCATGGTCTTTACACTGTTCGTGACTTTTTATATCCCTTGTATCGCCACGATTGCGGTCCTGTTCAAAGAAGTCGGCTGGAAAATGACAATGGCCGTAATTGTCTACTGTTTGCTTGCCGCCACATTGATTTCCATGGCCGCCCGGTTGTTCTTCGCTTTTGTTCCTTTGGCTTAAGGCACTTCAAACAAATTGCCAGTGCCGCTTGAACGAGTTCTTCCGCGTCCGCTGGCTCGGGAAACGCGCGAGGGATCGAGCGTTCCACCCTCGCGGTCAATTTCCATCATTCTTCATGACGGTCACGCAGCCATAATTGGCTTCTTTAACATTATCCGGACAAATCAAGGCTTGGGATTATCGGCCTCAGTCGCAGGGGCTTCCCGATTGTACATCAAAAGCTGGGTCCTTTCGCCGCGCTCTCCTTTGGTTTCAAGAGCGACTGTCATTACCTTCCCATCTGCCGAGAGAGTGCGGGTTTCCACGATTTCCATTTTCCCCATTGGGGTATCTGCATCCGATTTTGTAACCAGTTGGAGTCCTTCCCACTTGGTCTTCGATTTGACGGTCCGGCCACCCGGCATTTCGTTTTTATTCGCTTTGCCATCCGTGGTGTATTTGGACTCCTGCTCTTGATCTTCCCCGCCAGACTTGACGATTCGCTTGACGGTCAAAGCGGGCTCCACATGCTCAATCACTATTTTTTCCGGGATTCCCCACCTGGGCCGCGTACTTCGCTGTCCCTCATCGGAAGATCCCCCTCGGCTTGAACCGCCAGAACTGGTTCCACCACCCCAATCAGGGCCACCCATGCCCGGTCCGCCCATTCCTGGACCACCCATTCTGGGACCACCCATCCCGGGGCCACCCATTCTCGGCCCTCCCATTCCTCCGCCGCCAGGCCAACCACCACCACCCAGGCGCGGCCCTCCCATTCCAGGTCCAGCAGAACGGCGTCCGGTATTTCCCTGGGGCATCCGCATATCGCTTTTATCTTTGTCCAAAATCCAAGTCCCGGAAAAATTAGGTTTGGCATTTTCCGCGACCAAAATTGAGGCCACAAACAAGATGCTCCCCACTCCAATTCCCAAAGTTCTGAGTCGCATTTCTTCTCTCCATCAATAAAGATAATCGTTTAGACGCATAAAACCTGGGATGAGTTACCTGATATTAACGGGAAACCAGAATACTTGACCCCAGGCAGGGTTGTGCAATAAGCTCAATGTGAAATTGGAATCCATTCTTATCCTTCAATACACTTCGATTACTTGGGTTTTTTCGAGATCAGGCAAATCCAAGCTGGAGGTTAACATGAAAAAAACCATCTTCTCGATTTTGTCTATTCTGCTCATCTTTCCTTTTTCCTGTTCGGCCCAAGACACAAATGTCCGTATCGAGCAACAACAACTCGCCGGGCCCGAAAAGTCCTCCGAGTTCCCGGCTTGGCTGGCCGACATCCGCCATTGGCGGGAGGAACGCCACAGCCGCGTTGGCTATCAAGGCCGCGAATATGAAAGGGAAGATTTTAAATGGACCCAGCACAACTTCATTCAGCCACAAATGATGGTGGAGGAACGCTACTTTTATGATCCCGTAGCGGGGAGATACACGGTGGATCGCTATCTGGACGATTTGGAAAAGCGCTATGGCGGCATCGATAGCGTCTTGATCTGGGCGGTTTACTGCAATATCGGAATCGACAACCGCAATCAGCACGACATGGTTCGCGCATTGCCTGGAGGAATCCCTGAATTGCGCAAAATGGTTCAAGATTTTCATCGGCGGGGCGTGAAAGTGCTCTTTCCAATCATGCCTTGGGACCGAGGAACTCGAGACGAAGGTGCGCCGCTCTGGATTTCGATTTCCCAGCTCCTTAAAGAAATTGGTGCTGATGGAATCAATGGGGATACGCTTTCAGGTATCCCCATTGCATTTCGAAAAGCATCCGACGAAATCGGACATTCTCTGGTGTTGGAACCGGAGGTCGGATTGACCTCGGAAGAAGAACTGGCGTGGAACAACATGACTTGGGGCTATTGGGACTATCCATTCATTCCAAGGATCAGCAAATATAAATGGTTGGAACCGAGGCACATGGTCCATGTTTGCGACCGCTGGGCGCGTGACAAAACCGACAACCTGCAATTCGCCTTTTTCAATGGGACTGGTTACGAGAGCTGGGAAAACATCTGGGGGATTTGGAACCAGATCACTCCGAGGGATGCCGAGGCGCTTCGCCGCGTCGCGAAAATTGAACGGGCCTTAGCGGATTTGCTGATCAGCCCGGATTGGGAACCTCATACTCCGACTCTGCAATCAGGAGTGTTCGCCAGCAAATTTCCGCTAGCGCAACGAACTCTTTGGACCATGGTCAATCGGAACCACTACGACCTCTCAGGGCGACAATTGCAGGCACCATACCGCGCCGGGATGAAATATTTTGATGTTTATCACGGTGAAGAGCTGAAACCGGAAATCAGGGGCGATGCCGCTTTATTGAGCTTCGATCTGGAAGCGGACGGTTTTGGCGCACTTTATGCCACGGAATCATCGCTGCCCGCGGCTTTGCAGCGCTTGATGGCCGACATGAAGGTCTTCACTCAAAAGTCCTTGCAGTCTTATTCTCGTCAATGGAATTTTCTCCCCCAACGAATGGTGGAAATTCTCCGCACCCGTCCGCCGCACATGGACCCTCCGGGGATGGCATTGATTCCGGCAACGGATTCCTATGAGTTCCGCGTGTCCGGGCTCGAAATCGAAGGCGGCAATGAAAACTGGGTGGATGTCCAATATCCCTGGGAGAATTCGCCCCGGCGGCATCATCTCAAAACGATGCCAATCAAATCGTTTTATATGGATCGTTTTCCAGTGACGAATAAGGCATTTAAGAAATTTCTGGATGAAACCCACTATCAACCCAAGGACCGGTACAATTTCCTGAAAGATTGGAAAGATGGCGCATACCCGGAAGGGTGGGATAACAAGCCAGTGACTTGGGTTTCACTGGAAGATGCGCGAGCTTATGCCGAGTGGTGCGGCCGGAGGCTGCCGCATGAATGGGAATGGCAGTATGCCGCCCAGGGAACCGATGGAAGAATTTATCCTTGGGGAAACGACTGGAAAGAGGAAGCGGTTCCGGTCCCTGACAAGGGTCGGGCGATGCGTCCCCCTGACGACGTCAAGGCCCACCTATCAGGTGCGAGCCCGTTCGGCATCATGGATCTGACCGGCAATGTCTGGCAATGGACCGATGAGTTCCAGGATGAGCATACCCGTGCGGCTATTTTACGCGGCGGCAGCTACTATCGGCCACAAGGCTCAAACTGGTATTTCCCACAAGCTTATAAATTGACCGAACACGGCAAATACTTGCTGATGGCCCCTAGCAAGGACCGCTCCGGCACCGTGGGTTTCCGCTGCGTGGTGGATGCCGAGTAGTCGATATTCTTTGCTCGGTCTGGTGAATAGTCGAAACTGGGATGAGAATTGCAAGTCCCATATTCGAAGCTGTTTTTACCGTTTGCAAGCATAGAAATTATTTTCCAATCTTCTAATCTCTATGCAAGGGACCTAATCAAATTTCAAAGCCAGGGATTAATTTCTCAAGGCGCGCAATTCTTAACTAATAATTATCTTGGGAGCCACTCATGCCAGCGGGGCTGGCTCAAGAAGATGATGAAAATAAGGTGGGCCGCGCGATCCTTCGCGCGTCGCTTGGCCAGCCTCGCCTACTCAGCCAGCGTGCACAGAGTGCCCGCTCCACCTTTGCCCAATTTTGATTTTCTAGGGAGCTACATTGACATGGACCGATTCGATTCGATGATCATCTCAAGTGTGGCAGGAGAATATCTGGAGGCTGCACAAATGTTACATCCGGTGAATAAAACGCCTTGCTCAACCCCCTTATATTTTTTACTCTGTCAATCGATTGAATTGTCCTTAAAGGCATACCTCAGAGGTTGCGGTACAACTAAGGGCCAGTTGATCAAGATAGGTCACGACCTTGTAAAAGCATTGGACTATGCACAAGCAAAAAAGCTATCAGATTTTTTTTCTTTATCGCCTCTACAAACGAAGGCTCTGCGATTAATCAATCTCTACTATAAGGCAAAGGATCTCCAATACACGGAGATGGGGATCAAACATTACCCGGATTTTGGCATCCTGTTGGAACTCGCAAATGATCTCTATAGTCAGACAAGGGAGTTTTGCGTGTCCAAACGTGAGTGTCACGCGGGAAAAACAACCGAAGTGAACTGACCGCTGCTCCGGCGGGCTGAAAGGAGAAGGTTGAATTCAAACGGCTGCTTTTCCCCACTATCCGCGTTTAATCCGCGTTCATCCGCGGCTAGAAAAAACATCCTTCAGCCATTCTGTGCCTGCCTTCGCTATATGAGTATTTTGCTCTCTTCCCTTGAGATGCCGAATTGCCATGTGAGTGTGGTCTTCGGATGTCTATGACGCGGTGAACCAGCAATAGGATTTGAAGATGAAGAAAAATGTCATTGTCATAGGGGCGGGAGCCGCGGGATTGATGAGCGCCATCGAAGCGGGAAAGCGAGGACGTTCCATCGTCGTTCTGGAGCATGCGGAAAAGGCGGGAAAAAAAATTGCCATTTCAGGCGGCGGCCGCTGCAACTTCACTCATCTCGATACCGCTCCAGGCCATTTTCTTTCCGCGAATCCCAATTTCTGCAAATCGGCTCTGGCGCGTTATTCTCCGGCGGATTTTCTTTCTCTGGTCCAGCGGCACGGAATCGGCTATCACGAAAAAAAAACCGGCCAGTTGTTTGCAAACCAGAGCGCGCTGGAAATCGTCCAGATGCTCCTCCAGGAATGCGCGGCGGCGCAGGTTGAAATTCGGCTGAACTGCCAGGTCCAGCAGGTCCGCAAAGATCGAGAATTCTTGGTCCAGACCAATCAGGGATTATTCGAAGCTGAATCGCTGGTGGTTGCCACGGGCGGACTTTCAGTCCCGAAAATCGGGGCCACGCCTTTGGGATACGGGATTGCCCGTCAGTTCGGCCTCGGCATCGTGGAAACTCGGCCAGGACTGGTTCCTCTCCTGTTTCCTCCGGCGCGGCAGCTCTTTTTTAGCGAATTGAGCGGGATTTCGATGGATGTTGTGGCCTCATGCCGCAAGCAAAAGTTCCGCGAGAACCTCCTCTTCACGCATCAGGGGCTCAGCGGGCCTGCCATCCTGCAAATCTCCTCCTATTGGAAAGAAGGGGACCCGCTTCACATCGATCTTCTGCCAGATACCTCTTGGGCCGAAATCATCGCCGACCGCCGCCAATCCAACACCACCTTGGCCGCGCTGCTCTGCCAGCGGCTGCCCAGGCGCTTTGTTCATGAGTGGTGCACTTCAGAGGAGGGGAGTCGTCCCATCAGCAGCTATTCCGGAAAGGAACTTTCCCGGCTGGAAGGATTGATCCACGATTGGGTCCTGCTGCCGGAAAGCACGGATGGCTATCGCAAGGCAGAAGTCACGTTGGGAGGAGTCGATACCAGGGGGCTATCTTCCAAAACCATGGAGTCTAAAAGAGTGCCCGGCCTCTATTTTATCGGGGAAGTCGTCGACGTGACCGGCCAGTTTGGGAGGGTATAATTTCCAATGGGCCTGGGCTTCCGGCCATGCTGCCGGGCAATTCGTCTGATGGTGTGCTTTGCTGCCAACTTTTTAAGATGACGGAAGGCCGCGAAACCTGAAATCTGTGGAATTTTTTTTCGTCGAGCGGTACTTCCCGTCAAAAGGGAGAGGGCCGCTCCCTAGAAAATAGCGCGGCTGGAGGCGGGGTGCCCCCACCCCGCCTGAGTTTGCCAATCTTACTGAGACGGCCTGAGGGCAGGCCGCCTCCATCATCCCATTTTCATCCTCTTGATATGCCAGCCGTGCTGGCATGAGTGGCGGCATTGGACAAGGATCTCATTATTCGTTGATAATGACGATGTTTTTTGCGAGCCAGCGGGCTAACGTTCTTTCTGATGCGGTTTAAAGGCCTCCACCAAACCATCCATGCGCTGATCCGGATGCAGGAGGTTCACTCGCTCGAATCCGGCGGCGAGCAATCCCCCTTTAATTTCCTCGAAAGTATAGCTGTTTCCACCCGCAGTCCCAACGAGCATGTTGATGGCAAACAGGGCGCCAGCGCGTGGGGAAGTGCGATCCTCGGAAAGGATGTGGTCCCGGATGACCAGGCGGCCTCCGGGAACCAGCGCTTCGAGTATCTTGCGGTAGAGAGCCCGATTTTCTTCAGGACTATTTTGATGGATGATGGCAGATAGAAAAGCCAGATCGTGTCCAGCGGGCAAAGGATCCTGGTAAAAATCTCCTCCCACCAAAGTCACTCTTTCCAGAAATCCGGCTTGGCTGATGCGTTTCCGGGCTAATTCCACTACTGGCGGCCGATCGAACAAGGTCGCCTTCAATTGAGGAGAGTGCTTCAAGAAAGCCAGCGTATAGGTTCCGCTGGCGCCGCCGATATCCAAGAATTTTCGCACTTGGCCAGGTTGCACCAAAGCCACGATCCGGTCCGCTTGAGGAGCCCCCACCACGTGCATCGCGCCGATAAAGGAAGCCAGCCATTCATCTTGATCCGCGGATTCCCGCCGGTTTGCGCAAACCACATTGCTCAATGTACTAAAGCGTCCCCAGAGATTATTTGCGTGCAAAACCATGGGGAGCACATTTCCCTGCCACCTCGAATCCAACAGAGGGACAACCGTGGGCTCCGTGCGATATTTCCCTTCTTGCTTGATCAACAGCTCTATCGCGCACAATGCATCCAGCAGGATGGCCAATGGCCGCACTTCAGCGCCAATCCGATTCGCGATCATATCGAGAGTCATAGGCTTATCAGACAACAAAGTAAACAGATCCAACTCCGCGGCCGTCAAAAGGATCCGGGGTTCCCAGAACCCCCTGGCCAAATTCAGAATTGCGTCAGATGTCCAGGATTCTTGCATATCATTATCTCCTCAGAAAATCGCTGTAAGTTGTTGATATAACACGAGGGTGCCACGGGCAAAAAACAGCATGGTTTACCAGAGTTTTTGCCCGTGCTCGAACCAATTTTCATCATCTTGTTGTGCCAGCCGCGCTGGCATGGGTGACTCCCTAGAAAATAGCGTGGATGGAGGCGGGCTCCCCTCACTCCGCCTGAGCTTGCCAAGTGGGCCAGGACGGCCTGAGGGCAGGCCGCCTCCATCATCCCATTTTCGTCCTCTTGTTGTGCCAACCGTGCTGGCATAGTGGCTTCTCAGAAGAGTCAGGCGGTGCTCCTCTGACAGTCCAAGCAGGCCGCCTATTCCAGTGCGTATTTTTTGACTTTGTAACGGAGTGTGTCGCGGCTGATCTTTAATAATTTGGCTGCTTTTGTTTTATTTTGATTGGCATATTCCAGCGCCTGCTGGATCAGCTCTTTTTCGACTTGTTCCAATTCCGCGCCCCCTCGGGGGAGTTTAACCAAGTGATCCCCGGCGGCATGGATCACAGTCTGGTTCGAACCTGGATCTGAAATCCGGATGGGCAATAATCCCACTTCAATATATTCGCCATCCGCAAGAATCATGGCTCGTTCGATGGCATTCTTCAATTCCCGCACATTCCCAGGCCAGGGATAATCCATCATCAGCTTCAAGGCTTCCGGCTTCGTCCCTTTGACATTTTTGCGAAACTGTTGGTTATAGCGACGAATAAAATGATTGACCAGCATTGGGATATCCGCACTTCTTTCGCGTAAGGGAGGAATCAAAATTGGCAAGACAGAAAGGCGATAGTAGAGATCCTCCCGGAATTTTCCATCTTTGACCGCTTGTTCTAAATTGCGATTCGTAGAGGCCACCACCTGCACATCCACCGATATATCTTTAACTCCGCCAACCCTGCGAAAAGTCTGATCCTCCAACACTCTCAAGAATGTGGATTGCAGGTTTAATTGCATTTCACTGATTTCATCCAGAAAAACCGTTCCCCCATCCGCCATCTCAAAAACACCTCTTTTCAGGGTCTTTGCGTCGGTGAAGGCTCCCTTCTCATAGCCAAAAAGCTCAGTCTCGATCAAAGTCTCGGGAATTGCGGCACAATTAAGCGCCACAAAAGGTTTGTCCCGCCGGCCACTTTCATAATGGAGCGCGCGGCTGACCAGCTCTTTGCCCGTTCCGCTCTCACCCTGGACCAACAAGGTTGAAGCACCCGATCGAGCCAGGCGGCGAATCAAATCCAACACTTCGATAATCTCTTTTGACTTTCCAATAATATTATCGATGCTGAAGCGGCTCCGAATACTCTTGTTAGCCTGGGCCACCTGGGTTTTCAGGGCGGAAATTTCCAGCGCATTGCGGACTACATTTTCCAGCTTTTCAAAGTTAATTGGCTTTTCAATAAAATCGAAGGCCCCCATCTTTAAAGCTTGAACCGCCACATCAACCGCTCCGAAAGCCGTGATCAGGATGACCGGCAATTGCGGCAAATCCTCTCGGATTTTTCGCAATAAATCGATGCCGCTCCCATCCGGCAACTTAATGTCCAATGTCACCAGGTCCGGCTGATCGGATTGAAGCCGCACTAAAGCCTGCTGTATGCAAGCTGCTTCCAGCACCTGAAAATTCCAGGATTCCAGTTTCTGCTTCATCGACCAGCGAATCAGATTTTCATCATCAACCACTAAAATCGTCTCTCGGGACATTCTTCACCTTTCAATACTATGACAAAAGAAAGAGTCACCCTGTGGGGCATTTCCCCCAACCGGGATATTGTACATGGATTGCCTGGGATTTTCCGACCAATTTCGATTTCCTGGCTGTAAAACGTGAAAATCCTCAAAATCACTGGGCTGGCGTTGATTCAAATGGTCTGACAAAATGAACATTACTAAGCCGGTTTGGAGTCAGTCGCGCAAGGCTTCAAGAAGTTGCGTGCGCGAAGCTTTTCGGGCTGGCAAGAATCCACCTACCAATCCTAATAATCCGGATAGGACCAAACCTTGGAGGAGAATCTGCGGGGTAATTCGAAAATGGAATAGTATCTCACTAAAGTTGGTGAAATTGGCGGTTCCTGTGGAAACCCCATGCATGGGAAGAGCCATCAGGCATCCCAATAGCCCACCAAGCAAAGCAAGCACCACCGACTCCAAAACAAACGAGACAAGGATGCTGAACCGCCCAAACCCGAGAGTACGCAAAGTGGCAATTTCGCGGGTCCGCGACATGACCGTGGCATACATCATATTCATGGCCGCAAAACAGGAGCCAATACCCATAATCAAGGCAATAAAACTTCCCAAGGCTTTTAATCCTATGGATGAAATAGTCTGGCTCCTGAAGTACTCTGTTTGAGAAATCGCCTGCAGGTGAATGCGCCGATCGTCGGAAATCCGGTGCTCCAGGGCTTTGGCGGCGAGAGCGTCTTCCGCGGCCACTAGAATCGAACTATAAATCGGACGGTCCCAGTCCAAAGCAATATCGCGGTAATCTCCCCAGATTTCAGAGTCGTAGGCGGTTCCGCCCGCGTCAAATATCCCGACAATTTTCCATTCACTATGGGAGAGGTGAACCGTCGATCCCACTTGCATATTGCGAAACCTGTTTGAGATTGGACGGCTGACGATTAATTCCCGCATCCCCGAATGAAAGATTCGCCCTTGCACTAAGCGAATTTCCGGCCGAAGTTGAAATGCCGAGATTCCCACTCCCCGCACCATCACGTTGGAAGTTTCTCCAGTCATCCTGGGATGATTGATGACTACAACAATTTCACCGGAGGTTAAAGGTTCGTTTTTTTCGTTCTTCTTAATTCCGGGCAGCAAGCTAATCACGGGATACAAGTCCCGATCGTAATAGCTGTTCACTTCGTTGAGCGATCCTTGCCGGATGACGATCAAGTAATTGGCATGGCCAGTATCCACAAAAGTGGAATCCAAGCCATGGATCAAAGCCAGCATGATCACGCAAATTGCCACGGTGAGTCCAATGCCGAGAGCGGTCATGAGTGTTCCCACCCGTCTAACCCACAGGCTGCCCAGATTATATTTCAAAGGAATTCTCATAGGTTTTAATAATTAGTGATCAGTGATCAGTGGTCAGGTTTTTGGCAATAAGTGATGAGGTGCATCCCACGGGCAACCATCGGACTTAAATTTTTTCCAACTAATCAAAGCCTTCCACCGGGTTAATTCCAAATGCCAGGAATATTTCTGTATTTCTATCAATTTCTCATCAAAATCACATACCACTGACCACTCATCACTGACCACTTGTCACTAATCGAGATTTTTCCCAGCGCTCCCCAGAAAATCCCGGCCAAACAAAGGTGTAGCGGGCACGAGTGACCGCCGTCACTTGTGTACGCTGGCTGGGCAGGCAAGGCGACCAGGCGACACGCGATGGGTGACTTCGTCATACTCGCGCGTCCCACCTTGTTTTCATCATCTTGCCGTGCCAGCCATGCTGGCACGGGCGGCTCCTCAGTTCACCCGGCGGATTGCCTCAACGGCGGGACGGCGCGAGGCTCGCCAGGCGGGAAAACCGGAAGCCAGTAAACCTACCAATATCCCCAGACTAAGGCAAATAGCCTGCGTTCCGGCGGTTACCCTGACCTTCTGCAAGAATCCAGAGGTGACCTGGGCCATATCGACATGGCTAAATAAGAAGTCCGCGCCCCATGTCCCTACGGCAGCTCCTCCCAGGGAAAGCAATAAAGATTCGCCTACCAACAGCCAAAGCACTTGTTGGTTTTCAAAGCCGAGAGTCTTGAGCACTCCAATTTCTCTCCACCGTTCCCGAATCGACATCGCCATGGTATTGGATGCGACCAGAATAACAGTAAAAATCACCACGGAGCAGATCCCGGTAATGAAAAGCTGCACATTCCCCAATACCGCCAGAAAGGAAATAATGAAGGCTTTTTCAGTCTCAGTCTTGGTGGGTGCCGTCGAATTTTGAAAGAGCGCGTCAATCCTCTCGGCTACCCGTGGGACGTCTTCCACAGAGTGGGCGCGAATTGTGAAAGTCCCTGTAAAACTGGCACTGGAGGCCATGCCCAGTTTGATCATCCCTTCATTGAAATAATCCCAGTGAAAATATAGGCCGCTGCCTTCGTCATTTCCGCCCGAATAAATGCCGCGAATCGTTAATTCGGGATCTATTTGAAATAGAGAACCCTTCAAATGGATTCGATCTCCGATTTTCCAGGCAAAGCGTTTTGCCAGATGATCCCCGACCACGCAACCAATTCGATCTTTTTTGAAGGCCAGTTGTTGGTCGGCGGGAATCTTCATGTCCGGGTTGACTTGAAAAAACTGATCCACATCCACCGAAAAGTTGGGAAAAAAGTTGGAGGGATCCTTGTAGATTCCCCCAAACCACATGGAACCAAAAACGGCCTCAACTCCCTCGGTGCGGGATATCTTTTGCCGGTAAGAAATGGGGAGAGCATTGAATAGCGAAACCTTGTGACGGGTGATCAGGCGCAGAGCCGAATCGGGGGTCTCCGGGGGATTCTGCAATTCGATGAGCATTGAACGGAGCGTGGCCACCAGGAATAGAGAAACAGCAATGCTGGCCATGGTCAAAAAAGTCCGGCGCCGGTTGCGAAGGATATTTTTAAAAATCAACCGAAGAAACTTCATAGGGTCTCAAATCAAGTGTTTGGTTAATTCATCCGGCCAAACCTTAAAAAAAACAGAACGCGGATAGTCAAACCCGCCCGGGGAATTGGGCGCTATTAAAGCGACAGAAAAGCCAAGCTGCGGATGGCACAAAATGGGAGGCGGACTCCGTTCGGAGACCTCCGTGTCGCCGCGCGGGTGACAGTGGTCACGTGTGCGCCATCCACATTCCGGGGGAGTTTCCTCTCCTCAAGAGTTAATGACCTATCCTTAACTTACCCTCACTTTTAATCGCAATTTTCCCGATCAAGCATATGGATAAACCGCCTCTTCGATGCTGAGCCCGCGAATCTCTACCCTGTTCAAATCGGCAATTCCAAGGCCAGCCTGAGCCGCCAGCAAAATATGGTTTTCGCATTTTTCGAAAGGTGGAGTGCCCCGCCCCGCCAGCGGATCCGGGAATCCCATCACGGCCGTGCCAACCGCATCCGTGGAGACCGGATTTAATCCGGCAATTAGCACTCCCGCTTTGGTGAATCGCATGGAAGACTGCTCCCAAAATCCTTCCGCCCCGCTGATGGAGCTAATGCCGTCAATGATGGCCAAGTCCACGGGGCGTGCGCCACAAAGATCCGCGACAATATGAGGAATCCCCATCTTTCGACGCGAGTCATGCCAGCTGACCGTTTCCCCCGGAAGATGGATTGGGCCACGATGCTTTATTCTATGCATTGCCACTCGGCCCAGAATGGAATCTTCATTGGGAGCATCTTCGCCATAAAGGGCATTTGGAGTAATTCCAAAAAGATTCTTCATCGACAAAGTGACCCCGGCGGAACTATGTTCCTTCAACTTGGCTAGCGAAATAAAAACGTCCGTATCCTGGTAAGAATGATTCACCAAAAAATTGGAAAATGACAATCCGCCACCGGGCACCTTCAAATCCGCGTAACTCCGCGCTTCCCCAATATTCCGGGTGTTTTCAAATTCGGTGGGGCCGAGCGATATTAATTCCTGCACATTCCAACCGGCTCCAGCCAAAACCTCTTGCATCGGATTGCGGAAACGCAGAGATTCCACGATGCGGACACGCCGGGCGCCTCCAGCAAATAAGATGGAGTTCAAAGCCAAAACCGTGGCATAGTGTGTCTGATAAGTTTCTCCCGCCGTGTGATTAAACATCGGAAGAAATCTTTGCCCCTCCATCGTCAAATTTATTTTGACCGTTACCGTTTTGCCGCACACCAGGGTCCGAATCCCGCCCAGAAGGTCAAAACATCGAAGCATTGCTTCCCGGACTTCACCGGCATACGAAGAGCAGGAGACAATGGCGACTTTGGCATCGGATCGGCCCTTTTCAGCAGAAAGTGATTGTAGTAAATTCCTATTCTTTTGCGGAGTATCCGCTGCAAGAGCAGACTTTCCAATCAGCGGAATTGCGGATAGGTACGCCGTGCCATTCCATAAAAATCTCCGTCGAGACATATCCGGAAGCTTTAGGGAATTCTTCATATGGGATCCTAAGACCATAGAATTCTCTTCCATCCAACCAGGCGGCACTCCCTCATCGATTATGCCAGTGAGACATACAATCCTAAGTCACAACCTCTCCCAAAATTTCCGAAGCATACAGATCTGAGCATTTCACGGAAAGTTTATCATCTTTCGATTCGTAGCGTTTGCACAATTGATGGCACAACGGAAGACCACATATCACCCCAGAAAATCCCAGCTAGGCAAAGGTGGAACGGGCACGAGTGACCGCCGTCACCGGTGCACGTTGGCTCGGCAGGCAAGGCTCGCCAGGCGACGCGCGACGGGTGACTTCGCGCGTCCCACCTTGTCTTCATCTTCTTGTTGTGCCAGTTGTGCTGGCATGAGTGGCTCCTCAGAAAACAGCGTGGATGGAGGCGGGGTGCCCCCACCTCGTCTGGGCCCGCCAATCGTGCTCAGAGGGACTGAGTACAGTCCACCTCCATCATCCCATTTTCATTGCTCAACCGGCATGGTCCATTTCGTTGCAGACTGATTTATTATATTACACTCATCAACCACGCTATCTTTGCACCTGGGGAACCACAAAATCATATTCGCCGGAGCCGATTTCAAACTGCGCCGTCTCTTCCCGGACACCTATCCCTCGAACCATCTCGCTCTCCTGCGCGGGACGGCCACTTTCCATGACATCTTCCAAGCGCCGCGCTGGCAATGCAACGACAGCTTTGCAGCCGATCGGGATATGTACCTTTAATTCAAATCGTGCGCCTTCTCGTTTCCAATCAGACAAGATTATGCCGCGCGGTGAATCAAATTTTGCCCTTGTCCATTGAATGTCGCCTACTGGCTGGGGGGCAATCACAATGGTTCTGAATCCCGTGGAGTCTTTATCCTGGCGGATGCCCGCCAGCCCACTGAAAAGCCATTCCATCAGATGGCCCAGCATCATGTGATTATTGGAGACATCCTCCCGCGCGGCCCACGACTCAGTCAGCGATGTTGCCCCCTTGGCAAGCTGAAAGCCGTAACCGGGCACATCCGAACGGGAATTCATATCAAAGATCACCGGAGAGTATCCGCCCTCCTCCAGAGCCTTCAGCACGAAATGAAATCCAATGTCGCCGGCGGTCAGCGCGTTTCCATTTTTACGAATCGATTGGACTAGATTTTCGACCACTTTTTCCCGGGAATCTTCAGGCGCCAATCCCAAACAATACGGCATTGCTTGAGACGTCTGGCTTCCCGTGGCATAAACACCGCTTGTAGCATCGAAGAAAGCCTCATTAAAAGTCTGTTTGATTCCAGCCGCTTGTGCTTGATATTTCCGGGCGTCTTCCTCTTTTCCCAGGATCTTCGCCATTTGGCTCAAAAGATCGAGATCATGATAATAAATGGCTGTAGCGGTCAGCCCCATCGGAGTCAACTGGGAAGGGCCGGGAGGTTTTGGCCCAAGATCAAACCAATCGCCCAAACCGTGGGAAAGAATTCCTCCCTGGCTTTTTCCGCGCAAATACCCGACATAAGCAGTCATGACGGGATATGCCCGATCCATAGCAACAGTGTCGCCGTACCAGCGGTACATCAGCCAGGGCAGGATTACCGCGGCGCTTCCCCATTCCGGAGAATCGCGGAATCCCTCTTCAAACGGAACGAATTCTGGAGCGATGTCGGGCGCCAGCCCATTCGGAAGCGCGGAATCCAGGATGTCTCCGATCAATTTTTGGTACAAACCGTAAATGTCATAATTATAAAAAATCGAGGGTCCCATTAAATAGGCCTGTTCCAGCCAACCCAACTTTTCCCGATGCGGGCAATCGGTGGGGACGCTGGCCAGATTGCCGCGGATTCCCCAGCGGATTAATTCAAAGATGCGATTGAAGAGATCGTTCGAACATTGAAAAGATCCGGTTTCCGCCCCCGCGTAACGGGTATGCAGCAATTGCAAATTCAACAGCAGCGGCAAATTCGAAGGAGAAGGAGATTCGCCGGACGGAACACCCCCCTCCACTTGAACATATCGTGCCCCGTAATACGTAAAACGTGGCTGCCACTTTTCTTCTCCATGGCCCTTTAGAGTATAGGCAAGAAGATAGGGTTCACCTGACGCTTTCTGGTTGATCAGGCCGTTCTTGTCCAGCAATTCTCCGGGCAGCAGGCGAATCTGTTTCCCTTTTTCGCCGCGGGTTTTGAGCCGGAGAATGCCTGAGACATTTTGTCCAAAATCATAAACATAAATCCCTGGCTTGGGTTGAATAATTTTGACGGCAGAAAATTCCTGCATGACTTGTAGAGGACTTGCCAATTCCGGCTTTAGCGCGCCATCCGGTCCGTCCGGCATGACCACAGGCTTCCAGCCATTTTCCGCAAAGCCGGGTTGATCCCAGCCATCTTGTTCTAATTGTGCATCGTACTGTTCACCACCATAAATACTCGAAAAGGTAATGGGAGAAGCCGAGGTTTTCCAGTCGGAATTTGAGATGATGGATTCAACCCGTCCATCTTCATACTCCAACTGCAATTTCAACTTCACCATCGGAGAGCCAAAGGCAATGACCAGCTTCCGGTAATATTCACGATTAATGTTGAAAAAGCCATTTCCAACGATCACTCCGAGAGCATTGGGGCCCTCATGTAAAAGCTGGGTCACATTATGGATGTTGTAGAGGCAAGTTTTGGAATAAAGCGTCCAGCCTGGAGCCAGGAACTCATTTCCCACTTTGGCGCCGTTGAGGGACGCTTCATAGTGGCCCAACCCGCTGATGAACAGCAGCGCCCGCGTCAACCCTGGCCGGATTTCAAACTCCCGCCGAAAAAGCGGCACAATAGAGCGCCTTTTCGCGATTGTCCCCAGGTTATCGCCATTTCCATGCACGCCGGGAATCTGCCTGAGCGCAGCAGGGAGCGCCTCATATCCAATCCAGCGAGCCCCCATCCATTGGTCTGGATTCAGTGCAGTCACAAAGGAAGCCGCTTCGCTCCAACCACCATGGTTCCCTCCCCTATCCCAAACCCGCGCTTTCCAATAATATTCCTTCCCCCCCATCAGAGAATTCCCCTGATAAGGAATCTGCATGTTTTCAGAACCTTCGATTCTTCCGGAGCGCCAAAGGTCCGGTTCATTCTGATTCAGCAATTGCCAGGAACTGGCTAGAGCAATCTCCCAAGCCGTCTGCGTTTCGCCGCGACGAGCGGAGCGCAATTGCCAGCTAAAATGAAGGTGGTCCGGATCCACGCCTCGAGGTTCCGAACGGCATTCACATTTGAGTTGTAGGATCTGGATCTGGCTTTCCGCCGAACCAAAAGAGCCAAGGCTCATCATGCCCAAAAACAACCAGCTCAACCAAACCAAGACTCGCCTCGAAGTTGCTATCATATATTTTATGGAATCTCCCTATCTGTAGCCACTGTTCAGGCAAATTGAGGCAAATGTTCCGCCTGAGCTTTTAACAGCGCCTCAGCCAATTTTTCCGCAGTACCATAATCGCTGACTCCGCCATCGAGGATCAGCGCCTCCACCATCACCTTGCGATTCCCGGTCAAAGCAGCTTCCACCGCGGCTTCTACGACCGCAATCCGCCGGAGCAACACCGCGGCCAATGGCGCGGAAATTTCCCCCACCGGCAGCGTGGCCATTCCTTCCTGAGTCGTCACAGCAGGAACTTCCAATATGGAATCAAAAGGAAGGCTGGGGACAGCCCCACGATTGGGAACATTTACAGCATATTCCTGGCGACGGTCATAGTAGAAGTTGGAGAGGATATCCATCGTCTGCATATGCTCCCCTTCCGTGGCCTCCAGCCGTTTTGGATCAATGGGGCCTGTTTCCTTGGCAAGGTTTATCGTTTCATCGTAAATCTTGTCGCCAGCGGCGATGGTGCGCTCAAAGGAATAAGCATCAACCCCCAGAGTGGAACCGTAGTATTTGCCTCCGGGAAAACGTTCCGGAAAATATTCCGTAACATGGCGGTCCATGGGCGCCGGAAAGGCGCCGAATTCATCAAAGAGTTCCTAACTGAATGGATGCGTCAACAACTCGGGATGGTTCGACTGGCCAAATGGAGAGGCCCAGCTCGTCCGATCAATTCCATTGTGCCGCCGTTCCGCCAGTTTGGCGCGAACCAATGGCCAAGCGTCTTTCCCTTCAGAACGAAGCTCGGTAATCCACGTCAAATGGTTAAGACCGACCCAGCGCGCAGTCACGTTTTTGGGTGGAAGCCCCGCAAAATTGGCGAGGTATCGCACCGTCTCTTCCGTCCCCATGCAAAGACCCAATGGACGCACATTCGTTTTTTTCCAGAGAGCCCGGACGATCATTGGCATGGGGTTGGAATAATTAATAAACCTGGCTTCCGGGCAAAGGCGTTGGGCATCCTTAGCAATGTCGATCATCGGAGGAATCATCCGCATGGCCCGCGAGACTCCGCCGGGCATGACCGAATCGCCTACTGGCTGATTAATCCCGAATTTGCGCGGCACAAAAACGTCCTGTTCCCACGCGCGGCGACTGCCCACGCCGATGGTGCAGACCACAATCGTCGCGCCGGAAAGGACTTCCTTGCGATCGACCGTCGCCGTGATCTTGGCCGGATTTTTGGCGCTGAGCATATAGCGGCGAACCAATTTATCGGTAGCTTCCAGGATGACGGGATTAATGTCCACCAATGCGATTTCCCACTCTCCTTCGGGACGGCGGTTGATCCAGTCGATGATGATCCCTTGCGTAAACATGGCGCTGCCGGCGCCAATCATCACCATTTTCTGTTTGGGAGGATTGTTGAAATCCTTCCGGACAGCGGCCGTGCCGGACGCCGCTAGCCGTTCCGATCCCCTCGCCTCCCCCCGCGCTATGTCAGCAATTCCCCCAGCCGCGGCTGCGATTACCATGGTTTTTAGAGCATTGCGTCGATTCATGCCAATTCCTCCAGCAGATTTTAGTTCGCAAGATTGATATTCGAATTGCATGCCGTTCAGGTGCGACGATCACTGTGCGGCGTGAACATGGTTACCCACGCGCCGCATCCAAGCCAACTCGCCTTCGTCCATGGGCCCCCGATCCAATGCCGCAAACACCTCGTTTAGCTGCTCCCGGTTGGCGGGGCCCGCAAGACAAAGGTCCACGCATGGCTGAGAAAGAACAAAACGATAACAGTCGCTGGCTGTAGGGGTGTTTTCTCCTGGCGGCATTTTGCCCGGCTTGAGTAATTGTCCCCAACGGGTAGCTGTATAGCTAATCGTTCCGGGACGATTGCTCCTCTCCAGATAAGGAAAAATTTGAGTCTCCGCTCCCCGATGAGCCGCATTGTAGCGGAACATCAATATGTCGAATACGCCTTCCTCGATATATTGGCGAAACGCCAGACGATTATGGCAAGAAACCGCCAGGAAACGTATCTTCCCCTGTTCGCGAAGCCGCTGTGCTGCCTCCAAAACCCGAGGAGATGGATTGTGATTGTGCCAGCCCAACAACAAAACCTCCGCCTGTTGGAGCCGCAGGTCTCGCAAGGCCCGTTCTACGCTGCTTTTCAGAAGTCCCGCAAAACGGGAATAGCTCTGAATGACCACGGTCAGATCCTCCCGTTTTTGGCGGGCCAACCGCCGAATCCCTTCTCCGAAGCTTTTTTTCCGCATGGAACCCCAGTAGAAATAATTGACTCCCCTCTCGTGATAAGCGGCTTCCAACCCGTCAGCATCGATTCCATAAGACGCCGCCAATCCAATCCGGCTGACCTGCAGCCCGGTGCGCCCCAGTGTGACTCTTCGATGAAAGTCAGTATTTTGTGCCATCGTTAAGACCTCCATGTTTTGTGGACGGTGAAGATCGGAGACGAAACTGCATCGATTTGCGAGCCAATCTGAAACAAGCGTGACTACTCAGGTGGTAGCCAAAAGCCAGCATTCAATAGTCAGAATGAACATGCCAGCAGCGATATTTGATGCCCTTGTGGCGTGGCAAAAGGCTCATAAGTTTTTGGCGCAATCTTTTAGAGGCCTATTCGTCGGCCATCCTGGATTCTGACTCCTGAATTCTGTCTACCTGTGTAGTTACGCACATGCAATAAGAAAGGTAAGTGGAGGCTGAAATAAAAGCAATTCTATTCTAATAAATAATCCAGACATTTCCAGTGGGAAAATCCAAGATAGAGCGAATATTGCCCCATAGGCAGTCCATGTTATCTGCTTTAAAAGCCAATTCCCGTGTCCTCAGTCCGAAAAAGCTCTTCCAGCAGGCTTTTCATCCGGAGCGGGAAAGTAGGAGGGTTTTTTTTGCCTCCAAAGTTGCTCCCCTACAACGGGTCGCAATTAAAAATGAGATGAACAAGGATGAGTCTTTGACGCTGGGGGAGAGGAAATATCTTCGGAATGGAGTAGATGCGCATGCGATCACCGTCTCCTCGCAGCGATACTAAGGTCGCCGGACCGCAGTCCGCTTTGCACTATATGTCCTCCGCCGTTCGAATCCTCTCTACCTTTTGATCGTACCCACCATCTTTGGAGAGCAATTGAAAATGAAAGGAACCATTTAGAGTGAGGCCGCAGGACAAGTGGAAATCTTGAGTTTGGATAATTCCTCTCACTTTTAATTGCCCCTCCTATTCGGGTGTGATTCAAAGTGCGACCGAGTGAACCAAGTAGCGTTGATCGGCTGAGCTGAGCAATAGTCGGGAGGGTGAGGCTTCCGCTTGGGCGGACTCCGCCTGCCGAACCGGTCTGGGCAGAGATGGCATACACGGATGGCTCGCCCTCCTGCGCATTCCATCCCTCGGCGCACTCTCAATCCTGCCCCACTTTTATTTTCCCCTCCTTTTTCGGACATTTTTGATTGTTGGGTTTTTTACGGCATAATGATAATTTATAAAACTGTGCAGATTTGATGCAAAAAATGAATAACACTCGACTTAATGCAACCTCCGTCACCTGAAAGGAAAATGGCCATGGAGAGCAATCTTCCAAAAGAATTCGAACTCGAATCCCTGGAGACCCGCGAATGGATTGACTCATTGGATTATGTGCTGGAGGAAAGCGGTCCGGAACGCGTCAAGAACCTGCTCCGGCAAATGCAAGTTTACGCACAATCCAAGGGAGTGAAATTCCCCTTCACGGCCAATACCCCGTACATCAACACCATTGCGGCAGACAAGCAGGCCCGTTTCCCGGGCAGCCGCGAAATTGAGCGCCGCATCAAAAGCCTGATCCGCTGGAATGCCATGGCAATGGTGGTCCGCGCCAACCGTGAATCTCCGGGAATAGGCGGACACATTTCCACCTATGCTTCAGCGGCCACGCTTTATGAAGTTGGATTCAACCATTTTTTCCGCGGCCGGGACGCCAATGGGAACAAGGATTTGCTCTATTTCCAGGGCCACGCAGCTCCCGGAATCTATGCCCGGGCATTCATGGAAGGCCGGCTCACCACTGAACAGTTGGAAAATTTTCGCCGGGAATTGGCGCCTGGTGGCGGGCTCTCGTCGTATCCGCATCCCTGGCTCATGCCGAGTTTCTGGTCGTTCCCCACGGTATCGATGGGATTGGGGCCAATCCAAGCCATTTATCAGGCTCGCTTCATCCGCTACCTGGAGGATCGGGGATTGAAAACCCCTTCCGACCACAAAGTCTGGGCTTTCGTGGGAGACGGTGAAACCGATGAGCCGGAAACTTTGGGAGCAATCACCCTGGCCTCCCGGGAAAAACTCGACAATCTAATCTTTGTGATCAACTGCAACCTGCAGAGGCTCGACGGCCCGGTCCGCGGCAACGGCAAAATCATTCAGGAACTGGAAGCTGCCTTCCGCGGTGCAGGCTGGAATGTGATCAAAGTAATATGGGGGAGCGATTGGGATCCCTTGCTGGAAAAGGATCATGACGGCTTATTGGTCAGGCGCATGGAGGAGGTGGTCGACGGGGAATATCAGAAATATTCCGTCGAACCTGGCGACTATACCCGGCAGCACTTTTTCACCAAGTACCCCGAACTGTTGAAAATGGTGGAGCATATGACCGACGAACAGATCCGCAAACTGCGCCGTGGCGGCCATGACCCGGAAAAAGTATATGCCGCCTTCAACGCAGCCGTGGAACATCAAGGCTCGCCCACCGTAATCCTCGCCAAGACGATTAAGGGATATGGTCTGGCGGAAAGCGGGGAAGGCAAAAACATCACTCACCAGCAAAAAAAGCTAAATGAAGAGGAATTGCGCGAATTTCGCACCCGCTTCAACATTCCCATTTCCGACGAGGAAGTTTCCAAAGCCCCCTTCTATCGGCCTCCGGAAGACAGCCTGGAAATGAAGTACCTGAGAGAACGACGGGAAAAACTGGGTGGTTATGTTCCCACTCGCGATATCGCCACCGATCCGGTGAAAACGCCTCCGCTGGCCATCTTCAATGAATTCTTCGAGGGAACCGCCGGCCGCGAGGTTTCCACCACGATGGTTTTCGTGCGAATTCTCTCAAAACTGCTTCGGGAGAAGGAGATCGGCAATCTGATCGTCCCCATCGTCCCCGATGAAGCGCGCACCTTCGGCATGGAATCGCTTTTTCGCGCCGTCGGTATTTATTCTCACGTCGGCCAATTGTATGAACCGGTGGATGCCTCGACCTTGCTTTATTACAAAGAAGCCAAGGATGGGCAGATTCTTGAAGAGGGAATTAATGAGGCCGGGGCGCTCTCCTCATTCATCGCCGCGGGAACAGCTTACGCAAACCACGGAGTCAATACGATCCCCTTCTACATCTATTACTCCATGTTTGGTTTCCAGCGGATTGGCGACCTCATCTGGGCCGCGGGTGACATGCGCTGCCGCGGCTTCCTAATTGGTGGCACCGCTGGACGCACCACCCTGGCGGGCGAAGGATTGCAGCATCAGGATGGCAACAGTCATTTGCTGGCCTATCCAATCCCCAACCTGATGGCCTACGATCCTGCCTTTGCTTATGAGTTGGCCGTTATTATTCACGACGGGATTCGCCGGATGTACGAAAAGCAGGAGTCCATTTTTTATTACTTGACGGTCATGAATGAGAATTACTCGCAGCCACACATGCCGGAAGGAGTGGAAGAAGGGATCTTGAAGGGCATGTATAAATTCCGTTCCACTGCGCATAACGATTATACGCGGAGAGCTCAGCTGTTTGGCAGTGGCGCCATCCTGAACGAGGTCATCCGGGCGCAGGAGATCCTGGAAGACAAATACCAGGTGGGGACGGACATTTGGAGCATTACCAGCTACAAAGAACTTTATAAGGATGGACATGAGGTGGAACGTTGGAACACTTTACATCCCGATCAGCCCAAAACCACTTTTGTCACGGAATGCCTGAAGGATGCTCCCGGCGTTTTTGTGGCTGCTTCCGATTATGTGAAGGCTTTGCCCGATTCCATTTCGCGGTGGTTCCCGCGGCATTTGATTTCCCTGGGAACTGACGGTTTTGGCCGAAGCGAATCCCGCAAAGCTCTCCGCCATTTCTTTGAAGTGGACACGGAATTTGTAGTGCTCGCGACCCTCGCGGCGCTGCACAAAGAAGGGAAGCTGGATCTGGCTACGCTGGAACAGGCGATAAAGGAGATGGAAATCGACCCTTCCCGGCCCAATCCCATGACTGTTTGAACATTCTGAATTTTGAATTGAGAACTGGAGGAAAGGATCGGCAATTCAAAATTCCGAAATCACAATTCATAATTCCTATACTGCTCTCAAAGGATTGCCGCTTATGATTACAGAATTCCGACTTCCCGAGTTGGGCGAAAATGTGGAGGGGGGAGACGTCTCGAAAGTATTGGTCCAAACTGGCGATATCGTCAAAGAGGGAGACCCTCTGCTGGAGTTGGAAACCGACAAAGCCGCTATTGAAGTCCCCTCGCCGACCGCGGGCGTAATCCAGGAAGTGCGAGTCAGGGCTGGCGCAAAAGCCAAAGTGGGTGAAGTTATTTTCATCATTGAGAGGGGGACGGCGCCGCCCATTCCCCCACGAGTCGCCACACCAGCAGCTTCACTGGAGATTCCTTCAAAATCGGAAGTGATACCACCGGCCGCGATCGCCCCGAAGACCAAGAGGTCAGCAACTCCGTTGAAAAAAGCGGAGCCACCCGTTATTTTGCCCGAGATATCAGGTCCGTCCAAGCTCGCCCCGGCGGCTCCTTCGGTTCGGCGCCTCGCGCGGGAAATCGGAGTTGATATCAATCTGGTCAAGGGAAGCGGTCCCGCTGGGCGGATCTCAGAAACTGATGTGAAGGCTTTTGCCAAGAAGAAGCTCTCCGAGCCGGTTTCGGTGGTTGTCGGTGGACCCATTGCCTCCGTTTCCCTGCCCGACTTCGGCAAGTGGGGCGAAATTGATGTTGTGCCGATGACCAGCATTCGGCGAAAAACCGCGGAGCATCTGGCCGGAGCCTGGGCCACCATCCCGCAAGTCACGCAATTTGATAGCACCGACATATCCGAATTGGAGCAGTTCCGTCAGAAGTATTCTTCGCGGGCGGAAAAAGCGGGAGGGAAGCTGACCGTGACGGCCATCCTGCTGAAGGTTGTGGCTTCGGCCCTTAAGGTGTTTCCACAATTTAATGCCAGCATCGACATGGCTAAGAATGCAATTATTTATAAAAAATATTTCAATATCGGCGTTGCCGTCGATACGGAGCGAGGACTTCTGGTGCCGGTCATTCGCGATGTGGAGCGGAAAAATATTCTCGAATTGGCTTTGGAATTGGCTCAAATGGCGGAGAAGACGCGCCAGCGCAAACTCACTCTCGAAGAGATGCAGGGCGGATGTTTTACGATAACTAATCTGGGGGGAATCGGAGGAACTCACTTCTCCCCCATTGTGAATTCTCCTGAAGTCGCCATATTGGGAGTCTCACGTTCCAGCCTGCAGCCGGGTTATCAAAATGGAATCATGGTTCCCAAGCTGATGCTTCCGCTTTCCCTTTCCTATGACCACCGCCTGATCGACGGAGCGGACGGCGCGCGCTTTCTCCGCTGGGTGGCCGATGCCCTGCAGAATCCGTTCCTGCTCATGCTTGAGGGATAAGCCACAGAGACACAGAGACAAGGAGAGTGTGATGGCTATTCAATGAACTGGCATCAAAGATGTTATTCGGAGAAATTTATAATCTGACTACTCACAAAAAGATCGTTGATATTTCAATTGTGGATTGGTCTTAACTAAATTTGTGGAATGAATCTCAAATAGAGAATTGACAAATGGCCCATACAACTCTCCTCGCCTCAGTACCACTGTGGCAAAACATATGAGGGGCCCCAAAACGGGGGGACAAAGTTTGGATCCGATCAATCGTTTGACAGAACAAATTATTGGCTGCGCGATCGAGGTCCACAAACAATTGGGTCCCGGATTATTGGAATCGACATATGAATCGGCACTGTGCATTTAACTGGAAGAAATCGGATTGAATTTTGAAAGACAACGGCCAATTCCAGTCTTGTATAAAAATCGGACAATCGGCGAATATCGGCTTGATTTGATGGTAGAGGATCAAGTCATCGTCGAAATTAAAAGTGTCGAGCGTATGGATGCTGTTTTCGAAGCACAATTATTGACATATTTGAAAATCACGGGGAAACATGTAGGCTTGCTGATCAATTTTAATACCCATCTGTTGAAAGATGGAATCAAACGAATGGTACTTTAGGACTCTCCCTTGGCAAAACACGAGGAATGCCACCGAAACTTGGTGCCAGGGAAGAGTTGTTAGCAATTCAATAAATTGACATTGAATATGGTGCTTGGAAAAAGCCTTTGATCTGGCCTCCCCAAAAACAAGATCATGGATATTTCAATTGCGGATTGGACTTAACCAAGTTTGTGGAATGAATCTAAATTAGAGAATTGTCAAATGTGCCATACAACTCTCCGTGCCTCGGTGCCTCTGTGGCCATAATATTGGAGCTACGATGACCTCAACAACGAACTCGACGCAGGTGGCGGTGATTGGCGCCGGCCCGGGCGGATACGCCGCCGCTTTCATGGCCGCCGATCTCGGCAAGCAAGTCACTCTGATTGATTTTGAAGCCAAGCCTGGCGGCGTTTGCCTTTATCGCGGATGCATCCCCTCCAAAGCCCTGCTGCATGTCGCCAAACTGATTCAGGAGAGCCGCGAAGCAACGCATTGGGGAATCGATTTCGATCCTCCCCGCATCGATCTGGACAAATTGCGAAACTGGAAAGAGAGCGTCGTCGGGAAACTCACCGGAGGATTGGGACAGCTCTCCAAACAGCGAAACATCACCCATGTTCAAGGCAAGGCTTCTTTTGTCGACAGCAACACCTTGCGGATCCAGCGACTGCACGGCGGCGAAGAGTTGCTCCATTTTGAATCCGCCATTCTGGCCACCGGTTCGCGTCCCGCGGTAATCCCGAAGTTTGCGCTGAATACACAGCGCATCATGGATTCTACCAGCGGTCTGGCGCTCATTGATATTCCTCCAACACTTCTGGTTATTGGCGGTGGTTATATCGGACTGGAACTTGGCAGTGTCTATGCTTCTCTGGGATCTCAAGTCACCGTGGTGGAAATGACTCCAGGCCTGCTCCCCGGCGCTGATCGCGACTTGGTATCCCCTCTAGCAAAACGGCTGGAAAAACTTCTGAAAACGATTTTAGTGAACACCACGGTCGTCGATATCAAAGAAGTCGGAGAAGGCCTCCAAGTCAGGTTTGAGGGAACCTCGGTTCAAGATCCTGTCCAACAGTTTGACAAAGTCTTGGTTTCCGTAGGGCGCAAACCCAATTCCGAGGGATTGGGTCTGGAAAACACCAGAATCGAGATGGACGCCAAGGGATTCATCAAGATTGATGCTCAGCGCAGAACCGCGGAGAAGAACATTTTTGCCATCGGTGATGTGGCCGGGGAGCCGATGCTCGCCCACAAGGCTTCTCACGAGGGTCGTGTCGCCGCTGAAGTCATCGTGGGCCATAAAGTGGCATATGAGCCGCATGCCATTCCAGCTGTTGTTTTCACTGATCCCGAAGTCGCCTGGTGTGGCTTGACTGAGACGCAGGCCAAACAGGAAAATCGCACGGTTAAAGTTGTGCGTTTCCCCTGGGGCGCCTCGGGCCGCGCGACCGCGCTGGATCGCAACGAAGGCGTCACAAAGCTTTTGATCGACCCTGAGACTGAACAAATCCTGGGAATGGGTATCGCCGGAGCCGGAGCCGGCGAATTGATTGCCGAGGGAGTATTGGCCGTCGAAATGGCCGCCACGGCCAGAGATTTGGAATTGAGCATCCATCCGCATCCCACGCTTTCTGAAACCGTGATGGAGGCTGCCGAGGTCTTCTTCGGCCAGAGCACCCACCTTTATCGGCCCAAGCGCGGATAAGATGGAGAAAATTTAATGGAAAATAACCCATAATGAAAGCCCCGTTGGCCAAGTCAGAACCGAGTGGAGTTCTCCTCCCCGCCTCTTGGCCAGGTTTCCTCAACAAAAAAAACTGCGGCCATTAATCCAGAAACCTTTAACAAGCTGCGGCAGGAGGCGGATCAAGCCCGGGAGAAGGGAGATTTGGCGGAGGCCGTTCGGCTTTACAATCAGCTGGTCAAGATGCGCCCTGGATGGGCCGAGGGGTGGTGGTATCTGGGATCGATCCATTACGATTCCGATCAGTATGCCGCGGCAGCCAGCGCCTTGGAGAAGTGTGTGGCCCATGATGCTCAAAATCCTCAGGCCTGGGGGTTGCTCGGACTGTGTGAGTATCGGCTCGCGCGAAACGCCAATGCGCTGGAACATTTGACCAAGTCGCGTCAGTTGGGGCTGGACCGAATTCCCGAAATATCACGGGTCGTTCGCCTGCATCAGGCCATGCTTTTAAACCGGAGCCGGCAATATGAAGCGGCTCATGCTGTTTTGAAAACCTTTGCTGTTGAGCACCAGGAGGCTAACTCTGTTCTTGATGCCATGGGAATGGCTGTGTTGCGAATCCCGAATTTGATCGACACTCTCTCCCCGGAACAGCGGGAGATGGTTCGACAGTTTGGAAAAGCAGCCTATCTGGAGGCTGAGCAAAAGCGTTCGGAATCTTTTAAACTCTATGAACAACTGGAAGCTCAATATCATGGAAGGCCCAATGTAGCCTATGCATTTGGCTCAGCCTTGCTGCTTCAACGAGAGCCTGAAAAGGCCATCGACTTCTTTAAACAGGAATTGGCCAGAGAGCCGAACCATGACGCCGCCCTGGTCCAGATTGCACTGCAACTGATGGCCATGCGAAAATTTGAGGTCGGAATTGAATACGCCCAAAAAGCCATCCTGGCGGCTCCCGGAAATTTTGCCGGATACTATGTGCTGGGCCGAACCTATCTTTATATGGACAATCTCCCTCATTCTATTCCTATGTTGGAAAAGGCGGCAACCATTGCACCCACGGTAGCGACCCTGCATTACACGCTGTCCCAAGCCTATCAGCGGGCGGGCCGGTCTGCCGATACCGCCCGCGCCCGCACCCGGTTTGAAAAGCTGGAAGCAATGAACAAAGACCAGCGGGGTGATCTTTTCATTGCGCCGGATGATTTTTCATCCTCCAGCAATAGCGCCACGGGCTCGGCGAAGCAGCCTTAAACCTCCGGACCAAATGCCGGCAGTGACTCTGTGGCAAAATGAGCAGTTCAGCTAAATGAAAAAGAACCATCACGTCAAGAGCGCAATGCAACGAATTGGGCTGATTTTCCTGGCCGTTGGATTGGCCTGGCCCGGATATACTCTCGCGAGGAATCCGTCTCCCCCACCTATCGCTCAAGCTCCGCAGCCGGCTCCAAGCTTTGAAAAGCTGAAAGTCCAGGCGGGTGCTGCTCGAGACAAAGGGCAAACTTCGGAGGCTCTGCGGCTCTATCGAAAGCTCGTGGCGCTTCGTCCCGAATGGGCGGAAGGATGGTGGTTTCTGGGAGCCCTGAATTACGACCAGTCTCTATATGACCTTGCCGTCCCGGCTTTTGAGCGATTTGTCAGGCTGGAGCCCGCCAACGGCCAAGGGTGGGGAATGTTGGGACTTTGTGAAGCTCAGCTGCAAAGAACAGGGTCCGCGTTGAAGCACTTGAATAAAGCCTTGGACATGAAATATGGAGGGAACCAGGAAATGGCGCGGGTGGGGCGTTACCAGCAGGCGGTGTTGCTCATTCGCGTGGGAGAATTTGAATCGGCTTTGGGATTCTTGAGCCTTTTCGCGGCGGAACATCAGAGATCAAACTCCGTGTTGGATGCCATGGGGATGGCGATTCTTCGCAATTCTGGATCCGTGGAAAAGCTATCTCCTGAAGATCGGCTCATGATCAGGGAGTTTGGCCAGGCTGTCTTTCTGGAGGGTGAACAAAAGATGGAGGAGGCAGGCCAATTGTATGGACAGCTGGAGGCCAAATATCCGGGGAAACCGAATGTCGCCTATGCGTGTGGAATGAACAGGCTGCTGCGAAATCGATATGAGGAGGCTGAAAAATATTTCAAAATAGAACTGGAGCGCGATCCCCGACATGTGGCAGTCCTCCTTCAACTAACCTTTTGTTCGATTTCAACAAGTCAATGGGAGGAAGGTTATCGTTATGCCAAAATGGCGACGGACCTGGCCCCCGCCAATGGCCTTGGATACTATTTTCTGGGGCGAATCCATCTGCGCCGCAATGAATTTGCCCAGGCCGCGGCAATGCTTGAAAATGCCGCACGCTTGGAACCTGAGACTCCTAACATCCAATACTCCCTCTCCCAAGCTTACAGCAGGATGAATCGTCCCCAAGCGGCAGCTCGCGCCCAGGCTGAATACGAGCGGTTGGAGACTCTTCACAAACAACGTTCAGGCATGATCTTCGATCCCAGGTCGGAAAACCCGCCTTCTTCTCCGGCAAACCAGGATTCCAGGAAAGACGCGACTCCCTAGGCGCAAGGAAGGCTCCGAGGGAGGAAAGCCACAGAGTCACTGCCGCAGGTCGCCCCAAGGCGGGAGGTATGGAGACCTGGTTGTCAATTCAAGGAGCTGACATCAAATGTGAAGGCTGGATAGAAATATCAAAATAACGAAGCATTCCGTTGTCTGGTCTAATGTACAGCCTCATGGTGGTCAGGATCAGGAGGTCCGCAATCCCACACACAAAAACTTGACCTGTTTTTCATTGATATGTAAATCCTCATGACCTTAATTTGATCACTCCAAAAGATCGACAATATTCCCCCCTGTCTCACATTGGATGACATCCCAAATATAACTTGACATTGATTGAATTGGAGGATATCAATAACTCAAAAAAATAATGGGAAAAATTTTTTATGGCGAGTGCTGCCGGCGCGAAGGATCACCTTGGTGGCAATCAGAATAGGCGTAGCGCAAGAAGGGGCTCGATGCGCAAAATCGATTTCTGACATTTGTGTAATGCTTCCTTTTTTAAGGCTAAACCTCACTAGATGATATAACGATCCCAAAGTTTAAATGGAGGACGGAATGAAACAACACATTAGCCACTCAGCTGAGAAGCGCGCCCGCATTGAAGACTCCGCTTTTGAAGCTTGATGGAGGTATTCTTGCCATGTCCAATGACTTGCTTGACCGAAGAGCCGAGAATTTCATGTTATGGTCTCCTCATTTATCCGTGAAGGCGCCCCTGCTGCTCATCGGTATTTTCAAGGAAGGCGCGCCACCCGGTGTCGAAGTGCAGCGGTTCGAGCTAAAGCCTGTTTTGAATATCCCTGGCCTCTGGTCTATTGCCGCGGCAACCTGCGGACTCAGCGATAGTCGTGTTTACCACTATTGGTTCGAAGTTGATGACACTTTGCCCGGCCACCTCAATTCTCGCGTGCGGGTATGCGATCCTTTCGCTTTTACCACGGATTGGCGGGTGACTTCCGGCAATCAGCCCGCCGCGGTCGTGAAGTATTCCGCGGGAAAGCTTTTGCCTTGCGATCCCAACGGCAATGTTGTTTGCGAGCCGGCAACCAGTGGGATGGAATCGCTTCCGGCCAACAACCATATGGTCATTTACGAATTGCCCACGGCATGGACCCGCCAACCCCGCGGAGGCGGCGTAGAACGGGGGGTTGGGACTTTCCGGGATGTTCTCGCCATGGTCGAGTCCGATGCCCAGGGCGCCAATTTCTCCGATTTGAATGTTACTGCCACGGGACAGGCCTATATTGTTGATTTGGGAGTTAACGCAATCGAACTATTGCCCCCGGCCGACACCATCTTCGACCGCCAGTGGGGTTATGGAACATCACATTTCCTTGCCCCCGATTTCGAACTCGGTTTTCCGGATGGTTATTCATGGCCGACCGCGAACAACGATTTGCGCCGGCTGGCAGAGGCCTTCCATCGGCATGGTATCCGGTTCTTTGACGATGTCGTGCTCGGCTTTGCGCGTGAGGGGCCTTATCAACATATCGCGTTTGACGAGTTTCACATTCAGTTCGATCCGGATCATCCTCCCATGGATGATCCGGACGCGTGGTCTTCACGGTCGAACGAATCGCGCAAGGACTGGGGCAGCAAGTTGTTTCGATATGTGCGCCAGATTGACACCTACGATCCTACTAATGGCCAAGTTCATGTACATTCTCCCGCCCGCGCCTTCATGTACACATCCCTGGCCCGCTGGATGCGCGATTTCAATTTGGATGGCCTCCGCCTGGACAGCATCGAAACCGTCGCAAATTGGGATTTCGTCGGCGCTTTTGCGGGCAATGCCCGCGCCCAATTCCGAGAGCGCTGGGTCGCGCGGGGGCTTCCGGCTGAAAGCGCCGATGCTCATTTTTTAACCGTGGGTGAAGAATTGAACCTGCCCTTCGACCTGATTCGCCAAGGGAGAGTCGATGCTCTTTGGAATGACCATTTCCGCGGATTCATTCGTCCGGCGCTTCTCGGGCACAACGCCGATGGTGAACCGAGTTTCGAATGGACCGTCCGCAAGGCAATTGACAGCAGGTTGCTGGGCTTCGAAGACTGCGCCCAGGCCATCAACTATTTCACCTCGCACGATGTAGAAGGGTATCAAAAGGAACGGCTCTGCACCTCCTTCCGATATGCTAATTTCCCGGAAGATGAAATCGAGCGGAGAATGAAGCTGGCATTTGTTTGCCTGATGACGGCGGTTGGCGTTCCCATGTTTCTGGCTGGCGAGGAATTTGCCGATGAGAATGACCTTTTCGACATGAGCGGCCACGTATCCAATAACAGCGGAAAGCAAATCGATCCGGTCAATTTCGCCCGTTTAGAGGGTGAAGAGAATGAATGGCGGCGGCAAATTATGAATGTGGTATCCCGTTTGATCAAATTGCGGACATATCATCCAGCGCTGGGCTGCAATGAATGCGATTTCATTCATTCCGATTTTACGCCCGGCCGCCGCATAATGGCCTGGAAAAGGGGCTCGGACAACGATCCGGTAATTGTAGTTGCCAATTTTTCCGATTTTGAATCTGGCACGGGGCCCGGCAACGAGTATCGGATCAATGGCTGGCCTGCTTTGACGGCGGGCCGCCATTGGCGCGAGGTCACGCAGAAGCGCGATGTTCCCGATGAGTGGGCGGGACGAGAGGGACTATTCCGTTGGGAGGCCAAAGTTTACGTGATGGACTGACCTTGCCTGGTTTCCCCCATAATTACGAATGCGGGATTGATTCTACATAGTTGGTTTGGCGCGACCCCGCGAGCGCTTTTAATGCAGGTTGGATTGAAAGGGCGTCGGCAGCGGCCTTTCGGACTGAAGGTGCGCAGGCTGCCCGGTGGGCAATTCTCACTCATGATTCTTGATTGGAGCATTGGCCTGTTCCTGCCTCACCAGCCGGTGCATTTCATCCCATAGATGTTGCGGATGGAGAGGTTTGGTGACATAACCATCCATGCCGGCTTCCAGGCAGCGTTCTCGATCTCCCTTCATGGCATGGGCGGTCATTGCAATGATGGGAATGTGGTGGTTGGTCTGCCGCTCCAGTCTTCGAATCTCCGCGGTTGCTTCTATTCCGTCCATTTCCGGCATCTGCAGATCCATCAAGAGCAGATCAAAGCTTCCCGTGGAAAGGGCTGCCAGCGCCTGCCGTCCGTTTTCCGCTAACATCACGCTGTGGCCTCGCTTTTCCAGCAAGCGCAGACCAAGCCTTTGGTTTACTGGATTATCTTCGGCGAGAAGAATTTTAAGTGGTCCATGAGTGTTGGTTGGCAAATCATCTTTAGCCTGAATAGAGTAGTGCTGGCGAGAAGGCACTCGATCAAGCACCTTCAACAATATTTCCCTCAATTCCGACTGTCGAACCGGCTTGGTCATGCAGGCATCTATCCCCAATTGGCGGCATCTTTCGATGTCTCCTTTCTGGCGTGCCGATGAAAGCATGACGATCGCAAGTCCGGCCAACTGGGGGATACTCCGAATCCGTTCCGCCACGCCGAAACCATCAAGATTTGGCATATGGGCATCGAGCAGCATTAATGGATAGGCATCCCCTTCCGTCGACGCCTGTTCCAGGGCGGCCAGCGCCCCTGCACCGCTATCGACTCCCACCTGTCTCATCCCCCAGCTTGCCAAAGACTCTTTGAGAATGCGGCGATTGGTGGCATTGTCATCGACGATAAGAACGGGCAGACCATTCAGGCGATCCAGCTCCGTGAGGGGAAGTTTGATGGGTGGACTCTCCGACAAACCAAAACGAATGGTGAAGTGAAAGACGCTGCCTTTGCCGACTTCGCTCTCTACCCAAATGCGTCCCCCCATGGTCTCCACCAGCCCTTTTGAAATGCTCAATCCTAATCCAGTTCCCCCATATTGTCGCGTGATAGAGCCGTCCGCTTGGGCAAATGAGCCAAAAATCAACTGTCGCTTCTCGTCCGGAATACCAATACCGGTATCGTGAACGCTAAAGTGCAAGAGACAATGCTTGGGATCCTCGGGGCTCATTTTCACACTACCGTCGGAGGAGCAGAACTTTCCAGAAGGAGCAATGCCATTTATGGCGGGATCCGACAGTTGAACCTCAACCAGAACTTCCCCATTTTGCGTAAATTTAATGGCATTTCCCAGCAGGTTGATTAGGATCTGCCGAAGCCGGCCGACATCCCCCACCAAAGCATCGGGCACTTCAGGTCTGACGTAGCACAGCAGTTCCAATTCTTTCTGTTCAGCTCGCACACTCAGGACCCTAACCGTTTCGTCCATACTTTCCCTAAGCCTGAAGGCAATCGAATCCAGGTCCAATTTGCCCGCCTCAATTTTGGAAAAGTCCAAAATGTCGTTGATGATCGCCAGCAGAGAATCGGCTGAATTCTTCACAATTTCAAGATTCTCGCGCTGGTCAGGTTTGAGGTCGGTCTCCAAGGTCAACTCCGTCATTCCGATTACACCGTTCATTGGAGTGCGGATTTCATGGCTCATGTTGGCCAGGAACTCACTTTTTAGCCGACTGGCCTCTTCGGCCGCCAACTTGGCCGACAATAATGCTTTCTCCGCTTTCTGACGTTCCAGGATTTCCTGGGTTAATTGTTTCGTGCGTTCCTCCACCCGCAAGGAGAGTTCTTTCCTCTGTCCCTCCAGCCGCCGGACTTGAAGCCGGTACAGGGCGTATCCAACCCAAAAAAGGAATATCCCGCACACCGCATAAAACCAATAGGTTTGGTAGAAACGAGCTGGGATGAGGAAGCTGAAGGTGGCGGGCCTCTGGTTCCAAATCCCGCTGCTGTTACAAGCCATCACCTCGAAGCGATAAGGCCCCGGAGGAAGATGCGAATAATAGGCAGTCCGGCGGGTGCCTGCTTCCGCCCATTGAGTGTCATATCCTTCCAGTTTGAATCGGAACTTTATTCTTTCGGGCGACAGAAAGCTGAGAGCTGAATAATGAAACTCATATCTCTCGCCGCCTGGCGGCATAAGAGTATTTTGCAGGAGGGGGGAGAGTTTTCCGTCCATGACGATCCGTTCGATCACGATCTGAGGAGCAGTGCGGTTCAGACTTGCTCCCTGTGCGTCGACCTTGAGCAGCCCCTTGTAGGTGGGAATCCAAAGCTTGCCGTCTTTGCCCTTCCAACCTTGGCCTTCACTGCACCCGCTCATTACCCCATCGGCTCGTCCAAAGGGGAAGCACGCAATAGAGGACTTACGACCAGCGGCGAAATCCTCCAAATCTTCCACCCCCACCCGGAAGAGACCCTTATTGCTCGTGATCCAAAAATTTCCATGGTCGTCATCGAAAATTTGGAAGAGCATATCCGCCAACAGGCCGTTCTTGACCCCATATTGGGTAAGCTTCCCTCCCTGCACGCGCAACAGGCCAGCCCCCGAGGTAGCAATCCACAAAATCCCGCGGCCATCCTCATAAATCGCAGAAGGAGAAGTCTCCCCAATGGCGCTTAAATAGGTATCCGAATTCAGAGAGACAAACTTGCCAGACTGCAATTTTGAAATTCTCCCGTCGGTGCCTGCCAATAGGTTTCCATCCTTATCCTGGCCTAGACATAGGATTCCTTCCCCTGAGGCTGCATCTTCTATTTTGTGGGCCAAAAAGTGGGCATTCCGCCATTGGTTCAATCCACCCTGAGTTCCGATCCAGAGGTTCCCTCGTTTATCTTCCAGGATTGCGGCCACATGATTATGCAGCAACCCATCTTGGGTTGTGTATCGGGTCAACTTGCCGCGATACAATCTCGAGAGACCTGATCGCGTTCCAATCCAGAGTTCGCCCAGCCGGTCTGTTCCAAGGGCCGTGATTTCGCCTCCAGGCAACCCCACTTTAATCCGGTAGCCGGAAAACTGGTTATTCTTAAATCGATTGACCACGCCCCCGGCCGTTCCGATCCATAAGTCGCCATCTCCATCCTCAACGATGGATTTGACAACACTGTCAGACAAACCCTCCCGTGTGGTATATGTCGTGACTTTCCCGTCTCTCAACTGGTTGAGCCCTCCGCCATCCGTCCCAATCCACAAACTTCCTTCGGAATCTTCGTAGACGGAGAGAACAGCATCGTTCGACAACCCATCTTTGGCTGTTAGCGATGTAAATTTCCCATTCTGTAATCGATTGATCCCCCCACCCACCGTACCGATCCAAAGATTGCCGGACTTGTCCTCGCGAATGAACCGGGCCATGTTGCCCGAGAGCCCATCCTTGCTGGTATAGACCGTAAATTTTCCGTTGGCAAGCCGGGTCAGACCGTTTCGAGTTCCAATCCATAAGTTATTATCGCGGTCTTCCCGAATAGAGAGAATCCCGTTGTCGGATAGCCCCTCCTTGGTAGTGTAAACCTTGAAAGTCCCGTCCACCCACTGATTAAGCCCGTTGTCCGTTCCAATCCAGATCCTCCCTTCTCGATCTTCATAAATGCATCGCAACCTGTCGCTGGACAACCCTGATCGTGTGTTAAAGGTTGTGAATTTGCCGTCTTTAAATAGGTTCAATCCTCCACCCTGAGTTCCAATCCACAAGGTTCCTCCACGATCCTCATAGAAACCAATTACATGATTTGCCGGCAATCCATCCTTCCGGGTGAAGGATCGAAACTCTCCATTGCTGTAACGGAGCATCCCCCCTCCCATGGTCCCAATCCAGAGGTTGCCGGCGCGGTCTTCGAAGAGGGAAGTGAAATCGTTGCTGCTCAATCCCTTCTCGGTTTCTTTTTTGAAAGTGGTGAAGGAAACCCCGTCAAATCGGGCCAGGCCATCCTGGGTGGCTACCCACAAATGACCATCGCGAGTCTGGAGTATCGATTCGAGGCTATTTTGCGGCAGGCCTTCTTCTATTTGCCAATTGCGAATCTGGTATTGTGTAATAGCCCGACTGGGATCCAAAGCGAAGATTTGAATCTCAAAGGTAATAGTCAAGAAACAAAAAAGCACCAAATAATCAAGGAGATTGCCCCCCGTGCCGCGAGTTTTGCCGACTCTTGTTGCCAGAGGGCGCTGACGACAAGGGAAAATTGGACTGACCTTGTATGTTTGCCGGTGCCTAATTTTTTGTAGAGCTCTAAATGAGCTCATTAGCGGGGAAATGAGTTGATGGCTCATCGCATTATCTTTTTCATGGGAGATTTCATTAGCTGCCTTGAAGATCAAGATGGGAGTAAATGAATCAAGTTTTTATGACGTTCAGCAAATAGATGCAAAGTGCCAGGATCCAAGAGGCAGGAAAGAAATGGCAGCTTTTTTTCTGATGGCTGGCGATTGTCCACTGATCCCCTGCGAGGCCTAATCTCAGACCGTGCCATGCTCATACCTCGCCGCTCCGCTAGAGTCGATACGGATCAGATCCATTACTGGTCACGCCCCTCTTCTTATTCCATCGTCAATAACATCCGGACATATTAAGCAAAAATCGCTCCATCCAAAAATATTGCTATGAGAGGGGGGGGAACAAAGGCGATCCTCTTCACTGTTACGCAAGGCTTCTTCATTGCTATTGCTCCCGGAAATATTGCGCACAGAGCCCACATTCAACTCCATCCCTCCCCATTGACAAACGCTCCGCTGAAACTTCAACGGGAAAGATATCTCCATTTTTGCGACGTATTCGAGTTCATTCTTGGAACGAATTCCGGGACGGCTTTCTTCAAGAGATCGCGGAAATAAATGCCTTCCCGGTTGTCCACCGCTGTCCCCCCAAAAATCCAATTTGCCAACAAATCAACATAGCGGGACCAATTTTATCGCGGCATCCGTTTCGAGTTTATCGCAGCGGAGTGGCGCCGCATTGCAAATTGTCCCAATAATGTGTAAATGTATCAATGATCGTTCTAATAAGTAAAAAGGTAAACCCCCCGGCCCAGCCAGGTTCACCTCTTTATCTAAATCCGGAGACTCCTAGAGTTCCGCTTTCCCATTTTGCATGTCGACGGAATGACGACTTCGCACGCGAGAGATTTTTTTGTTTCACCAAATAAATAATGTCATGCAAACCATGCTGATTGCGGGAGGCAACCGATGAAAGAACTACTCTCTGCAGAAACGCTTAAAGCCATGGATGCTTACTGGCGGGCGGCTAATTACCTCTCTGTCGGGCAAATCTATCTTTATGACAATCCCTTGTTGAGGGAACCACTCGAATTAAAACATATCAAACCCAGGCTCCTCGGGCATTGGGGGACAACGCCGGGTCTTAACTTCATCTACGTGCACTTAAATCGGATTATCAAAGAATTCGACCTCAACATGATGTACATCATCGGCCCCGGCCACGGAGGACCCGGCATTGTTGCCAATTGCTACCTGGAGGGAACCTACAGCGAAATCTATCCCGACATTTCCCTCGACGCGGAGGGCATGGGGAAGTTGTTTAAACAGTTTTCTTTTCCCGGCGGTATCCCTAGCCATGTGGCTCCCGAGACGCCAGGGTCTATCCACGAAGGGGGCGAACTGGGCTATGCGGTTTCGCATGCTTATGGCGCGGCTTTCGACAATCCCGATCTGATTGTCGCTTGTGTCGTTGGCGATGGGGAAGCTGAAACCGGACCGCTGGCTACTTCCTGGCATTCCAATAAATTCCTGAACCCTGCCACCGACGGCGCCGTTTTGCCCATCTTACACTTGAATGGATATAAGATCGCCAATCCCACTCTGCTGGCCCGTATCAGCCATGAGGAACTCACCCGTCTGTTCCAAGGGTACGGCTATCATCCTTATTTTGTCGAGGGAGCGGACCCCGAACCGATGCATCAGCAAATGGCAGAGACGCTCGATGAGGTTATCGGAAAGATTCGGGAAATTCAGGACAAAGCACGGAAGAACGGCGTAACCGAGCGCCCTGTCTGGCCCATGATCATCTTGCGCACACCCAAAGGCTGGACCGGTCCGAAGGAGGTGGATGGCAAAAAGACTGAGGGATCCTGGCGATCCCACCAGGTGCCGTTCTCAGAAATGGCGGGATGCCCCGCACACGTTCGGCTGCTGGAAGACTGGATGAAAAGCTACCGGCCGGAGGAGCTTTTTGATGAAAACGGGACCCTGAGACAGGAGCTGGGTGTCTTGGCTCCGGAGGGCCCCCGCCGCATGGGAGCCAATCCTCATGCCAATGGGGGATTGTTGCTGAAGGACCTGAAAATGCCGGATTTTCGAGATTATGCCATCCCGGTTTCAGAACCAGGCCAGGCAATGGCTGAATCTATCCGCATCATGGGCGGCTTCCTGCGCGACATCATAAAGCGGAATCGGAAGGAACGGAATTTCCGGATCGTGGGTCCCGACGAAACCGCCTCCAATCGGCTGGACGCCGTCTTTGCGGCCACCGACCGCGTCTGGATGGCGGATATTTTTCCCGAAGATGAACACCTGGCTCGCGAAGGGCGAGTGCTGGAGATATTGAGCGAGCACACCTGCCAGGGATGGTTAGAGGGATATCTGCTCACCGGGCGTCATGGATTCTTTTCATGTTACGAAGCCTTCATTCACATCATCGATTCCATGTTTAACCAGCATGCCAAGTGGCTTAAAGTGACCAGCAAAGAGATCCCATGGCGGCGGCCGATTGCCTCTTTGAATTACCTTCTCACCTCCCACGTCTGGCGCCAGGACCACAATGGCTTCAGCCACCAGGATCCCGGCTTTATTGATCATGTCGTGAACAAAAAAGCCGACATCATCCGAGTCTACTTTCCCCCCGATGCCAACACACTTCTCTCGGTCACCGATCATTGCCTGCGGAGCCGTAATTACATCAATGTCATCGTGGCGGGAAAACAGCCTCAACTGCAATGGCTCGACATGGATTCCGCCATCAAACATTGCACAGCTGGCATCGGCATCTGGGAGTGGGCCAGCAATGACCGGGGCTGCGAACCTGATGTTGTGATGGCCTGTGCCGGCGACGTACCCACTCTGGAAACATTGGCTGCGGTGGACCTGCTCCGACAACATGCGCCGGAATTGAAGATCCGCGTGATTAATGTGGTAGATTTGATGACTCTGCAGCCCAAGGAAGAACACCCGCACGGACTCTCTAGCCAGGAATTCGACACCCTCTTCACCACCGACAAGCCCGTTATTTTCGCCTACCATGGATACCCTTGGCTGATCCATCGCCTGACTTATCGCAGAACCAATCACAATAACTTCCATGTGAGGGGGTATAAGGAAGAAGGGACAACCACGACTCCCTTTGACATGGTAGTGCGCAATGACTTGGACCGATACCATTTGGTCGCGGATGTCATTGCCCGTGTTTCCCGGCTGGGCTATGCTGCAGCGTATTTAAAGCAATTCACTCGGGACAAGCTGATTGAACACCAACAATACATTGTGAAGCATGGGGAAGACATGCCTGCAATCGACGGCTGGAAATGGCCCGGCCCTGGCGGACACATCAAGGTTGCCAATAAGCCGTGAATCTTAATGGAGTGGCGAAGGATGATTTCGTACGGTTGTTTCATTTACTGGAAGAGTGGCTTGGGTACGGTAGCATTGGCTTTTGCGCGGGGGCCACTGCCCAAGACGAAGTTTTGGCCGTGTGTATATGCTGACCTCCTTTGATAAAGAGCCTCATGACAGCGTGGAGAAGGTGTTTCTTTAAGTGCTCGCTTTTGCCCTCACGCCGGAGTTTGTTCAGATCATGGGCGCGATCGAGAAGCACGGGCAAGACTTCATCTTGGCACGTGACACCCACTGCCCTATAAAACACATTATCCTGACTATCCGACGGATTAAAGATCCTCTCACCTTGAATTGCATCCGGATTTTACCGGTGGATTGCATCCTTTTCACTCACTTCGACAGGGCCAACTTTCCAGCGTAAACATGTAGATCCAATCATTTCAAATTCCCGCATTAATGACTCAATTTTACCCCCCCAAGCGGAAAAAGTGCCACGATATAAGCATTGAATTTTTTTTATGACTATCCCATAATGTTCCCCGTGTTTGTTGAAGGGGCAAACCGCATGAAAGTGCGGGACGCAAAGCTTCTGACCTAAGGTTGGTCTAGGGCGGATCAACTATGGCAGCAGGGTTGCCAGACTAACACCAGGCGATGATTTCATCGGATGGTTCCAAAAGCATGAATCCACCAGGATTTCCGGATCAATCGCCTCTCTTCTCTGGTTTCCTGCCAAATTTTCCCCTCTCAGCTAATCATAATCCAGTTTGAGGCAACTCTCTTGGCCAAATTCGAAGTGCAAATCGAAAAAGGGAATAAAGGGTTCATCCCTCTGTTTAAAATTTTTTCTCCAATTCTTGGACATTTGGACGGCAAATGGGTGCGCTTAACCCCAAGAGACGATTTGAGCCATGAATATCCAGGGATGGCAAGCGCGAAAGAAGCGGTATCTAAAGCGGTGCCGATGTATTTGGAGCGAGTTCATTTAAATGAAATGGCTAAAGGATACAAGGGGGGAATCATTGGAAAAGCGCCGGAATCGGCAGTGGATGCGGAAACAAAGCAAAAGAAAAAATGGGAAGACTACGTTTCCAAAATGACAAACCGGGGCGCTAAACCAGTAAAAAAGAACATCTCGTACAGAAAACAATCTGGGTAGCCTCCGCGGAATTGGCCGAACACCTGGAATCTCGAATTGAGGCCACTCAAATCTCCCTGCAAATTGCGAATCGGCGAGTGTTTCCGATGCTTCGTAATAAAATTGGCCGTTGAAGACCTGAGATGATTTGCTGGGGGAAGAAGGGTGAAACATCGCACCTTTGCCACGCATACTCAGCTTGCAGGGTAACCTTGCGAGTTGCGCGTGGGATGGTGCGACCCACCACAGAGTTGGCTCGGCCCGTTTTGAGCTAAGCGCCGGAAGGTGGGACGTGCGCCCAGAACAAAGTTACCCGTTGCGCGTTTCCAATCCGGCAGACGCCGAAGTCCTTGGCTTCAATAGCACTGATAATTTAATTGCCGTGCCTTATGGATGATTATTTTTGCAGAGGATGCCGAACGACACATCGATTCGACAACCGCAACAAATAATCTCGATTGAATATTCACCGACGGACTGAAACGAGAGAGTAGCCCCATTCCCGGTCGCAGGTTCACCGTGAAACAATCCCGATTCCACGAGCTGTTGAATTCTCAAATTTGAAGCCTATTTTCGTGCCCCGTCATTATGCTATGATTCGCATACGATTTGTTGGCTCATTTCCAAATTTCATCCGCTGATTGCAGATGGTTGAATCACAAACATCAAAATCCTTTCAACGCTACCGGCAGTGGCTCCAACTTTCGGGAGCGCTCTGTCTGCTGATGTTTTGTTCTCCGCTGCTGGCGCAAAACAACCATAGAGTATTGTTTTTGGGATCCTATCATCAGGGGGAAGTATGGGAAGATCGCATCCTCGAAGGTGTCCGGAAAATTTTGGTCCCATTTGCGATGGAAGTGAATGTGGAATACCTCGACAGCCGACACAATCCTTCCCTGAAGTATGGGGAAGATTTCGCCCGGTTCATAGCGGCAAAATATCGAAGCCAAGATATCCGGCTGGTCATTACCGCGGATGATGCGGCACTGGATTTTTGGATGGACCGCAGAAGTCGGTTGCTCCCCGATGTGCCCGTCGTTTTTTGCGGAATCAATAACCATCAAGACCCCTATGTCCAGAATCTTGATAATACCACCGGCATACTGGAGAATCCTGACCTTGAAGGAACTCTCAATCTTGCTCTTAAAATGCACCCTGCCGCCCGGAAATTATATATAGTCGCATCGGACCGAATCCTCATGCGCGCCAGTACCCTTCGAGATTTTCGGCGTATCGCCAAGCGATTTGAAAATAAAATTTCCATCGAGGAAATCCTCAATCTTTCGACCAAGGAGGCTCCGGCCCGGATTAAGGCGATTCCTCCCAATTCCATTTTACTTCTAATGACGGTGCTGGAGGATGAGCAGGGGCTGGAGATCAATTCATTGCGAACCTCTTCCATACTGGCGGAATATTCGCGCGCGCCGATCTATGTCATGGGAGAGAGCGAAATGGGCTGGGGACCGATTGGCGGCCTGGTGATTAGTGGCGAGGGTCAAGGGGAAGCTGCCGCCAAGATAGCACTGCAAATCCTGGCGGGTGAACGGGTGGAATCGATCCCTGTAATCCGGCAAAATCCCGTCACGCCAATTTTTGATTTTATAGTTCTAAAGCGCTTTGGCGTGCCGGAATCCTTGCTTCCGCCGGGAAGCCATGTGCTCAATCGGCCCGTTACACTCTACGCTCGCTATTGGCCATGGTTTTGGGGCGTCGGCATCTTTTTCCTTTTAGAGACCTGGCTGGTCATCCAATTGCTTTTCAACCGCCGGAGCCGGATCCAAACCGAACAAGAGTTAAGGGAAAGTGAAGCTCGGCTCAAGAGCGCCCAAGCCATGGCACACGTGGGGAATTGGGAAATTGATCTGAAAACTCAAAGAATCTGGGGTTCTGAAGAAGCTTTCCGGATCTATGGTATTGCGTCCCCTTCAGCCTGGGTCCCACTGGCAACGGCCCAGGCGATGGTGCATCCGGCTGACCGTCCACAACTCGACCAAGCCCTCAAAAAATTAATCGAGACTGGGGAACCTTATGAAGTGGAATGCCGGGTAAAGCAAGCAGGCGATGGGCAATGGCGCAATGTTCACTCTCGGGCAAATCTAGTACGCGATTCTGAAGGACACTCCCCAAAAGTGATTGGAGTTCTGCAAGATGTCACGGAGCAGAAAATGGCGGCTACCGCATTGGCGGAAAGTGAAATCCGTTACCGCATGATCGCCGAAAATGCCACCGACCTCATCTCACTGCATACGCTGGAGGGAAGCTATCTATATGTCTCTCCCGCCGTCCGTTCCCTGTTCGGATACGAACCTGAAGAAATGATCGGCCATTCTGCCTTCGAATTTATCCACCCGGAGGATCAAGTTTCCGTCGAAGCCCACAGGCAGGAAACCATAGCAAAGCAAAAGCACGAAGCAATCTCGTACCGAATGCGCCGGAAGGATGGATCATGGATCTGGATGGAGGCCAATTCCCGCATTCTGCCTGCACGGGACCCAGCCGGTGAACACAGATTGCTGGCCATCTCCCGAGATGTGACTGAACGTCGCCACACGGAGGAGGAGCGAATCCAGCTCGAGCGACGCATCCAACACTCGCAGAAATTGGAGAGCCTGGGCGTACTGGCGGGCGGGATTGCCCACGACTTTAACAATCTGTTGATGGCAATTCTGGGAAACCTGGGATTGGCCTTGGAAGATCTATCGTCAAATTCCCCCGCCCGCCCTTATATCGACGATGCAGAACAGGCAGCTCATCGCGCCGCCGATTTGACTCGGCAAATGCTGGCCTATTCCGGCCGGGGACGATTTGTCATCCAGTCCGTGAATTTAGGTGAGTTGGTGGCGGAAATGCTGCACTTGCTGAAAAGTTCCATTTCAAAGACCGCGGTATTGAATCTTCATCTTGATCACGAGTTGCCCCCGGTTATGGCTGACCCTGGCCAATTACAACAGGTAGTGATGAACCTGATTGTCAATGCTTCAGAAGCAATTGGTGACCAGATCGGGACCATCACGCTTGCCACGGGCACTCAAAGGTGTGAGACGGATTATTTAAATAAGAGCAGACTGGAGGAAAAACCGCCGGCGGGCAAATTTGTCTTTCTGGAAATTTCTGACACGGGCTGTGGCATGGACCAAGAGACTCAACGACGCTTATTCGACCCATTCTTCACGACTAAGTTTTTCGGGCGGGGGTTGGGAATGTCCGCGGTATTGGGAATTGTCCGCGGCCATCAGGGCGCCCTGATGGTTTATAGTGAGGTCAAAAAAGGTACGACGTTTAAAATTCTTTTCCCCGCCGAAGATTCCACTCAGATGACTGCGCCCGTCAAATCAGCCGTTCAAATTACCCATTCACCTCATCCTCTTTTTCATGGTCTCATTCTCCTCGTCGACGATGAAAAGATGGTGCGCGAGCTTGGCCGGAAGATGCTGGAACGGCTGGGATTTCAAGTACAAACCGTGAAAGATGGGGAGGATGCCTGTGCCTTCTTTCGTCAACAGGCTGGAGAAATCCGTTGCGTTCTGCTGGATTTGACTATGCCCAAAATGGACGGTGTTGCCACCTTCAGCGAATTGAAGCAAATCCAACCTGAAGTCAAAGTCATCCTGACCAGCGGATTCAACCATCAGGACGTGACGCAGCGATTTGCCGGGAAAGGGCTGGCTGGCTTCATCCAAAAGCCTTATCAAATGCAAACACTCCAGGACCTACTTCAGAAAATTCTGGGGAACTCTCCTGGAGATTCTATTCACCCGCCTGAGCCGCCCCACTCCCCAAACAAGTGATTTATCCGCGGAGTTATGCCTGCAAAGACTGGATTTATGGCCAGAGCCCTCCGAACGAGCAAGGAGATCATCTCGCAATTTCCACTGACCCACTAGGAAACTAAACATCGCCCAAGCATGTGCAGCAAAGATTCCCGCGCTTAGTTTTCAAAATCAGCGATCACCGCACGACAGCTGTCACACACCCCCGCGCCACCCAGACAGGTTATTCCTGTACAACGCCTTTCCACCAAGGGATTCCGGTTCAGCCGAACGAAATGTCTCATGCAAGACGCCGTTGAGACGATCCACTGTCTCACCGAGCGGCTCATCCGCCTTTCCCAAAAAATCGTTCCCGATTGTTTAAGTTTCTGGAATTCTATGTAATAATTAAAAATATTTCTATTTGGATGTACGCCTGTTTTTCAGCAAATGAATTGCGGATAAAACTCCCTTATGTCAGCGGATTCAAGTTGAAATGCGAGTCTATTTCTACCCTGGAGGCTAAGCCAATTAGGACAAAGAGATCATTAGAACATTTTGAAAGATTGATTCTATGAAGGCCGGCTATTAAGAAATATAAGCGGTCGGAATATATGGAAATGAGCGGGAAAGAGGCTAATATGAGTTTGCTCAACGAAATCACGCAGTTGATGGGAAACGGGACGAGTGGCGAGCACGCCAGCGTTGCGAACTCCGTATTAGAGATGTTGCAGAGCGGACAGGGGGGAGGATTGTCTGGATTAGTGGATGCCTTTCACGGCAAGGGACTAGGTGACATCGTCTCTTCCTGGGTGGGCACGGGACAGAATCTGCCGGTTTCAGCCGGACAAGTGCAGTCCGTCTTGGGAAATGACCTTGTCCATCAGATCGCAACCAAGGTGGGTATTTCGCCAGACAGCACCGGTTCCATGCTAGCCGGACTGTTGCCGATCATCGTTGACAAGCTCACACCGAACGGACAGTTGCCATCAGCCAGCGGCGGTCTCCTGGATTCGGCCATGGGTTTGTTAAAAGGCAAACTAGGATAACTTTCTACCCTGCGAATGTGAGGAGAGGATTCAACGAAGCTGCCTCGGAAGGCTCTAGTCGCAACTGAGATTCATGACCCTCACAATCTCACATGAAAAAGGAGCCTCATGATGTTACGCAGCAAGTTTTTGTTTTTGGTGCTTCCTTTTTTGATCGGCGTCGCCTGGGCTGATCAGGTCAATCTGAAGAATGGGGATCGAGTGACGGGCAAGATCCTCAAAAAGGATGGCGCCAGCCTCATTATCAAAAGCGATCTCTTTGGCACAGTCACGATTCCCTGGGAGTCTATTATCCAGGTGACTTCGGATGAACCGCTGACCATCGTTTTGCCGGACGGCAAATCCGTGCAAGGCAAAATCGCCGTCGAAGACCAGAAACTTGAAGTTGTCACTCCGACCGCAAAAGAGTCGATCGTTATGGCCCAAGTTGGCGCCATTCGTAATGCCGACGAGCAAAAGGTTTGGGAACGGTTGCAGCATCCCAGTTTATTGTCACTGTGGACCGGATTTGCCGATCTGGGATTGAGCCTTACTCGCGGAAATGCCGTGACCAGCACCCTTTCCACTGCCATGAATACTACGCGCGCCACTTCGTCTGACAAAACCACGGCGTACTTTAACCAGATTTACTCAAAAGGCAAGCTGGCTGATGGGACCACGACCGCCACGGCCAAGGCCGTACGAGGCGGTTGGGCCTACAATCGGAATCTCCGGCCCCGTTTGTTTGTGAACCTCTTCAACGACTACGAATACGATGCCTTCCAAAACCTGGATTTGCGTTTCGTTTTGGGAAGCGGCTTAGGCTATGCCTTAATAAAAAAAGAAATGACTCAATTAGATCTGTTGGGAGGCGCCGATTACAGCCGCGAGAAATTCGGCGCGCCGCTGATCCGCAATTCGGCGGAAGCCTATTGGGGTAACAACCTGATGCACAAGATCTCCAAGAGTACCTCGCTGAACCAATCGTTCCGAATGTTCAACAATCTAAGCAACACGGGCGCATACCGCATGAACTTCGACCTTGGAACCGCGACCGTTTTGCGAAAGTGGCTGTCTTGGCAATTGACTTACAGTGACCGGTATTTGAGCGATCCCGCACCGGAACGCAAGAAGAATGATGTTTTATTCACCACGGGATTGCGGTTCACCTTTGCCCGGTAAAAGGAGCGCACCCGTCATATCTTGCGGGGAATGCGCGCGCCCGCAACCGACACGAACTATGCTTCTGCAACCTTTCGCTTCTTTTGGGGATTGGCGCCATGCAATCCCCATCATTCAGGGGGGAAGAGAGTCTTCCAGCTTGAACAGCCGCAGGGCCTATGTTGTGTGAGTCAGGACGAGTCGCTTCTCTATTCTTCGCAACTATGCGTTAAGTTCCTGTTCTTCAGGAACTGCAACACTTGCCAATGCAGCAAGAAAGGAGAATTAAATGAAACAGTACGGCGCGGAGTTCATCGGGACGTTTTGGCTGGTGCTCGGCGGGTGTGGCAGCGCTGTTCTTGCCGCTGCCTTTCCCAATGTCGGAATTGGTCTGCTCGGAGTGGCTTTGGCTTTTGGTCTTACCGTATTAACCATGGCCTTCGCGATCGGACACATTTCAGGTTGTCATCTCAACCCGGCCATCTCCATCGGATTATGGGCGGGCGGGCGCTTTCCGGCAAAAAAGCTCGTGCCCTATATCATCGCCCAGGTACTCGGAGCTATAGTCGCCGGTGGTGTTCTTTTTCTCATCGCGAGCGGCAAGGCCGGATTTAGCACCGCTGCTGGCTTTGCATCGAATGGTTACGGAGCCCATTCCCCAGGCGGCTATTCACTGCTCGCGGCGCTGATTACAGAAGTTGTCATGACGATGATGTTCCTGCTCATCATTCTCGGGGCGACAGATAAACGGGCGCCGCAGGGCTTTGCACCCATCGCCATCGGCCTAGGGCTCACCCTGATCCATCTGATCAGCATCCCGGTGACCAACACATCCGTAAATCCCGCCAGGAGTACAGGAGTAGCCCTGTATGTTGGCGATTGGGCAATCGCTCAGCTGTGGCTTTTCTGGCTTGCGCCTATAGCTGGTGCGGTATTGGGCGCAGTCGTCTATCGCTTCATTGGCAATGAAGAAGCTTGATCTTGAACGATCATGCGATACTGGGAACTCTCGGAGATCGCCGTTCCCATGGCTCTTGACGAAAAAAACAAAGAGGAAAGCATCCGGTCATTTGCGAATTCCCCTTGAATCCACTTTTATCGCGTCCAGAAGATTACCCGTGGCATGGAAGAGAAGCCCGGGCAAAAGGAGAAGAGGCATGAGAATTTTTCATTGGATTTGGTTCATCTTGACGGGTTTCATTGTAGGGTTGATCGCTCGAGCCATCCTGCCCGGTGCAGACAGAATGGGTATCCTGGCAACCACCGTGGTGGGCATCGCAGGATCTTTGCTGGGGGGATTTATCGGAGGTTTGATATCAAAACCTAAAGAAGGTGCCAAATTCCATCCGGCTGGCATCATCATGTCCATCGTGGGAGCTGTTGTTCTGCTGTTTGTTTTGCGCTTTATTCGATAACTCAAGGGGGGGGTGAGGAGTGGGGCCCTCCCAGTTTTTTCTTCATTAAAGGTTTTTTTCGCCGGACTTGCATGCCTCTTGATTTCCGGTAGGCGCAGTCATGACTGATAGTGGATTTTCACATCCTATCGAGTTCGGCATGAATCCCGCCGAGGACCTGGGATCATGGCTATGGCGAGAGTCGAGAATGGGAAGATTTTGATGCATCGCACGTAAATCAAAAAATCAACGCAAAAGGAGATTCCTATTATGAATCGTTTTGTATGCCTGCTATCCGCATTTCTCCTGATTTCCATGGTGGTTTTTGCCGCCGGTCCTAAGACCTATCAAGTCACCGGGCCGGTGTTGGATGTCAAAGGGGACATTGTTACGGTACAAAAGGGGACAGATAAATGGGAGATTGCCATCGACAAGGGCACCAAAATTACCGGCGATTTGAAGGTGGGATCCAAGGTGACCATCGAGTATCAAATGAAGGCCACGGCGATCGCCGTAAAGACAGAGGCAGCAAAACCGGCCGCCGCCAAGAAGAAATAGTCGAATCCGGCGTCCATCTTTTTTGAAGTCCCGGAAAAATGATCCTGCGTCTTGAAACCCCTCCCGCCTTCCGTACTTCTCCAATATCCTTCAGAGCTGACGAATATCGGAGGAGTACGGATTTTCATGGCCGCGCGGATTCCAGCGAAAGTCATCCTAGACCTCGACAGAGTCAGCGCCGCGAGAGCATTTCCCGGATCTTTTCAGCCAGTGTTTTCATGGAAAAGGGTTTGGGGATGAGCTGAATTCCCGCCCGGAGCACTTCTTGGGGCGAAATGACATTGGCTGAATAGCCGCTCATATAAAGGCATTTCATCTTGGGCTGAATGTCTTTCAACTGCTCCGCCAGTTCCAGGCCATTCATTTCCGGCAATACTATATCGGCGATGAGCAGGTGGATTTTGCCCTGGTATGCTTTCGCCTGGTCGATTGCCTCCCCTGGCGCCCTCGCGGCCAATACTTTGTATCCCAAACTCTCCAATCTCTTTTTCGTCAGGGAGAGAATCGCTTCCTCATCTTCGACAAGCAGGATGGTCTCGGTTCCTCCTGAAACTTCTTCTGCACTCCGTTTCCCAGAGGCTTTCGCAATTGGCCCCTCGAATCGGGGGATATAGATCTTGATGGATGTCCCCTGATGTTCTTCGCTGGAAACGTAGATGAATCCATGATTCTGTTTGACGATGCCGTAGACAGTTGCCAGTCCCAACCCAGTCCCACGTCCCATTTCCTTGGTTGTAAAGTACGGCTCGAACAAACGGTCGCGAATCTCCCGGCTCATCCCGGAGCCAGTATCGCTCACCAGAACCTGCACATAATCTCCCGGAGCAATTTCCGAGTGATCGGCAATACAGGTTTCATCCAAAGTAAGATTTGATGTCTCCAAAAGGACGCGGCCCGCGCCGGATATGGCGTCTCTGGCATTGACCACCAAGTTGGCGAGTATTTGATCCAACTGAGAAGGATCCATTTTTGCGGGCCAAAGATTCTGGCCCGGGCTCCAGCTGAGTTCTATGTTTTCGCCGATCAGCCGCTTCAAAATTTTGAGCATTCCGGCAATAGTCTCATTCAAATCCAAAACCTTAGGCCTAATGGACTGTTTCCGCGCGAAAGAGAGCAACTGGCGGGTCAATTCGGCCGAGCGCTGGGCCGCCGTCTGAATTTCCCGCAAGCTTTGATGGATTTCGCTCTCAGGGTTGATCAGTTCCAAAGCCAGTTCGGAGTGGCCCAGGATTACGCTCAGCATGTTGTTGAAATCGTGGGCAATGCCTCCAGCTAAACGCCCAATCGATTCGATTCTTTTGAGATTGGAATAACTGGCCTTGGAGCAACTCCCGCTCCTCTTCCGCCTTCTTCCGTGCAGTAACATCCAACATCATTCCATCCCAAAGAAATCCCTCCTCCCCCCATTGGCGAGGGGAAGCGGCGCCCTGGATCCATATGGTCCGGCCTTGGGAAAGGCAACGCCCCTCCCAATGCCAGGATTTCTTTTTCCGGAACACTTCCGACAGGTTGGAAGTAAAGGCGGCCCGATCATCGGGATGGACGGCGTCAAAAAGATTCTGGGGATCGGCCAGCACCTCAGCTGGTTCAATTCCCAGGATGACGCGGCAGCCATCGCTGACAAACAGGAAGCAACGGGAGCCATCTGAGCGAAGTAGAAATTGAAAGACAATTCCGGGCACATTCGCGGAAAGGGCGGCAAGTTGGGCCGATTGTTCGCGCAGCAGCTCCTCCGACCTCAGCCGGGCGTGACGGGCCGACATCACTTTCCCCAAGAGGGCCGTACCCACCGGAAAAATAATGAGCACGGGAATTCCGATTCGAATCATGGTGGTTTTTACCACGGGGGCGGGCAACAAGAACATGCAGACAACCATGATTAGGTGAACAGTCAAACCCAACAGATACCACTCCAACAGTGAGACTTTTTCCAAATCCTTTCGGAGCCGACGCCTCCAGATTAGTCCGATTCCGCCGGAAGAGACAATCGTCGCAATCCCCATCCAAACTCCCGCTCCCCCCAAATATGAGCGGTATGCGGCAGTAATGACCATTGCTATGGCGGTTGGGATGCCGCCGAATACCAAGCCGGAGACACTCAAAAGGACGGTCCGAGTGTCGAAAATGATACCCTCTGTCCAATTCCAGGGATTCACCATTACGGCAAATCCAATGGCGCCAAGAATTAGCCCCGTCAAAATTTCACGGCGCATGGGATTCTTGGCTTTGCGTTGGGTCATCAACACATCGTATAACAATCCCAGGGTCAGCAGTAATGCCACATTGTTAAGCAATCCGATCAAAGTCCCCATACTCATAACATGTTCCCCAAATATAATGCACAAGGCATTTATTATCCGTATATCCTATCGAGCCGGAGGAATCATCAATTAAGGAAAAATCTCAGAGGCTTAGGTCAAGCGGGGTGGTCACATGAACTCGGAAGGATATCACCAGCGCTTGATGGTTGTCATGTGGAGATTTCATCGGGATACTAATATATATTTTGATATCAACTTTGATGAGAGGTTACCCAGGATCGGAATGGCCTGGAGTGCGATCCTCTTCACGAGCCATATCTGCCTGGACCGACGTAGCGGAAACCCTTCCGATTATTAAATAATTATGTCCTCCTTAGAAAATAGCGTGGATGGAGGCGGGGTGCCCCCACCCCGTCTGAGTTTGCCGAGCCTGCTGAGACGGCCTGAGGGCAGGCCGCCTCCATCATCCCATTTTCCTTGTCTTGTTGCGCCAGTCCCGCTGGCATGTGGAGCTCCTCAGAAAATCAAATTTGGGCAAAGGTGGAGCGGGCACTCCGTGCACGCTGGCTCGGCAGGCGAGGCTAGCCAAGCGACGCGCGACGGGTGACTTCGTCACACTCGCGCGTCCCACCTTGATGTCTATTTTCATTATCTTGTTTAGCAGGCCACACTGGCATGCGCGGCTCCCCAGAAAATCCCCCTTAAAAAAAGGGGTGGCGTCCGCATGCGGGCGCCGGGGGGTTTCAGGCAGGCCGACAAGACATCCCCCTGGCGTCCGTCAGCTGACGGACGCCATCCCCCTTCAAAGGGGGAATAAATTTTCATCCTCTTGTAGCACCGGCCACGCTGGCATGCAGGGCTCATGCTGAAAGCTTCACATATCGCGATTTGGACGTCATTCATCTGGAATGATCCCCACCCGTGGATTTTATCTGAATAGGCTCAAACCTACGCGCGAGAAGATGATTGGAGAAAAAAGCCACCAAGTAGGAACAACCACAAAGGGCAAATAAGAATTCGTAGCCTGTCTTTGCATTCCCTGCCCGGCTGAAGAAATCGAGCAATCGGCCTGTAAAGACCGGAAATAGAAATCCGGAAATGCAGGATACCGCTCCTCCAAAACCGATAATCGTCGCTACCGCTTTCTTTGGGAACAAATCGGATACGGATGAAAAAAGAGCGGCTGCCCATGCCTGGTGGGCTCCACAGGCAAGACCGATCATGACCACCGCGCTCCAAGGGCCGCAGTGCTTGACGCTGAGAAGGATCGGGAGCTCCAACAAAGCAATGCATAGCATGCAAGATTTGCGACTCCGGTTGACGCTCCAACCCCATTGAATTAAATAATCCGAAAATCGGGCGCCTGCTAGGCTGAGCACAATGGCAATAGAATAAATCCCCACGATGGGGGGGCCAAAACTCTTCAGATCCATTCCATAGGCCGCGTGGAAAAAATCGGGCAGCCAAATTAGGTAAAACCACCAAACCGGATCACAAAGAAATTTTGCCGTTGCGTATCCCCAGGTTTCCTTGAATCGCAGCAGTTGCAGCCAGCTGATCTCCGATTCGTTTGGACTGCCGGAGGCGACTGCACCACCCCTAATGTAAGCGAGTTCTCTGGCCGTGACCCCTGGATGCGCTTCGGGAGCCCGATAGACGAGCATCCAAAGAATCAGCCAAGCGAAGCCTGCAATCCCGGCAAATGCAAATGTCCATCTCCACCCCAGAGTAAGGGCGATGTAAGGAATGGTAGCCGGTGCGAGAA